>CAWAAO010000001.1:0-72248 GCA_963780015.1 uncultured Actinomycetes bacterium
GAGGGGTACTTCACTCGGGCAGGGTTCGGCAAGTGGGTGGTCCTGGCAGCGACCAGCTTCAAAGTCGCAGCGGCCTAGTCGGGATCCGAAGTACAAGGAAGGGCCCGGATCCTTTGGATCCGGGCCCTTCTGATAGCTCGTTGGGCAGGTCTTACTTGCCGTACTTGTCCCAGAACGTAATCTTCGCGATGTAGCGAGCGTACTTATCTGGGACATGCGGGCGTGAAGGTGCCGTTGTCGCCCTGGCTATTGAAGGAGGCGGCCTGTTGCTGCGCCGTCTGAATGTTCTTGGTGTTTGTCCCGCAGAACGCACTCTCCCAAGCGGCGATCGATCCTGAGCTAGGCACCGATCCAAAGGCGGAGCTGTTCAGCTCAGCCGCAAGCAGCTGCTGGAGGAGTTGCATCCTCGCCTGGTTCAACGCCGAGCGCTTCACGTTCGCGCTCGTCTGGAAACGCTAGACCAGAACCCGCCCATCACCTCCGAGTTGGCAGCCGCCGGAGTCGGCGGAGCGAGTGCGTCAATCGTTAGCGTGTCGCCACACAACACCTTGTCAGGCACACCAGGGAAGGTGTGGCCGAATGCAGTGCCTCCGTTCCATGCGATGTCCGCTAGCTGCGGGTGCGTGGCCCAGAAGCCCTGGGTCCTTGTGGCACCGTTACCCGTGTTCTCGAACGTGCAGGTGACGGTGTCGCCATTCTTGAGACTGATCGACACCCTCTGCGTGCTCAGGTCACCGGTTCCGGTGCTTCCACCCGAGCCCGTAACGACACAGTCATAAGGCGTGCTGGCATCCGTGGAGCCGCCTATGCCTGTGAGCACCCAACTGAGTTGCGTCTGCTCGGTCACCGTGTAGGAGCCAGCGTCGACGATGAACGACTTGGTGTTGCCACCGCCGCTCGTCGAGCCTGTCAGCGTGAAGTTGGCCGGCCACGTGTCGGTGCCGGGCCCACTTGACGATCCGGTCGTGCCAAACGCGAAGGTCCCCTGTGCTGGCTTCGCGTTCTTGATGATCACGATCGTGCCGGGCTTGTCGTCATTGGTGATCTTGAGATCGCTGTGTCACCGATACCGAGCGTGATCGATGTAGCAGCCGTGTACGTCGCCGCATCGTTCTTCTTGCAGCTCCAACCACTGCGGGTCGTCCTTGACCGCGGCACCGCTCAGCGCGTCGGTGCCGGCCTTGAAGCCGGTGCCACTCACCACGTCCGTGCCGCCTGCCGCACCGAGACCCGACAGGGTTCCGGCAGCGCCACCGTTGGCCGTCAGGGTCCACTCGGACTCTGCGCGGGACCCACCGTCGTCGTTCTCGACGTTCTTGACCAGCTTCAACTGCGGCTTCTTGTCGTTGCTGTTGATCGTGCAGGTGACGTCGTCACCGAGCCCGATCGCACGTTGCCGGCGGTCACCGTCACCGGGCACGGCTGGTGTCGGAGCCGGTCACCACGCAGCTCGGGTTGCCGGCCGTGTAGCCCGAGGGCCATCGTCGACTCCGACAGCGCATACGTGTCGGCCTTGAACGTCGCGCCGCTGTCGACCGGCGTCGAGCCGGAGAGGTTCGTCGGGACTCGACCGCGGCAGTCGCGGTCAGCGTCCACGCGGTTCCAGGGCGGTGCCGCCGTTGTCGTTCGTCACCGTCTTGCGCAGGTGCAGCGACGGTGCGTTGTCGTTGTTGTTGATCGTGCAGGTCACGTCGTCACCGACGCCGACCGTGATCGCTGCCGGCGGTGACCGTACCGGCTGCCGGGCGGGCCGGTCGCAGCTCCAGCTGCCCGCGGTGTAGCCGGCGGGCCCGGACTCGCCGAGCGCGTACGTGTCGGCCTTGAACGACCCGCCGCTGTCCACCGGCGTCGAGCCCGAGAGGTTCGTCGGCTAGCCCCGGTGCCTGTCGCCGTCAGCGTCCACGCGGTTGCGAGGGCGGTGCCGCCGTTGTCGTTGGTCACCGTCTTGCGCAGGTGCAGCGACGGTGCGTTGTCGTTGTTGTTGATCGTGCAGGTGACGTCGTCACCGAGCCCGAGGGTGATCGCTGCCGTGCGGTGACCGTACCGCGCCGGGTGCGGAGCCCGTGACGACGCAGCTCCAGTTGCGGCGGTGTAGCCCGAGGGGCCGTCCGACTCGGACAGGGCGTACGTGTCGGCCTTGAAGGAGGCACCGCTGTCGACCGGCGTCGTGCCGGAGAGGTCGGCGTCGGGCCCGCCGCGGCCGTCAGCGTCCATCGCTGTTGCGGCGCAGTGCCGCCGTTGTCGTTCGTCACGGTCTTGCGCAGGTGCAGCGCGGGTGCGTTGTCGTTGTTGGTGATCGTGCAGGTGACGTCGTCACCGAGCCCGATCTGAACGCTGCCGGCGGTGACCGTCACCGGCCAGCCGGGTCGGAGCCGGTGACGACGCAGCTCAAGTTGCCGGCCGTGTAGCCGGAGGGGCCGTCCGTCTCGGACAGGGCGTACGTGTCGGCCTTGAACGACGCGCCGCTGTCGACCGGGGTGGTGCCCGACAGGTTGGTCGGGTTTGGCCCGCACCGTCCGCCTTCAGCGTCCACGTCGGTGCCAGCGCGGTGCCGCCGTTGTCGTTGGTCACCGTCTTGCGCAGGTGCAGCGCCGGAGCGTTGTCGTTGTTGTTGATCGTGCAGGTGACGTCGTCACCGAGCCGATCTGCACGCTGCCGGCGGTGACCGTCACCGGCCGCCGGGTCGGAGCCGGTGATGACGCAGCTCCAGTTGCCGGCCGTGTAGCCGGAGGGGCCGTCCGTCTCGGACAGGGCGTACGTGTCGGCCTTGAACGACGCGCCGCTGTCGACCGGGGTCGTGCCCGACAGGTTGGTCGGGTCTGGCCCCGCCCGTCTGCCTTCAGCGTCCACGTCGGTGCCATCGCGGTGCCGCCGTTGTCGTTGGTCACCGTCTTGCGCAGGTGCAGCGCCGGAGCGTTGTCGTTGTTGTTGATCGTGCAGGTGACGTCGTCACCGAGCCCGATCTGAACGCTGCCGGCGGTCACCGTCACCGGCACGGCCGGGTCGGAGCCGGTCGACGATGCAGCTCCAGTTGCCGGGCGTGTAGCCGGAGGGGCCGTCGCGACTCCGACAGCGCGTACGTGTCGGCCTTCAGCGACGCACCGGTGTCGACCGGGGTGGTGCCGGACAGGATGGTCGGGTTGGCCCCGTCCCGTCTGCCGTCGGCGTCCACCGGTGGCCAGCGCGGTGCCGCCGTTGTCGTTGGTCACGGTCTTGCGCAGGTGCAGCGCAGGAGCGTTGTCGTTGTTGTTGATCGTGCAGGTGACGTCGTCACCGAGCCCGAGCGACACGTGCCGTGTGGTCACCGTCACCGGCATCGCGGCCGGTGTCGGAGCCGGTGACGACGCAGCTGCAGTTGCCGGCCGTGTAGCCCGACGGGCCGTCGTCTCAGACAGGGCGTACGTGTCGGCCTTGAACGAGGCACCGCGAGTCGACCGGGGTGGCGCCCGACAGGTTCGTCGGGGTCTGCCGGTACCGTTGGCCGTCAGCGGTCCACGCCGTGCGCAGCGCCGTGCCGCCGTTGTCGTTGGTCACGGTCTTGCGCAGGTGCAGCGCAGGAGCGTTGTCGTTGTTGTTGATCGTGCAGGTGACGTCGTCACCGACTGGGACCGTCACGGACGTCGCGGTGGGCATCGTTGCCGCGGTGTTCGTACCCGTCCTCACGCAGCTCCAGTTGCCGGCCGTGTAGTTCAAGGGTCCGGATTCTGAGAGGGCGAACGTATCTGCGGAGACGGTGGCGCTCGTAACGGCTGTGGATCCCGTAGCACCTGAGATGTCATTGGCGCCAGAGCCATTCGCCGTCAGAGTCCAAGCGGTCGCTGCAGCCGAGCCGCCGTTGTCGTTTGTAACCGTCTTCACGAGCGTCAGCTTCGTAACCTTTGTGTCGGTGAAGGTGCAGATGGTTTCGAGGCCAGCATGGATCTGGAGGTTCTTGAACGCCCTTGCTGGTTGGACCGCTCTTCGCAGGAGGCGCGTCGGGCGTTCCCGTTGCCGCTGTTGGCGACGACTGAATCACACATCCAGCGGAATCGAGACTCCATCCGGCCGGGACTGCCTCGTTCAGATTGAGCGTCGTGACGTCCGCGGAGTTCCCGTTGATCGGTGTCACGAAGGGGATCATCGAAGCCACGGTGCCGCTGCCAGGTTCTAGACCAACTTGTGTCCCCATCGTTCGAAGCGACCGACGACGTGAAGACGAACGAGGTCGAGTCATTGGGGCTGGCATTCTTGATGATCGTCAAGAATCCGCTGTTGGGCGCGAAGGTGCAGCTCCTCCGGGTTCGATGTCGGTGACGCTGACTCGTGGCTGCAGACATTGATCAGCTTGGCTGTCGCGCCTCCGAAGTCGGCCAACTGAATCGTTCCCGCGGCCTGGGTGTCCTTGCTGTTGCACAAAGGGTTACCGTCACAGACGCCGCCATCGGTGGAGTGATTCGCGTCGAAGGCGATCCCGCCGAGACCAAAGGGGTCCTGCACCTGCGAGATCCCGAAGATTCCCGTCTGCTTGCCGGCGTTCGGGAGGGACGTGTCGCTGCTTGGCGAGGTGCACTTGGTTGCAGCACCGTCGCTGCACGTCCAGAAGGTCGTGTACTGGTACGAGGCGGGCGGCCACCGATCCCGACGCACACTGCGTAGTTCGACTTTGCCGTCCTTGTCGGTGTCGAACTCGGCACACGCGTCGCCGGTGTTGTTCCCGCTGAAGTCCGTGTCGTCCCATGTCCAGGAGATGGCGATGGATGTCGCCCCCACACTGCCGTAGTCGAGCGGTCAGAGAGTTGAGGTCCTTCTTGTTCCGACTGGTCGTCGGGACCCCCGTCGTCGAGGAAAGTGGTCGGCGCGGCGGATGCGACCGGCGCGAGGAGCGCCATCATCAGGAAGAACCAAAGTAACGACTGCGCCAACAGCGAACAACGCGCGTGCGCGGCTGAGCCTGGACGTGTTCTTCATCTGCTCGTTCTCCCTTGAAGTCGGGGCAAGCCCGCACGCGACAGCCAATGCCGTTGCAAACGAAACGCCTTCGAACCGGATCCGTTGAATTCATGTCGCGGGGAGAAGGATGGAGGCTAGGAGGGGGGGTGGCCTACTCCAGATGGAGTATTTGTTGCCCGAAAGGGTGAACCCTAACTGGCCGACAGAGGAACGAATCCGGCCCGTACGGCGATCGCCGCCGCCTCGAGCCGGGAGGTGACTTCCAGCTTCCGCAGGATGTTCTGGATGTGGGTCTTGACCGTCTTCTCGCTGATGACCAGGCGGCGCGCGATCTCACTCGTCCGGGCACCTCCGGCGAGCAGCACCAGGATCTCGCGCTCCCGCGGGGTCAGATCCTGCAACCGGGCGCGCTCGAGCGAGCCGTGGGCCCAGGGCCGGACCTTGCCGTCGTCGTCCACGAAATCCAGCTGGGAGACGTTCGCGATCGGCAACTGCTCCAGCAATGCGGCCAGCTCCCGCCCGCACGACTCCAGCTCGGCGTGACGCCCACTCGCGACGAAGACGACCGGACCCCCATCGAGCAGGGTCACCTCACCGCCGATCGACTCCGAGATCCGGTCCTTCATGACCTTCAGCAGACGCGTGCGGTTGTCATCGGGCGGCAGATCGAACGCCGCGCCTTCCATCGCATTGCGTCTGGCGGTCCCGAGACCGCTCGAGGCCGAGATCCGCATCACCCGTCCCGCGGGATCCGCACGCCACGCGACCACCGGGGTCTTCAGCTCCCGAGCGAGCAGTTCCACGGCGCTGCGGACCGCGGCGCCCAACTCGCCGGCACGAGCCAGCACGCCCGCCAGCCGCAGCCCGAGCGCGAAGGAATCGCCGGTTGCCCGGCGCGTCTCGTGCTGTGCGACCGTCGCGCGATGCCAGGCGTGCAGCGACGTGGACGCGGCCCGCACCACGACCTCCAGCCGGTTCGCCTTCGCGGCCACCATCTCGACGGGCACGACGAACTCCAAGAGCCCCGTCACCGTCTCGCCTTCGACGAGCGGCGCGACGATCAGCCGGAAGCCGGCCGGATGTGCCGAGCGTCGTTGCGGCCGGCTGCCCCGTCTTGAGGGCGCGCGCCCGAAGCGCGTCGCGGTTGGGCACCAGCCGACGATCGCCGGACGTCTTGACGAGACGGGGTCCGCTCCCTCTCTCCACGACGAAGAAACGAACGACCAACGCGCAATGATCGTAGAGATCGAAGACGACGCGATTCGCCGTTTCGGCAAGACCGCCGAGCGTGAGCTCGGCCGCGAGCTTCCGATCGACCTCGGTGGGATCGAATGGGATCGGCGAACCTGCGCAGACCGTTGAAGCGACTACCAACGCCGATCCTCCCTCCCCGGATGCAGTGATCGGCCGGGTGACGAACGCTAGCAGAAGGTTTCCCGTCGGTGAACCCGACGGAGGTCGCGAGCACATGAAAATCGTGTGAAGACGACGTTGTTCCCTCGCAGTTCATCTTCCTCATTCCGAGCTCGTTCAAGCCCGCCTACAGACCCACCGATACCTGGAACGGAGTAGCCGCCTGCTGCCAACCCGGCCGGCGAGCCTCTAGGGTTTGAGGGCCCCCCGGTATGAAGGTCTCTATCCAGCGCGTCGTCGTCATCGCGCTCCTGCTTGCGAGCATCGGAGCGCAGCAGTCGACCCCTGCTGCCGCCGGCGACCGCCACACACGCACGGCGACCCGCGCCCCGATCACGCACGAACATGTTCGCCTACTACTACTTATGGTGGTCGAAGCTGCACTGGCACGACCGGCTCGGCTCCAACTTCCCGTACGCGAGCGCCCCGCTGCCGCTGCCGGCGACGCTCGGCACCTCCGGCTGCGACACCGTCAGCAAGTACGCGGGCAACCAGCTGACCGACACGCCTCGCAGGCTCTTCACGCAGGATCGCCGCGCCACGATCGAGCACGACGTGCGCACGGCGGCCCATGCCGGCCTCCGCGGCTTCATCGTCAACTGGGCGGGCACCGGTCGCGCGACCCAGACGGTCAAGAGGCTCTCCTACAACCGGCGCCTGCAGATGCTCGTCAGCGTGGTGCACGAGGTCAACAGAGACGGCGTCCACTTCAAGCTGTGGATCAGCTACAAGGCCTCGGACACGATCCTGTCGACCAGCCACATCGCCGGCGACCTCGCGTACCTGCGCCGCCTCTACGCGCACGACTCGGCGTTCGACCGGACCTTCTCGAAGCGACTCCCGCTCGTGTGGACGGGAAGCCGCAAGTACTCCGAACACGGTGCTGAAGACGATCTCGCAGAAGTTCCGTCCCTGGTTCTACCTGATCGGCGACGAGAACTGGGACACGTGGACGAGCGCACGCGGCGCGTTGCTCGACGGCGATCAGTACTACTGGTCCTCGCAGGACCCGTATCGCAACCCCGACTCGTTCTCACAGTTGCGGCATCTCGCCGCGAAGGTCCGCAACGCGAAGCAGAATCCCGACGGCAGCAAGAAGCGATGGTTCGCGCCGATCGCACCCGGCTTCAACACGGAGCTGCTCGGCGGCACGACCTGCGTCCCGCGCAAGGACGGCACGACGATGCGCAAGCTGTTCTCGGGGAACAAGGCGTCCCATCCCAACGGATGGGTGTTGATCAGTTGGAACGAGATCGCCGAAGGAACCTACGTGCAGCCGCTGCAACGCTACGGCTCGCGGTACCTCAAGGTGATCTCAGACCTCGTGCACTGATCCCTACTCGGCCCAGAGGCCGCAACGGTTGCACGACTTCGCGGCCATCGGATCGGTCCGCACGACACGGCCGCCGCAATGATCACACCGCGTCGGCATCGCACGCACGACGCGGAGCATCACATCACGGAACCGCCGAGAGCCGGTGACTCCCCGCTCGAACTCCTTGCTGATCGATGCCATCTCTCCTCCATGACCGGGACGTTCGTCCCGATACGAGGATGGCAAGCGAGTCCGGCCGGACCGCGACCTGGATATGAACATCCGATGACCAGCATGCGCGCCAAACACGGCGCGCGCATGTAACCCATTGGGGCTAGGCCATACGAGGCACCAGTATATGGGCATGAAGTTCTTTGCGACTGCGACGTCGTCGATCACGACGTCGTACGTGCCGGCGGCCGTGGTTCCGACCAGGAACTGACCGATCGCGGTCGCGCCGATATCACCCGTCGCGTCGAGCGCCGTGAGGTGCACACCGTCGAGCCACACCTCGGTCACCGTCGGCGACGCGATCTTCGCGTGGATCTCCACGGTGTACCACTGACCGTTCACGATCGTCGGTCCGGGCGCACGCGTGCTCGTGCCCGCCGCGTTCCGCGTCGACAGCGTGCCGCTCGTCCCGCTCACGTACAGCGAGAGCTTGCTGCCCCCCGTCGCGTTGCGGAACCGCATCAGGTCCACCGAACCGGTCCGACTCAGCACCTGGAAACGGAACTTCGCGTACAGCTCCGTTTGCGTCGGCGAGATCGACTTGTAGGCGTACGTGCCTCCCGCGCTGGCGCTGGTCTCGCGCGCGACCCAGAGGCCGCCGCTGGGCGACGGAACACCCTGCGTCACGCCGAGGCCGGTGACGTTGGTCCACGCCGCCAACGAGCCACTCTCGAAGTCGTCCGCGAACAAGACGCCGAGCGACGGCGTCGTCACCTGGGCCACGTTGCTGTCGCCCGAGGTGTTTCCCGACGCGTCGCGCGCGCGCACCGTGTAGGAGTACGCGGTCGATGCGCTCACCGTCAGGTCGGAGAACGACGTGAGGTTGCCGTTCACCGTCGCGATCGGGGTCGAGCGAACCGTTGCGGTAGACGTCGTACTTGTCGATCACACCGCTGTTGTCGGTCGCCGCGGTCCACGTGAGGTCCACGCGCGTCGCGCTGGGCGCGTTGGCCAGCAGGTTCCCCGGCGCGGTCGGCGCCTCGCCATCCGACGAGGGCGTCGTCACGTCGGCCGTGTTGCTCGGGTCCGACGTGTTGTTCGACGCATCGCGCGCCTTCACCACGTAGGAGTACTGCGTGTTCGGCGACACGGTGGTGTCGCTGAAGGCCGTCACGTCGCCGTCGACGGTGGCGATCGGGGTCCCGGCGCCGTCACGGAAGACGTCGTAGGCCGTGACGCCCTTCGCGTCGGTCGAGGCCGTCCACGTGAGATCCACGCGGGTGCCCGACGGCGCGCTCGCCTGCAGGTTGCCCGGCGCGGTCGGCGGCGTGGTGTCGGGGGAGAAGTTGTACGTCGTGGTGTCGAACGTCTGCCCGAGCGCGTTCACGCCCGACACGGTCACCTGATAGCCGTTCACATCGACCTTGAGGTAGTGGTACACCTGCTCGATCTGCGTGGGCTTCGGCCCTGCACCGCAGCTGGACCCACCGGACGTCTGGCTCCATCCCAACCCGTAGGTGTCGTTGCGGCTTGCACTTCGTGATCGGCTCGGGCGTGGCACCGCCGCCGCCGCTCGTGTAGCTCACGACACCACCGGGAGGCGCCGCGTTGTGCTGGTACAGGTGCGCGTGCCCGTTGAACACCATGTTGACGCCGTTGGACTCGAGCAACCCCTCCAGACTGTTCGAGCCCTGCAGGAAGGTGTCGGACGGCTCGGTCGCGTTGTCCGAGTACAGCGGGTAGTGGAACACCGCGAACTTCAGCTGCGACGGGTGCGTCTGCAGGTCGTTCTGCAGCCACTGGTACTCGGCGCTGTTCTGCTGCCAGCGGTACGCGTAGTCCATGCCGTAGTCGGTGCTGGTGCCCGTGTTGGAGTCGGACCAGACCGCCGACAGCACGTAGACCCGCGCGACGCCGGCGTCGAACGCGTACCACGAGCTCGGCGACTTCTGCGAGTTGGCGCCGTTCGCGCAGCAGTAGGTCTCCATCGCGTACTTGCCGCCGGAGTTCGCGACGACGCGATCCTGGGGCCAGTTGTTGAAGTAGGTGGCGTTGGCCCCGTGGTTGCCGACGGCGTTGAAGAACGGGACCGTGTCGCCCGCCTGCGCCCAGTAGTTGGGACCGAAGATCGAGCTGACGCGATAGCCGGTCTGGTAGAGGTCGCCGTAGTTGCCCTGTGTCCCGCCGTCATAGCCGGTGTCACCGGTCCCGAGTGCGAAGCGGACGCCGCTGTTCGCGATCGAGGACATGATCGCGGCCTGCGCCGGGTTGTTCCCGTTGACATCCGTGTCGCCCCAGTCACCGAAGACCGCGAACGAGTACGGCGTCGTGTTGCCGGCGGGGATCTGGGACCAGAACACGGGCGACGGGTCGGAGCCGAGCAGATCGGTCGTCCCGAGCTTGCACGCGGTAGCAGTACTGGGAGTTCGGTTGCAGCCCGGTGAGCTTTGCCTTCCATTGGTACTCGTTGACGCTCTTGACGGCGATGGAGGTCTTCGATCCGCTCACCTTGTGGGCGCTGCACGTTTCCGTGCCCACCTTGCCGTACGTGATGCTGCCGGTCGCGGCGGAGCGGTCGGTCGCCCAGTTGATCGTCGCGAACCCCTGCGTGACGTCGGTCAGATAGGGGTATCGGGTCAACTGCGACGCGAACGCCGCCTGGGCAGGCTGGACATGGGTCCCCTCCACGGCGATCGCCGCAACCCCAAGCAGTAGTGCGAACGCCAAGAATCGAGTCACCATCGAACGACGGAACATCACGAGCCTCCCCTGTTGGGCTTACGGAACATGCTGAAGCCCAACCATCCAAGAACACCAACGATCACGAGCATTGTCAACAGATACAACCCAAACACGTTGTGGGCGTGCGTCATCCCGGCGGCCTCGTAGCGGGGCGAGTGGGACAGCCCCACGATCCGGGGGTCATCGACCGGCGCGGACAGCCACCATCCGTTCGGCACGGTTGTCTGGGGCTCGATCGGATCGAGCCCGAACAGCGACGTCGCGAGCGCGGGGATCGAGGAGTGATCGAGCGTCTGGCTCGACACGGTCCCCCCCTGGGCCCACGGCGACAGCAGCAGCATCGGCACGCGCATGCCGAGCTGGTGCCCGTCGGCGGTCACCGGCGGCGCGACATGGTCGTAGTAGCCGCCCCAGTCGTCCCACACGACGACGACCGCGGTGCTCTCCCATGTCGGCGAGGTCTCGATCGCGTTGAGGATCGACAGGAGGCGCAGGTCCGGTCCAAGGACGAGCGGCTCATGCGTGGTCGGCTGTGGCAGCACGTAGGTGATCGCCGGCAGCGACCCCGAGGCGGCGTCGGCGAACAGATCGGCCTGCGACCGGACGTTCTGCGAGAGCGCCGGATCGGTCCAGAAACGCTGCATCGACAGGATCGGCGCCCAGTACAACGCGCTCGGAGTGGCGTCGGCCGACCCGGCATACGCGCCGTTGGCGACCTTTGCCTCGTCGATCTGCTCGAGCCCGCCGACGTAGTACTTCCACGAGACGCCGGCTTCGGTGGCGCGATCGAACAGCGTGGGGATGTCGCTGTGCCACAGGCCCGTGAAGTCGGCGCTCGAGCCCTGGTCGCGGCCGTACGCGTCACCCGCGACCAGGCTCAGCGTGTTTGGCAGCGACCCAGCCATGTACGAGGAGAAATAGCGGTCGAACACCACGCCGCGCCTCGCGAGCTTGCGCCACGGCGCGGGCGTCGCGCGATCGATAAGCGTGAACGACAGACGCGCGTTCTTATCGGTGGCTCGCTGCGCGCGCTCGAAGCCGTCCATCCGACCATCGTTGAATGCGGTCGAGGCTGCCGTCGGACCATTGCTGAGCACCTCCTCCCCCTTGGGAACCGTGAAGGCGTGCGGTCCGAGGTCCGAGAACCCCCGGAGCCGGACCGTTTCGCCGCCCGCCTGCGTGACCTTCGCTCCTACGTGCACGCCGTCGACACCGTGCAGGGTGCCGAAGGTGTGGTCGAACGTGCTGTTCTCTTCCAAGATCACGACGAGGTGCTGGATCGGCGGGGTGGTCGACTGCGCGGTGGCGGGCGCGGTCGATGACCGCCAGCAACGCGCATCCGGACACGACCAGGGCGAGCAGGGCGCGACGCATCACGTGCCCACCTCCGGCCGGCGCGTCGCTCAGCGGGTCGCCGCCGACGAGCCGGTACACGACGATGCGCACCTCGGCCGCCCGGCGGCGCCACGCGGCCGGTCTCCACGTGGTTGCCGTCGACCCAGACGCTGTACACGGGGGTGCCCGCGTATTTCGTCACGTACGACATCAGCCGCTGTGCTGTAGAACACCGAACGGTCGGCCGTGTACGCGTCCCACACGGCGTACTGGAAGTGCATCTGACGGATCTCGCTGTCCGGGTTGGCGTTGGGGATCGGTCGATACGCCGGGTTCCGCATCTTCGGATCCTGGCTGACCGACAGCGCGTAGAAGTCTCGGTCGCCGTAGAAGTTGACGAGGTTGCCGAGCGACGGGCCCATCGTCATCACGACGCTGTTGTAGGGCGTGTGCCGACCGAGCCAGGTCCCGACCTCGCGACCACCGGCGAAGTCCTGCACCTCGACGTCGGTCGTGAACGGTCCGGTGAAGCTGCTGTCGCGGATCACGTCGCCCGCCTGCCACGTCGGCCGGATCATCGGCACCAGGATCGCGGCGGCGGCGACCACGCCGACGAGCGTGGCGACGCGCATGGACCAACGCGCCCGCACGGCGCGCACGGCCTCGACGACGCCGCGCGCGCCGACGAGCGCCATCGCGGGCGTCAGGATGATCGCGTAGGGCAACAGCTTCGTCGGCCAGAACTGGAAGAACAGCCCGAACACCGCGAGCCACGACACCAGCAGCTTGTCGGCGCGTTCGCGCCGCATGCACGCCAGCACGATGCCGCCGACGACCGCGAGCACGGCCAGCGGCGTGATGAAGATCCAGAAGACGACCGGGAAGTACCAGATCGGGTGGTTCGGCGACCGGAAGAGCTGATAGATGACGTAGCCGCCCGCCGAGGACCCACTGAACAGGAAGCGGGTGCCCACGAACGGCGCCAGCATGATCCCCATGAGCACGGCCGCGATGATCCCGTCGCGCCAGGCGGATCTTGCGAAGCAGCTTCTCCCAGAACAGGTACAGCACCGCCGCCGGGAAGAAGATGACCATCGTCTCCTTGATGACGCAGGCGACGCCGGCCAGGGCGCCGGCGAGGTACAACCAGCGTCTCGTCTCGACGCCGTCGTAGCGATACAGCGCGCCAAAGGCCAGGAGCACGAACAGACCCGCCGGCACGTCGAGCAACACCTGCCGGCTGATGAACACGTGATACGGCATGATCGCCAGGCCGGCGGCGGCGGCGAGACCGACCGGGACGCCGTACAGGCGCGAACCGATCCGGTACGTCGCGAACACCGCGGCCACACCCATGAGCGCAACCGTGGCGCGGGCGGCGTACTCGCTCATATGGCCGAACGCGAGGAACTCGACCGCCAGGACCGTCTGGAGCAACAGCGGGTGCGCGCGGAACGGTGAGAACGAACGCCCGAAGGCACCGACCCCGGCGAGCGAGCCCGCCTGCCCCGTGTAGACCGCCTCGTCGCTGTTGAAGCCGAGCGCGGTCAGGTGCATGAATCGCACGACCACGGCGACGCCGACGATCGCGACGATCGCGGCCAGCACGGAGAACCGACGCCAGTCACGTCGCGAGCATCGCTCGGGCACACGCACGACGTCATCTTCCCCGCCGGGAGAGATGCCCTGCTCGGTGAGGGTCCGAGCGCTCATCGCCCGAACCCCTCACCGGCGCCAGATCCGAGGGACATGTCGGTCACCGCATGCCCTGCGGCTTGCGGGCGTCGCGCAGGGAGCGCACGCTCGCGACGAGCCCGGAGACCGCCGGCTCGTCGTTCTCGTTCTGTCCGTCCAGGATGTCCGACACCTTCTGCAACAGGGCGAGGGCGCCGGACAGGGCCTTCTCGACTTCCTCCGCCTCGGTGGGAGACAGCTTCTCGAAACGTGAGGCGACCGGATCGGTCGTCTCGATCTGGATCACGTTGCCACCACGGGCGTCGGGCGCGCCGGCGCCGGTGAGGTCGAGGATCACATCCTGTTCGTTCGTCACATCGACGATCGCGGTTCCCGGCGCCGTCCCGATGCCGGCCGCAAGCCGCGGCAGCATCTCGAACCAGGCGCGATCGGGCGTGCGCAACAGGACCGCCTCGAGACCCTCCACCAGCGTGCGGCGGATGTCCTGCTCGCGCTTCATCTCACCGTTGGACAGGGCGTGGCCGATCCGCGGATACGGCGGGAACCCGTAGGCGTCCTCGGTGTTCTCCGACAGGATCTCGAACGCCTCGTCGGTGTCGAGCTCCCGCAGGGTCGCGTCGCCACGCTCGATCACGACGAGCCGATCCAGCGTCAGCGACGGCACGATGTCCACCTCGGGGATCAACCGGTCCACCTGGAACTTGGGCGGCGGGATGATCATCTGCACGATCGCGCTCATCGAGGCGACGGGCAGGTTGATGTTGCCGAACGCCATCCCGACGGAGCGGCCGAACTTCGAGTGCAGACGACCCTGCACCTGCAGCCACGAGCGGGTGCGCAGCGGCAACGGCGCGCCCTTGACGGCGTTCAGGGTGTGCGACGAGATCGTCAGCGGCTTCGGATAGGACAGCGCGTTGCCCAGATGATCGATGATCACCATGTCGTCGGAGACGAACCCGGTGCCTTGCTCCTTGATCGACTTCAGGCACGTGGTGGTCTTGCCCGTGTCGGTCCGCGCCGTGATCAGCACGCCGTGCCCGTCGATCTGCAGGCATGCCGCGTGCGCGAGGATGTAGCCCTTGCGCACCATGACCCACCGCACCACCGGCTCGACCACGTTCGTGTAGGCAACGTGTGGCGACCGACGCAACAGCTTCGACACCTGGATGTGCGCCAGGGTGTCGACGTCGATCTTCGTGGCGAACCCGTGCCGCCCGAGGTGCTCGACGTAGGAGATCGTGGAGCCCTCCTCGACGACGTCGATCGTGCGGCGGAGCCCGCCGAAGCCCTCGTTGCTGACGACGACCTCGATGTCGGCCGGACCGAGCAGCGCCGGCACCTGGAACCGCACGAGCTCGGGAAGCCTCGACTCCGAGGTGATCGCGACGATGCCGTGGATGTCGTAGTTCCAGATGCGCGTGCCGTCGCGCATGGCGGAGGCGCCACGCAGATCCGAGCGATCGGCCCAGATCAGGTTGTCGGCGATCCCGAACCGCACGATCGTCATGGCGCCCAGCACGAGCGCGTTCGAGATCAGGTAGTTGAGGCCGGCACCCGTCGTCAACAGATAGAGGAACGGGGTGCGCAACAGGAGCCAGATGTTGTTCATCAGCGCGAACCACCCGAGACGCACCCAGCGGCCCTCGTGCCCGCCGTCGAACACGAAGCGTTCGACGAGCGCGAAGTTCCAGATGGTCGAGATCTGGGTCGCGACGACGGCCGACAGCAGGTAGTAGACGCCGACCTTGCTCGTGAGGAACCACAACGCCACCTGGTTCACGACCAGACCGCTCGCGCCGACGACGGCGAACCCGATGAAGCGCGTCACCTTGTTGGGTGGCGGCGCGCCCATCTGTGAAGCCTGTACGTCAGCGGCCATCGGTCGCTCCCTCCCCCATCGCGGCAACCGACTCGGTGGCCGCGCTCTCATGTACCGACCGCACGTTGCGCGAAGCCGATCTGGTGAACGCGAGGGAGACGCAACGACGCGTCGCCTCCCAGACGATCTTGTTCGACATCTTGGAGCTGCCATACGCGCGATCCCGGAAGATGATCGGTACCTCCGTGATGCGCAGACCGGCTCGTGTCAGCGCAACCACGCCCTCCACCTGGAAGCCGTAGCCATCGCACTCGGTGCCCTCGGCCAGCAACAGATCGATCGCCCGCCCGCTGTAGATCCGGAAGCCCCCGGTCACGTCGCGCGTTCGCAGACGCAGCAGCGTGCGGGCGAACAGGTTCGCCCCCTTCGAGAGGAGCCGGCGTTGCAGCGGCCACCCTTCGGATCCGCCACCGGTCGTGTAGCGAGACCCGAGGGCGAGGTCGGCGCCCGCTGCGATCGCGGCATCGAGCGCCGTGAGGTAGGCCGGGTCGTGGCTGAGGTCGGCATCCATCTCACCGACGCGCTCGAACCCGTTCGTCCGCGCCCAGGCGAACCCGGCGCGATACGCGGACCCGAGACCCATGCGACCCGAGCGTTCCAGGATGTGGATCCACGGGCGCGTCACCGCAAGCGCGCGGATCCGATCCGCGGTGCCGTCGGGCGATCCGTCGTCCACAAAGAGAAGGTCGAGCGGGCCGTCTCCACGTACCCTCTCGACCTTGCCGACGAGCGTGTCGATGTTCTCGAGCTCGTTGTACGTCGGAACGACGACGACAAGCCCTCCCTGTGAATCATCCAATGAAACGTCCCTCCCCTAATTCGCTGACGCGCACCGCTCGCAATCCGGCTCTAATGCCACCAAGCCCGAGATTCGAGCCGAGACGCACGTCCGCAAGTACCATCCCCTCGATCGATCCACCTCCAGATCAGATCGACGGCTCGGGCTAACTAGCCCGGTGGCGCATGCTTCCACACCATCCGCCCTACAGTAAATGCGACTAAGGGCGTAACTATAGGCGAACAGAGCGTGACCAGTGGATTCATCGCACGTTGCATTCCTGTGACGGACCCTCTCGACACACCTTTTAGACTGCCCCGGCTATGGAACTCTCAAACCTGCAGGCTGCGATGCGGGCCATCTACGGCGACCGCGACTCCTCTCGAGGGGTCGACGCGACCTTCCGGTGGTTCACCGAGGAGGTCGGCGAGCTCGCCAGGGCCATCCGAACGGGGGATCGCGCGAACCTCGAACTGGAGTTCTCCGACGTGGCCGCCTGGATCGCGTCGCTGGCCAACCTCTTGGACGTCGACCTGGACGAGGCCGTTGCCCGGTACGCAACGGGTTGCCCCAAGTGTCACCGGCAGCCGTGCGCCTGCCCGCTATGACCGACCTGACGATCCGGATGGCGGTCCCCGCGGACTGGCCGGCGGTCGCCGGTCTCCTGGTGGAGCTCGGTCGAGGGGTGGCGGCCGGCACGGCGGACGACCCCACCCACCAGCTCCAGTTCGCGGGGCACATACGCCGGATCGACAACGTGACCCTCGTCGCCACGGATGCGCGGGAGGTCCTGGGCGCGATCGACATGGAGTACCACCAGCGCCTCGGCGATCACCGCCCGCAGGCACGCGTCAACGATCTGATCGTGACCGACCGCGCGCGCGGTCGCGGCGTCGGTCGCGCGCTGTTGACCCGGGCCGAGGAGCTCGCCCGCCGCCGGGGGTGCTTCCGCATGGCGCTCGTCACGGCGGCCTGGCGTGCGGACACGATCTCGTTCTACGAGCGTCAGGGCTGGCAGAACTACGGGGAATGGTTCGTCAAACCGTTGACCGATGACGTCGGTCCCGGGGGCGAGCCGGCCCGCGACGACAACTAGCGCGGAACGGTGAACGAAAGCGCGATCGCTCCCAACATCCCCAACACGAGGACGATCACGACGATCCGCACGCGTCGTTGCCGCCGCTCGTCGCGATTCATCTGCGATCTCCGGGCGTTCCCGGCCGGAAACAGCGTCTCGGCGATCTGGATCGCGTCGAGCGCCGCACCCTTGCGGAGGTTGTCCGCGCAGCTGAAGAGCGCGAGCGCGTCGGCACGGCCGGGCACCTGCCGGATCCGCCCGACAAGGGCGTCGTCGCGGCCCGCGGCATCCAGCGGGCTCGGGAACACGTCCGCCGCCGGGTCGTCCATCAGGGTGACCCCCGGCGCCGCCGACAGCACGGCGCGAGCCTCCGCCACATCGATCGGGCGGGAGAACTCGGCCAGGATCGAGACCGCGTGTCCCGTCACGACGGGCACGCGCACGCTCGTGGCAAGCACGTCCAGGTCGGGAAGGGACAGGATCTTTCTCGGCTCGGCCATCATCTTGGCCTCTTCGCCGGTGAACCCGTCGTCCTCGAACTCGCCGATCTTCGCGACCACGTTGAAGGCGATCGGCTTGGCGAACAGCTCGCCCTGCGGGAGCGACGCGCGGTCCGGTCGCGCGAGCGATTCCACCTGCCCCTGGAGCTTGTCGATCTGCTCCGCAAGCTCGCGCGTTCCCTTCTGGCCGGCGCCGCTCACGGCCTGGTACGACGACAGGACCAGCCGGCGGAGCCCGGCGGCTCGATGCAGCGGCCCGATGGGGAGCATCGCCGCGATCGTCGTGCAGTTCGGCACGGCGATGATGCCGGGCCTCGGCCATCCCTCGAGCGCTTCCGGGTTCACCTCGGGGATCGACAGCGGGCATCCCGGATCCATGCGGAACGCGCTCGAATTGTCGATGCACACCGTGCCGTGGGCCGCGACGATGTCGGGCAGGAAGGCCCGCGACGCCGTGGCGCCGGCCGAGACGAACGCGACGTCGACGCCCGCAAGCGCGTCGACCGTGAGCTCGCGAACCTCGTGCTCGGCGTCGGCGAAGCGCACCGTGCGCCCGACGCTGCGCGCCGAGGCGAGCGGCACGAACGCATCGACCGGGAAGCGCCGCTCCTCGAGGATGCGGGTCATCTCCCGGCCGACCGCACCGGTTGCACCGATCACCGCGACCTTCATGTCGATCACCCTATCAACGGTCCGCACACACCCTGACCAGCTACGACGAGACCGGGGCGTCGAGCCCGAACCGGGCGTGGATCGCCGCCACGGCGCGGTCGCCGTCGGCGCGACGGATCACGCACGAGACGCGGATCGGCGACGTCGAGATCATCTCGATGTTGATCCCCTCGGCGGCGAGCACGTCGAACATGTCGGCCGCGACACCCGGGTGGGACTTCATACCGGCGCCGACGAGGGACACCTTCGCGATGTCGTCGTCCACGGTGAAGCGCGCCGCGCCGATCTCGGCGGTGAGCGCGTCCAGGGCGCCCTGCAGGCGGGGCAGGTCCGCGCGCGGGGCGGTGAACGACATGTCGGTCTTGGCCTCGTGCGACACGTTCTGGACGATCATGTCGACGTTGATGCCTTCCGTGGCGATCGCCCGGAAGATCCGCGCCGCCACGCCCGGCCGGTCGGGCACGTCGACGATCGTCACCTTCGCCTCGTCGGTCTCGATCGCGACACCGCTGATCAGCACGCCTTCCATCTCGTCCTCGCTCCTGTCTCGCACCCATGTGCCGGGCACGTCCGTGAACGTCGAGCGCACGTGGATCGGCACGCCGTGGCGACGCGCCATCTCCACCGAGCGCGGCTGCAGCACCCGCGCGCCGGCCGCCGCGAGCTCGAGCATCTCGTCGAACCCGATCACGTCGACCTTCCGAGCGGTCGGGACGATCCGCGGGTCGGCGGTGAACACGCCGTCGACGTCGGTGTAGATCTCGCAGACCTCGGCGCCGACCGCGCCCGCCATCGCGACGGCGGTGAGATCGGAGCCGCCCCGACCGAGGGTCGTGATCTCGAAATCGCTCGAGAGCCCTTGGAACCCCGCGAGGATCACGACGCTGCCGGCGGCGAGCGCCTCGAGGATGCGTTTGGGGCGGATCTCGGTGATCTTCGCGGCACCGTGCTGCGTGTCGGTGATGATCCCGGCCTGCGAGCCGGTGTAGCTGGCGGCCCGACACCCGCGCGCGTTCAAGGCGATCCCGAGCAGCGACATCGAGATGCGCTCGCCCGCCGTGAGCAACATGTCGAGCTCGCGGGGATCGGGCACCTCGGTGATCCGGGCGGCCATCGCGAGGAGCTCATCGGTCGTGTGCCCCATCGCGCTCACGACGACGATCACGTCGCTGCCCGCCTCGCGGGCGTGCACCACACGATCGGCGACCGCGGAGATCCGCTCCACGGACCCGACCGAGGTGCCGCCGAACTTCATCACGACGATGGGCATGCCTGTGGGAACTCCTGCTCGGGAACCTCACGAGTGTAGCGGCGGGTAGGCTGCGGCCCGGTATGGAGGTGACGATCCGAGACCTTCCGCCGGAACGCTGGCCCGAGGCCGGCGCGATGGCGGGGCGCGCGTTCTGGACCGAGGACTACATGCGTCCTCTCGGCGAGAAGCCCATCGAGCTCTACGCGACGGTGCAAGACGTCTACCTGGGCATGGACATCGGCACCGAGGGGTCGGTCACGCTGGGCGCCTTCGCCGGCGACCACATCGTCGGCATCGCCTGCATCACCCCGGCCGGCGCCTGTTTCTTCTGCGGGATGGACCCGGACGCGGGACCGGACGACGACGGCCCGATCGCGGCCTACTTCCATGCGATCGACCTCGCGATCCGCCAGCTGCACACCGAGCTGCCGCCGCACGCCAACATCGGGCCGGTCGCGGTCGAACCGACGCTGCAGCACCACGGGATCGGCCGGAAGCTCGTCGAGGCCTCCTTCGCACGGGCGGCGGCCGACCACCCCCCGACGGTGGCCCTGGATTGCGATCCGCGGCTGCTCGCCTTCTACGAAGGCCTCGGGTTCCGGCCGATCGCGCGCGTCACCGACCCCTGGGGGTTCGAGATCGTCGGCCTGCGTCGCGAGCCGGAGCCCGCCTGATGCGCGCCTGGGTGCTGGACGAGGGGGCGGACGGCTACCGCCTCGACGACCTGCCCGCGCCGACGATCGGCCCCTGGGACGTGCAGGTGGCCCTGCGAACCTCGGCGCTGAACCACCTCGACCTCTGGGTCGCGAAAGGGATGCCCAAGCCCCCGTCGTACCCGCACGTGCCCGGCGCCGACGGCGCCGGCGTCGTCGTCGACGTGGGCCAGGCGGTCGAGGACCTGTCCCCGGGCGCCGAGGTCGTGATCGACCCCTCGACCTCGTGTGGTCGGTGTGAAGCCTGCCTCGCAGGAGATATCCCGTACTGCCCGTCGTTCGCGGTGATCGGGGAGCACCGGTGGGGCACCCACGCCGATCTCGTCGTCGTTCCCGGGACGAACGCCATCCGCAAGCCGGAGGACCTGTCCTGGGAGCAGGCGGGCTCGTTCGGCCTCGTCGTGTCCTCCGCCGTCCGGATGGCGCGCCGGGGACGCATCGCGCCCGGCAGCAAGGTGCTGGTCGTCGGGGTCGGCGGCGGGAGCGCGTCCGCCGCGTTCCTGGTGGCGAGAGCGCTTGGGGCACAGACCTACGCGACGTCGCGGGACGAGACCACCCGAACGTGGGCGATCGAGCACGGCGCCTCGGCCGTGTTCGACTCCGCGAGCTCCTACGACGAGGAACTGCGCGCCGCCACCGGCGGCCGGGGGGTCGACGTGGTGATCGACAACGTGGGCGCCGCGACCTTCGAACGGTCGCTGCACGCGCTCACGAAGGGGGGACGGCTCGTCACGAACGGCTCGACCAGCGGCCGATCGGTCGACCTGACGCTGCCGACGCTGTTCTGGCGGCAGCTGGAGGTGATCGGCGCCTCGATGAACGACCGAACGGACTTCGCCGAGGCGCTTCGGCCTGGTCGCGACGGGGCAGGTCGAGGTGCCCGTCGCCTCGATCCCGTTCGAGAGCTACCCCGAGGCGCTCGAGCGGCTGGCCGGTGGCCACCAGATCGGCAAGCTGATCCTCGTCCGGGAGAGCCTTTGATCTCGTATGCAAGGAACAGACGCGGTTTGTAGTCTGTCGGAACGCGGTGCAGGATGGGCCGTCCATTACGGGGAGGTAGGTCGGATGAGGGGTTTCACAAAGGCTCTGGTGGCGAGCGTGGCGTTGGTCATGATCGCGGCTGCGTGCAGCAGCGACAGCACCAGCGGCGGAGGCGCCACGTCCGCGAGCGCGGGAACGCAAGGTGGCACCTACTCCTTCGCGAACTGCGAGCCGACCTCCCTCATCCCGCAGAACAACTACGAGTCGTGCGGATCCCAGGTCTTCGAAGGGATCTTCACGAGGCTCATGACCTACGACTTCAACACCGGTGCCCCGATCCCGGCGCAGGCGGAATCGGTCACGCCCTCGTCCGACGGTCTGGTGTACACGATCATGATCAAGAGCGGCTGGACCTTCCACAACGGCGAGCCGGTGACCGCGCAGTCCTACGTGGACGCATGGAACTTCGCCGCGGACTGCACGAACGCCTACATCCTGAACACGTTCTTCCAGCGGATCGAGGGCTACGACGACCTGAACCCGTCGGACTGCAAGAACGTCACCACGAAAGAGATGAGCGGTCTTGCGGTGACCGACGACACGACCTTCACCGTGACCCTGAAGGCGCCGTTCAGCCAGTTCCCGACGACGCTCGGGTTCGACGCGTACAACCCGCTGCCGCAGGTGTTCTACGACGACCCCGACGCCTACAACGAGCAGCCCATCGGCGACGGTCCCTACATGATGGACGGCAAGTGGAAGCACGACGACACGATCAACCTGCAGCGCTACCCCGACTACGCGGGCACGCCCGGCAACGCGGACAAGATCCTGCTTCCGGCCTACCCCGTCGGCGGTGACGCCTACTGGGCCGACTTCCAGGCGGGGAACATCGACATCACGGCGTTCGGATCGGCACACCTCGCGGAGGCCCAAACGTCGTACGCCGATTCGATGCAGCGCAGCTCGAGCAGCTCGTTCTTCTTCCTCGGCTTCCCCTTGTACGACTCGAAGTTCCAGAGCAAGGAACTGCGGCAGGCATTGTCGATGGCGGTCGATCGTCAGGCGGTGATGACGGCGATCTTGATCAACGAGTCGCCGGCCGACGACCTGATCTCCCCGTCGATCCTGGGCTATCGGCAGGGCGCGTGTAAGTACTGCACGCTCGATGTGGCGGGGGCGCAGCAGAAGCTCGCCGACGCCGGCGGATGGACCGGCACGCTCGAGCTGAACATCTATGCCGACGACCCGGTGCTCGAGCAGGCGGCCGAGGCCATCACGAACCAATGGAAGACGAACCTCGGGATCGACGCCAAGATCAACGCCATCCCGTACAACACCTGGTACGGCAACACGATCGGCAAGAAATTCACGGGACCGTGGTTCCTGGATGGCTGGGTCATGGACTACCCGAGCATGGAGGACTACCTCACGCCGCTCTACGCGGCGAACGGGGCGTACGCGAACACCGGTTACGACAACCCCCAGTTCGAAGACCTCATGAAGCAGGGCGACGAGGCGCTGTCCGTCGAGGCATCGCTCCCCTTCTATCAGCAGGCCGACGACATCGTCCTCGAGGACATGCCGGTCATCCCGTGGGGATATGGGAACTTCAATACGGTGAATCTGCCGACGGTGACCAACGTGGTCAAGGACGGGCCGCTGGACGTGCTCGCGCTCGAGTTGGTCCAGGTGGTGTCTCCGAGCTGAGCACGGCGGCAGGCTGACGTGTCTCGCCGCTACTTGGTTCGCCGGCTGCTGCTGGTCATCCCGGTGCTACTGGGAGTCATGCTGCTGGTCTTCGGCATGGTCTTCCTCGCGCCGGGTGACCCGATCCAGCGGCTCGCCGGCAACAAGCCGCTGGCCCCGAGCACGGTCGCGGCGATCAAAGCGAGCTATCACCTGGATCGCCCGTTCTTCGTGCAGTTCTTCCTGTACACCAAAGGGGTCCTGGTCGGTAACTTCGGCGAGACGTTCACGGGACGCAGCGTCTCGGAGATCGTGAAGGAACGATTCCCCGTCACGTTGCGGCTGGCGCTCGGGTCGTTCGGGGTCGAGGTGGTGGTGGGGTTGACGTTGGCCATCGTGGCGGCGGTGAAACGGCGCACGTGGATCGACTCCACGATCCTCGCGGCGACGCTGGTCCTGCTGACGATCCCGGTCCTCGTGCTCGACTTCGTCTTCCAGTACGTGTTCGGCATCAAGCTCGGATGGTTCCCGGTCGCGGGCAACCAGGCCGGATGGACGTCGTACGTCTTGCCGTCGATCGCGATCGGCATCGGGTCGGCGGCGGCGCTGGGCCGGCTGGGGCGTTCGAACATCCTCGACAACATGGGCGCGGAACACATCCGGGCGGCGAACGCGCGGGGTCTTCCTCGGCGTCGCGTCGTCGGCCACCACGTGTTGAAGAACTCCCTCGTGCCGATCGTGACGATCTTCGGACTCGACCTGGCCTATCTGATGGGCGGCGCGGTCATCACCGAGGCGATCTTCAACCTCCCCGGCCTCGGGCAGGCGCTCGTGGTCGGCATCCGGACCCAGAACGGGCCGCTCGTCGTCGGCCTCGTGATGCTCAGCTCGATCTTCATCGTGTTCTCCATCCTGATCGTCGATCTGTTGTGCGCCCGGATCGACCCGAGGATCTCCTATGAGTAACCGACCGACGAGCCTGATGGAGGGCGCCACCGACCTGGTCGACGAGACCCATGGCGACACCGTCACGCTGTGGGGCGACGTCTGGCGCAAGCTCAAACGCGACAACTTGTTCCGACTCTCGGCGGTCATGATCATCATCTTCACGGGGATGGCCGTGGTCCCGCAGCTGTTCTTCACCCACAGCCTCGATCCCAAGTACTGCGTCCTGTCCGACACGACACAGCCCCCGAGTCGCGCGCATTGGTTCGGTACCGACATCCTCGGGTGCGATTACTACACGCGGGTCGTCTACGGCACGCGCACGTCCTTCGAGGTCGGGATCCTCGTGTCCGCGGGCATCGTCGTGCTGTCGCTGACGCTCGGCGGCGCGGCCGGGTTCTTCGGCGGGACGACCGACATGGTCATCTCGCGCATCGCCGACGTCTTCTTCTGCGTGCCGACGTTGCTGGGATCGATCCTGCTCCTGACGCTGTTCGGAGGTGGTGGGGCGGTCGCCGTCGCCCTTGTGATCATCTTCTTCGGGTGGCCGGACATGACCAGGCTCGTCCGATCGACCGTGATCAGCGGCAAGCACCGTGGGTACGTGCGCGCCGCGGAGACGATGGGCTCGCCGGGACGCAGGACCCTGCGGCGTCACGTCCTTCCGAACGGCATCGCGCCAGTGCTGGTGTTCGCCGCGTACGTCGTCGGCGGCGCGGTGGCCAGCGAGGCCGCGCTGACGTTCCTGGGGGTGGGGTTGCGTCTTCCCGCGATCTCGTGGGGCTTGCAGATCTCGATCGCCCAGACCCGTCTCACGACCGACGCGTACCTGCTGTTCTTCCCGTCGCTGTTCCTGTGCCTGTTCATCGGCGCGTTCGTGCTGCTCGGCGAGTCGGTGCGCGACGCCCTGGACGTAAAGCAGGAGCTGAATGCCTGAGGCGCTGCTCGCGGTCGACGACCTGCAGGTCGAGTTCCGAACCGACGAGGGCGTCGTCAAGGCGGTCGACGGCGTCACGCTATCGACTGGAGAAAGGTGAGGTGCTCGCGGTCCTCGGCGAGTCGGGATCGGGCAAGACCGTGCACGCGCGCGCGATCCTGCGGATCCTGGACTCGCCACCGGCACACATCACCGGCGGCACGGCCCGGCTTCGCGATATCGATCTCTTCACCCTCGAGGAGGCCGACATGCGCGAGGTGCGCGGCGCCAAGATCGCGATGCTGTTCCAGGATCCGCACACGGCGCTCGACCCTGTCTACACGGTCGGCGAACAGCTGATCGAGCTGCTTCGCGAGCGTCAGAAGATATCCAGACGGGAGGCGCGAGAGGCCTCCGTCGCGCTCCTCGAACGGGTGGGGATCGCGACACCGCGCGAGCGACTGAAGGCCTATCCGCACGAACTGTCCGGCGGCATCGCCCAGCGCGTGATGGTCGCGATGGCCGTTGCGCTGGAGCCCGAGGTGCTGCTGGCGGACGAACCGACGTCCTCTCTCGACGTCACGGTGCAGGCGCAGGTGCTGGAGCTGCTCGGCTCCCTGGTCGCCGAGACCGAGATGGCGATGGTGCTGATCACCCACAACCTGGCGGTCGCCGTGGGCCTCGCCGACCGGATCGCCGTGATGTACGCCGGTCGGATCGTCGAGCTCGGGCCGGCTCGCGACGTGTACGCCACGCCGAAGCACCCCTACACGTCGGGGTTGCTCCGCGCGATCCCGGACATCACGATCCGCGAGGATCGGCTGCCGGGGATCAAGGGCGCGCCCCCCAACCTGCTGCGGCTTCCGACCGGCTGCGCGTTCCACCCGCGGTGCCCGTTGGCCGACGATCGCTGCAAGGCCGAGGTCCCACCGTTCGAAGAGGTCGCACCGGGGCGTTGGAGCGCCTGCTTCCACGCCGACAAGGTGACGCGATGACGACGGGCGACGTGCTGCTCGAGGCGGTCGACGTCGTCAAGCACTTCCCGCTGAACGACAAGGTGTTCGGCTCCTCGGGCGTGATCCACGCCGTCGACGGCGTGAGCCTCTCCCTGCACGAGGGCGAGGTGCTCGGCATCGTCGGCGAGTCGGGCTGCGGAAAGTCGACGTTGTCGAACGTCTTCATGATGCTCGAGAAGCCCACCTCCGGGACCGTCCTGTACAAGGGCACCGACATCTCGACGTTCACCGACGAGCAGACCTTCGCCTACCGCCAAGACGTCCAGATGGTGTTCCAGGACACGCTGGGATCGCTCAACCCGCGCATGACGATCTCAGACATCCTCACGGAGCCCTACACGTTGCACCGCGACATCCTGCCCAAGAAGCAGTGGAGCGATCGGGTGCGCGAGTTGCTCGCGCTCGTGGGGCTCGACCCCAACCATGCGAACCGGTACCCGCACATGTTCTCGGGCGGGCAGCGCCAGCGCATCTGCATCGCGCAGAGCGCTCGCGCTCGAGCCGAAGGTCCTGGTCTGCGACGAGCCGGTCTCGGCGCTCGACGTCTCGGTGCAGGCCCAGATCATCAACCTGTTGAAAGACCTCCGCGACCGACTCGGCCTCTCCTACATCTTCGTGGCACACGACCTCTCGGTGGTGCGACAGATCGCCGACCGAGTGGCCGTCATGTACCTGGGCGAGGTCGTCGAAGTCGGCGACGAGGCCGACGTGCTGCTGCGCCCATCGCACCCGTACACACAGGCGCTGGTCTCGGCGCTCCCCACCGCCGACGCCACCGGCGCCGTGATCGGCAAGCGCATCGTGCTCTCGGGCGACCTGCCCAGCCCGGCGAACCCGCCGGCGGGCTGTCGGTTCCGCACGCGGTGCTGGATGGCGCAGCCCAAGTGCGAGGCCGAGAAGCCGGCGCTGATCGATCGCGGCACGGGACGACCCGCCGCGTGCCATTTCGTCACGCCGGACACCGCCACCGGCTAGTCCTGTCACAGCGACCCGCCCTCGTGGCATGGTCTGGTGACGGAACCACACCAGCGACGACCGACGTCGGAGAACGGGTGGACGAGCGGAGCGACACCGAGCTGCTCCTCGCGTCGCGGGCAGACCCTGCGACCTTCGTGGAGCTCTATCGGCGCCATGCCGAGGACCTGCTGCGCTACTTCGCGCGGCGGACCCTCGACCCGGAGGCCGCGGCGGAGCTGACCGCCGAGACCTTCGCCGAGGCCTTCGCGTCCGACGGAACTATCGAGACACGGGGGTGAACGGCGTGGCATGGGTCTACGGGATCGCCAGGCACCAGCTGAGCCGCTTCTACCGCACCGGCACGATCGAGGCCAAGGCTCGCGGGAGCCTGGGGATGAACGTGCGCGACCTGCCCGCGGAGGACTACGAGCGGATCGAGGAGCTGGTCGACCTGGCGCCGATCAAGGAGGCGCTCGTCGAGGCGCTGGCGACGCTCGGGCGCGGAGCAACGCGACGCGCTGCAGCTGCGCGTGATCGACGAGCTCTCCTACCCCGACGTCGCCTCGCGGCTGGGGTGCGCCGAGGCCGCCGCGCGCCAGCGCGTCAGCCGAGGGCTCCGCGGATCGCGATCGTGCTGCAGGAACGGGGCCTGAGCCTCGCCACGGAGGTCGAGTGATGGACACCGAGTTCGCGTTCCTCAAGCAGCTGGAGCAAGACCTCACTGAGAGTGCGCGGGTCGAGAGGCGGCGCATGACGGAGAAGGCCAGGACCCGCCGGTCGCACCGACGGACGTGGATCGGCGCGGCGGCCGCCTTCCTGGCGATCGCGTTCGCGATCGGATTCCTCGCCCAGGGCGGCACCGGTTCGCCAGGCTGCCTCGCAGGGAGGATCCTTCAGCACGGTCGGCAGCGCGGTCGATGGCCAGGGTGGCGACCAGTCGAAGCGAGGCGTCGAACGGGGCACCCGACGTTCCGGCTCCGACGCCGGCATGCGTTCGGCGCGACTCCGTGGATCAGCCGAACAACCGCAACGGCTCGACGTCCGAGCCCGCGGATCTTTCGAAGATCGTCCGGGACGGTGCGGTGGTGGTCACGATCTCCGACGGGGGCTTTACGGAGTCGCAGCGGCGTGTGTTCGCGATCGCCGGCTCGAACGGCGGGTCCGTGTTGTCGTCCACCACCGCGGGCGGGGACAGCGGCACGTACACCCTGCGGATCCCGGCCGACAACTTCGACAAGGCGATGGTGCAGCTCGGCACGCTCGGCACGGTCGATTCCTCGGAGATCCACGGGCAGGACGTCACCGCCGAGTACGTCGACGCGAAGGCCCACGTGAAGATCTACACGTCGCGTCGAAGCGTGCTGTACGGGCTGATGGCGCAGACCTCCACGATCGGACAGAGCCTCGCGATCCAGAACCAGCTCGACCAGGTGCAGCTGAAGATCGATCAGATCACCGGCCAGATCCGGTACCTGAACAACCAGGTCGCGGAGTCGACGATCAAGGTCGACATCCACGAGCCCGACGCGGCGGTCGCGAACACGACGAACGACGACATCCGCAACCCGAGCCTGGGACGCGCGTTCGAGCGGGCGGTGCAGGGGTTCATGAACATCCTGGCCGCGGTGCTGATCGGGTTCGGCTACCTGATCCCGCTGCTGGTGATCGCGGGCGTCGTCTACCTGGGGGTGGTGGCGGTGCGGCGGCGGAGCCGCCGCACCGCCGAAGACGGCTAGGCCGTGGGCGCGTTGGCGTGGCGAAGCCACGCCAACGCTCGCGACCGCTCCGCGCTGATCGACGCGAGGGTGTGATCCTCATCGGTCGCTCCCTCGGTCGCGCCGAACCACGTGTCGGCCTCTCGCCAGGCGACCTCGATCTCGCTGGGATCGCGGAGCCGCGCGGCCGATCGGAACGACGACACCGACCCCGCGCCTTCGATCGCGGCGTTCAGATCCTCCACGACGAACTCCGCGTCGATCGCCGGCATGGCCTCCACCAGGCGCAGCGCCCACAGGAGCACCCCGAGGGCCTCCTTGCGCCACAGCCCGTCGGCGATCGCCTCGCGGCTCCACGCCGCGGTCGGCGCGTCGAAGAGCGCGCGCTCGGTCGGGGTCAGGGCCTCGGTCAGGGACTCGCGCTCGAGCCAGTGCTCCGTCTCCTGCCTGGCGTTCTCGGCCTGACGACGCCGCATGAGGTCGTCGCCATCGGTCACGATCACCTCGATCGCCGCACGGCGGATCAGCGCGTAGAGGATCAGGGCGCGATCGGCCGTCTCGCGCGCCGAGGGGCGCTCGGTCACATCTCTCTCCGGCCCTCGAGGGCCTGAGACAACGTCACCTCGTCGGCGTACTCGAGGTCGCCGCCGACGGGCAGGCCACTGGCCAGCCGCGTGACGCGCACCCCGAGCGGCTTGATCAGCGCCGCGACGTACATCGCGGTCGCGTTGCCCTCGAGGTTGGGATTGGTCGCGAGGATGCACTCGGTCACGTGATCGCGCTCGATCCGCTCGAGCAGCTCCTGCACGCGGAGGTCTTCGGGCCCGATGCCGTCCAGCGGGCTGATGGCGCCGCCCAGGATGTGATAGCGCCCCTTGTGCAGCGCGCTCTTCTCGATCGACGCGGCGTCCTTGGGCTCCTCGACCACGCACAGCACCGCGCGATCGCGGCTCTCGTCTCGACAGATGCGGCACAGGTCGCCCTCGGAGACGTTGCCGCACTCGCGGCAGAACGTGATGCGGTCCTTCGCCTGCACGATCGCCGCCGCGAGCCGCTTCGCTTCATCCGGCGGCTGTTTGATCAGCCAGAAGGCGAGCCGTTGCGCCGACTTCGGGCCCACGCCCGGCAGCCGCGCCAGCTCGTCGATCAACTCCTGGATCGGGCCCTCGTACATCGTCAGGCACCGTCCAGCGGTTGGGCGCCGAGCATCTCCTGCACGCGGCGGAGCGCCTCGGCGTCGTCGCCGGGCGCATCGTCTTCCTCGACCGCCTCGACGTGCACGGTCGCGTCGGCACCGCGCGACTCGCGCACGACGCAGACGATGACGGGGGTGATGCCGAACATCTCCTGCAACGCCTGCCGCAGCGCGTCGTCGCGACTCTCGACCTGCTTGACCGTGTTCTTGAACGTCGGGGGGAACGCGAGCTCGAGCGTCGTGCCGTCGAACGCGGAGGGCGTGACGCTCTCCATCAGCGCGCGGAGCACCGGCTGGTTGCTCTGACCGAGGTGCTGGATCAGGGCTCCCCAGGATCGCCGCAACATGGTGACGTCGACGCTCGCCGCATCGGCGGCGTGGGGAACCGGCAACTGCGTGCCCCCACCGGTGTCGGGTTCGGCGATCGGCGTCGCCGGCGTTTCGACAGCGGGCGCGGCCGGCTCCGGCTCCTCGGCCGGCGCCTTCGCCGCGGGCGCCTTCGCGGCGGGCGCCTTCGCGGCCGGGCGCCTCGACGGCGGGCTGCGGTGCGGCAACGGGCGGCGCGGTCGACCCGGGGGCGACGTTGGCCAGGCGCTCCAGACGCTCGAGGCGCCCGACCACGCCGGCGGGCGTGGGGTCGGTCTCGGGCGAGCACGCGCGGACGAGCGCGAGCTCGAGCGTGAGCCGCGGCGACGTCGTCCAGCGCATGTCGGTCTGGGCGGCCAGCAGCAGCGCGAGCACCCGCGAGAGCTCGGCGGGCGTGAACTTGTCGGCCTGGGCACGCAGCGCCGCGTAGGCGTCGGCCGGGATGTCGAGCAGGTCCTCCTGGTCGGGCGCGGTCTGGACGAGCAACAGGTTGCGGAAGTGGGCCAGCAGATCGCCCGTCACGTTGCGCAGGTCGTGGCCGGCCTGCACCAGACGGTCGACCGCCTCGAACGCGCCACGGAGGTCGCCCACCGCGACGACGTCGGCGATCTCGACGCGGATCTCGCCCTGCGGGGCGCCCAGCAACGACCGGATCACCGCTTCGTCGACCGACGTTCCCCCGAGCACCGTGGCCTGGTCGAGCAGCGACAGCGCGTCACGCGCCGACCCCTCCGCCTGTCGGGCGATCGCGAAGGCGGCGGTCGCGTCCAGCTCGACGCCCTCGGCCTTGGCGACCGTGATCAGGTGCTCGGACAGGTCCTCCTGGGTCAGCCGGCGGAAGTCGAACCGCTGGCAGCGCCCCACGATCGTGGCGGGCATCTTGTGCGGCTCGGTGGTCGCCAGCACGAAGCGCACCCCGGGCGGCGGCTCCTCGAAGAGCTTCAGCAACGCGTCGAACGCCTCGCGCGACAGGCGCTGGGCCTCGTCGATGATGTAGATCTTCTCGCGGCCCGACATCGGCGCCGTGGGCGCCTTCTCGCGGAGGTCGCGGGCGTCATCCACCCCGCCGTGGGAGGCCGCGTCGATCTCGACGACGTCGACGTGGGTGCCCTCGCGGATCGCGACGCACTGGTCGCAGACCCCGCACGGCTCGGCGGTGGGGCCTTGCTCACAATTGACCATCTTGGCCAGGATGCGGGCCGTGGACGTCTTGCCCGTTCCCCGCGGTCCGCAGAACAGGAACGCGTGATGCAGCCGTCCCTCGCGGATCGAGCCCGTCAATCCGCGCACGACATGGTCCTGGCCCAGCAGCTCGGTCGGCGTCTGGGGCCGGTAGCGCCGGTAGAGCGCTTGATGCTGCTTCTCGTCCGCCACGCGCTCCCCCGTCGACAACAGTTAGCGGCCGTGCACCCGCCTTCGACCACGTGAGACTCGATCGCTACTCGGCACGGCAGGCTCCGGTCAGGCGAACCTACGGCACCCGCCGGGAACCGCTAAGGGCTGCTGCGTTCCCGCCCTGACCCGGTTCGCGGCCCGACGTCGCGTAGGACCCGACCTTCAACGCCCCGCGCCGAGGCTGCCTCGGACCTCGCGGGCCTCAGGCGGGGATTCAGCCCCGCATGAAGCGGATCTCGGGTACAGGGCACCGCTAGCTCCCCGCCTAGCACGGCCAAGGCCGAGTATACGGGCGAGTGGCGACACGCACTCGGGGAGGGTCAGCGGTTGCTCGGGCGCGTCGTCAGCAGGGCGATCGCGGCCGCGGCGAACGCGACGGTCAGTGCGCAACCCACGAGGAAGGGCAGCCCCTGGAACACGAGCCAACCGGTGCCGACCACGAGGACGCCGAGCACGGCGACCCCGAGTGGCACGGTGTTTCCGTCCGAAGCCGGTCTGACGGTCATCGCAGGACCTCCTGCGTCAGGGAAGTTGCCGTCCCTTGCCCATCGGCCGCCGCCTCCCAAACCTTGACCGGAACGGGAACCCACCCGGGAACGCATGCGTCCCACCAGTACTGCCCCCTCCCCACGGGCCCGAACGGAAGGATCCGCACGCATGCGAACGTCCCAACGAGCCGTGATCGCGATCGTCCTGGCGCTCGGCGCCCTCGTGGTGGCCTCGGTGGCCTCGGCCTCCCCACCCTCCCCGGCGCCCGCAGCCGCGTCGGAGCCGACCTCGGCGCCCGGCCACAAGCCCGACGGCGGGGGTGGCGTGGCCGCCGGCACGTGCGCGATCGACGTTCCCGACTGCAACGACACGAGCATCGGGGACCCGGGCGACCCGGGCGACCCGGGGACGGGCGAGCCCCAGATCGTCGAGCCGACACCGGGGATGGACAACGTCGGGCAGACCGCGTTCGACACGGCCACGATCGGCGCCGACGACACCACGCTCACGATCGTGTTCTGGAGCGGGGTCGAGCCCTGCTACGTCCTGGACCACGTGGACGTGTCCTACGGCGCAGATGCCGTGACCGTGACGCTGTTCCAGGGATCGGACCCGAACGCCGGCGACGTCGCGTGCATCGACATCGCGCTGCAGAAGCAGGTCACGGTCACGCTGGACGAGCCGCTCGCCGGGCGCGCGATCGTGGACGGCGCCGCCTAGGCCGGCGGGGCCTCGCGGACCCAGACCTCCCAGGTCGACATGGCCGCAAAGCCCAGCCGCGCGTAGACGCCCTCGCCGAGGTCCGAGGCGTCGAGCACCGCGAGGTCGGCCTCACCCGCGCGATCGGCGAGCAGGAACGCCGTGAGCGCGGCGCCGATCCCGCGCCGGCGAAAGCCGGGATCCGTCGCGACGCCGAACACCCCGACCACACCGTCCAGCGTGGTGCTCTCCCCGACGGACACCAACCGCCCGTCGACCCGGGCCGCGTACACGCGCTGGGCCGGGTCCTCGAGAACCGCATCGGGCAGGAAGCGTCGTGTGACGGCCGCCTCCACACCGAACGCAGACTCGTCGACGTCGACCACCTGATCGAGCAGCGCGGGGCTCTCGACGCGGAACAGCTCGACCCCGTCGGGCGGTGGCGCCGGGACGACGTCCGCGAGGGCGACCGTCATGCCGGGGCGCGACTCCACCATCGTGAGCCCGCGGCGTTCGGCAGCCTCTCGAACCGGTCCGTGCAGCGAGGGCTCGAGATCGATGCCCAGCGTGAGCCCGGTCCCCGCGTAGTGCGCCTCCGCCCGCTCGATCGCCGCGTCGGGATCGTCGGGGAGTCGCTCGATCAGCGTCGGGTTGAACGGCGCCAGGGGCACGCCGGTCAGGCAGACCGCGAGACCGTCGGCGTCGTGGACCTGCCCGCCGCAGGCGGCGACACGGCGGCGCCAGGCTGCCGGCATGAAGGCCGCCATGCGCGCACGTTCTGCTGTGTCGGACACGGCAGGGAGTGTCCCAGCTCGTGCCGGGTAGGGTGTCGCGATGCTGCCCGTCCGCTCGATCCTGGTGGATTTCGACGGCACCGCGTGCTCGCACGACGTCGCCGAGCATGTGATGGAGCGCTTCGGCGAGCCGGACTGGGCGACGTATGACGAGGCGTGGATGCGCGGGGAGCTCGACACGCGCGCCTCGATCCGCGCGCAGGTCGCGCCGTTCGCGGGTCTGCCATGACGAACTGATCGCCTACGCGGTCGAACACTGTCCGATGGATCCGACCTTCGCGGGCTTCGTGTCCTGGGCGCAGGGGCTCGGCATCCCGGTCACGATCGTCTCCGACGGCCTCGGGCTCTACGTCGAGCCACTGCTGACCGCGGCCGGCATCTCGGATGTCGCGGTCATCACGAACGACTGGGCAGGCGGCGCGATGGCGTTCCCGAACGGGCATCCGGAGTGCATCTGGTGCGGCACCTGCAAGATGCTTGCCGTCCAGCGCGCGCCGGGGCCGGTCGCGTTCGTCGGAGAAGGCCATTCCGATCGTTTCGGCGCGCTGTACGCCGACATCGTCTTCGCGAAGGACGAGCTGGTGGAGCTGTGTCGCGACGACGGCGTGCCGTTCCTGCCCTACGGGGACTTCGACGACGTGCGGCGAGCGCTCGAGTCGGCCGACGATCTGCCGGGCGCGGTCGCTCCGCTACGCTGCCCCGGATGGACGACGGCCTCCGACCTGAGCTGAGCGCGCGCACGCTCACGATCGACGACGTCGACGCGACGATCGCGATGATCAACGCGTGTGAGCTGCACGACAGCGGCGAAGCGATGTGGGAACGGGCGGATCTGCTGACCGACATCGGGACCGACGGCTTCGATCTGGCGCGGGACTGGGTCGGCGTCTTCGACCGCGAACGGGTCGTCGGCTGGGGCCTCTACGTCCATCCGCGACGAGCCTGGGCCGACGTGCATCCGACGCAGCGAGACCGCGGTGTCGGCACGTGGCTCCGCCGGTGGGCCGAGGAGCGGGCGCGGTCCCGCGGCGCCGACCGCGTCGCTCAGGTGATCGACGACGCGCGCACGGACGTCGGCGCGATGTTCACGGCCAGCGGCTACACGCCGCGGCACACATCGTGGATCCTGCGCATGGACCACGCGACCGAGCCGGCCGCACCGACGGATCCCCGACGGGATCGCGATCAGGGCGATCCGACCCGACGACGAGTCGTCCACGATGGCCATGTTCGAGACCGCGTTCTCCGAGTTCGCGGACCGGCTGCCGTCGAGCGAAGCGACCTGGCGCGCCATGACGGTGGAGCGCGAGGGGTTCGAGCCGGAGGATCTGATCGTCGCGCTCGACGGCGACGAGGTGATCGGCGGCGCGCTGCTGCTCGACTCCGAGGAGATCTGGGTGGACAAGCTGGCCGTCGCGGCGACGCATCGCCACCGAGGCGTCGCACGCGCACTGCTCCAGACGGCGTTCCGTCGATCGTTCGAGCGCGGCTACGACCACACGTCGCTGTCGACCGACTCGCGGACCGGCGCGCTGTCGTTGTACGAGCGCGTCGGCATGCGCGTCACGCGCTCGTTCACGAACTGGGGCCTGGACCTCTAGGGCGCGGTCGTCAGTCCGATCAGCAGCCCGCGGCTCGCGGCCTGCAGGCGCTCGATGTCGCCGGACGGTCGCGCGAGCAGCATCGCTCCCTCGAGACCCGCCAGGAACGTTCGAGCGGCCTCGATCACGGGCCCGTCGAAGTGCACGGTGCCTTCGCGCTCGCCCGCCTCGAGGACACCGCACAGCCAGGTCTCGCTGTCGTCGAAGAAGCGGAGCACGGCATCGCGCATCCCGTCGGGCAGCGTCTGGAACTCCGCGGCCAACATCCCGCACAGGCACATGCGCTGATCCTGGAAGACGTCGGCGTAGAGGTCCGCGTAGCGCGCGAGCTTGGCGGGCGCATCCAACGGCTCGGCGCCGATCGTCTCGAGGGCGGCAGCGAAGCGGCTCGCGTACCGCGCGACGAGCGCCTCACCGAGCTCCGCCTTGCCGGCGAAGTGGTAGTGCAGGCTCGCGGTCGAGACCCCGAGCTCCTTGGCGACGTCCGCGTAGCTGAAGCCGTTGAACCCGCGCTGCTGCACCAGACGCTGGGCCACGTCGAGGATCCGATCGGCCGTGTCGGCACCCGCGCGGGTCCGGCTGGCGTTCATCTCGACATCCTCTTCTCCGTGAAGCAACTTGACACCTGACCTACTAGTAAGTCAGGCTAGCAGACGAGCCGCGCCGGAGCGGCACCGGAGGACAGGAGGATCGGCATGGCGAAGGTGGAGCATCGGGATTTCGGGAAGCCGGATGAGCTTCGCGAGTTCCCCAGCGGGCACGCGGACATCCTGAACACCGACGTCGGCACGATCGGCCGGCTCGTGCTCGAGCCGGGCTGGCAGTGGTCGAAGTCCCTCAAGGAGGTCGCCGGCACCGAGTGGTGCGAGGCGCCGCACTTCCAGTATCACGTGAGCGGGACGCTGCACATCAAGATGGCCGACGGCACGGAGTTCGAGGCGACACCGGGCGCATCTGACGTACCTGCCGGCGGGCCACGACGCGTGGGTCGTGGGAGACGAGCCCGTCGTGGTCGTCGACTGGCACGGCGCGGCGCACTACGCCGAGGCCTGATCCTCGATTGGCGGTGGCCGAGGGATTCGAACCCTCGGGAGAGTTACCCCTCCACACGCTTTCCAGGCGTGTCCCTTCGGCCGCTCGGGCAGGCCACCGCGCACGAGTGTACGGAACGGGCTCGGGCTAGGAGGTGCGCGACCCCAGGTACGCCGCGTACGCGTCCTGCCCGGACGAGGTGAGGTGCATGCCGTCGTAGAACCATCCGCCGTGCCCTCGCGAGTACCCGTACCAATCGAGCAGCGACGTGTTCGCGTGGCGGTCCGCGCACGCGCGCAGCCTCGTGTTCTGCGCCTTGCGGATCTTCGGGTAGCGCGTCGGCCCGGTCACCGTGACCAGGAAGACGTGGCGACCGGCGCCCGCGGCCTTCGCGATCGCGTCGCACTGCGATGCCTCGATCAGGATGCCGTTGGTCCCCAGGTGGATGATCACCTTGCGGCGCAGGACGCCGCTGGCCGCCTTGTGGCGAACGATCGTGACCGCGTCGGCGAACTGCCGCGACTTCTCAGTGTCGACGACGAATCCGCGGGCGCGCAGCTCGTCGCGGGCGCCGAGCATCACGGAGTCCCCGATCGCGTAGCGCCCGCCCGCGATCGCCGAGGCCGGGACCATCGGCGCCAAGAGGCCAAGGATGAGTGCGACGAAGATCGACAGTCGAGTCACACCCGGAGGATAGCCTCGCGACTCAGGTCGACGGCGGGAACGTGACCTCTGCGTCACCGGCGGCGATGAGCTGCCCTTCCCACGTCTCGAGCACGAGCATCGGATACAGGTCCGCAGTACGCCCAACGCTCCGACCTTTCGCATCCCAGCGCTCGTCACCGCACCGGAACTCGGTGCCGGTCCAGGTGAACTCGCACGGGAGGTTCGGCGGTCGGAACGCCCATCGCGCGGGCGCGACCTCGGGCGTCGGCGACACGACGACGAACAGCGAGGTCAGGTTGCTCGGTGCCGGCGACGGGCAGCACCTGCACCTGCGTCACGGAACCGGGGTCGAAACGATCGGCGGGCCCGAGACGCCACAACGGCACGTCGAGCGTCGGGAACCGCACGACCGCGCTTCCCTCCGGAGGCTCGAGGGCAGGTGGAACGGCCATCGAGCCGAGGATGTCGGCGGACTGTTGACGGTCGAGTGCGGTCGTGTCCGTCCCGTAGCGTCACGTCAATGTATTGACGCACGCCGTCGACCTGGAGCGATGCGACCTCCCGATTCGATTCGGGATCGAACAGGGCGGGCCGAAGCGTGGCCGGGTAGCCGTAGTCGTCCCCGTTCTGACCCATTGGGGACGAGCCGATGGTCAGGAGCACCGCGTCCGGGGGCAACCTTCTGACGAGGCCCACTGGATCGGCGATCGGAACGTCGTCGATGCCGGAGGCGGCGGCGTTGGCGATGAAGATGTTGTTCGCGAGGTAGGCGGCGCTGGGGGACCCCGGATCGGGAGGAACGGGATGTAGCTGCTGCCATCCGTCGGGGACCTGCACCGTCCAGCCGTACAGATCGTTGTGGACGCTGGACCCGTGCGTCGGTCGGATCACAGGAAGAGCGAGCGCCGCGACCACCGTTGCGATGACGGCGACCACGACCACGATCCACACGCGTCGCCGGCGGCGAGACGGTGGAGCTTCCGCCGCATCCTGGTCATCCGACATGCCTCAAAGGTAAACGCTCGGCGGCGATGAGGAACGGGGTGGGCCCGCCGAAGGCGGGCCCACCCGGACGCGGAGGCGGCAGGATTTGAACCTGCGAGAGACGTATTAGGCCCCTAACCGCTTTCGAGGCGGTCCCGTTCGGCCGCTCCGGCACGCCTCCGTCGCCGAGTCTAGCAACCGCCTTTCGCCGCAGGTCCCGGAGTGGGACGATGTCGGCATGGACGCCACCGAGCTTCTCGATGTCCCCCTGTTCGAAGGTCTCTCCGCCGAGGAACTCGACCGGATCGCCAACTGGCTGGAGCCGATCGAGGTCCCATCCGGCTGGTACCTCCTGAACCAGGGCTCCTACCCCGAGGGCTTCTTCGTGGTCCTGGAGGGCACCGTCCGCGTGGAGCGCGAGGGCACCGAGGTCGGGACGATCGGCGCGAAGGACTTCTTCGGCGAGATCGCGCTGCTCGAGGACGATCGACGCACCGCGACCGTCACGAGCGCCAGCAGGGTCCGCGCCGCGGTGATGGACGCCGCGGACTTCTTCGAGATGTGCGCCGAGATCCCGCTGATCGGCCAGCGGGTGAGCGCGGCCGCGATGGAGCGCGGTCAGCGCTAGCGGCGTTCCCGGAAGAACGCGCGCAGCAGATCGCCGCTCGCCTCGGCCTCGATGCCGCCTTCCAGCTCGACGCGGTGGTTCAGGCGGTCGTCCTGCACGAGGTTGCCCAGCGAGCCCGCGAAGCCGGCCTTGGGATCGGCGGCCCCGAACACCACGCGGTCGAGCCGCGCGAGCACGATCGCGCCCGCGCACATCGCGCACGGTTCGAGCGTGACATAGAGCGTGCACCCGTCGAGCCGCCACGTCCCGACCGCCTCCGACGCGGTCCGCAACGCAAGGATCTCGGCGTGCGCGGTGGGGTCGCCGCGGAGCTCGCGCTCGTTGCCGGCGGCCGCGATCTCGGCGTCGTCCCGCACCACCACCGCGCCGATCGGCACGTCGCCGTGCTCGGCACACGCCTGCGCCAGCTCGATCGCGCGCCGCATCCACGCGGCGTCAGTAGGCATCGATCTCCCGCAGCCGGTCGTCGCTGATGCCGAAGTGGTGCGCGACCTCGTGCGCGACGGTGCGCATCACCTGGGCGCGGACCTGCTCCTCGTTGGGGCCGGCCACCCGGACGATCGAGGCTCGGTAGAGCGTGATCGTGTCGGGCAGGACGTTCGTGTAGCCGCCCCCGCGCTTGGACAGCGGCACGCCGTGGTAGAGGCCCAGGAGTCCCGGTTGGCCGGGCGGCGGCCGGTCCTCGATCAGCAACGACACGTTGTCCATCGCCTCGTGCACCCACGCGGGCAGCGCGTCGATCGCCTCGACGACGAGCTCTTCGAATCGCTCCGCGCTCACCTGGTCCATGGCGAGCAGGGTACCGGCCGCCTAGACGTACGCCTCGAGGAACGTGACCGGCGCCCCGTCGGGGGCCGGCGTGCGCAGGGTGGGCCGAAATCCGACGCGCTCGTAGAACCCGACGAGGTCGTCCTCCGCCTCGACGCAGACCATGCCGGCCCCGGTGATCGAGCGCATCAGCTCCTCCAGGGCGAGCGTGCCGATCCCGGCGCGTCGCAGCCCGGGCTCCACGCCGACCTCTCCGACGAACCAGTGCGGCCGGTTCGGGTGGTTGGCGTGCAGGAACGCCCGATAGTCGCGCGACGCTTGGGCCGCGTCCGCGGGCAGGTCGTTGCGACACACGCACATCGGATACGGGACGACCCGAGCCGCGCCGTGCAGATCCCCGTCCTCGAAGACGCCAACCGCGACCCCACCCGCGACCGGGAGCGCCCCGTACCGCGGGGTGCATACGATCACACGCGCGGCCTCGGGCCATTCGGCCGGCTCCAGCCGGCGCGCGGTGAGCTCCATCCGGTGGAGCCTACGCGGAGGGCAACCAGCCGGGCCGAGCGGCCTCGTAGGCGTCGATCTCGTCGGTGTGCCGCAGCGTGAGCCCGATGTCGTCGAGCCCTTCCATGAGGCGCCACCTCGTGAACTGCTCCATGTCGAAGACCTCGTCGAGCCCGGGGGCGCTCACCGTCAAGGCATCCAGGTCCACGATGATCTCGGTCGCCGGATCGTCGAGCACCGCGTCCATCAGCGCTCGGACCGACTCGTCGCGCAGCTCGATCGGCAACAGACCGATCTTCAGACAGTTGTTCCGGAAGATGTCGGCGAAGCTCGAGGAGATCACCGCGCGGAACCCCGCGTCCTCGATCGCCCACGGGGCGTGCTCACGGCTGGACCCCGACCCGAAGTTCGGTCCGGTGATCAGGATCGACGCGCCGGCATACCGCGGGTCGTTCAACACGAAGTCCGGGTCTTTGCGCCACTCGTCGAACAGGAACGGCCCGAAGCCCGTGCGCTCGATCCGCTTCAGGTACTGCGCGGGGATGATCTGGTCGGTGTCGACGTCGGCCCGGTCCAACGGGACCGCGGTGCCCTCGATACGCGTGATCGGCTCCATGGCTACAGGTCCTCCGGGGTCGTGAAGTGGCCGGCGATCGCGGTGGCGGCCGCGACGCGCGGGCTCACGAGGTGCGTGCGCCCGCCCTTGCCCTGGCGCCCCTCGAAGTTGCGGTTGCTCGTCGAGGCGCTGCGCTCGCCCGGCGCCAGGATGTCCGGGTTCATGCCGAGGCACATCGAGCAGCCCGCGCCGCGCCACTCGAACCCGGCGGCCTCGAACACCTCGTGCAGGCCCTCCTGTTCGGCCTGGATCTTCACCGCGACGCTGCCGGGAACCACGAGCGCCCGCATGCCCTCGCGGACCGATCGGCCGCGCACGACGTCGGCCGCGACGCGCAGATCCTCGATCCGGGAGTTCGTGCACGATCCGATGAACACGGTGTCGGGGCGGATGTCGCGGATCGCGGTGCCGGGCTCGAGGTCCATATAGATGAGTGCGCGCTCGGCGGAGTCGTTGCCGCCCGGGTCGGGGACCGTGCCGTCGATCGTGGTGGACTGCGCGGGGTTCGTGCCCCAACTCACGTACGGCTGCAGCGTCGCGGCGTCGAGCGTGACCTCGGCGTCGAAGACGGCGCCGGGGTCGGTCGGCAGGGCGCGCCATTCTTCGAGCGCGACGTCCCACTCGGCGTCGGTGGGCGCGTGCGGGCGGCCCTTGACGTAGGCGAAGGTCGTCTCGTCGGGCGCGACCACGCCGGCGCGGGCGCCGGCTTCGATCGACATGTTGCAGATCGTCATGCGGCCCTCCATCGAGAGCGCCTGGATCGCGGCGCCGCGGTACTCGATCACGTGACCGACGCCGCCGCCCGTGCCGATCCGATTGATGATCGCCAGGATGATGTCCTTCGCACTGCAGTTGGGCGGAAGGTCGCCGTCGACCGAGACGGCCATCCACTTGGGCTTGGACTGGGGCAGGGTCTGGGTCGCGAGCACGTGCTCGACCTCGCTCGTGCCGATCCCGAACGCGAGCGCCCCGAACGCCCCGTGGGTCGAGGTGTGCGAGTCGCCGCAGACGATCGTCATGCCCGGCTGCGTGTAGCCCATCTCGGGACCGATCACGTGGACGATCCCCTGACCGCCGGAGCCCCAGGGGTACATCGTGATGCCGAACTCGTCGGCGTTGATCTGCAGCGCTTCCATCTGGCGGGCGCTGATCGGGTCGGTCACCGGGCCGGCGGTCGTGGGGACGTTGTGGTCCATCGTGCCGACCGTCAGATCGGGTCGACGCACCGCGCGGCCGGACAGGCGGAGACCCTCGAACGCCTGCGGGCTCGTGACCTCGTGGACGAGATGCAGATCGACGTAGAGCAGATCCGGTTCGCCCTCGGCACGATGGACGACGTGGCGTTCCCAGATCTTCTCGGCGAGCGTGCGGGGCATGTCGGTCGGGTTCCTTTCCTCGGATCCTGGGTCGTCCCGGGTGAACGCTGCTACTGTGTGTCCATATATTGGAACTCAGTTCCGAATCTTGGATAGCGAGGATAGCAGGTGCCCACCCCCAAGAGTCGAGCCCACGTCGAGGCAAGGACACGTTCGATCTGGACGTTCGCGAGCAAGCCGCCATCGACAGGGATGGACCGCGGCCACGCCACCGGCGCCGACGACGTCGGTCGGCGTGCTCGACCGCACGGTCGCGATCATCGACGCGGTGGAGGGCGGGGCTCGCTCCTTCAGCGCCATCGCGGAGGCGACCGGTCTCACCAAACCGACGACGCACCGGCTGATCAACGCCCTGCAGGCGCACGGGTTGCTGATGCACGTCGGCGGGCTCGGCTACGCGCTCGGACCACGGCTCCTCGCGCTGGCCACGACCGCGATGCGCGAGCTTCCCCTGCGCCAGCTCGCACGGCCCTCCCTCGAGCGCCTGGCACGGACGACGGGCGAGTCGGCCCAGCTCTACGTGCGCACGGGCGACCGGCGCATCTGCGTCGACGCGGTGGAATCGGCCAACGAGCTGCGCACCATCGTGCGTGTCGGCGCCTCCCTGCCGCTCGGCAAGGGTTCGGCGGGCAAGGTCTTCCTCGCGTGGGGCCAGATCCCGCCGACCGAGGACGTCGCCGACATCGAGACGGCGCTGCTCACCACGCGGCGCCGCGGCTGGGCCGACAGCTACGGCGAGCGAGAGGCGGGCGTCGCGTCGGTGAGCGCGCCGATCTTCGGACCGTACGATCAGCTGCTCGCGGCGATCTCGGTGAGCGGCCCGCAGGCCAGGCTGGCGGGGGCACAGGCGAAACGGTACGGGCCGGCCCTCGTGGATGCCGCGCGTGAGATCGAGGCGCTGCTGGGCGCCGACTACCAGGCGTAGGCCTCCGGCGCGGCGCCGCCGGGGCCCGGGAAGATCAGGTCGAGCGCCTCGAGCACGTCGTCGGACAGACGGATCTGCAGCGCGCGCATCGAGCCGAGCAGTTGTTCCTCGGTACGGGGGCCGATGATCGGCGCCGTCACGGCCGGTTGGTGCAGCAGCCATGCGAGCGCCACGTCGGCGGGCCGCTCGCCGAGCTCCTTGCACATCTGCTCCCATCGCTCCAGCTGCGAGCGCTCCTGCTCGATGTGCCCCTGCATGTAGTCCTGGGATCGCCGGCCTTCGCTGACCTTGCCCAGCGCGCCGGCGAGCAGGCCGCCCGCCAGCGGGCTGTAGGGGATCAGCCCCATCCCGTACTCCGAGGCCGCGGGGATCACCTCGAGCTCGATCGTTCGCTGCATCAGGTTGTAGACGGACTGTTCGGTCGCCAGCCCGAGCGCGTGGCGCCACGACGCGATCTCGTTGGCGCGCGCGATGTGCCAGCCGGCGAAGTTCGACGATCCGACGTAGAGGATCTTGCCCTGCTGCTTGAGGTGATCCATCGCCTCCCAGATCTCGTCCCACCACGCGTCACGGTCGATGTGCTGCATCTGGTAGAGGTCGATGCGGTCGGTGCGCAGTCGCCGCAGCGACTCCTCGCACTGGTGCACGATCGAGAGCTTCGACAGACGTGACTCGTTGGGCCAGGGCCCCATCTGGCCGTACACCTTCGTGGCCAGGACGATCGAGTCGCGGCGCCCCTCCCCCTGGTCGAACCAGCGCCCGATGATCTCCTCGGTCGCGCCGACCCCGAGGTGTCGCCCGAACACGTTGGCGGTGTCGAAGAAGTTGATCCCGTAGGCGACCGCCGTGTCCATGATCGTGTGGCTGTCCGGCTCGGGGGTGTGGGGACCGAAGTTCATCGTGCCGAGGCACAGCCGCGAGACCACGAGCCCCAGATGTCCGACGTGCGTGTACTCCATGGGAAGCGAGTCTACGACCGCCTCGGGGCTCCCCCGCTTAGGCTGCATGCCGTGGAACCGCACGTCAGCGAGCCGGCGCCGTGGCGCGAGGTGTTCCGGGGCCGGGACGGCCGGCTGGTCGTCGGGCTGTTGCTCTTCGAGACCCTGGGCGCGGTGCACATCCTGGTCGTCGCGGCGGTCATGCCCGCGGTGCTGCGCGACCTCGGGAACCTTCCCCTCTACGGGTGGGCGTTCTCCGCGGCCGCCCTGGCGATGATCGGCACGATCCCGATCGTCGGCGCCGCGGTCGACCGGTTCGGGGCGAAGCCGCTCGTGGTGGCGACCGCGGCGCTCTACTTCGTGGGGTTGCTGGTCTCGGCGCTCGCGCCGTCGATGGCGGTGCTCGTGGTGGGGCGGTTCGTGCAGGGTGCGGCCAGCGGGTCCGCGTACGCGCTGTCGCTGGGGACCGTCGCCAAGACGCTGTCGCCGTCGGTCCGGCCACGGGTGCTGGCGCTGATGGCCACCTCCTGGCTGCTCCCCGGGCTGCTCGGCCCGCCGATCGGCGGTCTGCTGGCCGACACGATCGGCTGGCGATGGGCGTTCGTGGTGCCGATCCCGTTCCTGGTGCTGTCGGTGCTGATGATCTACCCGGTGCTGCGCGACGACGCCGACCCCGACGCGGCACCGGCGCCGATCTTCCGCGCCCTCGTCCTCATGGTCGGCACCGCGCTGTTCCTGACGGGGGTGGACGGTCGATCGGTGGCCTCGGGGGCGGCCGCGGCGATCGGGCTCGTCATCGCCCTGGTCGGGCTGCGCGGCATCATCGCGCCGGGCACCTTCCGCGCGCGCCGGGGTGCGCCGGCCGCCGCGATCTGCGCGTTCCTGCTGTCGCTCGGATTCGCATCGATCGATTCGTACGTGCCGCTCATGCTGACCGGCGTTCGCGGGATGTCGGTGTTCCGAGCCGGGCTCACCATCACGGTGGGGGCGTGCACGTGGGCGCTCGGCTCGTGGTGGCAATCGAGCGTCGTCGGCCGCCGCTCCTACGGCTCGGTGGTGGCGATCGGCGCCTCGTTCTTCCTGGTGGGCATCGGCATCGCGTACCTCGTGTTGCACGGCGGGCCGATCCCGCTCATCTACCTCGCGTGGGCCGCGGCCGGCTTCGGGATGGGCGCGGCGTTCCCGACGATCCCGCTGGCCGTGATGGCCGGGGCCGACGAGGGAGCCGAGGCCCGGGAGCTCTCCCCCACGCTGCTGATGGACACGCTCGGCATCGCGCTCGGCGCGGGCCTCGGCGGCGCCGCGATCACGATCGTCACCGGCGGCGGCGGCTCGCTCACCACCGGGCTGTCGTTCGCATTCGGGATCGCGGTCGCGGCGACGATCACGCTGGGGGCGCTGTCGTCTCGGATCGATCCCGCGTGAGCGCGAGCGACCCGTCCTGCTCGGGGCCGCGAGCGCCGGGCATCAGCATGAACGCCAGCGCGCTGCCGGCGCCCAGGATCCCGGCCACGATCAGCACGGCGTCGGCGCCGAAGGCCGCCGCGAGCGGCCCGACCACCAGGAACGAGATCGGTGCGCCGAGGATCGTGATCATCCAGTCCAGCGAGGACACCCGGCCGAGCAGCTCGTTGGGCACCAGCGTCTGCATGGCGGTGAACCAGATCACCACGAGCACCGAGATCGCGCCCTCGGCGATCAGCGCGGCCACCATCGCCTGTGGGACGTTGGCCACGATCCCGAAGAACGTGGTCATGCCCATGCCGATCGCGAACGCGATGTACATCACGGTGAGCGCCCGGCGCGGCAGCCCGCCGCGTTGCGCCATGTACAGCGAGGCGATGATCGAGCCCACGCCGCCGGCGCCGAAGACGAGCGCCAGCTGGAACTCGGTGCCCGACATCTGGTCGGTGACGACGAACGGCACGAGGGTCTCCCACGGGACCCCAGACGCAGAAGAGGCTGACCATCCCGGCGAGCAGGCCCCATTTCAGCCACGGCGTCGAGCGCACGTAGGCGATGCCCTCGCGCACGTCCGCCCAGAGCTGGGTCTGCTCCTCGTCCGTCTTGGGCGCGGCGCGCACGCGCATCATCGCGATGCACACGGCCGACACCCCGAACGTGAGCGCGTCCAGCAGGAACGCCCACCCGGTGCTCGCGACCGCCACGACGGTCGCGCCGACGATCGGGCCGATCACGATCATCGCGAGCGGCCGCATGGTCTGGCCGATCGAGTTCGCCTCGACCAACTGCTCCTCCGGCACGATCATCGGGATGATCGAGCTGAACGCCGGACCGAAGATGGCCTGCCCCGCCCCATAGGGCAGCACGAGCGCGACCAGCAGCGGCACCGTCATCGCGTCGAGCAGGATCAACGAGCCGATCGCCGCGATCGCCACCAGTCGCAGCAGGTCCCCGATGATCATCAGATGGCGCCGATCCATCCGGTCCGACAGGGCGCCGGTCGCCATCAGCAGCAGCACCTGCGGGATCGTCCAGGCCGCGCCCACGAGCGAGAACACCGCGGGCGAGGCGTCGAGGTCCTTGTAGACGAACCAGGCGACCGCGAACACGTAGATCCCGTCGCCGATCATCGAGACCGTCTGGCCGATCCACAGCAGACGGAAGTCGCGGTGGCGCAGCGGCCGCAGCACCCCGACGCGCTCGAACAAGCGGCAGCGGTTCGCTCATCCGTCCAGCCTATCGGAGCCCTAGGATGCGGGGTCGTGGAGGAACCGCAGAAGCGCTGGGAGAAGGTCCTCGAGATCGTCGAGGTCTCGGTGCTCGCGATCGTCGCGATCGCCACCGCCTACAGCGGCTACCAGGGCACGCAATGGGGCGGCGAGCAGGCCCGACTGTATGGACTCGCGTCGACGACACGCTTCGAGGCCGAGGCCGCCTCGACGCTGGGCGGGCAACAGCTCGTCACCGACTCGGGGTTCTTCACGGCGTGGCTGCAGGCGCACGCGGCGGGCGACGCCAAGCTCGAGTCGATGATCGCGGCGCGCTTCACGCCCGAGTACGCCGACGCCTTCCAGGCGTGGCTCGCGACCGACCCCTTCACGAACCCCGATGCGCCTCCGGGCCCCGCCTTCATGCCCAGCTACGCGAACCCCTTGATGACGAAGGCCGCACAGCTGAACGACCAGGCGTCCGCGTACTTCGCGGCGGGAACGACGGCCCGGGAGACCGCCAACAAGTACATCCGGCAGACGGTGCTGTTCGCGTCGGTGCTGTTCCTGGTTGCGATCGCCCAGCGGTTCCGGCTCCGCGGCGTCCGGATCGCCGCCAACGCCCTGGCGTTCGCGCTGCTCCTCTACACGCTCTACGGGGTCGAACGGCTGCCGAGGATCTGAGCGCGGCTGGCGCGCCGGGAGGGAGTCGAACCCCCAACCTTCTGATCCGTAGTCAGATGCTCTATCCATTGAGCTACCGGCGCAGGTCAACCATGGTACCGCGCGGGTTGGAACCCTCCGCGCGGAAGTCGGGTCTACTCATGGTGATGAAACACGCCGTCGTCGTCATGGCCCTGATCCTCACGGGCAGTGCCTGCACCTCTTCATCGTCTGTCGATCGCCCTGCACCGTCCGTCGCGATCGCGGACGGCCCCTCGCCCTCGGCGACACCCGTTCCGGCGACAACGCAGCCGCCCAGGTTCCAGGGCGAGGTCTCCGCGCTCGATGGCGCCGCCCGCAGGCTCGTCCTCCGCAGGAACTGGCACCCCGGCTGCCCGGTCCCGATCGCCGATCTCCGCCTGGTGACGGTGAGCTACTGGGACTTCGCGGGCGACGTTCGGAGGGGCCCGCTGGTGCTGCACAAGCGGGTGGCGAACGACGTGCTGTGGGTCTTCCGCCAGCTCTTCCGAGCACGGTTCCCGATCCACCGCATCGACCTCGCGCCACGGCCACAACCGATCGACTGGAACAGCACGCGCAACCTCACCTCGTCGTTCAACTGCCGGGCCGCCACCGGGAACCCCGGCGTCCTGTCCGAGCACTCCTACGGTTGGGCCGTCGACATCAATCCACTGCAGAACCCGTACGTGCGGTTGGACGGTTCCGTGCTGCGCGCGGCCGCGAAGCCGTACCGGGACCGCTCCCGCGATCGCCCGGGCATGATCCACCCCGGCGATGTCGTCGTCCGGTCCTTCGCGCATATCGGATGGGGATGGGGCGGCAACTGGCACACGCTCAAGGACTACATGCACTTCTCCGCGACGGGGAGATAGCGAGTCCTCAGAGCAGGCCGGCGAGCGGGTGCTCGAGCGACGCGCGGTCGCGGGCGGGCATCCCGATCTGTTCGATGACGGCGCGCGAGCGCCCACGGGCGGCGGCGGCTCGCGCGCGATCGCCTGCGGCTTGCAGCGCGTCGGCACGCATCGCAAGGGCACGAGCCAGCCACGCGGTCGACCCGAGCGCACTCCAGCGCTCGATCGCCTCATCGAACGCCTGGATGCCACCCGCGCGATCGCCCCGCACCATCGCCACGATGCCCGCCGTCTCGTCGCGCACGGCGGCGACCTCCGGGTCGACCGCATCCTCCGACCGGTCGAGAGAACCCCCCGCGAACGCCCGTGCCTGCGCCAGGATGGCGGCGGCCAGCGCTGACGTCCCGTTCGCGCCGACACGGCGTGCGCGACGAAGCGCGTCTTCGAGCGACGCGGCTGCCTCCGCGTGTGCGCCGGCACCGAGCAGCGCGCGGCCCCGGATCAACGACGGCAGCGAGTCCCACAGGCCCATCGGGATCGCTCGCAACGCCTCGTCCAGCCCGTCGGCCGCCGCGCCGGCCCGCGACCACGCGCCACGATCCAGCGCGACCATCGCCACGGCCTCGGCGAGGTCGGCACCCATGACGAGGAGGCCGTGCGTGTGGATCGCATCGCGCGCCGCGCGCAGGGCGCGCGACGACGCAGCCGGGTTCCCGAGGCGGATCTCCGCCCGCGCCATCCCGAGGCGCGCGATCGCCGGGATCCGCACCGAGCCCAGCTCCCGACCGATCGCCACCGCTTCCTGTGCCAAGCGAGTGGGCCAGCGCCGGATCGCCGATGTTGACGGTCGCGATGGCCTCGACGAGGAGCGCGTCCGCCTCGGCGTACCGCTCGCCGGCCTCGGCCGCGACCGGGCGGCCGGCCGCCATGGTGCGCGCCGCCTCCTCGAAGGACCCCGCCGAGTTGCAGAAGTTTCCCCAGCTGCGCAGCAGGAGCGCGCGGGATCGAAGGTCCCCCTCGTCCTCGGCCAGGTCGCTCGCCTTTGCGTACCACTGGTGAAACTCGCGGCCACCTTCGACCGACAGGATGTAGGCGAGGTCGTTCGCGACGACCGAGCGCCCGAACCGATCGCGGGCGCGCGCGAAGAGCCGATACGCGGCACGCAGATCCTCCAGCTCGCGCTCGAACCCCTCCCATCCCCACGTCTCGCTCAGCCGATGCAGCGCCCACCCCTGGCCTCGCAGGTCACCCTCGCGCTCGAACCGCTCCCGCGCGTCCTCCAGCAGCGTTCGAGCCCTCCCCATGCGACCGTTGTCGCTCTCGGACCTGCCGAGGGCGAGCAGCGCCCGGGCGACCAACAGGCCGTCGGCGGCACGCTCCGCCAGCTTCCGGGCACGCCGCGCCTGTTCGATGGCCTCGGCGTGGGCGCCCATCTCGATCAACACCTCGGCCAGACCGATCGAGGCGCGGGCGGCCACGGCGGGGTCGACCGCGCGAGGGCTCGCGTCGATGATCCGCAGCGCGCGACGGAACGGCCGTTCGGCGGCCCGGGCCTGGTGGACGAACACCTGCTCGGCGACGCGGGTGAGGTACTCGGCGGCCTGGGCGGCGATCTCCGCGCTCGGCCCCGGACCGGTTCTGCCGCGGCTCGACTCCCACGCGCGCTCGTAGTGGTAGGCGATCGCGACCACCGGTTCGCGAGCGGCCGGCGCCGAGGCACGCAGCCATGCCGCGACCTGCTCGTGCCGCTGGGCGCGCACCGCTCTCGGCAGCGAGTCGTAGGCGACGTCGCGGATCAGCGCGTGCTTCCACTCGTACTCGGTGGTGCCGGGGATCGAACTGCGCGGGCGTTTGCGCAGCAGCTCTCGCTGCACGAGCTCCCGCAGGGTGGCCCGCGGGTCCGGCACATCGCTCAGCTGCTCCAGCAGGGATCCCCACACGACCGCACCACACACCGACGCGTCGTGCAGGACCCGCTTCTGGTCGGCGGGCAGACCGTCGAGACGAGCGGCGATCACGAGACGGATCGAGGCCGGCACCTCGTGCACCGCCTCGGGATCGGTGAGACGCCAGCCATCGGCGTCGTGCCGAACGGCCCCGTGCTCGACGAGCATGCCGACCATCTCCTCCAGGAACAGCGCGTTGCCGTTCGCTCGATCGACGGGAACGCCGACACTGTCGGCCGAGCCGGGCTCGCCGAGCAGAGACTCCGCCAGCGTCCGCATCGACCCGACGTCGAGCCCGGGCAGCGGCGTCGCGGCCAGCCCCGCGATCGGCTCCCGCGACAAGCCGAGCAACAGCACCGGCGCCGGCCACGGGTTGCGCCGGGCGTCGGCCAGCAACTCATCGATCGAGGCGTCGGCCCATTGCAGATCGTCGAGCACGACCGCGACCGTCCCGAGCCGCGCCGCGTCCTCGATCACGAGCCGGGTCGCGCGCATGATGTCGCGGTCGCTGCGCCGGGAACGGCTCGGATCGTCCACACCGAGCAGCGACCGCAGGTCCGGCGTCACCGAGAGATGGTGCGTCCGCGCGATCCGCCGGGCCACGCGCTCGATCGCCGCGCGTGTGGCGTCGACGGCCGTGCCGGTGCCCACACCCAGCGCGCACGCAACGACCTCCGCGAGCGAGGACAGCCGGCGTTCGCCGAACGGGGCGCATCGGCCCAGGAGGAACCGACCGGGTGCAAGTGAGCTTCCGAGCTCCTGGGCGAGCCGGCTCTTGCCGATGCCCGGCTCGCCCGTGAGGACCACCACACGCGAACATCCGTCCGCCTCGGTTCCTTCCAGCTCGCGCCCGAACAGCGCGAAGAACTCCTCCCGATCCACGAACGCGCCCCCGCGGGCAGACGCGGGGTCGCGCGCGAGGGGACCGAGCGCCTCGAACGTGGCGATCGGCTCGGCCTTCCCCTTGGCCTTGCGCATGCGACGCGGGCCGTAGCGGATCGACGAGGCCGTCAGCGTTCGCGTCGACGCATCGACCAGCACGTGGCCGGCGGTCGCGAGATCGGCCATGCGCGAAGCGGTGTTCACCGTGTCGCCCATCACCGTGTACCCGGATGCCTCCTCGGAAGGCCCGACCATCACCTCGCCGGAGTTCACGCCGGCGTGCACCTGCGGGAACGACAAGCCCGCACGGCCCTCGTTCAACGCTCGGACGTGGTCGCGCACGGCCAGCGCGGCACGCACCGCTCGTTCGCCATCGTCCTCGTGCGCGGTGGGAACGCCGAACACGGCCATGAACCCGTCGCCCTGGATCTGGGGCACGGAGCCCCCGAACGACTCGACGACGCGCTGGAGCTCGAGCATCGTCGGGCGCAGGAAGGAGTAGACCTCCTCGGGGTCGAGCGACTCGGCGAGCGCCGTGTACCCCGAGAGGTCGGCGAAGAGCATCGTGACGAGCTTGCGCTCGCCCGCGCTCGCGGTGGCCGACCGGCGGGCAGGCGTCGTCACTGCGATCGCGTCAGCTCTGGGACGGTCGGATCGCGTCCGAGAGATCCGCGAACGCGGTCGAGGTGCGCCCGATGCCTGGGAACTTCCGGACGGCGACCACGCGATCCAGCGCGTGCTCGATCGTGTCGCCGCCGACATCGACGAGCAGGTCGAAATCGTGGTCGTTGATCACGGCCGCCCCCTCGCCCTCGAGCAGGAACCCGTCATCGAGCGCGTCCCGGACCTCGAACGGATCGTCCGTCGCGCGCGCACGCACGAGCGCGCAGATGGGAGGGCTCCCACGCTTCGGCGCAACCGCCGAGTACGCGGTCAGGTTCAGCGACCATTTCGAATGGACGCCCGCCTCCCAGTACTCGTTCTCGATCCGGCTCTGGAGCTCCGCCAGATCGTTGGCAACCACTCTGGCGAACAGGCCGAACGAGCCCACGAACTGGCCCACGAACTGCACGCCCGGCGCGCGGCTGAACGTCTCCTTGATGTACCCGATACGCCCGCCCTCGACGTGCTCTTCGAAGACGTAGGCCTCGATCAGACCCTCAGCGGTCCGGATCTCCATGGCGCCACCCCCCTGGTCGGTCGAGTGCCCACTCTGCCCCCGGGACGCTTCCGGCGCAACCCAACGAGTGGTACCACGCCGGGTCGCTATCGTAGGTGCGATGACGACGCTCACGATCGGCGACACCGCACCCACCTTCGCCCTGTCCGACCAGCACGGCGACACCGTTCGCCTGGAGGACTTCCGCGGCCGCAAGCTGCTCGTGTACTTCTACCCGGAGGCCGACACGCCCGGCTGCACGACCCAATCCTGCGACGTGCGCGACCACCGGCAGGACCTGGCCGGGCTCGGCGTCGACGTGGTGGGCATCTCGCCCGACGAGCCGTCGGCGCAGCTCGCCTTTGACGAGAAGTTCTCGCTCGGGTTCCCGTTGTTGAGCGACACGGATCACGCGGTCGCCGAGGCCTGGGGCACCTGGGGCGAGAAGACGTACGAGGGCAAGACGTACATCGGCATCATCCGCTCGTCGTTCCTGGTGGACGAGCAGGGGCGGATCGAGCAGGCCTGGTACAAGGTCAAGCCGGCCGAGACCGTTCCGAACGCGACCGCCGCCTTGCAGCACTAGCCGGGCGAACGGCGCTAGGGTGACCCCGTGGATGCGGCGTATGAGCGGCTGATGTCGGACGCCGTGAAGGTGTTCGAGGTCGTTGGGGTGGCGGTACTGGTCATTGGCAGCGTCCTCGCGTTCGCCATCTACGCACGGCAGCTCCTCGGCGGCACGTCGCGCATCACGGCGTTCACTTCCCTACGGGCCCAACTCGGGCGATCGATCCTGCTGGGCCTCGAGATCCTCGTGATCGCGGACATCGTGCGAACGATCGTGGTCGAGCCGACGCTGGACAGCGCGCTCACACTCGGCGTGATCGTCCTCGTGCGTGTGCTGCTCAGCTTCGCCATCGACGTGGAAGTGGACGGCGTCGCACCGTGGCGAAAGGCGGCGGTCGACCAACAGGCGGGATCAGCGTCCCCGAGCGACCCGACCAGTTAGTTCTCTGGACTAACTATCTGCTACGCTGGATAGGTGACGAGCCAGCATCGACAGCCCGAACAGGTCGCCCAGCATCTGCGGCACAGCCTCGGACGGCTCACGCGAACCCTGCGCCGGCACGATGACGACGACCTGTCCCCCACGACCGCTTCGATCCTCTTCGCGGTCGGGCGCGAGGGCCCGCTGACCGCGGGCGACATCGCCCGGCGCGAACGGCTGGCGAAGCCGAGCGTCACCGCGGCCGTCGAGAAGCTGGCCACCGCCGGCCTCGTGGAACGACGCGCGGACGACTCCGACGGCCGTGTCGTCTGGATCGCGATCACGACCGCGGGGAAACGGCAGCATCGACGCCCGCCGGGCGCGACGCACCGCTTGGCTCACCATCCGGCTGGACAAGCTCGACCCCGCCGACGTCGAGACCCTTTCTCGCGCTGCCGACATCGTCGACCGAGTGGTCGAGTGGGACGACGAGCCGTGATCCGCATGACGAGGACCGCGCTGCGCACCACCTTCCTGTCGCTTCGGGTACGGAACTTCCGGCTGTTCTTCACGGGACAGTTGATCTCCCAGGTCGGCACGTGGCTCACCTCGATCGCGCTCGTGCTGCTCGTGCTGCATCGGACGGGCAGCGGCATCGCGATCGGGCTGCTGACGGCCGCCCAGTTCGGCCCGATCCTCATCCTCGGCGCGTGGGCGGGGCTGGTCGCCGACCGTTCGAACAAGCGCACGCTGCTGCTGGTCACGCAGTCCCTCGAGATGGTGCAGTCGTTCGCACTGGCGGCGCTCGCGTTCTGGCCGGGTGCGCCCCTGTGGTCCTTCTACGCGGTGGCGTTCGCAGGCGGGATCATGATGGCCTTCGACAACCCGACGCGTCGGGCGTTCGTCTCGGAGATGGTGCCGGAGGCCAACGTCCAGAACGCGGTGAGCCTGAACGCGGCGCTGATGACGAGCTCGCGCATCATCGGGCCGGCGCTGGCGGGCCTGCTGTCCGTCACGGTCGGGTTCGGCTGGTGCTTCACCGTCGACGGTCTGTCCTATCTCGCGGTGCTCGCCAGCCTCTGGATGATGCGGACGGCCGAGTTGCGCACGCCGCCGGTCGCCGACCGCGCACGAGGACAGGTCCGTGAGGGGTTCCGCTATGTGCGACGGACGCCGGACCTGTGGATCCCGCTCGTGATGCTGGCCGTGATCGGCACATTCACGTTCAACTTCGCGGTGGTCCTGCCGCTGCTGATCGAACGTTCCCTCGGCGGCACCGACGGGACCTATACCGCGATCTACTCGGTGCTGAGCGTCGGGTCGCTGCTCGGCGCGCTCGCCGCGGCACAACGCCGCCAAGTGCAGATCCGCACGATGTGCACCGCTGCGGCGGTGTTCGGCGTGGCGATGCTGCTGTTCGCCTCGACGCCGGGCGTGTCGTTCGCCTACCCGTTGGCGCTGCTCGTAGGGTTCGCGAGCGTGTGGTTCGTCACCGCGTCGACAGCGATGATGCAGTTGCGATCGGACCGCCGCATGCGCGGGCGTGTCCTGGCGCTACAGGCGATCGTGCTGATCGGCAGCACGCCCGTCGGGCGGTCCGCTGCTGGGCTACGTCAGCGACCTGTACGGAGCGCGGGCGGGCATCGTCCTCGGCGGGCTCGCGGCGATCGGGGCCGCCGTGTGGGGAACCATGGCCGCTCGGCGCGTGCATCGCGACGACCGCGACCCGGGAGAGCGCCTCCCGCGAGGCATCGGCGTTCCCGACCGCTCGTCAAGACGCGGAGGTCTGATCCTCTTCTTCGTCTTCTTCCGTCGCCTCGACGACTGCCTCCGCTGCTTCGACAGCCTTGATCGCCGTGACGGCCAGAAGTCTCGTCACGCCGGCCGCCATCTGCACCATCCCACCGAGGATGCGCAAGCCCCCTCGTACCGTGCTGAGGAGGGCATCGTTGAGCTGAGACCGCGAGGGCGCCGGAACTGTCATCTTCGCCATAGCCCATCTTGCCACTACAGGGACGGATCCGAACCGCGAACGGCCGTTCCGAAGAGGAAATGTTCTCCGGTGGCGTCCACCTGGGCTTCGAGGCCGACCGTCGCGAAGGCTCCAACCAGCTCCTCGGGCCGGAAGAAGCGCTTCACGATCGTGAACTCCGCGTCGTCGAGCCTGCGGATGTGCGCGTGGTCGGGCCCGTCGGGCACGCGATCTCCCGATCGAGGACGGTCCGGCCCCCACACGTCGTCGACGAAGGCGAGCACGCCCTCGGGCGCGAGCCACCCCGCCACCTTCCGCCAGAAGTCGTTCCATCGGGCCGGCGGCACGTGCGAGAGGAAGAACCCCGCGAAGATCAGGTCGAACCGCTCGGGCTGGTCCCACGCGAACAGATCGGCCTGCACGTAGCGAACGGCGGGGTCACCGACCCACTCGCGATTGCGCTCGATCATCCGGTTCGACGAGTCCACCGCAACCAGCGTCGCCGCCCGTGGTGCGAGGAATCGCGTCCACAGGCCGTTGCCACAGGCGAGCTCGAGCACGGCGCCGCTCGCGTCCAGGCCCTCTACGAATCCCTCGAGCGTCGCGGTCTCGCGACGCCACGTCGCGGCGACGGCGGGGTCCTCCACCGCATAGCGCCCCTGCAAGAAGTAGAGCTGCTCATAGATCGGCGCCCGCTCCTCGTAGTAGCGGATCTGTTCGGCGAGCAGTCGCTCGTCCCCATCCGCAGCCATGATCAGGATGGCTCGGGGATGAAGACCTTGAACGCCGCACCGCCGCCGTTGCGCTCCTCCACCCACGCCCTGCCGCCGTGGAGCTCGGCAAACCCAGACGACCAACGAGAGCCCGATGCCGAGGCCGGGGGCGCTCGGATCCTCATCGAAGTGTTCGAAGGGACGGAAGACGGTGATCCGCTCGCCGAACGGGACCCCAGGCCCCGTGTCCTCCACCGAGATGAGCACGCCACCGTCATGCGCATGCACGCGCAGCCACACGTCCGTCCCCTCCGGCGTGTGACGCACGGCGTTCACGACGAGGTTGTCGACGATCCGCTCAACCTTCACGGCATCGACCCACGCCACGACCGGATCCGCATCGATGGAGAGGTTGTGGCCTGCGAGATAGATATCCTCCACGACGTCACGCGCGAGCTCGCCGACGTCGATGGGACGGCGGTCGATCCCGAGGACGCCGCGATCGATCCGCTCGAAGTCGAGCAGATCGCTGACGAGCCGGTCGAGTTTCCGTGCGTTCCGCGCGATCCGTTCCGCAAGATCACGCCGATCGTCCGGCGGAAGCTCGAGGTCGTCACGTTGGAGCGTGACCGCCATGCCGAGGATCGAGGTGAGCGGCGTCCGCAGGTCGTGGGAGACGGCGTGGAGGAACGTCGTCTTCAGCTCATCGAGCGACCGCAGCTCGTTCGCCGCCTGGCGCTCGCGTTTGAGGGCGCGCTTCGTCTGGTCCTGGAGCCGTTCGCGTTCCTCGAGTGTCCGTTCCACCACCGCGAGTTCCGACGTCTCCGCCGCGACGATGAGGAGCGACACGCCCACGAAACCGAACAGCGCCTGGAACGCCTCGACCATGGTGGTGAGATCCAAGTCGCCCATCGGGGCAGCGCCGTCGAGGATCCTCCAGAGCGCGATCAATCCCGCGACGAATACGCCCAGCGTCGCGCCGCGCTGGCGGAACCGGAGCGTTGCCCACAACAGGAGCGGGAACACGAGGAACGAGTAGATCCAGTGGCCTTCGGCGAAGACGAACGCGCTCACCGCGACGAGCAGGGCCAGCAACACGATCGCCTCCGGCGCTCGCGACCGGCGCCAGTCCGGCCAGGGCGCCACCCACACGAGCAGCAGCGACGCCACGAGCAGGTCGCCCATCATGTCGCCGACCCACCAGATGGTCCAGTGGTCCACGTAGCTCGAGAGCGTGAGGGTGCCGGCGATGAGCGAAGCCGTCACGCCGATCGTCGCACTCACGGTCGTGCTCAGGACCGCGGCCGCGACGACGAGCGCGATCACGTCGCGCACGCGTTCGAGACCGTTTCGGAAACCGACCCGCTGCAGGAGATACCAACCGAGGAGAGCCTCCGCCGTGTTGCCCGCCGCGATCGCGACCGCGACGCCCACCGGGATCGGCGTGGTCACGTTGGCGACGAATGCGCCCACGGCGACGGCCGGCCACATCCTGGGTCCGAACAGAAGGAGAGCGGCCAAGGCGATGCCGGTGGGTGCCCATACCGGGGTGGCGCTTCCGTGCGCGACGGACAATGAGAGGCCGAGCTTTGCGGCGGCGATGTAGATCCCGGCCACGATCGCGAGTCGGATCACGAACTGGAGGCGGGACGCGCGGGGACCCGTGCCCGATGAGAGGGCCTCCGGGGAAGCTTGGGTGGTCTCCTGAAGACGGATCACGAAACGTCTCCCCAGATGGTGACCCCGAGCTGCGAGCAACGGTATCCCAATTCCGGGTGAGACGTCGCCGTCCGCCGTGTTACGCCCTCCGACTCGGCGGCGCGCTAGATTCCTGGCGTGCTCGACGCTGACGGTTACTTCGATGAACGCATCGCCGCGAGGTACGACGAGACGTCGGCGGAGATGTTCGAGCCGGCGGTCCTCCAGCCGACGGTCGATCTTCTCGTCGAACTCGCTGCGGGCGGACGGGCGCTTGAGCTCGGGATCGGGACCGGCCGCATCGCGCTGCCGCTCGCCGCGCGAGGCGTACCGGTGCACGGGATCGAACTGTCGAACGCCATGGCGGCGCGGCTGCACGCAAAGCCCGGCGGCGGTGACATCGGCGTCGCGATCGGTGACTTCTCGACCACCAGGGTCGAGGGCTCGTTCTCACTCGCGTACCTCGTCTACAACACGATCAATAACCTGACGACGCAGTCCGAGCAGGTCGCGTGCTTCCGCAACGTCGCCGCGCATCTCGAGCCCGGCGGATGCTTCGTCATCGAGGTCGGGGTGCCCGGCCTCCGACGGCTGCCGCCGGGCGAGACGTTTCAGGTCTTCTCCGGGAGCGAGAACTACTGGGGGATCGACGAGTACGACGTCGCGAACCAGGGGCTCATCTCACATCACATAGAGAGCGTGGACGGAAAGCTCGCGCGCTTCTCCGTCCCGTTCCGCTACGTGTGGCCCGCGGAGCTCGACCTGATGGCGGAACTCGCGGGCATGCGGCTGCGCGAACGGTGGAGCGGTTGGAACCGCGAGCCCTTCACGAGCGAGAGCACCAAGCACGTGTCGGTGTGGGAACTTCCGGCGTGAGCTAGGGCTCAGGGCACGACGATCGCCATGCCGTAGTCGCGGCCCATGCCGACGGCGCTGATGTTCGAGAGACTCGCGATCTTCCCCGGTATGTTCCGGCCGGTCGTGCTGACGGTTCCGTCGCCCAACTGGCCGTAGACGTTCTCCCCCCAGGTGTAGACCTCGCCGCCGGTCGTCACGGCGATCGAGTTCTGCCGGCCGCCCGCCATCTGCTTGACGCCCGAGAGGCCCGCGACCTGGACGGCACGGCGGCGGGTGGAGAACGTCCCGTCGCCGAGCTGGCCGAAGTTGTTGCGGCCCCATGCCCACAGCGTCCCGTCGGATCGCAGGGCGAGCGAATGGTTCGCGCCGGCCCCGACCTGCACGATGTTCGCGAGCGCGGATCCGTTGAGCCGCACGACGCGAACCGGCGCGTTCCGGTTCGTGCTCGTGCCGTCGCCCAGCTCTCCGTGCCCGTTGTACCCCCAGCTCCACACGGACCCGTCGCCGCGCACGGCCAGGTTGTGATCACGACCGGCGAAGATCCCGACCACGTCGGTCAGGGAGGAGACGAGCACCGGGGTGCCGCTGTTCTGCCACGTGCCGTTGCCCAGCTGCCCGTATTGGTTGCTGCCCCATGCGTAGACGTTCCCGCCGGCCGTGAGCGCGATCGCATGGTTCCGTCCGCCCCGCCACGTCCACGATCGACACGCCGCCGAGGCCTTCGATGCGTCTCGGCGTCCTGACCCGGAGCGCGGTGGTTCCGGTGCCGATCTGCCCGCTCGTGTTCTGCCCCCAGCCCCAGACCGTGCCGTCGGCCTTGACGGCGAAACTCGAGTAGTGCCCGGCCCCGATGTCGATCACGCTGGTCAGGACCTGTGCCGGGCTTTTCACGATGCCGCCGATGGAACCGTTGCCCACCTGCCCATGCTTGTTCCATCCCCAGGCGAGGACGGCGCCGGTCGTCGTCAGGGCGAGCACGTGTTCGCGACCACCCTCGACCTGTTGGACGCCGGTGAGCGACGGGATGAGCTTCGGCGTGAGGTGGTCGGTGGTGGATCCGTCGCCCAGCTGCCCGTAGCGTGTTGTCACCCCACGTCGACACCTGGCCGGCGCCCTCGATCGCGGTCGCCGGCGCTGCGGCAAGTGCACAGACGATTCCTGCAACAACGACCAGACCCGAAAGACGCTGGCGAGACATCCGGGGGACCTCCAGAACGTGCATCGGGGACCGGACCGACCCTAGCAAGGTCACGTGCTGCCGTCTTCCTCGCCACGTAGGGTCCGCGTGTCGGAAAGGAGCCGCGCATGGGGCACGACATCGTCGAGCGGTTGGTCGGGAGGGTCTCCTTCATCCACGGGGCGTTCCTCGAGGCGGTCGAAGATCTCGACGACGGATCGTTTCGTGCCAGACCGGGCACGAAAGCGCCTGCGATCTCGTTCCATCTCTGGCACACCGCGCGATGGGCCGACGCGCTGCAGGGACGGTTCGGCTCGTTCGCGCCGCAGCTGTCGCGGTTCGCCGGGCGGGAGCAGATCTGGGACTCGCGTGGGCTCGCGGGCGCCTGGGGTCTCGGCGATGCGCTCGGGAAAGAGGCAACCGGGATGGGACTGGACGACGATGCCTCGGCGGCGCTGCCCCTTCCTGCAAAAGACGCTGTCGTGTCCTACGCACGCGAGGCGTTCGACGCGGCAGAGCGGCTGCTGGGCGACATCGACGACGACGAGCTCTTCCTGCCGACCGGAGACTTCTACGGCGAGGGGGAATGGGTCGTGCTCGACCATTTCGGATGGCACCTGACCCATGCGCCGCGCCATCTGGGGATGATCGAGGCCCTCAAAGGTGTTCTCGGCGTCGAGGGCACGGCCACGGTCTAGAGCGGAGACGCCGAGATTCGAACTCGGGAGGGAGCTTTCACCCCCTAACCGCTTAGCAGGCGGCTCCTTTCGGCCACTCAGGCACGTCTCCGCCGACGAGTCTACCGTCGCCGGAGCAGGCTCTCGAAGCGCCGACATATCCTGTGCCAACGGAGGGACACCGCTTCTTCCCCGAGGGTCTCCGGCTCGACCTGGAGCTCGTGGAGAACCGTCGTTTCGATAGCGGCACGGTGTACCTGCACTACCGCGTGAGAGCGCGCTAGGCGTCGAGCCGACCGGCGGCGCGCATGATCCCGAGCATCCGGTCGATCGGCAACGCGTAGAGGGTGTTCCCGTCGCGGCCGATGACGGTGTGCGACGCGACGAGCGCGTTGACGACCGCCTCCTCGGTGGCCTCCACCGTCGCGCGGAAGACCGCGGACAGGATGGAGCCGGCCTCAGGCCCGTCGGCGATCGCGCTCGGCGTGAAGGGACCGCCGTGGCGAGGCACCGGGTTGGCCGTCGAGAACGCGAGCAGTTGCTCCCCGCTCCCATTGGACGCGTGGGAACCGCCGCGCGCGAGCCCCATGCCGGCGCGCTCGGCGACCCGGCGGAGCTGGTGCGGCAGCAGCGGTGCGTCGGTCGCGACGACGACCACGCACGAGCCCTCGCTGTGCTCCTCGGGCATGTCGGTCGTGAGCTGCTCGCCCACCCGGACCCCGTCGATCAGCAGGCTCTCCCGGTCGCCGTGGTTCGTCATGACGAGCACGCCGACCGTGTAGCCACCCAGGGTCTCGGAGATGACGCGAGAGGCCGTCCCGATCCCACCCTTGAAGTCGAAACACTGCATGCCGACCCCGGAGCCCACGCAGCCCTCTTCGACCGGGCCCGGGGCGGCCGCGTCCAAGGCGGCCCACACGTCCTCGTCCGAGACGGGATGGTTGAGCACCGCCGACAGCCACGAGTCGTCGCATTCGGTGACGGTCGGCATGACCTCCTCGCCGGCGACGGGGTCCTTCGCCGCGATCCAGTGGACGGCGGCGTCATAGGCCTTGCCGATCAGCAGCGAGCTGGTCAACACGATCGGGCTCTCGAGGATGCCCCATTCTCGGATCGTGTTGATCCCGATCAGCTCGCCGTAGCCGTTGAGGATATGCGTTGCGGCATAGACGGATTCGACCCAGGGTTGTCCGGTCGTCGGAAAGATCGCCGTCACGCCAGTGCGAGCCGCGTCGGGCGCGCCGTCGTCGCCGCGGATCACGCTGCGGTGCCCGACCCGTACGCCGGCGACGTCGGTGATGGCGTTGGCCGACCCGGGAACGCCTGTCCCGATGCGTATGCCGAGGTCGCGCGCGCGGGGCAGGGCCATGGCCCGCTACGATACCTGCTCCTCATGGGCATCCTCGGCCTCGGCATCTCATTTCGTCGCGCGCCCGTCGAGCTGCTGGAGCGGCTCGCGTTCACCGACGACGACCTGACGAAGGCCTACCGTCACGCCCTGGATCTGCCCGGCGTCGAAGAGGCCGTGATCCTGTCCACGTGCAACCGCGTCGAGGTCTACGGGTCCGTTGCCTCGTACCACACCGGGTTCCTGGCACTGAAACGGCTGCTGTGCGAGACGCGCGGCGTGACACCCGAGGAGCTGGCCGATCCCTTGTACGCCCACTGGGAGCGCGACGCCGCCGATCACCTCTTCGCCGTGGCCGCCGGGCTCGACTCGATGGTGCTCGGCGAAACCCAGATCCATGCGCAGGTGCGCGAGGCGCTGCACCGCGCGCAGACGGAGGAGGCCGCCGGCCCGATGCTCACGGGCGTGTTCCACGCGGCGTCGCGGGCCGGGCGTCGGGTGCGACAGGAGACCTCGTTGGGTGCGGCCCCCGATGCGTTCGTGGCCCTCGGCACCGATCTTGCCGAGGAAACGCTCGGCGACCTCGCCGGTCGCGACGTCGTCGTGGTCGGCGCGGGCCAGATGGCCGCACTCGCAGTGAAACACCTGCACCGCCGTGGCGTCGGCCCTATCCGCATCCTGAACCGCTCGCTCGAGCACGCGCGTGCCCTCGCAGACCGCACGAACGCCGAACACGGCGACCTGGACGGCTTGCCCGACGCGCTTGCGACCGCCGACCTGGTGGTGTCCGCGACCGGCGCGGCCGGCCACGTGGTGACCGCCGATGCCGTGACCGCGGCGATGGCCGGCCGCGCCGGTCGGACCCTGGTGCTCGTCGACCTGGCCGTGCCCCGCGACATCGATCCGCAGTGTGCGACCGTGCCCGACGTCGTGGTCTTCGACATCGCCGCGCTGCGCGAGCGGGTGGCCTCGCACTCCCCCGAGACTGCCGCCGACATCGCGCGCGCCCACGAGGTGGTCGGTGCCGAAGTCCACCGCTGGGTGCTGCGGCGGCGCGGCGACGAGCTCGCACCCGTGATCAAGGCCCTGCGCACCCACGGCGAGACCGTGATCGCCGCGGAGCTCGCACGGGTGCGCTCCCGGTTGGTGGCGCTCGACGCCGACGAGCGGGCCGCGGTCGAGGCGCTGGTCCACGGCGTTGCGGCGAAACTCCTGCACGACCCGATCGTGGGGCTCAAGGAGCGCGTGGAGCCCGCGCGCGAGCGTGAGGTCGCAGCCCTGCTGTCGGAGCTGCTCGGGCTGTCGGCCGACGACGCATGACCACCCTTCGCATCGCGACCCGCCGCTCCGAGCTGGCGATGGCTCAGGCGGGCATCGTGCGGATGCTGCTGACGGCCCAGGGATTCGAAGTGGTCCTGATCCCGCTGTCCACCTCGGGTGACGAAGACGCGCCTCGCGCCGGCGGCGACGGTAAGGACCGGTGGATCGACGCGATCCTCGACGCGCTCCGCAGCGGCGCGGCCGACCTCGCCGTGCACTCCGCGAAGGACCTGCCCGCGGAGGACCCCGACGACCTCGTGATCGGGGCCGTGCCCGAGCGCGCCGAGGCACACGACGTGCTCGTCGCCGGCGACCCGGCTTTCCTCGACGGGCCCGGGCCGCGCGCCGGGGCCAGGGTCGGCACGTCGTCGCTGCGCCGGATCGCCCAGCTCCGCGCGGCCTTCCCGGGGGTCGACATCGTCGAGCTGCGCGGCAACGTGCCCACCCGGCTCCGCAAGGTCACCTCCGAAGGGGTGGCCGATGTGGCCGTGCTGGCGGCGGCCGGGCTGACCAGGCTCGGGCTCGCGCCCGCCACTGTGGTGCCGCTCGGCATCGACGTCATGGTGCCGGCCCCCGGGCAGGGAGCGCTGGCGATCCAGTGCCGCACCGACGACCGGCCGCTGCGCGCAACGCTCTCCTCGATGGATCACCGCGCCTCGCGTGCCACGCTGGTGGCCGAGCGCACCCTGACCCGTTCCCTCGGCGGCGACTGCAACCTGCCGTTGGGCGCGATCGCTGCTATGCGAGGCGACACCGTCCGTCTCGCCGCATGCGTCGCGATGCCCGACGGGTCGCAGGTCGTGCGCGCGGCCGCCGAGTCCGACAACCCAGAGCGCGCGGCCGAGATCGTGGCCACCCAGCTGCGTCGCGGCGGTGCCGAAGCCATCCTGGACGCGATCCGGCAGCCATGACGCGCCGCGGCACGCTGGCCGGGCGCACGATCGTCGTGACGCGGCCCGCCGAACGCGCCACGCGATTAGTCAATCAACTTGACCAACGTGGCGCACGCGCGATCGTCGCGCCCGCGATCCGCCTGACGCCGGTGCGGAGCGCCGCCCTCACCGCCGCGTTGCGGGACCTGGCGGCCGGCGACTTCTCCTGGATCGTGCTGACCTCCCCGGCCACGGTCCGGATGTTGGACGAACGTCTCGCCGCCCCGCGAGATGTCCGCGCGAAGATCGCCGCGGTCGGCGAGGGCACCGCGGCGGCTTTCGCGCGCTGGGCCCGCCGCGATCCGGACCTGCTGCCTCGATCGTTCACCGTCGAGGCGCTCGCGCGTGCGTTCCCCCGCGGCGAGGGCCGCGTGCTGTGTGCGCGCGCCGACATCGCCCCCGACGGCCTCGAGGATGCGCTCGCCGCCAAGGGATGGACGCCGACCCGGGTCGACGCCTACCGGACGACCTTCCCGCGGTCGCTGCCGGCGGAGGCGCGCGCCGTGCTCCGCGCGGGCGAGGTCGACGCGATCACCTTCACGAGCGCCTCGACGGTCCGCGGTTTCATCGGCGCCCTCGGCGCCACCGGCTTCCGCGGCAACCCCAAGGTCGTCTGTATCGGCCCGGTGACCGCCAGGGAAGCGCGGGCGCACGGCCTGAAGGTGCACGCCGTCGCCAGCCCGCACACGACCGACGGTCTGGTCGCGGCGCTGGAGCGCGCGTTGACCCCTCGGGCTACGATGCGCCCACGGAAAGGGGAACGTCGATGATCAACTGGAACTGGACCCTCGCGCTGCTCTACTTGATCCTGCCGATCGTGGCGGTCTACGCGATCGTCTCCATCGCGATCGATGCGCGCGCGGTCCGGCGGATACTCGAGCGCCAGGAAGGGCCGAGGCCGCGCGTCGGGTAACCGCTACACCCAGACGTCGCGCAACGCTCGGATGATGTTGCCGCCGGCGAGCTTGCCGATCTGCTCATCGGTGTAGCCGTGTGCGACGAGCCACCGCAGCACGTTCGGAAACTCGCTCGGGTTCTCCAGCCCGGCCACGTGATCCACCGGCAGGTGGTCGGCCTCCTCGCCGCTGTTCAGGTGGGCGCCGAAGTGCTGATACAGACCGACGTGGTCTCCGAACAAGGTGTCGGGGCCGAACGCCACATGATCGATGCCCATCACGTCGATGCAGTACTCCGCGTGGGCCATCACCGTCTCGAGGGTGTGCGGTACCCCGACCAGCGTCGTCGTGTACGGCGCGGCCTCGATCCCGATCACGCCACCGGTGTCGGCGACCGCCCGCAGCAGGTCGTCGGTCTTCAGCTTCATCTCGGGGTACAGCGCCCGCGCGCCGGAGTGCGACAGGAACACGGGCTTGTCCGACAGTTCGCAGGTCTGCAACGCGGTCAGGTCGCCGGTGTGTGACAGGTCGATCGCCATCCCGAGGCGGTTCATCCTCGTGACCGCCGCGCGCCCGAACACCGTGAGCCCGCCGTCGCCCGGGATCGCGCACGCCACCGCCCAGCTGGTTGGACTCGCTGTAGGCGATGCCGATCATCCGCACGCCGAGGCCGTAGAGGATGTCGAGGCGGTCCAGTTCGTTCTCGATCGGCGCCGCGCCCTCGATGCACGCGATCAAGGCGATGCGACCGGTGTCGTGCGCGCGCTCGATGTCGGCCAGGCTGGTGCCGAGGAACATCGTCGTCTGGTGCGCGACGTCGGCCAGGTGCATGCCGAGGTCGAAGATCACGTCCTCCCATTTCCAGCCGCCGGCCGACGTGATCGCGGCGGTCCCGTCGAGGAAGTTCTCGAAGACGGCGTCGAGGCCCGATGCGGCCATGCCCTCGAAGCCGTAGAACTCCCGGCCCTGCCGGATGTAGGCGTCGTTGTCGTCCGGATCCAGCGGCAGGATCCCGCCGTGCTCGTGCAGCGAGATGCAGATCAGCTCGTGGAGCAGACGCTCGGCGCGCGCCTCCTGCTCGGCGTCGAGCGGCACGACGGTCGGGGGGACACGCTCCAGCTGTTCGGCGAGCTCGAAGGACCGGTAGTCCTCGTCCGCCCGCAGGTAGGAGAACGAGGTGTAGCCGTCCCACCGCTTCTTCGGCTCCATGCGCCGAGCCCGACCGCTCAGGCTTTCCCGGGTTCGGCGACCTCGGTGTCGATGTCACCCTGGGCGGCACCCGATCCGGACGCACCCCCGCCCCGGCCGCGCAAGACGAAGGCGGCGCCGACCGCGACCGCCGCACCCAGGAGCGGACCGGCGACGTAGACCCAGTAGTCGGTGAAGTTGGCGCCGACCAGGTCGGGGCCGAAGGTGCGCGCGGGATTCATCGACGTGCCCGAGATCGGGCTGCCCCAGAGACCGGCAAGCGCGATGTACCCGCCGACCGCGATGGCGCCGAACAGTCCGACGTTCTGCGCGCCCGACGCGGTCCCGAGGATGACGCTGACGAGACCCAGCGTCAGGACGGCCTCCATCCACATCGCGGCCACCGGGGTGTACCCGCTGGCCACGTAGTTCGAACCGTAGACGGCGGACACGCCCACCACCTGCTGCAGGAACAAACACGCGAGGGCCGCGCCCGCGAGTTGGACGACGATGTAGCCGGGCACCCGTATCCACGGGAAGTCGCGGCGGGCCGCGAACGCCAGGCTGACGGCCGGGTTCAGATGGGCGCCCGACACCTTCCCCATGAACAGGATGATGCCCATCACCATCAGGCCGGGCGCGACGACCGCCGCGGTGCGCGAGATCGTGTTCGGGAAGGCCTGGCCCATCATGCCGCCACCGGCCGCCACGAGCACGAGGAAGAACGTGCCGTACAACTCGGAGAAGAGGCGGCGCCACTCCTGGTGGGGATCGTTGAAGTCCTCGACGCGCTGGAGCACGTCCCGATCGATGACATTGCGGATCACGTCTTCAGGTGACGTCTGGCTGCTCACGAGCGCTCCCCTCCCGGCCGCTGATGGACTCGGTGATTAGACCCGCCCGCTCCTTCTGGCGCAAACCGAGGCCAACGAACTCGCCGGACGCCTGTACCCTCGATCCAGAGACGAGGGAGGTCGTATGAGCGACTGGAACAGCGGGATCATCGAGGAGTTTCGGGCGAACGAGGGCAAGGTGGGTGGCCCCTTCGAGGGTGCGCCGCTGGTCCTGTTGCACACCACCGGCGCGAAGACCGGCGAGGAGCGGATCAACCCGCTGATGTATCTGCCGGACGGCGATCGATACGTGGTGTTCGCCTCCAAGGGCGGGCACGACTATCACCCGCACTGGATGCTCAACATCGAGGCCAACCCGGACGTCGAGCTCGAGATCGGGACCGAGCGCTTCAAGGGCAAGGCCGAGGTGCTCCGTGAAGGTCCCGAGCGGGACAGGCTCTACACGGAGCAGGTCAGCCGCTATCCGCAGTTCGGCGAGTATGAGAAGAAGGCCGCCCGCACGATCCCGGTCGTCGTGATCGAGCGAAGCTAAGCTCGACGTCTGTAGGCGATCGCCCACCGTTGCTGCCACTCGATGCCGTCGGACGATGCTTCCCACCGCCACGACAGCCCGCTCTCTGAGATCTCGGAGAAGACCATCCGCTTGTAGAGACGATCGGCGTCGACCGGCTCGAGCGTCGCGAACATGAACGTGCCGTCGGGCTGGGGACCACCGACGAAGGCCCAGTAGCTGCCGCTCGAATCGACCCACGTCTGACGCCAGCCGTCGCCGGCGGGGTCGGGTGCGGACACGCTCAGCCCGGTGAACGCCTGCGGCACCACCGAGGTGAACCGCTCCACGACGACGTGCCCCTCCAGCTCGAGGGTCACCTCGTTCGAGCCATGGCCGCCCTCCCAGGTGCAGTCCCACGACCCGAGCCAGAACGACAGGTCATCCATCGGGGAAGCGTAGCCCTCGTCGACATCCGGGCGCGTCGGGGGCCGGTGCTAGGGTCGATCACGTGCCGCCATCTGCGAACGCTCTCGACGGGCTGAACGCCGCCCAGCGGGCGGCGGCCGAGGCCGTTCGAGGCCCCGTTGCGATCGTCGCGGGCGCCGGCACCGGCAAGACCACCACCATCACCGCGCGCATCGCCCATCAGGTCGCCGGCGGCACGTTCGCGGCCGGACAGATCCTGGCGGTCACCTTCACCGAGAAGGCCGCGCGCGAGCTGCAGCACCGGCTTGCCGGTCTCGGGGTCGAGGGGGTGCAGGCGCGCACCTTCCACTCGGCGGCGCTGTCGCAGCTGTCGGGACTGTGGTCGACCCACACCGGCGAGCCGTTGCCGGCGGTGCTCGACCACAAGGCGCCGCTCATCGCGTCGCTCGCGAACGCGTTGCCGCCGCCGCACAAGTTCCTTCCGCGGCGCGAGCTGGCGGGCGAGATCGAGTGGGCGAAGAACCGCATGATCCCGCCGGGTCGCTACCTCGCCTCGCTCGACGATCACGAGCCGCCGATCCCGGCCGAGCTGATGCACCGCGTCTACGACGGCTACGAGCGCCGCAAGCAGACGATGGGGCGCCTCGACTTCGAGGACATGCTCGGGCTGAACGTGCGGCTCCTCGACGAGTACCCGGCCGCCGCCGAACAGGTGCGCGCCCGGTTCCACGCCTTCACGGTCGACGAGTTCCAGGACGTGAACCCGCTGCAGGCCGCGCTGCTGGACCGATGGCTCGGCGGTCGCGACGACCTGTGCGTGGTCGGCGACGACTACCAGACGATCTATGCCTTCACCGGCGCATCCCCCGAGCACCTGCTGCAATTCACGCGGCGGTTCCCCGGCGCCACCGTCGTGCGGCTGGAGGAGAACTACCGCTCGACCCCCGAGGTGTTGGAGTTCGCGAACAAGCTGGCGACCGTGATGGGTGGGTTCCACAAGACGCTGCGTGCGACGCGGCCGTCCGGGCCGACGCCGGTCGTGACCGCGGTGCCCGACGAGGGGGCCGAGGTCGGCGCTGTGGTTGCGGCGGTTCGCCGACTGCACGACGACGAGCAGGTGCGGCTGGAAGAGATCGCGGTCCTGTACCGGATCAACGCGCGCTCGGAACCGTTCGAGGAGGCGTTCGCGGCCGCGCACATCCCCTATCAGGTGCGCGACGGCGCGTTCCTCGGCCGGCCGGGGCCTCGCTCGGTGCTGCAACGGCTGAAACGATCCGGCGGTGCCGTCGACGCGGCGGTCGACGCGATCACCGACGAGCTCGGGTACGACCCCGCCGCGCGCCCCGACGCCGTCGAGGAGGTCACCCGCCAGGCAGACCTCGGCCGGCTGCGCGCGCTGGCCACGGAGTTCACGCTGGCCCACCCCGACGGCGACATCGCCGCGTTCATCGAAGAGTTGTCGGGCCGGTTCTCGGTCGAGCGCAACGCGCGGGGCGTGAACCTGTTGACCTACCACCGAGCCAAGGGGCTGGAGTTCGACGCGGTCTTCCTGCCGCGGCTGCTGGACGGTGAGCTCCCGTTCCGGTCCGGCCGTTCGAAGGCCGACCCCGACGAAGAGCGTCGCCTGCTGTACGTCGGCATCACGCGCGCGCGCCGTTACCTGTTCCTCACGTGGCCCACCGACGCGAAGGCCGCGCGCAGCCCGTTCCTGGACGACCTGGGGATCGCACGGCAGCGCCCGGCGAAGCCAACGCGCGGGCCACGCGTCTCCATCGGAGCGGGAGGCGAGGTGTTCGACCGTCTGAAGGGCTGGCGTCGCAAGCGTGCCGAAGCCGACGGGGTGCCCGCCTACGTCGTGTTCAGCAACAAGACGCTGGAGGAGATCGCCGTGCGTAAGCCCAGGGACTGGGCCGACCTTGCGGCTGTGTCCGGCGTCGGACCCGCCAAGCTCGAGCGCTACGGCGACGAGGTGCTGGCTATCGTGGCCGCCGGCTGAGCTCAGCCGACCGTCAGGGTGATCGGCACCGCGAGCGCCTGGGACACCGGGCACGTGTCCTTCGCGGATTCGGCCGCCTCGCGGAACCCGTCGGCATCCATTCCCGGCACATCGCCCGAGACCCACAGGCGGCTTCCCGTGATGCCCTCGCCCTTCTGGAAGTCGACCTCGGCGCGCGTGTTGAGTGTCGTCGGCGGGTGCCCGGCCTTCGCAAGGATGCTCGACAGCTGCATCGAGAAGCATGAGGCGTGGGCCGCGGCGAGCAGCTCCTCCGGGCTCGTGCGCCCCTCGGGCTCTTCGGTGCGAGATGCCCAGGTGACGTCGAAGGTCGCGAGTCCGCTGGACTCGAGCGTTACCCGGCCGCTGCCCTCGAGCAGCGATCCGTGCCATTCCCCAACCGCGATGCGTGTCGTTGCCATCGTGCGCCTCCCGTCCTCGGTCCATGCAACGTACCGCGTCAGCGACGGATCAGGCTGGCCACGACGTTGATCGTCAGCGCGATCACGGTGATGCCGAACACGTAGGAGAGCAACGCGTGGCGCAACGCCGCCGCGCGGATGGTCTGCGAGGTGAGGTTCGTGTCGGAGACCTGGTAGGTCATCCCGAGCGTGAACGCGACGTAGGCGAAGTCCCGGTAATCGGGCCGCTCATTGGCGTGGAAGTCGATGCCGCCGTCCTCGCGGTAGTACAGGTGTGCGTATCGGAGTGTGAACACCGTGTGCACGTCGAGCCACGAGACGGCGACGGTCACGACCGCGACCGCGGTGATCAGCACCTGCGTCAGCCCGAGCTGGGTCGAGGCTTTCAGCAACGTGAGGGCCACCCCCACCAGGCTGGCGATGCAGGCCGCGATCAGGACCACGTCGGCCGCCGCGCGGGAACCGTCCTCGCGGGTGGCGATGCGTCGCGTCGTCTCCGCGTCGGCGCCGTGCACCGCCAGCCACACCCACACACAGAACGCCAGCGACATGGCAATCCAGGCCAGGAGCGTGGCGACCTGCCACGGCAGGAGGAACGCGGAGATCACACCGACGACGACGCCAAGTGCCGCACACCACAGGACCCGGACGAGCGCGGTCGCCCGCCGGCTCTTGCGCTCGCTCCCGTTGCGCCTGTCGGTCACGCCGCGACGATAGCGGTCAGGCGCGGCTGATGTTGTCGCCCCAACGCCGCATGCGGGCGATGTAGGCCCGCCCCGCCTCGACCGACGCCTCGGGCAGCTCGATCCCGAGCTCGGTCAATCGCTGTTGGGCCCAGGCCTCCGCCTCGGCCTCGAGCTCCCAGCGGCGGCGTCGCCCGCGTCTCGCGTGGCCGAGCACGACGTGGCCGATCTCGTGCATGCCCCGGTAGAGGGAGCGGCGGGTGCCGATCTTCGCGTCCAGATGAACGGTGTCGGCCGTGGCGAACCCGCGGCGGTGGCTGCTGCGGTACCGGCACGGGCCGCCGCACCAGGCGACGCCGACCCGCTGCAACTCGGCTTCGAAGACGGCGCGAAGGGTCATGCGGCTATTCGGGAGCGAGACTCATCTTGTAGGCCTCGGTGCCGTCTTCCTTGTTGCGGAGCGCGACGTCGGCGGTCCCGCCGGCCGCCAGCGACTCCCAGTTCGTGCCGAACCACGCCTCCGCGTCGGCCTGCGTGTCGAACGCCTCCGACGCACCGGTCTCGACGCCCTCGGCATCGAACAACGCCCACTCGTACATCGCTTCCCTCTCGTTCGTTCGGGGCAGCCTAGCGGGTGGCCGTGGGAACGCCCGGGCTGGCGGTCACGGCGCACGGACGGCTACCCTGTCCGGGATATGGGCTTCCCCGAACACCGACCGCGACGGCTGCGCCGCACGCCCGCCCTGCGTGCGCTCGTGCGCGAGACGACCCTGGACGCCGCCGATCTGATCGCGCCGCTGTTCGTCAAGGAGAGCATCGCCGATCGGATCGAGATCGCCTCGATGCCCGGTCAGTACCAGCACACGATCGAGTCGCTTCGGAAGGAAGCTGCCGACTTCCGCTCGCGGGGTGTGCTCGCGTTCATGCTGTTCGGCGTGCCGTCCCACAAGGACGCTGAGGGAACCGAGGCGTGGAACCCCGACGGGATCACGCAGCAGGCGATCCGTGCGCTCCGCGACGACTTCGGCACGGACGCCGTCATCATCAGCGACCTGTGCCTGGACGAGTACACCGACCACGGGCACTGCGGCATCCTGACGCCCGACGGCGAGGTCGACAACGACGCGACGCTCGAGCGTTACGCGCGGATCGCGCAGGCGCAGGCGGCGGCGGGCGTCGACATGGTCGGGCCGAGCGGCATGATGGACGGCCAGGTAGGCGCGATCCGCGCGGCGCTGGACGCCGAGGGCGCGACCGACATCGCGATCATGGCCTACGCGGCGAAGTTCGCGAGCGCGCTGTACGGGCCGTTCCGCGAGGCCGCGGAGGGGGCGCCGAGCTTCGGCGACCGCACCGGCTACCAACAGGATCCGGCGAACGCGGCCGAGGCACTCCGCGAGATCCGCACCGACCTCGCCGAGGGCGCCGACATCGTGATGGTCAAGCCCGCGCTGCCCTACCTCGACGTCGTGCGCGCGGCGGCCGATCTGCGCGCCGCGCCGGTGGCCGCGTATCACGTGAGCGGTGAGTACGCGATGGTGAAGGCTGCATCGGCCAACGGCTGGCTCGATGAGCGTCGCGTGGTGCTCGAACTGCTGACGTCGATCCGTCGCGCCGGGGCCGACATGATCCTCACGTATCACGCGGCCGACGCCGCGGTGTGGCTGCGCGACTGACGCGCGCCTAGGCGAACGGCTCGTATCCGGGCGCCGTCAAGGGCCAGGGCTGCGCCTGTTCCCATCGTTTGGC
>CAWAAO010000002.1:0-34122 GCA_963780015.1 uncultured Actinomycetes bacterium
TTCTGGTCCCGATCACCGCCGGCAACACGACGCCGTACTCGTTCGCGGTCTTCGGTGACTGGGGCGACACGGATGTCAACGGGAACAACGCGGCGCAGGCCGCGATGATGTCCTCGATCGCCAACAGCGGCGTCCGCTTCGCACTCGGGACGGGCGACACCGGCTATGACGGCGGGACACAGGGCAACTACGGCGACCTCTACCAGACCGGCTATCGCGTCAGCTCGATCTTCGGTCCCAACTTCTGGGGGCAGGCGGGCGACACGGTCCCGTTCTTCAACGCCGTCGGCAACCACGGGGCCAACGCCACGTACTTCAACAACTGGCCGCAGGATCGCGTCGTCGCGAACTCCGGCGGCAAGTACGCGATGGAGACGTACTGCTGCGCGAACGGCGCCAACTCGCAGAAGTCGCCGAGCTCGTGGTACGCGTTCGACGCGGGCGTCGCGCGGGTCTACGTGCTGTCGGCGGTCTGGTCCGACTCCAACACGGGCTCGAGCACCGACTACGGCATGGACTACGCGTACCGGTGGCAGCACAACAGCGCCGAGTACCAGTGGCTTCAGAACGACCTGCAGACGCACCCGTCGCAGCTGAAGTTCGCGGTGTTCCACTACCCGCTGTACTCGGACAACGCGACCGAGCCGTCCGACACCTTCCTGCAGGGCTCGAACAGTCTGGAGGGGTTGCTCGAGTCCAACGGCGTCAACATGGTGTTCAACGGGCACGCGCACCTCTACCAGCACAACGCGGCGCCTCCCGGTGGTGTCGTGAGCTACACGAGCGGCGGCGGCGGTGCCACGCCCGAGCCGATCACGAAGTGCAAGCCCAACGACACCTACGGGTTGGGATGGAGCCAGACGTCCGGTGGGTCCAGTTGCGGTGCAGGGCCGAAGCCCACGCAGATCGAGCAGGTGTACCACTACCTCAAGGTCGATGTGAACGGCTATCAGGTGACCGTCTCGGGCGTGAACGCGCTCGGGCAGACGTTCGACACCACGACGTACAACTTCTCCCCCGACACCACGCCGCCGACCGCGCCGGGCAACCTCCAGGCGAGCGCGCCGTCGGGCACGCGCGTGGATCTCACGTGGACGGCCTCGACCGACGCGAAGGGCGTCACGGCCTACGACGTCTTCCGTGACGGCGCCGGCACCCCGATCGCCACCGTCGACGGCGACGTGACGGCCTTCAGCGACACCACGGTGTCGCCGAGCACGGGGTACTCCTACGTGGTGAAGGCGCGCGACGCGTCGAACAACACGTCGGACCCGAGCAATGCGGCCAACGTGACGACGCCGTCGTCGGACGGCGAGGCGCCGACCGCGCCGGGGAACCTGCAGGCAAACGCGCCCAGCGCGACGCGCGTGCGACCTGACGTGGACCGCGGCGACCGACAACAGCGGTGTGATCGACAAGTACGACGTCTACCGCAACGGTTCGCTGACCCCGATCGCGACGGTGAACGGCAACCTCACGGCGTTCTCCGACCTGACGGTGAGCGCATCGACCGCGTACTCCTACACGGTGCGCGCGCGCGACGCATCGGGAAACACCTCGGGCGACAGCAACGTGGCCCAGGTGACGACACCGTCGCTCGGCGTCTTGTTCGCGGACGACTTCGAGAGCGGTTCGTTGGCGGCGTGGACCAACGTCACCGGCCTCGGCGTGTCGCAGGGTGTTCCGTCGCCCAGCGGCGGCCTCTGGGTCGCGCGCGAGACCAGCGCCAGCGCGGGAGGCACGTACGCCTACAAGTCGATCTCGCCGACGCAGACGGAGCTGTACGCGAAGTTCCGTTTCCAGGTGCTGAGTCGGACCGGTTCGGTGGACCTGATGCGGTTCCGCAACGCGACAGGTGGCAGCAAGCTCTCGCTGTACGTGAGCGGGACGAGCGGCACGCTGTCGACGCGGAACGCGGCGGGCACGAGCACACGTGCGCCCGGACCGACGATCGCGAACGGTCAGTGGTACACCGTGGAGATCCACGCGAAGATCGCGTCGCCGACGGTGACCGAGGTGTGGCTCGACGGTGTGCACCTCACGGCGCTCGACGCGACGGGTGACCTCGGCGCGACCGCGATCGGTCAGTTCCTGGTCGGGACCACGGCCGCGGGCACGTACGACGTCGTGATCGACGACGTGGCAGTCGCAAAGAACTTCATGCCCCGATATCTGGTGCCTCGTATGGCCTAGCCCCAATGGGTTACATGCGCGCGCCGTGTTTGACGCGCATGCTGGTCATCGGATGTTCATATCCAGGTCGCGGTCCGGCCGGACTCGCTTGCCATCCTCGTATCGGGACGAACGTCCCGGTCATGGAGGAGAGATGGCATCGATCAGCAAGGAGTTCGAGCGGGGAGTCTCCGGCTCTCGGCGGTTCCGTGATGTGATGCTCCGCGTCGTGCGTGCGATGCCGACGCGGTGCGATCATTGCGGCGGCCGTGTCGTGCGGACCGATCCGATGGCCGCGAAGTCGTGCAACCGTTGCGGCCTCTGGGCCGAGTAGGGATCAGTGCACGAGGTCTGAGATCACCTTGAGGTACCGCGAGCCGTAGCGTTGCAGCGGCTGCACGTAGGTTCCTTCGGCGATCTCGTTCCAACTGATCAACACCCATCCGTTGGGATGGGACGCCTTGTTCCCCGAGAACAGCTTGCGCATCGTGGTGCCGTCCTTGCGCGGAACGCAGGTCGTGCCGCCGAGCAGCTCCGTGTTGAAGCCGGGTGCGATCGGCGCGAACCATCGCTTCTTGCTGCCGTCGGGATTCTGCCTCGAGTTGCGGACCTTCGCGGCGAGATGCCGCAACTGTGTGAACGAGTCGGGGTTGCGATAGGGGTCCTGCGAGGACCAGTAGTACTGATCGCCGTCGAGCAACGCACCGCGCGCGCTCGTCCACGTGTCCCAGTTCTCGTCGCCGATCAGGTAGAACCAGGGACGGAACTTCTGCGAGATCGTCTTCAGCACCGTGTTCGGATACTTGCGGCTTCCCGTCCACACGAGCGGGAGCCGCTTCGAGAAGGTCCGGTCGAACGCCGAGTCGTGCGCGTAGAGGCGGCGCAGGTACGCGAGGTCGCCGGCGATGTGGCTGGTCGACAGGATCGTGTCCGAGGCCTTGTAGCTGATCCACAACTTGAAGTGGACGCCGTCTCTGTTGACCTCGTGCACGACGCTGACGAGCATCTGCAGGCGCCGGTTGTACGAGAGCCTCTTGACCGTCTGGGTCGCGCGACCGGTGCCCGCCCAGTTGACGATGAAGCCGCGGAGGCCGGCATGGGCGGCCGTACGCACGTCGTGCTCGATCGTGGCGCGGCGATCCTGCGAGAAGAGCCTGCGGGGCGTGTCGGTCAGCTGGTTGCCCGCGTACTTGCTGACGGTGGCGCAGCCGGAGGTGCCCAGCGACGCCGGCAGCGGCAGCGGGTCGCTCTTGTACGGGAAGTTGGAGCCGAGCCGGTCGTGCCAGTGCAGCTTCGACCACCATAAGTAGTAGTAGGCGAACATGTTCTGCGTGATCGGGGCGCGGGTCGCCGTGCGCGTGTGGCGGTCGCCGGCGGCAGCGGGGGTCGACTGCTGCGCTCCGATGCTCGCAAGCAGGAGCGCGATGACGACGACACGCTGGATAGAGACCTTCATACCGGGGGGCACCTCAAACCCTAAAGGCTCGCCGGCCGGGTTGGCAGCAGGCGGCTACTCCGTTCCAGGTATCGGTGGGTCTGTCGGCCGCTTGAACGAGCTCGGAATGAGGAAGATGAACTGCGACGGAACAACGCCGTCTTCACACGATTTTCATGTGCTCGCGACCTTCGCGGGGTTCACCGGCGGGAAACCTTCTGATAGCGTTCCTCGTCCGGCCGATCACAGTATCCGGGGAGGGAGGATCGGCTTTGGTAGTCGCTTCAACGGTCTGCGCAGGGTCGCCGATCCCATTCGATCCCACCGAGGTCGATCGGAAGCTCGCGGCCGAGCTCACGCTCGGCGGTCTCGCCGAAACGGCGAATCGCGTCGTCTTCGATCTCTACGATCATTGCGCGTTGGTCGTCCGTTTCTTCGTCGTGGAGAGAGGGAGCGGACCCCGCCTCGTCAAGACGTCCGGCGATCGTCGACTGGTGCCCAACCGCGACGCGCTTCGGGCCCGCGCCCTCAAGTCGGGGCAGCCGGCCGCAACGACGCTCGGCAATCCAGCCGGCTTCCGGCTGATCGTCGCGCCGCTCGTCGAAGGCGAGACGGTGACGGGGCTCTTGGAGTTCGTGGTGCCCGGGGAGATGGTCGCCGCGAAGGCGAACAGGCTGGAGATCGTGGTGCGGGCCGCGTCCACGTCGCTGCACGCGTGGCATCGCGCGACGGTCGCGCAGCACGAGACACGCCGGGCGACCGGCGATTCCTTCGCGCTCGGGCTGCGCCTCGCGGGCGTGCTGGCTCGTGCCGGCGAGTTGGGCGCCGCGGTCCGCAGCGCCGTGGAACTGCTCGCCCGGGAGCTGAAGACCCCGGTGGTCGCGTGGCGTGCGGATCCCGCGGGGCGGGTGATGCGGATCTCGGCCTCGAGCGGTCTGGGGGCCGCCAGACGAAATCAGATGGAAGGCGCGGCGTTCGATCTGCCGCCCAATGACAACCGCAAGCGCCTGCTGACGGTCATGAAGGACCGGATCTCGGAGTCGATCGGCGGTGAGGTCACCCTGCTCGATGGGGGTCCGGTCGTCTTCGTCGCGAGCGGGCGCCACGCCGAGCTGGAGTCATGTGGGCGGGAGCTGGCCGCATTGCTGGAGCAGTTGCCGATCGCGAACGTCGCTCAGCTGGATTTCACGGACGACGACGGCACGGTCCGGCCCTGGGCCCACGGATCGCTCGAGCGGGCCCGGTTGCAGGATCTGACCCCGCGGGAGCGCGAGATCCTGGTGCTGCTCGCCGGAGGTGCCCGGACGAGTGAGATCGCTCGCCGTCTGGTCATCAGCGAGAAGACGGTCAAGACCCACATCCAGAACATCCTGCGGAAGCTGGAAGTGACCTCCCGGCTCGAGGCGGCGGCGATCGCCGTCCGGGCCGGATTCGTTCCTCTGTCGGCCAGTTAGGGTTCACCCTTTCGGGCAACAAATACTCCATCTGGAGTAGGCCACCCCCCCTGCTAGCCTCCATCCTTCTCTCACGGAATGAATTCAACGATCGGTTCGAGGGCGTTTTGTTTGCGACGGCTTTGGCCTGTTGCGGGCGGGAACGTCCCTACTCTAAGGAGAACTAGCAGATGAAGAACAATTCCAGGCGCAGCCGGGTTCGCGCGTTGTTTGCTGGCGGTGCAGTCGTCACTTTGGTTTTCATGATGATGGCGCTTCTCGCGCCGGTCGCATCCGCCGCGCCGACCACTTTCCTCGACGACGGGGGCCCCGACGACCAAGTCGGACAGAAGGACCTCAACTCTCTGACCGTCGACTACGGCAGCGTGGGGGCGACATCCATCGCCATCTCCTGGACATGGGACGACACGGATTTCAGCGGCAATAACACTGGCGACGCGTGTGCTGAGTTCGACACCGACAAGGACGGCAAGTCGAACTACGCAGGTGTGTCGGAACTGGCGGCTCGCCCGCCTCGTACCAGTACACGACCTTCTGGACTTGCAGCGACGGTGCTGCAACCAAGTGCACCTCGCCAAGCAGCGACACGTCCCTCCCGAACGCCGGCAAGCAGACGGGAATCTTCGGGGATCTCGCAGGTGCAGGACCCCTTTGGTCTGGGCGGGATCGCCTTCGACGCGAATCACTCCACCGATGGCGGCGTCTGTGACGGGAACCCTTTGTGCAACAGCAAGGACACCCAGGCCGCGGGAACGATTCAGTTGGCCGATTTCGGAGGCGCGACAGCCAAGCTGATCAATGTCTGCAGCCATGAGTCAGCGTCACCCACATCGAACCCGGAGGAGTGCATCTTCGCGCCCAACAGCGGGTTCTTGACGATCATCAAGAATGCCAGCCCTAATGACTCGACCTCGTTCGCCTTCACGTCGTCGGTCGCTTCGAACGATGGGGACACAAGTTGGTCTAGAACTGGCAGTGGCACCGTGGCTTCGATGATCCCCTTCGTGACACCGATCAACGGGAGCTCCGCGGACATCACGACGCTCAATCTGAACGAGGCAGTCCCGGCCGGATGGAGTCTCGATTCCGCCGGATGTGTGATTCAGTCGTCGCCAACAGCGGCAACGGGAACGCCCGACGCGCCTCCTGCCAAGAGCGGTCCTACCAGCAAGGGCGTTCAGAACCTCCAGATCCATGCAGGTCTCGAGACCGATCTGCACCTTCACCGACACAAAGGTGACGAAGCTGACGCTCGTTAAGACGGTGACAAACGACAACGGTGGCTCGGCTGCAGCGACCGCTTGGACTCTGACGGCGAATGGCACTGGCTCCAATGACATCTCAGGTGCTACGGGAATCCACAGCCGTTACGAGCGCCACCGTCTCCGCAGATACGTTCGCCCTCTCAGAATCCGGGCCTTTGAACTACACGGCCGGCAACTGGAGCTGCGTGAGGACTGGCACGAACACCGCGGCAACGATGCCCACCGCGACATCCGTGACGGTCCCAGTCGGTGACGACGTCACCTGCACGATCAACAACAACGACAACGGTCCTGCACTGCACCTGCGCAAGACCGTGACCAACGACAACGGCGGCACGGCGCTCGCCACGGCGTGGACCCTGACGGCCAACGGGACCGGGGCCAACGACATCTCCGGCACCACGCCGGTCGACTCGGGTGCCTCGCTGAAGGCCGATACGTTCGCGCTGTCGGAGTCCGGTGGCCCTTCGGGCTACACGCCCGGCAACTTCAGCTGCATCGTGACCGGCTCCGACAACCCAGGCCCTGCGACTCCGGTCGCGGTGACCAACGGCAACGTGACGCTCGGTCTCGGTGACGACGTCACCTGCACGATCAACAACAACGACAACGGTCCTGCACTGCACCTGCGCAAGACCGTGACCAACGACAACGGCGGCACGGCGCTCGCCACGGCGTGGACCCTGACGGCCAACGGGACCGGGGCCAACGACATCTCCGGCACCACGCCGGTCGACTCGGGTGCCTCGCTGAAGGCCGATACGTTCGCGCTGTCGGAGTCCGGTGGCCCTTCGGGCTACACGCCCGGCAACTTCAGCTGCATCGTGACCGGCTCCGACAACCCAGGCCCTGCGACTCCGGTCGCGGTGACCAACGGCAACGTGACGCTCGGTCTCGGTGACGACGTCACCTGCACGATCAACAACAACGACAACGGTCCTGCACTGCACCTGCGCAAGACCGTGACCAACGACAACGGCGGCACGGCGCTCGCCACGGCGTGGACCCTGACGGCCAACGGGACCGGGGCCAACGACATCTCCGGCACCACGCCGGTCGACTCGGGTGCCTCGCTGAAGGCCGATACGTTCGCGCTGTCGGAGTCCGGTGGCCCGTTCGGGCTACACGCCCGGCAACTTCAGCTGCATCGTGACCGGCTCCGACACCCAGGCCGCGACCCGGTCGCGGTGACCAACGGCAACGTGACGCTCGGTCTCGGTGACGACGTCACCTGCACGATCAACAACAACGACAACGGTCCTGCACTGCACCTGCGCAAGACCGTGACCAACGACAACGGCGGCACGGCGCCATCGCCACGGCGTGGACGCTGACGGCGACGGGACCGGGGCCAGACGACCTCTCCGGCACGACGCCGGTCGACTCGGGTGCCTCGCTCAAGGCCGACACGTTCGCGCTGGCGGAGTCCGGCGGCCCGTCGGGCTACACGCCCGGCAACTGCAGCTGCGTCGTGACCGGCTCCGACACCCGGCCCTGCGACTCCGGTCGCGGCGACCAACGGCAACGTGACGCTCGGTCTCGGTGACGACGTCACCTGCACGATCAACAACAACGACAACGCGTCCTGCACTGCACCTGCGCAAGACCGTGACCAACGACAACGGCGGCACGGCGCTCGCCACGGCGTGGACGCTGACGGCGAACGGGACCGGGGCCACCGACGAACTCTCCGGCACCACGCCGGTCGACTCGGGTGCCACGTTCAAGGCCGATACGTACGCCCTGTCGGAGTCCGGGCCGTTCGGACTACACGCCCGGTGCGCTGGACCTGCTCCGAAACCGGCCCGCGATTCCGGACGCGACCCACGGCACGGTCGCTCGGTCTCGGTGACGACGTCACCTGCACGATCAACAACAACGACAACGCGCCTGCACTGCACCTGCGCAAGACCGTGACCAACGACAACGGCGGCACGGCGCTCGCCACGGACTGGACGCTGACGGCGACCGGCACCGGGGCCAACCGACGAATCTGTCGGCACGCACGCCGGTCGACTCCGGTGCCTCGTTCAAGGCCGACACGTACGCGCTGTCGTGAGTCCGGTGGCCCGTCGGGCTACACGCCCGGCGACCTGGAGCTGCTGGTGACCGGCACCGACTACCGGACCGCGACCGTCGCGGTGCACGGTGACGCCGCTCGGTGGCGACGTCACCTGCACGATCAACAACAACGACAACGCGCCTGCACTGCACCTGCGCAAGACCATCACCAACGACAACGGCGGCACGGCCGCCGCCACGGCCTGGACGCTGACGGCGACCGGCGACCGGGCACGCCGACGAACCTGTCGGCACGCACGCCGGTCGACAGCGGTGCGACGTTCAAGGCCGACACGTACGCGCTGTCGTGAGACCGGTGGCCCGTCGGGCTACACGCCCGGCACCTGGAGCTGCGTGAACGGCCACGCATGCCGGACGCGACTGACCACGTCACGGTCGCCGCTCGGTGGCAACGTCACCTGCACGATCAACAACAACGACAACGCGCCTGCACTGCACCTGCGCAAGACCATCACCAACGACAACGGCGGCACGGCGCTCGCCGACGGACTGGACGCTGACGGCGACCGGCACCGGGGCCACCGACGAATGTCCGGCACCACGCCGGTCGACTCGCGGTGCCACGTTCAAGGCCGACACGTACGCGCTGTCGTGAGACCGGTGGCCCGTCGGGCTACACGCCCGGCGCCTGGAACTGCGGCCCGGCCACCCATGCCGGACCGCGGGCGACCACGGTCACGGTCGCCGGTCTCGGCGGCAACGTCACCTGCACGATCAACAACAACGACAACGGTCCTGCACTGCACCTGCGCAAGACCGTGACCAACGACAACGGCGGCACGGCGCTCGCCACGGCGTGGACGCTGACGGCGACGGGACCGGGGCCAACGACATCTCCGGCACCACGCCGGTCGACTCGGGTGCCTCGCTGAAGGCCGATACGTTCGCGCTGTCGGAGTCCGGTGGCCCTTCGGGCTACACGCCCGGCAACTTCAGCTGCATCGTGACCGGCTCCGACAACCCAGGCCCTGCGACTCCGGTCGCGGTGACCAACGGCAACGTGACGCTCGGTCTCGGTGACGACGTCACCTGCACGATCAACAACAACGACAACGCACCAAGCCTCACGTTGAACAAGATCGTCGTGAACGACAACGGTGGGTCCCGCGCAGAGTCCGAGTGGACCCTGACGGCCAACGGTGGCGCTGCCGGAACCCTGTCGGGTCTCGGTGCGGCAGGCGGCACGGACGTGGTGAGTGGCACCGGCTTCAAGGCCGGCACCTACGCGCTCAGCGAGTCCGGCCCGAGCGACTACACCGCTAGTGGTTGGAGCTGCAAGAAGAACGATGCGGCGACGTACACGGCTGCGACATCGATCACGCTCGGTATCGGTGACACAGCGATCTGCAAGATCACCAATGACGACAAGCCCGGCACGATCGTGATCATCAAGAACGCGAAGCCAGCACAGGGGACCTTCGCGTTTGGCACGACCGGATCGTCAAGTGGGCCCGGCACCGACACGTGGCCGGCCAACTTCACGCTGACAGGCTCGACGAGCGGCGGTGGCAACACCAAGTCGTTCATCGTCGACGCTGGCTCCTACACGGTGACCGAGCAGACGCAACTCAGTTGGGTGCTCACAGGCATAGGCGGCTCCACGGATGCCAGCACGCCTTATGACTGTGTCGTTACGGGCTCGGGTGGAAGCACCGGAACCGGTGACCTGAGCACGCAGAGGGTGTCGATCAGTCTCAAGAATGGCGACACCGTCACCTGCACGTTCGAGAACACGGGTAACGGTGCCACAAGGACCCAGGGCTTCTGGGCCACGCACCCGCAGCTAGCGGACATCGCATGGAACGGAGGCACTGCATTCGGCCACACCTTCCCTGGTGTGCCTGACAAGGTGTTGTGTGGCGACACGCTAACGATTGACGCACTCGCTCCGCCGACTCCGGCGGCTGCCAACTCGGAGGTGATGGGCGGGTTCTGGTCTAGCGTTTCCAAGACGAGCGCGAACGTGAAGCGCTCGGCGTTGAACCAGGCGAGGATGCAACTCCTCCAGCAGCTGCTTGCGGCTGAGCTGAACAGCTCCGCCTTTGGATCGGTGCCTAGCTCAGGATCGATCGCCGCTTGGGAGAGTGCGTTCTGCGGGACAAACACCAAGAACATTCAGACGGCGCAGCAACAGGCCGCCTCCTTCAATAGCCAGGGCGACAACGGCACCTTCACGCCCGGCACGTCCGCAGACAGTAAGTACGCTCGCTACATCGCGAAGATTACGTTCTGGGACAAGTACGGCAAGTAAGACCTGCCCAACGAGCTATCAGAAGGGCCCGGATCCAAAGGATCCGGGCCCTTCCTTGTACTTCGGATCTCCGACTAGGCCGCTGCGACTTTGAAGCTGGTCGCTGCCAGGACCACCCACTTGCCGAACCCTGCCCGAGTGAAGTACCCCTCTTCGGCAGTGCACGACGCACTCGAGTTCGACCAGTTCTGCGCTGAGATCGGGCCGATGGACGCCCTCAGGTTTGCGTCGACCGCGAAGTAGCCTCCCCACACGAGTGTGCCGTTTGCCGAGAAGCATTTTGCGAGGATGTAGACGTCGGCCCCGCCTGGGTTGGCGACCGCCGTCACAGTGCCCCCGTAGATGCCATCGGGAACGACGAGGTGCCCCTCCGTGGAGGACGGTTTGCCCTTGCCGTTGCCGCCTGCGTGGGCGGGTCCTGCCAGGATCGCCACAAGCGCGACCAGAGCTAGCAGTGTCGCGAACTTCCTCATGGACCCATCCCCTTTGCTCGTGCCCCGCGCCAGACGTAGGCGGGGCTACCCGAGTCCAGGTATCGGCGCCTACCTGGTTTTGCTTTAGCGAGTCAGCGAGCTCATCCACCGGTGGGTAGAGGAGCGGCGAACGCCACGACGGCCTGGCCGATGGTCTCTGCGGCGCACCTAGTCATAAAGAATCACCCCCCATTTCGCCGATGACTCTTGTCCAAGGACCATCCGGTGGGGAGGCCGAGCTGGGGAGCTCGAGAGGAGACGGGGCATGAGGAACGAGACCGGACGGGCGCGGACTTCCCTGGTGATGATGGTCACTGGCTTCCTGATCCTGGCGACGGCGGCCGCCGCCTTCGCGGACGGGCTCAACGGGGACGCCGACAACGACGCCCTTTCCTCGCCGCACCCGACCGTCCTCGCGACGACCCAGGACGTCGGGACGACCGTCACCTACCCGTTCGCCGTGACCGTCGGGAACACATCGCCGGCCTCGAACGACGTCTTCCGGGCGGGGACCAGTGATTTCGTCACCGTCGCGATCACGCGCGACGGCACCTGGGTCGACTCGCCGGCCGGGACACCCACCCAGCTCACGTTGACCCACTACCTCACGCAGGCGAGAGGGACGGTCACGATCACCGTGCCCCGAGACGCCTGTGACGTCACGAACACGACGACCGTGGGGCTGCGAGCCACCGCCAGCAACGGCCAGACCATGAGCCCTCGGAGCCTTGCGTTGTCCTTCCGCATCACGGGCACCGGAACCTGTGGCCCCGTGGACGGTGATGGAGACGGCGTCGCTGACGACGTCGACAACTGCCCGAGCGTCGCCAACGCAGATCAGGCCGACGCGGATGGTGACGGGGTCGGCGACCTCTGCGATCGCAACGCGTTCGCACCCGGCGTGCACCACGCCGCCGACCCGAACCCCGCGACGGGCCCCGAGGGCTCGCCGCTCCTCGTCGACGGCTCCTTCTCGGACGGGGACGGCACGCCACCCGGGCTCTCGAAGAAGAACGGGCGTGGCGACGTCACCGATCACGGCGACGGTACCTGGTCGTGGTCGCTGACCCCGGCTGACGACGGTGGTGGCTCTGTCGAGGTCCAGGCCGACGACGGGGCGCACACCGCCACAGACGCTTTCGCGTGGAGCGCCTTGAACGTTGCGCCGACTGCCGACATCTCGAACGACGGACCGATCGACGAGGGCGGGTCGGCAACGGTGTCGCTGACGAACCCGTTCGACCCCTCTTCCGAAGACACGACGGCCGGGTTCCGCTACGCGTTCAGCTGCACGAACGACGCGCTTCCCACCACCTACGCGGACGCGGGCTCGAGCCACTCGACGACGTGCTCCTTCGACGACGACGGCTCCTACACGGTGTCCGGTCGCATCTTCGACAAGGACGACGGCTACACCGACTACTCGACCACCGTCGTGGTGCGGAACGTCGCGCCGACCGTCACGAACGCCACTGTGTCGGGTGGATCCGGCGTCGCCTGCCTGCCCGGCAACGCGGTCGGCCTGAGCTTCGCGTGGACCGACCCGGCCGGCTCGAACGACACCTACAGCTACGACGTCGACTGGGGCGACGGCTCGGCTCACGACACCGGCGTCCGGACAGGTCTCTCCGGTGACCGGGCTCAGCCACACGTACGGCCCGGGCGCCTTCACGATCACGATCGTTGTGTCCGACGAGGACGGCGGCGCGTCGACGCCCGTCACGCGCCAGGTGAGCCACCTGTACGCGACGAGCGGCCTGCTGCAGCCGATCAACGCCGGCGGTCGAACGACGCTTCAAGCTGGGCAGCACGATCCCGGTGAAGGTTCGCGTCAGCGATTGCACGGGCGCCCCGGTGGATGGGCTCGACCTGCACGTCCACCTTGCGATGGGCGGCTCGCAGGTCGCGGAGCTCGCCGCGACGCAACGGCGACACCGGCATGCGCTACACGGACGGGCAGTACCTCTTCAACCTGTCGACGAAGCGGAGCCAGTTCGCAGGCGGCCAGGACCTGACGGCGGGGACCTACCACCTGTGGGTCACCGGCCGATCGCCGCGACCGACGCCGTCTTCGATCTTCGATAGGAACCGCGGCTTGTCTACCGGCTGGTAGATAGTGCATAATCTGCCGCGTGGTAGAGAACGCGGCTCGTCAGAGCATCGTTGAAACCCTTGCGGGCAAGCGCATCCTGCTCACGGGTGTGACTGGCTTCCTCGGCCAGGTGATCCTCGAACGGCTCCTGCTCGACTTCCCGGACACCCACACGACCGTGCTGGTGCGCTCGCAGCAGTCCTCGACGGCGGTCGATCGCGTCCACTACCTGACCCGCAAGCCTTCCTTCGATGTCCTGCGTGAGCGGCTGGGCGGCGACGACGCCCTGCTCGGCCACTCTCGACGACCACGTCGACGTGATCGACGGGGACTTCACGCGCGGCGAGCCGGACATCCCCGCCGGGTTCGACATCGTGATCCACTCGGCGGCCACCGTCAGCTTCGACCCACCGATCGACGAGGGCTTCCAGACCAACGTGCTCGGTGCCCTGAACCTCTACCGGGGCGCGACCAACAACAACACGCCGCACCTGGTCCACGTCTCCACCGCCTACGTCGCCGGCGTGCAGAAGGGCGTGATCCCGGAGGGTCCGCTCGATCACAAGATCGACTACGCGCTCGAGGCGCAGATGGCGCTGCAGGCCCGCGGCGAGGTGGAGTCGGCCAGCCGCAAGCCCGAGATGCTCGAGCACTTCATGGCCAAGGCCGCCAAGGAGCACTCCCGCGCGGGCCCCAACACGGTCAGCATCGACGCCGAGGAGCGCCGCAAGCGGTGGATGGATCAGCGCCTGATCGAGTACGGACGCATGCGCGCGCGCACGCTCGGCTGGCCCGACGTCTACACCTTCACGAAGGCGATGGGCGAGCGCGCGGTCGAGGACCTCGCGCACGAGCGCGGTCTCAGCCTGTCCATCGTGCGGCCGTCGATCATCGAGTCGGCCCTCGAGCACCCCTCGCCCGGCTGGATCGACGGCTTCAAGATGGCCGACCCGATCATCCGCGCCTACGGCATGGGTCAGATCCCGGAGTTCCCCGGCATCCCCGAGGGCATCGTCGACCTGATCCCCGTGGACTACGTCGTGAACGCGATCCTGGCGGTGGCCGCGACCCCGCCGCCCCCGGGCGAGCCCGCGCACTACAACGTGTCGAGCGGCGACCGGAACCCGCTGCGCTTCTTCGAGCTGTACGAGTACGTCCGCGAGTACTTCGAGGCCCATCCGTTGCCCGAGCGCGGCCGGGGCGAGCACAGCGTGCCGACCTGGGACTTCCCCGGCAACCTGAAGGTCGAGAAGATGCTGCGCCGCGCGGAGACGTTCGTCGACCTCGCGGAGAAGGTGGTCACGCACATGCCGAAGTCCAAGACGATGCGCGATGCCGTCAACCGCGTGGACCGCGACAAGGCGCGCGTCGACTTCATCGAGCGCTACTCCGACCTGTACGGCATGTACACCGAGACCGAGGTCGTCTACACCGACGCGCGCGTGCAATCGCTGTGGGGCAGCCTGTCCGAGGAGGACCGGGCGCGCTTCCCGTTCGATGCCGGCGTGCTCGACTGGAAGTACTACCTGCAGGATGTGCACTGCCCGGCCGTCACGCAGAGCCTGCGCGAGCTCTCGCGGAAGGACCGCGAGAAGCCGACGGTCAAGATCCGCCCACGCGACGACACGGTGCTGGCCGTGTTCGACATGGAGGGCACGATCATCTCCTCCAACGTGGTCGAGTCCTACGTGTGGGCGCGGTTCGCCGATCTGCAGATCGAGGAGTGGCCCGCCGAGCTCGTCAGCGTGTTCGGCCGCATCCCCGGCTACCTGCAGATCGATCGTCGCGATCGCGGCGACTTCCTGCGGACGTTCTTCCGGCGCTACGAGGGCGCGAGCGTCGCGGGCGTCGACGCATTGGTGCGGCATCACGTCGCGGAGTTCATGCTGCAGAAGGCGTCGCCCGCGGGAGTGCGGCGCATCCGCGAGCATCGGGCCGCCGGCCACCGCACCGTCATGATCACGGCGGCGGCCGAGCCGTTCGTCCGACCGTTCGGGCCGCTGTTCGACATCCTGATCGGCGCCGAGCTGGAGGAGCGCGATGGGCGGTACACCGGGTTCATGAGCCAGCCGCCGTTGGTCGGGGAGGCGCGCGCCGCGTGGTTGAAGCGCTACGCGACGGAGAACGACATCGACCTGCGGTACTCCTACGCCTACGCCGACTCCTACTCCGACCTGCCGCTGCTGCGCGCGGTGGGCAACCCGGTCGCCGTGGCGCCCGACTCGGCGCTCTACCGGTATGCGAGGCGGCGCCGGTGGCCGATCGAGGAGTGGGCGATGTCCAAGGGCATGCCCAAGGTGCGCTTCCCGAAGCCGGCGGTGCGCTGATGACCGTCCTTGCGCTCGAGTACTTCCGATCGGCACCCCGCTACATCGGGGCGCGCACGGTCGGCACGAAGGTGCCCGGCCTGCTCTCGGGCCCGCTCGCGCCCCTGCGCCTCGTCAGCGTCAAGGACCCCGAACCACCGGCCGGCCACGACGGCTGGGCGCGCGTGAAGCCGCTGCTGTCGGGCATCTGCGGCAGCGATCTGTCGACGATCGCGGGCCGGTCCAGCTTCTACTTCTCGCCGCTCGTCTCGATGCCGTTCGTCCCCGGGCACGAGATCGTCGGCGAGCTGCTCGACGACTGCGACGACCTCCCGGCCGGCACCCGGGTCGTGATGGGCAGCGTCCTGTCCTGTGCCGCGCGCGGCGAAGACCCGCCGTGCCCCAACTGCGCCGCCGGCGACACGAACCGCTGCGATCGCGTCGCGGTCGGCGACCTGAAGCCCGGCCTGCAGACCGGCTACTGCACCCAGACCGGCGGCGGGTGGGCCCGCATGCTGGTGGCCCATCGGTCCCAGCTGCACGCCGTGCCCGACGGGATGTCGAACGAGGTCGCCGTCCTGCTCGAGCCGTTCGCGTGCGCCATGCACGCGGCCGCCCGCGCGCAGGTCGCGCCGGGCGACACCGTACTGCTGGTCGGCGCCGGCACCGTCGGCATCCTGACGCTGATCGCGCTCAAGCTCTTCTCCCAACCCGGGCACGTGATCGTGGCGGCCAAGCACCCGAAGCAGCGCGCCGCCGCCAAGCTCTCGGGCGCCGACGAGATCGTCCGCCCCGAGCATGCGGCCAAGGCCGTCCGCCGCCACACCAGCGCCGTCAAGCTCACGCCCGAGCGGGGCCAGGACTTCCTGCTCGGCGGGGCCGACGTCGTGCTCGAGTGCACCGGGTCCAAGAGCGCGCTCGACCTCGCGCTGCGCACCACGAAGGCCGGCGGCCGCATCGTGGTCTCGGGCATCCCCGGCCCCGGCGCCGACCTGACGCCCCTGTGGTTCCGCGAGCTCGATCTCGTCGGCGCCTACACGGCGACGACCCAAGACTTCGCCTCCGCGATCCAGGCGGCGACCAACCTGCCGCACCTGGAGCAGCTGGTCGGCGCGACCTACCCGCTCGCCAACTGGCGCGACGCGATCGACCACGCCATGTCCGCCGGCTCGCTCGGCACGTTCAAGGTGGCCTTCCGGCCGCAAGACTGAGGAGAACACATCATGCCAAGGCCAGGTTTCGTGCTCGAGGTGGATGAGCGCACGCCGCCGCTGCTCGTGAACGAGGGCGAGGGCTACCGGATGCAGCGCTTCCCGCTCGGCACCAAGGTGATCTATCCGCCCGACGCACTTCCGGGCCTCGACGATCTCAACGCGCACATCCGGCATGCGCTCACGAACCCGACCGGCGACTCGAAGCCACTGCCGGAGCTGCTGTTCGCCGGCATGAAGCTGACGATCGCCGTCGACGACATCTCGCTGCCGCTGCCGCCGATGGTGACACCCGATGTGCGGCAACGGGTTCTGGAGCACGTCATCGAGCTCGCCGCGCGCGCGGGGGTGGACGACCTCGAGATCGTCGTCGCCACGGCGCTGCACCGACGGATGACGGCATCCGAGATCCGGCGCATGGTCGGTGAGCGCGTGTTCCGCTCGTTCTGGCCCAAGGCGCTCTACAACCTCGATGCCGAGGACGCCACGAACATGACCGTCGTCGGGCAGACCGACCACGGCGAGACCGTGCAGATCCAGAAGCGCGCCGCCGACTCCGACCTGATCGTCTACGTGAACCTCAACCTGGTGGCGATGGACGGCGGCCACAAGTCGGTGGCGATCGGCCTGGCGGGCTACGAGAGCCTGAAGCACCACCACAACGTCAACACGATGCTGCACTCGAAGTCCTACATGGACCCGCGCGAGGGCCACAGCGCGATCAACGACTCCACGGTGCGGATGGGCCGCTACCTGGCCGCCAACGGCGTCAAGGTCTTCCAGATCGAGACCACGTTGAACTCCGAGACGTTCCCGTCGCAGCTCGGCTTCCTGAACAAGCGGGAGTGGGAGTGGTCGGCGAAGGACCAGGCCGTGATGACCGCGACGAAGAAGGCCAACGACCTGGCGCCACCGCGGATCCGCCGCGAGTTCTTCCGCAAGATCGAGGCGCCCTACAAGGTGACCGGCATCAACGCCGGTGAGGTCGAGGCCGTGCACGAACGCACGCTGACGAACCTGCACCGTCAGCAGCTGGTCGAGGTGGAGGGCCAGGCCGATGTCGCGATCTTCGGCATCCCCTACATCGGGCCCTACAACGTGAACTCGGTGCTCAACCCGATCCTCGTGCACTGCCTGGGGCTCGGCTACCTGTTCAACATGTATCGCAACAAGCCGATCGTGCGCGAAGGAGGGGTCGCGATCCTGTTCCACCCCGTGCCGTGGGAGTTCAACACGATCCACCACCCGAGCTACATCGACTTCTTCGAAGAGGTGCTGGCCGAGACGACCGACCCCAAGCAGATCGAAGCCACGTTCGAGGAACGCTACGCGCACGACCCGTGGTACATCCACCTGTACCGCACGTCGCACGCCTACCACGGCGTCCATCCGTTCTACATGTGGTACTGGGGTGCGCACGGCCGCGATCACTGCGGCGACGTGATCTTCGTGGGTGGCGAGCCGAAGTCCGTGGCGCGCCTGGGCTACCGCCGCGCCGACTCGCTGCGGGATGCGCTCGAGATGGCGAAGGACACGGTCGGCTCCAGCCCGGCGATCACCTACTTCCACGCGCCGCCGATCATGATCGCGGACGTGACGTGATGTCCGCGCGCGACGACCTGAAGGAGATGGCCCGGGGCTTCCGGTGGGGCCGGCGTCCGCTCGTGCCTCGGTCCGCCGAGCCCCACACCGAGCCGCGCGAGGACGCGGGGTTCCCGACGGATTGGGCGCGCTCGCGCGCCGGCGTCGCCGCGCGGCGCGTGATCCTCAACGCGGGGATGCACCCCATCGTGAGCACCGAGCTGTCGCTGCGCGTCTACGGCCTCGACCGGCTCGAAGACGTTGCGGGCCCGGTGATCTTCTATTCGAACCACTCGAGCCATCTGGACGCGACGTTGATCATGACGACGCTGCCCGAGCGCTGGCAGCGCAAGACCGCGGTCGGCGCGGCGCGCGACTACTTCTTCGACGTCTGGTGGCGGCAGGCGTACACGGCGCTCGTGTTCGGGGCGTTCCCGATCGATCGCGGACGCGGCGGGACCGGGGCGATCGACAAGGCGCGCGAGCTGGTCGACGAGGGCTGGTCGATCGTCGTGTTCCCCGAGGGCACGCGCTCGATGGACGGGCACATGCAGCGGTTCCGCCACGGGGCCTCGCGCCTGGCGCTGGAGCTCGGCGTCGGCCTGGTGCCGATCGGGATCGTCGGTGCCTACCAGGCGATGCCGAAGGGCAAGTGGTGGCCCCGCTCGGGCCGGCCGGTGGTCACGCTGCGCTACGGCGATCCGCTCTACGCGCAGGAAGGCGAGACGCACCAGGCGCTGTCCGTCCGGATGCAGCAGGCCGTCATGGCGCTGTTCGACGAGGAGCGCACGGACTGGTACCAGGCGACGATGCGGGCGGAGCGCGGCGAGACGCCGTCGCTGGCCGGGCCGGTCGGTGCACCCTGGCGCCGCACGTGGGAGGGCTCACGCCCCGTGGCGCGCCGCGGGCGTCCCCGCACCTGGGAGTAGCCGATGCCGCGAACGGGAGGCGAGCGACGCAAGACGACGATCGTCGAGGAGGCGATCCGCCAGTTCGGCACCGAGGGCTACGCCGGGGCGACGCTGGACTCGATCGCGCAATCGGTCGGGGTGCGCAAGCAGACGATCCTGTACTACTTCCCGAACAAGGACGCGTTGCTGGAGGCGTGCCTCGCCGCAGCGGGGCAACGCGTCGCCGAGGAGATCAGCGCGGCGCTCGAGGCCTCGCCCGACGCCGAGCAGCGGGCCGAGGCGGTGATCCACGCGGTCTACGAGCTGGCGGGGCAGTGGCCGGAGTTCCCGATGTTCATCCGCGAGGCCGGGCGCCTCGGTCCGCATGCGTTCGATCGGTTCGGGGCCGCCCTCGAGCCGTTGCGGGTGCGGGCGCTCGAGTTCCTGCAGGCCGGCATGGACGCGGGCGTGATCCGAACGCAGGACCCGATGATGCTGCTGTTCACGCTGTACACCGCCGTGATCGGCTCGCTGACCGAGGCGAGTGTCCTGGCCTCGTTCGTCGGGAAGGACGACGCGCGCACGTCGTTGAAACGCCGCGAGGCGGAGGTGGTGGACCTGGTGCGCGCCACCCTGGCGCCGCCGCCCGGTTAGGCGTAGAACTCGACGATGAGGCGCTCGTCCAGCGGGAACCGGGAGCGGGATCTCGTCGCGCTCCGGGTAGCGGGACAGCGTGCCCGAACCCTCGTCCTTGTTCCGGTACAGGTACGAGGGCGGCTCGGCGGTGATCTCGAGCGCCTCGCGGACCGAGACGAAGTTCTTGGCCTTGGCCGACAGCGTGATCGTCTGACCGGGCTTGACCTGGGCGCTCGGGATGTCGATGCGGCGGCCGTCGAGGGTCACGTGCCCGTGCGAGACGAGCTGGCGCGCCTGGCTGACCGTCAGCGCGAACCCGAGGCGAAGGCACACGGTGTCGAGACGGGTCTCGAGCTGGCGGATCATCTCCTCGCCGGTGACGGCCTTGCTGCGGGTCGCCTTCACGAAGTACCCGCGCATCTGCTTCTCGTTCACGCCGTACATGTGGCGGAGCTTCTGCTTCTCGAGCAGTCGCGTCTGATACTCCGAGATGCGCTTGCGTCCGCGGCCGTGCTGGCCCGGGGGATAGGGTCGCTTATTGGACGGGCAATTGGGACGCCCACAAAGGGGCGCGCCCACGCGTCGACAGGTCTTGTGTTTGGGGCCGTTCTTATCCATGCGGTTGGTTAGGCTACCAGACCCCTGGTTGGCGTGACCTGCGGATATGCTCCCGCGGTGACCGACCAGCGGGAACGGGCGATCGGCAGCATCCTGGGCCTGGCGGTGGGCGATGCCCTGGGCGCCCCGTTCGAGTTCCGGCGCCGTTCCGAGATCCCGGATCCGTTCCCCGCGTTCGAGCTGCCGTGGATGGGGATGCCGCCCGGGACCTGGACCGACGACACCGCGATGGCGCGGAACCTGTGGAGGTCGCTGGTCGAGCACGAGGGTGCGCTGGATCTGTCCGACGTGCTCGCGCGGCACGTCGCTTGGCTCGCGACCGGTCCGCCCGACGTCGGGAACCAGACGTCCTTGGCGCTGCGCGAGGGTGCGGAAGCGGTCTTCGAACGGCGCGGCCCCGAGGTGAGCGCGGGGAACGGGTCGGTGATGTATTGCGCGCCGCTCGGCGTGGCGCGCGCCGGCGAGCCCGGGCGTCTGTTCGAGGAGGCGCCCGCGTTGTCGCGGCTGACCCATTGGGACGGGCGGTGCCAGACGGCCTGTCTGGCGGTGACGCTCGCAGCGGCCGCGCTCGTGCGCGGCGACCCTGCCGAACAGGCGGTCGTCGAGGCGATCGAGGCGGTCGCCGATCGGGAGGGCGGCGAGGAGCTCGAGTACCTCGTGGGGGAAGCCGGCCGGGCGCGCCCGATCGACGGACCGGACCAGGGATTCACGTTGTTCACGGCGGGCATCGCCCTGCAGGTCGCGGGCGAAGGACGAGGACTTCGAGGAAGGCCTTCGCCACGTGGTCGGGCTCGGCGGCGACACCGACACGAACGCGGCGGTGGCGGGAGCGCTGCTCGGCGCGGCCCACGGCGTCGACGCGATCCCGCCCACCTGGCTCGCTCACTCGCCGACCGCCGAGCTCTTCGAGGCGAAGCGTCGCCTCGCGGCGCTTTCGCAGTCGCTCGCCGGAGGGCTCTGAGCCGTAACGCACGAAGTCCCGAGCGGGACTACGCTCCAACCGATGCGACGTGAGGAGCTTCCGCGGTGGACGATCTGATCAAGGTGTACGGGGCCAGCTGGTGCAACGACTGCCGCCGGGCCAAGAAGTTCCTGGGCGACCAGCGCGTGTCCTACGAGTGGTTCGACATCGAGCACGATCCGAGCCTGATCGAGGAGGTCCACGCCCGCAACGACGGCAAGAACATCATCCCCACGATCGTGTTCCCCGACGGCACGCATCTCGCGGAGCCGACGAACGAGGAGCTGGCCAACAAGCTCGGGCTCGAGCGGATGGCGATGCAGCACGCCTACGACCTGATCATCGTCGGTGGCGGCCCCGCGGGCCTCACGACCTCGATCTACGCGGCCCGGGAGAACCTCGAGACGCTGATCATCGACTCGAAGGGCCTGGGCGGTCAGGCGGGCGTCACCGAGCGCCTCGACAACTACCCCGGGTTCCCGGAAGGGGTCGGCGGGGCCGACCTCGCCGACCGGATCGTGCGCCAGGCCCAGCGCTACGGCGTCGAGATGCTGCAGGCGCTCTCGGTCGCCTCGATCGAGGACATCGGCGGCGAGGAGCTGCGCGTCGTCACCTCCAACGGCGACCACTACGAGGCCCGGGCCGTGCTGATCGCGACCGGCTCCTCCTACCGGCGCACCGGCGCGATGGGCGAGGAGGACCTGATCGGCGCGGGCATCCATTTCTGCGCCACCTGCGACGGCCCGTTCTACAAGGGTTCGGAGGAGCTGCTCGTGCTCGGCGGCGGCAACAGCGGCCTCGAGGAGGGGCTCTTCCTCGCGCAGTTCACCGACAAGGTGACGGTGGTCGAGTACAAGGACCGCCTGGCGGGCAGCCAGGTGCTCCAGGACAAGGTGGCCGCCGACCCGAAGATGAACGTGCTCCTCAACCGCAAGGTCACGTCGTTCTCGCCGAAGGACGACGGCAGCGGCAAGATCGGCACCGTCGTGCTCGAGAACGTCCAGACCGGCGAGACCGAGGAGCACCACCCGGCGGGCGTCTTCGTGTTCGTCGGGCTCGACCCGAACACGGGGTTCCTCGACGGCACGGTCGACCTGGACGAGCGGGGGTTCATCGTGACCGACGACACGTTCATGACCTCGCTGCCCGGCGTGTTCGCGGCCGGCGACGTGCGGGTCGGCTCCACGAAGCAGCTCGCGAGCGCCGTCGGCGAGGGCGCCGCGGTCGCGATCCAGATCCGCGGCTACCTCGACCGGCAGCTGGACGAGGCCGTCCACACGGGGGTCTGAGCATGGATCCGAAGGAGATCTTCGAGCTGATCATCAAGGCCGACGAGAAGCTGAAGTACGCGACCGATGCGAACCGGGAGCTGCGCTCGAGCCAGGCGCGCACGCTGCTGGAGCAGGCGCGCGACGCGGCGCGCGAGATCGGGAACGAGGCGCTGGTCCAGCAGGCCGAGACGCGCCTGGCGGATCTCTCCTAACCGGCCCAGCCGCGGAAGGCGGTCAGCATGGTGTCGCGCTGCGCGGGCGTGATCTGCTCCTCGGTGAGCGTGCCCGTCATCGCGATCGTGATGCGGAACTCCTCGAGCACCGCCGTGCAGCCGTCACAGCCCGACACGTGTTCCTCGATCGCGGCGTGGACGTCGGCGGGGAGCGCGCCGTCGAGGTAGCCGGTGATCAGCTCCAGCAGGTCCCGGCAGGCGATCTGGGTGGTCATGCGCTCACGCTCCTCAGGTGCGTCCTCGACCGCCGCGCGCACTTTCGCGCGCGCACGATGCAGGAGCACCCGCTGATTGGTGTCGGTCAGTGCCAAAGCGTTACGGACCTCCTCGGAGGACCAGCCGAGGACGTCGCGCAACCGGATCACCTCGGCCTGCATCGGCGGCAGGGCTCTCGATCGCCCGACCGATCACGGCGAGCGTCTCCCGGCCGGTCAGGCGGTCCTCGGGCAGACCCCGCCAGTCGAACGGCAGGCTCGACCATGCCCCGTCGGTGTCGAACGCCGTCGGATCCCAGGTCGGCTCGTCGAGGTCGTCGCCGGCGAGCGTTGCGAACGGGACGCTGCGCGCCTCGCGTTGCCCGCGGGTCTTGGCCGTGTTCACGAGGATCCGGAAGATCCAGGTCCGCAGCGACGAGCGCCCCTCGAACGCATCGATCCCCCGCAGGACGCCCACCCAGGCTTCCTGGACGACCTCGTCGGCCACCGCGTCGGTCGAGACGAACATCCGCGCGACCCGGCGCATCGACGGCGTCAGGCGCTCGACCAGTTCCATGAAGGCGGCCTCGTCGCGCGCACGGAGACGCTCGAGCAGGGCGAGATCGGCGGCGGAGGCACCCGGAGGCTGCACGCCGAGAGACTACCGAGGAGGGGAGAAGCGGGCCTAGCCCGGCCGCATGGCGGCCCACGGGCGGTCGTAGCCGTACATCGAGTCCTGCTGGACCTCGCCGCCGGGACCGGGGTGACGCGCGTGGATGATGCTGCCGCCACCGATGTACAGGGCGACGTGGGGGCCGAAGTTGCCGTAGTAGATGATGTCGCCGGGCTGGACCTGGTCCAGCGGCACGTGGGGCAGCGACGAGTACTGCGCCGAGGCCGAGTGCGGCAGGTAGACGCCGGCCTGCGCCCAGGCCCAGGAGGTCAGGCCCGAGCAGTCGAACGAACTCGGCCCCGCGGCGCCGAAGACGTAGGGGGCGCCGAGCACGGACTGCGCCGCAGCGATCGCGGTCGCGGCGCCGCCGTTCGGGTCCGGGACGAAGCCACCGCCACCGCCACCGTCGCTCACCACCACCGCTTGGGGGAGGCGTCGTGACGGGTGCCGTGCTGGTCGTCTGGTTCTGCTGGGCATCGAGGGCCGCCTGCTGGGCCGCAACGGCGGCGGCGTACTGGGACTCAAGCGATTCGCGAGCTGGGCCTGCTCGTTCAGGTTGGTCTGGGCCTGATCGCGCTGGGCGTTCATCGCGTCGGCCTTGGCCTGGGCGTCGGCGACGGCGTGGTCGTACTCCTGGGTCGCCCACGCGGCGCGCTGTGCGGCCTCGTCGGCCTGCGCGGCGAGATCGGAGTCGGTCTGGGTGATCGCGCCCAGGAACTCGAGGCGATCGGAGAACTCCGTCATCGAGTTCGCGGACAGCAGGGCCTCGTACTGGGAGCCCATGTCGGTGTAGGCCTGCACCGCACGCTCGGCGAGGCGCCCGCGGGCCTCGGCGGCGTCGGCCTCGGCGGACTCCTTCATCGCCTTGGCCTCGGCGAGGTGCTCCTGGGCCTGCTGGAGCTGGTAGCGAGCCTCGTTCCACTGCTCGTTCAGCGCGGCGAATTGCTCCTGGAGCTGGGCCAGCTTGGCCTTGGCGTCCTGGACGTCTTGCTGGGAGGGAGCCGCCAGGGAGGGGGAGACGGACGCGACGATGGCCGGGAGCACGAGGAGGGCGGCCACCACCAGCCGCATCACCTTCGTCCGCGTCCCAGTCATCGTCCTCCTCGGGGGGTTGGCCCCGCTTCGGGGCATCGAGGGCATCCGACGTTTCGACGTCCGGATAGCCCAAAGGCTCGGTTCACCCGAGCCCTCGTGACCAACACCGTAGCCAATGGGCGAGGGGGGCGTCAACGAGGTTCGAACGGGTGTTCGGTTGCGCGTAAACGTTTAGTTCGGCGACGGGGGCGGCCGCTTGCGACGACCGCCCCCAGCCGACGCTCGGGTCGGGACGGCGGGATTTGAACCCGCGACCTCAGCGTCCCGAACGCTGCGCGCTACCAAGCTGCGCTACGTCCCGAGGTCGTTCAGTGTAGCGGCCGGCCGCCGCCGCAGCCGAAGGATCGTGGCCTCCGGGCGGCACCAGAAGCGGAACGGCGCGTACTTGCTCGTGCCGAGCCCGCGCGACGTGTGGACGATCGCGGTGCCCATCCGGCTGAGGCCCTCGACGAGCCGGCGCGGCATCGAGCAGTTCGTCACCAGGGCGCCGACGAAGGGCAGGCAGACCTGGCCGCCGTGGGTGTGACCGGCCAGCAGCAGGTCGTAGGACAGCGCGGCGACCTCGGGCACCGAGTCCGGCGAGTGCATCACCGCGATGCCGAACCGGGTCGTCGTCCTCGGCGCCACCCGGAGGTCGTGCCACCGGATGTGGGCGTCGTCCAACCCGAGCAGCTCGATCGGCAGCTCGCCGAGGTCGGTGTCGCGGCGCGAGTTGGTGAGGTCGATCCATCCGTCGGCGGTCAGCTGGGCGATCAGGTCGGCGGAGCGCCCGCCCTGCGCCAGCCGGCGCGCGCGCGTCCGCCGGAAGTACGCGAGGTAGTTGAGGGGCTTCGGCACGAAGTAGTCGTTGGACCCGAGCACGAACCACGAGGCGAGCCGGCCCCGCGTGGCGCGCACGGCCGCGACCGCGTTCTCCACGGCCTCCGGCTCGGCGAGGAAGTCGCCCGTCACGACGGTCACGTCGGCGGCCGGCAGCCCGCCCAGGAAGCGGCGCTTGGCCGCGTCGCCACGAACGACGTGCAGGTCGGACAGGTGCAGGATGTCGAGCCGCTCGGGGCCGCCCGGTGGGAGGATGGCCAGGTCGTAGCCGCGGAGCCGGAACCAGCGGCGCTCGATCAACACCCCGTACGCGACGCACAGCGCGCCGCACGCGAGGATGACGACGAGGACGGGCAGCACGGGGAGGGAGTCTACGGTGACCACCACGTTGAAGGAGCAGATCCGCGAACGGACGACCGCGGCGATGAAGGCCGGCGACAAGGTGACGGTCGGCGCCCTGCGGATGCTGTCGGCGGCGATCACGAACCAGGAGAAGGAGGTTCGCCACGAGCTCTCCGACGACGAGGTGCGCGAGATCGCCGGCAAGGAGGTCAAGAAGCGCGCCGAGTCGATCGAGGCCTTCGACGGGGCCGGGCGCACCGAGCTCGCCGACAAGGAGCGGGCCGAACGGGTGGTGCTCGAGCCCTACGCCCCCGCGCAGCTCGACGAGGCCGTGGTCGACGCGTTGATCGACGAGGCGTTCGCGGCGACCGGCGCCAGCGGACCCCAGGACATCGGCAAGGTCATGGGGTTCGTGATGGGCAAGGCGAAGGGGCAGGTGGACGGGACGGTCGTGCAGCAGAAGGTGCGCGCGCGGCTCGGTTAGCCGTTGCCGTTCCCGTTGTTGCCGCCGTTGCCGTTGCCGTTCCCGTTGTTGCCGTTGCCGTTCCCGTTGCCCGGCGACGGCGACGGGCTCGGCTGGGGCGGGCCCGCCCAGACGAGCAGCGTGACGCTCGAACCCTCCAGCACCGACGTGCCGGCGTCGGGGTTCATCCCGTAGACGACACCGTCGAGGTCCGGATCGTTCGTGTCCTTGTACACGACGATGGCGGACACGTTGATGCCGGCGAGGGCGGCCTGCGCGGCTCCCAGGCTCAGCCCCTTCACCGACGGCAGGGTGACGTGCGGGGCGACGCCGTTGCTGATGCTCGAGATGCACGGTCACACCGCCGACGGTCTGTGCGCCGGCCGGCGGATCCTGCTCGGCGACCGTGCCCTTGGGCAGGTAGGAATCGATCACCTTGGTGTCGACCTTCAAGCCGGCGTCCTTCAGCGTCTGGATCGCTTCCTGCTCGGTCATCCCGATCACGCCCGGGAACCCTGACCAGCTTCGCGGTGGGGAACTCTCGCGGTGGGAACCCGTCCATGACCTGGAGCATGTAGGCCTTGAAGATCGGGGCGGCGACCGAGCCGCCGAAGACCGAGTAGCCCCAGTAGTTGGGCATCTCGTACGGCGTCTGGGGCGAGCCGACCCACACCGCGGTGGTCACCTGCCGGGTGTAGCCCGCGAACCACAGCTCCTTGTTGAGGTCCGAGGTGCCCGTCTTGCCGCGCAGCGGCCAGTCGCCCCACCCGCTGGAGAAGACCGAGGCCGCGGTCCCGTACGTCACGGGGCCCTTGAGCAACTCGGTCACGAGGTTCGCGACGTCCGCGCTGACGACCCGCTCGCAATCGGGCACCTGCTCGTAGAGGAGGTGGTGCCCGCGGCTGATGCTGGTGACGGCGTAGGGCTTGCAGTGGATCCCGCTGTTGGCGAAGGTCTGATAGCCCGAGGCCTGATCCAACGGCGTGATCCCGACCGACCCGGTCGCGAGCGAACAGTAGGCGGGCAGGTACGTGGTGATCCCGGCGCGGTGCGCCATGTCGACGACGTTGGCGGGGCCGACGTCGACGATCAGCCGGGCGAAGACGGCGTTCACCGAGTCCGCGGTCGCGTCGTACAGATTGAGCGATCCGAGGCTCGTGCCTTCGGCGTTCGTCACGTTCCAGACGGTGCCGTCGCCGTTGGGACATTCCGGGATCGCGCCCTGCACGCCCGAGTAGGTCGCCGTCGGGGGGATGCCCTCCTCGAACGCCGCCGCGAGCACGTAGGGCTTGAACGAGGACCCGGGGGGATGCTGCGTCGTGACGGTGTTGATCTGGTCCTTCTGGTAGTCGCGGCCGCTGAGCATCGTGCGGATCGCCCCCGTGTGCGTGCCGAGCGACACGATCGCGACGTCGGGCTCCGGCTTGTAGCCCGGGTTCTGCGGCGTGCTCGCCCACGGCGCGTTCGCGGCCTTCTGCGCGGCCTTCTGCCAGTCGGGGTCGAGCGTCGTGACGATGTCGAGCCCGCCTTCGGACAGCGCCCGCTCTCGCTCCTCCGGGGTGCTGCCCAGCACCGAGTACCAGCCGTTCGGGTCGTCGACGATCTGCTGCTTCACGTAGTCGACCAGGAACGGCGGCGTCGGCAGCCCGGTGCTCCCGACGTTGGCGGCGAGCCCGATGTCGGTGTCCTTGGCTCGCTCCCCCTTGGCCGCCGAGACGCCGCCGTTCGCCGGGCCGAGCGCGATCATGCGGTTCAACACGTCGTTGCGGCGAAGGTACGCCGCGTGCGGATGCACGAGCGGGTTGTACTCGCTCGGGCCCTTGTTCAGACCGGCGAGCAGCGCCGCCTGCGCCAGCGAGAGTTGCGACGCCGGCTCGTGGAAGTAGAAGCGCGCGGCGGTCCCGACCCCGTAGACGTTGTTCCCCAGGAAGACCTGATTGAGGTAGAGCTCGAGGATCTTGTCCTTCGAGTAGTGCTGCTCGACACGCTGGGCGAGCGCCAACTCCTGGAACTTGCGCGCGAGGGACACGTCGTTGGAGCCGAGCGTGTTCTTCACGAGCTGCTGCGTGATCGTCGAACCGCCCTGGGTGACCTTGCCGGCGCGGATGTTCTCGATCAGGGCGCGGAACGTCGCGATGAGGTTGATCGCGCCGTGTTCGTAGAACGAGTCGTCCTCGATCGCGAGGACGGCCTTGATCATGTTCGGGCTGATCCGGCGCAGCGGCACGATCTCGCGGTTGTCCAGATAGATGTGCGCCAGCACGGTCTTGCCGTCGGAGGCGTAGATCGTGGAGCGCTGCGGCAGGCGCGGGATGCGCGTGAAGTCCGCCCCCGCGGCGTCCAGGCGGGACTGCACCTCCTTCACCCCGTACCCGGCGGCCAGGAACGGCGGCGACAGGACGATGGCGGTCACCCCCGCGGTCGCCACGAGCATCGCGAGCAGCAACAGCAGCGCGACGGGCTTGAACCCCCACCGGTCGCTGAGCGGAGGGGAAGGGGCTGCGTGGGCGGGGCGGTCGTCTGTTGACATCAGGGTTGTATCCGAGGATACGCCCCGCCTCGGTACGATGGTTCAACCGATGCGTCGTTCCTCCCTCTTCGTGGTTGTGCTGATCCTGTTCGGCCTGTGGCCGATGGTCGCCCACGCCCAGGCGCCCACCGAGCCACAGAACCGGGTCGACGTCATCAAGGTGGAGGGCGCGATCGACCGACCGCTGATGGGCTACCTCGACCAGCACCTCGAGCAGGCGGTCGCGGATCGGGCCGTGATCGTGCTGCAGGTCGATTCCGCCGGCACGATCGGCCAAGACGGCGTCGCCCTGGCGCAGCGTCTGGTCGAGCTGCCGGTGCCCGTGCTCGTGTGGGTCGGGCCCGTCCCGGCGCGGGCGAGCGGCGCCGGGATGCTCCTGATGGACGCGGCGTCGCTGGCGGCGGTGGCACCGGGCTCCCAGACCGGGCCGCGGGACCCGATCGACCTGCTGGCGCCCGACGACGTGCCGCCCGATCTGGACGCGACGATCCAGGGATGGTTGGACGCCCGCGATCGCCATGCCGATCTCGCCCACCAGAACGAGGCGATGCCCGGTGCCGTTGCCGAGCAGTACGGGTTCGCCGATCTCGACGCCACGTCGGTCGTCGACCTGCTGAACAAGGTGGACGGGACCACCGTGCAGACGGCCGAGGGGCCGTGGGTCCTGCACACGAAGGTCGCCACCACCGACGCGGACGTGAGCGCCGGGATCGGGGTGGTGATCCACTTCATCGAGCCGGGCATCCTGGTCCGTGTCGCCCACGCGGTGGCGACCCCGTCGATGGTCTATTTCCTGCTGGTCTTCGGGTTGGCGTGCATCGCGTTCGAGATCACGCAGCCCGGATTCGGCTTCGCCGGTTTCGCCGGGGTGTTCCTGACGGCGCTCGGTGCCTACGGGCTGACCGTGGCGGTGCCGTCGTGGTTGTGGTTCGCGCTGATGCTTGCGGGCATCGCCGCGATGGTGCTCGACGTGCGGATGCGCCGATTCGGCGCGCTGACGTATGGGGGGCTGGTCGCGTTCGCGGTCGGATCCTTCCTCGCGTACGGAAACGTGGCCGACGCGATCCGGATCTCGCCGTGGCTGATCGTGGGGGCGACGATCGTGAGCTGGCTCTACTACGGCTTCGGGCTCACCGTGGCGGTCCAGTCGCGCGACCGGATCATCGCGACCCAGCGAGGGCTGATCGGTCTGGTCGGCGAGGCCCGCGGTCGCCTCGCGCCCGATGGCCCCGTGCACGTGAAGGGCGCGATGTGGCGCGGCCGCAGCCTCGGGGAGCCGATCGCTCCCGGCACCAAGGTGCGGGTGCGCGGCGTCGATGGCCTGATCCTGAAGGTCGAGCCCGAGGTCGAGGGCGAGCGCGAGCCCGTCGGCGCGGACTGAGCGAACCGGTTCGTGGCAGGATTCGCCCATGGATGACGCCGCGATCCTCACCCGTCTGTTCGAGCTCGATCTGGAACTGCCCCCGCCGCCCACCGCGTTGGCCGTGTACACGCCGTGCGTCGTGCAGGGGGGCGTCGCCCACGTGTCGGGGCAGGTGCCGATGATCGCGGGCTCGGTGCTGCACCCCGGGCACCTCGGCGACCGGGTCACGATCGAGGAAGGGGCCGCGGCCGCGCGCCAGGCCGCGCTGCAGGCGCTGTCGGTCCTCCGCGACGGGCTGCACGGCTTCGACCGATTGGAGCGTCTGCTCCAGGTGACGGTCTACGTCGCGTCGACGCCGGACTTCGTCGACCATCCGAAGGTGGCCAACGGCGCGAGCGAGCTGCTGCTCGAGGTGCTCGGCGACGCGGGTGGACACGCGCGGGCGGCCATCGGCATGTCGTCGCTGCCGCTCGGCGTGTGCGTCGAGCTGGCCCTGACGGCCGCCGTGTCCGACTAGGTCGCGTCTTCCCGCGGGAAGCGCAGATCGCCCACCCGACGCGAGATCCCGTTCGCGTCCATCCACTCGGCGAGCGGCACCGCGTACTTGCGGCTGGTCCCGAGACGCTCGCGCAACGCGCTGACGGTGACGCCGTCGGTCGCGTGCGCACGCACGAGCTCGGTCGCGCGCGCGACGACATCGCCGCTCACCACGAGCTCGGGGCTGATCCGCACGACGAGCCCTTCGCGAGCCGCGGCGTCGATCAGCGACGGGTCGATCCCCGAGGCGACGAGCTCTTTCACCGTCGGCGGGGTGGCCTCGTGCTCGCCCGAGATCGACGCCACCAGACGCGCGAGCTCGGGTGCGTGTCCATCGAGCGCGACGCGGTGGCCCGGCAGCCGCACCGTCATGCCGCTGCGGACGATCGCACCGGCCGAGGCGAGCCGCGCCAGCAATGCGTCGATCAGCGTCGGGTCCGCGGGCGCGCCCGCGTGGCGACAGGCCGCGCCGCACGCGGCGCGCATCTCCGCCAGCGTCGCCCCTTCATCGAGCGGCCGCGCCGCGTGGGCGGCGGCAAGACCGGCGACGACCGCCGCCGCCACCGTTTCCTCGAGACGCGGATCGACCAGCCAGCCGTCCGTCGTCGGCTCGGTCACCGGGCCGATCTGTGTGGCGAGGTCGTCGGCGCGGAGCGCGCCCGCCTCCTCGATGGCGAGCGCCGCGATCGCGGCGCGGTCGGGCGCTGCCGCGCGCCGCGCGAGGAACGCCACGTGCCGGGGAGCTGCGGCGCGCGGCGGCGCCACGTCGAGGACGATCCCGCCGCCGATCGTGCGTCGGCGCCCCGATTCCCACAGCACGAACCGGTCCGTCACGTCGAGGACGAGCGCGTCGTCGGTGCGGACGCGCAGGAGCACCTCGCCGTCGGTGCGCCGCTCCAGGATGCGCAGGCGGGCCGTGGTCTCGCCGGCGCCCGTGTGCACGGTGAACGCGCCGCGCTCGGGGATCCGCTCGATGCCCCGAACCGGTCGCGCGATCGCGTCGAAGACCGGCGTCGGCCGGAACGCGCCGGGAAGGCAGACGATCGAGCCGCGGTGCAGCGGCGCGCGCTCGACGCCCGCGAGGTTCGCGGCGACCCGCGACACGTGACACGCCTCGGCCAGCTCCCGTTTGTGCGTCTGTAACGAGCGGATCCGCGCCCGCTTCGCGCCGGGCTCGACGCTGACGTCGTCGTCGACCCGAAGGCAGCCGCCGGTCAGCGTGCCCGGTCACGACCGTGCCGGCACCCGAGATCGAGAACACGCGGTCCACGAACAGGCGGACACGCGTGTCCACAGGCGCCGGCGCCTCCGTGACGATCCGTTCGAGCGCCGCGCGCAGCTCGTCGATGCCCTCGCCGTTCCGTGCGCTGACCGGCACGATCGATGCATCGGCCAGGACCGTGCCCGCCACCCGCTCGCGCACCTCGTCGGTGGCCAACGCGAGCGTGTCGGCGTCGACCAGGTCGGTCTTCGTCAACGCGATCACCCCGCCGGCGACACCGAGCACGTCGAGGATCTGCAGGTGCTCCTCGGACTGCGGCTTCCAGCCCTCGTCGGCCGCCACGACGAACAGGACGAGCCGCACCGGGCCGACCCCGGCGAGCATGTTGCGGATGAACCGCTCGTGCCCCGGCACGTCGACGAACCCGACCTCGTGCCCGCCCGGCAGCGTCGTCCACGCGTAGCCGAGGTCGATCGTGAGCCCGCGCCGCTTCTCCTCGGCGAAGCGGTCGGGGTCGATGCCGGTGAGCGCGACGATCAGCGCCGACTTGCCGTGGTCGACGTGCCCCGCCGTCGCGATGACCCGCAGCGAGCCCGTCATGGATCAGTCCTCGTCGTCGAGGTCGTCGCCTTCCAGGGCGTAGAGGACCGCGCGGGCGACGAGCGGGACCTGCCCGTCGGTGATGGTCCGCACGTCGAGCAGGACGTGGTCATCCTGCACGCGGCAGAACACCGACGGGGAGCCGGTGCGGAGCCGGGCGGCGAACGATGCGGGGTCGCGACAGCGCACCCGCACGCCCCAGGAGGACAGGGACTGACCGGGGAGCGACCCGCCGCCGACCACCGAGTCGCAGTGCACGACGTGCGCGCCTTCCAGATCGCCACCGATCTTCTCCGACAGGGAGTGCGCGCGCTTCGACAGGGTGTCGAGGCTCTCGTGGATCATCCGGTGCACGGGGATCTCGCCGTGCGCGCCGGTCGCGTAGAGGGCCAGCGTCGCCTCCAACCCGGCGGCCTGCAGCTTGTCGATCCGCATCGCGCGCGCGAGCGGGTGCTTGCGCAGCTTCGCGATCAGGTCGGCGCGACCGACGATGCAGCCGGCCTGGGGGCCGCCGAGGAGCTTGTCGCCGCTGAACGTGACGAGGTCGGCGCCGTCGGCCAGCGCCTGGCGCACGCTCGGCTCCTCCCCGGGGAACCCGCGCTCGGCGTCCAGCAGGCCCGAGCCGACATCGAACACGAGCGGCACGCCGGCCTTGCCGGCGATCTGGGCGAGCTGGGAGGTCGTCGCCGCGGCCGTGAAGCCGACCACGCGATAGTTCGACGGGTGCACCTGCAGGATCGCGGCGGTCGCGTCCTCCATGGCGGCTTTGTAGTCGGCCGACACGGGTGCGGTTCGTCGTGCCGACCTCGACCAGCCGTGCGCCGGAGGCGCGCATGATGTCGGGGATCCGGAACTCGCCGCCGATCTCGATCAGCTCGCCGCGCGAGACGAGCACCTTCTTGCCCTTGGCGAGCACGGCCAGCGTGAGCACCAGCGCCGCCGCACAGTTGTTCACGATGAGCGCGGCCTCGGCATCGGTGATCGAGCACAGGAGAAGCTCGCTGCGCGCCCCTCGGGATCCGCGATTGCCGGTGGCGCGGTCGACCTCGAGGTCGGTGTAGTGGGCGGCCGCCCGGCCGACGGCATCGACGGCGCGGTCGGCCAGCGGCGCGCGGCCCAGGTTCGTGTGCAGGACCACGCCGGTGGCGTTGATCACGCGCGTCTGGCCGTTGGTCGCGCGTGCCGCCCTCGCCACGGCCAGGGCGAGGATCTCGTCGGCGAGCGGCGGTTCCTCGCCGCGGGCGGCGCCCTCCCGGACGGCCTCGAGCTCGGCGGTCAGCGTGCGCTTGAGCACGGCACGCCCGACGACCCGCGAGGCGCGCTGGCCCGGGGTGGAACGCAGCACCGCATCGA
>CAWAAO010000003.1:0-437869 GCA_963780015.1 uncultured Actinomycetes bacterium
GACGCAGCTGATCCACCCGAACATCCGCGTCGTGATCGAGGGCGGCCAGGCACGGGTCGAGCGCCCCGACGACGAGGGGTTCAACCGCGGGCTGCACGGCCTGTCACGCTCGCTGCTGGCCAACATGGTCGAGGGCGTCACGAAGGGCTTCGAGAAGCGACTGACGATCATCGGGGTCGGCTACCGCGCCGCGCTCAAGGGCAAGGATCTCGAGGTGCAGGTCGGCTACTCGCACCCGGTGCTCGTGCCCCAGCCCGACGGCATCGAGTTCGAGGTGCCCACGGCGACCTCGGTCGTGATCCGTGGCAACGACAAGCAGCTGGTCGGCGAGGTCGCCGCGAACATCCGCAAGATCCGCAAGCCCGAGCCGTACAAGGGCAAGGGCATCCGCTACGAGAACGAGTACGTGCGCAAGAAGGCCGGCAAGGCCGCGAAGGGTGCTGCCTGATGGAAGCCAAGACGAAGCGCGAAGCCCGGCTGCGTCGCCACGCGCGTGTCCGCAAGAAGGTGCGCGGCGAGGCCGATCGGCCCCGCCTGGCGGTGTTCCGCTCGAACCGGCACATCTACGCCCAGCTGATCGACGACCGGCAGGCCACCACGATGGTGGCGGCCTCCGACGCCGAGGTCGCCGGGCGGCAACCCGACCGAGCGCGCCAAGGCCGTGGGCGAGCTGCTCGCGACCCGCGCCAAGGACGCCGGTATCGCCACCGCGGTGTTCGACCGTGGCGGGCGTCAGTACCACGGGCGCGTCGCCGCGCTCGCCGACGGAGCCCGTGAGGGAGGACTACAGATCTGATGCGACGCTACGACGCCAAGAATGAAGAGAAGAGCCCGTTCGAAGAGCGGGTCATCTCGATCAACCGGGTCGCCAAGGTCGTGAAGGGCGGGCGCCGGTTCTCGTTCGCCGCGCTCGTCGTCGTGGGCGACGGCGCCGGCCGCGTCGGGTTCGGCTACGGCAAGGCCAAGGAGGTGCCGGCCGCCATCGCCAAGGGCGTGGAGGAGGCCCGGCGCAAGATGTTCGAGGTCCCGATGATGGGCTCGACGATCCCGCACGAGATCGTGGGCGAGGCGGGCGCCGGCGTGGTGCTCCTCAAGCCCGCCGCCCCGGGAACCGGCGTGATCGCCGGCGGCCCGGTCCGCGCCCTCGTCGAGTGCGCCGGCATCAAGGACATCCTGTCCAAGTCGATGGGCTCCTCGAACCAGATCAACATCCTGAAGGCGGCGGTCGCCGGGCTGCAGGCCCTGCGCACGCCCCAGCAGATCGCCACGCGGCGGGGCCGCGAGCTCCACGAGGTCGCGCCCAAGCCGATGCTCGATGCCGTCGCGGCCGCGCAGGACCGCGTCAACGCGGCGCGCGCCGAGGCGCTCAGCGAGCAGTACGGCGTCACCGAGGGCGGCGGTTCCCGATGACGCAGCTCAAGGTGACCCAGGTCCGCAGCGTGATCGACCGGCCCAAGGATCAGAAGGACACGATCCGCCGGCTCGGGCTGCACCGCATGCACGATTCCGTGGTCAAGGACGACCGCCCCGACATCCGCGGGATGATCGACAAGGTGCGGCACCTCGTCACGGTCGAGGAGGTTTGACGTGAAGCTCCATCACCTGAAGCCCGCCGAGGGCGCGAAGACCGAGAAGAAGCGCGTCGGTCGTGGCCGCGCCGGCGTCCGCGGGAAGACCGCGGGCCGCGGCACGAAGGGCACCGGCGCGCGCAAGAACGTGCCCGCGTACTTCGAGGGCGGGCAGATGCCCTACCAACGCCGCGTGCCGAAGCTCAAGGGGTTCACGAACCCCAACCGCGTCGAGTTCGCGCCGGTCAACGTCGAGGTGCTCGCCACCTATTTCACCGGCGAGGTCGCCCCGAAGGACCTCTACGCACACGGGTTGGCCCACAAGGGCTCACCGGTGAAGATCCTGGGCCGGGGTGAGATCGACAAACCGCTGACCGTCAAGGCGCACGCCTTCTCGGCGACGGCGAAGGCCAAGATCGAAGCCGCCGGGGGCACCATCGAGACCATTGGCTGATCCACGGGTAGGCTAGCCAAACGTGCTGAAGGCATTCCTCAACTCGTTCCGCGTTCCGGATCTCCGGAACAAGATCCTCTTCACGCTGTTCGTCATCGTGCTGTTCCGATTCGGCAACCACGTGCCGGTCCCGATCGTGGACACCAGCGTCCTGGACAACCAGGCCAAGGGTGGGTTCCTCGATCTGTTGAACCTGTTCTCCGGCGGTGGCATCGCACGGTTCTCGGTGTTCTCGCTCGGGATCATGCCCTACATCACCAGCTCGATCATCATCCAGCTGATGACGGTGGTCATCCCCAAGCTGCAGCAGTGGCAGGACCAGGGCGAGGGCGGCACCAAGAAGATCAACCAGACCACCCGCTACGTGACGGTCGCACTGGCGTTCCTGCAGTCCGCCGGGCTCGTGTTCCTGTTCCACAGCGGTAGCAGCACGACGAACATCCCCGACCTGTTCACGACGCCCGGCTCGTTCAAGCCGAGCAACGTGTTGCTGATCATCCTGGTGATGACGGCCGGCACCGCGCTGATCATGTGGCTCGGCGAGCTGATCACCCAGCGCGGTGTGGGCAACGGTATGTCGATCCTGATCTTCACGTCGGTGATCTCGCGGCTGCCCTTCGAGGGCAGCGCGATCCTGCGTGGCGGCGGCCCCGGCAAGTTCGTGGTCGTGCTGATGATCGGCATCGGCATCATCGTCGCCGTGGTCTACATGGACCAGGGGCAGCGGCGCATCCCGATCCAGTACGCGAAACGGGTGGTCGGGCGCAAGCAGACGATGGGCGGCTCCACCTACCTGCCGTTGAAGGTCAACCAGGCCGGTGTGATCCCGATCATCTTCGCCAACTCGATCCTGTACTTCCCGGTGCTGCTGGCAAGCGTCATCCACGCCCAGTGGTTCCAGGATTTCGTCAACAAGTACATCAACAACACGGCGAACTGGGTCTACATGCTGATCCTGGCGAGCCTGATCGTGTTCTTCGCCTACTTCTATACGGCGATCCAGTTCGACCCGGTGCGCACGGCCGACAACCTGCGCAAGAACGGCGGGTTCATCCCGGGCATCCGGCCCGGGCCGCCCACCGCCGACTACCTGAACGCGATCCTCGTGCGCATCACGCTGCCGGGCTCGCTGTTCCTGGCCGCGATCGCGCTGATCCCGACGATCGTGCTCGCGTGGTGGAAGATCGACCAGTTCCCGTTTGGCGGCACCTCGATCCTGATCGCCGTGGGCGTCGCGCTCGAGACGATGAAGCAGATCGAGTCGCAGTTGATGATGCGCCACTACGAGGGTTTCCTGAGCTAGCGGAAAGGGCACCGGCGGATGCGCTTCGTCTTCCTGGGATTGCCGGGGGCCGGGAAGGGGACCCAGGCCCGAGTGCTTGGCGAGCACCTCGGTATCCCGCAGCTGTCCACGGGCGACACCCTGCGCGGGGCCGTGCAGGAGGGCACGCCGCTGGGCATCGAGGCCCGCATCTATATGGACCGCGGCGAGTACGTGCCCGACGGGGTGATGGTGCGGATGGTCGACGAGCGGCTGCACGAGCCCGATGCGAGCAAGGGGTTCATCCTCGACGGGTTCCCGCGTACCGTGCCGCAGGCCCGGGCGCTCGACGAGCTGCTCGGCGCGGCGGGCACGCCCCTGGACGCGGTCGTGCAGTTCCTGATCGGCGACGTCACGGCGGTTCGCCGGATCACGGGTCGCTTCACCTGTCCGGTGTGCAAGCGCACGTACCACGAGGAGTGGAGCAAGCCGCTCGACGACCGGAAGTGCGACGTCGAGGGCGCGCCGCTCGAGAAGCGCAACGACGAGGACGCCCTGACCGTCAAGCGGCGCCTCGCCGTCTACCGCGATCAGACCCAGCCGCTGGAGGCGTTCTACGCCGAGCGCGATCTGCTCCGTTCGGTCGACGCCGAGGCGCCGATGGCCGATGTCAGCGAGCGCATGTTCGACGCCCTGCGAGATCTGTTGTGAGGTGCCCGCGGTGATCATCCGGAAGTCCCCCGCCGAGTTGGAGAAGATGCGTCGCTCGGGCGCGATCCTGGCGAGCACGATCGATCGGGTCCTCGCGGCGATCGCGCCGGGCGTGTCGACCCTCGATCTCGACCGCGTCGCCGCCGCGTCGATCGCGGCCGCGGGCGCCACGTCGAACTTCCTCGGCTATCAGGGTGGCGGCGGTCAGATCCCGTTCCCCGGCACGATCTGTGCATCGATCAACGACCAGATCGTGCACGGGATCCCCTCGGCCTCGCGCACGCTTCGCGACGGCGACCTCGTGTCGCTGGACTTCGGCGCGATCTGGGAGAACTTCCACTCGGATTCCGCGGTGACCGTCTTCGTGGGCGCACCGCCGAGCGACGACGCGAAGCGGCTGGTCGAGGCCACGCAGGAAGCCCTCGAGGCCGCGATCGACGTGATCCGGCCCGGTGGACGGCTCTCCGACATCGGCCACGCCATCGAGCAGGTGGCGATCGCCCGCGGCGTCGGGGTGGTTCGCGAGTACGGGGGCCACGGCATCGGGCGCGCCATGCACGAGGACCCCTTCATCCAGAACTGGGGACCGCCCGGTCGGGGACCCGAGCTGAAGCCGGGCTTGGTGATCGCCGTCGAGCCGATGTTCAACCTGGGCGGGGACGAGACTCGAGTGCTCGACGACGGCTGGACCGTCGTCACCGCCGACGGATCGCTGTCGGCCCACTTCGAGCACACGATCGCGGTCACGGCCGAGGGTCATGAGGTGCTGACCGCCCGGTGATCGAGGTCGCGCGTCCGGGAAGGCCTCCTGGTCCTCGCTCGTGAACGTGACCTCGGGCCACGAGCCGAGCAAGCTCGATGCCGTCAAGGGCATCGTCAAGCGCACCTGACGTCGTATCCTCGCTGTGGCGCAAGGGATCGCCCACATGGACACCTGTGCGCGCCCGCCCCTATACTGAGAGCTCCCCCGTCCGGAGGCGTGTTTGTCTGCGTGTCCGCATGGGATCGGTTCGATGGGAGAGACCTGGAGCGTGGCGAAGGACGATGTGATCGAGGTTGAGGGCACGGTTATCGAGCCCCTCCCCAACGCGATGTTCCGGGTCGAACTCGAGAACGGGCACAAGGTGCTCGCCCATATCTCCGGCAAGATGCGGATGCACTACATCCGGATCCTGCCGGGGGACCGGGTCAAATTGGAGCTGTCGCCATACGACCTCACCCGGGGCCGCGTGGTCTACCGGTTCAAGTAAAGGAACGAGATGAAGGTCCGTCCGTCGGTGAAGAAGATCTGCGACAAATGCCGTGTGATCCGCCGGCGTGGACGGATCATGGTCATCTGCTCGAACCCGCGGCATAAGCAGCGGCAGGGTTAGGAAGCGAGGACACCACACATGGCACGGATCGCCGGCGTCGACCTCCCCCGCGACAAGCGGTTGGACATCGCTCTGCGCTACATCTACGGCATCGGGCCGACGAGCGCGTTCAAGATCGTCGAGGGCACGGCCATCGACGGGGGCACGAAGGTCCGCGACCTCTCCGAAGAGGAGGTCGTGAAGATCCGCGCCTACCTCGACGCGAACTTCAAGGTCGAGGGCGACCTGCGGCGCGAGGTGGCACAGGACATCAAGCGCAAGATCGAGATCGGGTGCTACCAGGGCATCCGCCACCGCCGTTCTCTGCCGGTCCACGGCCAGCGCACGCACACGAACGCGCGCACCCGCAAGGGGCCGAAGAAGACCATCGCCGGCAAGAAGAAGGTCAAGAAGAAGTAAGGGAGCTCTCACACCACCATGGCGAAACCCAAGGCAAAGAAGGCAAAGCGTCGCGAGAAGAAGAACGTCCTGCACGGGCAGGCGCACATCAAGTCGACGTTCAACAACACGATCGTCACGATCACCGATCTGCAGGGCAACACCCTCAGCTGGGCCAGCGCCGGCAACGTGGGCTTCAAGGGCTCCCGCAAGTCCACGCCGTTCGCCGCGCAGCTCGCCGCCGAGAAGGCCGCCCGCGCCGCGCAGGAGCACGGTCTGCAGAAGGTCGACGTGTTCGTGAAGGGCCCGGGTTCGGGCCGCGAGACCGCGATCCGTTCGCTGGCAGCCGCCGGCCTCGAGGTCGCGGGGATCCAGGATGTGACGCCGGTGCCGCACAACGGCTGCCGGCCACGCAAGCGCCGCCGCGTCTAACGCGCGCGGTACCCGGCCGCACGAGCGGCCCGGGACGCCCCAAGAGGCGGGGAGCAGTGTCTGATCCCCCGTCGAGGAGGGATGCACGTTGTTCATCGTCGCACGACCCCAGATCTCGGAAGAGGTCGTTTCACCCATTCGATCGAAGTTCACGATCGAGCCGCTCGAGCCGGGCTTCGGCTACACCGTCGGCAACTCGCTTCGGCGCACGCTGCTGTCTTCGATCCCCGGCGCGGCCATCTCGTCGATCCGTATCGACGGGGTGCTGCACGAGTTCTCGACCGTCCCGAAGGTCACCGAGGACGTCACCGACGTCATCTTGAACCTGAAGGAGCTCGTGGTGCGCTCCGACCTGGAAGAGCCCACGACCATCTACCTGAAGGCAAAGGGCCCGGCGGAAGTCACGGCCGGTGACATCGCGCCGCCCGCCGGCATCGAGATCCTGAACCCCGACCTGCACGTCGCCACCATCGGCAAGGGCGGGTCGCTCGAGATGGAGATGACCGTGGAGCGCGGCGTCGGCTACCGCATGGCCGACAAGAACAAGAAGCCGCGCGATCCGATCGGTGTGATCCCGGTCGACTCGATCTTCTCGCCGGTCCGCAAGGTCAGCTACACCGTGGAGAACACGCGTGTGGAGCAGATGACCGACCGCGACAAGCTGATCCTGGACGTCGAGTCCGACGGGTCGGTCACGCCGCGCGAGGCGCTCGCGTCCGCCGGTGGCACCCTGCTCGAGCTCGTGCAGCTGTTCTCCGACCTGGCCGAGGCGCAGAGCGTCTCCGTGGGCCCGGCCGAGGCCGAGGAACTGCCGAGCGACTACCAGATCACGATCGAGGAGCTCAACCTGTCGGTGCGCTCCTACAACTGCCTGAAGCGCGAGGGCATCAACGCCGTCGGCGATCTGGTGCAGAAGTCGGAGTCCGAGCTGATGGACATCCGCAACTTCGGGCAGAAGTCGATCGACGAGGTGAAGGCCAAGCTCGAAGAGCTCGGGCTCGGCCTCCGGGAGGAGTGAGGTCCAGGTGCCGACCCCCAAGAAGGGACCCCGCCTGGGCTCCGGCCCGGATCACCAACGGCTGATGCTGTCGACCCTTGCCGGCCAGCTGTTCATCCACGAGGGCATCAACACCACCGAGGCCAAGGCCAAGCTGCTGCGCCCCTACGCCGAGAAGCTGATCACGAAGGCGAAGAAGGGCGATCTGGCCGCACGCCGCGAGGTGCTGAAGGATCTCCCCGACCGCGACATCGTCGCGCTGCTGTTCCACGAGATCGCGCCGCGCTTCAGCGAACGTCCGGGTGGCTACACCCGGATCCTGAAGCTCGGGCCGCGCAAGGGGGACGGGGCGCCGATGGCGCGGATCGAGTTGGTCGAGCTTTCGGGCTAGTTTCATACAGCATCTAAGCCGGACCGGCGAGGTTCGGGAACTGCTCGGCGCCTTCGGCGCCTGCGCGGGTTCCCTCACCTCACCGGTCCGGCTTTTGTGTTTGGGATAGCCTGCCGCGCGTGACCACCTCTCGCACGATTCGGCTCGATCTCGCGTATGACGGGACTTCGTTTCGGGGGTGGGCTCAGCAGCGGGATCCTTCTGTGCGGACGGTGGAGGGGGTGTTGCGGGAGTTGTTGCCGCGCACCTTGGGGGAGGATGTGCGGCTGGCGGTGGCGGGGCGGACCGATGCGGGCGTGCATGCGACCGGGCAGGTGGCGTCGTTCGTGACCTCCTCGCGACGGAGGCCTGAGCAGGTTCAGGCGTTCTTGAATGGGCACTTGGCGCCGGAGGTGGTGGTCGTCGCGGCTTCGGTGGCGCCGGAGGGGTTTCATGCGCGGTTTTCGGCGCGGGCTCGGGCGTATCGGTATGTGATCGACACCGGGCGCGGTGTCGGATCCGTTTCGGGGGCGGTATGAGTGGCACCGGTCGGCCGACCTGGACTTGGCTGCGATGCGGAGGGCGGCGCGGCATCTGGTCGGGGAGCATGACTTCACGTCGTTCTGTCGGCATCCGGGGGATGGCAAGGCGACGGTGCGGCGTCTGGAGCGCGCTGACCATCTCCCGAGACGGGGATCGGATCGTGCTGCGGTTCCGTGCGAACGCGTTCCTGCACCAGATGGTGCGCGCGATGGTCGGCTCGCTGGTGCGGGTGGGGGATGGCTCGCTCTTGCCCGAGGACATCGCGCGGATCCTGGCGGCTCGCGACCGGACGGGCGCCGGCAACCTGGCCCCCGCGAAAGGACTCACGCTCGAGCGCGTGACGTACGGTCGGCGCTGACGGATCCGGAAGGCGTGCTCTCGGTGCTGTGTGAGGTCGGGAGGAGCGGGCCGGCCGGTCCCGCTCGGATCCCGACGTCGTGTCAGCAGCAGCCGGGCGGGCAGCAGGGACCTGTGTCGGTCTGCATCGGGTCGCACCCCCTTCCATCAGGTCGTATCGATGAACGTCGATACATTGCCAGAAGCATCGATAAGTGTCAATATATGCGGATGCGACGAACGATCGGGATCCTCGAGTCCTCCTCCGCGGTGGCGTGTTGTGCGCCGGTGGCGGCCCTCGATCTCAGCGACGACGAGGCGGACGCAACGGCGCAGCTGTTCCGGGCGCTCGCGGATCCGGCGCGGGTTCGGATCCTCAACGTCCTTGCCAACCGGGAGGAGCCGGTCTGTGGCTGCGACCTGGAGGGGCCGCTCGGCCTGTCGCAGCCCACGGTGAGCTTTCACCTGAAGAAGCTGCACGATGCCGGTCTGCTCGATCGCGAGAAGCGTGGCGTCTGGGTCTACTACGCGCTCAATCGCGAGGCCGCCTCGCGGCTGTCATCCGTGCTCCGCTTCGAGGAGGTGCCGGCATGACCGACGAACTCCGTGGACAGGTGCGCGACCGCTACGCGACGGCCGCGCTGACGGTGCTCGAAGGCAAAGGAGCCGCCGAGGATGCCGACGGCAACGGCTGTTGTGCGCCCGAGGATGGCCTCGGCCAGCAGCTCTACGACGCGCTCGAGCGTGCGGAACTGCCCGACGAGGCGGTGCTCGCGAGCCTGGGGTGCGGCAACCCGACCGCCGTCGCCGAGCTTCGCGAGGGCGAGACGGTGCTGGACCTCGGGAGTGGCGGCGGCATCGACGTCCTGTTGTCGGCAAAGCGCGTCGGTCCCACCGGGAAGGCGTACGGCGTCGACATGACCGAGGAGATGCTGCGGCTCGCCCGCGAGAACGCGGCCCGGGCCGAGGCGACGAACGTCGAGTTCCTGGAGGGTCTGATCGAGGCGGTGCCGCTGCCCGACGCCAGCATCGACGTGGTGATCTCCAACTGCGTGGTCAACCTTTCCACGGACAAGCCCGCCGTGCTCCACGAGATGTTCCGGCTGCTGCGACCGGGCGGGCGGATCGGCATCAGCGACGTCGTGGCCGAGGATCGCCTCACGCCGGACGATCGCGCGGAACGAGGCTCGTTCGTCGGCTGCATCGCCGGGGCGCTTTCGTTCTCCGAGTACGAGCTGGGACTGCGGGCGGCCGGGTTCGCCGACGTCGAGATCACCGCCACGCACGAGCTGATCGACGGGATGCACGGCGCGATCATCCGCGCCGGCAAACCCGCCTGATCGCTCGACCGGAGGCTCAGCCGCCGGGTGCCGGGATCGCGCCGAGCTGGATCCCGAGCAGGAACGCGTCGTTCATGCCCCAGTGCTCCACGACCTTGCCGTCGGCGAGCCGGTAGACGCCCCACGCTTCGAAATCGAACGGGTTGCCGTTCGCCGGCACCCCGAACGGTGGGAACCCGCCCGTGTTCGTGCCCGTGACCCGGTTGCGCACGAAGACCTTGTCGCCGCCCTCGACGAGATCGAGGATCTCGATCTTCCGGTCGGGGAACGACTGCATGACGCCCTGGTGGGCGATCTTCGAGCCTTCGAGCCCCGACGGGAGGCCCTGCGTGGCCGACTGCGCGTTGTTGAACCCCGGCGCGAAGTACTGGTCCAGGTCGTCCAAACGTCCCTCATCCCAGGCCTCTTCGACCGCCCGCACCACGTTGACGTTGCTCGATGCCATACCGTCCACCTCCTGCGACGTGCCCACCCGGCGGGTGGGCTCCTCCGACACCCGAACGACGAACGAGGGGCCTCTGATCCGACAGGAGCGGCTTTGACGAGGTCTCGCCCGCGCGGGTAACCTGATGCGTCGGTCGGCCCGAGCGGGCCGACACTTTCACGCCATGAAGACCTACTCTCCGAAGCCTGAGCACATCGAGCACCGCTGGTACGTCGTGGACGCCAGTGGGCAGGTGCTTGGGCGTCTGGCGTCCGAGGTGGCGGTGTTGTTGCGCGGCAAGCACAAGCCGATGTACGCACCCCACATGGACACCGGCGATCACGTGGTCGTGATCAACGCCGACAAGATCGAGTTGACGGGCAACAAGGGCGAGGACAAGTACGCCTATCGCCACTCCGGGTATCCGGGCGGCATCACAGGCGTCAAGTACAAGGACTTCATGACCGATCGGCCCGTGGCCGCCTTCGAGAAGGCCGTGCGCGGCATGCTCCCGAAGAACACGCTGGGGCGACAGATGATCAAGAAGCTCCACGTCGTGCCCGGCGCCGAGCACCCGCACGCCGCGCAGTCGCCCGTGTCGATCCAGGTGGGCGAGCGCCCCGCATGGGGTGGCCTCCCGGCGAAGAAGGCGAGCACCGGTCCCGCACCGAAGGCTCCTGCGGCCGAGAAGCCCGCCGCAAAGCCGAAGGCCGCTGCGGCCAAGCCCAAGGCCAGTACGCCGAAGGCCGAGCCGACCGAGAAGCCTGAGCCCACGGAGAAGCCCGAGAAGCCCAAGGCTGCGGCCAAGACCACCAAGCCCAAGGCTGAGGCCGCGGCGAAGCCGAAGGCGCCCGCGAAGCCCAAGGCTGCTGCTGCCGCGAAGCCAAAGGCCGCCGCGAAGCCAAAGGCCGCGTCCAAGGCCAAGTCCAAGACCGACGACACCGAGACCGAGGAGTGACCCGAACGTGGCCGTAACCGCATCGAAGCTGATCACCGGACGCCGCAAGGAAGCGGTTGCCCGCGTGCGCCTCGTACCGGGAACGGGCGAGTTCGTCGTCAACGGCCGGCCCGTCGACGACTACTTCCCGACGCGCGTGCATCGCATGGTGGCGAGAGCCCCGCTCACGCTGCTGGAGCGCGAGCGCGATTACGACATCGTCGCGACGGTCAGTGGCGGTGGGGTGTCCGGCCAGGCCGGCGCCGTGCGCCTGGGTGTGGCCCGATCGTTGATCGCGCTCGACCCCGAGCTCCGCGGCCAGCTCAAGGCCGAGGGCTTCCTGACTCGCGATTCGCGTGAGAAGGAACGTCGCAAGTACGGCCTGAAGAAGGCCCGCAAGGCACCGCAGTACTCGAAGCGCTAGGCCTCGGGCTCGGGCGCGCCGACGTCCTGGTCCGCGTCCAGCGCGAACGCCCCGGACTCGATCGCCTCGATCACCTGGCGAGCCGCGATCTCCTGCTCGGCCGGCACGAAGAGGTAGCTGGGACCGACCGGGTACACGCTCGAGCCGCCCATGCTGTTCTTCACCAAGCCAACACGTCGATGCCTTCGTCCTCCAGGCGGGCGCGGGTCAGCTCGGCCGTCATCGCGTCGCCGGAGGCGTAGATCTGCACGAGGTCGCTCATGTCACCCATCGTCCCACGGTTCGCCATCTTCCGTTCGCCAACGCTTCGGTAGCGTAGGAGTGTGACGCCGAAGCCGACGGTGCTGTTCGTCTGTGTCCACAACGCCGGTCGCTCGCAGATGGCCGCAGGGCTGCTGCGGCTGCACGCCGCGGACCGGGTACAGGTGCGCTCGGCGGGCAGCACGCCGGCGAGCGAGGTCAACCCGGCGGTGGTCGAGGTGATGGCCGAGGTCGGCGTCGACCTGTCCGAGGCGGTGCCGACGCGTCTGGCCACCGAGTACGTCGAGGCGTCCGACGTCGTCGTGACGATGGGCTGCGGCGACGCATGCCCGGTGATCCCCGGGAAGCGGTACCTGGATTGGGATCTTCCCGATCCCTCCGGCCTGACGCCCGCAGAGGTGCGCCCGATCCGCGATGAGATCGACCGTCGCGTGCGCACGTTGCTTGTCGAGTTGCTCGGGTAAGGTGCCGCCCGATGGGGCGGCTCTTCGGCACCGACGGCGTCCGCGGGGTCGCGGGCACGGAGCTGACCCGCGAGCTCGCCGGTGGGCTCGGCCGCGCGGCCGTCGCCGTGCTCGGCCGCCACGGCTCGGGCCGACCGGTCGTCGTGGTCGGTCGCGACCCCCGCTCCTCGGGGGAGTGGCTCGAGGACGCCCTGACCGAAGGCATCCGCCTTGCCGGCGGCGACGTGCGGCTCCTCGGTGTCGAGCCGACCCCGGCGATCGCCTACACGACGGTCGACCTCGGCGCCTCGGCGGGGGTCGTGATCAGCGCGTCGCACAACCCGGCCACCGACAACGGCATCAAGTTCTTCTCGCGCGAGGGCACCAAGTTGCCGGACGCGCTGGAGGATGAGATCGAGGCGGCGCTGGGCGACCCGGCGCCCGACGTGGACGTGCCCGACCACGGCCGGATCCTCCCGTTCGCCGGCGCGCGGGAGGCCTACGTCCAGCACCTGGTGGGCGCCTCGCTGGCCCCGCTCGCCGGCATGCGGGTGGTCGTCGACTGCGCCAACGGCTCGGCGTCGGAGGTCGCGCCCGACCTGTTGCGGCGTCTCGGGGCCGACGTCACCGCGATCCATGCCTCGCCCGACGGAACGAACATCAACGACGGGTGCGGGGCGCTGCACCCCGAGGTCGTGGCGGCCGAGGTGGTGCGCCGCGGTGCGGATGCCGGCGTGTCGCACGACGGCGACGCCGACCGCGCGCTGTTCGCCGACGCCGACGGCAACGTGATCGACGGCGATCAGGTCCTGGCCGCCTGCGCCGTCGGGCTGCACGATGCCGGCGAGCTGGAGGGCGACACGGTCGTTGCCACCGTCATGTCGAACATCGGGTTCGAGCGCGCGATGACCGAGCACGGCATCCGTCTCGTCCGCACGCGGGTCGGCGACCGCTACGTGCTCGAGGAGATGGACCGGGGCGGCTTCGTCCTCGGCGGCGAGCAGAGCGGGCATGTGATCTTCCGGCGCTACGCGACGACGGGCGACGGGTTGCTCACGGCGGTGCGGTTCCTCTCCCTGGCGGCCGCGACCGGCGCGACGGTCGGCGAGCTTGCCGGGGTGATGCGCCGGTATCCCCAGGTGATGATCAACGTCCGCGTGGTCGATCGCGACGGGGTGGCGTCCTCGCCGGCGGTGGCATCCGCGGTTGCGGCCGCGGCCGAAGCGCTCGGCGACGGCGGCCGTGTGCTGCTTCGCCCCAGCGGCACCGAACCGCTGGTCCGGGTGATGGTCGAGGCAGCCGAGCGAAGCCGACGCACGAGCACACGCCGAGGCGATCGCCGCGGTCGTGGGCGCGCTCGCCTAGGCGCCGGCTGCGCCGGCCCGACCGGAAGCGCTGCTACGCTCGAACGACATGTGCGGCATCGTCGGATACGTGGGCCCCGACGAGGCGCTTCCGATCGTCCTGGAGGGTCTGCGGCGCCTCGAGTATCGCGGGTATGACTCCGCGGGCGTCGCGGTGCTCGGCGACGAGCTGACCGTCCACAAGCGCGCGGGCAAACTGGCCGCGCTCGAATCGGCGCTGACGGCCGAGGGCGCCGTCGGGGGCACGACGGCGATGGGTCACACGCGCTGGGCGACCCACGGCGCGCCCACCGACGAGAACGCCCACCCGCATCTGGACTGCGCCGGCCGCGTCGCCGTGATCCACAACGGGATCGTGGAGAACCATCAGGCGCTGCGCGCCTCGCTCGAGAAGGAGGGCCACGCGTTCGCCTCCGAGACCGACACCGAGGTGGTCGCGCATCTGGTCGAGGCGGCGCTGGATCGCGAGTCCGATCTGACCGCCGCGGTTCGATCGGTGATCGCGCGGCTCGACGGCGCGTTCTCGCTCGTCGTGCTCTCGGCGGGCCACCCCGGCGAGCTGGTCGGTGTGAAGGTGTCGTCCCCGCTGGTGGTCGGTCTGGGCAACGGCGAGACGCTCCTCGCCTCCGACATCCCGGCCGTGCTCGAGCGCACCCGCGTGGTCCTGCCCCTGGAAGAGGGGCAGATCGCGACGATCTGGGCCGACGGGGTCGCCATCACGACCCTGGATGGCACGCCCGTCGAGATCGAGCCGATCACCGTGGACTGGGACGTCACCGCCGCGCAGAAGGGCGGCTACGACTGGTTCATGCGCAAGGAGATCGACGAGCAGCCCGACGCGATCCGCGACACGCTGGTGGGGCGCACGCACGGCGGGCGCCTGGCGCTCGACGAGCTGCGCATCCCCGACGACGTGCTGCGCGAGGTCTCGAAGGTCTTCGTCGTCGCGTGCGGCACGGCGTTCCATTCCGGGCTCGTGGCGAAATATGCGATCGAGCATTGGACGCGGCTGCCCGTCGAGATCGAGATCGCCAGCGAGTTCCGGTATCGCGACCCGGTGATGGGCCCCGACGCGCTGACGCTGGCCGTGTCGCAGTCCGGCGAGACGATCGACACGCTCGAGGCGGCACGGCACGCCCGCCGCCAGGGCTCGCAGGTCATCGCCGTGACGAACACGGTCGGCTCCTCGCTCGCGCGCGAGGCCGACGGCGTGCTCTACACGCACGCGGGTCCGGAGATCGGCGTCGCATCGACCAAGACCTTCGCGACGCAGATGGTCGCCCAGCAACTCGTCGCGCTCTACCTGGCGCAGGTGCGCGGGACGAAGTTCCCCGAGGAGATCGCCGACGTGCTGGAGGAGCTCGCCGCCCTGCCCGGGCAGGTGGAGCGCGCGATCGGGCTCGACGCGCATGTGCGCGCGATCGCCGAGCGCTTCGTCGACGCTCGCGACTACCTGTTCATCGGGCGGCACACGGGCTATCCCGCCGCTCTCGAGGGCGCGCTCAAACTGAAGGAGCTCTCCTACGTGCACGCGTCGGGCTACCCGGCCGGCGAGCTGAAGCACGGCCCGATCGCGCTGATCGAGGAGGGCGTGCCCGTCGTGGCGATCGCGACGCGCTGCCACGTGTACCCCAAGATGCTGTCGAACATCCAGGAGGTGAAGGCCCGCGGCGCCTCCGTGATCGCGGTGGTCACCGAGGGCGATGTGGACGCGGCGCGACTGGCCGACCACGTGATCGAGGTGCCCGAGACGCCCGAGCTGCTCTCGCCGGTGGTCGTCACGGTGCCGCTGCAGCTGCTCGCGTATCACGTGGCGGTCCTGCGGGGCTGCGACGTCGACCAGCCTCGGAACCTCGCCAAGTCCGTCACCGTGGAGTAGCCGATGTCCAGGCTCCTGCGTCCGCTGATCGCGCTGGCGATCGCGGCGCCCGCGCTCGTCTCGATGGCCGGCCCGGCCGTCGCCTGTTCGTGCGCGCCCGAGCCCGTCAAGAAGGTCCTGGCGAACGCCGACGCGGTCGTGGCGGGCCATGTCGTCGGCGAGCAGCCGATCGATTCGATGACGCACGCACAGCCTCCTGGCCGTCGACGGCGTCTACAAGGGGAAGGTCGACGCGACGATCACGCTCAACGCGAACATCGGGTACGGCGGCGGGAGCTCGTGCGCCGTGCTGTACCCCGTGGGCTCGAAGGTCGATCCGCTCGTCCTGCAGCGTCTCGACGACGGCACGTACCAGGCCTCGACCTGTGCGCTTCCTGTCTCGCGCCGAGGTCGTCAAGGTGCTCGGGACCGCGCGGCCGCCACCGCACGCGTCTGCGTCGCCGAGCGCCGCCGCGGCCGCCCCGCCGCCCGCAGCCGATCGTCGGGGGCTGAGCTGGGCGGCGGTGCTCGGGGGTCTCCTGTTGGCGGCGGGGGCGATCGTGCTCCTGCGGCGATGGTCGGCCCGTCGGAGGGAGCGGCACCAGCCCGTCCTCGATCGAGAAGATGCAGCGGTCGGCTCGGCGGGCGGCCGGCGGCTGAGGTCGATCGTGTGCGCCCGCGTGCCCAGCGGCTAGCCTGGGCTCGTGGAGATCGTCGGCTTGGGAGTCGATATCTGCGAGATCGCGCGGATGGAGCGCGCGCTCGGCCGGCACCCGACGATGCGCCCCCGGGTGTTCACGCCCGAGGAGATCGCCTATTGCGACGGCAAGGCCCGGCCCGCCGAGAGCTATGCGGGCAGGTTCGCCGCCCGTGAGGCCGTCATCAAGGCGCTGGGCGGCTACCGGGGCAAGCGGTGGCAGGACATCAGCGTGACCCGCCATCCGAGCGGCGCGCCGATCATCGCGCTGACCGGCAACGCGAAGCGGCGCGCCGATGCGCTCGGCATCTCGCGCGTCCTGATCACCTTCACGCACGAGAAGACGAGCGCGGTGGCCTTCGCGGTGGCGGTGACCGACGGATGAGGCCGCTGCTCACCCCGGCCGAGGCCGGCGAGCTCGATCGTCTCGCCCAGGCCGCCGGCACGCCGGCGGCGGTGCTGATGGAGCGCGCCGGGGCGGGGGTGGCGCGGGCGTGCCTCGACCAGCTCGGCGGTGCGTACGGCCGGCGCGCGGTCGTCGTGTGCGGCAAGGGGAACAACGGCGGCGACGGCCTGGTCGCCGCCCGGCATCTCGCACGCGCCGGCGTGCGGGTCGTGGTGTTGCTGCTGGGGACCGATCTCCACGAGCCGGCGGCCGGCAACCTCGTCCGACTCCGGGGTGAGACCGACGCACGGGTGCGCGGGTTCGATCCGGCCCTGCTCCGGCATGAGCTTCTGCGGGCCGACCTCGCCGTCGACGCGATCTTCGGGACGGGGTTCCGCGGTGCGCCCGAGGACGAGTGGGCCGACGCGATCGAGATCGTGAACACGGCCCCCATCGTGGTCGCGATCGACATCGCGAGCGGTGTCGACGGGGCGACCGGGGAAGTCGGGGGCGTCGCGGTCCGAGCCGACCTCACGGTGACGTTCGGCGCGGCCAAGCTCGGCTCGGTGCTTGCTGCCCGGCGCCGAGTACGCGGGCGATGTGCGCGTGGTCGACATCGGGCTGGACGAGCGAGCGCTGCCGGCGGGCGCCGGCCTCACCGATCCGGCGACGTGGCCGCGGCCTTGCCCGAGCGCCCGATCGACGGCCACAAGAAGGCCAGCGGCACGCTCCTGGTGGTTGCGGGCTCACGCGGGATGCCCGGCGCCGCGCGCCTGGCGGCGCGCGCCGCCGAGCGGGTGGGGGCGGGCTACGTCATCGTCGCCACGCCCGCCTCCGCGATGCCCACCATCCAGGTGGACCTCGCCGAGGCGGTCTTCCTGCCGCTGCCCGAGACCCCGTCGGGCTCGATCGCGGCCGAGGCGATCGGCGCGGTGACCGAGGCCGCCGCCGGCGCGCACGCGCTCGCGATCGGCCCCGGGCTGTCGCGCGACGAGGAGACGACGGCGTTCGTGCGGGCCCTCGTGCGAGAGGTGTCGGTGCCGGTGGTGCTGGACGCGGATGCGCTCAACGCCTTTGCGGGCGAGCACGCGGCGCTGGTCGACCGCAAGGCCGAGGCGGTGTTGACCCCGCATCTCGGAGAGCTCGCGCGCCTGCTGGGGCGTCCTGCGGGCGACCGCCTGTCCGAAGCTCGCTCGCTCGCCCTCGAGGTCGATGCGGTGACGCTGCTCAAGGGCACGCGCAGCGTGATCGCCGCCCCCGACGGCAGCGTGCGCGTCAACCCGACCGGCTCGCCGGCGCTTGCGACCGCGGGCACGGGCGACGTCCTCACCGGCACGATCGGCGGGCTGCTCGCCCGCGGTGTCGAGCCGTTCGCCGCCGCGTGGGCGGGCGCCTATCTCCACGGGCTGGCGGGCATCCTCGCGGCCGGGCCCCACGGCGAAGGGATCGTCGCCGGCGATGTGGCCGCCCGGCTGCCCGCCGCGATCGCGCGCGTGGAGGAGGGCCGTTGAGGTACCGGCCGACGTGGGTCGACGTCGATCTCGACGCGGTCCGCCACAACGTCGGCGTGCTGACGCCGCCGTCCGCCGAGGTCATGGCCGTCGTCAAGGCCGACGCCTACGGGCACGGCGCCGTCCCCGTCGCTCGCGCGGCCCTTGCGGCCGGCGCCACGTGGTGCGGTGTGGCGCTCGTCGAAGAGGGCCTCGAGTTGCGCGCCGCCGGCATCGAGGCGCCGATCCTGGTGTTGTCGGAGTTCCCGCCGGGTGCCGAGGCGGTGGCGCTGGCGCATCGGCTGACGCCGTCGCTGTATTCGAACGAGGGTCTGGCGCGCTTCGCTCCCGTCGCCCGCGGGCCGGTCGGCGTCCACGTCAAGGTCGACACCGGCATGCACCGCGTCGGCGTGTGGCCTCCCGAGGACCTCGTCCCGTACCTGCGGGCGGTCACCGAGGCCGGACTGCGGGTCGAAGGCATCTGGACGCACCTCGCCAAGAGTGAGGACGACGCCGAGACGACCCGGACACAGCTCGCGCGCTTCGACGCCGCGCTGGCGGCGGCCGCCGCGGCCGGATTCGTGCCGACCCTCCGACACGCGGCGAACAGCGGCGGCGTCCTTCGCCACCCCGAGGCGGTCTACGACCTCGTGCGCCCCGGCATCGCGCTGTTCGGCATCGCTCCCGATCCCGGCGTCGAGGCCGATCTGCGACCGGCGCTCACCTGGCGCTCATCCGTCGCCTTCGCTCGCCGGCTCGCGAAGGGGGAGCGGCTGAGCTACGGGCACCGCTACGAGCTCGCCGGCGACGCGATGGTGGCCACCGTGCCGGTGGGGTACGCCGACGGCTACCCGCGAACGCTCTCCTCGAAGGCCGACGTCTTGATCCGGGGCCAGCGATGCCGGGTCGCGGGCAACGTCACGATGGACCAGCTGCTCGTGGATTGCGGCGATCTGGACGTGCGCGCCGGCGACGAGGTGGTGCTGCTGGGCAGCCAGGGTGACGACGAGGTGACCGCCTGGGAATTGGCGGGCCTCGCCGAGACGATCGCCTACGAGATCGTCACGCGGATCGGCCAACGCGTGCCTCGCGTCTACGCGGGAGACGGCACGTGACGCGCACCCTCGCCGACGCGGCCGTCGAGGCGGCGACGTGCACGAAATGCGCCCTCGCCGGCGGGCGGACGCAGGTCGTGTTTGGCGTCGGCAACCCCGACGCGGATCTGCTGTTCATCGGCGAGGCCCCGGGCATGCACGAGGACAAGCAGGGCATCCCGTTCGTGGGGGCCGCCGGTCAGCTGCTGACCCGCATGCTCGAGGGCATCGGACGCTCGCGCGACGAGGTCTACATCGCGAACGTCATCAAATGTCGGCCACCCGGCGAACCGCGATCCGCTGCCCGAGGAGATCGAGGCGTGCACGCCGTGGTTGATCGAGCAGATCTCCCTGATCCAACCCAGCGTGATCGCGACGCTCGGCAATTTCGCCACGAAGTTCGTGTTGCAGACCGAGCAGGGCATCACGCGGATGCGCGGCTCCGTCTACCCGTGGCACGGGCGCAAGGTGATCCCGACCTTTCACCCGGCCGCGATCCTGCACGGCGGCGGCGAGAAGAGTCGGCAGTTCGCCGACCTCCAAGAGGACTTCGCGCTGATCAAGCGGACGCTGGACGCCCCCCCGCCCGCGCCGCCGGCCGCGTCGCTCGCCGACTACGGCCGCACCGAGGCGCCGCCGCCGGATGACCAGCTCGAACTGTTCTGACGATGGAGCTTGCGATCCGCGCCGCGACCGCCGAGGACACGCGCGACGTCGGCGCGGCCCTTGCCGGCGTGCTGCGCTCGCACGACGTGGTCGTGTTGACCGGTGAGCTCGGGGCGGGCAAGACCACCTTCGTCCAGGGGATCGCGCGCGGGCTCGGCGCGACCGAGCACGTCGCCTCGCCGACCTTCACCCTGGTGCGCGAGTACGTGAGCGGGCGGGTGCCGGTGGCCCACGTCGACCTCTATCGGCTCGAGCGAGAGCAGGACGTGATCGATCTCGCGCTCGACGAGCTCGAAGACGGCGAGCGCGTCCTGCTCGTCGAGTGGGGTGACCCGGTCGCGGAGCTGCTGGCCGACGAACGCCTGCGCGTCGAGTTCGCGGCCGACCCCGACGACGTCCGCCACATCACGGTCGCGACGGTCGGACCGTCGTGGGAGGAACGCGCCGGCGACCTCACGGATGCGCTCACCAAGTGGGTCGCCCCGTGATCGTCGTCGGCATCGACACCTCCACGCCGCAGGTCTCGGTCGCGATCGGCACCGAGACCGCGATCCTCGGCCGCATCCAGATCGGGGGCACGGCCCGCCAGGAAAGCGTCACGCCCGCGCTGCAGCAGCTGCTCGTCTGGACCGGCGTCGACCTCGACCACGTCGGTGGCTTCGTCGTCGGCACGGGGCCGGGGCTGTTCACGGGCCTGCGCGTCGGCATCGAGACGGCCAAGACGCTGGCCCAGGTCACGAACGCGCCGATCATCGGCGTGCCGAGCATCGACGCCCTGGCCTACGCGGTCCGGCAGACCGCCCGAACGATCGCGGCGGTGGTCGACGGCCGCCGCAAGGAGGTCTTCGCCGCGCTCTACCAGCCGGTGCCGGGTGGGGTGATGCGCCTGACCGAACCTGCGGTGCAACGACCGGAAGCCCTCGTGGCCGACCTGGAGGTGCACCCGGGGGAGGTGCTAGCGGTCGGCGACGGTGCCATCCTGTACCGGGACGTGCTCCAGACGGTGGGCGCCCGCGTCGAGTTCGCCTCGCCCGCGGTCGCCCATCCGGACGCGGCCTCGCTGGTCGAGCTGGCGGTGCCGCGGTTCCTCCGCGAGGAGCATGACCAGTTGTTCGATGTCGTGCCGATGTACCTGAGGAAGTCGGATGCTGAGATCGCGTGGGACGACCGAGCCCGGGGCGGCAAGCCTTGAGGTGACGAAGATGCGCCGGCGCCACCTGCGTGGCGTCATGGCGATCGAGCGCCAGGCGTACTCGCGCCCATGGACGCCCAACCTCTTCATGGCCGAGATGAGCGAGCCGAACAATCGCAACTACCTCGTGGCCAGGATCGACAAGGACGTCGTCGGCTATGCGGGGCTCATCTGCTACGGCGACGAGGCGCACATCACGAACATCGCGGTCGACCCCATGTTGCAGGGCCACGGCATCGCCCACCGATTGCTCGCCGAGGAGATCGGCGCGGCGCGCGAGCTCGGCGGCGTGGCGGTGTCGCTCGAAGTGCGCGTGACGAACTGGCGGGCACAGCGGATCTACGCACGCTTCGGTTTCCACCCCGTGGGCATCCGCCGCAACTACTACGCGGAGCTGCATGAGGACGCGCTGATCATGTGGACCGACGACATCCGCGAGCGCGCGTTCCGTCAGCGGATCGTCTCGATCGTCAACAAGCTGCCCGAGGGGATCCGCCCCGCTTGATCACGCTGGGGATCGAGACCTCCTGCGACGAGACCGCGATCGCGATCGTCGAAGACGGCTTCATGGTCCGTGCGAACCTGATCGCGCGCCAGGAGCATCTGCACGAACGGTTCGGTGGCGTCGTGCCCGAGGTCGCGGCCCGGGCGCACGTCGAGGCGCTCAACCCGTTGCTCGGCCAGGCCTTGGAGGCGACCGGTCTGGACTTCGGCGATCTCGGCGGCGTGGCCGTGACCGTCGGGCCCGGGCTGGTCGGGGCGCTGCTGGTCGGGATGGCGGCCGCCAAATCCGTGGCCCTGGCCACCGGGGCACCCCTGATCGGCATCAACCACCTGGAGGCCCACTACTGGGCGAACTTCCTGGAGCACGGGGCGCCCGACCCGCCGTACGTGGCGCTGATCGTCAGCGGCGGCCACACGATGCTGGTGCACGTGCCGGCGATGTTCCGCCACGTCATCCTGGGCCAGACCCTCGACGATGCCGCGGGGGAGGCCTTCGACAAGGTGGCGCGGCTGCTCGGGCTCGGGTTCCCCGGCGGACCGGCGCTCGACGCGGCGGCACGCACCGGCGATCCGGGCGCCGTGCGGTTCCCGCGTGCGATGGAGGACTCCGGCGATCTCGACTTCTCGATGAGCGGACTCAAGACGGCGGTCCTGCGCCACGTGCAGGCCGAGCGGGCCGCCGGGCGTTCGATCGACGTGCCCGATCTGGCGGCGAGCTTCCAGGAGGCGATCGTCGACGTGCAGGTGACCAAGACGCTCGAGGCGGCACGGCGCACGGGCGTGGCGAGGGTCCTGCTGGGTGGCGGCGTGGTCGCGAACACCCGGCTGCGCGAGCGTCTGCAGGGCGACGGGACCGCCGCGGGGCTCGAGGTGCTCGTGCCTCCGCTCGCGCTGTGCACGGATAACGCCGCCATGGTGGCCTGCCTCGGGGCCGCCCGTCTGGAACGCGGGGAGCGAACCGGGTTGGACATCGCGGCCGACCCGAACCTACCCTTGGCGACGTGACCACGATCCTGGTGACCGGGGGCGCCGGGTTCATCGGCTCCAACCTGGCAGACCGCCTCCTGGCAGAAGAACACCGCGTGATCGCGGTCGATGACCTGTCGACGGGTCGCATCGCCAACCTGTCCGACGCGCGCGCCTATGGGAAGGCCTACACCTTCTTCAATATGGACGTGCGCGCCGAGGGCCTGATCTCGCTGTTCGAGCGGCACCGACCGGAGATCGTGTTCCACCTCGCCGCCCAGTCCGGGGTCCGTCCGTCGCTGGACGATCCCGTGCGGGACGCGAGCATCAACCTGATGGGCACGCTCAACGTGATCGAGTGTGCGGCCAAGGTCGGCGCCCGCAAGGTGATCTACGCGGCCAGCGGTGGCACGATCTACGGCGAGCCCAAGCGGCTGCCCGCCAAGGAGTCGGCCGCCCAGGGGTCGTTCCCGCTGAGCCCCTACGGCATCTCGAAGAAGGTGGTCCTGGACTATCTGGGCTTCTACCAGCGGTATCGCGGGCTGGACTTCACTGCCTGCGCCTGGCCAACGTCTACGGTCCGCGGCAGGATCCCGCTCGGCGAGGCCGGGGTGATCACGATCTTCGCGGCCTCGATGCTCGCCGGGAAGGCGCCCGTGATCTACGGCGACGGGAACCAGACCCGGGACTTCGTGTTCATCGACGACGTGGCGCACGCGTTCGTCCAGGCGATGGACCGGGGCTCGGGCAAGCTCGTGAATATCGGCACCGGGCTGGAGACCAGCGTGGCCGGCCTCTACAAGCTGCTGGCCCAGATCATCGGGTTCACCGAGGACGCCGGGCACGCGGCGCTGCCGCCCGGGGAGCTCCGGCGCATCGCGTTGGACATCTCGGTCGCGTCCAAGGCGCTCGCGTGGAAGCCGTGGACCCACCTCGAGGACGGGCTCGCCGAGACCGTCGCCTATCTGAAGGGGATCTGATGACCGACACGTCGCCGGTGGCCGAGCTGGCCGGCAAGTTCGAAGAGCGCGTCGCCGCGTTCGTGAAGGAGCACCGCCTGCCCGGCGCGAGCGCGGGGGTGGTGATCGGCGACGAGCTCGTGTGGTCCGGGGGTCACGGGTACGCCGATCTCGAGACCAAGCGGCCCAACGACGCCACGACCCTGTTCCGCATCGCCTCGATCACCAAGACGTTCACGGCCACGGCCATCTTGCAGCTGCGTGACGAGGAGAAGCTGCATCTGGACGACCCGGCCGTCGCGTACTTGCCGGAGCTGCGCGACGCGCAGAGCCCGTTCGGGCCGATCGAGACCGTGACCCTGCGTCGCATGCTGTCGCACGAGTCGGGCCTGATGGGCGATCCGCCCGGCGCGCGATGGTTCCACGACGTCTACGAGTCCTCACCGGAGGTGAACCTCGCCCGAGCGGCCGAGATCGCGACCCGCATCCCGCCCAGCGTGCAGCAGAAGTATTCGAACATCGCTTTTCAGCTGCTCGGCGAGATCGTCGCGCGCCTCAGCGGCCAGCCGTACGCGGCGTACGTGCAGGAACGGATCCTCGATCCGCTCGGCATGACCTCGAGCGGATTCGCGCCGCTGCCCGCCGAGCTGGAGGCACGCCGGGCCGTCGGGTACTGGGCGCGCTGGCTTTCCGACGTTCTCGAGCCTGCGGTGGGGCTCTCGGAGTTCCCGGCGGCCGAAGGCGGCCTGCAATCCTGCGTCGAGGACGTCGCGAAGTGGCTGTCGGCGCAGTTCCCGATGGAGGACGCGCCCGAGGGGCACCGCACCGTCCTGTCCGACGCGACGCTGCGAGAGATGCAGCGGCCGCGCTACCTCGAGGGCGACACCTGGGAGGAGGCCTGGTGCATCGGGTGGTACGCGAAGCGCAAGGGCGAGACCGTCTGGGTGCAGCACTCCGGCGGGCTCCCCGGCTTCATCACGAACGCGTGCTTCCGATCGAAGGAGCGGGTGGGCGCGATCGCGCTGCTCAACGGGGTCGCCGATGCGACGAGCCTGGCGATGGAGCTCGGGATGCTCGCGCTCGAGGCCGCCCGATCGGCGGTGGCCCCCGTCAAACTGCCGGCTGCCCTGCCCGAGGGCTATGAGCAGCTGCTCGGTTTCTACGGCGAGCCGACCGAGGCGATCCTGGCCCGGCTGGAATGGCGCGACGGCAAGCTCACGATGCTCGACCCCTCGGAGGCCGACTGGAAGCTCGTCCTGTTGCCGGCCGGCGAGCCCGACCGGTTCACGGTGGATTGGTTCCAGCGCGAGTCCGGCGAACCCGTCGAGTTCCATCGGGACGACACCGGCCAGGTCACGGGCGTGACGATCGGCCCCTACACCCTGCGTCGATACGAGCCGCTCGGGGAGCCCGCCGGACCCGTCCGGTAGGCTCCAACGCATGTCTGAGCATGCCCGGCCCGCGGGCCCAGGGGCCACGTTCGCGCTCGCCGCGGACCAGCTGATCCTCGATCCCGGGGAACTCGATCCCGAAAGCGTGCTCGAAGGAACGCCCGGGGTCACCGAGGCAACGCTGTGGACCTCCGAGGACGGACGCATCATCCGCGGGGTCTGGCAGATCACGGAGGGCACCGTCACCGACGTCGAGGCCGACGAGCTGTTCGTGGTCGTGTCCGGCAGGGCGACGGTCGCGGTCGAGGGTGGGGCGACCCTCGAGCTCGCGCCCGGCGTGTTGGGCGTGCTCGCGCGTGGCGCCCGCACGACGTGGACCGTGCACGAGACGCTGCGCAAGGTCTTCCAGATCACGCTTCCCGACTGATGGCCGACTGATGGTTGCGATCGACCCCCGCCTCCGCTCGACCTATGCCGACGCGTCCTGGACGCCGTTCTGGCTCGACCGGGACGAACGCCCGCCGGCGCGCGACTCGTTGGAAGGTGCGCACACGGTCGACCTGGCGATCGTCGGCGCTGGGTTCACGGGCCTGTGGGCCGCGTTGCAGGCGCTCGAGGACATGCCGGGACGCGAGGTCATGGTGCTCGAGGGGGAGCGGGTCGCGTTCGGCGCGAGCGGCCGAAACGGCGGGTTCTGCGAGGCGTCGTTGACCCACGGGCTCGAGAACGGGCTCCGGCGGTTCCCCGCCGAGATCGACCGGATCGAGCAGGAGGGGCGGGAGAACCTCGACGGCATCACCCAGGCGATCGAGCGCTACGGCATCGACTGCACGTGGGAGGCGACCGGCACGCTCGCGGTCGCGACGGAGCCCCACCAGGTGCAATGGTGCCGCGACGCGGTGCCGCATCTCACCGCGTACGGCCACGAGGTGTCGTTCCTCGATCGGGAGGCCGTGCGCGCCGAGGTCAACTCGCCGCTCTACCTCGGCGGGTTCTGGCGCAAGGACGGCGGCGCGTGCATCGACCCGGCCCGTCTTGCCTGGGGGCTTGCCGCGGCGGCCGAGCGGCTCGGCGCCAGGATCCACGAGCAGTCGATGGTGACGTCGATCGAGGACGACGGCGACGGCGTGATCGTGCGGACCGCGCTCGGGGCAGGTGCGCGCCCGCCGGGTCATCCTCGGCACGAACGCGTTCCCACCCCTGCGGAAGAAGCTGCAGCGCTACATCCTGCCGGTCTATGACTACGTCTTGATGACCGAGCCTCTGGGACCCGAGCGGAAGGCCGCGATCGGCTGGGCGAATCGCCAGGGCCTGGCCGACATGAACAATCAGTTCCACTACTACCGGCTGACCGCCGATGACCGGATCCTGTGGGGCGGCTACGACGCGATCTACCACTGGAACAACACCGTGGATCCGCAGCACGAGCGTCGCGATGCGACCTACTCGTTGCTCGCCAAGCAGTTCTTCGAGACCTTCCCCCAGTTGGAGGATCTGCGCTTCTCGCATGCCTGGGCGGGCGCGATCGACACGTGCAGTCGTTTCAGCGTGTTCTTCGGCCGGGAGTTCGACGGCAAGCTCGCGTACGCGGCCGGCTACACCGGACTCGGGGTCGGCGCGACCCGCTGGGGCGCCCGCGTGTGCCTGGACCTGGTCGATGACCTGCAGACCGCCCGGACCCAGCTGTCGCTGGTTCGCACGAAGCCGCTGCCGTTCCCACCCGAGCCGCTGCGCAGCGTCGGCGTGTGGCTGACGCGCCGGGCGCTCGCGCGCGCCGACCGCCGGCAGGGTCGCCGCGGGCTGTGGTTGAAGCTGCTCGACGCGGTCGGCCTCGGCTTCGACAGCTAGGGTTCGGTCATGGAGACCTGGGACACCATCACCGCGCGGCGCAACGTCCGGGAGTACGCCGACCGACCGATCGCGCCGGACGATCTCGATCGGATCCTCGAGGCCGGACGTCGTTCGCCGTCGTCGAACAATCAGCAAGCGTGGGATTTCGTCGTCGTCACCGACCGCGCGGGGCTCACGTCCTTGGCCGGCGTGTGGCGCTACGGCGCGCACATCGCGGGAGCGGCCGCGGCGGTTGCCCTGCTGTCGCCCGCCTCGGATGACCCGGATGCCCGGGAGATCTTCGCGTTCGATCTGGGACAGGCCGCGATGAGCATGATGCTCGCCGCGGCCGACCTCGGGATCGGCAGTTGTCATTCGGCGATCGGCGAGCAGGACGTGGCCCGCGAGATCCTCGGGTTCCCTGCGGACCGCGAGTGCGTGATCATCCTGTCGCTCGGGTATCCGGCGACCAGGCCGTTGGCACCGGTCGCCTCGCCGGATCGGCGCGCGTTCGACGACGTCGTGCATCGCGAGCGCTGGTAGGCGCTCCGTGAGCGTCATCCCGTTCTACGGGGCCGACGATCCCGAGCTGTTCGCGATCGAGCGTCGCGCGATGGACCGCGACGGTCTCGTGATCGATGCCCTGCACGAGCTCCTTCCGCCCGGCCTGGTGCTCGACGTCGGTGCGGGCGACGGGTTCACCGCCCAACGTCTCGGTGCCGGCCGCTCGGTCGTGGCGCTCGAACCGTCGGCGGGCATGCTCGCGCGCGCCGACCTGCGACACCGCGTCCGCGGCGAGGCCGAGCACCTCCCGTTCGTCGAGGCCGCGTTCGACGGTGCGTACGCCACGTGGGCCTACTTCTTCACCCGGGACTGGGACCCGACCCCGGGGATCGCGGAGCTCGATCGGGTCGTGCGGCCCGGCGGCCCGCTCGCGATCGTCGACAACCTCGGTGGCGATGCCTTCGCGGCGATGGCCGAGGCCGACATCAGCGCCGACCCCGCCGTCTGGCAGGCGTTGGGGTTCACGTGCGACGTCATCGAGACCGCGTTCCGGTTCGACGACCTCGAAGAGGCGGAGCGCCTTCTCGGCTTCTTCTTCGGAGATCGCGGCGTTGCCGGTGCCGCGCTCGACGTCCCGTTCCGGGTGGGATTGTTCCATCGATCCAGCCGCGGAGCTTGACCGCGCCGGCGATGCCCGGCATCATCGCGGGGACTTGCCAACAGCCTGAGCGATATCCCACGACCGACCGCGGGCCCTCTGTGCCCGCTGGTTGCATCGACGCGTCGTGCGGCCGCCCGGGCGTCGCCCTTCCGGTTGCTGACGCGTCCGTTCGAAGGAACGTTCGATGAGAAGGAACGCAGCGACCGCCTACGCCATCTACTGCGCCGGCGACGGCTTCCTGTTCCGCGTGACGCTCACGGTCTACTCGGTGTTCGTCGTCTTCACGCTCGGCCTCGATCCGTTCCAGTTGGTGTTGCTGGGCACCGTCGTGGAGGGCACCTACCTGCTGTTCGAGATCCCCACCGGGATCGTGGCCGACACGGTCAGCCGGCGGCTGTCGGTCGTGATCGGTCTGATCGGGTCGGGGCTGGCCTTCGTGGTGCTCGGGTTCGCGCATTCGTTCGCGATCGCCGCGCTGTCACAGGTGCTGTGGGGGATCTTCGCGACCTTCCAGAGCGGCGCCGACGTCGCGTGGCTCACCGACGAGCTGGGGGAGGAGGCCGCTCGGCCGCACTACCTGCGGGGCGGACAGATCGCCGACGCCGCCGCGCTGGTCGGGATCGTGTGCGGGGTCGCGCTCGCGACGGTGAACTACCGCCTGCCGATCGTGGCGGGCGGGGTGGCCATCTCGCTGTTCGGTCTGCTGATGGCGTTCGTGATGCCCGAGGAGGGATTCGAGCGGCACGAGCGGAGCGAGGGAGAGCGGATCCACACCGGCTTCGTCACGACCCTCAAGGAGGGCGCCGCACAGGTGAAGGCGCATCACGTGCTCTTCCTGATCCTCGGAACGGCGGCGCTGCACGGGGCGTCGACCGAGGGTTTCGATCGCCTGTCGGACTACCACCTGTTGAAGGACATCGGGCTGCCGGCGATCGGCAACCTGAACCGGGTGGTGTGGTTCGCGATCATCGACGGTGTCGCGCTGCTGATCGGCATCGGGGCGCTCGCGATGATCAGGAAGCGAACGCACCTGAACGGGCACGCGCACGTCGCCCGCATCCTGCGCTGGGTCGACGTCCTGCTGATCGGTGGGGGTCGTGGTGTTCGGCCTGAGCGGCATGTTCTGGCTGTCGGTGCTGATGATGTGGCTGGTCGGCGCGCTGCGGAGCGTGCGCCAGCCGGTCTTCGACGCGTGGATCAATCAAGGGCTCGACCCCAAGACGCGGGCCACGATCAACTCGCTGGGATCGCAGTCCGACGCGATCGGCCAGGCGGCGGGCGGGCCGGTGCTCGGACTGATCGGCAACGCCTCGGTCCCGCTCGCGCTGGTCGTGTCCGGCGTCCTCCGCCTGCCCTCGCTGTTGCTGTACGCCCGCGCGATCAAGCGGGGTACCGTCGGCACCGTCGTGCCGGTCGATGAGACGATCGAGCTGGAGGAATGAACCGCGAGGGGACCGCGTTCACCGAAACGATGGAGACCACGACCGATCGGATGCCCGCCGTGTATCTGGGCCACGGCGCGCCGCCCCTCGTCGATGACGAGGTGTGGGTGTCGCAGCTGCAGCGGTGGGCCGCCGACCTGCCGAAGCCGAAGGCGATCCTCGTGGTCTCCGCTCACTGGGAGTCGGCGCCGCTCACGCTGGGTGCCACCCGTGACGCCGCGCCCCTGACCTATGACTTCTACGGGTTCCCGCAGCGCTTCTACGAGGTGACCTACCCGGCGCCGGGGGCGCCGGAGCTGGCCACGCGGGTCGCCGCGAGCATGGCCGATACCGAGACGGTCGCCGAGCAACCCGACCGCGGGCTCGATCACGGCGCGTACGTGCCGCTGACGGTGATGTACCCCGACGCCGACATCCCGGTGCTGCAGATGTCGATGCCCGACCTCGATCCGGAGCACCTGTTCAAGATCGGGCGCCGGCTCCAGCCGCTGCGTGACGAGGGCGTGTTGATCATGGGCTCGGGGTTCCTGACGCACGGGTTGCCGTTCATCCGCGACTGGCGACCCGACGCACCGCCACCCGGCTGGTCCGAGGAGTTCGATCTGTGGGCGGCCGAGAAGCTGCAGCAAGGCGCCGTCGATCAGCTGATGGACTTTCGAGCCGTCGCTCCCGGCATGCCCTACGCGCACCCGACGGTCGAGCATTTCGCGCCGCTGTTCGTGACGCTCGGCGCGGCCAGCGACCCCGAGGAAGCCCCCGATACCGCGATCGAGGGGTTCTTCCTCGGGCTCGCGAAGCGCTCGTTCGCCGTGGCCTGACGGTCAGTGGCCGGAGCTCGAGAGCCTGGAAACAGGCGACGTCGTACTGCGACACCGCGTGCGGGTTGCCGCTCACCAGTGAGTGGGTCCCGTCGCTGCCGGCATAGTGCGTCTCCGCCTTCGCGAAGCCGCCGCTGCTGAATCCGGCAGGAGCGCGTGAGGGCGTTGTCCTCGCCGCATTCGGCGCCCGGCTGGCCGCTGCCGCTCGGGTTCGACGCGGCGATAGGCCGCACCGGCCGGCGCAACGACGAAGGCGACCGCGATCGCCGATGCCGACTGTTGCCCTTCGGATCATGCGCATCCCATCCTCCCTTTCGTCTGGGTGCGCTAGACCTACGGGTCGCAGGTGGACTCGGGTTCAGAGGCTCGAGGTCGGAGCACGTTCGAGCCCCACCTTGCCGCTTGGCACTCTCATGGCTATCCTGTTAGCACTCACGCCCTACGAGTGCTAATCCCGCGGGGCGGGGAACAGTCGGAGACCCAGCAGAAGGAGGGACCACAGGGATGGCGGACTTCAAGCTCCAGCCGCTCGAGGACCGGATCGTCGTGCAGGCCAACGAGGGTGACCAGACCACCGCGTCTGGCCTCGTGATCCCGGACACCGCGAAGGAAAAGCCCCAGGAGGGCACCGTGGTGGCCGTCGGCCCGGGCCGGTGGAACGAAGACGGCGACGGTCGCATCGCGATCGACGTCAAGGTCGGCGACACGGTCATCTACTCGAAGTACGGCGGCACCGAGGTCAAGGTCGGCGGCGAGGAGTATCTCGTCCTGTCGGCCCGTGACGTGCTCGCGGTACTCAACAAGTAAGGGAGGCCTCTCTTGGCTTCGAAACTGCTGAAGTTCGGCGAGGAAGCGCGGCGCGGCCTCGAGGCCGGCGTCGACAAGCTCGCCGACGCGGTCGCCATCACGCTCGGGCCCAAGGGCCAGAACGTGGTGCTCGACAAGAAGTGGGGCGCTCCCACGATCACCAACGACGGTGTCACCATCGCCAAGGAGATCGAGCTGGAGGACGCCTGGGAGAACATGGGCGCGCAGCTGTGCAAGGAGGTCGCCACCAAGACGAACGACGTCGCCGGTGACGGCACCACCACGGCGACCGTGCTCGCCCGCGCGATGGTCAAGGGCGGCATGAAGAACGTCGCCGCCGGCGCCAACCCGATGGCCCTCAAGCGAGGCATCGAGAAGGCCGTCGAGGCCGCCGTCGAGGCGATCAAGAACCAGGCCAAGGACGTGGAGTCCAAGGACGAGGTCGCGCAGGTCGCGTCGATCTCGGCCGCCGACCCCGCGATCGGCGCCACGATCGCCGAGGCCCTGGACAAGGTCGGCAAGGACGGGGTCATCACCGTCGAGGAGTCGAACACCTTCGGCATCGAGCTCGAGTTCACCGAGGGCATGCAGTTCGACAAGGGCTACATCTCGCCCTACTTCGTCACCGACCCCGAGCGGCAGGAAGCGGTCATCGACGACCCGTACCTGCTGATCGTCAACAAGAAGATCTCCAGCGCGCAGGAGTTGCTGCCGGTCCTGGAGAAGGTCCTGCAGGCGGGCAAGCCGTTGGTGCTCATCGCCGAGGACGTCGACGGTGAGGCGCTTGCCACGCTCGTCGTGAACAAGATCCGCGGCACGTTCAACGCGATCGCGATCAAGGCGCCTGGCTTCGGCGACCGCCGCAAGGCCATGCTGCAGGACATCGCGATCCTCTCGGGCGGCCAGGTGATCTCCGAGGAGGTCGGCCTGAAGCTCGAGAACGTGACGACCGAGCTGATGGGTCGCGCGCGCAAGGTGGTCGTCACCAAGGACGACACCACGATCATCGAGGGCGCAGGCTCGCACGACGATGTCGCGGGTCGGATCAACCAGATCAAGGCCGAGATCGAGAACACGGACTCCTCCTGGGACAAGGAGAAGCTGCAGGAACGGCTTGCGAAGCTGTCCGGCGGCGTGTCCGTGATCAAGGTCGGCGCGGCCACCGAGGTCGAGCTCAAGGAGAAGAAGCACCGCATCGAGGACGCCGTCTCGGCGACCCGCGCGGCGGTGGAAGAGGGCATCGTCCCGGGCGGCGGCGTCACGCTGATCCGTGCCGAGGGTGCGCTCGACAAGCTCGATCTGGAGGGTGATGAGGCCACCGGCGCGAAGATCGTTCGCGCCGCGCTTGCCGAGCCCACCCGCCGCATCGCCAGCAACGCGGGCTACGAGGGCGCGGTCATCGTGTCCCAGACCCGCACCGAGGGCGATGGCCGTGGCTTCAACGCCGCGACCGGCGAGTGGGTCGACATGATGAAGGCCGGCATCGTGGACCCGACCAAGGTGACGCGCTCCGCGCTGCAGAACGCCGCATCGATCGCAGCCATCGTGCTGACGGTCGAGTCCGCGGTGGTCGAGAAGCCGGAGGACGAGGAGCCCGAGGCCGGCGGCCACGGGCACGCGCACTAAGACCGCAAGCTACCCAGCTCGCGGAACCGCAGAGGCGGGGTCTTCGGACCCCGCCTCTCGCGTTCCCCACTCAACCCGGTGAACGATCGGCAACTCGTCGGGCAGACGTCCGTGATGGAGATCGGGCTCAAGGCCAAGTCGGCTGCTACACACAAGGACAACGTCAGCGTCATCGGACTCACGGGAGCGTGAGTCGACGACGGTGACGGCATCTCAACGCACCCCGACTCGTTCCTCTGCACCAGGAACGGGTCTACGTTCCTATACATCAAGTAGCGCCGAGAACTGTCGTGGAAGCGGCCCCCAGCCCCGCCTTCCGTCTGTCTCGGCCGTGGCCCCTGGCGCCGCCTAGACTTCCCGTCGTGTTCGAAGAGCGCCTGCAGGGCTGGGACGGTGAGGAGCTCGTCACGCACTACGACGAGCCGACGGGCACCTGGATGTTCATCGGTGTGCACTCGACGGTGCTCGGCCCCGCGATGGGTGGCACCCGGATGAAGACCTACGCCAGCACCGACGATGCGGTGGGCGACGCACTGCGGCTGTCTCAGGCGATGAGCATGAAGCAGGCCGCGGCCGGGCTTCCCTACGGCGGGGGCAAGGCCGTGCTCGCGGTCACCGCCGTCCCTCCCCCGGGATCGAAGGAGCGACGCGAGATCGTGTTGCGCTACGGCGACCTGGTGGAGTCGCTGCACGGCAGCTACGTGACCGCCGCCGATATGAACACCGGGCCCGCCGAGATGGACCTGATCGCCGAGCGCACGGCCCATGTGCTCGGCCGCTCGCCGGCGCGACGGCGGCGCCGGGGATCCCGGGGAGGGGACCGCGATCGGTGTCTTCCACGCGATCCGGGCGGCGTGTCGGCATGCATTCGGCAGCGACGACCTCTCGGAGCGATCCGTGGTGGTGCAAGGCGCGGGGTCGGTGGGCGCGCGGTTGATCGAAGAGGTGCGCGACGCGGGCGCGCGCGTGCTAGTTGCCGACGTCGATCCGACGCGTGTCGCAGCCACCGGCGCCGAGCCGGTGCCAACCGACGAAGCGCTCACGACGCCCTGCGACGTGCTCGCGCCCTGCGCCACTGGGGGCGTGCTGAGCGCCGAGACGATCCCGAAGCTGGCCTGTCGCGTCGTGGCGGGGGCCGCGAACAACCAACTGGCCACCCTCGCCGACGGGGACCTCTTGCAGGCGCGAGGCATCCTCTACGCGCCCGATTACGTAGCCAACGCGGGTGGCGTGATCTGGCTCGCCGGCTATGAGACCCTCGGCTGGGACGACGCACACATGCGGGCGCGGCTCGCTGCGATCGAGCAGACGCTCGCCGACGTGTTCGCGGCCGCCGAGACCGACGGCATCACGACGGCCGAGGCCGCCGAGCGTTTGGCTCGCGCCCGGATCGAGGCGGGCCGCGCCGCTCGCTGACTCGGGTGTTCCTCGCTCGGGCCCGTACGTCAGAGCGGCGGCCCGCTCGACGTTGAGCGGAGGGTCTCGGCCATTGCCGACTCGCCTTGGACCGGGCTCGCTTCGACCCAGCCGAGGCGGGCCCTCAAGCAGTCGTAGCATGTACCGGCATGCTCAGAATCGACCACCTCGAGGCCGAGGCCGACGCCACGACACTTCTTCCAGCGTGGGACGAGCTGGCATGGGCCTGCCGACTTCCCTACGGCACTTACAAGAGCAGGTTCACGGGAGAAGCCGAGCAGCTCGAGTGGTTGACAATCATTCCCGTGCGGTCGTTCGGCTCTGCACGCGTCTGGGCGGGGGTCGTACCCGAGTTCGTGACGCGCGGCGCGATCAACCGGCGGTCGCCCGCCAACAAGGAACGACTGAAGTCGCTGACCGGACGATCCAAGGAGTCGAGCGCGTGACCGAGCGGACGTACCTTTTCATCATCGGCACGGGTCGGTGCGGGTCCACGCTGGTCCAGGAGTTGATCGCGCGCCACCCGGGTGTGGGCTTCATCTCCAACGTCGACACGACTCTTGGGGCCCTGAATCCGAAGGGCCGCGCGAACAAGCTGTTGTACGGATCCATCCCCGCCGGCCTCGGACGACGTGACCGCGCGTACCTGAAGGAGCTCCGATTCACACTGGGGGAGCGTGTCCACTTCGGGCCGTCGGAGGCCTACAAGATCCTCCGCCGTCAGATCGCTCCCACTGTCTCCGAGCCGTTCCGCGACCTGACGGAGGCCGATGTGACACCCTGGCTGGCAGGAAGGTTCCGAAGCTTCTTCGAAGAGCGCGCCGAAGCCCAAGACGTCCCCGTCTTCATGCACAAGTTCACGGGGTGGCCGCGCGCCCGGTTTATCGACGCGGTGATGCCGAACGCCCGATTCCTCCACGTGGTGCGTGACGGGCGCGCGGTGGCCAGCTCGATCATCCAGAGGCCGTGGTGGAAGGGCTACCTCGGCGTGCCCGGATGGGGGTTCGGCGAGCTCCCGGACCACCTCCGCGAAACGTGGGAGCGCCACGATCGCTCGCTCGTCGTCCTCGCGGGGCTCGAGTGGCGCATCCTGATGGATGCGTTCGATGCAACGGCGGCGGCGATTGACGGGGACCGGTGGCTCGAGCTCCGTTATGAAGACATCGTTGCTGACCCTCGCGGGCGGTGGGCCCAGATCCTCCAGCTTGCCGGATTATCGTGGGACCAGGACTTCGAGGCAGCGTTTCAGCGGTATCCGGTCGCAACGTCGAGACGGCAGGCCTTTCGGCGCGACCTCACCGAGGGGCAGGTGGCGCAGCTCGAGGACGTGATCGGAGATCACCTCGAGGCTCGAGGCTATCGGACTTGGAATCCCGCCGAGCGACTAAAGGAGCGCAACGGTGTCGCCGGTGATGCGGATCTTCAGCGAGTAGCGGTTGTCGCTGTCTTTCGTCTCGAGGATCAGATTGAGTGGGTCGGCCTCGGACGTTAGCCAGTACGTGCCATCGGATAGCCCCGTGATGTCGATCCATTGGCCGTATAGGTTGCGACCATATCGATCTCCCCAACCGACGGAGGTGCCCTGGGTCGCGTTCTGACTGCAGGTTAGTGGGTAGACGGGCTGCGGTTTGAAGTGTTCGAGGCTCTTGTTGACCGCCAGGCTATCCCCGAGGCAGAAGCTGACCCTAGTCCTGCCCCTGGGCGACGATACTCCCGACGCTTCCGTGAGTGGCGACCGCGTGTAACTCATAGGCGGCGAACGACTCGAAATGCCAGTGGTTGTGCTGCGGATGGAACACGAAGGTGCCGACGAGGCGCTCGTACATGAATTGCCAGGTCATCGAGTTGTTGTGGGTGTAGACGCGCTGATAGGCATCGGTGGTAGTTCCATCCGAGTTGTCCGGCCGCATCTCAAGTGGCCCGGCGCCGACGTTGGCAACCGTATTCGTGAACCGGAGGAGTTTCGCGCCGTTCTCGTGGGTGATCTCCAAACCGATCGGCCGACGCGTCCTCAGGTTCGGAAGGTGTTCCTGCCCGATGCGGTTCCCGATCGCGGGCTCGAGCGACAAGCCGAGGATCGCGATCACAGCGAGGGTCATGGGCGCGATGAGTCGAAGCCTGTTCTCAGGTGAGAGGTCCTTTGGTGTTGGTTGCGGTTGCAGTGCGCGTCCGCCGAAGAGGCCGGAGCATCCCGTCCCAGAAGCCGAGACCCCACGAGACGTGCATCGTCATGGTTGCGGTCGCTACGGACGGCGCGAAGCGCAGGCCGCCAGCCTTCGGAGCCGCGGCGATCGCCGCGGCGAACACCAGCGTCAGATAGGCCGCGGCGATCAACGTGGCCGCCCACGGTGCGAGAAACAGGAGCGCGAGCCACGGCGCGATACCCGCGACCAGCAGCGGTGGAGCGAGGTGGCGGATCCGCACGGAATATGGGTGTGCGCGCACCACGTCGGCCTTCCCGCGACCGTAGCGAAGGTACTGGCTGCCAAGAGCCCGGAAGGATTCCTTCGAGCGCCAGCGGATGCGCACGGCGGGGTCGAGGAGCAGGCGCTTGCCGTGCAGGAGGATCCGGTGATCCAGCTCGAAGTCCTCGTTCGCAACCAGGTCCTCGTTCCAGCCGCCTAACTCACGGAGCAGGTCGACCGGATATGCTCCGAAGGGCACGTGGTCGGTCTCTTGGAGCCGCGTCGCGTGGTGGTAGGCAGAGTTCCCGACGCCGGCCCGCGAGCCGAGCGCCGCCGCTATCGCTCGACCGGTCGGCGTCGCGGCCGTGCCGTCCTTACGCCCGCCCACACCACCCCAGCGGCCCGTCTGCAGATGGCTGACCAGCACCCGCACATAGTCGGTGGGCACGGTCGAGTGCGCATCCACCCGGACGAGCCATCGCCCCCGTGCCGCGGCGAGCCCGATGTTCAAGGAGGTGGGTATCCGGCCTGCTGGATTGCACAGCAGGTCGATCCGGGGCTCGCGCTTCTGCAGGCCCCGAACGACCTCCGCCGTCCGATCGAGCGACCCGCCATCGACGACGAGGACCTGGAGCGCTTCATGGTCCTGCGCGAGCACGGAGGCGAGACACTCCCCGATCGAGGACGCCTCATCCCGAACGGGGATCACGACCGTCACGAGACATTCGTCGGCCTCGCGGGGTATGCCGGCTACGGACGGGTCGATCTCGGTGTCCTCGACGCGCACTATCGCCCCTCGCCGGCCACGATGGACTTCACGGTGCGAACGAGAATGACGACATCGCGCCACAGCGACCAGTACTCGATGTACTCGTTGTCGAACATCGAGCGTTCCTCGATTGAGGTTGCGCCTCGGAGGCCGTGGACCTGCGCCCATCCCGTGAGCCCCGCAGGGACCCGGTGCCGATCCTCGTAGCCCGGGATCTCCTTGGCGAACTCTTTGATGAAGAACGGGCGCTCCGGTCGCGGACCAACCAGCGACATCTCGCCCGCAGCGATATTGACCAGCTGCGGCAACTCGTCGAGGCCCGACGATCGCATGAAACGGCCCAACCGGGTCGGCCGGATCTCTCCCGGGCCCCAGCTGTACTCCGACGAGTCGTTCACAGGCATGCTCCGGAACTTCAAGAGCTGGAATTCCCGGCCGCCCTGGGTCACGCGGGTCTGCCGAAAGAGCACGGGGCCGGGGCTGGTCAACTTGATCGCGACCGCCAGCACGGCGAACACCGGCGCCAAGAGCACGAGAGCGATCAAGGAGAGGGCCACGTCGGCAGCACGCTTGATCTTCCAGGCCGCTTTCCGTTGTGGCGTCTCGGGGAGCCGGATCAGGGGCGTAGTCCACAGCCAATCCGAAGACGGATGCGTCGGGGCCGTACCGAGCTGGTACAGCCGCGGGGCGACGTGCACGTGCACGTGACGCTCCGTGCATTCTCGGAGCCTTGGAACGAGGTCGCGATCCTCACCTTCCCAGGCCGCCACGATCACCCGGTCGATGCCGTGCAGGACGGCCTGCCGCGACAGATCGTCGATCCCGCCCAGCAGCGGCAGGGGGAGCTTGGTGAGCGCCAGTTCGTCGATGAAACCCACCGGCTCGAGGCCGAATGCAGGGTGCTCGAGAAGGAGCCTGGCCATATCCAACCCACGCGCGTCGGCGCCGACGATCAACACCCGCTCGTGCAGCCGCCCGCTGGCGCGTGCCCTCCCGATCGCCGTGTAGGTCATCGAACGGCCGACCAGCAAAGCGAGCAGTACGAACGGCAAAGCCCGCGCGATCGCCAACACCGGCTCGTCCGGCGCAACGAAGGACAGCAGCAGCACGGGCACCGCGACCGCGGCGAGAATCCGAGGGAGGTCATCGCCCGTTCGTGGTCGAAGGCGAGGTCCGTAGACCCCCGCCCCCTTCAGCGCAAGAAGCGTCGCGAATGCGTAGCAGACGGCCGTCATGTGCCCCTGAACCGCGGCGAAAGCTCCCAAAATGACTATGTCGAGCCCCAGGACCAACCGCCGTGCCGAGAGCCCCTCGGCGCGCCGGGTTACGGGAGTGAGCGTCTCGCGCCGCAGATTCCCTGCAGGGGAGTCCTGGCGCACGGCGGGTGATTCTGCGTAGGCCATCTGGGGGTCATCCATTCAGGGTAGGGCGAACATGGTACCCACCCCTCAGACGCCTGGTCAACCCTTGCGGGTTGGCCTAGAACACACACCACCGTCCCGTGTCCGGGCCGGCTAGGGAGGGGGTGCGCCCGGCCTAAACCGCTCGATCCGGCGTCGTAGCCAAGGATAGGAAGAGCTGGAGCGAAGACGTCCGTAGAGCGGCTCGGTCTTCAACCGCAGCGAGTAGCCAGTGTCCTTCGGGTACACACCGAGACGCGGCAGCGCGTGAGCGCCTCTGTCGGCGGGAGGCACCGCGAGCCCGAACGCCCACGTGAACCCGGCCTCTTGGGCCGCGCGGCGCACCTTCTCGTCGTGGCGACCGCGCGGATAGGCGAGGGTGGCGACGTCCTCGCCGAGGAACTGCCGCAGGATCTGCCGGCTTCGAACGAGGTCGGCGAGCGCGTCGTCGAACCCGAGCGTGGTCATATCGGCATGCGAGTAGCCGTGAGATCCGAATCGCACGCCGAGCGCTTGCAGTTCGCGGACCTGGGATGGGTCGAGTGTGCGAAGCGGGTACGCCGGAGGCTTGTCCACCCAGTCGATGCTCGAACCGCTGCGATCGCACATCTTGCCGATCAGGAAAATCGTGAATGGCAGGCCGTGTCGAGACAGGACCGGCAGGGCGTGCTCGAACACAGAAGAGAATCCATCATCGAAGGTAAGCGCCACGAACTCCTTCGACGAGCCGTTCGGGAAGCGATCGAGCAGTTCCTCGAGAGGCACCACTTGACGGTGCGCGGCGATCCACGCCACCTGTTCGGCGAACCTAGCAGGATGCACAGACAGGGGCGCCGTCCACCCAGGGTCCACGGCGTGGTAGGTGAGGATCGTCACACGTGCCTCCGCTCGGCCGCCGTTCTCGGATCCGGTGGTGTGTCAGGCGGCGCCCGGCTGCGATGATAGTCAGCCACATGACGCGACGACTGCCGAACCATGAGGATGTCGATGCAAGCGCGCCTGCCCTGGTCCTGCGATCCGGGTCCTCTGGCTTCCCACAACACGGGACCCTTGGCGTGGTTCGGTCGCTCGGTCGGCTGGGGGTGCGCACCACACTGGCTAGTCCGAACTCAGGGGGCATCACGGGTTGGTCGCGGTATGCGGCCGGCTGGGATCGGTGGGAGCCTCGCGACCTTGATGATGCCCGCGCGTTCGAGGCTCGTTCGTGGCTCGTCGAGACGCACGTCGCCGCCTCCGGATTGGCGTACCGTAAGGAAGGTTGGATCTCGATCGGGGCGTGGCTCCGATCGGTGGCGGGAGTCGACGAGGGTGCGTTCTTCAGCCTCGACGACATCAGGCCGATGCTCGGTGCAGCGGGCCAGACCGCCGTCCGCGCGACCGCGCGGCTCGGTGGAGGGTCGCGCAGGTAGACCGCAAGGAGGACGCATGCGGCAACGGGTACTGGTCGTGGGTTGGGACGGCGCGGATTGGGAGATCGTCGATGATCTCCTGGCGCGTGGGCTCCTCCCCAACCTCGAAAGCATGCTCGCGCACGGAGGCCGCGGGACACTGTTGTCCACGATTCCTTCACACTCTTGGGCAGCGTGGTCATCGTTCCTCACCGGCTGCAACCCCGCCGGGCACGGCGTCTGGGATTTCGTCGAGCGCGACCCGACCGACCCGGACCGCCGTGTGCCCGTGTCGTCCACCTCGATCCGCCGACCGACCTTCTTGGATCAGCTCTCCGCCGCTGGCATCGAGGTCCGAGCGGCGAACATTCCCGTTACGTTTCCGGCCTGGGACATCAACGGCCGGATGATCAGCGGCGTCGCGATCCCGCGCGGAGCCCCGTTCATTACCCCCGCGGATTTCGCCGCAGAACTTGGCGTGCGGGCCCCCTTTCCGACCAACGGGCTGGAGTGGACGCGGTTCGAACGCGATCCGGACCTCCTGGTTGCTGACGCGCGGCGGCTCGTGCAAGAGCGGACTTCGTCGTTCGAGGTACTTCTGGAGGGCTCGTGGGACGTGGCCGTTTGCGTCTTCGTTGCGCCGGATCGACTCCAGCATCCGCTTGGCGCGTACCTGCTCCCAACGCACCCGTTGCACAGCGAGGTAGAAGGATCGCCGCTGGCAGACGCCCTTCGCACGGTCTACGAGCTCGTGGATGAAGCTCTTGGCCGCCTCCGGGCGCACGCCGGCCCGGATGCGTTGACGATCGTGATGTCCGATCATGGTTTCCGACCTGTTGAGCGGGTGGCAAGCCTGAGCCGGATCCTGCGAGCGCTTGGGTTCGCCGTTGCCGGTTCGCGAAACGATCTGTCGCGATCGATGCGACGCTGGGCGCCTGCGAGAGCGATCGCCCGATCTCGTGCGGGTTATGCGCTCAAGCACCGGATCCGCGCGCCCGCATCGCTCGACTGGTCACGGACGGTCGCATACTCTGCGGGGTCTGGAGGCGCCATCTCCGTCAACCTCAGAGGGCGCGAGATCAATGGGATCGTCGATCCGGGAGATCACGACCGCGTCCGTCGCGAGGTGGCGGAAGCGTTGCTGTCCTACCGGGACGCCGAAACCGGCGCGCAACCGGTCGCGAAAGTCTTGCTTCGCGAGGACCTCCCGGAGGGCGATCACGTGGATCTCGCACCCGATCTGATGGCGCGGGCGGCGCCGATGTGGAGCTTCGGCAACATCGACCGAGCAACGCAGGAGTCGCGCTGGCCCTCCGGCGACCACCGGCAGGAGGGGATCCTCGTGGCATCGCACGCAGCAACCGCGGATCTCGGGTCGCCCTCCATCGCGGACATCGCTCCCACCCTCCTCGCGACGCAGGGCCTGGTTGCCGTCAACATCGACGGGCGACCTATCTCGCTGATCGCGCAAGATGCCGGGATCCTGGACGAGACGACGTATACAGCATCGATCGAAGCGGATCTGCCTGCGGACGCCGTGACGCGCGAGGAGCAGGACGAGATCGCGCAACATCTGCGCGACCTTGGCTACATCGAGTGATGGAACGCCGCGAGATGCCCGCAGGTCGCTCGCTCCGCTGGTTCGCCGGGAAGCTTCGCCCGACCGACCCTACGGCCCCTCCGATCGCGTTGACTCCCGCGACCAGCGACCGTCCGTCGCCGATCTTCCTGATCGGCTGTCAGCGCAGCGGTACCTCGTTGTTGCGGCGGATAGTCGATTCCCATCCGATGATCGCGTGCCCGCCTGAGACATCCTTCATCTTGCCGCTCGTGCAGGTGCTCCACGACCGTCGGTCCGGCCGTGGGTTCGAGGCGATGGGATATTCTCAGGCGTCGGTGGCCGAGGCCCTGGCCGGATTCATCGCCTCGTTCTACGAGGGGTACGCTGCTTCGCAGGGCAAGGATCGCTGGGCAGACAAGACGCCCCACTACGTGGACTGCCTCGACGACCTGTGGACCTTGTTCGGGCCGGCGGCTCGGTTCATCGTCATCGTTCGCCATGGTCTCGACGTCGCATATTCTCTCGCCGACCCCCGCCGTCACTACCCCGCGATCGACGCCGCCGTCGAGGAGGCGGGCGGCGACGCCGCCGTCGGCGCCGGTCGATTCTGGTCGCGGCAGAATCGAAAGATCCTCGACTTCGCCGCCGCACATCCCGAGGCGTGCCACCGCATCACCTACGAGGAAGTGACCAACGATCCGGGAGTCACGCTGGAGCCCGTCTTCTCGTTCCTGGGCGTTCCGTGGGATCCTGCTGTGCTCGACTACGCGAGCGTGGCTCACCACGCCGGGGTCGAGGATCCCGAGGTCGCTCGACTGAAGAAGATCGTCGCCAACTCCGGGAAATCGCAGGCGTGGCCCGCCGAGATCCGGGCGAAGGTGCGCGCAGCATGTGAGCCGGAGCTCTCCGAGCTCGGGTACTCGTGATGGGATCTCCTGAGGGAACGTCCGCTTACGGCGAGCTCCACCACGTCGCCCGCATGGCTCGCGGCTCCGCCTTGCTCGTGTCGAGCGGCGCCGTCAGCTATGCGGGGGCGTTCGCGCTCGCCGTCCTGATCGCGCGAACGTTCGGCAAGGAGCCCTTCGGCCTGTGGGTGATCTCGGTTTCGATCGGCCAGCTCCTCTCGATCATCGGCCAGCTTGGGGCAGACTGGATCGTGCTGCGCCAGGGCTCCTTCTATCAGGGCATCGGCGATGAGGAAAGGTTGCGGCGCACGATCCACGTGGCCCTGCTGCTCGCCGGCGCGGGCCTCTCGGTGCTGGCTTTGGCTCTGTTCGTTACGGCGAACACTGTGGCGGTCCGGGTCTTTCACACGCCTGCGCTCGCGCCGATGCTTCGGCTTACGGCAATGATGACCCCCATCGTGGGGACGCGGCAGGTCCTCATCTACTCGACCCAGGCATTCAAGGAGATGAAGGATGCCGCGCTCGTGCGCAACATCCTGCAGCCCGTATTGAGTCTCACGTTCGTGGCTGCAGCCATCGTCTTGTTCGACGAACTTCTCCTCGCGTACGCGGCCGTGATGCTGGCGGAAATCATCCTGCTCGCCATCTCGGTCGCCGTGCTCCAACGCCGCATCTCGCTGCTCGGACCGGTCGCCCCCGTCGAAACGGGCAAGCTCCTGAGGTTCGCGATCCCTGCATGGGCCGCTCGATTGGCCGGTCAGAGCCGAGCGCAAGTCATGCCGATCCTTCTGGGCTCGCTGTCCGCCGTCGCGACCTCAGCCGTATACGCGGCGAGCAATCGCATCGCGGGGGCCCTGACCTCCGTCGTGAACTCGTTGAACCAGGTCTACACAGCAATCGGCAGCGACCTGTACCTGCAGGGTCGCCGAGAGGAGTTCGCGACCATCTACCGAAGCGCGACGAAGTGGACCTTCACGTTGGGCGCGCCGCTACTGGCGCTCATGCTGGCGTTCCCCGGCGAGCTGCTCTCGATCTTCGGCCGGGGGTTCCGAGAGGGCGAGCCCGCCCTCGTGATCCTCGCGGTGGGGTTGCTATTCAACTTCGGCACAGGCCCGGTCACAGTAACGCTCATCATCGTCGGACGCCCCACGCTCGCACTCGTTGACTACGTGGCGGTGATCGCGCTTGAGATCGGACTCGCGGTGTGGCTGATCCCACGCTACGGACTCATCGGCGGTGCTACGGCGAAGGCGGTCGGCACCGCTGCGAACAACGTGATCCCGCTCTTACAGGTGTGGGCGCACGAGCACGTGTTGCCATTCCGCGCGGACTTTTGGAAGCCGGCACTCTCTGCCGCTCTCGCAGCGGTCGTCGCGCGGTTAGTCGTCTCTGCTGCCCCGGTGGGCGTCGGCGTGGCCGCCGCCGCCATGGCATGCATCGTGATCACCGCTGTCTACGTTCCCGCGATCCTGCTACTGGGATTGAACGACGAGGATCGGGCTGCCCTGGCAGGACTGAGGCTTCGGCGTTCCAAACGGGCCGAGGTTGAGGCCTGATCGCCCGACGCTCAACTGGAGGTCGTCGCAGCGTCCAACCAAGCCGGCAGGGGCCAAGTTCCGTGTGCTCGCAGTGCCACAGCGGTTGCCCGATTAGAGGCGTCATAGAGGCCAGCCAACCGGGCGAGGGTCTCTGTCGAGGCCCTTTCCTCGATCGAGCCTCTGTTCAGCTTGAAGTAGGCGTCTCGCAGCAGCCGACGCAGGACGGGAGCCCGTCGCAGGGTCCGGTGGCTCAGGTCGCGAGCGACCGCGGCTCCGCGAGCCGCGGCGACGCTTCGTGGGTGCACCGTTGGGTTCCGCGGTTCGTACGAGAAGGTGTTGGCAACGTCTGTGTTGATACCGAGCCACACGCACAGGTCGCGGACGACACTGGTTGGGTCCGCTTGCAGATCGTCGAAGAACAGCACACGTACGTCGGCCCCGAACGCCTCGATCCACGCCGGCACGTACTCGCCGTACATCCCGATCGACAGGCCCTTGAAGAACCCCTGGTCCAGGATCGACGGATGCGCCCGACGTTCCTGCTCGCAGGCGGCCACATACGTTGCGAACGAGTCGATCCCTCCCAGATGACCGAGGCTGCGCTGAAACGTGTACGCGGACCACAGCCGCTCGACCGGATCACGCAGGATCAGAACAAGGCGGGGTGTCCCCAGCGTCGCGCGGATCGCCCCGCGTACCCGGGGGCCACCGTAGCAATAGGCCGGCGTTGCTTCCATGGCGTATCGCCGCGTCCCTCGGCAATCGAAGAGCTGCTCGTAGTCGGCCACTGACCCGGCCCGCCCATCCGGTGAGCGGCCCGAAAAGAATCCCGCCTCCTTCTTCGTCGAGGCGCACACGTCTGGGTGCTGGGCGAGGTACGCGAACAAGGAGCTGGTGCCGGCCTTCGGCACGCCGATCACGAGCAGATCGGGGAGGGTCACCTCGTGGCGCCCTCACGGTCGCCCCGACCTCCGATATCGGCGCTGGCGATGGACGCATCCGGCTGTGACGCGTTCTCGGTGTCGGAGGCGGCTTCAAACACCCGGATAACCATGAACGGCAGCCATGCGTGCTTGAACCACAAGAACCCCTCGAACACGTCGGTAAGCAGGAACCCGACGATGCTTGCCGCAAGACCTGCGGCAAGCGGGAGGTAGCCCCGCAGGCGGATTGTTCGCCATTCCGCGACGATCGCAAGGAAGAACAGCGCGAGACCGAACACACCCGTCTCAACCCCGATCTCGAGATACAGGTCGTGTGCCGGCCGCACAGTACCCACGTTTCGCGTCACGTCGGAGAAGGCGACGGTCTGTTGGTAGGCGAGTGTGAAGTTCCCCATGCCGACGCCCGGGCCGCAGTACTGGGCGCACGCGAGAACGCCCGTCGTCCAGATCTCTGCCCGTCCCGAGCTGCTCCCGGTGTCGACCAGCCGCTGGATGGGCGTGTTCGACAGCACCGACGCAAGGCGGTTACTCGGGAAGAGGGCGACTTGGAGGGCTCCAAGCACGACCACGATCAACACAGCGCCGGCGGTTCCGAGAAGCGCGCGCCGCACCCGATATCGCTGCCAAGGACGCCAGCGGGCAACCAGCACGAGCGTCACAACGATGGTGATCACAGCGGCGAGGGCGCCGCCACGCGAACCGGAGAGCGCGATAGCGAAGGCGCTGAGCAACGCACCCACGGGTCCGAAAGCGCCTCGCCACCGAGGGGAGTCGCGGTCGCGACCGGTGAGCGCGAGGTCGATGCTGAGGGCGAGCGGAAGGATCAAGCTCGCGGCGAGTTGGTTGGGGTCCGTATGCGACCCGCCCAACGAGAATCGGGCCGAGAGCCCGTGCGCCGGGAGCGCCACGCCCAACACCGACAGCAGGGCCGCCCAACCGCCGACCGCGATGCCGGAGGCTATGACCGCGTCACGCACGGAACCGAGGTCCGCCCAGGTCGCCGGCAGCATCCCCACGAGTGTCACGAGCAGGACCAACGGGATCGCGACCAAGAGCTCGCTCGTAACCATGCCCGGATCCCTCGCCCAGACGAACGTCAACGCGGACCAGGCAACAAACAGGATCCAGAGTCCGACGGGCAGGGTCGGCACGCGACCTCGTGGCGTCCGCACCAGATGCAGCGCGGTGGCGCCAACCGCCAGTGCCCCCACGACGGAACTGAGCGTGTTGAAGGGACTCGGCAGCGGGATCCCGAGCGCGAATACCCCGCCGATCGGCACAAGGAACGCGTAGGCGGGAATGACCGTTCGCAGGGGCTCGCGGGATGCCCAGACGAGCGTGGCCACGGCCAACAGGGCCACCGGCAGGGCGAGCGCGTAGATCACCGAACCTCCTCAACGGGACACGTCACCGGAACGCGGAGCTTCACTCTCGCAGACGGCATGCCGACCGGGCCAAGATTAGGCTCGAATTCGGGGTCGGATCACTTCGAATGAGCGCAGCGGGATCGCGCGGAGTGAATCGGGGCGCAGCACGCCCCTCCAGAGCCAGCCTCGCCCTTCTGCGATCGTGTTCTCGACCTTGAGGGCGATCGGGCCGCCAGTCTGGTCGCCGATGACGGCGCCGTAGCGCTTCAGGGCGCGGGCGATGACCAGCGCCCCCGGCGATAGGTGCAGTTGCTTCAGGTCGACGGACGGTTTGATGCGGATCCGGGTGCCTTCGGCCGGGGCGCCTTTGGCGTTCGTCCCGCACTCGTTGCCCACCATCGGGAACACCGTCGCGCACCTCGTCGTGTTCACGGCGATCCGCAGGACGTGGCGGATCCTGCCGGCCGCGATCTCAGCTCGCTGGACGGCCCACGTCGGTGGTGGAAGGCCACGGTGGCCCCGATTCCTTGCCTGATTCGAGGCCGCGAGGTCGCCGTCGAGCCCGTTCGATCCGAGGTACGAGACCGTGCCGCCGCATGCGTACCAGCGGTCGAGGGAGGCGCTGTACCGCGCGTGCCAAAAGCCGTACACGCGACCGTGGCCTCGGTCGTATACCACCATCGCGGCGTCGGACGTGCGATCTGGGATAGCGGTTCGCGGGATGCGAACGTGGTCGAACTCGGGCGGCTGGCCGAACGAGCAGGTGTTGCGCACGTCGTATGTGGTCGCCGCAGAGTGGGCCCAGTAGATCGGGAGGCCCCAGGCTCCGTCGGAGGACGTCCCCCCGAGGCGGATGTAATTCGTGTCGTTGTCGCGCCGGAGGAAGGTCATGATGGTGTCGGAGTTCCCCCGAGCCTGGGCGTTGGTCGGGAGCTCTCGGTTCCAGTAGCTGTTCCGACCGTACGGGCGATAGACGCCGCTGGCGGGCGTACCCAAGGTGCTCGCCAGCACGGTACCCGCCAGGGCCCCCACCGCGATCAACCGCTTCACCTGCATCACACTTCCCCCATCGACCCTGCCGCGGGCACTCTTGAGAAGCATCGTCTGCGAGAAGGCCCCAGCTTAGCTCGGTCCTTATCTGTGTCAGCCCCGCAGGTCAGGCGAGCCAGAGTGCGATCGTTGGCGCGTCGGTTCCGATAGCCGCCTCGGCGAGATCGCGCGACCGCGAACAAGGATCGACCACGATCACGAGCACCTCAGCGTCGGGCTCACGGTGCACGTCGAGGAGGTGTGCGATCCGCTTGAGCCGCCGTCCCGAGGAGCTGGGCCATCGGATATCCGCGACGGTGTCGTTGAGTTGAAGACGTTCCACAGCGCGGAGTCTCGCCGAAGACGACAGCTGAACCGGCATCATATGCCGGAGCGCGCCAGCCCACCGGCCTCGCGCGGATATCGCGACCACGCGGGTCGGTGAAAGGACGGCCATCGCCGGTTGGAGTTCCAGGACCGGCCGGCGAATACGGTAATGCGCGATGGCCCCACCGAAGGCAATCAACAACGCTACCGTCGCCCCGAGGCCGGCGAAGAGGGGAGGCGAGCCCCTGGAAGGGGCCAGCGAAGGCTGCGGACTCCCCAGGATCTCGAAGCCGGGGTACCCCGAATTCCGGAAGGTATCGGACAGGGCGCGCGCCATCGCATCGGCCATCGCGGAGGTGCGTTGGGGGTCGTTGCCGTGCGCGACGATGATCATCAGTCTCGACTCCGGGACGGGCAGTAGTTGCACGGCGTTAGTCAGCTCGCCGAGCGTCGTGGTGGGGCCGATCATGGCAAGGGCCTGGGCGTACGTTGACTGGGCTCGAAATAGCGTCTCCGATACCACCCCGAGTTGGCGATCGGGGAGGACGTGTTCCGTGTCCACCAAGATGGACCACATCTCGTAGCGAGGCGACGCAACCCACCCAAACGCGAATCCCGCCGCGGCGCCGAGCCCGGTGACGAGGAGGAGGACGGTGACGTAGTGACGGAACCATCCCAGCAGATCCGTGTCGGTGAGAGGCCCGGAACGTGCGCGGGTCGTGGCAACCATCACTTGAGGTTCGAGGCTGAGATGAGCACAAGCGCGACGAAGGCATCCGGCGAACGGGCCTCGATCTCTCGCCGTACGTCCTCCACGCGGCCGGACATACCTGCTGGTGCGAGAACGACGATACGGTCTGCCGCTTCATGCTGCGGCGGTTCCGACGCCGGGTGCCAGGCGATCAAGCCGGACGCGTCCTCGGCGGCCATCGAGCTGATCGTGTCGGCGACGGCCGTGACCGCCCATGCGGCGGATCCCTCCTCGATCATGATGCCCGTCACGTCCATGGGGGGCTCGGGCGTCACGAACCCGAACCAGAGTCCCGCAAGGGAGGTCTCCGGTGTGACCGTTATCCGATCATCGCCATCGACGTGGATCCGCACCGTGACGTTGGGTGTGAGGCGGGGCCGGGACCGCTGCGGCCGCACCCGGATGAGGAACCAGAGGGCCACCGCCACGATCGCCACCAGCGCCCCAACGAGCGACCAGGTCAGCACCAACTGGGCGATCGGCTTCGGCTCGAGTCGGGCGTTCTGTGACAAGAAAGGCGCGGTCGACCCGAGGCCGTTAATCTCGCTCACTTGGGCGAGCGATGAGGCAGCGGCGTTGGCGAGCTCCTTGGAGAGCTGTTCGTCGTCTGTTCGAGCGACTACGCGGGCAGCGTCCCCACCCGGTGTCGACTGCACCCGCAGCGCACCCGATGCGACGAGCGAGCGCGGCGTGGCGTCGAGTCCGTTGCTCGTGATGACGGAACCGAGCACGGCGTCCGTTGGGAGAACGGCGGCCGCGACGTCGGCGAACTGTTCGGGCGGTATCCGTGCGTCGGTCAACACCACCAATGAATCCGCGACCCACGTTTCCGTTGCCCTGAGAGCCAACCCGAGTCCGATACCCCCGCCGATGAGCGCGGCGAGGACAACCCAGATCCACCGATCGCGGATGTAGCGGGTGAGCGTCTCCACGCCGACCTTCCTGGCTCGTGCGCGCAGGTTATCGGTGCGCGCGGAGGGTCCACGTTACCCAGTCTCGAGCGCGGAGGCATCCGCCGACCCGCATAGACCTTTCGGCGGTGCATCGGCTGCGACCGTTCGGCTCGTGGGATCTCTGTCACCGGACCAGTAAGCGGGGTTCCCCCACTTGCCGGTCGAACCAGCACCGACGGGTCTGATGTAGTCGGTCGCGGTGTCGCTCCGTGCCACGGGATCATCGCCACGGAGTCTTGGTCGATCGGCGTGTTGGCGGGCAGTGATGTGTTCCAGTAGCTCGTGGGCGAAAATACCACCGGCCCACGCGGACTCGCCGACGGCGCACCGTCCGGGGTCCCCGACAGATCGGGCGACGTACTCCGCGCTGGTTCCGAATGAATCGGCCTTCGAACATTGCGGACCCTGTCGACATTCCGCCTTGCGGGCCTTGTTGCGCGCTCAGCGGATCCAGCCGAGCCGATCGAGATGAGTTGCATCAGCACGAGCAGCGACACGATCCAGGGCCGCAGCGCGGACCGCGTTCCGTGCCGCGGTGTGCGGGGCGCCATGTATCCTTGAGCCACTCGCTCCCCCCTCTTTCCTCTCATCAAGCCATCGGGGGGCACGAGGCGAAGGCCTCTCGGCGGATCGCCCTGATCATTCCGAGGAGCGGGGAGGACCAGCGGTCACGGGACGTGGAGGAGGTGCGGGTGGCGAGAACGGCGATCATCGGGCTGGACGGCGCGACCTTCCGGCTCCTAGACCTTCTGTGCGACGCGGGCGTGATGCCTTCCTTAGCGACACTGCGGGCGAGAGGCGTGGATGGCGTGCTCCGCTCGACGACCCCCGCCTACACACCACCTGCCTGGGTGTCCATGCTCACCGGCGTCAACCCGGGCCGTCACAACGTGTACGGATTCCTCTCATCGACCCCGCAGGAGCCCGTGAAGATCGCACACGCAGGGACGATCGCGGCCACGCCAATCTGGCGCTTCGCGAACGAGCGCGAGGCCCGGATCGGCGTCTACAACGTTCCGATGACGTTTCCGCCCGCTACCGACGTCAACGGCTTCTTGGTGTCAGGAGGATTGGCAGCTGGCTGGACCTCCCCCGACGTGCGCGGGTTTGCCTCCGACGAGGAGGTCGGGTCGCTGATCACCCAAGTCACAGGCGACGCCTACCCGATCGACACGGTCGTGTCGTATGAGAACGACTGGTCGCGCCCGGAGGTAATCGACGAGGTGTCGGCGATCCAAGCGAAGCGCCGCCGCGTGCTGGAGGCGCTGCTGGAGCGCCGTGACGTCGACCTCCTGTTTGCGGTCTTCGAAGGCCCGGATCGACTCCAGCACCTCCACTACCAATACCTCGTCGAGTGTTCGGAGTGGTTCGGTCGCCCCGAGGCCCAGGCCGTGCGCGATCGCGCCTGGTCGTACTTCCAGGAGCTTGATGGCGCGGTCGCCGACATCGTGGCGTGGGCAGGCGAGGGCGGGAACGTGATGGTCGTGTCGGATCACGGCGCCGGGCCATGGGAGAAGACGCTCAACATGAACCTGCTGCTCGACGAGTGGGGATTCCTGCGCCTTCCGGCGGTGAGCAAGCTGACCCGGACGAGGCTCGTGGCTGGGCCGGTCCAGGCAGCGGCTCGCAAGCTTCTGCCGAGGAGTGTGTTGCTATCGACGAAGAGTCGGATCAATCGGGGACTTGATTGGAGCACGACCCGCGCGTTCGCATCGCAGGTCGCCGAGCAAGGCATCCACGTGAACGAGATGGACGGCGCCCTCCCACACGGAATCGTGGACAGCGCAGACGTGCCCGCGCTGGAGGCCGAGCTCGTCGAGCGGCTTCTCGGGTTGGTCGACCCGGACGACGGTGCCCCCGTCGTGGACGCAGTCATCCGTCGTGCAGAGGTTGCCTCGGGACCCTTCGTGGCTCGAGCGCCACATCTGTTTCCGGTCTGTCGTGATCAGCGTGTCGAGCTGAGCGACACGCTTGCGGCATCTTCGGTGCTCACCGACCACCGCGATCGCCCGTGGGGCTACCACCATCAGGACGGGGTCTTCATCGGTGCCGGGCCGGCGTTCGTCGATGGATCGCTGCCGCGTGCCCTCGAGATAGTGGACGTCTTGCCGACGGCGTTCACGGTCGCGGGGCTGCCGGTACCGGATGGGCTCGACGGGCGCGTTCCAGCCGAGATCCTCACTGTCGAAGCGCAGAAGGCGCACGGGCCTAGCGAGGGCGTCGCCGAGTGGACCACCGGGGGTGCATCCTCCTACCCGTTCTCCGAGGAGGACGAGAAGCAGATCGAGGAGTCGCTCCGCGGGCTCGGCTACATCGAGTAGGCGAGCTCCCGGTAGATCTCGAGGATCCGACGCGACGTCGTCGCCCGATCGAAATGACGACGAGCGCGCTCTCGGGCCACCGTGCCGAGTCGCACGCGCTCATCGGGGTCATGGAGCAGGCGCGCGAGCGCGTCGGCAAGCTGATCGGGCCGGCGCGGTTCGACCAGGATGCCGGCTCTGCCCTGCTCGAGCACCTCAGGGATGTCGCCAACGGTCGTCGCCACCACCGCGCTACCCGCGGCCATCGCTTCGAGCAGGGACAGCGGGAGGCCCTCCCAGTGGGAGGGGAGACAGAAGATGTCCGCGTTGGTCAACATCGATCTGACCGCCTCGGGTGGAAGTGAGCCAGTGAACCGAACGATATCGGCAAGGCCGCTGTCGTTGTAGCTCTCTCGAACCTGCTCAAAGACGTTCGGGCCCTCCTGGCGGCCATCGCCAACGATGGTCACTCGTACGCGGGCCAGGACGGCCGCGTCGCGCAGCAGCATCATCGCGATGCGAAGGTCATCGAGGCCCTTGCGGGCGCAGACGGTGCCGACGTACGCGATCGACACGACGGCAGGGTCGCGCTCGGATTCTGGGAACGCGTTGGTGTCTACACCGTTCGTCAGGAGCTCGGCACGCGCCCCGGCGTCCTCGAGCGTGCGGAGTCCGTCGGCCGAGACGGCGATGATGCGATCCGCGATGAGCCCCAGCATTCGCAGTCCGACACGGTAGGGGCGTCGCTGAGCGGCGATGTGGAGCCTGCCGCTGTGCGCGTGCAAGAGCGCTCTGGCCCCCGCGAGGCGCGTGGCGGTGACCAGGGCGATGGCGCGCATCAACGGCAGGAGCGGAGCAGGCGCGAGGTGCAAATGTACGACGTCGACACGTCGCGCTTGATGAAACAACGCGGACAGATCCCGCAGCGTCCACCGGACATTGTCAACTGTCGCCCCCCCTGGGAGCGCAAGGTCGCGGGTCGTATTCAGGAAGGACAGGCGCACCTCGTCGGCGAATGCAGGATCATCGAGGAGACCTCGGATGAATGTGGGGATCCCGCCCCGGGCGGGAGGGCCCTGGCCCACGAGCAATACCCGAGGAGTCCAGAGTGACACCGATGCGCGATCGTCGATCTCATGATCCATCACCGGTTGCGACGCTACCATCCCATGCTTGGCCGCCTTCTCCGTTCGCCGGGCTCTCGTGCGGGGCGGCAAGTCGGTGGTGGCCGTGCCTGGCTCGCGCGGATCGAGGCGGGCCGCGCCGCTAGCTGATCGGGTGTTCCTGGCTCGCCCGGGTGACGCCCACCACGAGCCCGGCGGTCAGGATCCAGCTCACGACCGCGAACAGCAACCAGAGGAACGCTCCCGCGCCCTCGGGCAGGCCGAACGCCACGTGCAGGGTGGAGATCGTGCCGCACAGCCCGGTGGCGATGGCGAAGGCCCACGCCCACCACCAGGCGTCGTCGCGCCGAGCAACCATCAACGCGAAGAGCGCGAGGGTGAGCGACAGCGCCCCGGCCACTCGGACGTAGCTGTAGTCGGGGGAGGGAGGCTGCCCGAACCAGTCCTCGAGGATCCAGCGTGGGACCAGCAACAGGGCGAGGCCGCAGCCCCAATACACGGCCGAGAAGGCGTGCAGCGCGCGTCGAAGGATCGTCATGTGGGTGGGCCTCCAAGCCGTCTGGAGGCCCGGAAGTGGCTGGTAGGATACGCGAACCGCGGAGCTGCACCGGGCGCCAGCGCGCCCGCCGCAGCCCTCGAGTCGCGAGCCACCTCCAAGGAGTCTGACCATGCAGCAGGGACCGAGGGTCGTCGTCATCGGACTCGATTGCGGCACCCCGAAGCTCCTCTTCGACGACCTCCACGCAGAGGTCCCCACCATCGCGAAGCTCATGGGGGAGGGCCTCTACGGCGACCTCGCCAGCATCACCCCGCCGATCACCGTGCCCGCCTGGGCGTGCGGCTTCACCGGCACGACGCCCGGCCAGCTCGGCCTCTACGGCTTCCGCAATCGCAAGGACACGACCTACGAAGGCCTCTCGATCGCCCACTCGGGCTCGATCAAGGTGCCGGCGGTGTGGGACGCCCTCGGCGCACAGGGCAAGCGCTCGGTCCTGATCGGCGTGCCCCCGAGCTTCCCGCCGCCCAAGGAGTTTCCGGGTTGGCGCGTCGGGTGCTTCCTGACGCCGCCCTCGGCGGAGCGCTGGGCCTATCCGCAGGAGCTCGAGGTCGAGATCGAGGAGGAGCTCGGCGGCAAGGGGCAATACATCTTCGACATCCCGAACTTCCGACAGGCGGGCTACGACACGACGCTCGACCAGGTCTACAAGATGACCGAGCGTCGCTTCCAGGTGGGTCGCCGGATGATCCAGAACAAGCCCTGGGACTTCTTCATGCTGTGCGACATCGCGCCGGACCGGCTGCACCACGTGTTCTGGCAGTTCTACGACAAGCGGCACCCGCTCTACGAAGCGGGCAACCAGTACGAGGGCATCTTCCAGGACTACTACCGGTTCCTGGATCGCCAGCTCGCGGACTTCCTCGAGCTCGTGCCGGAGGACGCCGTCACGATCGTGATGTCGGACCACGGGGCGCGTCCGATGATGGGCGGCCTGTGCTTCAACGATTGGCTGATCCAGGAGGGGTTCCTCGCGCTCGAGGAGAAGCCCACGGGCCCGATGCCGATCAAGGAGGCGAGGATCGACTGGTCGCGCACCCGCGCCTGGGGCGACGGCGGGTACTACGGCCGCCTGTTCCTCAACGTGAAGGGCCGCGAGCCGCAGGGCCAGGTCGAGCCGGCCGACTACGAGGCGACGCGCGATGAGCTGATCGCCAAGCTCGAGGCCGCGCCCGGCCCCGACGGCCAGCCGCTCGGCACGAAGGTGCACAAGCCCCAGGACGTCTACCCGGAGGTCCGCGGCGTGGCGCCCGACCTGATCGTGTACTTCGGCGACCTGGAATGGCGCTCGGTCGGCTCCGTCGGCAACACGAGTCTGTACACCTACGAGAACGACACCGGCCCCGACGGCGCGAACCACGACCGCGACGGGGTCTTCATCATGAAGGGCCTGCCGGGGCAGCAGACCGGCAAGGTCGACGGCATGCAGCTCGTCGACGTCGGCCCATCGATCCTCGACATCTACGGCATCGACTCGACCGAGGCGTTGCCGACCGCCGTTGGAAGGAGCTTCCTGCAGTGAGCGACCAAAAGGGCTTCACCGTGTGGTTCACCGGGCTGTCCGGCTCGGGCAAATCCACGATCGCCGAGATGTTGTTCCACGAGTTCCAGGCTCGTGGCATGAAGACCGAGATCCTCGACGGCGACGTCGTCCGCCAGAACCTCTCCAAGGGCCTCGGGTTCTCCAAGGAGGACCGCGACACCAACATCATGCGGATCGGGTTCGTGGCGAACCTGCTCACGCGCAACGGCGTCGCGGCGATCTGCTGCCCGATCAGCCCGTACAAGGAGACCCGCGACGCGAACCGCGAGCTGATCGGCGAGTTCGTCGAGGTCTACGTGCACGCGACCGTCGAGGAGATCGCCGCCAACCGCGACCCGAAGGGCCTCTACAAGAAAGCGCTTGCGGGTGAGATCAAGGAGTTCACGGGTGTGAGCCCCGACGCGCCCTACGAGATCCCGGAGAGCCCGGAGCTCATGGTGGACACGCTCGTCGAGACGCCCGAGGAATCGCTGCAGCACGTGTTGACGGCGCTCGTGAAGTTGGGGTATCTGGAAACGGACGAGGTCATGGTCGAAGGGGACCGGGTCCACTCGGGTCAAACCGACCTGCGTGTGCACGACACCGGTCACGTGGTGAAGGAGGGCTGATCCATGGCGAAGGATGAGAACCCGGTCGCGTTGTACATCGCGGCCTACAACGACGAGAACGCGGCCCAGGGCGACTACGACGCCCTGAAGCAGCTCGTGAAGGCCGGTGCGATCTTCGTCGACGTCGCCGTGCTCGTCAGTCGTGACGACGAGGGCAAGCTGTACGTGAAGGAGAACGCCCACGAGGTTGCGGGCGGCACGATGGTCGGTGCGGCGGCCGGATTGCTGATCGGCTTGATCTTCCCGCCGGCGTTCCTCGCCTCGGGCGTGGTCGGCGGCGCGATCGGCGCCAGCGTCGGCAAGCTCGTGAAGATGGATCGCACGTCCGACATCAAGAAGGAAGTCGAAGACGTGTTGCCGGCGGGTTCCTCCGGGATCATCGCGATGTTCGACATCACCTGGAAGCCCAAGGTGGACGAGGCCCTGAAGAACGCCTCGAAGATCGACGAGGAAGAGGTCAGCCCCGAGAGCGCGGCCAAGCTGAAGGAAGAGGCCGCCAAGGCATAGGCCATTTTCCAGGAACGACCCGCGGCCGCGGGGATGATGCGAGCGCATGACCGCATCCACCCCCGCGGCCGCGAGCTTCATCGTTCGGATAAGCCTCGTCTCGGTGGTAACCTGAAGCGCATGCAGATTGCAGACGCCCGCTCCCCACGGAGTGGGCGTTTCGCGTTTCCGGCCGGGCATCAGAGGTTCTAGGAGGGTCCCCCCATGGAGTTCGAGATCGGCATCGGCAAGACGGCACGACGGGCCTACGGGTTCGACGAGGTCGCGATCGTTCCCTCGCGACGCACGCGTGACCCCGAGGACGTGAACATCAGCTGGGAGATCGACGCCTACACCTTCGCGCTGCCGATGATGGCGAGCGCCATGGACGCGGCGGTCTCGCCGACCACGGCGATCCAGATCGGGCAGCTCGGCGGGCTCGCCTGCTTGAACCTCGAGGGCCTCTGGACCCGCTACGAGGACCCGGAGCCGATCTACGAGGAGATCAACTCGCTTCCCGACGAGAAGGCGACCCGGCGCATGCAGGAGCTCTACGCCGAGCCGGTCAAGCCCGAGCTGATCGGCAAGCGGATCGAGGAGATCAAGGGTGGGGGGGTCGTCTCGTGCGCCTCGCTGACCCCCGCGCGGGTCGAGCAGTACGCCTCGCTGGTGCTGGAAGCCGGGCTCGACGTCCTGGTGATCCAGGGCACGGTCGTCTCGGGGGAGCACGTCTCCAGCCGCGCCGAGCCGCTCAACCTGAAGGAGTTCATCCCCAGCTTCGACATCCCCGTCATCGTGGGCGGGTGCGCGTCCTACTCCACGGCCCTGCACCTGATGCGCACGGGCGCGGTCGGTGTGCTGGTCGGGGTCGGCCCCGGAAACGCATGCACCACGCGTGGCGTGCTCGGGGTCGGCGTGCCCCAGGCAACCGCGATCGCCGATGCTGCGGCCGCGCGCCGCGAGCACCTGCACGAGACCGGCCGCTACTGCCATGTGATCGCCGACGGCGGCATGCGCACGGGCGGCGACATCGCCAAGGCGATCGCGTGCGGCGCCGACGCGGTGATGATCGGCTCGCCGATGACCCGCGCCTACGAGGCGCCGGGCCGCGGCTACCACTGGGGGATGGCGACCTTCCACCCGACGTTGCCCCGCGGGGCGCGGGTCAAGACCCAGCAGGTCGCCTCGATCGAGGAGATCCTGGTCGGTCCCGCCCACGAGAACGACGGCACGTTCAACCTGTTCGGCGCGCTGGCGACGTCGATGGCGACCACCGGGTACGAGACCATCAAGGAGTTCCAGAAGGCCGAGCTCGTGATCGCCCCGTCGATCAAGACCGAAGGCAAGACCTACCAGACCCAGCAGCGCGTCGGGATGGGCCACTAGTTGGAGCAACCGCGCCCCGTTCTCGTCGTCGATCTGGGGGCGCAGTACGCCCAGCTGATCGCGCGGCGGGTCCGCGAGGCGCATGTCTACTCCGAGATCGTCGCCCACGATCTCACCGCGGCGGAGCTCGCGGCCAAACGTCCGGCGGGCATCATCCTGTCCGGCGGACCCGCCAGCGTCTACGCGCCGAACGGGCCGCAGGTCGATCCCGCGCTGTTCGAGCTTGGCGTGCCCGTGCTGGGCATCTGCTACGGCCACCAGCTCATGGCCCAGGCGCTCGGCGGGGAGGTGGACGCGACCGGCGATCGCGAATACGGCGCCACCCAGCTGCACGTGACGGAACCGGGCACCCTGCTCCGGGACCTGCCCGCGAGCGACACGGTCTGGATGTCGCACGGCGACGCGGTGACGCGGCCACCCGAAGGGTTCCGCATCACGGCCACCACCGACGCGATCCCGGTGGCCGGCATGGAGGACCGCGAGCGCGGGCTCTTCTCGGTGCAGTTCCATCCGGAGGTCACCCACACGCCGCGTGGCCAGGCGGTCATGAAGCGATTCCTCTACGACGGCTGCGGGTTGCTGCCCGACTGGACGCCGACGAACATCGTCGATGAGCAGGTCCGGCGGATCCGCGAGCAGGTGGGCGATGCCGAGGTGCTCTGCGCGCTCTCCGGCGGCGTGGACTCCGCGGTGGCGGCGCTGCTGGTCTACCGCGCCGTCGGCGAACAGCTGACCTGCGTCTTCGTCGACCATGGGCTGAATCGCGAGGGTGAGCCCGAGCAGGTCGAGGAGACCTTCGCGCGACATTTCCACGTGCCGCTCGTGCACGTGAAGGCCGAGGACCGGTTCCTCGCGAAGCTCGCGGGGGTGACCGATCCCGAGGCCAAGCGCAAGGCGATCGGTGAGGAGTTCATCCGCGTCTTCGAGGAGGTCGCACGCGAGCACACCGGCGCTCGGTTCCTCGTGCAGGGCACGCTGTATCCGGACGTGATCGAGTCCGGCTCCAAGACCGCGGCCAATATCAAGAGTCACCACAACGTCGGCGGGCTGCCCGAGGACATGGATTTCGAGCTCATCGAACCCTTGCGCGACCTGTTCAAGGACGAGGTTCGCGCGGTGGGAGCCGAGCTGGGCCTCCCCGAGGAGATCACCCAGCGCCAGCCGTTCCCGGGACCCGGGCTCGCCGTGCGGATCGTCGGCGAGGTCACCCCGGAGAACCTCGCGAAGGTGCGCGGCGCCGATCACATCGTGCGCGAGGAGATCCGCCGTGCGGGGCTCGAGCGCGAGACCTGGCAGGCGTTCTGCGTGCTGCTGGCCGACGTCTCGAGCGTGGGGGTGATGGGCGACGGCCGCACGTACGAGGCCCCGGTCGTGGTGCGCGCGGTCACCAGCGAGGACGCCATGACCGCGGACTGGGCGCGGCTGCCCTACGAGGTGCTCGATGTGATCGCCTCGCGCATCGTGCGGGAGGTGCCCGGGATCAACCGGGTGGCCTACGACGTCACGAGCAAGCCTCCCGGCACGATCGAGTGGGAATAGGGCGTCCTCGCGCCGCCCGCGCGGACGCCCTAGAGTGCAAAACATGTCGACGTCATCGAATGGATCGGTCGCGCAGAAGGCCGCCGGGAGCGTCCTGATCACCCTGTGCGCCGCGCAGTTCTTGATGGCGCTGGACTCCTCGGTCATGAACGTCTCGATCGCGACGGTGGCCGACGATCTCGGGACGACGATCACGGGCATCCAGACCGCCATCGTGCTGTACACGCTCGTCATGGCGATGCTGATGGTGACGGGCGGGAAGATCGGGTCGATCATCGGGCGCAAGCGAGCGTTCGTGATCGGGTGCGTCATCTACTGCTCCGGGTCGCTGACCACCTCGCTGTCGCCCAACCTCAGCTGGCTCATCTTCGGCTGGTCCTTCCTCGAGGGGGTCGGTGCCGCGTTGATCATGCCCGCCATCGTGGCGCTCGTCGCCGGCAACTTCCCGGTCGAAGGCCGGCCGCGCGCATACGGACTCGTCGGTGCGGCCGGCGCGATCGCCGTCGCCGTTGGCCCGCTGATCGGTGGTCTCGCCACCACCTACGCGTCGTGGCGTTGGGTGTTCGCCGGCGAGGTGCTCGTGGGGGCGGTCATCCTCTTCCTGGCGCGCAAGGTTGCCGACGCCCCCGCCGACATCCGGCCACGGCTCGACTGGGTGGGTTCGTTGCTCTGGGCCGGCGCCATGGGCCTGGTCATCATCGCGGTGCTTCGTTCGTCCGACTGGGGATGGATCCTGCCGGCCGACGGCGCCCCGTCGATCCTTGGGATGTCGCTCGTGGTGTGGTTCGTGCTCGGCGGGCTCGCGCTGATGTTGCTCTTCCTACAACACGTCCGACGTCGTGAGGCGGCCGGGCACGATCCGCTCGTCAGCCCGGAGTTGTTCGCCAACGCGCAGATGACCGGCGGACTGCTGATGTTCTTCTTCCAGTTCCTCGTGATGATGGGGTTGTTCTTCGCGATCCCGCTCTATCTGTCCGTCGCGCTCGGTCTCTCGGCGATCGACACGGGTCTCAAGCTGCTGCCGCTGTCGGTCACCATGCTGCTCGCCGCCGCCGGGGTCCCGAGGTTCTTCCCGACCGTCTCACCGAGACGGGTCGTGAACCTCTCGCTCGTCGTTGCCGTCGCCGGGATCGTGTGGCTGCTCACCGCCATGGACGCGGAGGCGACCGCGGAGATCGTGAGCGGGCCGCTCCTGCTGATCGGCCTCGGCATGGGCGGGCTCGCCTCGCAGCTCGGTGCCGTCACCGTCTCGGCCGTCCCCGACAGCCAGAGCCCGGAGGTCGGCGGACTGCAGAACACCGCCACCCAGTTCGGCGCCTCGCTCGGGACCGCGCTGGCGGGCTCGATCCTGATCGCCGCGCTGACCGCCTCCTTCCTCACCGGGATCGATCAGAACCCGGCCGTGCCCGACGAGGTGGTGGCGCAGGCCAACGTGCAGCTCTCCGGTGGCGGCGAGTTCATCTCCGACGCCCAATTGCAGACGGCGCTGCAGCAGGCCGGCGTCGATGAGCAGACGACCCAGGCGATCGTGGATGAGAACGAGGAGGCCCGGGTGGACGCACTGCGCGCGACCCTCGCGCTCCTTGCCCTGTTCGCGATGATCGCGCTCTTCTTCGCCCAGCGTGTCCCGACCGAGCAGCCGGGGGCGCCGCCGAAGCCGAGCGCCGCCTAGCTCTGCGGGCTGCTGACCAGGTCCGCGGTGACGATCAGACGCTGGCTCGAGGCGTACTTGGGGTTGCAGGTCGTCAGCACCAGCGTCGGGTCGCTCGTCTGTGCGAGCACCTTGCCGGCGGTCTCCTCCGGCAGCACGAAGTTGGCGGTCACGACGTAGTCGTAGCGTCCGAACTGCGTGAGCAGGCTGATCGTGTCTCCGTCCTGCACCTGATCCAGGTCGAAGAACGGGTGGAGGTAGGTGGTCCGGTGTCCCGCGATCCCGACGCGCCCCGTGCCGTCCCAGGGGTCCGCCGTGTCGAGGTAGTGGCCGGGGCCCTTCTTGAGCGACTCGTAGTCGGTGCCCTGGACGACGATCATGTCGAGGCCGATCGACGGGATCAGGATGTCGGCGTAGGCATCGCCCGGGATGATCCGGGGGCCGCTGCCGGGGGTGGTGGGCACCGGCTCCGGGTGGGCGGCCCACTGCTGGGTCGTCGGCCGGAGCTGGTCCTGTGCCTGTTGGGTCTGGATGCCCGTGCCCCACAGCAGCCACGCGACGTAGCCGCCGAAGTACGCCGCGCCCAGCAGGCACGCGATGCCGAGCCACCGCAACAGGTGATGCGGGCGCACGCGGCGGAAGCTCGGAACGTCGGCGGGAACGGAGGTCACCCGCTCACGCTACCGCGGCAACAGCCCGAGGGGCATCGACCGGAAGACCCAGGTCACGGCCATCCGGCCGTGGCGTCGGCCGCCCCGCCTACACTGCGTTCGTGAGCGTGACCTCGCCGCTGCTCGGCGGCCTCAACGACATCCAGCGCGAAGCTGTGCTGCACACGGAGGGGCCGGTGCTGATCGTTGCCGGGGCCGGCAGCGGCAAGACGCGCGCCCTCACGCACCGGATCGCCTTCCTCGTGCGGGAGCGCAACGTGGCGCCCGGCCAGATCCTCGCGATCACCTTCACGAACAAGGCGGCTCGCGAGATGCGCGACCGCGTCGAGCAGCTGGTGGGCTCCGGCGCCGCGGGCGGGATGTGGCTCCTCACGTTCCACTCGATGTGTGCGCGCCTGCTGCGGCGTGAGCATCAGCACCTCGGGGTTCCCTCGACGTTCACGATCTATGACGACGGCGACACCGAGCGGCTGATCTCGGGCATCGTGCGCGACCTCGACATCGACCCGAAGCGGTTCCCACCGAAGGCGATGGCGGCCGCGATCGGCCACGCGAAGGACCAGGTGATCGACGCCGACGCGTTCGGCGAGCTCGCATCCAACTTCTACGAGGAGATGATCGCCAAGGTCTATCGCGCCTACGAGACGCGCAAGAAGGAAGCCGGCGCGCTCGACTTCGACGACCTGATCACCGAGACGGTGCGGCTGTTCCGCGACCATCCCGAGGTGTTGCAGCACTACCAGGAACGCTTCCGGTATCTCCTGGTGGACGAGTACCAGGACACCAGCCGCGCGCAGTACGAGCTGGTGAACAAGCTCGCCGACCGCTATCGCAACGTCTGCGTGGTCGGCGACGCCGACCAGGGCGTGTACTCCTGGCGGGGCGCCACCATCCAGAACCTGCTCGACTTCGAGCGCGACTATCCCGACGCGACCGTCCTCGTGATGGCGCAGAACTACCGCTCGACCGGCAACATCCTGGCCGCCGCCAACGCGGTGATCGAGCACAACACCCAGCGCAAACCCAAGGAGCTGTGGACCGAAGCCGCACCCGGCGAGCTCGTGACCACCTTCCGCGGCAACGACGAGCACGAGGAGGCGATGTTCGTCGCCTCGGAGATCGAACGCCTGCGCGACGACGAGGGCTTCCGGTATCGGGATGTCGCGGTCTTCTACCGGACCAACGCGATGTCCCGTGTCGTCGAGGACATCTTCATGCGCGTGGGCACGCCCTATCGCGTGTTCGGCGGCGTGCGGTTCTACCAGCGCCGGGAGATCAAGGACGTGCTCGGCTACCTGCGGCTGTTGCTCAACCCGCAGGACGTGATCTCGTTCCGACGGGTCGTGAACATGCCGAAGCGGGGTATCGGCGATGCCACGACTGCCGCGCTCGAGTCGTTCGCCGCGACCGAGGGGATCGACGTCGTGGAGGCGTGCCGCCGTGTCGACGAGATCGCGGTCCTCAACACCCGCGCGAAGGGCGCGGTCGCCGGCTTCAACCAGGTGATGACCGCGCTGCAGGCGCACTACGACGAAGGGGTTGGCCCGGCCCGCATGGTGGAGTTCGCCGCGCAGGAGTCGGGCTACCTCCTCGAACTCGAGACCGATCGGTCGATCGAGGCGCAGGGTCGGATCGAGAACATCCAGGAGCTCTCCGGCGTGGCGATGGAGACCGCGGCGCGCGACCCCGATGCTGGCCTCGCCGAGTTCCTCGAGCTCGTCTCGCTCGTCGGCGATCAGGACGAGTACGACGAAGATGAGTCGACGGTCACCCTGATGACCTTGCACATCGCCAAGGGCCTCGAGTTCCCGGTCGTGTTCGTCGTCGGGATGGAGGACGGGGTGTTCCCGCATTTCCGTTCGATGACCGACACCCACGAGCTGGAAGAGGAGCGGCGGCTGGCCTACGTCGGCATCACACGGGCCCAGCAGCGTCTGTACCTGACGCACGCCTGGAGCCGCACGCTCTACGGCCAGACGAACTACAACCCGCCGTCGCGGTTCCTCGGCGAGATCCCGGAGGCGTTGCTCGACGCGAAGGAGTCCGAGACCCGTGTGCAGCGGGCGTCCGCCCGTCGCGGCGGCGGTGGCAGCGGCGGGTACTCCGTGGTCGGCCTGCCGGGGCGCAGCGACGCGGTGCAGGTCGAGCCCGGCTGGACCCCGCCGAGCCCCGCCGGGGTGCCGAAGCGCGACGCGCCGGCGATCGTCGCCGGCGACACCGTGCAGCACGAGCGGTGGGGTGAGGGCGTGGTCGTGACGACCAATGGCTACGGGGACGACGCCGAGGCGACGATCCGGTTCGGCGAAGTGGGGGAGAAGCGTGTGCTGCTCGCCTACGCGCCGCTGCGCAAGATCGGCTAACGCCGGTCGTCTACCCAACCTCGGGTAAGACCATCGTTTCGCCTTCCGTCGGATGCGCCACCGTCGCTCGGTCCCGCATCATGGGCCTCCCCTCGGTGCGGCTCGGAGGTTCTCGTGAAGAAGATGTTGATGGCGCTCGTGGTGACAGCGGGCGCCCTGTCGATCGCCGGCGGCGGCGTCGGCATCGCGTTGGGCGACTCGACGCCCACGTTCGGTGAGCGCGAGTTCATCTCGCTCGAAGGCGGCGGGCTCAGCAAGCACGTGAACGACACGATCACGATGACGTGCACGAAGAACGACGACACCGTGCTGAGCGAGGCCTCGACCGCAGCCGGGTACGGCGCGTTCTTCACCCTCGGCCCGACGGCGAAGTGGACCGGCGGTTCGGCGATCTGCACGGCGCAGCTCGTGAAGTATTCGAAGTCCGGCGCGCCGCGCGTGCTCGATCAGTTCTCCTTCGTCGCGTCCGGCTGACCGCCGTCGGCACGCCCACGGCATCCGTGGGACCATCTCCGGCAGACCGGTGAGAGGAGAGGTGCCGTGCGAGGGATGCAGCCCGACGACGTCTATCGGCTGACGGGGGCGGGGGATCCCCGGCTCTCGCCCGACGGCGCCACCGTCGCCTACGTGCAGTCGTGGGTCGACGAGGAGCAGCACGAGCCACGAAGCGCCATCTGGAGCGTGCCGGCGGACGGCTCCGCTCCGCCGCGACGACTGACCTTCGGCGGCCTCCGGGACAGCTCCCCGCGGTGGTCGCCCGACGGACGCTGGCTCGCGTTCACGTCGGCCCGGGACGACGTCCCGGCGCAGCTGTTCGTCCTGCCGGTCGACGGGCCGGGGGAGTCGCGGCAGCTCACCGCCCTGAAAGGCGCGATCGAGGGCGTCGCGTGGGCGCCCGACAGCGAACGGATCGCGTTCGTGGCCCGAGCCCACGACCCGGCCGATGACATCGAAGACGTCGCGAAGCGTCCGCCGCGGCGGTTCACCCGGCTGCAGTTCCGACTGGACAACGAGGGGTGGACACAGGGTCGGACGCATCACCTGTACATCGTCGGACTCGACGGGCGCGGAGCCCGTGCAGCTCACGGATGGCGACGCCGAGGACCAGATGCCGGCGTGGTCGCCCGATGGCTCCCTGATCGCGTTCGTCTCCGCACGGCATGCCGACTGGGACCTGGGGACCGCGTGCGACATCTACACGATCGAGGCGCGCGGCGGTGCGCCGGTGCTCGTGACCGCCACGGACGGCGCCTGCCTGCTGCCGGTCTGGTCGCCCGAGGGGGACCGGATCGCGCACGTGTTCATACCCGGCGAGTTCGACGACCCCCGGCACGGGCGGATCGCCATCGTCGATCGCACGACCGGCGTCCGCACCGTGTTGACCGAGGCGCTCGATCGCAACGCCGCGCCGTTCCCGGCGATGCGCGGCCCGATCTGGGACGGAGCACGGATCGTGTTCCCGTGTGAGGACGCCGGGAGCATGCCGCTGTTCGAGGTGCCGACGGACGGGTCGGGACCGGCCGTGCCCTGTGCCGCTCCCGCGGGCGTGCTGACCGGTTTCGACCTGGTGGGCGATCGACTGGCGTACAGCGCCTCGACGCCGACGAGCCTGCCCGAGGTGTTCGTCGACGGACGGCAGGTGACCGACGTCGGTTCGGCGTTCCGGGCCGAGGTCACCCTCGTCGGGCCGGAGCCGTTCGTCGCGATCGCCCCCGACGGCGTGGAGGTGCCGGCCTGGATCATCCGGCCGCCGGGGTTCGACCCCGACCAGCTGTACCCGGCCGTGCTCAACATCCACGGCGGCCCCTTCACGCAGTACGGCGACAGGTTCTTCGACGAGTTCCAGGTGGAGGCGGGCGCCGGCTACGTCGTGCTCTACGCGAACCCACGCGGGTCCTCGGGCTACTCGGAGGACTGGGGCCGCGCGATCCGCGGGCCGGTCGAGGGCGGGCCCGGCTGGGGATCGGTCGACTACGACGACCTGATGGCGGTGACCGATGAGGCGATCAAGCGCTTCGCGTTCATCGATCCCGAGCGGATCGCGGTGATGGGCGGATCCTACGGCGGCTACATGACCTCGTGGATCATCGGGCACACGGATCGGTTCCGGTGCGCGATCTCGGAGCGGGCGGTCAACGAGATGGTGTCCGAGGATGGCTCGAGCGACTTCGCGGGGTTCTTCCGCGGCTACGTGGGGGCGAACCCCTGGGAGGCGCCCGAGGCGTATCGCCGCATCTCACCGCTGACCTACGCCGAGCAGATCACGACCCCGACGCTGATCCTGCACTCCGAGGACGACCTGCGCTGCCCGATCAATCAGGGCGAGCAGCTGTTCACCGTGTTGCGCGCGTTGCGGCGCGAGGTCGAGTTCGTTCGGTTCCCGGGGGAGAGCCACGAGCTCACCCGCTCGGGAAGCCCGACGCACCGGGTGCAGCGCTTCGAGCTGGTGCTGGACTGGCTCGACCGGTACCTGCGGCCTTAGCCCAGCCGGTCGAGCACGTTGCGCGTGATCCGGTCGACGGCCGGATCCTCGAGGCCGTAGGCCCAGTCGGTCACGCCCACGTTGACCACGCGTGCCGCCCGCCGGCGTCGTGAAGACCCCGAGCACGGCGTGGTTGTTGGCGATCTCGTGCACGTGGTCGCGCCACGCCGCCCCCCACAACGCCTCGGCGGTGTTCTCGAGTTCGCCGGGCTCGTGCGCGTACCGCAGTGCCTGTTCCTGCTGGGACCACAGCCGGGCGGGGGCGGTCGCCAGTACCTCGAGCGTGTCGGGCGCGCCATCGACGTGGGAAGGCACCGGCAAGCCGTCGGGCCCGGTGGTCAGCGCGCATCCGTCCACCTCATACGCGACGATCGTGTGCTCGAGCCCGAGCGCGTCGCCGTAACGCAGGTCGGTGCCGTCGAAGAGCCAATGCTCGGGGCGGTGCACCGTGAAGGCGCCCGAGGCGCGAGGCACGCCGAGTCCGTAGCGCGAATAGCCGCCTCGCGTGAAGGTCAGTCCGATGCTCATGGTCTCGGGCCAGCCGACCCGCCGATCCGACCAAGGCCCCGAGAGGAGCCGTTCATCGGGTGTCCCCAGCACCGGGTCTTCGTCGCTGCCGTACTTGAAGCACGTCATCGTGTCGGCGTCGTGGTCGAACCGGACCTGCCAGTAGCACGTGTTGCCGCTGAAGATCGCCGCGTTGCCGCCGGCGCCCGTGTGCGCGTCGAGCGCCTCGCGCATGCCCCACGACCAGTACTCGTCGTGGCCGACGCAGACGAACGATCGATACCCGTCGAGCACGCCGGGCTCGGTCTCCAGGTCCGTGCTGATCGCGACATCGACCCGGTAGCCGTTGCGCTCGGCCCAATGCAGGAACGGGCGTTCCCAGTTCCACCATCCGGCGCCGCCGCTCCACACCGACAGGCCGAGTGGCTCGGCCCACTCGAAGTACCACAGTGCCTCGGGGTCGGGGTGCGGCTGCATCTTGCGGCGGTGCGGCTCCGGCTTCGTGAGGAACCCCGGCGCCATCGGGCGCCGCATCGAGACCTGTGTGGCACCGGTGTACAGGGACGGACCGCCCCAGTCGTTGTAGGCGTCGTAGGTGCTCGTCGAGAGCACGAGCAGGATCGGCGCTCGCTCGCGGCTCCCCGCCCGTACGACGAGGAACGCCTCCGCGCGCTCGTCGCCCGCGGTCAGGGTCACCGCGTAGTACCCGCTGGGCCAGTCGGCGACGGGGATCTCCAGCGCGACGGGCCAGCCGCAGCCGTTCGCACTCGCGTCCGCAGGCGTGACGTGGTGCACGTCGGCGGTGCCCGGTCCCGCGCCAGACCTCGAGCGGCTCGGCGCCGTCGCGCGTGACGGTGACCTCGAACCCGGCGGCATCGGTCGAGACGTGCAGACCGACCACCTGCCCGGGGTCGACGGAGCGCGGCCAGCAGTACGCCTCGAGCATCAACGGGTCATCGCGAGGTAGCCGGCAACGACGATGAGCGCGCCCACGACGATCGGTGCGATCACCCAGGCGAGGCCGAGCCGGCCGCGATACGGACCGATGGTGCCCACCTTCGTGGTCGGCTTGAGCCCGGGCGGACGGATCGTGATCTTCTTGCGCGCCACGGCCCGAGTCTACGAGGCGAGTCCGGCGTCGGGTGTTCGATAGACTCCGCGCGATGCCCGACAAACAGCGTGTGATCGTGGCCAAGCCCGGGCTCGACGGGCACGACCGGGGGGCCAAGATCGTCGCTCGAGCGCTGCGCGACGCCGGCTTCGAGGTCATCTACACCGGCCTGCACCAGACCCCCGAACAGATCGTCGAGACCGCGATCCAAGAGGACGCCGACGCGGTCGGCCTTTCCCTCCACTCGGGCGCGCACATGACGCTGTTCCCCAAGGTGGTGACGATGCTCCGCGAGCGCGGGGCCGACGACATCGTCGTGTTCGGGGGCGGCATCATCCCCGCCGACGACATCCCCGAGCTCGAGGCCGACGGCGTGGAGAAGATCTTCACGCCCGGCGCGCAGACCACGGAGATCGTGGACTGGCTGCGCGCCCGGCTGGCCGCGACCGACTGACCCTCCAGGAGTTCCATGGACCTGTACGAGCACATGGGCAAGGACCTGTTCCGTGCCCACGGCATCGCGACGCCGCGCGGGCGCATCGCGGAAACACCCGAGGATGCCGCGGCCGCGACCATCGAGCTCGGCGGTCAGGCCGTCGTCAAGATCCAGGTCCAAGCCGGTGGGCGCGGGAAGGGCGGGGGTGTGGCGCTGTGCCGTTCGCCCGAGGAGGCAACCGAGGCCGCCCGGCGCATGCTCGGCTCCGATTTCAAGGGCCTGCCCGTCACGCGCGTGCTCGTCGAGGAACTCCTGCCGATCGCCCGCGAGTTCTACACGTCGGTGCTGCTCGACCGGTCCGTCGGCGAGTACCTGTGGTTGCTGACCGCCGAGGGGGGCATGGACATCGAGACGCTGGCGGCGGAGCGTCCCGAGGCGATCCGTCGGGTGCATGTGAACCCCGTGCTCGGGATGCGCGCCTGGCACGTGCGCGAGCTCACCGGCACGCTGCCCGCCGACGCGCGCGACGGCGCCGGCGAGGTGCTCCGCACGATGTGGACGCTGCTCAACGAGATGGATGCGACGCTCGTCGAGATCAACCCGCTGGTGCAGCTTGAGGACGGCAGCGTCGTCGCGCTCGACGCGAAGGTGACGATCGATGACAGCGCGCTGTTTCGCCACCCGGACATCGAGGCGCTCGCGGACGCGTTCCCGATCGACCCCGTCGAGAAGCGCGCGAAGGACGCCGACCTCCAGTACGTGAAGCTCGACGGCGAGGTCGGGATCATCGGCAACGGCGCGGGGCTCGTGATGTCGACGCTGGACGTCGTGGCGCAGGCCGGCGCGCACGCCGCGAACTTCCTGGACATCGGGGGCGGGGCCAGCGCGGAGAAGATGGCGACCTCGCTGCAGGTGATCCTGTCGGACCCCGCCGTCAAGACCGTGTTCATCAATATCTTCGGCGGCATCACCCGATGCGACGTGGTGGCCAACGGCATCCTCGAGGCGCTCGGTCGCGTGGAGGCGACCGTGCCGCTGGTGGTCAGGCTGGACGGCACGAACGCCGAGGAGGGTCGCCGCATCCTCGCCGAGGCCGCCCACCCGCAGATCGTGCCGGTGGCGACCATGGACGACGCCGCCGCCGAAGCCGCCCGTCTCGCGAACGGCGGGACGGCATGAGCGTGCTGGTCGGCGCCGACACGAAGCTCGTGGTGCAGGGCATCACGGGCAGCGAAGGCACCTTCCACACCCTGCGGAACCGCGCGTACGGGACCGATGTGGTCGCGGGCGTGACGCCGGGCAAGGCGGGCCAGGACGTCGAGGGCATCCCGGTCTTCGACACCGTGGCCGACGCCGTGCGCGAGACGGGCGCGAACACGTCGATGATCTTCGTGCCGCCCCGGTTCGCCGCGGAGGCGATCCTGGAGGCCGCCGACGCCGGCGTGTCGATCGTGGTGTGCATCACCGAGGGCATCCCGGTGAAGGACATGGCAACCGCCCACGCCTACCTGGCGGGCACGTCGACGACCCTGATCGGGCCAAACTGCCCGGGCGTGATCACGCCCGGCGTGTCGAACGTCGGCATCATCCCCGGCGAGGTGTGCGTGCCCGGCCGCGTCGGCTTCGTCAGCCGCTCGGGCACCCTCGTGTATCAGATCGTGCACGAGCTCTCGACGGCCGGGATCGGTCAGTCCACCTGCATCGGGATGGGCGGCGACCCCGTCCACGGGGTCGGGTTCATCGAGGCGCTGTCGCTGTTCGAGGCAGACCCCGACACCGACCTGATGATCATGACCGGCGAGATCGGCGGCGACGACGAGGAGCGCGCCGCCGTCTACATCGCCGAGAACGTGGCGAAGCCGGTCGTCGCCTACATCGCGGGGTTCGAAGCGCCGCCGGGCAAGCGCATGGGCCACGCCGGCGCCATCGTGACCGGGTCGCAGGGCACCGCGGCCGCAAAGGCCGAGGCGCTCGAGGCGGTTGGCGTCACCGTGGCCCGTACGCCCTCGCAGGTGGCCGAGATCGTGGCGGAGCGCCTGGCGGGATGAGCGTGGGAGACGCGGTCCGCGCGGAGCTCCCACCCGACACGCGGCCGGGAGCCCTGCTGCTCGGCGGTCTCCGGCGCGGCGCGCTGCTCGTGTTCCTGCCGGTGTTCCTCGCGGGACAGGCGCTCGCGTGGCTCACCTACGCCGCGAGCGGCTGGTACCACCCCTGGTCGTGGTTCAAGATCGGGCTCGCCGAGACGCTCGCCAGCGTGCGCGTGCCGTTCACGTCGACCGAAACGGCCGACGGGGTGGCGTCGGTGGCGACCCTGCAGGTCGCGATGGGCGCCCTGACGATCGCGGTGCTCGTCCTTGCGTTCCGTGCCGGGCGCGAACAGGCGCGCGGGCTCGAGAAGCGACCGGCAGCGTCCGCGCTCGCCGGATCGGCGGTCGGGCTCGGCTTCGCGCTCCCGATGTTCGTGGCGGCGTTCCCGATCACGCTCGGCTTCCCGCAGTTCGGCATCGACCGGCTGCAACCGGTGTTGTGGGTGGCGTTCACGCTGCCGCTGGCGGTCGCCGGATCTGCCGGGGCCATCGGTGGACTCGCCGGCGCGCGCGAGCAGCTCGAGGGGTCGTCGGTCTGGGCCGCGCGATGTGCCGCGGCGGCGCGAGGCGGCGCCACGGCCTTCTGGTGGGGGCTCGTGCTGTCGTTCGTCGGGTTCCTCGCGCTGGCGGCGGTGTCCGCGGGGCCGCCCAGCGCCTACGCGCGGTTCGTCGGCCGGACCGGCGGCAGCGGGGCCGCCACGGTGATCCAGCATGCGGTGCTGTTGCCGAACCAGTCGGCGATGATCCTCGCCGTATCCATGGGCGCGACCGCGGAGCTGTCGGTCGCCGGCGACGCTGCCGTGGAGTTGGATCGGTCCGGCGTGCGGACGACGAGCGAGGCGGGGTCGTTCCTGGCCGCCTACGTGGGTGCGGACGGGACCCGCGCCGCGTTCCCCTCGTGGTACGCGTTGTTCCTGTTGGTCCCGGCGCTCGCCTGCGTGCTCGGCGGACGCGCCGCCGCCGCCGGCACCAAGCCGATGGGCGAGCGCCTCGTCCGAGGCGCGCTCGCGGGTGTCGTGTTCGCCGGGCTGTGCGGCCTGGCGGCGTGGGGGGCGACCCTTGTGGTTCCGACCTGGGCGAACGCGCTCGGCGGCTCGGTGTCGCTCGGCACGGCGCCGTTCACGACGACCGCGCTCGCGCTCGGGTGGGGAATCGTCGGGGGCCTCGTGGGCGCCGCGATCCGGTGGCCCGAGCGCGCCGCCGGCGCCTAGCGGACCTCGCTGTAGTTCGTCTCGATCTGCGTGTAGCGCCGCCAGGCCTGGCCCCACCCGTCGTCGGTCCGCGCGAACCGCTCCACGGGCTGCGCCGGGTTCTGCCGATCCCAGATCCCGAAGAAGGACTGACCGTAGCCGAGCAGGTAGCGGGTGCCGGAGTGGGTGTATTGCAGGACCGCCGTGTCGTTGGGGTTCATCGCGACCTGCGGAGCGGCGGCGCCGGGCGCGGTCGTCGCGGCAACCCCCACCCCGTCGGTCGCGACGCTGTCCGGAACCGGCGTGTGGTTGGGCTCGAGCGCCGAGAACTTGGTCCAGGCATCACGCCAGCCCTGGTCGCTGCGGGGATAGCGCTCGGTGGGCACGTTGGGGTTCTCCCGGTTCCAGATGCCGAAGAAGTCGGCGCCGTAGCCGAGCACGTAGCGATAGCCGGAGTGGGTGTACTTCTGGGCGACGCCGCTCGAGGCGGTCGTGGTCGAGGCGGCAGGGGTGGCGGCTGCGGTCGAGGCCGTGGAGGCGGCCGCGGTGCCCCAGGGCGACGGCTGCGCGGCCGCGGCGTCGGTCACCGACGGCGAGTCCGAGGGGCTCTCGGTGGGCTCTGGAGTCTCGGCGGACGTCGAGGCGTTCGGCGGTGGCGTCGTGAGGTCGCTCATGCAGTAGCGGCATTTGATCGCCTCGTCCTGGATCTCTTCCGCGCAGTACGGGCACTTCTTCATGAGGGCCTCCCGCTCGTTCGAGTCGCCAGCTTACCGTCCCTGGCCAGCGCGGCTCCACGCTCGGATAGCATGGCGGCCTCCATGGGTGGACGTGTTGCGGTGCTGGTCTCGGGATCGGGAACCAACCTGCAGGCGCTCCTGGACGACGCGGCGATCCGCCCGCATCTCTCGCTCGTCCTGTCCGACCGGCCCGGTGTCTTCGCCTTGCAGCGAGCGGCCGACGCCGGCGTCGAAAGCCTCGTGATCGAACCGACCGGCGACCGAGCCGAGCTGACGTCGGCGGTCGCGGAGGCCCTGGAGGCGCGGGGCATCGATCTGATCGCGAGCGCCGGCTACATGCGCGTCCTCGGACCACCGGTCGTCGAGCGCTGGCGTCACCGATGGCTGAACGTGCACCCGGCGTTGCTGCCGTCGTTCCCCGGCATGCACGGTGTGCGCGACGCCCTGGCCTACCGCGTGAAGGTCACCGGCGTCACGGTGCACTTCGTCGACGAGGGGATCGACTCCGGCCCGATCGTGCTGCAGGAGGCCCTGGCGATCCGCGACGACGACGACTGGGACACGCTCGAGCCGCGTATCCACGAGGTCGAACACCGGTTGCTGCCACGCGCCGTTCGGGCGTTGCTCGAGGACCGGCTCGTGGTGGAAGGTCGACACGTTCGCATCCGGGAGGAAGAGGAAGAGAGATGAGCACGACGCAGGTTCGCCGCGCGTTGCTGGCGGTCTATGACAAGACGGGCGTGGTGGCCTTCGCCCGTGCCCTCCGGGAGCGTGAGGTGCAGCTCGTCTCCAGCGGCGGCACCGCGGCGACCCTGCGCGAGGCCGGCATCGAGGTCACCGAGGTCGCCGATCTCACCGGCTTCCCCGAGATGCTCGGGCGGTCGTGTGAAGACGCTGCACCCGGCGATCCACGGCGGGCTGCTCGCCGACCAGCGCGACCCCGACCACCTGGCGCAGATCGCGGCGCAGGGGATCGAGCCGTTCGACCTGCTTGGTGAGCAACCTGTACCCATTCCGCGAGACGGTCGCGGCCGGCGCGAGCCTCGAGGACTCGATCGAGAAGATCGACATCGGGGGCCCGGCGATGGTGCGCGCCGGCGCCAAGAACTTCGAGTCGGTCGGGGTGATCGTGAACCCGGAACGCTACGAGACGGTCCTGGAGGAGTTGCAGCTGGAGGGCGGGCTCACACGCGCCACACGGTTCGCGCTCGCCGCCGAGGCCTTCGCGCACACGGCGGCCTACGACGCCGCGGTCGGCGGCTGGTTCGCGCAGCAGGAGACCGACGGCGACGCGCTGCCCGGGTTCGTCGGGCTCGCCTACGAGAAGGTCGCGGACCTGCGCTACGGCGAGAACCCCCACCAGCGCGGCGCGCTGTTCGCCGACGCGGCCGGGCCCGGTGTCTTCGGCGGTGCCCAGGTGCTGCAGGGCAAGGAGATGTCGTTCAACAACTGGCTCGATGCGTGGGCGGCCTACGACCTGGCGATCGCGCTGCCGGAGCACGCATGCGTCATCGTGAAGCACAACAACCCCTGCGGCGCGGCGGCGCTCGAGGACGCGGCGGCCTCCTACCGTGGCGCGTTCGCGTGTGACGAGGTCAGCGCCTTCGGCGGGATCGTCGCCTTCCACGGCGTCTGCGACGAGGCGGCGGCCGAGGCGATGCGCGAGGTGTTCACCGAGGTCGTGATCGCGCCCGCCTTCACCGACGGCGCGCGCGAGGCGTTCGCAACCCGGCCGAACCTCCGGGTGGTGCGCGCGCCGCTGATCCAGCCCGCCGGCTGGGACGTGCGCACGCTGCCGGGCGGCGCGTTGATCCAGGACGTCGATGTCGTACGGGAGTCGCGCGGCGACTGGAAGGTGGCCTCCAGCCGCGAGCCCACCGCCCAGGAGTGGCGCGACGTGGAGCTCGCGTGGACGATCGCCTGGCGAGTGAAGTCGAACACGATCGTGTTCGTCAAGGACGGCGCGACGGTCGGCATCGGCGCGGGGCAGATGTCACGCGTGGACTCGTCGTGGATCGCGTCGCGCAAGGCGGGGGAGCGGGCACGCGGCGCCGTCTGCGCCTCCGACGCGTTCTTCCCGTTCCCCGACGCGCTCGAGGTGGCGGCCGACGCGGGCTGCACCGCGGTGGTCCACCCCGGCGGCTCGAAGGGCGATGAGGACGTGCTGGCTGCGGCGGAGGCGCGGGGCATGGCCGTCGTGCTCACCGGCATCCGGCACTTCCGGCACTAGTCCTCGGCGTCGGGCCCCTCGATCGACAGCATGAGCGTCCGGAGCAGGCCGTTCAGTTGACGCCGCTGCGCGTCCGTCAGCGCCGACAGCAGCGCGGTCTCCTCCTTGCCCGCGGCCTCGACCGCCTGGATCAGCATGTCGCGCCCCTTCGGCGTCATGGTCACGAGCACGCTGCGCCGGTCCGCGACCGCCCGCTCCCGCGTCACCAGGCCCAGCTCCTCGAGGCCGTCGAGCCGATTGGTCATGGCGCCGGTCGAGAGATCGAGATGCTCGGCCAGGTCGCCGGCGGTCAGCTGGTGGTCGGGGGCCACCCGCAGCTTCAGCAGCGTGTGGAACTCGCCCGAGTTGAGCCCGAACCGCTTCACCGTTCCCTCCGTGATGCGCTTCGCGTGCTTGGCGATCTTGTGGAAGCGATCGATCACACCCTCGGTTTCGGGATCGACGCCCGGGAACAGGGCGAGCGAGGCCTCGATGAATCGGTCGATCGAGTCCTGGCGGGTGGTGGGCGGGACCATGGAGCCTCCTCATCATCTCTTTAGGTTAAGTATCTTGACATCGAACTTTGATGTGAAGTATCTTCACGTCGAGGCAAGTGTAGAGCACGGGAGAGGAGGTTCGCAAGATGATCCCGTCTTCTTGGTATCGGATGGTTGAGATCAAGGGCCGCGACGAGCAGCTGCGCCGGGCCGCAGCCCGGCACCGCGACATCGGCCCGCTACGCCGCCGTATCCGGTTGCGCCGCCACGACTGAGCTCCTTGGTCGGCGGTTTCGGCCGCCGGTAGGATGCACGCCGTGACCGCGCGCATCCTCGACGGCAAGGCCGTCGCCGCTCAGATCCGTGCCGAGGTATCCGAGCGCGTGCGGGCCCTCGCCGAAACGGGCATCACCCCGGGCCTGGCCGCCGTCCTCGTGGGCGACGACCAGGCCTCTCGCATCTATGTGGGGCAGAAGCACAAGGCGTGCGCCGACGTCGGGATCCGTTCCGAGCAGGTCGATCTGCCCTCCTACGTCACCGAGCACGAGCTGCTCGCCACGATCCGTCGGCTGAACCGCGATCCCGAGATCCACGGCATCCTGCTGCAGCTGCCCCTGCCCGGGCATCTCGGCGAGTTGGAGATGCAGCGTGCGATCCTTCCCGAGAAGGACGTCGACGGACTCCACCCCTGGAACATCGGGATGATGGTCCGTGGTGGCCCGTGCTACCTGCCGGCCACGCCCTACGGGATCGTCGAGCTGCTGCTGCGGTGCGAGATCCCGATCGAGGGCGCCGAGGTGACGATCGTGGGTTTCGGCGAGCTGGTCGGCGCCCCGCTGTCGGTGATGCTCGGGCAGGACACGATCCGCGGCAACGCCACGGTGACCTCGACCCATATCCGCACGAAGGATCTGCGCAAGGCGACCCTGAACGCCGACATCCTCGTCGCGGCGGCGGGGGTGCCCCACCTGATCGGCGGCGACATGATCAAGCCGGGCGCCACCGTGATCGACGTGGGGGTGCACCGCACGAGCACCGGGCTCATCGGCGACGTGGTCTTCGACGAGGCGGCCGAGGTCGCGGGCGCGCTCACGCCGGTGCCGGGCGGGGTGGGCCCGATGACGGTGGCGATGCTGCTCGTCAACACGGTGCAGGCCGCCGAGGCCCAGGCGTACAGCCAGGCATGAGCGCTGCGATCGGCGGCCATCTGGCCGCGCTCCTCGCCCGACGCGAGTTCGTCGTCACCGGTGAGATCGTGCCACCCGTCGCCGGCTCCACGAGCTCGATCACCGAGCACGCCGTCGCGCTGATCGGCAGCGTCGACGCGGTGAACCTCACCGACAACCCGACCGCGACGCCGCACATGTCGCCGGTGGCGGCCGTGGCGGCGACGACCGCGGCGGGCATCGAGGCGACGATCCAGCTGACCGTCCGGGATCGCAATCGGCTGGCGCTGACCGGCGACCTGCTCGGCGCCTGGGCCCTGGGGGCCCGCAACCTCTTCTGTCTGTCCGGAGATCCGATCCATGTCGGCGACCATGCCGACGCGAAGGTCGTGGGCGACCTCGACGTCACCCAGTCGATCGCGCTGGCTCGTCGGATGCGCGAGCAGGGGACGACGTTGGCGGGCGTCGAGGTGGCCGACCCACCGCGGTTCCTGATCGGGGTCGCGGACGTTCCGCTCGCCGACCCCTACGACCCGGCCAAGCTGGAAGGGAAACTCGACGCCGGCGCCGACTTCGTGATGACCCAGATCGTGTACGACGCCGCGGCCCTGGCCGCGTGGGCGGAGCTGATGCGTGGTCGGGGGCTGTTCGAGCGCGCGTCGGTGATCCTCGGCATGATGCCGTTGCGCAGCGCGAAGCAAGCCCGCTTCATGGACGAGCGACTGCCGGGGGTCTCGGTGCCGACGTCGATGATCGACGCGCTCGAGGCGGCCGGCGAGGACGCCCCGGCGGTGGGCCTGGAGCTCGCCGCCGCGCTGGTGGAGGACGTCCGCCGGCTCCCGGGCATCGCGGGGATCCACGTGATGGCGATGGGTCACGACGAGGCGACCAGAGCGCTCGTGACACGCGCCGGGCTGTTCCCCCGCCCGACCACCTGATCAGATGTCGGTGGTGGTGACGCCGATGATGTGGCAGTCCTTCGACGCGCGAACGCAGTTGTCGGTGAGCGTCTCGAGCCGCGACTGCACCCACGTGTTCCAGAAGTCCGCGTGCATCGTGTAGTACGGGCCGCTCGACAGCTTGATCCGCACGTGCTGGCCCCCGTCGGCCGGTCCGCACGGCGTCGCGCCCGCGCACGGGTCCTGGATGCGGAAGTGGATGCGGATCGAGAGGGCCGGCAGGTACTTCGGGTGCGAGGCCGGACATTGCGCCGGCTCGACATGGGGCGTGGTGTCGTTCGGGTCGCTGTAGATCACGTGGGAGAAGTGGTCCGCGGAATCGAGGTTCGCGCCGTCCCAGCAGAACGGCAGGTCGATGATCGCCCGGATGCCGTCCTCGCCCTTGGCGGTGTAGGGCCGGCAGTCGTACGGGAAGGGGCGCTCGGGTGAGCCTTCGCCGCAGTACCAGCGCAGCGCCGGGTTCTCCGCGCGGCTCATCGCATGCGGGTTGCCGCCGATCAGCTTGATGTTGGGTGGCAGGCTCGTGACGGGTGCGATCGTCTGGCGGATCGCCCGGAAGTAGTACGTGCGCTCTCGATAGGGCTCGAGCGCGCGCCAGGAGCCGTTCTTGCGGATGAAGGCGGTCGGGGCCCAGATGGCGGCCTTGTCCTTCTTGTCGGTGCAGGTCGTGCCGGCGGCAAGAAGCTTCTTGCGGGTCGAGTACGCATCGGTGCTCTTGTTGCCGTAGAAGGCGTGCATGTGTCCCATGCCGGGCTGGCTCGGGTAGACGATCGGATCGTCCATCGACATGTGCGTGAACCCGCATTGCACGCCGAAACCGCCGGGAGCGTGGGCCGACGCGATCTGCGGCGCAACGCTCAGCACGGTGGCCCACGCGCACATCGCGAGGCTGGTGGCGAGCACACGTCGGAGGGCCAAGGACCGCATCGGGGGAGGTATCGGCAGAGAGGGTGCGGAGGGTGAGCGGTGGGTGCTAGCCGGCGGGACTGATCGTGTAGCTGAAGTGGGTGACCACGTCGCCCGTCGTGACCACCAGCGCGATGAAGGCGATCGCAGCCACGATCCCGATCGCGCCGCACACGAGCCCGGCGATCGCGAGTCCCTTGTTCGGCGCTCCTTGCCCGGCCTTGGTGAGACCGATGATGCCGAAGATCACGCCGAGCCCGCCCAGGATGAAGGGCGGGACCACCGTGAAGAACAGCAGGATCGACAGGATGCCCAGCACGAGCGAGGCGACGGCCATCCCGTTCGTGGGCTGGGCAGCGGGTGGCGCGGGTGGTGGCGGCGGTGGTCCGGTCGGGGTGAGGTCATGGTCACTCATGGGCGCTCCTCGATGGGGAGATAGGTTCGGTCGCGCGGTCCGACGTATTCGGAGCCGGGCCGGATGATGCGGTTGTTGGCGTACTGTTCGCGCACGTGGGCGGTCCACCCCGCCATGCGTGCGAGCGCGAACAGCGGGGTCATCAGGTCCGTCGGGATCCCGAGCATGTGATACACGCCGGCGGCGTACAGGTCGACGTTCGGGTACAGGCCCTTCTGTTCCAGGGTCGTGGCCTCCAGCGCGGCGAAGATCTCGTACCACTGTGGCTCGCCCACGCGCTCGCCGAGTTCCTTGCACATCTGCTTCAGCACCTTCGCGCGCGGATCCATCGTGCGGTAGACCGCGTGCCCGAACCCCATGATCTTCTCGTGCCGGCCGAGACGCTCGCGGACGTACGCCTCTGCGTTCTCCGGCTTGTCGACTTCCTCCGCCATCTTCTGCGCCTCTTCGTTCGCGCCGCCGTGCAAGGGGCCTTTCAGCGCGCCGATGGCGCCGGTGATCGCCGAGAACATGTCGGACAAGGTCGAGGCGATCACCCGAGCCGTGAAGGTGGACGCGTTCATCGTGTGATCGCCGTAGAGCACGAAGGTCGTGTCGAGCACCTTCGCGTTCTCCGGGTCCGGCTCCTCGCCGTGCAGCATCCACAGGAAGTTCCCTGCGTGGCTCAGGTTGGGGTGCGGCGGGATCACCTCTCGGCCGGTGCGCAGCCGATCGAAGGTGGCGATCAGCGTGGGGGTCTCGGCGATCAGCCGCATCGCCTTGCGGTATTCGGCCTCGGGGGAATCGTCCCAGCCATCGGGGTCGAAGGCGCTGGACGCCGAGATGCCCGTGCGCAGCATCGACATCGCCGAGGCGTTCTGCGCCAGCGTGGGCATCATGCGCGCCAGGAACGGATGGAGCTCCCGCTCGCGGACCAGGAAGGTGTGGAGCTGATTCAGCTGCTGTCGGTTCGGCAACTCGAGGTTGTGGAGTAGGTAGATCGTCTCCTCGAAGGTGGCGTGGCGCGCGAGGTCGCCGATCTCGTAGCCCGCGTACCACAGGCGCCCGGCGTCGCCGTCGATGTCGGAGATGCTCGTGTCGGCGGCGTTGATCTCGCGGAGCCCCTTCTCACCCATGGGCCCAGGATAGAGGGTGGTCGTGCTCCGGCCCAAACCGGGCTCGTGACCGATACCCTTCCGGTCGCGATGATCCGAGTCACCCTGATCCCCGGCGATGGCATCGGCCCGGAAGTGACCGAGGCCGCTCGCCGTGCGATCGAGGCCACCGGCGTGGCGATCGAATGGGATCGCCAGGACATGGGTGCGGGCGCCTTCTCCCGCACGGGCAACCCGCTTCCCCCCGCGACGCTCGCAGCCATCCGGGCCAGTCGCGTCGCGCTGAAGGGACCGATCGAGACGCCGGTGACCAGCGGACTGCGAAGCTCGAACCTCACGCTGCGTCAGGGCCTCGACCTGTTCGCGAACGTCCGCCCGTGCCGGCTGTACCCGGGGGTGCCCTCCCGCTACGACCGGGTCGATCTGGTCGTCGTCCGCGAGAACACCGAGGGGATGTACACCGGTGTCGAGCTGGAGCTCGGCACGCCGGGGGTCGCCGAGCTGATCTCGTTCGTCGCGGCGAGCACCGGTCTGGCCGTCAAGCCCGACAGCGGGATCTCGGTCAAGGAGATCTCCGCGTCGGCCTCGGAGCGGATCGCGCGCTTCGCCTTCACGTGGGCACGCGAGCACGGCCGCCGGGCGGTGACCGCCAGCCACAAGGCCAACATCATGAAGTTCTCCGACGGCCTGTTCCTGGAGACGGCCCGTCGCGTCGCCGAGGACTTCCCCGACATCGCGTTCGACGACCGCATCATCGACGCCCTGTGCATGCAGCTGATCCAGGCTCCGGAGCGCTTCGACGTGCTCGTGCTGCCGAACATGTACGGGGACCTGGTGGCCGAGCTCGGCGCCGGGCTGATCGGTGGCACGGGCGTGGCGCCCGGCGCGCACTTCGGCGGCCGGGATGGGCGCGAACTCGCCGTGTTCGAGGCGACGCACGGCACCGCCACCCACCTCGCGGGCACCAACCGTGCGGACCCGATCGGGCTGATCCTGTCGGGGGCGATGCTGCTGCGTCACGTCGGGGAGACGGAGGCGGGCGATCGGCTGGAGGCGGCGGTCGCATCGGTCCTGGCCGACGGCACGTCGGTCACCTACGACCTGCGGGCATCGGCGGACGATCGTCCCGCCGCCGGCACGTTCGGCGTCGCGGACGCCATCATCACGCAGCTGTAGCGGCGGGCGCGGACGGCGTCCGCGTCCTTTGGGCGCGCGGCGGGTTCGGTAGCCTGAGTGCTCACCCAACCCAAGGAGCGTTCCGCATCATGAAGACCACCGTCGTCGGCAGCGGGTTCGTCGGTCAGACGGCCGCGATGCGCCTGCTCGAGAAGGGGCTCGGCGATGTCGTGCTCATCGACATCATCGAGGGCAAACCCCAGGGCCTGGCTCTGGACCTCATGGAAGCCGCACCGGTCGAGGGCTACGAGCCCACGATCGTCGGCACGAACGACTACGCGGACACGGCCGGCAGCGACGTGGTCGTGATCACCGCGGGCTTCCCGCGGAAGCCCGGTATGAGCCGCATGGACCTGCTCGGGAAGAACGCGGCGATCATGTCCGACGTGATCGCCAAGGTGACCGTCGGCTCCCCGAACGCGATCCTGATCGTCGTGTCGAACCCCCTGGACGAGATGACGTTCCTCGCCGCGGAGAAGTCCGGGTTCCCGCGCGAACGCGTGGTCGGCATGGCGGGCATCCTGGATTCGGCGCGCCTGCGCTACTTCATCGCCGAGGAGCTGGGCGTGTCGACCACCGGTGTCGAGGCGATGACCCTCGGTTCCCACGGGGAGGCGATGGTGGCCCTGCCGCGGCACGCGACCGTCAACGGCAAGCCGTTGCCCGAGCTGGTCGACGAGGAAACGCTGGAGCGCCTGTTCCAGCGGACCCGCGACGGTGGGGCGGAGATCGTCGCGCTGCTCGGCACCGGTTCGGCGTACTACGCGCCGAGCGCCTCGGTGGTGGCGATGGTCGAGGCGATCGCCACGGACTCGAAGGTCGTGCTTCCCGTGTGCGCCTGGACGACGGGCGAGTACGGCATCCGAGATGTGTACGTCGGGGTGCCGGCGAGGATGGGGCGCGGTGGCGTCGAGGAGATCGTCGAGCTCGACCTGAACGACGACGAGCTGGCGAGGCTTCGTCAGGCCGCGGAGGGCATCCGCGAGAAATGCGAGGACCTCGCGAAGCTCTAGGCCGTCGGCCGGGGTGGCTCGCCGGCGCTGCGTCCGGTCCGCCGCGCCCTGGCCCAGCGCAGGGTGAGGATCCCGCCGGCGAGGCCGAGGGCGCCGCCGGCGATGCACAACCAGATGCCGTCTTGCCGATCGACGGAGACGGATCCCTCGAGCTGGACCCGGATCGCTTGGGCATCGAAGCCGTGTGCGACACCGTCTGCGACCCCGTCGTCGATCTCCTGTGTCCGTACACGGGCCGGCAGGGTGAGCGCCGCATACACACCGACACCGATGATGAGCGCGGCGGCCACGATCGTGACGAGCGCGGCGCTTCGCCGCGCCGTGCCGGAGCGTCCCTGACGGGCCGCGAGCGCGCTCACGAGGATCACGGCCGCCAAGAGCAGCACGATGAGCCCCTCGATGTAGTCGATGCCGCGACTCGGCGTCAGGAAGCCCGACACGAGCGTCCACGGTCTCGTGACGCCCACGCCGGCCACGAGAGCGCCGACGACGGACAGGAGGAAGGAGAGGCGAGCGGGGTCGCTCGGCGGCGCAGCGGGTGTCGGTTCCATGCGGGCAGTGTCGCATCGACACGGGGTCGGACCAAGGACGCGGGCACGCGTACCATGATGGGGATGAGCTCGTTCGGGGAACTGCTGCGAGAGCACGTCGCGATGTTCTTCACCAACTGGCGCAACCCCGACTACACGGTCGCGCAGAAGGTCGGCCTGACGGTCAAGAACCGCGCGCTGGGGCTGGTGCACGGCGGGTGCTGCGGCAATCATGGCCAGCCGGGGTGCTGACGCACCACGGCATGGGACCTCGGTCGGGGCCCCGAAGGCCACGGCCACGAGCACGACGACAACGAAAGCGGGCACGAGCATGGCTGACGAGGCTCTGGACGGGTTGCCCGGCTGGCACCGGCAGGTCGCCATCGACACGTTCAACGCGGCCTGGGAGCTGATCGACCTCCCGGCGCGGACCCCCGCGCTCGATCGCGAGCTGCTGGGACTCGCCTTCGCATCCCGCTACCACTGGGGCGTCGTCGGCGGCGACGAAGAGCACATGGTGGGGGATTGGTTGATCGCGCACGTCGCGAGCCTCCAGGGCCTGGGTGAGCTCGCGCACCGATTCGCCTCGACCGCCCTCGATCTCGCGCGCGCGAACGGCTGGGACGACTGGCGCCTCGCCTCGATGCTGGAGGGCATGGCACGCGCCTGTGCGGCGATCGACGATGCGCCCGGACGCGACCAGTACGCGGCCGAGGCGAGGCGGGTGCTCGCGACGCTCGAGGACTCCAACGATCGCGAACTGATCGCCGCGCAGCTCGCGTCGATCCCGGGGCTGCAGCGGTCCTAGGTCAGCGCACGGCCTTCTTGACGAGCGCGGCGACCTTCTTCTCTTCGGTGGCGGTCAGCTCCTTCAGCGCGTAGGAGGTCGGCCACAGCGATCCTTGGTCGAGTTTCGCCTCGTCGCTGAAGCCCAACGTTGCGTACCTCGCGTTGAACTTCTCCGCGGACTGGAAGAAGCAGACGACCTTGCCGTCTTTGGCGTACGCGGGCATCCCGTACCAGGTCTTCGGCCAGAGGTCTGGACCGGCCGCCGTGATGATCGAATGGAGCCGCTTGGCCATGGCGCGATCCGGTCCCTTCATCGAAGCGATCGCTGCGAGCAGGTCGCGTTCCCCGTCCGCTCTGTTCCTGTTCGCGCGCGCTTCCGCCTTCTGCTCTTGGGCACGGGCCTTCATCGCGGCCCGCTCCTCGGCGGTGAACGACCCGGACGTGCTCGTGGCCGTGCGCTTGGCCGGCGTGGTCTTCTTCCCGGATTTCTCAGCCATCGCGAAATACCTCCTCCATACGGATCAGGACCGCTTCACTCTAGGTGCGGCTGGGTTCGCATGCTTGTCCGCCTAGCTCGGCCCGTGTTCCCAGGCTACGGCCTCTGCGGCGATGGCCTCCGCGAACGCCATGGTGGTGGCGGTGCCGCCCAGATCGGGTGTGCGCACCTGCACCCTTGCGGAGCGTCTCGTCGACGCCCCACTCCACGTTCTCGGCCGCGTCCAGCTCACCGAGGTGGCGCAGCATCATCGCGCCGGACAGGATCATGGCGACCGGGTTGGCCTTCTGCTGACCGGCGATGTCGGGAGCGCTGCCGTGGACGGCTTCGAAGACCGCGTATTCCCAGCCGATGTTCGCGCCGGGGATCAGCCCGAGCCCGCCGACCAGTCCCGCACAGAGATCCGAGATGATGTCGCCGTAGAGGTTCGGCAACAGCAGCACGTCGAATCGTTCCGGTGAACGCGCGAGCCGTGCCGACAGGTGGTCGATCTGGATCGCGTCCATCGCGATGTCGGGAAAGTCGGGCGCGTCCTCCTGCGCGGCCTCCAGGAAGATGCCGTCGGAGAAACGCATCACGTTCGCCTTGTGCCCGACCGTGATGCGGTGGCGTCGATGGGAGCGGGCGTATTCGAACGCGAAACGGACGATGCGGTGCGCGCCGGTCACGCTGATCGGCTTCAGCGTGACGCCGGCGTCCTCTTTGAGCTCGAAGCCCCCGATCTCGCGCAGGCGTCGCCGAAGGGCGGCGGCCGCGTCGGTGCCACGTTCGAATTCGATGCCCTGGTACAGATCCTCGGTGTTCTCCCGGACGATCACGAGATCGACGCCGACATGACGGGTCGGTACGCCGGGCAAGGATCGCGCCGGGCGGATGGCGGCGAACAGATCGAGATCCTGTCGCAGCGCCACGTTGACGCTGCGGAATCCGCCGCCCACCGGCGTCGTGATGGGGCCTTTGATCGCGACCCGGCAGTCGCGGATCGCATCGAGCGTGTGCTGCGGGCAGGAGCGCGCCGTCGGTCTCGAGGGCGCCGGCACCCGCGGGCATCTCGATCCACTCGATCCCGACGTCGGCCGCATCGAGGACCAATCTCGTCGCGGCCGCGACCTCGGGGCCGATCCCGTCGCCGGCGATGAGAACGATCCTGTGTGCCATCGGTCGTCAACCCTACCGGGCCCTTCGGCGGTTGCGCCGAGAGCAGAGGGCGTGACAAGGTCCAGGGATGTTCGTTCGAGCGCTCGTCGCGGCCGGTCTCGCCGTCGCCCTCGTCGCCGGTCCTGCGTCGGCCGCGGACATCCACGGCCGCGGGCCGGGCGCGCAGGCCGAGATGGATGCGATGTTGATCCTCGGCGGCGGGAGCCACCGTGTGCAGGTGCTCACGCAGCTCTGCGCGGACCCGGTTCGGGTCAGGCGGTGCGTCCCGTTCCCCCGGTCGCTGCAACGCGCGATCGAAGGCGCCGTCGATCGACCGATCACGTGGGTCGACGCACGGCGGGTGCGCGGGCCGGCGTTCTGGGTGTTCGCGCCCGTCGCCTTCGACGGAGGCTCCGCGACGGCGTCGCTCGCCTGGCGGGATCCGGGCGCGTTCGCGTGTCGCGGAGGCTCGACGTTGCGGTTTGCCCGCGACCACGGTACGTGGCGGCCCGTGGAGGGCACCGGCTGGGAAGGCTGCCCGGCGGCCTAGAAACGCTCGAACAGGATCGCGCGCTTCACTTCCTGGATCGCCTTCGTGACCTCGATGCCCCGCGGGCATGCGTCGGTGCAGTTGAACGTGGTCCGGCAGCGGAACACGCCGGTCTTCTCCGACAGGATCTTCATGCGCTCGCGCCCGGCCTCGTCGCGCGAATCGAAGATGAAGCGGTGGGCGTTGACGATGGCGGCCGGGCCCACGTAGCTGCCGTCGCCCCAGAACACGGGGCAGGACGTCGTGCAGCAGGCGCACAGGATGCACTTGGTCGTGTCGTCGTAGCGCGCGCGGTCCTCGGGTGACTGGCGGCGCTCCTTCTCGGGCTCGCCGGAGTCGTTGATCAGATAGGGCAGCACCGACTTGAAGTCGTCCATGAACGGGTCCATGTCGACGATGAGATCCTTCAGGACCGCCAGCCCCCGGATCGGCTCGATCGTGACCTTCGGGCCGACGTCTTCGGCCAGCACCTTGCAGGCGAGCTGGTTGCGCCCGTTGATCAGCATCGCGTCGGACCCGCAGATGCCGTGCGCGCAGCTCCGGCGGAAGCTCAGCGTGCCGTCGTGGTACCACTTGATCTGGTGCAGCACCTCGACGAGCCGGTCCAGGGGATGGACCGGCAGCGTCCACTCGTCCCACCAGGAGTCCTCGGACACCTCCGGGTTGAACCGGCGCACCTTGACCGTGAGCGCCATCGTGCCGGGCTTCGTGCCGACCCGCTGGTCGTCCGATGCGTTCAGGGTCTCGGCGGCGGTGGCCATCAGTATTTCCTCTCCATCGGCACGTAGGGGCCGAGCTTCACGGGCTTGTACTCCATCCGGATCGAACCGTCGTCCTGGCGGTAGGCCAGCGTGTGCTTCATCCAGTTCTCGTCGTCGCGCGTCGGGTAGTCGTCGCGGAAGTGGGCGCCGCGGCTCTCGGTGCGCACGAGCGCGCCGGCGACCAGCGTGTCGGCGCAATCCAGCAGGTACCCGAGCTCGACGACCTCCATCAGGTCGGTGTTGTAGATCGCGCCCTTGTCGGTGATCGCCACGCGGTCGTAGCGCTCGCGAAGCCCGCCGAGGATCTCCTGCATCTTGGACAGCCCCGCCTCGGTGCGGACCACGAACGCCAGGTCGAACATGTTGTCTTGGAGCTCCTTGCGGATGTCGCCGCCGTTGTCGCCGGCGGTCCGCCCGAGGATGCCGTCCAGCATCTCGAGCGTGCGGCGCTCGGGCTTGTCGGCCGGTGTGGGCTGCGGTGTCTCCTTGGCGTGACGCGCGGCATCGGCGCCGGCGCGCCGGCCGAACACCACCAGGTCGAGCAGGGAGTTCGTGCCGAGGCGGTTGGCGCCGTGCACCGAGACGCAGGCGCACTCGCCGGCGGCGTAGAGCCCCGGGACGACCTCCTCATCGGGACCGATCACCACGCGCCCGTCCGTGTCGGTCGGGATGCCGCCCATCGCGTAGTGGGCGGTCGGCTGGATCGGCACCGGCTCCTTCGTCGGCTCGACCTTCAGGTAGACGCGGGCGAACTCGGTGATGTCGGGCAGCTTCTCCTCGATGATCTTGGGGTCGAGGTGGGAGATGTCGAGGTAGGCCCAGTCGCCGTTGGGACCGCCGCCGCGCCCCTCCTTGATCTCCTGGTAGATCGCGCGGCTCACCATGTCGCGGGGCGCGAGGTCCTTGATCGTCGGGGCATAGCGGGTCATGAAGCGCTCGCCGTCCTTGTTGAGCACGACCCCGCCCTCGCCGCGCGCGGCCTCCGACAGCAGCACGCCCAGGCGGGCCAGGCCGGTGGGGTGGAACTGGAACATCTCCATGTCCTCCAGCGGGATGCCGCGGCGCCACACGAGGGCGGGGCCGTCGCCGGTCAGCGCGTGGGCGTTGGAGGTGACGCGGAACATGCGACCGTAGCCGCCCGTCGCAAAGACGATCGACTTCGCGCGGAAGACGTGGAGCTCGCCCGTGGCGAGCTCGTAGGCCACGACCCCGGCCGCGCTGCCGTCGTCGGCGCGCAGCAGGTCGAGGCAGTAGTACTCGTTGAAGAAGCGGACGTCGCGCTTCACGCATTGTTGGTACAGGGTCTGCAGGATCATGTGGCCGGTGCGGTCGGCCGCGTAGCAGGCGCGGCGCACCGGGCGCTCGCCGTGGTTCGCCGTGTGCCCGCCGAAGCGCCGCTGGTCGATCCTGCCGTCCGGCGTGCGGTTGAACGGCAGGCCCCAGCGCTCGAGTTGGTAGATCGCCTCGATCGCCTCCTCGGCCATCAGCTGTGCCGCCGGCTGGTCGGTGAGGTAGTCGCCGCCTTTGACCGTGTCGAAGGCGTGCCATTCCGGCGAGTCCTCCTCGGTGTTGCCCAGCGCCGCACACACGCCGCCCTGCGCGGCGCCCGTGTGCGAGCGGGTCGGATAGAGCTTGGAGATCACCGCGGTCTTGACCTGGTCGGACAGCTCGATCGCCGCCCGCATGCCCGCGCCGCCCCCGCCGATCACGAGCGCGTCGTAGGTATGGGTGGTCGTCACCTAGATCGCCCCCGGCCATTTCGACGGGTCGAACGACACGACGATGATCGTTCCGAGCACCAGCAGCACGAACCCGATCACGTAGGACACCATGTTGATCGTGAGGCGCAGCCCCGGCTTCGTGACGTAGTCGAGCGTGATGTTGCGCAGGCCGTTGATGCCGTGGACGAGCGCGAGCATCAGCAGCATCCAGTCCCAGGTGCGCCAGAAGGGGTTCTGCCACCGAACGGCGACGAAGCCGAAGTTGATCCGCTCGGCGCCGGTGCCCATCAGGTGCATCACGACGAGGTGGCCGAGCGCCAGGACGAGCAGCAACAACCCGCTGATCCGCATGAACAGCCACAGCCAGAGCTCGCCGCCGCCGACCGGGCGCTCGCGGCCGAGCCGGCGGTCGCGTCCGTCGGGTCGATCGCGCGTGGGGGAGGGCGTCGTGGTGGTCGCCATCCCCGTCACGCCTTCCAGAGGTCGTAGGTCTGCTTGAGCATGATGACGGTCGTCGGGATGGCTGCGAGCAGGAACACCGTCGCGGTCGCCAGCGAGATCCCCTTGATGTGCGACACCAACCTGGGGAAGAAATCGATCAGGGTGATCTTGAGGCCGTTCAGCGAGTGGTAGAGCACCGAGATGACGAGCCCGAGCTCCAACAGGTGGATGAAGGGGTTCGCGTACGCGCTCGTGACCCGGTTGTACGCCTCGGGACCCCAGCCGATCAGCGCGGTGTCGACCACGTGCATGAACAGGAACAGGATCACGGCCACACCCGTGATGCGGTGCAGGATCCACGAGTACTGGCCGGGGTGGCCCTTGTACAGACCGGCGTAGTCGCTCTTGGACTTCCGCGCTCTGGTTGCCAACGCGTTGCTCCTTGCGGTTCTCGATCGCCCTACCGAGGCTATCGCCGCGGGGCCGGGGTGCGTGCGCCGACACGTCCAGCGAGCCGCGCGGATTCTACTGCGGAACGTCCAGCCCCGACCGTCACGCCAGACGCTTTGACCACGCGCCGGCCGGGGTCCCAGTCGGGCCGGCCGGCGGTCACGCGATGCGCACGGCGACGATCACGCCGTCGCGGGTCGGCACGATCGTGCTGACGAATCGCTCGTCGTCGGCGATCAGTTGGTTGTGCTCGAGGATCGCGCTCGTGTTGCGGTCGGGGTCGGGTTCCAGGATCCGGCCCGACCACAGCACGTTGTCGCAGATGTAGAGGCCGCCGACGCGGATCCGGTCGCGAGCCGCTCGCCAGGCGTCGGGGTATCCGTGCTTGTCGATGTCGTCATAGACGATGTCGAAGGTGCCGTCGACGCCGGCCATCTGCTCCACCGCGTCGCCGACGTGATACGTGACGCGATCCCACAGCCCTGCCCGCGTCAGGTACGACTCGGCCTTCGTCGCGTTGTCGGGGTCGCCATCCGTGCAGTGGACCTCGCCGCCGGCACCCACCGCGCGCGCGAACCAGTACGCGCTGTAGCCGAAGCCGCTGCCGAGCTCCATCACGCGGCGCGCGCCGATCGAGCGCGCGAGCACCTCGAGGGTGACGCCCACGTTGCGTCCGACGATCGGGAATCCCCGCTCCCGGCCCTCGGTCTCCATCTCGAGCAGGACCGGCTCGTCGTGCCGGGCCTGCAGGCCTGCCATGTACGTCTCGATCTCCGGGTTCACGATGTCCATGCGACGACGATACGCGCACGTCGCGCTCCGACGCCAGCCCGATAGGCTCCACGCGCGGATGAACGACGACCACGCGACCGACTCCGGCATCGAGCAGCTGCCCGTCTACGAGGCGGATCCCGGGTTCGATCCGGCGACCCAGCTGGGCGCGCCGGGCGTCTTCCCATACACGCGCGGCCCCTACCCGACGATGTATCGGGGCCGGCTGTGGACGATGCGCCAGTACGCCGGCATGGGAACCGCCGACGACACGAACCGGCGGTTCCGCTACCTGTTGGAGCACGGGCAGACCGGGCTGTCGACCGCCTTCGACCTGCCCACGCAGATGGGTCTGGACTCCGACCATCCGCGTGCCGAGGGCGAGGTCGGCAAGACCGGGGTCGCGATCGACAGCATCGAGGACATGGCGCGTCTGTTCGACCAGATCCCGCTCGACCGGGTGTCGACGTCGATGACGATCAACGCCACGGCGCCGATCCTGCTGCTGCTGTACGAGTTGGTGGCCGAGGAACGAGGCATCGCGGCCGCCGACCTGCAGGGCACGGTCCAGAACGACCTGCTCAAGGAGTACGCCGCGCGCGGCACCTACATCTATCCGCCCAAGCCCTCGATGCGCCTGATCACGGACCTGTTCGCCTACTGCAACGACCGCATCCCGAAGTGGAACACGATCTCGATCAGCGGGTATCACATGCGCGAGGCCGGAGCGACGGCCGCCCAGGAGATCGCCTTCACGCTCGCGGACGGGATCGCCTACGTCCAGGCGGCGATCGATGCGGGGCTCGCGGTCGACGACTTCGCGCCGCGGCTGTCCTTCTTCTTCGCGTGTCACCAGCACTTCTTCGAGGAGATCGCGAAGTTCCGCGCCGCGCGCCGGCTGTGGGCGCGGATCATGCGCGACCGGTTCGGCGCCGAGGATCCGCGGTCGCTGACGCTGCGGTTCCACACGCAGACCGGCGGCGCCACGTTGACCGCCCAGCAGCCGGAGAACAACATCGTGCGAACGGCGCTGGAGGCGCTCTCGGCGGTGCTCGGCGGCACCCAGTCCCTCCACACGAACGCGTTCGACGAGGCGCTCGCGCTGCCGACGGAGGACTCGGCCAAGCTCGCGCTGCGCACCCAGCAGGTGATCGGCTACGAGACGGGCGTGCCCGAGGTGGTCGACCCGCTCGGCGGGTCCTACTACGTGGAGGCGCTCACCGACGAGCTCGAGCGGCTCGCCGTCGCCTACATCGAGAAGATCGACGGGATGGGCGGCGCCGTCGAGGCGATCGAACAGGGCTTCTACCAAGACGAGATCCACGAAGCGGCGTTCCGCATCCAGCAGGCGATCGAGCGCGGCGACCGCGTCGTGGTCGGCGTCAACCGGTTCCAGGTCCCCGAGGAGCACGAGCACGAGCTGCAACGGATCGGCGAGGAGGAGGTCGCGCAACAGATCGAGCGGCTGCGGGCGCTCCGAGCCTCGCGGGACCAGGCGGCCGTGGACACGGCGCTCGCCGACGTGCGCCGGATCGCGGGGGAGGCCGCGAACCTGCTGCCGCCGATGAAGGATGCGCTGCGGGCACGCGCCACCCTCGGCGAGGTGTCCGACGTGCTCCGCGATGCGTTCGGCGAGTACCGCCCGAGCTCCTAGCGCACCGACGAGACGACCGCGTTCGCGATCGCGACCACGCCGGCGACGGCGAGCACGAGACCCACGCCGCGGAACAGCGCGGTGCCTCGCGTCCAACACGCCCAGGCCATCGCGACGCATGCCGCGCCGACGAGCGCCTCGATCACCGCCGTCACCCCGCTCACGGTCGGCAGGCTAGCGGCTAGGCTGCGGCCATGGAGGTCGCGATCATCGGCGGTACCGGCGCGGAGGGGTTCGGCCTCACGCTGCGTCTCGCGCACGCCGGTCATCACGTCACGATCGGCTCACGCGACGCCGATCGCGCCGTCGCCAAGGCCGACGAGGCGCGTGCGGTCCTCGGTGAGAGCGTCGTCGTCGCCGGCGCCGAGAACGTCGTCGCCGCCGCGGCCCCCGTCGTCATCGTCACCGTGCCGTTCGCCGGCGCCGCCGCGATCTACGGCGCGATCGGGCCCGCGCTTCGGCCCGACGCGGTCGTCTGCGATTGCACGAGCCCGCTGATGACCGCGGTCGGCGGGCGACCGTCCCACGCGATCCGCCCCTGGCACGGCTCGGCCGCCGAGTTCGTCCAAACCTTGATCCCGAAGGGAACGCGTCTGGTGGCGGCCTTCCACACGATCGGCGCCTCGGCCCTGCGGGCGATGGATCGGCCCGTGGACAGCGACGCGTTCGTCATGGGAGACGACGAGGGGGCCAAGAAGGTGATCGGCTCCCTCATCGAGGACATCGACGGCATGCGATGGGTCGACGTGGGGCGCCTGCAGATGGCGCGGATCGCCGAAACCATGACCCCGCTGCTGGTCTCGGTGAACGGGCGGTACAAGATCCACGAGGCGGGGTTCCGCATGACGGGGCGCGAGACCTGGGGTGCTCGCGACGCATGAGCCGGGCGGGTCTCGTCGTCAGTCGATGACGGCCAGCAACTGGCCGGTCTCGACGACCTGACCGGCTCGGATCGGCAGGTCGCTGATCTCGCCCTCGCGCGTGCACGCGATGTGGTTCTCCATCTTCATCGCCTCCAGGATGCACACGACGTCGCCGGCCTGGATCGGCTGTCCCTTCTCGACCAGGACCTTGACGATCGTGCCCTGCATCGGCGCCCGGATCTCCCCGTGCACGTGCTCGCCGTGGTGGGCACCGTGGGACGAGGGCGCGTTCGGCGCCGCCTCGCGACGCTCATCGAAGATCCGTACCGGCACCCGTCGCCCGTCGACCTCGACGAGGATGTCGCGGGGCCGTGGCGCCTTCGTCACGACCCCCTGCGCGAGGTCGCCCTGGGCCGGCAGGTGCGCGTCCACGAGCGCCTTCTCCAGCCACGTCGTGGTGTGCGTGGCGTCGCGGAAGGCCTCGGATTCCAGGATCCAGCGGTGCACCGGGATGGTGGTCGGCACGCCCTCGACCACGAACTCGTCGAGCGCCCGGAGCATGCGCCGGCGTGCCTGCTCCCGGTCGGCCCCCGACACGATCAGCTTGGCGAACATCGAGTCGTAGTCCCCGGGGATGTTCCGGCCGGCCGAGAAGCCGGAGTCGACCCGCACGAACGGACCGCCCGGCTCCTCGTACCGGGTGATGCGCCCGGGCCCCGGCAGGAAGTTGCGCCCGGGATCCTCCGCGTTGATCCGGCACTGGATCGCATGTCCCCGCGGGGCCACCGCGACGTCGGCGACGGACCCGCCCAACGCCACCTCGATCTGCAGGGCGACGATGTCCAGACCCGTCACCATCTCGGTGACGGTGTGCTCGACCTGCAGCCGGGTGTTCATCTCGAGGAAGTAGAACGACCCCTCCTCGTCGAGGATGCACTCGATCGTGCCGGCGTTGACGTAGTTGGCCTGGCGCACGAGCGCGGTCGCCGCGGCCGCGAACCGCTCGCGCAGCGCGTCGTCGACCAGGACCGACGGCGTCTCCTCGATCAGCTTCTGGTGTCGGCGTTGCACCGAGCAGTCGCGCTCGCCCAGGAACACGACGTTGCCGTGGGTGTCGGCGATGATCTGCGCCTCGATGTGGTGGGCGCGGTCGACGTAGCGCTCGAGGAACACCTCGGAGCGTCCGAAGTACGACTGCGCCTCGCGCGCCGCCCGCTTGAGCGAATCCTCGAGGTGCTGCGCGTCGCGGACCACGTGCATGCCCTTGCCGCCGCCCCCGAACGCCGCCTTCACCAGCATCGGGTAGCCGATGCGCGGCGCCTGCTTCTTCGCGTCGTCGATGTCGACGGGATCGCGGGTACCCGGCACGATGGGCATGCCGGCCGCGTCGGCCAGCCGGCGGGCCGCCGCCTTGTCGCCCATCTCCTCGATCGCCTGGGGCGAGGGGCCGACGAACGTGAACCCCGCCTCGCCGACCGCCTGCGCGAAGTGTGCGCGCTCGGCCAGGAACCCGTAGCCGGGATGCACGAGCGTCGTCCTGGACTCGCGGGCGGCCTCGAGGATCGCGCCGATCGAGAGGTAGGAATCGGACGCCAGTGCGGGGCCGATCCGGTAGGCCTCATCGGCCATCTCGACGTGCAGCGCGTCGCGGTCGGCATCGGAGTACACCGCGACCGACGGGATGCCCATCTCGCGACACGTGCGGATGATCCGCACGGCGATCTCGCCGCGGTTCGCGATCAGGACCTTCGGTTTGCTCGCCACTCGCGTATCGTGCCTTCCATGGACGTCGCGCGCCACCAGCCCTCGGCATGTTGAGCCGAGACGACCTGCTGGCGGCGCTCGCCGCGATCCCGGTCGATGCTCCCGTGCGTGCCGAGGAGGTTACCGGTTCGACGAATGCGACGGCGATCGAGCTCGCCGAGGCCGGGTCGGCCGAGTGGACGCTGGTATCCGCTGCGCACCAGACCGACGGGCGCGGGCGCCTCGGCCGCACGTGGAGCGACGTCCCCGACGGGTCGCTCCTGTGCTCGATCGTGCTCCGCCCTGCCCTGCCCCCGTCGCGGGCGGGGTTGCTCTCGTTGCTCGCCGGCGCCTGTATGGCCGAGGCGATCCGCAACACGTCCGGCAGACGGGTGACGTGCAAGTGGCCGAACGACCTGATGCATCGCGAGGACAAGGTGGGCGGCATCCTGCTGGAGTCCGCGGTCGACGACGACGTGCTCCGCTACGTGGTGGTCGGGATCGGGGTGAACCTGCAGAGCCCGGCCGACGTCGAGGGCGCCGGTGGGATCGGCGAGCGGGTGGGCATGCGAGAGCTGCTCACCGCGTTCCTCGTGCGGTTCGCGAGCACCTACACGACCGACGACGCCTCGTTGCCCGAGCGGGTGCGGCACGCGTGGCTCCCGGTGTCCGCCACGATCGGTCAGTCCGTGCGGGCGACCACGAGCGACGGTCGCACCGTCACGGGCCGGGCCGTGGGCATCGACGGTTTCGGCTCGCTCCAGCTGTCGACCGACGACGGGGAGTTGCGCGTCGGCTTCGGTGAGATCGAGCACCTTCGGCCGTCCTGACGTTTGAGTTTGCCCTGCCTCGCGGCGCGCGGTAGCGTCCGGCCATGCCATTCCCGAAGCGACTCCTGATCCCGGACGAAGAGCTCATCCTCGATCTGCGGCCGCATCCGGTCGCGCTCGCCCTCCCCGTGATCGTGGTCGTCGCGGAGCTGGCGGTCGCGATCTGGCTGACCGCCACGTTCGATTTCTCCTCCTGGATCTGGTGGGCACTCTTCCTGGTGATCTTCGTGCTGTACCCGTTGCGCCGGCTGATCTGGTGGCTGACGTCGAACTTCGCCGTGACGACCGAGCGCGTGATCCATCGTGAGGGGTTCATCGCGAAGCGGTCGATGGAGATCCCCCTGGAGGCGATCAACGACGTGCGCTTCGATCAGGGGATCTGGGACCGCATCGTGGGGGCCGGCACGCTGCGGATCTCGTCGGCCTCGGAGTTCGGTACCAACACCTTCAACCACATCCGCCACCCGGAAGAGGTCCAAAAGACGATCTATCACCAGGGCGAGATGAACAAGAAGCGCATGTATCAGGGCGACCGCGCGGCATCGCCCGCCGATGCCGCGGCACATGGGCGCACCCTCGGCGCCGGCCGGCACCACGACGCCGCCGCAGGGCGCGCCGAGCACGACGACCGAGCTCGAGCGTCTGGCCAAGTTGCGCGACGACGGGGTCCTGACCGAGGCCGAGTTCCAGGCGCAGAAAGCCAGGATCCTCGGCCAGGGGTAACCCGCGGCGGGCGAGCCCCGGCGGATGGGTAGCATCGGGGCCGTGATCGTCGACCACATCTACTACTGGACCCGCGACCTGGGTCGCGCGGTGGCGTTCTACACCGACGTGGTCGGCCTCCCGCTGGTGCGCCGGGATGGGAACGAGTGGGCCGAGCTGGACGGTGGCCCGGTGCGGATCGCGCTGCACGGCACCGACGACGACCATCCCGCGAGCGGGACCGTCGTGCTTCGGGTCGACGATCTCGACGCGACGCGCTGGACGCTCGAGGAGCGCGGCGCCGTCTTCGACGACTACGTGGGAGAGGTCGAGGGTCGGGCGCGCTTCGCGACCTTCCGCGATCCCGACGGCAACCCGATCCAGATCATCGAGTACACCGGTGAGCGCTGAGCGCTGCCCGCGCTGCGGGGAACCGCTGCCGGCCGGCGCCAACTTCTGTCCGAACTGCGGCGCCCCCGTGGCGGTGGCGGCGGCGTCCGAACGGCGGCTGGTCACCGTCGTCTTCGTCGACATGGCCGGCTCGACCGAACTCGCCGCTCGGCTCGACGCGGAACGCTTCCGCGAGGTGCTTGCGGCGTTCCACGGGATGGTGACGGAGGAGGCGGCCTGGTACGGCGGCGTCGCGGAGGGGTTCATCGGCGACGCCGTGCTCGTCGTGTTCGGGATCCCCGCGGCGCGCGAGGACGACGCGGTGCGCGCGATCCGGACCGCGCTCGAGATCCGGTCGCACGCCGAGGACCTTGCGGCCGAGCTGGGCCTGCCGACCCCGGTGCGCGTGCGGATCGGGGTGCGCACCGGCCAGGTCGCGGTCGGCACGGCCTACGATCGCAACATCGTGATCGGCGCGGAGGTGAACCTCGGCGCCCGCCTGCAGCAGGCCGCCGCCCCCGGCGAGGTCCTCGCGGGCGATTCGACCGTGCAGCTCACCGCCGAGTCGGTGGCCTACGGCGAGCCCCGCGCCATCGAGGCGAAGGGGTTCGACGGCCCGGTGATGGCGTGGCCCGTCGAGGGCGTGCGCGGGCGCATCGTCGACCGGCGACGGATCGCGTTCGTGAACCGGCGGCGCGAGGTCTCGCTGTTGACGGATGTCTTCGAGCGAGCGGCATCGCGAGAACGCGCACACCTCGTCACGCTGCTGGGGGAGCCCGGCATCGGGAAGACCCGGGTCGTCCAGGAGTTCCTGGCGGCGTTGCCCGAGGGCACGCAGATCCTGACCGGCCGCTCGAGCCCGTTCGAAGAGGACGTGGAGTTCTGGCCGCTCGCCCAGATGGTCCATCGTCAGCTGGGGGAGGATCCCGACGCGCCCTCCGCGGAGGTCGCGAGCCGGCTCCGCGACGCGGTCACCGAGTGGGTCGATGCCGATGAGGTGGAGGGCGCGGTCCGGCGTCTCGGCCTCGCCATGGGGTTGCACGAGGACGACGGCGCCGACACCCGCTACCAGGTGGCCGAGGTACGCCAGGGCGTGCTCGCGATGCTGGCCGGGCTCGCGCGGGGTGGCCCGGTGGTCCTGGTGTTCGAGGATCTCCATCAGGCCGATCCGCTGTTGCTCGATCTGATCGAGCAGCTCGTGAAGGAAGCGCGTCGGGTGCCGTTGCTCGTCGTGTGCGTGGCGCGCTGGGACTTCCTGGAGGATCGTCCGAACTGGGCGGGCGGTCTGCCCGACGCGGTGACGCTGTGGGTGGAGCAGCTGTCGCCCGAGCATTCCCTGCGCCTGGCGATGGAGGCGGGCGGTCTGGATCGCGCCGACGCCGAGCGCGTGGCCGTCCACGCCGGCGGCAACCCGCTGTTCATCATCGAGATCACCGGGATGCTGGTCCGTGACGAGCGGACCGTGCCGCCGGCCGGGCCCGCGCCGACCGATCGCCTGCTGCCCGCGACCGTCCAGGCGGTGATCGCCGCGCGTATCGACCAGCTGTCCCCGGCCGCGCGCGAGCTCGTTCGGCGCGCGTCGGTCTTTCCCCGGGGGCGGTTCGACACGGACGAGCTGTCGCTGATCGTCGAGCCCCGGCCGGAGTTGCTCGCCGAGGCGGAAGACGAGGAGCTGCTGCTCCCCGACGAGGAGCATCGCGGGGTGTGGCGGTTCCGCAGCGACGTGCTGCGCGACGTCGCCTACGACTCCTTGGCGAAGCGGGAGCGCGAGCGCCTGCATGTGCGCGTGGCCGACAAGCTCTCGGCCCCGGAGTTCGTCGGTCGGTACCCGCGGACGATCGCGTTCCATCTGGAGCAGGCCGCTCGCGCCGGGCTGGATCTCCATCCGAACGACCGGACCCTGGCCGACCGGGCGGTGGATGCGCTGACGAAGGCCGGCGACGCGGCGCGCCGCAAGATCGAGTCGCGGGCCGCCGTGGACCTGTACGAGCGCGCGCTGGCGCTCGCCGGGCCGGAGGACGGGTGGGGCGTCCGGGAGGCCTGGATCGTCGGCATGCTCGGCGAGGCGCGCTACTGGCTGGGCGACTTCGACGAGGCCGAGACACGGTTCCGCAGGGCGATGACGCTGGCGGCGGGAGACGATCGTGTCGTCGCCCACGCCGCACGTTTCCTGGCGGACATCACCTTGACGATCCGGGGCGACGATCATCTCGCCGCGAGCCTGTTCGCTCGGTCGCTCGACGCCGCGCGCCGGCTGGGCGACCCGTTCGTCCTGGCGCGCACGCTGCTGATGGCGGGCTGGGTCCCGTTCTGGCGGCAGCGTCTGGACGAAGCCGAGGCGTTGTTCCGAGAGGCGCTCGAGGTGATCCGCGCCGGGCCGCGCCCCGACGCCTGGGCCGAGGTGCGTTCGCTCGTCGGGCTCGCGAGCGTGACGTCGCCCCGCGGCGACGAGACCGACGCGCTTGCGCTCGGGCTCGAGGCCCTCGCGATCGCGGAGGCGTCGGGGCAGCCGTTCTCCGCGGCGATCGCCCATCAGGTGGTGGCCGCCTCCTCGCGGCGTCTGCTGCGACTCGAGGATGCGATCGATCACGCCGACGCGGCGGTGCGGATCCTGCGCGAGCTGGGCGCACGGTGGGAGCTGGCCAGCGTGCTCGGCGATCGAGGCGCCACGCATCGCGTGGCGGGCAGGCTCGACGCGGCGGAGCTCGATCTTCGCGAGGCGTTCGTGCTCTGCCGCGATCTGAAAGAGCGGGCGCTCGTCACCTGGACGGCCGCGGAGCTCGCCCGAACCCTCGCCGCACAGGGGGATGTCGCGGGCGCCCGCGCGGTGCTCGCCGATCCGTTGGCACGCATCGCCGAGGGTGAGCCCGGGGGAGCGAGCGTGCTCGCGATCGCGGACGCGGTGGCGGCGCTGGCCGAAGGCGACCCCGAGGGGGCACGGCACCGGTCGCTCGAGGCGCTCACCGTCGAGTCCACGCCGCCGCTGCTCGCCAATCCACAGGCGGCGGCCGTGTGGTGGGTCGCACGTCTGTTCGGTCCCGAGGCCGCAGGCGGGGACGGTAGGATCGACGAGGCACGAGACACACTGGAGCGCAATGGATGGCGTCAGGCGTTGCGTGAGCCCGATCTCGTCCAGCCCCGCTAGCCGGGCGAGGTCGTTGCATCCGGGCGTGGGTCGTACGAGGCTGATCCCCTTCACCTGAGCGGTGTTTCTGCCGTTGGCTGTACGGTGAGTGCCCTTCCCATGACGAGATCGGACCGATCCTTCCCCGTCGGCCCGCGCCTGCTGGCCATCTGCGTCGCGTTCGCGGCGCTGCTGCTGTCGGTGCCTATCGCCGGCGCGGCGCCCAGCTCGAGTCGAGGTGCAATCGGCCCGCCAGGCGGCGGCCGACGCCGAGAGCAGGCTGAACGAGATCCAATCCCAGATCAATGCGAAGCAGCTGGAACTGGCGGCTGCCGTCGCCCGCGTGGATGCGGCGGAGAGCGAGCTTGCGCAGATCGCCAACCAGATCGCCGACACGAGGGCGCGGATCGCCAGGGCGCAGGCCCAATACGATCGGATCCGCGAGCAGCTCAACGAACGCGCCGTGCAGGCCTTCATGTCGGGCCCCGGATCCGGTCTCGAGCTCGTGCTCGGCGCGACGTCGCTCGATGACCTCTCGGATCGACTCGAGTACGTCGATGCCGTCGCGCAGTCCGACGCCGACCTCGCCCAAGAGGTCGCGAACCTGCAGGCAGCTCTTGAGCTCGAGGAGCAGAACCTGGAGCAATTGCGCGCCCAACAGCGCGAGAAGGTCGTCGCCGTGCGCGCGCTCCGCGACGAGATCCTGACGTCGCTGGCCTACATCCAGTCCCAGCGCGACGCGGCCGCCCGATTGGTCTCCGACACGATCTCGAAGTACCGGAACCTGAAGAGCGCCCGCGCCGACTACCTGGAGCAGCTCGCGCAGCAGACGGCGTCCTCACCGCCGCACACCGCGGTGTCGCTGCCCCCCGGCTTCGTCAACCCGCTCAAGGTGTGCCCGGTCGATGGCCCTCGCGTGTTCGGCGACGGGTTCGGCGCGCCGCGCTACGCGGGTGGGTTCCACCTGCACGCCGGCGTCGACATGGTGTCGAACTACGGGACCCCGATCGTCGCCCCGTTCGACGGGATCGCAAAGCGTTCGTACAACACGCTCGGTGGGAACTCCGAATACGTCTACGGCGACAGCGGCTACGTGTACAACGCCCATCTCGACCACTATTCGGCCAACTCCGACGGGCCGGTGCAGGCCGGCGACGTCATCGGGTACGTCGGGGATACGGGCGATGCGATCGGCACGCCGCACGACCACTTCGAATGGCACCCGAACACCGTGCCCAACAACTGGCCCGCGAGCTACTACGGCTACACGGTGATCCCCGGCACCTCGGCCGTGAACCCGTACCCGATCCTCGTCGACATCTGCGGCTGAGCGGCTACCCCGCGACGACCGTCTGCCACGTGCATTGGAACGTCCGCCCGTCGCGCGCGGTCGCGACGGCGTCGAGGGTCCACGTCCCGGCCGCAAGCGGCGCGGTGGCGGCGAGATGCCCGGGGGTGAAGCGCTCGACCGCCAGGCGTTCGGGCTCGCCGGTCGCCGGGCTCGCAACGATGACCAGGTCGCGCAGGGGAAGCTCGGAACCATCTGCGGCGAAGGCGGTGACGTGCACCTGCGTGGGAGACGCGGCCGAGCTGGTCGCCTCGAGCCGGACCCCGCCGTCAAAGGTCGCGACCGCCACCGTGTCGCCGCCCGGCGCCGGAGCCGTCGTGATGGTGCCCGATGACCGGGTGATCAGGGTGAGCGGAACCTCGGTGACCGATGCGCCGGTTCGCACCTGGACCGACAGGCGGTAGGTGCCCTCGACCGAGGGGTCGAGCGCCTGGGCGACCCAGCGATCGCCATCGGGGCGCAGCGCGAGCGTCGAGGCGGGGAGCTCCGGTCTCGTGACCGACCGCAGCCGGATCGTCACCGCATCGGCACCGACCGTCTGGTCGGTGCCGTACGCCGTGACGTCGGCACGGAACAGGTTCGGACCCGGCTGGGCGGGCGTGACGGAGACGGTCACATCGATCGTCGTCGCGAAGTCGCTGCCGGTGATCACGACCGTGTTCGCCGGCGCACCGGCGGACGCCGGCGCGATGCCCGCGGGCGGGGCGAAGCTCGTCAGGGTGGCGGTCAGCACCAGGATCCCGGCGATGGCGACGAGCTCCACGCCCGCGACCCGGCGGAGCGGACGGGCGTCCGTCTCGAGCCGGCGGACGCTGCGCGTCCTGTTGTAGGCGCCGAGGGCGATCACCGCGAGGACGACGGCGATCTTGATCGCCAGCGTGCGTCCGTAGGAGGACTGCAGGGTGTCTCGAAGCGCGCCCAGGCCGCCGAGCTCGGCGACCGCCCGGATGATGCCGCTGGCCACGACGATCGCGATCGCGCTCAGCGCCATGGTCGAGTAGCGGCGCGCCGCGTCGACCGGAGGGTCGTCGCGGCGCTCGCGGAGCAGCAGGACCAGCAGCAGCAGTCCGCCGGCCCAGCAGGCGCCGGCGAGCATGTGGATCCACTGGATCGTCTCGGCCAGCGCGGGCGTGGCGCTCGCCGCCGCGTGCCCGCCGTGGGCCCGGAGCCCGAGCGCGACCGCCGCCGCGATGCCGGCGGCCCACGGCGCCCAGCGAACGGTCCGCGTCGCGATCCCGGCGCACACCGCCGCGATCGTCGTTGCGAGCACGAGCCAGATGGTCGTGCGAGCCGCGGACGATCGCAGGTAGGTATCGAGCGGCACACCGATGGCACGCTGCTGCGACACGAGGAACCCGATCGCCCCGAGGAGGGCGACGATGCCCGCGACGACGCCGAGCCGCCGCCGCGCCGCCGGTGCGTCGTGGAACAGGCCGATCGCGACGACGGCGATCGCGACGAGCAGCATCAACCCGGCGTACAGCGCGGCCTTGGAAGCGACCGCGAGCGGCGTCGGCCCCGATGTGGTCGAGGCGGCGGGCGCGTTCACCGCACCGGGCGGCGTCCCGACACCGAACGCAAACGCTCCCGCGGTCACGTGTCCGTCGTCGATCGACACGACGCGCCAGGTGACCGTGTACGTGCCCTTGGGGAGCGGATCGGTGATCGGCACGACGAGGGTCGTCCGGTCGACGACCTGTGGCGCACCGGTCGGCACCGGGCTCGCACCGCTGGTCAGCAGCTCGACCGCCGACAGCGACGGGTCGGGCGCCTCCGAATACGTCAGGCGGAGTTCGGTCGGCGCGGTCGCCAGCGTCGACCCGCCGGCGGGGTCCGACGACAGCAGGTCGGCATGTGCCTGCGCGGCCGGCGTGCCGACGAGGAGGAATCCCAGCACGACGAGCGCGCCGATGGCGCCGCGCAACCGCCTCATGCCGGCGCTCGCTCGAAGGTGACCTCGGCCGTGACCGGTGGGTCGAACGGCAGGTGGTCGGCCGCGACGAACGTCGCGGTCAACGTGTGCGTTCCCGGTGGGACGCCGCGGAGGTTCACGACCTGCAGGACGCCCCCCACCATCGAGACCAGCGTGCCGTCCAGGCTCAGGTGCACGTGGCCGGTGTCCGGCGTGACGGTCGTCGAGGTCACCGAGGTGATGGTGGCACCGGTGAGGTCCAGTCGCACGGTGAGCTCGTCGCCGGATGCGACCGAACCGTCCTGGGGTGCGAGGAAGCGGAGGCTGGCGGTCGATGCCGGGCGCGGTCCCACCGTTGCCGAGGTCGGGGTGGGCCCGATGAGCGCGCGCGGAACCGTCGTCGCCGCGACGGCGAGTGCGAGGGCGACCCCGAACAGGGCCCAGCCGCCCCAGCGGGGCATGCGATCGAACCCCGTGCCGCGCAGCCGGGACCAGCCGATCCAGGCAACCCAGATCCCGGCGAACAGCAGGATCAGGCTGAGGGTCTCGTCGGTCCCTGCCGCGTGCGCGAGCAGCGGCGTCACCCCGCGGCCCGATCCCTCCGACCCGTGCGGCTCGCGATCGCGAGACCGATGGCGACGATGGCGACGATCGCGGCCGCGATCGCCACGTTCCGGGCGGTGTCGGCGGCGTTCTGCGCCGAGGCCACGGCTTCGTCGGTGCGCGCCGCCTCGGCGCTGATCTTCGCCGCGAGGTCCGCGCTCGATGGCGCCTCGACCGGCGGGAACATCGCCTCGGCCGGATCGACCACGTCGCTGAAGGTCTTCGGGCCCGACGTCGTCGAGAAGTCGACGTCGGTGCCGTCGACGGAGCCGGTCACATGGAACGTGTAGGTGCCGGGCTGGGTCGGGATGAACGGCGCGCGATAGTCACCGGGGGTGCCCCATTCGCCGACCTCGAACTCGGGGTCCGCCGCCACGGTGGTCGTCTGCCCACCGAACACGATCTCCGCCGTCAGGTCGCCCGGGGCGAGGTCGGTGACCGGCTGCTCGTTGCGGGACACCAACAGTTGGACGGCGTTGGGCTGTCCGGCGTACGCGGGCTCGGTGGCGAAGCCCACGGCGATCGTGAGATCGCCCTGGGTCTCTTCGACGTGCGCCAACGCGGGCGCTGCGGGCACGATGGTCAACGCGGCAGTCGCCGCGAGCGCGGTCAGGGTTCGTCGCATCGATGCACTCCTTCGGTCGTTCGGGTGCCGCTCCAGGGCGGCGATGACGTCAACGAACGAACGGGATCGGAGGAGCGCGGCCGGGCGGCGGACCGCCGGCGGGGGCGAGCGCCGGCGCGGTCCCGGGCCCGGCGATCAGCGTGATCGCCCCGAAGGACCACGCGGGCGCTCCGCGTGCTGCCCCGATCGGCCACGGCGGCAGCCGCCCGCGCGACGAGCCGCACGAGCAGCGCGACGAACGCCGCCACCAGGATCTGCACCGGGAGACCCACCGCCAGGGTGGGCACGAGGTGGCGGGCGCCGACGCCGGACCCGAGTCGCTCGAGGATCTCCATCGCCGCGAAGGCGGTCAGTTGGAACGCGGCCAGCCGCTCGTAGACGCGCGAAGCGCCCCCGTCGGCGCCGGCGAGCCCCCGGAAGAACAGGATCGACAGCGCGGCGATCACCGCGACCAACCCGAACGCGTTCGCCCCGCCGAGGTACGCATGGCCGGTCGCCGAAAGCTCCGCCGCTCGGGCGTGCGCGTCGGGGACCAGGACGAGGTAGGTGAGCGCGTGGCCCACGAGCACGCCGCCCAGCCCGAAGCCGAGCACGGTCGCGGGGCGGACGTTCGATCGGCGGGACATCTCAGTTATCGTACGCCCCTTCCGGACCGGGGAGATGTGACGCGTGGAGGCCCAGGATGTTCGGCACGTCGGCGTCGTGGGCTGCGGTCTCATGGGGTCGGGCATCGTGGAGGTCTGCGCGCGCGCGGGGCTTCGGGTCACGTTCGTGGAGGGTTCCGACGAGCTGGTCGCGGCCGGGCGAGCCCGCGTCGAACGGTCGCTCCAGTCAGCGGTGTCGCGCGGCAAGCTCGCCGACGACGAGCGCGCGGCGGCCCTCGGCCGGATCGAGGCCGCGACCGAACTCGATGCGCTCGCCGCGGTCGACCTGGTGATCGAGGCCGCGACCGAGGATCCCGACGCGAAACGACGGATCTTCGAACAGCTCGGGGCCATCACCCGCCCCGAGGTGGTGCTCGCGTCGAACACGTCGTCGATCCCGATCGCCACGCTGGGAGCGGCCGCCGAGCGCGGCGCCCTCGTGATCGGGATGCACTTCTTCAATCCCGTGCCGGTGATGTCGCTGGTGGAGCTCACCCCGTCGGCGGCCACCAGCGATGCCACGTTCTCGTTGGCGCGGTCGTTCTGCACCGATGTGCTCGGCAAGACCTGCGTACGATCCAGCGACGAGGCCGGCTTCATCGTCAACCGGCTGCTGATCCCGTACCTGTTCGACGCGATCCGGCTCTACGAGCGTGGGTTCGCGACGCGCGAGGACATCGACACGGCGATCCAGCTGGGCCTGGCCCACCCGATGGGCCCGCTGCGGCTGTCGGATCTGATCGGGCTCGACACCGTCCTGCACATCGGCGAGGTGCTGCACCAGGCCTTCGGCGAGGAGCGCTACGACGCGCCACCGCTCCTGCGAACGCTGGTGGCCGACGGCAAGCTCGGGCGCAAGACCGGGGAGGGCTTCTACCGCTACGACGGCTGAACGCGGCCCCCGAGCCGGTCGACGAGCCCGAGCATGTAGCCGTACATCTTCGCCATGTCGGTGAAGAGCAGGAGCGCCGGGACAAGCAGCGTGACCGCCGCACGTCGCTCCGGGGCTCGCGTCCGGGCACGACGCACCGGCGTCCGGGCGTAGGAGACGGCGCCACCGGCCACCAGCAGCTTCGGCCATGTGCGACGGGATGCGAGCGCCGCCAGGAGCCCGCCGTAGACGGCGAAGCGCAGCGCGTGCCGCTCGGGATACATGCCGGCCTGCGCGTCCCCGCGCGCGTACTTCGCGTACTGCGTCCAGATCGCACCGAGCGACGCACGCGGGCGCCACCCCGCGACCGCCTCGGGTGCGAAGCGCAGGTCGAAGGGCCGCTCGCGCCATCGGTGGTTCACCCACATGTCCTCGCCGATCGCGAGCCACTCGGGGTAGCCGCCGACGGCCTCGAGCGCGTCTCGCCGGTACGCGACGCTGCGTGCGCTCGGCATGAACGTGGCCGGGTCGACCTCGTCGGGGGACAGCGGCAGGCCGAGCGACGACACGCACGCGGCAAGCACCGAGTCCACGATCGGCTCCGTCCAGCCCATCGAGACGTCGGCGCCGTCCTCGATCGGCGCGACGAGCGCCGCCAGCCAGCCGGGACCGTAGACGCAGTCCGCGTCGGCGACCGCGACCACATCGTGGGCGGCGTGCGCGATCGCGAGGTTGCGGCCCCGCGAGATGTTGGCGCCGGGCTCCTCGAGCAGGGTGAGGCCGTCCGCGGCGCGAAGCGCCGCCACCGTGCCGTCCGTGGAACCACCGTCGACGATCACGATCTCGTCGGGCGTGACGCGTCTGCGCGGCGATGGACGCGAGGAACGCGCCGATGTGCTCCTCGGCGTTCAACACGGTGGCGATCAGCGAGATCTTCATGGGCGGGCGGCCGCGACGGCGTCGCGATAGGCGTCGAGGGTAGCGCGCGCGGTCGCCTTCCAGGAATACCCGGCGGCCCGCACGCGCCCCTTCTCCACGAGGTCGTCATGGAACGCCGCGGTCGGTCAGCAGACGTGCGAGCCCCTCCGCGATCGCGGCGACATCGGCCGGATCGACCAACAGCGCCGCGTCGCCCGCCGTCTCGGCCACCGCGGGCGTGCTCGACCCGAGCACCGCGACGCCCCGCTGCATGGCCTCGAGGAGGGGGAGCCCGAACCCTTCGTAGGAGGAGACGTAGGCGACCGCGTCCGCGCCGCGGTACACGGCGTCGAGGTCCTCGGGGGACAGCAACCCGGTCCGCACGATCGTGCCCGGGCCCGGACGGTCGATCTCGGCGGTGATGGCGTCCGCGCCCCACCCGTCGGGACCGGTGAGCACGAGCGCGTGCGGCGCATCGGGCACGATCTGTCGGTAGGCGCGGATCAGCCGGACCTGGTTCTTCCGAGACTCGAGCGTGGCGGGGCACAGCACGTAGGGGCGCGTGATGCCGAGGCGACCCAGCACCTCGTCGACGTCGAGGGCGGTCGTCGGCAGTGACGCCGCGAGCGGCGTCACCCGGATCCGTTCGGGCTCGACGCCGTGTCGATCCTCGAGGTCGTCGGCGGTCGCGAGCGACGGGACGAGGATCAGGTCGGCACGCCGCGCCGCCGCGCGCACGCCGGCTCGGTACAACCACCGCCACGTCGGTGCGAACGCCTCGGGGAAGACGTCGAACGCGAGGTCGTGCACGGTGGCGACGAGCGCCGTGCCGCCGGCGGCGGGTGGGATCGCGGCATGGTTCGTCGCATGCACCACATCGCAGCCGAAGGGCAGCGCCGGACGCCCGGTCACGTCCCAGCGCGGGTAGATCGACCGGATCGACCCGGTCACCACCTCGTCGGCCGACCCGTCGCCGGCACCGACCTGGAACGTCACCAGGTCGGGCGCGTCCTCGAGCGCCCGCAGGGCGCTCGAGAGTTCCCGCACGTAGGTCCCGATGCCGCCCGGCGCCGAGAACCAGAGCTGATCGGTGTGCAGGCGCGACCCTCATGGGCCCCAGGCCTCGAGGCAGGCACACCCCGCCGGGCCGACGGTCGCCGCGTGTCGCGTGCCCGCCGGCAGATCGAGCCGGTCGCCCGCCGTCAGCGCAACGTCGCCGTCATCCGTGTGGAACACGATCGATCCCTCGAGACAGAACAGCACCTTGTCCCGCTCGTGCTCGTGCCATCCGTACGTCTCCCCGGGTCCGTTGCCCCACGGGCGCGGCGCCGAACAGCCCGCCGTCTCGAAGATGGTGAGCGCCTCGGCGCGGGTCGCCGTCCCCGACGTGACCGTCGCGCTCACTGGACGTCGCTGCGGCCGTGCTGCGGGGGCACGCCCTTGCGCGCGAACTCCACCCACTGCCCGTGCCATGGCTCCCGCGCGAACCGCCGCACCTGCAGGGCGCCGTACCCGGTCGCCTCGATCCGGCCCTGCAGCACCCACGGCGCGGGCTTCGGGTTCTCGGCGACGAAATACCGCTCGAGCGCCATCACGATCGCGCGTTCCTGCTCGGGGGTCAGGCCGGCCGGGATGTCGATCTTCCTGCCGTCGTCGGTCTCGAACACGATCGCTCCTTACAGCGGGATGTTGCCGTGCTTGCGGGCGGGGATCGACTCGCGCTTCGTCGAGAGCATGCGCAGCGCCTTGATCAGCCTCGGACGCGTCTCGGCGGGCTCGATCACGTCGTCGATGAACCCCCGCTCCGCCGCCGCGTACGGCGTCGAGAACTTGTCGCGATACTCGGTGATCAGATCGGCGCGCCGCGTTGCGGGATCGTCGGCCTTCTCGATCTCCTTGCGGAACACGATGTTGACGGCGCCATCGGCGCCCATCACGGCGATCTCGGCGGTGGGCCACGCGAACGAGACGTCGGCGCGCAGGTGCTTCGAGTTCATGACCAGGTACGCGCCCCCGTAGGCCTTCCGCAGGATCACCGTCATCCGCGGCACCGTCGCCTCGGCGTAGGCGTACAGGAGCTTCGCGCCGTGGCGGATGATCCCGTTGTACTCCTGGGTCGTGCCCGGCAGGAACCCGGGCACGTCGACGAAGGTCAGGATCGGGATGTTGAAGGCGTCGCAGAACCGCACGAACCGCGACGCCTTCTCGCTCGCGTCGATGTCGAGCGTGCCGGCGAGCACCTTCGGCTGGTTCGCGATCACGCCGACGCTGCGCCCGTCGAGCCGCGCGAAGCCGGTCACGATGTTGGCCGCCCACAGCGGGAAGACCTCGAGGAACTCGCCGTCGTCCACGACGTAGCGGATCGCCTCGTGCATGTCGTAGGGCTCGGCGGCGCGGTCGGGGATCAGGTGGGTCAGCGCTTCGGTCACGCGCTCGGGGTCGTCGGTCGATGCGTACGCCGGCGGATCCTCGAGGTTGTTCGACGGCAGGAACGACAGCAGGTAGCGCACCCGCATCAGCACGTCCTCGTCGTCCTCCCCGATGAACGAGGCGACGCCGGATTGCGTCGCGTGCGTCATCGCGCCGCCGAGCGCCTCCATCGTCACGTCCTCGCCGGTCACCGTCTTGATCACGTCGGGGCCGGTGATGAACATGTGCGAGGTCTCCTTCACCATGAAGGTGAAGTCCGTGATCGCGGGGGAGTAGACGGCGCCGCCGGCGCAGGGGCCCATGATCACGCTGATCTGCGGGATCACGCCCGAGGCGCGCACGTTGCGTTCGAAGATGTATCCGTAGCCGGCGAGCGACGCGGCGCCCTCCTGGATCCGCGCGCCGCCCGAATCGTTGATCTGGATGAACGGCGCGCCGGTCTGCAGCGCCAGGTCCATCACCTTGCACACCTTCTGTGCGTGCACCTCGCCCATCGAGCCACCGAACACCGTGAAGTCCTGCGACGCGACGAACACCTTGCGGCCGTCGATCGTGCCGTACCCGGTGACGATGCCGTCACCCGGTGGGCGCTTGTCGGCCATCCCGAAGTCATGGGCCCGATGCACGGCGAAGGGGTCGGTCTCCACGAACGAGCCCGCGTCCATGAGGATGTCCAGCCGCTCGTGGGCGGTCAGCTTGCCCTTGTCGTGTTGCTTCTCCGCCGCACCCTCGCCGCCGGGCGTTCGTGCGGCCTCACGGCGACGCCGGAGCTCCTCGATGCGGTCCTCGACGGTGCGTTCCTGCACGGCAGGGGGCTTCTGGGTCTTGGCCATGGGCTGAGTCTAGAGGCAGGAGCGGCCCCGGGCCTCCACCCGGCTTCAGCAGCCGTTGGGTGGCCAGCCGGCGGTCTTCCAGGTGCCGGCGGCGTGCACCATGCGGATCGTGACGATCGCGTTCGTGCGGCCGTTGGTCGCCTTGTCCGACAGCTGCCAGACGGGGTCGGTCCATTGCACGTAGCGATCGGGCCACATCTTCGCGGAATGTTGGAACAGTCCGAGGTACATGCCGGTGGGGGACTCCGTCGTCGGGATCAGCCCGCTCTCGCGCTTCGCGATGCAGATCGCTCGCTCGGCGTCGCCCGGCACCGGACCGAAGAGGTCGACCGCGCAACGGATCTTTCGCTTCATGAAGTGCTGGATCGTCTCGTCTGCGGCGCGCTCGGCATCGCACGGCCCGACGCCACGATTGGCCGAAACGGGGGGAGCGACGAAGATCGCCGTCGCCAGCGCGAGCACCAAGGCGGCGCTGAGGATGCGGGTTCGCACGGGCTTCGACGCTAGCAGGCGGGCTCAGCCGTCGTCGACCCTGCCCCCGGAGCGCCAGTACACGCCGTGATCGCGATCGAGGAACCCCTCGTCGACGAGGTAGCGACGAAGGGCCGCGTGATCGTTGAAGAACGCACCGACGATCACGTTCACCTCCTGCTCGTCGTAGCGACGACCCGGCTCGAATTCCAGGGCGATCCGCTCGAGCACGATCCGCCGCTTCGTCTGCTTCATGGGGACCTCCGTCAGGCGGCCGTTGCGGAAGAACGTGCGAAGCACATGCTCCTCGTCGTCGGTGGCGGCGCCGAGCGCGAGGCCCGCCTCGCGTGGCGGCCCGACCAGCTCGGCCGCGCGCCGCAAGGTCTCGGGATCGAGGCGGTAGGTCCGCCGGTCCTCATCGACCCGCGCGATGCCGGCGGCGGTCAGCTTCCCGAGGTGGGTCCGCACCCGCTTGGGCGCCAGCTCGAGCTCCGCCGCCAGGTCGTCTGCCGTCCGCGCGCCGCGCGCGAGCAGACCGGCGATCGCCAACCGCTCGGGGTCGGCGAGGGCGCGCAGGATGTCGTCGGGGCTCTCGGGCATGTCGGTGGGTCCGCCTAGCATGCTGGCATGGAGTTGACCGACCCGCAGCGGCGCACGCTCGAGCAGCTGATCGGCACCGAGCGGCCGGTCTTCGCCGCCGACCTGGCCCAGCGGCTGCGCGACCGGATCGAGGAGGCCGCCCGCGGGCTCGAGCTGACCGAGGTGCTGTGGCTCGGCAAGGAGCGCCTGAACGACCTCGGCAAGTGTGAGGGCATGTTCTGGTCCAAGCTCTCCGGCGAGGGTCCGCCCTTCGCGCACAACGCCGCCACCGCGGTGGGCGTCGTGCAGCACCGCGCGATCGAGGCGGTCGTCGGCGCGCGTGAACCGCTGGATCCGCACGCGGCCGCGCTCATGGCCGCCACGCGCACGGCCGACCGGGAGGAGCGTTTCGCCGAGTATTGGCGCGAGCTGAGCGGTCCCGAGCAGGACGACCTGCTGATGGAGGTCGCCCGCCGCACGACGCTGTTCGAAGGCTCGTTCCCACCGCTGCGCGAGCTCCGTCGCGACCTTTCGCCGATCGCCGAGCTGTCGATGCGGGCCGAGCTGCTCGGCGGCTCGCTCGTCGTGTCGGGCAAGGTCGACCTGGTGCTCGGACGCCCCGACGCGACACAGCCGATGCGGGCGCAGCGGCTGCTGATCGACCTCAAGACCGGCGGTGCCTACCCCGAGCACGCCGAGGACAACCGGGCGTACGCGTTGTTGCACACGCTTCGTTTCGGCGTACCGCCCTATCGCGTCGCCTCGTTCTTCCTCGAAGGGGGGACCTGGCAGGCGGAGGACGTGCACGAGGAACTGTTGTTCCACGCGGCCGACCGCGTGATCGCCACGGCGCGGGCGGCCTCGTCGTTGCGCGCGGGTCGCGAGCCCGTGCTCACCCCCGGACGGTGGTGCAGCTGGTGCCCACGCGCCGACGTGTGTCCGTCCGCGGACCCCGACGCTTCCTGCTCCGATGCGAATGACCGGCGACGTCGTCGCGCCGAAACCTGCCTGATCGAGGGATGGCGCCGGAACGGATCGATCGGACGCGAAAGCTAGAGCTCGCCGCCGAGGGCGAGATCGTCCACCTGGACCATCACCGCGATCATCCCGACGTCGCTCCCTTTGGCGTGCAAAACCCCTTGCGCGAAGTAGGCGGCCTGGCCAACCGCGACGGGGAGGCGCGGCCCTTCGCCTTCCTGCACCCACCCCGCACCTTCCACCGGGATGAAGAGCTGACTCGATCCCGTTTCGTGCGCGCCGATCGAGCCGCCGGGTTCGATCCGCAGGACGCGGACATCGGCGTTCCCCATCCCGTGGGCGACCTGCGCGGCCCAGCCGCCGGGGGCCTCGTACGCCGCAACGTACGAGGCGATCTTCGACCAGCGGAGCCGGGTGAGCTCGACGATCTCCACGGCTAGGAGCCTCCCCGCATCGTGCCGCGCAGCACGATCAGCGACGGATGGCGCAGCACCTCGGGATCCTCACGCGGGTCGTCGGGAACACGACCAGGTCGGCGGGCGCGCCTTCCTCGAGGCCGGGCAGGCCGAGCCACGTGCGGGCGGCCCATGAGCCCGCGGCGAGCGCCGCGGCTGCCGGCAGCCCCGCGTCGCGCAACAGCGCGATCTCCGAGGCGACCAGCCCGTGCGTCGACCGCGCCGGCGTCGGTGCCGGCATAGACGGCGACGCCCGCGTCGTGCGCGGCGAGGGCAACGCCCAAGTGCGCATCGACCTCACGCAGCCAGGTCGCGCGGTCCTCCGGATGAAGCGGCAACTCGGTCGTCAGCTGCCGGATGTAGTCGCCGATCAGCAGGGTCGGCACGAGTGCCATCCCGGCGGCCGCCATCGCCCGCAGGTGGTCCGATCGTGGCGCCGTGGCCGTGCTCGATCGCATCGAACCCGGCCTCGATGGCTCCCTCGATCGAGGCAGGGATCGTGGCGTGCATCGTGATCCGCGCGCCGGCCTCGTGCGCCGCGGCCGCGGCATCGGCCAGGGCAGCCTGTGACCAATTGGGCGTCACCCGCCCCTCCGTCGTCGAGGAAGTCGCCCACGATCTTGACCCAGCCGCCGCTGCGCGCCTCCTCGGCGGCGGCCGCGGGCAGCGACGCCTCATCGACCTCGCGTGCCAGCCCCGGGAAGTAGCGCCCGGGCGGCGCCAGGAAGTGCCCTGCGGTGATGGTGCGTGGCAAACCCGCGCCGAGGTCGTCCGCGGCGTGCCCGGCAGGGCTGCCGGGCTCGCGGACGAGGAGCACGCCGGCGGCAAGCTGCGCCGCCGCGCTCGCGCGCACGGCCTCCTCGATCGTGGCGGGCGATCCGGGACTCGCCATCGCCAGATGGGCGTGCGCGTCGACGAGGCCGGGTGTGATCCAGCCGCCCTCGGAGATCGTGACCGCGTCCTCGACGTCCTCGAAGGTGATGCGCCCGTCCGCGATGAACAGATCCCGGGGCACACCCGCCGGCAAGATGGTCCCCTGGAGGTGGAGTGCGCCCATGCGCGGCACCCTAGGTCAGGCCGTCCCGCCCGGCGAGCCGGTGCCGGAGAGCGCTTGCTAGGGTGCTGCATCCGCTCGACGGCGAAAAGGGTGAGAACCGTGGCAAAGGATCTGTTCGACATCGGCGAGCTGCCCCCGATCGGGGAGGTGCCCGCGCAGATGCACGCGATGACGGTGCGCCCGGATGCGTTCGGCGAGCCGGCCGAGGCGATCCGGGACGAGGTGATCGACGTCCCCGAGCTCGGGCCGCGGGATGTCCTCGTCGCGACGATGGCGGCGGGCGTGAACTTCAACAACGTCTGGGCGGCGCGCGGGATCCCGGTCGACGTGACGAAGTCGCAGGCGCGTTGGGGCGAGCCGACCGACTTCCACATCGTCGGGTCCGACGCCAGCGGCATCGTCTACGCGGTCGGCAGCGACGTCACGAACGTCGATGTCGGCGATCACGTCGTGGTGCATCCGGGCCAGTGGGATCTGGATGACCCCTGGGTCAAGGCGGGACGGGATCCCGGCCTGGCGGGCACGTTCCGGGTGTGGGGCTACGACTCGTGCTGGGGCTCGATGGCCCAGTTCACGAAGGTGCAGGATCACCAGTGCCTGCCCAAGGCCGACCACCTGACCTGGGAGGAAGCCGCGGCGCCCACCCTGACCGGCGGCACCGCCTACCGGATGCTCTTCGGCTGGGCGCCCAACACCGTGCAGCCCGGCGATCCGGTCCTGGTCTGGGGCGGCTCGGGCGGGCTGGGCTCGCTCGCGATCCAGCTGGTTGCGAACGCGGGCGGCCGGGCGGTCGCCGTCGTGAGCTCCGACGAGAAGGGCGAGTACTGCAAGACCCTGGGCGCGGTCGGCTTCATCAACCGGAAGACGTTCGACCACTGGGGCGTGCCACCGGCGTGGGACAGCCCCGAGTGGAAGGGCTGGTTCGACGGCGCGAAGGCGTTCGGCAAGGCGTTCTGGGAGGCCCTCGGCGAGAAGGCGAGCCCGCGCATCGTGTTCGAACATCCCGGCCAGGACACGATCCCGACCTCGAACTTCGTGTGCGATCGCGGCGGGATGATCGTGATCTGCGCGGGCACCACGGGCTACGACACGATGATCGATGTGCGGTACCTCTGGTTCATGCAGAAGCGCTACCAGGGCTCGCACCTGATGAACGACGAACAGGCGATCGCGTTCAATGAACTCCTGCGCGAGGGCAAGATCGTGACGACGCTCGGCCACACGTACGCCTATCCCGAGATCCCACTGGCCCACCAGCTGATGGCCGACGGGAAACTCCCCGAAGGCAACGTGAGCTGCCTCGTGAACGCGGCGACACCCGGGCTCACCGGCGCACCGGTCTAGCGTTCCTGGACGAGCTCCACCAGCACACCGCCGGTCGCCCTCGGATGGACGAAGGCGATCGACGTGTTGCGCGATCCCGGCCGCGGCGCGTCGTCGATCAGCCGGGCGCCCTCGGCGCGCAGATGGTCCAGCGCCGCGGCGATGTCGTCGACGCGGTACGCGACGTGGTGCACGCCGGGTCCGCGGGTCGCGAGCGCGCGTCCGACCGGCGTGTCGGGGCCGAGCGCACCCAGCAGCTGGATATAGGAGGAGCCGACGGCAAACAGGACCTCCTCGACGCCCTGGTCCTCGACCCGCTCGCGATGGGTGGGCGCGACCCCGAGCAGCCGCTCGTAGTCGGCGACCGACGCCTCGAGGTCCGCGACCGCGATCCCGACGTGGTCGATGTCGGTCAGGCGGATCATCGACGCGACCCTGTCCCGGGCTGCATCTGCGCGACCAGCGCGCGCGCCGCGACCAGGTGATAGGCGGAAAGCTCCAGCGCCCGCGTCACCGCGGCGACGCCCTGGGCTCGGAGGTCCGCCTGCGGCTTGGCCTCGTCGCCGGGCGGGGCCTCCAGCACGAAGAACCGCACGAGCTCGAGGAACTGCGCGAGCGACGGGGTCATGGCCCCCCGTTCGTACTGATAGATGGTTTGTCGCGAGGCGGGGCATCGTCTGGTGCCGGCCGCAGCGTCGACCGATCGATAGCCGGCCGCCCGGCGGAGGTCGCGCAACAGGCCCCCGATCACGACGCGATCGTCGGTCGCGATCGGCGGTGTCTTCGTGCGAGCCATCGGTGGCGGAGCCTACCGCAGGCGCGCACGCCGGTCGGCCGGAAGGCCGGACCCATTGCCCGCCAACCGGTACCGGCGAACGACGACCGTCGGTCCCTGCCGTTCGTCATCTCGACACCCGCCGGATGGCGGATGCGTGGGTGAGGCCGTCCGATGTAGCGTGACCCTCCCGGACCACCCGAGCGATCGGCCGAACGCCAAGGAGCCTCGCGTGCGCGACAAGGAGCCAGCCAGCCACACCGCGTTGTTGGAGGGATCCCAGCTGGTGCGAAGGGGCCGTGCCGACGTCTTCCACCTTCGGGAGCGCGCCCGCACGAAGAAGCTGTTCCGCGCCATCGTCATCGTCGGGCTGATCGATTTCCTGCTCTACCGCCTGTGGGCCTCCGGCTTCGCGCTGGGCTTGCCGCACTTCGGTCCCGAGGCCATCTTCTTCATCCCGCCACTCGTGATGCTGATCGCGATCGTCGGCATGCCGCTGGTGATGTTGCTCAACGGCCGCTCGCCGCACATCACGGTGTATCCCGAGCAGGTCGAGACGGCGTTGACCGAGATCAAGGGGCTCGACAATCAGGTCGACGAGGTGATCCGCTCGATCGACGCCTTCCTCGGCTACGCGACGTTCAAGGAGGAGCTCGGCGGGACACCGCGGCGCGGCATCCTGTTCGAGGGTCCGCCCGGGACGGGCAAGACGTTCCTCGCGAAGGCCATGGCCAAGCAGGCGGGCGTGCCGTTCCTGTTCATCCCGGCACCGGCGTTCCAGTCCATGTGGCAGGGCATGTCGGCGTTCCGGATCCGTTCGTTCTTCCGCAAGCTTCGGAAGGCGGCGCGCAAGGAAGGGGGCGCGATCGGCTTCATCGAGGAGATCGACGCGGTGGCGGGGGCTCGCGGGGGAGTGTCGGCGTCCGAGCCGGCCCCGACGAGCCTTGCCCGGACCACCTCGGCGTTCATGGGCGGCGGGGATTCGGGGAACATGGTCAACGAGCTGCTGATCCAGATGCAGTCGTTCGACCAGCCGCCGCTCGGCCGACGGATCAAGGCCAAGATCATCTCGTGGGTGAACGGCTACATGCCCGAGACCTGGCAGATGACGCCGATGCGGTCGGAGTACTCGAACATCCTGTTGATCGCGGCGACCAACCGGGGCGACTCGCTGGACCCGGCGCTGCTGCGGCCCGGACGGTTCGACCGCCGGCTGTACTTCGACGTGCCGACGCGCCAGGAGCGCCGCGACCTGATCGACTTCTTCATGGGACGCAAGGCCCACGACGAGGTGCTCGACGAAGACCAGGCCCGCGACCGCATCGCGGCGGAGACGTTCGCCTACACCCCGGTGATGATCGAGCACCTCTTCGACGAGGCGTTGCTGCTGTCGCTGCGCGACGGGCGCCGCGCGATGAGCCTGCACGACATCATGGAGGCCAAGTTCAACGACGAGGTCGGCTTGAAGCAGACGACCTCCTACACCGACTTCGATCGCGAGGCCGTGGCGACGCACGAGGCCGGGCACGCGACGGTCGCCTACCTCGCCGGCACCGGGCGGCGGCTCGAGATCCTGTCGATCATCAAGCGCCGCGGGTCGCTCGGCATGCTCGCCCACAGCGACGAGGAAGAGCGGCTCACCCGCACGAAGTCCGAGCTGGAGAACGGCATCGCGATCGCGCTCGGCGGCCTCGCGGCGGAGGAGATGTGCCTGGGTGAGTCCGGCACCGGCCCCGGCGCCGACCTGGCGCACGCCACCCAGCTGGCCGCCCAGATGGTCGGGTCGTTCGGCATGGCCGGCTCGCTGATCAGCTACGAGGCGGTCGCCGACGGTCCGCTGTCGCGCTCGAACCTGGTCGGCAAGATCCTGGCCAACACCGAGACCAAGCAGAAGGTCGAGGACATCCTCGAGGCGCAACGCGCGCGGGTCGCGGCCATCCTGGCCGAGAACCGCGACATCCACGCCGCGCTGGTCGCCGCGCTCCTCGATCGCGACGAGCTGGTGCGCGACGACATCCTCGAGGTCATCGAGAAGGCGATCGCCAACCGGCCCTGAGGGTCGTTCCTCACATCGGCCCGGCCGGCCGTAGACTCGCTTCCATGACGCGTTCCTACCTCGTGACGGGCGTGCGGACGCCGATCGGACGGTTCCAAGGCGGGCTGGCGGGTCTGCGCGCGGTGGAGCTCGGCGCGGTCGCGATCCGTGCCGCCCTCGAACGGGCCGGGCTCGCCCCCGATGCGGTCGAGTACACGATCATGGGCCACGTCCTGCAGGCCGGGCAGGGTCAGATCACGGCGCGCCAGGCGGCGGTGGCCGCCGGCATCCCGATCGACGTCCCGGCGATCACGATCAACAAGGTCTGTCCGTCGGGCATGGCGGCGATCGCCATGGCCGATCAGATGATCCGCGCCGGCGAGATCGAGGTCGCGGTCGCCGGCGGGATGGAGTCGATGTCGAACGCGCCCTTCGTGTTGCCGAGGGCGCGCGATGGCGCAGCGTCTCGGCCACACGCCGATGCTGGACGTGATGATCCACGACGGCCTCTGGTGCGCGTTCGACGACCAGCACATGGGGGTCGGCACCGACGAGATGAACCGCGAGTACGGCGTCGATCGACCCGCGCAGGATGCGTGGGCCGCCCGGTCGCACCTCCGTGCGGCGGCCGCGTGGGACGAGGGACGCTTCGATCGCGAAGTGGTGCCCGTGTCCGTGCCGCAGCGCAAGGGGGAGCCCGTCGTGCTCGCGCGCGACGAGGGCATCCGGGCCGACACGACCGTCACGGCGCTGGCGGGCCTCCCACCGGCGTTCACGGCCGAGGGCACGGTCACGGCGGGCAACGCCTCGCAGATCAGCGACGGAGCCTGCGCGGTGGTCGTCGCCGGCGAAGACGCCGTCCGTCGCCTCGGACTGGTCCCGCTCGCGCGGATCGAGGCGTACGGCATGTCGGCCGATCGCTTCCCCTCGCTGCACACCGTCCCGGCGCTCGCGATGGATCGGGCGCTCAAGAAGGTGGGCGTCGGCGCGGCGGATCTCGGGGTGCTCGAGGTCAACGAGGCCTTCGCCGGTGTCGCCGTGCACACGGCGCGCATGCTCGATGTGGACGAAGCGCTCGTGAACCCGAACGGTGGCGCCGTCGCCCTGGGCCATCCGATCGGCGCGAGCGGCGCTCGGATCGTCCTCACGACCGCGTTCGAGATGCAGCGACGTGACGCCGAGCTGGGCGGCGCCGCGATCTGCGGCGGCGGCGGGCAGGGCGACGCGCTGGTCCTGCGCCGCGTCTGATCGCGACCCGGCGGCTTACCGCTTCTGGTCGCCCTGGAGCGCCACGCGACGGAGTTCGGCCGCCAGCGTCTGATGCGCGGCCTCGGCCTCCCAGACCTCTCCGTCCGGCTCGGCCGCGGCCTCGGGCTCGTCGACCGTGATCTGGAGCGCGGGCGCGGTGCCGCCGGTACCGGCCCCGTCGGGCAGGAACACGCGGAACGCGGCGCCGCCACCGTCGAGGGCCTCTGCCTTGATCCAACCACCCTGGATCTCCGCGAACCGGCGCACGACCGGTGAGATCGCGGCGTCCGAGGCCTCCCCGGGGTCTTCGACCGAGATGATCGCGCCGGCGTCGACGTGCTGCAGGCGGACCACGATCGTCTTGCCGTTCTGGGTTCGCTCGCTGGCGGTGCGCAGGAGGCCGGACATGATCTGTTCCGTTCGCGAGGCGTCGATCCGCAGCTTCAGGGCGTCGGCAACGACACGGATGTCGTTGTCCGCGTCGGCCCCCGACTCTTCGACGACGCGGTTGATGAGCGCCTCCATGTCGGTGCGCTTGATCGCGAGCTCCACCGTCCCGTTGCTCAGGTTCTCGGCGTCCGCGATGTCGCCGACCGTGTGGTCGAGGCGTCGCGTGAACGTGGCGAGCTGCTTCATCAGCTGCGCCTGATCCTTCGGATCCTTCTTGTGCTTCATGAGCTTCGTGATGGCGTCGATCTTGGCGAGCGACTTCTTGGCATCCATCGACAGCTCCTTGAGCAGCGGTGACGTCGCCCGGCGGTCCTCCAGGGCGCCGGCCTCGATCGCCGCCGACGTCGCTGCGGAGATCTCTCGCTGCGTCGTCGCATCGCGTGTGGTGGCCACGTCGTGCTCGCGCATCTCTCGCAGCGCCTCCGACATCTGGTGCGTACGGTTCTCGGCTTCCGCGAGGTCCGCGCGCTCCGCGGCGGCCGTGAGACCGGATTCGAGTTCCTTGACCCGATCCTCGGTCGCGATGAGCTTCTCCGTCTGGCCCGCCAGACGCTCCTGCGTGACGCGCAGGAGCTCGTCGATCTGCGTGCGCCCGGGATCGTCGGCGAGCTCCAGCTGACGCCTCGCCTCGTAGTCCTGCAGACGCCGGTTGACCTCCTGGTTGTCGGCGGCCGCGTCGTCCAACTGCCGGATGAGCTTGTCGACGCGCTCCTGGAGCGCGTCGCGCTCCCGCGCGGCGGCGATCGCCGCCTGGTCGGCGGCCTCGGCCCGCTGGCGCTCCTGTTCGAGCTCGGTGTGGACCTCGTCGACCGCGCCGTCGGTGCGCGACAGGTCTGCCTGTGCGGCCAGCAGCGAGCGCCGCACCTCGTCTGCCTCCTTGTGCGCCTGCGTCACGGCCGCGGAGCGCTCCTTGATCTCCCGCTCGAGCGTCTTGATCTGTTGACGCGCCGCCTGCAGCTCGTCGTGACCCTGGAGCACGCGCTGCTCTCGGGACGCCGCCTCACTGCGTGCGGCCTCGGCCTCTTCGCGTGCGCCGTCGAGGTCGACGCGCACCGTCTCGAGCTCCGCGGCCGCCCGCCGGGCGGTCGCCTCCGCTTCGACGATGCGATCCGCGAGCCCGGCTTCGGCCTGATGCAGCTGCGCCTCGTAGGAGGTCTGCATCTCGGCGATCTGGCGCTGGAACGATTCGCGCGTGTCGCGCACCTTCTCCTCGAAATCGGACTCGCGCTCGACGAGCTCGGCCTGGAACGACGCGTGGCGGCTCTCCAGTTCGGCCTTCGTCGATCGGAGCTCGTCCTCGAGCATCGCCGCACGCTGTTCCTCGTTGCGGAGTGCGCGCAGCTCGGTGCGAGCGTCGTCCAGCTCACGGCGGGCACGCTCCTCCAGCATGCCGGCCGCGCTCAGGTCGTCCTTTGCCCGGAGCAGCTCGATGTGGGTCGTGTCCAGTTCGGCACGAAGCTCCTCGTCGCCCGCGCCCGCCACGCGATCGTCGCGCAGGAGCGCGTCGGTGAGCTGCGCCCGCGTGCGGTCGAGCTCACGCCGGAGGCTCTCGGCTTCGTCCTCGAGCGTGGCGACGCGACCGTCGTCCACGGTCACCGGCGCGCGCAGGGCGTCCTGCAGCTGCTCGCCGAGCCGGGCGCGCTCCGTCTGCAAGGTGTCGAGCTGCGCCTCGAGGGTGCGCAGCTGTCCCTCCGCGTGGAGCGCGCGCTCCTCCAGCTCGGGATCTGCCGCCGTGGTGCGCGGCTCGCGGGCCAGCTCGCGGAAGTCCTGCAGCTCCTCCAGCGCCTTGCGGTACTGATCCTGCAGCAGGCCGAGACGCTCCTCGGCCGCGGTCGCCCGCGCTTCGGCCTTGCGACGGGCCTCACCCTCTTCGCGCAGCCCCGGCTGCGGCGATGCGGCGCGGACGGGCCGCTCCTGGGGCTGGGCGGGACGGGGGAGCTCGGCGGCACGCTCGGGGGTGTTCGCCACCACCGAGAGGAGTCGCGCGACGCCGAACACGGCCAGACCCAACACCACGAGCATCGCGAACAAGAACACTGCGTTCGTGTTCCACGGACCTGGCGCGGTGGCGATGGGCGTGTCCGGGCGCGTCAGCTCGACGACCGCCGGGCTCCCCACACCGGAGCGGAACCGGAGGGGCAGCATGATCGAAACTTCGCCTTGGAAGGTGGTGACCTGTGGGTCGTCCTTCAGCGCTTCCTTGATGTGGTCCTTTTCGCCGGGCAGCTCGTTGCCGATCCGCCCTTCCTCGGTGGAGTAGAGGATGGTCCCCTCGGGCGAGTACACGGTGACCTGGTCGAAGTCGCTCGGGTCGACGACCACGCCCTGGATCTGCTCCGTGAGCTCGGCGGCGCGGGTCGAGCCGACCGGGGCGGTGAGATCGCTCGGCTCGAACACCAGGGACAGTGAACTGTCCGCGATCGACCGCGCCTGCGACACGACCATTTCCTCGGCGGTCCGCTTGGCGCGCACGCCCATGAGCAGCGAGCCGATGATCCCGACGATGAGCAGCGCGCCCAGCACCCCCAGCAGCAAGCGGGCGATCCGACTGTAGTTTTTCAACGAAGCGATCATCCTCGTGCCCCTCGCTCCACCCTGTCCGTTCTCTCCGCGGCCCACCTCCGGCCGGTTCGAGCTGGTCTCCGTGAGTGGTTATCGGCAGGGCGCGGCAAGAGCTTCAGTGGTCTCCGGCCTTAGTCCACGCGGCCGGACCCCCGTCGAACGTCGTCCCCTACGCGGGGGACGCGGGCGCGACCGCACCCGCGAGGATGCGCGTGGTGCCTGCGTGCTCGTCCTTGTCCAGCACGATCAGGTCCTCCAGCAGCTCGTGCATCTGCTCGACGTGCGACACGAGGATGACCAATCGATCACCCCCCGAGCCGACCAGATGCTCGATGCCGCGCATCGCGCGCTCGATGTGCTCGGGGTCGAGGCTCCCGAACCCTTCGTCCAAGAAGAAGGAGTCGAGGCGGCCGCCGCCGCGCGTGACCATGTCGGCCAGCGCCAGGGCGAGCGCGAGCGAGGCCAGGAACGTCTCGCCGCCGGACAGGGAATCGGGGTCGCGGATGGCGCCGCCGGCGTTTCGGTCGACGATGCGGAAGGTGTCGTCGTCCGCGAAGCGGTAGTCACCGTCGGTGAGCTCCTCGAAGTGTGTGCTGGCGAGCTCGCCCAGGGCCGCCCGCTCTTCGCCGAGGAGCCAGGCGAGGAAGCGGGACGGTTGCAGGTCGTCGCGCAGCCGACGCGCGGTGGCGAGCGCCGCGTGCGCGGCCTCCAAGCGGTCGTCGAGATCGGCGGCGGCGGCGATGGTCTCCTCCACGCCGCGGACGCGCTCCTCGGCCGCCGCCGCGACGATCTGCGCCTCCGTCGCGGATTGGGCGACGTCGAGATCGGGCGGGAGCCCTTCCTCGGACAAGAGGGTGGCCCGCTCCTCGCGGGCCGCGGACGGCGGCGGCCACGGCCTCGTCGCGGGCCGACGTGGCGGCGTCCGCGCGATCGCGCAGCTCGTCGGTGAGCCGACCGAACGAACCGCGCAGCTCGGCGCCGCCCTCGGGCATCGGCCCCGGGTCCTCCTCGAGCGCGCCCCACGCCGCCGCGAGGCGCTCGCGGAGGCGCCCGAGGACCGACTCGGCCTCGGCCGCTGCTGCACGCCGGCGATCACGTTCGTCTCGGGCCGCGCGCTCTGCCTCCGCCGCCGCCCGGGCCGCGGTCTCCGCCGCCGTAAGGGATCGCCGTCGTTCCTCGAGCAGCGCGTTCGGGTCGCCCTCGCCGAGCCGATCGACCAGCTCGCTCTGCGTGGCCGCGAGTTCCGCCTCGGCCTGCCTCGCCGCTGCCTCGGCCACGGCCGAGGCAGCGGCGAGGCGATCACGCTCGGTCCCGGTTGCCGCGGCGGTGGCGGCGGCGTTCGCCGCCGACACCGCCGCTCGGTCGCGGGCGCGCGCGTCGGCGTCGTGCCGCTTGGCCGCCGCGGCGCGCGCCCGCTCGGCGGCCTTGATGCCCGCGGCCTTGCCGGCCTTCGGGACCACCGTGACGACCTGGGCGCAGACGGGACAGGGCTCGTTCGCGGCGAGACCACCGCGGAGCTCGGCCGCCATCTCCGCGTGCCGGGCCGCGTGGAGCGTGTCGTCGGCCTCCGCGAGCCGTGCGTCCGCGGCCGCGACGGTGTCGGTGGCGCTCGACAGGGCGTCGCGCGCCGCGACATCCGCCTCGAGCGCCGCCGCAGCCGCGGTGGCCGCGGTCTCGGCGTCGTGCACGGCTCGCGTCTGTGTCGCGGCCGTCGTCGTCACCGCTTTGGCCCGGGTGTCGAGCTGGGCGACCAGATCGGCGAAGGCCTGCAGGTCGCCGATGCGCTCGGTGGCCGCGTCGCGTTCCGCCTCGGTCGCCGCTCGAGCGGCCGCCGCGTCGTCGACGGCCGCTGAGGCCCCTGCCGCCGCCTCGTGGGCAGCCTGCGGTCGCCGTGAGCGTGTCGTCGAGTGTCGCCGCGTCGGGCACCATCGCGGCCGCCCGCTCCACACGAGCCGCCGCGGTCGCCGCGGTCGCCTCTCGTTCGGCCGCAGCCGCCACGTGGCGATCGAGATCCGCGACGCGCGGCAGCAAGGCCTCGAACCGATCGCGTCGCGCGACGGCGTCGGCCGCCGCGGTGCGGGCCTCCTCGAGCGCGGCACGAGCCTGCGTCAGTCGGGCGCCGTCGGCGTCGAGCGCGGCGACGGTGGCCTCGCGTCGCGCCACGTGTTCGCGGGCGGCGGTCAGCGCCGCGTCGAAGCGCTCGTAACCGAAGACCCCTTTGAGCACCGCGTTGCGCGGGGCGTCGCTGGCCAAGAGGAACTCGGCGAAGCGATTCTGGGCCAGCAGGACCGATCGACCGAACGTGTCGAAGTCCATCCCGAGCAGCCGCTCGATCCGATCCCGGACCGGTCGCTCCATCACGACCGTCTCCACCGCCTCGCCGCCGTCGCCCAGGTGCACGAGCTGCACCTGTCCCTGCCCCTTGCGCTTGAGCGCGCGCGTCACCTGCCAGGTCTGTCCGTCGACCTCGAAGGTCAGACGGACATGCGCCGAGTCCGACAGCTGATGGATCAGGCTCTTGGTTTCCTTCTGGACGCGGGGCGTCTTGCCGAACAACGCGAACGCGATGCCGTCCAGGATGGAGGACTTGCCCGCGCCGATCGGCCCGACGATCCCCACGAGATGCCTGCCCCGGAAGTCGAACGTCACCTCATCCCGGTAGGAGCGGAACCCCCGGAGCGTGAGCTCATGCGGGCGCATCGGCTGCCTCCTCGAGCACCTCGTGGAAGAGCGCGACGAGGTCCGGGGGCGGTTCCTCGCCGGAGACCGCGCGCACGAACGCCGCGTAGAGGTCCTCGTCGGACGGCCGGTCGGCGGGGTCGCGCCGCTCGCGGCGCTCGGCGACCGGGCGCTCCGCGCGGACCCGCACCAGGTACGGGAACAGCTCCGCCGCTCGACGGCCGAGCTCGGGATCGGGGCCGCCCACCGCCACGGTCAGGTCGACGTAGCTGTCGGTCAATTCTTCGGCGCGCGCCGCGAGCGCATCCCACGTGCCTCGGGCGGCGACCAGCGGGCGCCCGGCGGTGATCGGTACCGATCGCACGGTGGCGAGGGTGCCGGGCTCGACGTCGACGAGCACCACCCGCTTGGTCTCACCCGCCTCGCCGAAGTCGAGGGCCAGTAGGGAGCCCGCGTATTCGGCCGGGACGGCTGCGCCCGGGACCGACTGGGGCGCGTGGATGTGGCCGAGGGCGACGTACTGCGGCCCCGCGGGGATCGCCTGTGCCGTCGCGGTGTACGCGTCGCCGATGTGCAGTTCGCGCTCGCTGTGCGACACGCGCACGCCCGTCACCATGAAGTGCGCGACGAGGATGGGCACGAGATCGTCGCCGGCCCGGGCGACGAGCGCCTCGTTGTACGCACCGGTGATCGCGGCCACTCGCTCCGCGTACTGCCCGTACCAACGGCCGGTCTGCGCCATGAAGTCGACGACCCGCCCCTCGCGGAGGAAGGGGAAGCCCGCGACGACCGCGGCAACGCCCAGGTCGTCGGGACCGAGCAGGCCTCCGGCGTCCGGCGAGCGGATCGCGCCGATGGCGTGGACCCCACGCGGGCGAAGCAACGGCGCGAGCGCGTCGAACAGTTCGGGCGAATCGTGGTTGCCCGCCACGACGACGACCGGCCGGTCCGCCGCCAATCGCAGCAGCGCGCCGAGCCCGAGCGAGAGGGCCTCCACGGGCGGGACCGGACGATCGAAGACGTCGCCGGAGACCACGACGAGATCGACGCGTTCCTCCTCGGCGATGCGGACGACCTCGTCGAGCGCCTCGCTCGTCTCGTCGGTTCGGTCGTGCCTGCCGAGGCGGCGGCCGATGTGCCAATCCGAGGTATGGAGGATCCGCATGGGCTCAGAGCCCGGCGAACGGGTCACCGTCGGCGTCGCCGGCCACTTCCTCCTTGCGCGTGGCCCACGGCGGGAACGGGAAGGTGATGACCAGCGGCACCGGGACCGCCGGCTGGCTGATCACCATCGTGCCCGGCTTCAGCAGGCGGGCCCGCGCTCGGGTGGACGGGAGCATCCAGCCGTACTCGGCCCGTTCGGCCTCGGCGGCGTCCAGCCGGCCGGCGACGCGGATCGACGCGTTCTCCAGGACCTCGGATGCCACCCGGCTGGCCGTCTGCTGCGCGCCGACCAGCAGGACGCCGAGGGATCGCCCGCGTTGCGCGATGTCGATCAGCATGTCCTTCAACGGGCTCGTGCCCTCGCGCGGCGCGTACTTGTTGAGCTCGTCGAGCACGATCACCGACAGCGGCAGCCGGTGCCCGGTGGCCTCCTTCTGTTGGAACGTCTCCTTCAGGAGCGCACCGACGACGAACCGCTGCGCCTGCTCGTGCAGCGACTGGATCGCGACGACCGTGACGTTGGCGGCGGCGCGATCGATCCGACGGCTCTGTCCGGCGCGGACCAGGTGCCCGACGCGCGAGGCCGCGGCGTGCATCCGCCGCAGGAAGGCCGACACGGTCGAGAGCTGCACCCGACCCGTCCAGGCCTGGTCGGGCTCGCCCTCGTCGGGATCGAGGAACTCCTCGAGCGCCTCGACCAGCGACGGGAGGTCGGTGATGATCCGCCCCGCCTGGCCGGCGGGGATCGGCCGGCGCCAACGCCCGTCGGGTTCGTCGCGCGGGTCGCGCAGGGCGATCGCGCCCGGCATGCCCTCGACGTCGGCCGCGAACCGTTGGAGCTGCTGCTGGACGCGCTCGCGGATGAACGGCAGCTGGTTCTTCGCATCGTTCGCGTCGGTGAAGCAGAACTCCAGCAGCCCGAGGTCGACGAACTCGCGGGGGGTCCAGGCGAACACGTCGATCCCCTCGAGCCGCCCACCCGTGTCGGGGATCAGGTCGCCGCCACCCCGGCGCGGCGGCGCCCAGAACCGGACGCTGGGGAACGGCGCCGGCTCGACGCCGATCGCGGCCCACCCCTCGGCCGCGCCCTCCGCCTGTGCGAACAGCCGGTTGGGCTTGTCGAGCCACAGCAGATCCTCGCCCTTGACGTTGAAGACCAGCACCCGCAGGTTCGCGGCCGCCTCGCCGACGATGGACGGCGAGGCCGTCAGCACGCGCAGGAAGAACAGCGCGAACGATGTCTTGGTCGCGACGCCGGAGATGCCCGCGATCGACATGTGACCGCCCTTGCGCCCGTCGAAGAAGTCGAGATCGATGTGCACGGGCAGACCGTCGCGACCGAGGCCCACCGCCAACGGTCGTTCCATCTGGTCGGCGTAGAGCGCGCGACTGCGTTCCTCGCCGGTCGCACGGTCGACGGTCTCGCCCGGGTCGGCGGAGACCCATACCTCGGGATCGACCCGGGTGACCGCGACGCGCGCGGTCCGTACCTTCTGCGCCGGCATGATGCCGAGCTCGGCGATCCGGTGGGTGTCGGACTCGTACTGCGCCCCCTCGTAGATGGCCTCGGCCTCCGTCACGACGCCGTAGGTGCGCACCTCGCCCGCCTTCGGCACGAGCGTGCGCACGACCACCAGATCGTCCAGTTGCAGGAACTGGTCGTCCTCGAGCACCACGCGGAACTCGGCGGTCCGGGTGTGCTCGGACCCGAGGACGCGCCCGACGTGCTCGTCGGTCACGAGGCCCTCGGTTCCATGACGGCCGCGCGCAGCGCGCGATAGACGAGGCCGGGGTCGCCCATCCGGTGGCGGAGCTGACGCTCCAGCGCGCCGATCGGCACCAGGTTCTGCGGCGCCCGCGGGTCGATGTGTGGCTCGGAGGCGACCAGCGGCAGGAGCGCCGCCGTCCGGTCGGCGATCGCGACGACATCGGCCAGCGGCAGGTGTCCCGAGGCCTCGCAGCGCACGATGCCGGTCCACGAGTGTCCACCGGGCAGGCGCGCGAGCCGCACGTACCAGGAGTAGCGCCGGTAGTCGGCGATCGTGAACAAGGGCGTCCGCTGGCCGACCTCGAGCGCCGCGACGATCGCGCCGCGCTCCGGCGCCAGGTACGTCACCCGATGGCTCTTGATCGTGCCGACGACCTGCTCCGGCGCCAGCTCGTTCAACGGCCCGTCGGCGAAGACGAACGCATCGGCGGCGACGCGCGAGGCGAGACGGCCCTCCGCCGCTCGCATCCGTGTCTGCAGGGCGTGGACGAGCGCGTCGCCGTCCCGGTCGGGGATCGTGATGGTCTCGTAGGGCGGTTGGAGATCGACGGCGGGGAAGATCTCCGCCCGACCGCCCGCGAGGACGGCCCACCGCTCCACCTGTTCGTCGGCGACCTCCGAGCGTGCGGCGGCGCGGCTCCAGCGGACGGCGCCCACGACGAACGTGCCGCACAGGCCCGGCACGGGTCCGTCCTCGGGGTCGTCGATCGTGAGGCGGGCGTCGATCCGGCGAACGCCGTCGACGAACGCGACCCGCTCGACGCCGTCGTCGATACCGTCGCGCGGCGCCCACGCCGACGTTTCGACGGTGTCGTCGACCGAGCCCTCCGCGGGCGCCAACGTGGCCGCGTCCAGCGGGGCGCCGTACTCGGGCGACCAGCTCTCCACGAAGATGCGCGCCATGGCCGGATACTAGCCGCGCACGCCGACACAACCGCTCAGACGGGCGATGTGGTGGAGGACGCGCGCTCCCAGGCACCGTCGGCGTACACGAGCGTCGTCGTGCGAACGCTGCTCGGGCAGCAATGCGGATCTCCCGGGGCGAACACGGCCTCGGTGATCGTGAGCCCGACGGGATCGACCGAGGCGTCGACCCGCCGGTCGCAGCCCTCCTCGCGGAAGACCTCGGTCCCCGATGCGAGATCGACCACCAGGGTGGTGCCACAACCGCCCGAGCCACCCCGTTCCGCGAAGGCGATCGCATCCGCGGATCCATCGCCCGTCACATCCGCCACCTGGGCGGAGAGCCCCAGCAGCGGGTCGCGCCTGGCCGGAAACGCCATGCCCCACACGGGACGCCAGGGCAGGCCGCCGTCCTCGAAGCGCCGCCAGGCCGCGATCCCTCGATCCTGGCGAAAGGGATCCTGACCCGGCACGCTCCAGGCGACCACGATCGCGTCTCCCGCCGCCGTGGACGTTTCCCAGTGTCCCGTGACCTCGGCGCCGATCGGGATCAGCGCCGCCGCAGGGACGTCCTCGGGGGGCACATCGCTTTCGAACGAGGGGGGGAGCCCGGGCGGAAGCGAGGGGGGCGTGGACACGGCGGGTGTCGGGGAGGCCGTCGTCACGGGGGAGTCGCTGTGTGCGAGGCAGCCCGGGGTTCCCAGCAGCACGACACACAGGAGGAAGGAGGCGCGCACGGCTCGGATGCTACCCGCGGCGCATGCCCGCTCCGGGAGGGTGTTTGGAGCGCGGTCCGGCCGCGGGAGGGCACCGGGTGAAACAGAAGGGGGTTCCCGGAGCGACGTCCGGACCGCGCTCAAAACGTTTTCGCCTACGAGGCCGCGATGGTTCATCCGAGTTCGTCGAACCGGCCGTAGGATGCCGGGCGTGAGCGCCGATCACGAGCCCAAGCCAGCCTCGTCCTCCCACGTGACGCTCACCCAGCTGATGGAGGTGACCGACGCGAACGTCGCCGGCAACGTCCACGGCGGCGTGGTCATGCGCCTGGCCGATACGGCCGCGGCGCTGGCGGCGATCCGACACGCGGAGGGCCTGTGCGTCACCGTCAGCGTCGATGAGGTGTCGTTCTTGGAGCCGGTGCACGTCGGCGACGTGCTGACCCTGCGCGCCTCGGTGAACGACGTCGGCACGACATCGCTCGAGTGCGGCGTTCGTGTGGAGGCGGAGAACCCGATCACCGGGCGCGCCGTCCATGCCGCCACCGCCTACTTCGTGTTCGTGGCGCTCGACGCCGATGGCCATCCTCGGCCGGTGCCGCCGATCACGGCCGACACCGAGATCGAGCAACGACGGCGGCGTGCGGCGAAGCTCCGGCGTGCGGCGCGCATGGCGCACCACGAGGCCGTCCAGGCCGAACGAGGGACGGGCGCCGGGTCACCGTCGTCCTGACGCATCGCCGCGAGCCCGTGGGAGGATGGAGGGAACGGCTCGCGGAAGGACATCGATGACGTCTTCGTTCGACGGCGCCAATGGGCGCCTTGCGACATCCGACGGCGATGTCGCGTTCGCGCGGCTCGACCAGCTCGCCGAGCAGGGGATCGCGGTGTCGCCCGGTCTGCCGCACACGGTGCGCATCCTGCTCGAGAACCTGTTGCGACGTGCGGGGACGCGCGACGTCGCCGACGAGGACATCGTTGCGCTCGCCGCGTGGCCGGGTCCTGCTCGTGACATCGCGTTCATGCCGGCTCGCGTCCTGATGCAGGATTTCACCGGCGTTCCCGCGGTCGTCGACCTCGCCGCCATGCGAAGCGCCGTGGCGCGTGACGGGCGGGACCCGGGTGTCGTCAACCCGCTCGTCCCCGTCGATCTCGTGATCGATCATTCCGTGCAGGTCGACCTGTTCCGCTCCCCGGACGCCTACGAGGCCAACATCGAGTTCGAGTACCGGCGCAACGCCGAGCGCTACCGCCTCCTGCGCTGGGCCCAAGGGGCGTTCGACAACGTTCGGGTGGTGCCGCCGGGCGCGGGGATCTGCCATCAGGTCAACCTGGAGCACCTCGGGCAGGTCGTCGCGGTGCGCGACGGGGTCGCCTTCCCCGACACGGTCGTGGGCACCGACTCGCACACGACGATGATCAACGGCCTGGGCATCCTCGGGTGGGGGGTCGGCGGGATCGAAGCCGAGGCGGCCATGCTCGGACAGCCGATCGCGTTGCCGCAACCGGTGGTCGTCGGCGTGCGCACGATCGGCGCCCTGCCCGCGGGGACGACCGCGACCGATCTCGTGCTCACCCTGACCCAGATGCTCCGTGCCCACGGCGTGGTGGGCTCCTTCGTCGAGTTCACCGGCGACGGGCTCTCGACCCTGCCGATCGCCGATCGCGCGACGCTGTCGAACATGTGCCCGGAGTACGGCGCGACCTCTGCGTACTTCCCGATCGACGCCCAGACGCTCGCCTACCTCCGGTTCACCGGCCGGGACACGGCGGCGGACCTCGCGGAGCGCTACGCGAAGGAACAGGGGCTGTTCCGGGTCGACGGCGATCCCGAGCCGACCTTCACCGAGGTGCTCGAGCTCGATCTCGGGGCCATCGTGCCCTCGCTCGCGGGTCCGAAGCGCCCGCAGGACCGCGTGGCGCTCCCCGACGTCTGGGACTCGTTCGTGGCGGCGTTCCACGAGCACGCGGTGCCCGACCCGAAGGCGGCGGAGATCGGGGCGTTCGTCGCCGAGGGCGGCCCATCGCGCCAGGACCGCCTGCCGGGAGGAGACGACCTGTCCGACACGACCGTCCAGACCGACGGCATGACGATCCGCGACGGCTCCGTGGTCATCGCCGCGATCACCTCGTGCACGAACACCTCGAACCCGTCCGTCATGCTGGCGGCCGGGCTGTTGGCCAAACGGGCCGTCGAGGCGGGCCTCGACGCCAAGCCGTGGGTCAAGACGTCGTTGGCGCCGGGCTCACGCGTGGTGACGGACTACCTGGACCGCGCCGGGCTGACGCCGTACCTGGAGAAGCTCGGCTTCGGCCTCGTCGGCTACGGGTGCACGACGTGCATCGGGAACTCGGGGCCGCTGATCGAGGAAGTGGCGACCGCCGTCGACGACGGCGATCTCAACGTCGCGGCCGTGCTCTCGGGCAATCGAAACTTCGAGGGGCGTGTGCACCCGCAGGTCCGTGCCTCGTACCTCGGATCGCCACCGCTCGTCGTCGCCTACGCCCTCGCGGGGCGTGTCGACATCGATCTGTCGCGCGATCCCATCGCGACGGGCCCCGACGGGCCCGTGTTCCTGCGCGATCTCTGGCCCGCGCCCGACGAGGTGGCTGCGGTCGTCGCGGCGGCGATCGGCGCCGATCAGTTCGAGCACCAGTACGCCCGGATCTGGGAGGGGGACGAGCGGTGGCGAGCGTTGGACACGCCCGAGGGCGCGGTCTACGCATGGGACGGGGACTCCACGTACGTGCAGGAACCGCCGTTCTTCGCCGATCTCGAGCCGCGCCGGTTCGACGACATCGAGGGTGCGCGCATCCTGGTCAAGGTGGGGGATTCGATCACGACCGATCACATCTCACCGGCGGGCACGATCAAGGCGGACTCGCCCGCCGGCCGGTTCCTCGCCGAACGTGGGGTCGAGCCTCGAGACTTCAACTCCTACGGGTCGCGGCGCGGGAATCACCTCGTGATGATGCGCGGCACGTTCGCGAACATCCGCCTGCGGAACGAACTCGCACCGGGCACCGAGGGATCGTTCACCACGCACCTGCCCGATGGCGAGGTCACGTCGATCTTCGACGCATCGCAGCGCTACGAGGCCGACGGGGTGCCGCTCGGCGTGATCGCGGGCAAGGAGTACGGCAGCGGCTCCAGCCGCGACTGGGCCGCCAAGGGCCCCGCGCTCCTCGGGGTTCGTTTCGTGCTCGCCGAGAGCTTCGAGCGCATCCACCGGTCGAACCTCGTCGGGATGGGCATCGTGCCGCTGCAGTTCGCAGCGGGCGAATCGGCCGCGAGTCTCGGGCTGGCGGGTACCGAGACGTATGCGGTCCGAGGGTTCGAAGGCGCCATCGTCCCCGGGCAACAGGTGATGGTCGAGGCGGTCGACGCGGCCGGAGTCGCGACCACGTTCGCGGCGACCGTGCGCGTGGACGGAGCCGCGGAGGTGGCCTACATGCGCGCCGGCGGCGTCCTGAACCTCGTGCTCACCCAGATGTTGTCCGCCTGATCCAGACGGCAACGACCGGAACGACGAGAAACAAGCGGGGGAGTGGCCAGTGACGGACACCGACGTGATCATCGTCGGCGCCGGCCCGACCGGTCTGATGCTCGCGTGCGAGCTTGGCCTGGCCGGGGTTCGGCCGCTGGTGCTCGAGCGGCAGCCGCAGATCCGCGACATCCCGAAGGCCGGCGGTCTCAGCGGGCAGATCATCGAGCTGCTGCGCTACCGGGGCGAGCTCGAGCGATTCGAGGCGGCCGGCACCGCTGCCGTGGCGGCTCCGCGGTTGCCGTGGGGCGGGATGCACATCGACTTCACGCCGCTGGCCGATCCTCCGATGCAGGTGCTGCCGCTCCCGCAACCGTTGCTCGAGGGCGTCCTCGACGAATGGGCCCGCGAGCTCGGCGCCGAGATCCGCCGCGGACACGAGGTCGTCGGGCTGAGCCAGGACGACGACACGGTGACCGCGGACGTGCGCGGCCCGGACGGACCCGACCGGGTGACCGCCCGATACCTCGTCGGCTGCGACGGCGCGAGCAGCCGGGTACGCGACCTGGCCGGCATCCCGTTCCCGGGCATCACGTACCCGGAGGTCCAGCGGCTCGCGCAGGTCACCGTGCCCGAGTCCGTGACCCTGCTCGAGAACGGCGACATCGACGTCGCCGGGGTGGGCAGGATCAGCTTCGGCTTCACACGAACCGAACGCGGGGAGTTCGCCCTCGGGTCGACCAACCCCCAGCACATGGGGCTCTTCACCAGCGAGGAGGAGTCCACCGTCTACGACGACGACGAGCCGATGACCGTGACCGAGCTCGGGGACAGCATCCGCCGCGTGCTCGGCGTGGACCTGCCCCTGGGAGAACCGATCCGGCTGACGCGCTTCACCTTTCACGCCCGGCGAGGTCGAGCGATACCGCGACGGGCGGATCCTGATGGCCGGCGACGCCGCCCACCTGTTCCCGTCCCCGGGCGTCGCACTCGGCGCCGGCCTCCTCGACAGCGTCAACCTCGGCTGGAAGCTGGCCGCCGACATCCACGGCTGGGCGCCGGCCGGCCTGCTGGACACGTACCACGACGAACGCCACCTCGCGGCCGCACGCAACATGCTGCACGCGCAAGCCCAGGTCGCGATCCGGCGCGGCCACGACGAGGCCGCCGTCGCGCTCCGGGAGCTCTTCCAGGAGCTGCTCGCCGACGAGCAGCCGCTGCGCCGCCTCGGCGGTCTCATGGCCGGCTCCGAACTCCGCTACCCGTTCCCCGGCCACGACCACCACGCCTTGATCGGGACCTTCGCACCCGACCTCGCACTGCACACCGACCGGGGCGCAACGAGCGTCGCGGAGCTCATGCACGGGGCCCGGCCCGTCTTCCTCGACCTCGCCGACCGCCAGGACCTCCGCGAGATCGCCCAGGATTGGCAGCATCGCGTCGACATCCACGCCGCCGGAGCCGATGACCGACCGGCCGACGCCCTCCTGATCCGCCCGGACGCGCACATCGCCTGGGCCGCGACCGTCGACGAACCCACCGACACCGCCGTGCCCGCGCTGCGCGAAGCGCTCTCCCGCTGGTTCGGTACCCCGTCGACCTAGTCGACCGAGCCGGGTGTGGTGGTGTGTCGGGCCAGGTAGGCGGCGGCCTCGGCACGGCGGGCGACCTCGAGCTTGGACAGGATGCTCGAGACATAGTTCTTCACGGTCTTCTCCGCGAGGTGCAGTTCCTCGCCGATCTGCCGATTGGTCCAGCCCTCGGCGATGAGCTGCAGGATCCGTTCCTCTTGCGGGGACAGGCGGGCGAGCTTCTCGTCCTTCATCAGGTGCTTGCCCTTGCGGAGTCGGTCGAGCACCGCGTTGGTGACGCTCGGATCGAGGAGGGAATCGCCCGCCCCGACCGCCCGGATCGCACGGAGCAGATCGCCGGACTTCACCTGCTTCAGCACGTAGCCCGAGGCACCGGCCATGATCGAGGAGAACAACGCCTCGTCGTCGGCGAAGGAGGTCAGCATCAGCACCTTCGTCTCGGGGCGGTTCGCCCGGATCTCGCGCGTGGCCTCGATCCCGGAGCCGTCGGACAGACGGACGTCCATCACGATCACGTCCGGCCGGGTGCGCGCAGCCTCATCGACCGCCTCGCGGACGGAGCCCGCCTCGGTCGTCACGACGATGTCGTCTTGGGCATCGAGCATCGCGCGGATGCCGTTGCGCACGATCTCGTGATCGTCCACCAGCATCACGCGCAGCGGCGGTGTCTTCGCGCTCACCCGAGCATCCTAGTCGCCTACAGAATGCCGGAGCGGGCTCGCGTCGTTCTCCAGGCCGACCTCACGGCTGATGTTGTCGCGAACCTGATCCAGGAAGTTCTTGATCGTCGCCTCGGCCACGCGGAACAACACCGTGCGGTCGATCGCGCGGCCCAGCGACCCCAGTGGAGGCACGTAGCGGGCGCTCATCGACAGCTGGCATCGATCGTGCCCAAGCGGGGCGATCTCGAGGTCGGCGTCGAGCGACGGGAACAGGCCCGAGACGCCGGTCGCCGTCCAGCGAAGCGGGATGATGGTCTTGGTCGGCAGCCGCATCGGCGCCCCGAGATCGATCGTCACTTCGCGCGCGATCCGTACCTTCTCGCCAACGCCGACCTCGGCCAGGAGCCGATCGCCGTGGAGGTTCGCCTCGGTGGCGATGCCGGGCAGCCAGGCGCGCGGCGTATCGGTCAACACGCGCTCGACACGCTCGTGGTGTATGGGGAGCTCGACGAAGTAGCGCGCAAACATTGAGACAGAGTGTGCATGCGCACAGGGTCCCGACACAGGGACCAGGGTCCCCCTCGAGCCGGGACCCTTGGATGCCCGGGCGCCCGGTGACCGCTTTCATACTCTTTCGCATGGTCCACGAACAGGAAGGAGCACCATCCATGCCACGATTCCGTGTCGTCGCGTCCGCCGCGCTCATCGTCCTCGCGCTGGCAGGGAGCGCCTGTACCAGTACGGGCAACGGATCGGCGAGGCGGTGCGGGTGACGCAGCTGCGGCGGCCACGGCGGCGGCGTCGTTCGACGTGTCGTTGACCGACCAGCTCAAGATCGATCCGGCGATGATCGACGCGCCATCGGATACACCGCTCACGTTCAACGTCACCAACACCGGCGCGGGACAGCATTCGTTCGCCGTCGAGGCGGGCGACCAGACCTATCAGACGCCGCTGCTGGATGGTGGCAGCACCGCCACGCTCGAGGTTCCGGCGCTACCCGCCGGCGACTACACCACGCTGTGCACGGTCCCGGGTCACGCCGACGCCGGGATGAAGGGCATGCTGATGGTCTCCGACGCCGGGGGCCGCCCCCGGCGCCAGTGGTGCGCCGACGACGATGACCGCTCAGGAGATGGCGGACGCGCACGCGCAGGGCGTGAACGACTTCGTCGCCCAGCTCACCGACGGCCCCAACACAAAGGGCCTGGGCAACCAACCGCTCAAGCCCGAGATGGACGGCAACGTCAAGGTGTTCAACCTGACCGTCTCGCAGGTCAAGTGGGAGATCACGACCGGTCAATTCGTCGATGCGATGGCGTTCAACGGGCAGGTGCCCGGACCGAAGATCACGGTCAACCCGGGCGATCACGTCCGGTTCTTCGTGCAGAACCAGATGGATCAGCCATTCGTGCTGCATTTCCACGGGCTGACCGTGCCCAACGACATGGATGGCGTGCCCTTCGTGACGCAAGACCCGATCATGCCGGGCAAGTCGTGGACGTACGACTTCACGATCACGGACCCGCCGGGGATCTACGTCTACCACTCGCACTTCAACTCCGCGGAGCAGGTCGGCGCCGGGCTCTACGGCGCGATCATCGTGACGCCCAAGACGGGCTGGCGGTCCGTGTACGGGGTCGAGCCGGACGTCGAGTCCACGCTGTTCGTCGGCGACGGCACGCTCGGCTACAACATCAACGGGAAGGGCTTCCCCTCGACCCTGCCGATCGTTGCCAACGACGGGGACTGGGTGCTGGTCCACATGGTCAACGAGGGCGAGCTGCTGCACCCGATGCACCTGCACGGGTTCCACTTCCAGGTGGTCGGCCAGGATGGGTTCCCGCTGTCGGCGGCCAACCGTTACATGGCGGACACCCTGGTGGTCGCGCCGGGGCAGCGGTTCGATCTGCTCGTGCACGCGGACAGCCCGGGATTGTGGGCGTTCCATTGCCACATCCTCAACCACGTCGAGGGTCCCGAGGGCATGTTCGGCATGGTGACGGTGCTGGTCGTCAACAAGTAGGAACGGGTCACGGTCGGGTGGCCGGCCGTCAGGCCGGCCACCGCGCCGTGATGGTGGTTCCGTCGCCGGCGACGCTCGCGGCGTGGAACGTGCCGCCCATGGATGAGACGCGGGCCTCGAGGTTCGCCAGTCCCATCCCGGTCCGGTCTGCGTCGACGTCGAAGCCCCGGCCGTCGTCGTCGATCTCCAGTTCGATCCCACCGTCGGCGGATCGCCGCAGGGATACCCGACACGTCGTCGCGTCCGCATGCCGTTCGATGTTGGACAACGTCTCGCGCATGAAGAGGATGACGTCGCCGGCGCGGGAGGCCAGCTCCGCGGCCGCATGATCGTGCACCGAGGCCACGGTGACGACGCCCGTGCGCTCCTCAAACTCGTCGCAGAGTTTCCGGATCGCCTCGGGGAGCTGACGGTCGGCAAGGATGCCCGGTCGCAGGCCGAAGATGTAGTTCCGAAGATCGCGGATCGCCCCGTCGATGTCGTCCACCGCGACCGTCGAGCCTGCCCGCGATCTCGGGGTCGTGCACCAGCGCCCCCACCCCTTGCAGGTTCATCCCCACGGCGAACAACGCCTGGATCACCCCGTCGTGCAGCTCTTTGGCGATCCGTTCCCGCTCCTCGAGGACCTCGAGTCTGAGGAGCTCTTGTTGTGCCTGTTGTGCTTCCTCATACAGGCGGGCGTTCTCGATCGCCACGCCGGCCTGGGTCGCGAGCAAGACGACGGCGGCCTCGTCGTCGTCGGAGAACACGTCGGCATCGCGCTTGTCCGTCAGGTAGATGTTGCCGTAGATCCGGCCGAGGGCTCGCAACGGGGCGCCCAGGAACGAATGCATCGGGGGATGGTGCGGAGGGAAGCCGTAGGAGCGCGGGTCCTGGGTCAGGTCCGGAAGCCGCACCGGCTCCTTCCGCTCGATCAGCAGCCCGAGGATGCCGTGTCCGGTCGGCGGCGCGCCGATCCGCGCTCGATCCTCCTCGGAGATCCCCTTCGTGATGAATCGCTCGATCCGGCGATCGCTACCCGAGGACGCCGAGCGCTCCGTAGGTGGCCCCGGTGATCTCGATCGCCAGGTCGACGATGTGCTCGAGGACCGTCTCGAGGTCGAGCTCGGCCGCGAGCGTGAGCCCGGCTTGGATCAGCATCCGGTCACGCGAACGCGTGAGGTCCTCCGCGTTGCTCACCCGGCGAAGCCTAGCAATGGCACAGGCGCAGCCGGCTCGACGAGTGCGTCAGCCGGTGCGGTGGCTGGAAAGTCCTCGCACGGCCGACTCGAGGATCTCGGCCAGCGTCGTGCCGGAGCCGGGCTCGTATCGGGCCGTGCCCACGCCGAGAGAGAGCGCCCGTGGATGCTCCCGCCTCGCGTCGTGGGTGGCGATCGCTTCGACCAGTCGCGACAGCACCAGGGACTCGGCGCCATCGGCGCTGCCCGTCAGGAGCACGCAGATCGTGTCCGGTGCGATCCGAGCCGGAAGGTCCGAGTCACGCACGGCCTCGAGGATGACCTCGGCCGCGTCACGGGCAAGGTCATCGGCGGCATCGGGCCCGTCGGCGCGCAGCGTGTCGTCGTAGTCCTCCAAGCGAACGAACACGAACACCGCCGTCTGTCCCAGGCGATCCGCCATCCGGACGTAGTGATCTGCGATCGCGGCGAATCCGCGCAGGTTGGGGAGCTTCGTCGCATCGTCCATCGTCGACAACTCCCGCCGGGCACGCTGCATGCCGGTGGCGTAGCGCACGGCACGGGGCAGCAGCGCCGCGAGGGTCGCGTCACGCAGGAGGTGATCCTCCGCGCCCGCGTGCACGGCGACCGTGCCGTCGGCGGCGTGGGACGCGTCGGTCACCACCACGATGGCGGCCTCGGGGGCCGATCCGACGCGCATCCCGTATGGCGTCGAGTGGCCCGGTGTCGCCAAGGGCGAGCACGACCGCGTCGATCGACGGGTCGATCTCCGCACCCGTGACGTCGGGCTTCCGCGACACGACGAAGCCGTCGTCCTCCGCGATCGCCGCGGCCTCGTCGTCCGTGAGGCCGACCAGCACCACCGAGATCGGTTCCGTGATCATTCCCTGCGACCGCCTCCTGCGCCACCGGGGACCGGCGCCGGCGCATCATCCCACGGTCACGGGGCGACTGCCACGGAACCGCAACGTGAACAGCACAGCCCCTCTGCCCGCTCGCCCCAGGGCAGCTCGTAGGCTTGGCGACGATGACTTCCGACCCCACCCGCTCCACCGGCGGCTTCGTCCGTGCCCTCGTCGCGGTCGCGGCGTCTCTTTCTCTGATCGGCGGACTGGCGGTCGCAGCCACCGCGGCGCGGTGGTATTCGCTGCGCAACGTCGGCGTGGACGAGGCGGTCTTTCATGCCCAGATTCCCGATGACGCCGGCACGAATATCGTACGCGACGGGCCCGTGTTCCGAGCGCGCCTGCAATTACCTCTTGCTTGGGACGGACTCCCGAGCCGGTCTGTCCGCCGAGCAACAGACACACTTCGGCGACAACTCGGACATCGGCGGCACCTCCCGCGCGGACACGATCATGCTCGTGCACACGGATCCCGGCCTGCAGAAGGCGATCATCGTGTCCTTCCCGCGCGATCTCTGGGTCGACATACCTGGTCGCGGGATGAACAAGATCAACGCCGCGTTCGAAGGCGGGCTGACGGGCGGCGGTCCTGAGCTGATGGCCAAGACGGTCAGCAATCTGACCGGACTCCAGATCGATCACTATCTCTATGTCGACCTGAACGGATTCCAAGAGGTCGTGAATACCCTCGGCGGCGTTGATCTGTGCATCCCGGGCTACAACGTCAACACACCGGGCTGGGTCGAGGGCAGCGATGCGGACGGGAACCCGACGCAGATCTTCTACGACGAAGTCGGTCACATCGTGGACCCCAATACCGGCCTCGACGTCGTGCCGGGCTGTCAGAAGCTCGACGGGTTCCAGGGGCTCGCCTACGTACGAGCGCGCCATCTGCCGTGCGATGCGAGCGCCCCCGACTTCGCCCGTATCGGCCGCCAGCAGCAGTTCATGCGCGCGGTGATCAACCAGATGCTGAAGCCTGCGCAGATCGCGAAGGCACCCGGTCTCGTCGCGCCGGTGCTCGCCAGCCTCCACCGAGATCAGGGCTTCCTGCCGGGTGACCTGGTCTATCTCGTCGGCCAGATGCGCGGGCTCAGTACGGGAGCGGTGGAATTCCGGGCCGTGCCTGCAACGTTCGGAATGGAGAATGGCCTTTCAGTGCTCCACATGGACCCAAGCGCGGAACAGATCTTCAGCGGCGATCCACGATGGGAACCCCATCACGGGGGTCGGCACGCAACTGGTCAACACCCCGCCGTCGGAGGCGAACACGACGGTCGCAGTGATCGACGCCGGTGGTGGCGAGGCAGCGCAGCAGGTCGAGGACACGCTGACGAACGCCGGGTTCAACATCACGCCCGGCATCGTGTCGGGCGTCGCGCCCAAGGGCGTCAAGGGCGCCGCGATCCTGTATCGCCCCGGTGACGCCGCCTACGCCGACGTCGTGAGCAAGTACTTCCCGGGGTTGCAGGTGGTCGAGGTCAAGGGGCTCGAGGAGTCCGTGGCGATCCTCGTGCCGACCGGCTACCACCCGGCGACGCCGGGCCAAGGCGACGGTTCCGGCGCCGCGAGCGAGTGTCCGAACCCGACCGCATAGACTCGCGCCCATGCGCGCGCTGGTGCTCGCCGGCGGTGAGGGGTCGCGGCTGCGGCCGCTGACCCATACACAAGCCAAACAGCTGATCCCCGTCGCGGGGCAGCCGATCCTGTTCCATGCCCTCGATGCGATCCGCGACGCCGGCATCACCGAGGTCGGCATCGTGATCGGCCACACCGGCCCCGAGGTGCGGGCCGCGGTCGGGGACGGGGCACGCTGGCACCTGGACGTCACGTATCTCGAGCAGGAGGCGCCCCTCGGGCTGGCGCACGCGGTGATGACGGCCGCCGACTTCGTCCGCGGTCAGCCGTTCCTGATGTACCTCGGCGACAACGTGCTCCTGGAGGGTGTCACCCGCTTCGTGTCGGAGTTCGAGCGAACGCGACCCGACGCGCAGATCTTCGTGGCGCAGGTGGCGGAACCCGAGCACTTCGGCGTGGTCGAGCTCAAGGATGGCAACGCGGTTCGGCTGATCGAGAAGCCGCGCGAATTCGTCTCCGACCTGGCGCTCGTCGGCGTGTACCTCTTCGACGATTCGATCCTCGAGGCGTGCGCCACCCTGTCGCCCAGCTGGCGCGGCGAGTACGAGATCACCGAGGCGATCCAGTGGCTGATCGATCGCGGCAAGACCGTTCGCGTCGAGATGCTCGACGGCTGGTGGAAGGACACGGGACGGCCCGAGGATCTGCTGGAAGCGAACCGGATGCTGCTGGCCGCTCGGCAAGAGCGCGGCGGGTGACGGCGTCGTGGTCGCGCCCGATGCGCAGGTGTCGGACTCGCGGCTGATCGGCCCCATCGTGATCGGCCCCGGATGCCGTATCGAGGGGTCCTCGATCGGGCCCGACGTGTCCCTGGAGGCCGGATGCATCGTGATCGACAGCACGATCCGTGACTCGATCGTGATGCAAGGGTGCTCGATCAGCGGGGTCGAGTCCCTGGAGCGCTCGATCCTTGGCCGCAACGTCGAGGTCCGCCACGCGGTCGGCCGCAACGCCCACCGGCTCGTGGTCGGCGACCAGAGCGTCGTCGAGGTCGACTGATCGTGCGCATCGTGCTGGACGCCCGTCCCGCCGTCGACCCGCGGCGCACGGGGGTCGGGATGTACGCCGAGGCACTCGTGCGGCATCTGCCACCCGCCATGCCGGAGGACCGGTTCGTGGCGTGGTACCTGGACGTCCGCGGCGTGGGCCGGCGGGGGCGCCGGTTCGCCGGATGGTCGCGCAACCTCTCGGAGCATGCGTCGCGGATCCCCTCCCGCGTCTTCGGGCCGGTGTCGTCGCGGATCGGCCTCCCGCGCGCCGAGTGGCTCGCGGGTGCCTCCGATCTGTTCGTCGCGACGAACTACCTGCCCCCGCCGACCCGGTCGCGCGGGATGGTGCTGGTGGTCCACGACCTCGCGTTCGAGACGATGCCCGAGACGGCGCCGCACCACGACGAGCGGTGGCGGCGCTCGTTCGCCCGCTGTCTGCGCCGATGCAGCGCCGTCATCGTGCCGAGCGAGGCGACGCGCCTGGAGTTGTTCGCGCACCACGACGTCGACCACGACAAGGTGACGGTCGTCGCGCACGGGACGGACGCCGACGCGTTCTCTCCGGTGCCGCCCCTGGAGGTCGAGGCGGTGCGCGCGCGCTTCGGCATCCCCGGTCCCTACGTCGTGTTCCTCGGTGGACTCGAGCCGCGGAAGAACCTCGAACGGCTGATCGAAGCGTTCGGCATGGTCGAGCAGACCGATGTCTCGCTGGTGATCGTCGGGGGTGCGGTTCGATGGGCGCCGGCGTACGCGGCGCAGGTTGATGCGGCGGTGGCGGCGCTGTCGCCGGGGGCGCGAGCGCGCGTCGTGCGAGTGGGCTACGTCGATGACGTCGATCGCCGCGCGCTGCTGTCCGGCGCCGAGATCCTCGCCTACCCGTCGCGCGCGGAAGGGTTCGGGTTCCCCGTGCTCGAGGGGTTCGCCGCGAACGTGCCCGTGCTGACCTCCACGACCTCGTCGCTGCCCGAGGTTGCAGGGGATGCGGCGGTGCTCGTCGACCCCGAGGATCCCGCGGCGATCGCCGGGGGCCTGCGCGAGCTGCTGGGGGATACGGACCTCCGCAACGTGCTGCGCGCCGCGGGCACGGCCCGCGTCGCGTCGTTCACGTGGCAGCGCTGTGCCCGGGAGACCGCGGCCGTGCTGCGCCGTGCGGCGCAGCACGGCCGCTAGACTGCGGCGCACCGGCGTTCGCCGGCTCTATGACCGCCGACCACATCCTCGTCACCGGTGGCGCCGGGTTCATCGGCTCCCATCTGGTGGATGCGCTGCTCGCGCAGCCGGATCGACGCGTGACCGTGCTCGACCGGTTGTCGACGGGCGGTGCCCGGGCCAACCTCGAGCAACACGACGACGATCCACGCCTCACGTTCGTGCTCGGGGATGTGAACGACGTCGATCTCGTGCGGGAACTCGTGGGGGGCGTCGACGCGGTGGTGCACGCGGCCGCCGAATCGCACGTCGACCGTTCGATCGACGAGGCGCGCGGCTTCCTGCAGACCAACCTGATGGGCACGCAGGCGGTGCTGGAGGCGGTGCGGACCGCCGGCATCCGCATGCTGATGATCTCGACCGACGAGGTCTACGGCGAGGGCCTCGCCGACGGGGGGCTCTTCGACGAGGACGCGCCGGTGGCGCCGCGCTCGCCGTACGCCCTCAGCAAGGCGGCGGCCGATCTGCTGTGCCACGTCTACCGGACCACCTACGGGGTGGACGTCACCGTCGTGCGCGGCACCAACGCCTACGGGCCTCGCCAGATCGAGCGCGTCGTGCCCACCTACACCATCTGCGCACTGGAGGGCATGCCCCTGCCGGTGTACGGGGCCGGCGAGCAGCGTCGCGAGTTCCTGCATGTGCAGGACTGGGTGCGGGCCGCGCTGACCGTGCTCGAGCGGGGTGCGCCGGGCGTGCTCTACAACATCGGGGCGGGCACCGAGCTGTCGAACCTCGCGCTCGCCGAGCGGATCGTCGCGCTGGTCGGCGTCTCCGACGACCTGATCGCCTTCGTCCCGGACCGCCCCGGCCACGACTTCCGCTACGGCGTGACGGCGACCCGCCTGCGCGCGCTTGGCTGGGACCCGGCGATCGGCTTCGACGACGGGCTGGCCGCCACCGTTGAGTGGTATCGAACGCACCGCGAGTGGCTCTACGCGGCGCACGCCGGCGACGTCGTCACGGCGCCGAGGCCTCCGCAGGGGGTCGCGTGAGGATCGTGCTCACCGGCGCCGGCGGCGGCCTCGGCCGTGCGTTCCTCGGCTGCGTGCCGCCACACCACGACGTGGTGCCGTTGACGCGTGCAGATCTCGACGTCGGCGATCACGACGCCGTGATGCAGACGATCCCGCCACTGTCGCCGGACCTCGTGCTGAACGCGGCGGCGTTCACGGCGGTCGATGCGAACGAGTCCGACCCGGGCCGCGCGTTCCGCGACAACGCGCAGGGGCCGCATTCGCTCGCGTTGGCGGCGCGCGTCTGCGACGCGATGCTGCTGCACGTGTCGACCGATTACGTGTTCGACGGAACCAAGTCGGCCCCCTACGACGAGACCGACGAGCCGCGACCGCTCAGCACCTACGGGCGCGCCAAGCTCGCCGGGGAGCGCCTCGTGACCCAGAGCTTGCCGGAGGCGTTCATCGTCCGGACCGGCTATGTGTTCGGGGCGGGGCAGGACTACCTGTCCCAGCAGTTGCAGCGCCTTCGCGCCGGCGAGGTCGCGGCGGGCCTCGAGGATCGGACGGGATCGCCGACGTTCGTCGACCATCTGGCGGCGCGGCTGCTGCCGCTCGCGCTGACGCGCCGGTTCGGCACCTATCACCTCGCGGGCCCCGAGCCGGCGTCGTGGTTCGAGGTGCTGCATCGGCTGCGGACGCTCGGCGATCTGCCGGGCGAGGTCAAAGCCCAGCGAGCCGCCGAGCTCGATCTGCCCGCGCCCCGCCCGGCGCGGTCGGCGCTCACGAGCGTGTTCGTGGAGAACCTGTCGCTTCCGATGTTCCCGCCGCTGGATGACGCTCTCCGGGCGATCCTTGCCCGGTAGGCTGACCCGCGGATGTCCCCGTCCCGTCGTCACCTCCTTACGCGTTCCCTCGCCGCCGCACTGATCCTCGCCGCGGTGGCGTTGGCGTGCGCCGCGCCGCGATCGGGGGAGCCCGCGGCGTCGTCCTCGCCGACGCCGGCCGCCGATGCCCCGGCGGGCACGGTCGACCCGGTCACGGGCCAGCAGCTGAATGCGCCGCCGGACCCGGTGACCGCCGACCTGCCGCCCGCCGTGGACGCGAGCACCTTCGCGACGCGCACGCCGATCAAGCACGTGGTCTTCCTCATCATGGAGAACCGGAGCTTTGACAACGTGTTCGGCAGCTACCCCGGCGCCGACGGCGCCGCCACCGCCGACGATCACGGCGTGACACGTCCGCTGACCGAAGCGCCCTTGCAGCGGGCGCACGACCTGCCGCATTGCTACAACTGCAACGTCGCCTCGATCAACGGCGGCGCGATGGACGGCTTCAACCAGACCGACTTTGCCGACCAGTTCGCGTTCACCCAGTTCCACAAGGATCAGATCAGCGCGTACTGGTCGTGGGCCAAGCGCTACGCGATCGCCGACCACTTCTTCGCCTCGGCGGTCGGCCCGTCCTTCCCCAACCACATGTATTCGATCGCCGCGACCTCCGGGGGAGCGCTCGACAACCCGTGGCAGCCGCCGCCGAACCTGGTCGACATGCAGCAGCAGGGCTACGCCAAGTCCTGGGGGTGCGACATCGCACGTGACGGGTACGTCGAGGTGATCGATCCCGAGGGATACATGGTCAAGGTGTCACCGTGCTTCGACTTCAAGACCGAGGGCGACCTCCTCAACGGGAAGCACATCCCCTGGTCCTACTACGCCGCCACGAACTCGCAGCTCGGTTACATCTGGTCGGCGTACTCCGCGATCGATCGCTACCGCAACAACGCCACCTTGTGGTCCAAGCACATCCGGCCGGTGGACGACGTGGTGCGTGACATCCAGGCCGACCGACTGCCGCCGGTCTCGTGGATCACGCCTCGGTTCCAGCTGTCCCAGCACCCGGAGTACAACTTCTGCTGGGGGCAGAACTGGACGATCGAGGTGATGAACGCCCTGATGCGCTCCGACGCGTGGAAGGACACGCTCGTCGTGATGACGTGGGACGACTTCGGCGGGTTCTACGACCACCTGCCGCCGGTGCGGCTGGACGATTTCGGGCTCGGCATCCGCGTGCCGGCGATGATCATCAGCCCGTACGCGCGCTCGGGCTACGTCGACCACACGATGTACGAGTTCTCCAGCGTGCTGCGCTTCATCGAGGACAACTGGTCCCTCACGCAGCTGACCCGACGCGATCGGATCGCCGATGGGCTCGGGGGAGCGTTGGACTTCTCCCAGACCCCGCTGCCGCCCGATCCGCAGCCGCTGCGGACCGACTGTCGGGGCGCGATCTGGGACGCCCCGCCCCCGTCGGAAGACGGGTGAGACACGGCATGCGCAGGGCGCTCCTCGGGTTGATCGCCGTCGCCCTCGTCGCGGTCGCGTGCACACGATCGTCGTCACCGGAGACCTTCGGGACGCCGAACATCTCGGCGACGCCGACGGTCGCCGCCTCGCCCGCGCAGAATGTGGACGCGGCGTCGTTCGAGACCACGACGCCGATCAAGCACGTCGTCTTTCTGGTCAAGGAGAACCGAACCTTCGACAACCTGTTCGGGACGTTCCCCGGCGCGAACGGGGTCACGGTCGGAAGGGACCACGGCGCCCGCCGGCCGTTGACCCGCGGAACCGACGGCCGCGTGCCCGGCGACATCCCCCACTGCTACGAGTGCTCGATCCTGGCGTGGAACCACGGTGCGATGGACGCCTTCGACCAGGGCCCGACGGGGGACTGGGCCTACACGCAGCTCCACCGGGATCAGCTGCCGAACTATTGGCATTGGGCGCAGCACAACGCGTTGTTCGACAACTTCTTCGCCTCGGCGTGGGGGCCGTCGTTCCCCAACCACCTCTACTCGATCGCCGCCCAGTCGGGGGGTGCGCGGGACAACCCGCGTCGCACCGGCTTCTTCTCGAACACGTTCGGCTGCGACGCGCCCCCGCAACAGGTGGTCGAGGTCTACGACTCCGAGGGCAACGTTGTGAAGGTGCCCCCGTGCTTCAACTTCGAGACGGAGGGCGATCTGCTGTCGAAGCACCGGATCCCGTGGGCCTACTACGCGGCGACCGAGCAGCAGCGCGGCTACATCTGGTCCGCGTACGCGGCGATCGATCGCTACCGGAATCACCCGGAGCGCTGGGCGAAATACATCCGGCCGACCGATCACGTGCTCGACGACATCGCGGCGAACGAGCTCCCGCCCGTCACGTGGATCACGCCGCGATTCGAGCTGTCCGAGCACCCGGAGTTCTCCTTCTGTCACGGCGAGAACTGGACCACGCAGGTCGTCGACGCGATCATGCGCTCGCCGATGTGGGAGGACACGGCGATCTTCGTGACCTGGGACGACTACGGCGGCTTCTACGATCACGTCCCGCCGCCCGACGTGGACCGGATGGGGTTCGGGTTCCGCGTGCCGCTGCTGGTGCTGAGCCCGTACGCGGTCGACGGCACGGTCAGCCACGAGTCGGGCGAGTTCTCCAGCGTGATCCGGTTCATCGAGGACAACTGGTCGCTGCACCCGTACCTGACCGCGCGCGACCGCGAGGCCACGCCCATGCTCTCGGCCTTCGACTTCACGCAGGACCCGCGACCGCCCGATCCGCTGCCGCTGCGGACCGACTGCACCGGACCGAAGTTCCCCGAGACCTGATCCACCCGCGAGAGACGCGCTGCTACGCTCCCCTCCATGACGACGCCGGAACCCGACGACGAGGGCTACCTGGCACTGTCTCGCAGCCTGTATTGGTCGCAGGAGACGGGTGCCCGACCACAGGCCGGCACGAAGCAGGTGCGTGAGCAGATGCTCGAGTACGTCGCGAACATGCGCACTGACGAGCGCATGCCGATCCCGCTCGGCGAGCCGCACCTGGCCGCCTTGACGCCCTGGAAGCGCAAGGTGAAGTACCTCGCGTTCCGGGGTGGACGGTTCGCGTCGCGCCGCTACGACCGGCTGCTGGGCGATTCGATGGATCTCACGGTCGCGCTCGCCGAGCGTCTGATCGAGCTCGAGCAGGAAGTCACGACCCTGCAGGGGCAGGTCGCCGAGCTGCGTCACCGTGCGGAGGACGACCCGTCGTGAGGATCGCGATCCTGCATCCGCAAACCTCGTTCGTGCGCGGCGGCGCCGAGCTGCACACCGAGGCCCTGACGCGATCGCTGCGCGAGGCCGGGCACGACGCCGAGATCGTGACGATCGCCGGCAAGTGGTACCCGGGCGCCGAGATCGTGCACCAGATGGCGGTGTGGCGCAGTTTCGACGTGAGCGAGTCCAACGGCATGAAGATCGACGCGGTGATCGCGTTGAAGTTCCCCGCCTACCTCGCCCCGCACGACCGCAAGATCGTGTGGCTCATCCACCAGCACCGTTCCGCCTACGAGCTGTGGGATCACCCCGACTACGGCGACCTCAAGGTGCAGGAGGAGGGCGAGCAGGTCCGCGATCTGATCCACGCCGGGGACCGCGTCGGCCTGGGCGAGGCAAAGCGCATCTTCACGAACTCCAAGAACGTGCAGCAGCGGTTGTGGAACGCGCTGCGGATCCCCGCCGAGCATCTGTACCACCCGTCGCCGGCGACCACGGCGCTGCTCGCCATGACGCCGGGTCCCTACGGCGACTACATCTTCTATCCGAGCAGGCTCGAGGTGCTGAAGCGCCAGACGCTCGCGATCGAGGCGATGCAGCACGTGCGCAGCGGGGTGAAGCTGGTGCTCGTCGGCCGGGGACCCGATGAGCGTGCGCTCCGTGATCAGATCCAACGCCTCGGCCTGGCCGACAAGGTCGCCATGGAGATCGGGGTGTCCGACGAGCGGCTCCACGAGCTGTTCCTCGGCGCGCGGGCCGTCTACAACGGTCCGTTCGACGAGGACTACGGGTACGTGACGATCGAGGGCATGGCGGCCGAACGGCCGGTCATCACCCTGCGCGACTCGGGTGGGCCGCTGGAGTTCGTGACCGACGGGGTCACCGGCTACGTGGCGGAACCCGACCCGAAGGCGATCGCGGAGACGTTCGACCGGCTGGTCGCCGATGCCGCGCTCGCCGAGCGACTGGGCCGGGCGGGACACGCGCTCGTCCGCGAGGTCGTGCCGACCTGGTCGCAGGTCGTGGCGCGCCTGCTCGACTGATGCGCTCGCCGCTCCGGCGCGCTCGCCGCGCCGTCAACGACCGGCTGTCCGCGCCGCGCACGATCGAGCGCGTCGCTTCGCTGGGGCCGGTCCCGCCGGCGCCGACCGGGATCGCCACCTATCACCAAGCGGTGCTCGACGGGCTCGAGCGGATCGGCTTCACCCGTGACCTGCCGGTCGAGCCGATCTGGCCCGTGCGCGACCAGGACTTCGCGACGCTGCCCGGCTACCGCATGCGGATCTACCAGCTCGGGAACAACGCAGACTTCCATCTTCCGATCTACCGGATGGTCTGGCAGGCGCCGGGCCTGGTCGTCCTGCACGACCTCGCGTTCGACGATTTCGTCCGCGGGTTGCAGACGAGCGGTGACCGGCTGGGGTTCGTCGCCATCCGCGAGGCGCTGGAGGCCCGCGAGCTGGTGACGCTGCCCGACGCGCGAGCGAATCCGCCGCTGCGTATCCCGTGGGTGGCCGCGGCCGCCCGTCGCGCGCGCGGGATCGTGGTGCACGCCGAGTTCTGCCGTCGCTACCTGGAACAGATCGGCTGTCGCACGCCGATCTTCGTGGTGCCGCATCCGCCGGTGGAATCCGCTGCGGCGATCGCGGGCGCCGCGCCGACCGGGGCGAGGCTTCGCGCGGCCGCCGAAGCGCGCGGCGCCCGCACGCTGGTGGTCGCGGCCGGCGACGTGAACGAGGCCAAGCAGCTCGACGGGCTCCTCGCGGCGGTCGCGAGCCTGCCCGACGACGTGCACGTCGCGGTGGTCGGCCGGACCGTCGAGACCTACGACTTCGCGACCGGTGGCCGCAGCCGCCGGGCTGGGCCGCCGGCTCCACGTCGCGACCGACGTCAGCGACATCGACTTCCTGGGGTGGTTGCACGCGGCCGACGTGGTCGCGGACCTGCGGTATCCGCACCGCGGCGAGGTCTCCGGCACGCTTGCACGGGCGATGCAGGTCGGGCGCCCGACGATCGTGTCGGCGACCGGCACCTATCTCGACAGCCCACCCGACACGGTGGTGCCGGTGGCGCCGGGGCCACCGGATGTCGCCGAGCTCGCGGCCCGGATCGCCGAACTCGCGGCGGACCGCGACCGCCGCGAGCGGATCGGCACGACCGCGCGGCGCCTCATGGAAGCGCAGGTCGCGACCGAGGCGACCGCCCACGGCTATGCGGAGGCGATCCGCGCGACGATCCGGTTGGTCGACGATCCCGTCGGGCCGACGATGCGGCGGTGGGCGGACGCGCTGGCCGACCTCGGGGTGGGCGAGGGCGACCTGTCCGACGGCGTGGGGCTCCGCTACGCGCGAGCCCTGGAAAGCTTCACGCATCCGTCATGAACGGAGCTTGGGCCGGGAGAGCCCCTTGCTAGACTCGCCCTGACCAGCGGGTTCGCCGCAGCCCCTCGCTCGCAAGGAGTCACCCGATCGCAACCGTGACCGGCGTCACCGAACGCACCTCCGAGCCACCGCGCCTGCGGGTGCGGCTGCGTGCGCGCGAGCTCTACTCGTACCGGGAGATCCTGTGGAACCTGGTCCGCAAGGAGCTGAAGGTCAAGTACACGGCCTCGGTGCTGGGCGCGGTCTGGTCGCTGCTCAACCCGTGGTGTTCCTCGCCGTGTTCACGTTCGTCACGAAGGTGCTGAAGGGGGGGATCGAGCGACTACGCCGCCGTTCCTCCTCGTCGGGGCTGCTGGCATGGAACCTGTTCTCGGTGTCGCTCTCCAACGGGCGCCCAGTCGGTGATCGCGAACGCCAATCTGGTGAAGAAGGTCTACTTCCCGCGCGAGATCCTGCCGCTGGCGACCGTGGGCGTGTGCCTGGTGGACTTCGTGCTGCAGTCGCTGGTGTTGGTCGTGTTCTTCGTCGCTCTTCTACGGATTCCAGATCGACCTGATCTGTGGCTCTACCCGTTCGCCTTCGTGGCACTGCTGCTCTTCACGACCGCGATGCACGATGTTCGTCTCCGCGCTGAACGTCCGCTATCGCGACGTGCAGCATCTGATCGGGCTCGCGCTGCTGGTCTGGTTCTGGTTGACGCCGATCGTGTACGCCGGCGGGCACGCGTACGGGAACCTCATCACGTACGCGCACGGCGCTCTGCTGTGGAAGCTGTACCTGCTGAACCCGCTGACGTGGGTCGTGTATGGGGTTCCAGCGCGCGCTGTATCATTCGTCGGACGCCGCCGTGAAGCCCGGTGCCGTACACGGCGCGGGCAGCTCGCGATCGCCCTGACCATCGTGAGCGCGATCGCCGCCGTCGCCGTCTACCTCGCGTGGCGGCTGTACTTCGCGATGTCCGGCGACTTCGCCGAGGAGCTTTGATGGCGACGGCGATCGAGGTCCAGGACGTCTCGAAACGGTTCCGCGTCTACCGGGAGAAGCCGACGTCGCTCAAGCAGCGGCTGCTGTCGGGCCGCACCCGCGCGGAGGACTTCTGGGCGCTCCGCGATGTCTCCTTCGAGGTGCCGCAGGGCGGCACGCTCGCGTTGATCGGCCCCAACGGATCGGGCAAGTCCACGATGCTGAAGGTGATCGCCGGCATCCTGCGGCCGACCAAGGGCCTGATCCGCGAACGCGGACGCATCGCGGGGCTGCTCGAGCTCGGCGCCGGGTTCCACCCCGAGCTGACCGGCCGCGAGAACGTCTACCTCAACTCGTCGTTCCTCGGGCTGTCGCGGAATGAGACCGATGGCGTCTACGACGACATCGTGCACTTCGCCGAGCTCGAGGACTTCATGGACACGGCGGTCAAGTTCTACTCCTCGGGCATGTTGGTCCGGCTCGGGTTCGCGTGCGCGGTGCATGTCGATCCCGAGATCGTGCTGATCGACGAGGTCCTGGCCGTCGGCGACGAGGCCTTCCAGGCCCGATGCCTCGACAAGGTGCGCTCCTTCCAGCGCGAGGGGCGATCGATCGTCATCGTGAGCCACGCGCTCGACGTCGTGCGCCAGCTCTGCGATCGGGCCGTGATGCTGGACCACGGGCGCGTGCACGCGATCGGCTCGCCCGACGACGTCGTGCGCGAGATGCGGCTGACGATCCTGCACCACGACCTCGAGTTCGCTCGCGAGGAGGGGTCCAAGGAGGTCGAGATCGTGCACGTGGAGCTGCTGCGCGACGACGTGGCGCTGCAGGGACCGGTGCGCTCGGGGGAGACGCTGACCGTGCAGATCGATCTGCGCGCCGCCGAGCGCGTCGTCGATCCGGTCGTCTCGTTCGCGCTGCACGACGCCACGAACAGCTACGTGTTCGGCGACGACACGGCGCGGCTCGGCCTCGATCTCGGCACGATGGAAGGGCAGCGACGGATCCGGTTCGGGCTGGGCCCGATCCCCGTGACCGGCGGCAAGTACTGGATCACCCTCGGGGTCCATTCGCGCGACAACGCGCGGGTCTACCACGTGCAGGACGAGCGCTATTCGTTCGAAGTGCAGCAGGCGGAAGGCCGCCGAGACCAACTCTCGATCCCCGTCACGGTCCGGATGGAGGACCTGTGAGCGACACGACCACCACACCCACGCAGAAAGGCGATCGGCGCATGACCATCGGCTTGATCCTCGTCTCGGTGACCCTCGCCGCCATCGCGCAGGTCACCCTCAAGATGGGCATGAACCACGTGACGGACGCGAACGGCGGGCAGCTTGCGCTCTCCGGCGAGTCGCTCAAGCAGATCCTGACCACCCTCCTCGTCTGGGTCGGGCTCGGCATCTTCGCGATCTCGGCCGTGCTGTGGCTGTTCGCGCTGTCGCGCGCGTCGCTGTCGTTCGCCTATCCGTTCGCGGCGCTGGGCTACGTCATCATCGTCGCGGCCTCGATCCTGTTCCTGGACGAGCACGTGCCGCCGCTGGGGTGGGCGGGGGTCGCGTGCATCGTCGTCGGCATCCTGCTGGTCGCGCAGGGCTCGCCGCAGGGATGACGCAGGCACCGGCCGCCGCGCTGGCGGTCGTGATCGTGAACTTCAACACCGGGGCATGGCTCACTCGGTGCCTGCGGTCGCTCGAGGACTGCCGCGGCGACCTGGCGACCGACATCGTCGTCATCGACAACGATTCCCACGACGGGAGCGCCGAAGCGGCCATCGCCGCCGTGCCCGGCGCGCGCCTGGTGCGCAACGAGACGAACCGGTACCTCTCGCCCGCGTGGAACCAGGGCGCCGCCCTGACCGATGCGCCGTATCTGTTGTTCCTCAACCCGGACACCGAGTGGTTCCACGGCACGCTCGCGGATCTGGTTGCCGTGGCCCGCGCGCACCCGACCGCCGGCCTCATCGGGCCGATGGTGCGCAACCCCGACGGCACCGTCTATGCGAGCGGACGCCGGTTCCCGAGCGTCGTCGACGCCGTGGGACACGCGTTTGTCTCGCTTGTGCGCACGGACAATGCATTCACCAGGCGGTATCAGATGGACGGTTGGGACCGCACGACCGAGCGGGAGGTCGACTGGGTCAGCGGCGCCTGCATGCTGATCCCACGCGCGGCCTTCGACGCGGTCGGCGGGTTCGACGAAGGGTTCCCGCTCTACGCGGAGGAGCTCGATATCGCGACCCGCCTGCGCGCCGCGGGATGGTCGGTCCTGTTCACGCCCGAGGTGGAGATCACCCACGCGATCGGGGTCTCCACGGGTGGGGATCGCCGGCCCCATCGGCTCGTGGTCATGCACTCCGACAGCCTGTACCGCTACTACGCGCGGCACCGGGCCGAGGGCTGGCGTCGCGTAACCTTGCCGCTGGCGTGGCTCGCGCTTCGGGCGCGCGCCGAGATCGCGTGGCTCGTGGGGAGGGTGACGCACCGATGAAGGCCGTCATGCTGGTCGGAGGTTTCGGGACCCGGCTTCGACCGCTCACCGAAACCATCAAGAAGGAACTGCTCCCGCTGGTCGATCGGCCGATCCTCGACCACGAGATGGACCACCTCCTCCGCCACGGGATCGACGAGGTCGTGATGTCGTCTCCCTACCTCGAGGAGGCGTTCCACCCCTTCATCGCGGCCAGACACGAGCGAGCCGACGATCACCTGGATCACCGAGTCCGAGCCCCTCGGCACCGGGGGCGCGATCGTCAACGCGCTGCCCGCCGTGGGTGACGAGCCGTTCTTCGCGCTCAACGGCGACATCCTGACGGACATCGATCTGACCGCGATGCTCGCGTTCCACCGGGAGCGCGATGCCGCGGTCACGATCGCGCTGCACCACGTCGAGGATGCGCGCGCGTTCGGCCTCGTGGCAACCGACGCCGACGGGCGTGTCGAGGAGTTCCGCGAGAAGCCGGAGGACCTGATGCCCGGCGACGTGAACGCGGGCACCTACCTGTTGGACCCCGCGGTGCTACGCGACTGGACGCCCGACCATGCGATCTCGATCGAGCGGGAGATCTTCCCCGCCGTGATCGCGGCGGGGCATGCCGTGTACGGCTTCCCGGGGAACTGCTACTGGATGGATCTGGGCACCCCGGAGAAGTATCTGCAGGCTCACTTCGACCTCCTGGCGGGACAGATGCGCGACGTCGAGTACGAGGCCCCGTGGGTCGCCGCGACCGCGGACATCGAGCCGGGAGCGATCATCGGGCGCCGCAGCAGCGTCGGCGCCGAGGCGCGCGTCGGCCCCGGCGCCACGGTGGAGGACAGCGTGATCCACCCGGGCGCCTCGATCGGGGCCGACGCCACCGTCCGGATGACCATCGTGGGCCCGGGCGCGCACGTGGGCGAGAACGCGCAGGTCACGGGGTCGGTGCTCGGCGCGGGCGCGCGCGTCGCGGACGGACTCGTCGTGACCGACACCAAGGTTCGCAACCGACGGCGAAGCGCCTTCCTCGTAAGGGTTCCGGCGTGGCGGCAACCGCATCCCCCGCCCGTTCCACTCAATGGCCCTTCGGTCTGGGCCGATGTCTGATGGGTCCGGCATCCGCCGGGGGATGGAGCTTCCCAACGATGCGCCGCCGCGCCCGCCGTCTGGTCCTCGCGACACTCGTGGCGCTCGTCGTCGTGCCCTTCTCCCAGCAGGGCGCAGCCGCCGGAGGCGGGTTCTCGTTCTACGGCTCCGGCGACGGTCACGGCATCGGGATGTCGCAGTGGGGCGCCTACGGGCTCGCCCAGATGGGTTGGAGCCACGGGCAGATCCTGAAGCACTTCTATCGAGGAACGGCGGTGGGGGTCTCCTCCTCGGTGCCCGGTTCGATCCGCGTCGGGCTGACGTCGGGTCGCACGATCGTGCACCTGAAGGCGCAGGTCGGGCCCGTCCGACTCTGGCAAGGCTCGGCCCACGGCGCGCTCGTCGGCAAGATCCCGGCCGGGGAGACATGGAGCGTCGTGGCAAAGAAGCGCGCGTGGGCGCGTCCGGCAGCCAACGGGCACCTGGTCGGCGGCCATCTGTGGGGCGGGCCACGCCAGGACCTGATCGTCACCTACGCCGACACGGGCTCTCGCGTCTTCATCCCCGAGGCGGATGCGATCTGGTACCAGGGGTTCTCCTACGGCCGCGGCACGATCGAGATGAACCTCACGTCCTGCGGCGACGCGAACGGCTGTGTGGAGCGACTGATCGCACGCCTCCGGTTCGAGGACTACCTCCGCGGGCTCGGCGAGGTGCCCGCGTCGTGGCCGATGGAGGCGATGCGCGCCCAGGCGGTCGCGGCGCGGACCTACGCGGCCTACGACGTGAAGCACTACGGTCGGCGGGCCGACTGCAACTGCGATATCACCGACGGCGCGGGGGATCAGACCTACATCGGCTGGAACCGTGAGGGCGGAAGCGACGGCGATCGCTGGGTGCAAGCGGTCACGTCCACGGCCGGGGAGGTCGTCACCTACGGAGGCGCGTTGATCCAGGCCTTCTACGCGGCATCCGACGGCGGGCACTCCGACAGCGTCGAGGACGTGTGGCACGGCGGGAACCCGGCCTACAAGATCCCGTGGCTGACCGGCGTGTGCGATCCGGGCGAGTCCACCGGCGCGAACCCCTGGACCGCCTGGACCAAGAACTACACCGCGGGCGAGGTCACGTCGCGGCTCGCGCCCTACACCGGGTCGATCGGCACGATCCGGCGGTTCACCTCGATCCGGCGGGGCGAGGGCGGCCGCATCATCAGCGCGGTCGCCGCCGGCGCCGGCGGCAAGGCGACGGTCACGGGCACCGAGATGAAGTCCGCCCTCGGTTGGTACGACGAGCGCGTGTGGATCAACAGCGATCGCACGATCCGCGGCTCGATCCGGGAGACCTACGACCGGCTCGGGTGCCGGCCGGGCCTGCCGGCATCGCCGCAGCGGGCGGTCACCGGCGGAGCGCAGCAGTTCTTCGCGTCCGGCGGTGTCTACGCGAACCGCAACTCGGGACTGACCGTGTGGCTGCGGGGACCGATCGATCGGGAGTTCCGTGCGGTGGACGCGGCCGCGGGCGTGTTGGGCGTGCCGACGACCGCGCCGTCGGAGCTCACGGCCCGGTCGAGCACCTGCACCGGCTGCAAGCGGATCATGTTCGTCGGCGGCCGGATCTACTACGCGCCGGCGACCGGCGCCCACGCGCTCTGGGGCCCGGTGCTCGACGCGTATCTGAACCACGGCGGGGCCGACGGCGCGTTGGGGCTCCCAACGACCCGGGTCCGCCACCCGGCGTCCGGCGGCGCCAAGGCCCGGTTCCAGCACGGGCAGATCGCATGCGCCGGCGGCACGTGCACCGTCACCGTCGGCTAGCAGCCGTCCCCGTTCTTGCCTTCCGGCGCGTTGTTCGTACAGGCGAAGGAATCGACGAAGCCGTTCGCGATCGTCGTGGCCTGATCGGGCGTGATGTCCTTGGGACACGTCACGAGCTTGTTCCACGCGGTGTAGGCCAGGGCGGTACCGGTCGGGAGATCCGGATAGGGGATGAGATAGGTGGCGGGGCTCGACGTGGCGATCGGCCCCAAGGCGTCAAGGACCGGCTGCGGGAGTCCACCGGGCTCGCCGGAGGCGCGGTAGTACATGATCACCGACCCGTGCTCGAGGCTGTGGACCGCCTGTGGCTCGACCACGGGCGTCGTGTAGATCCGCGGCTGGCCCGGCAACGGCGTCGGATCGTGGTCGCCGGCGGTCGCGGGGTGCTGGCTGTACGTGATCTCGCTTGCCGGGTGATGTGCGCGCGTGGGGCTCACCTCGGGCGTCTGCAGGTCGGAGCAGTGCGCCCCCAGCCCGGCATCGATCGCCGACTGCGGATAGGGCTTTGCGGCGGGCGCCCGGTTCGTGAACCAGGAGATCCCGACGAAGACGAGCAGCCCGACCAGACCGCCGATCAGCCCGCGGCGGACCGCGCCACGGCGGACCTGAGCTTTGGCCGCGCGCTCGCGTTGCAGACGCGCGGCCTCCTTCTTCTCGCGACGAGCGGCCGACGCGCCCGCGCTCGGCGGAGGGCCGGTTCGCGTCGCGGTCCCCCGGTGCGGGGCGACGCTTCCGCTTCTTCTTGGCCATCAACCCTGCGTGCCGAAGTCGAACGAGTCCGGCATCGGGTCGGGCAGCTGGTCCGGCGTGCCCATCGTGATCACGAGCGCCGCCAGGTCCGTCAGCGGCAGCAGCGTCGGGTCGCCCGTGTACTCCTGACCATTCAGGAACACACGCAGCTGACGGTCGCCGTCGTTGCAGGCGTCACCCAGGCACGTCTGCGTGAAGTACAGGCCCCACACATCCATGAACTGCGCGAGCACCGGCTGGAAGTCGGGATCGGCCGACTCCACGTGGACCAACCCGGTCTCGTCGTGGGTGTGAAGAGGGGAGGCGGCCTGCGGCGAGAGGCCGATGTTGGCGGGCACGACTACCGGCTGTCCGTCCACGTAGATCCAGAGGCGGATGTGGTGGTGCAGCGCGCCGGGCGCGTCGTTGAGGGCGGGCAGCGAGAGCTCCGCAAGCCGCTCGGGCAGCTGGGCGACGTTGTTGGACCACGGGGGCGGTGTCTGCATGATCCCCGCCAGGGTCGCGGGGTCGGGGATCGTGGCGCCCGAGGGCGCGGCGGAGGGCGTCGTCCCATCACCGTTGCCACCGAGGAGCACGACGAGGCCGATCGCGACCGCCGCGAGCACGACGACGGCGATCAGCGTCACCGTCCGATTGCGCTTGCGGGCCGACTGCTTGCGCTGGATCTCCTCGCGTTCGATCCGCGCCTGTTCCTTGCGCTCGGCCTTCGTCAGCCGCTGATCGTCTCCTGAACCCATCGACACCCTGCGTACTCCTTGTCGGTCGGACGTCACAGGGTACCGAAACCCCCCGTTGAGGCTGGTTGCGCGGCCCTAGTCGCCTCCCTATGCTCGCCGTGCCTTCCCCAGCGGGCGCCGGCGGAGTCGCGCCGGCCACGAAGAGGGGGGTGGTGCAGTGGCACAGACCTCGGAAGGCCAGACGGTCCGGGTCCCGGACGCGCCGAAACCGGGCGGGCTCGACGGTTTCTTCAAGATCACCGAGCGCGGCTCCACGATGCGCATCGAGATCTTCGCCGGCATCACGACGTGGCTGACGATGGCCTACATCCTGTTCCTGAACCCCGCCATCCTCGGCGCGATCCCGGACAACACCGGCACCTTCCTGACGTTCCCGGAGGTGCTCACGGTGACGGCGCTCGCCGCCGGCGTCATGACGCTGGCGATGGGCATCGCGGGCAAGTACCCGTTCGCGATCGCCGCCGGCCTCGGGCTCAACGCGTTCGTGACGTTCACGCTCGTCGGGCAGCTCGGGCTCACCTGGCCCGAGGCGATGGGCGTGATCGTGATCGAGGGCCTGCTCATCTCGGTCCTGGTCCTCACGGGCCTGCGCGAGATGATCATGGACGCGATCCCGATGGACCTGAAGCTCGCGATCGGGATCGGCATCGGGATGTTCCTGGCGATCATCGGGTTCGTACAACGGTGGCGTCGTCGTCGTCGGCGCCGGCACACCCGGTCACGATCGCCCCGGATCTCACGACGCTGCGGATCCTCGTGTTCTTCATCACGCTCGCCCTGACCGCGGCGTTGGTCGCCAGGAACGTGCGTGGCGCGATCCTGATCGGCATCGCCTTCGGCACGCTGGTCGCGATGGTCATCAACATCGTCTGGGGCGACAAGCTCGTGTGGACGAACGGGATCGCCCAGATCCCCGCGGACATCGTGGCGTCCCCCAACTTCGACCTCGTCGGCAACTTCAACTTCAAGGTGTTCAGCGTGCTCAGCTTCTGGACCGCGATCGCCGCGATCCTGTCGGTCATGCTGTCGGACTTCTTCGACACGATGGGCACGGCCATCGGCCTCGGGAAGGAAGCCGGGCTGCTGGACAAGGAAGGGAAGCTGCCCGGGATCCGCAACGTGCTGCTGGTCGACGGTCTCGCGGCCGCGGCCGGCGGCGCCGTCTCGGCGTCGTCGAACACGACCTACATCGAGTCCGGGCGCGGGCATCGGCGACGGCGGCCGCACGGGCATGACCTCGGTGGTGGTCGGCGTGCTGTTCCTGCTGGCGATGTTCTTCTCGCCGATCGCGGGGATCGTGCCACCGGAGGCGACCGCCCCGGCGCTGATCATCGTCGGCTACTTCATGATGAAGAGCGTCGGCGACATCGACTGGCGAGACGCCGCGATCGGCATCCCCGCGTTCCTGACGATCACCTTGATGCCGTTCACGTACTCGATCACGAACGGGGTGGCCGCGGGCTTCGTGTCCTATTCCCTGATCAAGGTGATGCAGGGCAAGGGGCGCGACGTGCACCTCCTGACGTACCTGGTGTCGCTGCTGTTCATCGGCTACTTCGTGCGGGGGCTGCTCGCCTAGGACCAGCGCAGGAAGTCCGACGGATCGATCGGAGGGCGGGGCTTGCCGGCTCCGCCCTCCGGCATCGGTCCGCAGGCCACCGTGCCGAGCGCGTACCACCCGTCGTCGAGCCCGAGCACCGCGCGCGTCTCCTCCTGACAGAACAAGGTCGAGCTGATCCAACAGCTCGCGTAGCCCTGGTCGTGCAGCGCCAGCAGCAGGGTCTGGATCGCCGCGCCACCCGCGAGCAGGAACATCTCGCGCTCGGCACCCGCCCGCTCCGCGTCTGGGTACGGGTGCGCGCCGTCGAACCGGACGAAGGGCACGATGAGGGTCGGCGCGGCGCCGAGCACGGCGTCGCTGCGGGCCAGCCGCCGCTCGATGACGTCTGCTGCCGTGGCGTCCGCCCGCAGGTCGGCGCGCCAGGCCTCGGCGATCGCGCCGAGCAGCGCACGCTTCGCCGGCGCGGCGTCGAGCCCGACGAAGAGCCAGGGCCGTGTGTGATGCGGGGCGGGCGCCGTGCAGGCCGCGGCGACGGCCTCGCCCACGACCTCGCGCGGCACCGCGCCCGGGCCGAACGCGCGGATCGTGCGCCGGGCGTGCAGCGCCTGCAGGGGGGATTCGCGGAAGAGGTCCTCGGTGGGCGAGCGGACGAGCTCCGAGGCCGCGCCCGTGTCGCCGTCCCAGTCGATCCCGCGCACCACCGCGGCCGGCACCCGCTCCGCCTTGCCCATCACGATGCCCGCGGCCGCCGCGATCTGGTCGGCGAGCGCCATGACCGTGACCTCGAGCTCGCGACCGGCGTGATCCGTCGTGCCGCGCAGATCCACCGCCGCGGGCATCCCCGCGACGCCGATCGCCACGTCGACGAGGCCCTCGCGCCAGGGACGACCGAACGTGTCGGTGATCACGACGCCGAGTCGCCGAAGCCCCAGCTGCTCCGTCAAGGCCTCGCGGAGGCGCCTCGCCGAACCATCGGGGTCCTCGGGCAGCAGCGTCAGCAGCCCGTCGGCGACGTTGGAGGCGTCCACGCCGGCGTTCGCACAGACGAACCCGTGCGCCGTCTCGACGATGACGAGGTCCCCGCGACGCGCGACGACGCGCTTCGTTTCGGCCGCGATGACCGCATCGCGATCCGCGGCCGGGGCGATGCGTGCCTCCGCCTTGGACACCACCTTCTGGGTCACCACGACGACGTCGCCCTCGGCCGGGGCCATCGGCGCGATCGCGTCGGCGAGGAGCCGGGCGAGGTCGTCTCCCGGAGCGATCTCGGGCAGCCCCTCGACACGCCGGACGCTGATCGTCACCCGAGCAGCTCCAGCGCGCCGCGCGCGACGGCCTCGGCACGTGCGTCGTCGACCATGAGCGTGTCCATCGCGGCGCACCGCAGCCCGAGCGTCTCGACCGCGGGGATCGATGCCGCGTCGAGGTCGTCCAGCAGCCACCCGGACAGCAGGTCCCGGTAATGGTTGGCGACGCCGGCCGCGCTCACCTCGATCCCCACCGCCGGCATCAGCTTGTCGGCCATGCCCGCGACGGGCGCGCCGCCCACGATCCCGCTCACGCCGACCGCCCGATCGCGTCGCGCGGCCACCGCGTCGCGGACGCCGGGCACCGCGAGGATCGGCCCGATCGACACCACCGGGTTGGACGGGCAGAACACGACGGCGTCCGCGTCGGCGATCGCCTCGAGCACGCCGGGGGCGGGCCGCGCCTCGGCGGCCCCGACGTACCGGACGCCCGTGACGGCGTCGGCCCCGTGCCGCTTGACCCAGTACTCCTGGAAGTGCAGGTCGACGATGGCGCCGGTCTCGGGATCGACACCGTCGATCCGCGTCTCGATGCGGTCGTCGCTCACCGGCAGCAGCCGAGCTCCCACGCCGAACCGGGCGCCGATCCGGCGCATCACCTCCGACAGCGTCGCGCCCTCCGCCAGCAGGCCCGTCCGGAACAGATGGGTGCCGAGATCGAGGTCGCCCAGGCCGAACCACGCCCGTTCGGGGTCGAAGGTCGCGACCTCCTCGGTGGCGCGGAAGCTCTCGCCGCGCCGACCCCAGCCGCGTTCGCGATCGAAGGAATCACCCAGCCAATAGGTGACCGAGTCCGGATCCGGCGACACGTGCAGCCCGTGCACGACGAGGTCGTCGGCGACGTTGACGATCGCCGTGAGGTCGGCGCCGGGAACCACGCGCGTCAGCCCGCGCAGGAACTTTCCCGCGCCGATCCCACCGGCCAACGCCGTCACCTTCATAACGGACTAAGGGTAGTAGGCTCGCCGACCATGGCCGACGGGACCGACGCGACGACCGCCGCGGTGCGTCGGCGAGCGCTGGCAAGGGCCGATGCCGGCAAGTCGCTGTCGCTCGACGAGCTCACGGCGTTGCTGACCGCAGACGGTGAGACGCTCGAGACGCTCCTGGCGATCGCCGCGCGTCAGCGCGACCTCGGCTGGGGCGAGACCGTCACCTATTCGCGCAAGGTGTTCGTTCCGCTCACGATGCTCTGCCGCGACCACTGCCACTACTGCACGTTCGCGAAGCCGCCCGCCAAGCTCGACGCGCCGTATCTGACCCCCGACGAGGTCGTGTCGATCGCCGCCGCCGGCGCCCGCGCCGGGTGCAAGGAGGCGCTCTTCACGCTGGGGGACCGGCCGGAGGAGCGCTACCCCGAGGCGCGCGCGTGGCTCGACGCACGCGGCCACGCCTCGACCCTGGACTACGTGCGGGCCGTCGCCATCCGCGTGATCGAGGACACCGGGCTGCTGCCGCACCTGAACCCGGGCGTGATGTCCTATGAGGAGCTCGCCCGGCTGAAGCACGTGAGCGCCTCGATGGGCATCATGCTCGAGACCTCGAGCGACCGGCTGTCGGCCAAGGGCGGTCCCCACTTCGGGTCGCCGGACAAGCTGCCGGCGGTGCGCCTGCGGACGATCGAAGACGCGGGCAGGCTCGCGATCCCGTTCACGACCGGCATCCTCGTCGGCATCGGCGAGACGCCCCGGGAGCGCGCGGCGTCGCTGCTGGCGATCCGCGACCTGCACCTGCGCTACCACCACATACAAGAGGTGATCGTCCAGAACTTCCGGGCGAAGCCGGGCACCGCGATGCATCGGGCGCCCGAGCCCACCGACACCGCGTTCCTCGCGGCGGTCGCGGTGGCCCGGCTCGTGCTCGGTCCGCACATGAGCGTGCAGGCGCCCCCGAACCTCTCGGATGAGGCGCAGCGGCTCCGCCTGCTCGACGCCGGCATCAACGATTGGGGCGGCGTCTCGCCGCTCACGCCCGACCACGTCAACCCCGAGCGCCCCTGGCCGCAGATCGAGGCGCTCGCCGCGACGACCGCCGCTCGAGGCAAACACCTGCGCGAACGCCTCGCGGTCTACCCGCGCTACGCCGAGCAGCCGGATCCCTGGGTCGCGGGCAAGATGCGGGCGCCGATCGCCGCGCTCCTCGGCCCCGAGGGCCTCGCGGTCGAGGGCCAGCGCCCCGAACCGGTCGCCTGGCAGGACCCGGGTCTCACCTACAAGCCGCGGTCCATCGCGCTGACGTTCGCCAAGGAGGACGGCGCCGGCCTGCGTGCCGACGCCGACCCCGTCTACGGAACCTTCGCGGCGGACAACGCGGTGACGGCCGCCTGGGCCGCCCAGCCGCTGGCCCCCGCCCGACTGGATGCCGAGATCCGCGACGCCCTTCGAGCCGCGGAAGCCCGCCGCCCGCTGAGCGACGACCAGGCCCTGGCGCTGTTCCGTGCCGAGGGGGAGGCGCTCGATGCTCTCTGCCGCGTCGCCGACGATCTGCGCTCCGATGCGGTCGGGCCCGAGGTCACCTACGTCATCAATCGGAACATCAACTTCACCAACGTCTGTTACGTCGGCTGCCGGTTCTGCGCCTTCGCGCAGCGGGAGGTCGACGCCGAGTCCTACACGCTGACCCTGGAGGAGGTCGCGGACCGTGCGGAGGAGGCGTGGATCGCCGGCGCGACGGAGGTCTGCGTCCAAGGCGGGATCCATCCGGACCTGCCCGGCACCTTCTACGCCGACCTGATCCGGGCCGTGAAGGCGCGCGTCCCGGGCATGCATATGCACGCGTTCAGCCCGATGGAGATCATGAGCGGCGCGGCCAAACGCGGCGTCTCGCACGCCGAATTCCTCGCCGAACTTCGGGATGCGGGCCTCGACACGATGCCCGGAACGGCGGCCGAGATCCTCGATGACGACGTCCGATGGCTCCTGACCAAAGGAAAATTACCGGCAGATACGTGGGAATCGATCATCCGGACGGCCCATGGAATGGGCATCCGGAGTTCCTCGACGATCATGTTTGGACACGTCGACGCGCCCCCGCACTGGGTTTTCCACATGCGGCGTTTGGCGCGGATCCAGGCCGATACGGGAGGGTTCACGGAATTCGTCCCGCTGCCCTTCGTTCATCGCAACGCACCGATCTATCTCGCCGGCGCGGCGCGTCCCGGTCCGTCGTTCGACGACAACCTGCGCATGCACGCGATCGCGCGCATCCTGTTCGACGGAGTTATCCACAACATCCAAGTGTCGTGGGTGAAGCTCGGAGTCGATGCGTGCCAGCGTATCTTGCAAGCCGGTGCGAACGATTTCGGCGGCACGCTCATGGAAGAGACGATCAGTCGCATGGCCGGCGCGCAGTGGGGGATCGAGATGACGCCGGATGGTTTCGACGACGCGATCCGCGCGATCGGACGCGTCCCGGCGGTTCGCACGACGACGTATGACCGCATCGTTGGCGTCGATGACGCCGCAGATGCGCGTGTCGGTCAACCTCGCTGACCGTTTCCGTCAACCAGGCTTACCGTGCGGAAACGTGCCTGAAACGCTTGCCACCTTCGCATCGAGAGGCCACGATGACGTGGTGAAGGTCGAAAACGCGGCAGAGATTCCTTTGCTCAACCCCTTGTCATCGGGGTACATCTTCCTTCAGAATCACACGCGTGTGATTTTGGGGGGAGCTGACGAGTGCATCACTACATCCCTTGGCAAGAGCGAGCGAGATGTCGCGACTATGACCCAGAGATCTTCTTCCCCGAGAAGGGAGGCTCATCGAGGGAGGCCAAGAGGATCTGCGGCGAGTGTTCCGTTCGGATCGAGTGCCTCAACTACGCGCTCCGTCGTGATGAGCGATACGGCGTGTGGGGCGGTATGAGCGAACGGGAACGGCGGCGCCTGAAGCGCATGGCGTCGTAAGGGCCAATTCCTAGAGCCCGAGACGAACGGAAAGGGAAGGGGGCAGCATGGCAGCAGCCAAGAGGAAGTCGGCCGCCAAGCGCAAGCCGGCGAAGCGGAAGTCGGCAGCCAAGCGCAGGCCGGCAGCCAAGAAGTCGGCAGCCAAGCGGAAGCCGGCGAAGCGGAAGTCAGCGGCGAAGCGCAGGCCGGCAGCCAAGAAGTCGGCAGCCAAGCGCAAGCCGGCGAAGCGGAAGTCGGCGGCAAAGCGCAAGCCGGCAGCCAAGAAGTCGGCAGCCAAGCGCAAGCCGGCGAAGCGGAAGTCGGCGGCAAAGCGCAAGCCGGCAGCCAAGAAGTCGGCAGCCAAGCGCAAGCCGGCGAAGCGGAAGTCGGCGGCAAAGCGCAAGCCGGCAGCCAAGAAGTCGGCAGCCAAGCGCAAGCCGGCGAAGCGCCGTTCCGCGAAGAAGCGCTGATCGCGGTTCGCATCGAAGTCGAAGGGGGGCCCTCGGGTCCCCCTTCCGCTTGTGCGGCGGCCCCCCGTGCTAGGCTCGCCGCCGCGCGAGCACCGCGCCTCGCATGAGCGCAACGACCCCTTCCTCAGAGCGCCACGACGCACCGACGCACGACCCGTCGGTCCTCGGCATCCTCGTCGTGCGCGCAGCGGACCCCGCCCTCCGCGAGTGCCTCCACGCGCTCGCCGCGCAGACCTACCCCACCTTCGGCGTCCTCGCGATCGACGATGCGACGACCGACGAGACCCATGACCTCCTCGTCCGGGCCCTCGGTCCGGAGCGGGTGATCCGCAACGAACACGCGCTCGGGTATGCCGGATCGTTCGGCGTCGCGCTGTCCCTGCCGGTGGCCGCGGCGGCCGACCACGTCCTGCTCTTGCACGGCGACACGGTGCTCGACGCCGACTCCGTCGCCAACCTCGTCGAGGCGACCGCGCTGCAGGGAGCGGAGCGGGTCGGCATCGTCGGCGCGAAGGTCGTGGACCTGGAGCACCCGCGCACCCTGCGCGATGTCGGGCGTTCGGTCGATCGCTTCGGGCACGCGATGTCGCCGCTGCAGCCGGGGGAGATCGATCAGGGTCAGTTCGATCGCGTGCTCGAGGTCCTCGCGGTCGACGGCTGCGCGATGCTCGTCGCCAAAGAGGTGTGGCAGGGGCTCGGTCTGTACGACGACCGACTGGACGGCGATGCGGTCGACGTCTCGTGGCGTGCGCGCGTGGCCGGCTGGCAGGTGCTCATGACGCCTCGCGCCCGGGTGCAGCACGGACCGGCACATACGGACGCCGACGAGGCGCCCACGCTCAGCGAGCGAGCCGAACAGGATCGCATCTCGCTCGCCCGTGTCTTGAAGAACTACAGCTGGGTGACGTTGTTGTGGGTGATCCCGGTCGGGACGCTGCTGACGGTCGTCCGGTTGCTGTTCCTCTCGCTGGGTCGTCGGTTCGAGGAGGCGTACGAGCTGCTCGCGTCGATCGGCTGGAACATCGCGCATCTGGGTGGCACCTGGCGGCGGCGCCGCGCCGTCCAGCGCGCGCGGACCGTCCGCGATCACGCGTTGCACCATTTCACCGCCTCGGCCGGCCTGCACATCCCGCGGTGGTTCCAGACCGCGGAGCGCATCCTCGAGGAACAGCGAGAGCTCGGTGCCGGTGAGGCGGATCGGCCCGTGTCACAGCGGCTCCGTCATCGGACCGCCTCCTTTGTATCGGTCCATCCGGTCCTGGTCGGCTGCTTCGTGGCGGCGATCGTGGGGGCGTTCGCCGTGCGCGCGCTCCTGGCACCGGCGGTGCTCGTCGGCGGGGTGATCCCGGCGTTCCCCGCCTCACCGAACGGGTTCTTCCAGGCCCTCGTGTCCGGATTCCGGGGGACGGGTCTGGGCGGGTCGGCCGCGGCTACGCCCGGGCTGGCGGCTCTCGGCGGCATCTCGTTCGCGACACTTGCGAACACCCCGTTGGCGCAGAAGGCCATCCTGATCGCCGGGCCCGCGGTCGGGGCCGTGCTGGCATACCGGGCGATCGTGCGTCGCACCGGTCGCCCCGGGCCCTCGGTCGTGGCCGCGAGCGCCTACAGCCTCTCGGCGCTGATGCTGTGGTCGGTGTCCGAAGGGCGCATCGCGCTGCTGTTCGTGCTCGCGGTCATGCCCGCGCTGGTGGAACGGGTGGACGCCGCGTTCGCGGGCGCCGAGCCGAGCGACGGTCGGTGGCGATTCACGGTCGGCCTGGCGGTGACGATCGCGGTCGGCATGTCCTTCGCCCCGGGGGTGGTGCTCGCCGTCGCGCTGGTCGCGGTGGTCGGACTCGCGCTGGGCTCGGGCCGTGCGCGCGGCCTGGTGCTCACGGGGGGCGCGATCGTCGGCGCCGCGGTGCTGTTGTTCCCCTTTGTCCCGACGATCGCGAGCCAGGGTGGCGCCGGTTTGTGGTCGGGCATCGGCCAGCTGGACCCCTGGAAGGTCATCCGCGTCTCGCTCGGCCCCGCGCCGGGCGACTGGGCACCGGCGGCGTTCCTTCCGGTGGCCGCGTTGCTCGGGCTGGCGTTGGCCGGCGGTGAGCGTCGCGGGCAGGCCGCTCGCGCCGGTGTCACGGGCGCGGCGGCCCTCGTCCTCGCCTGGCTATCGGTCGCGGGCTACCTTCCGACGTGGGCGTCGAACGCGCCGGCGTACGCGGTTCTCGCGGCCGTCTGCATGGCCTTCCTGGTCGGCGACGGGCTGAGCTCCGCGCTCGGAGGCATGGAGCGAGCTTCGTTCGGGTTCCGACAGATCGGGACGCTCCTGTTGACCGGGGTGCTCGTCCTGGGGCTCTCGTTGCAAGCGATGGCGGCGATGGTCGGGGATTGGGCGATCGGCGGCGCCGACAAGGTGCCCGCGGCGTGGTCCGTCCTGGCCGCCTCCGCCAAGGGCTCCTACAACGTGGTGTGGCTCGGCTCGGTGAACGGGCAACCGTTCCCCGCGCCGGGAGGCGACCCAACCGGCGTCATCGAGCAGGGTGCGGCGACGGTGACCTATGGGCTCACCGATCGCCAGGGGTCGCTGGCGATCGATACGGCCCTTCCCCTGACCGGGGCTGGGAACCCGGCGTTGCGGGCGAGCGCTGGGCGAGGTGTTGTCCGGCACGACCGTGCATGGAGGCGCGCTCCTCGCGCCGTTCGGCGTTCGCTTCGTCGTTGTCGATCAGGACGAGCTGCCCGAGGCGGCCCGCCTCGCGCTTGCAGGCGCAGGTCGATCTCGAGCTCGTCCCGTCGGCCGGCCTGCTGATCTGGCGCAATACCGCCGCGCTGCCGCCCGCGAGCGTGCTGCAGGCGGATCGCGGCACCGCGGCGATCGTGGCCTCGGCCGATCCAGATGTGATCCAGCGTTTCGAGCCCGTGCCCACGACGCCGCTGGCCGCTTCCGATGGTGGCTGGGAAGGTCCGGCCGGTGACGGCGATCTCGTGGTGGTGGCGACCGCGTTCGACGGCGCGTGGGAGCTCTCCGGCGGCGCGCCACCGCAACAAGCCTTCGGATGGGGAACGTCGTTCGCCAACGCACCCGCGGACGTGACGATCCGATACGGGGACCAACTCTCCCGGACGATCGCGATCTGGCTGCTGGCGCTCGTGTGGGCCGCCGCCTTGTGGATCACGAGGAAGCCGGTGCGCCGATGAGGGGATCGGGTCGCGCCTGGCTCGCCATCGTCCTGGCCGCCCTCGCCGTGATCGGCGCGGGCGCCGCCGAGCGTCTCGGCCCCGCGACGCCGTCCACCGGCGCCGTCGGCGATGCCGTGTCCTCGGTCTGGCTGTGCCCGCACGGTGGCGGGCCGGGATGGCGAGGCACGATCGAGATCGCGAACCCGGGCGACGCGGCGGTGCAGGCCCGCCTGACGTCGTTCGGTGACGGCGAGCCCACCGCAGCCGGGCAGGTGGAGGTGCCGCCACATGGGACGGTGTCGCGCGATGTGCCGGACCGGGCGCGGGGCGCCGCGACCGAGGTGCAGCTGTTCGGCGGATGGGCGGCCGTCGGTTGGGTCGTGCGCGCCGGTGGGAACGAGGCCGGCCTCGGCGCCGAGCCGTGCACCTCCGAGCCGGGCGGGCACTGGGCGGTCGTGGACGGGGTCACCACCAAGCAAACGCATTCCTATCTGGTCGTGATGAATCCGTTCACGTCCGACGCGGTGATCGATGTGGCGTTGTTCCTCGCCGGGCGTCCGCCGGTCCGGGATTCGGCATGGACCGACCTGCCGGTGCGCGCGGGACGCTCCGTGGCGCTCGATGTCGGCTCGCGCGTGCTCGGCGAATCGATCGTGGGCGTGGATCTGACGGCCACCCGCGGTCGGATCGCGGTCGGCTCGCTCGCGGTGCGCGGAAGCGGTTCGGTGCGCTCGACGATCGCATCGTCCTCCTACGCGAGCTCGTGGATCCTGCCCGTCGCCGGCGGTGCCGGCGGCGGCATCGTGTCGCTCCTCGTGCCCGGGGACCTCGGCGTCCGTTTCGGCGCCACCCTGCTCCAGGCAGACGAGGAGGAGCAGACCGCCGGCAATCTCGCCCTCGTGCGCCAGGGCGGTACCTCGACGGTGTCCGCACCGTTCCCCACGGTTGGCCCCTCCGCGGTCATCGTCACGATCGCCGGCGAGGGCGAGGTGGTCGCCGACCTGCGTGCTGCCGGGCCCGGGCAGGACGACGCCGCGACCGGCGGCACGGCGACCCCCGGCCCGGGCTGGGTGGTGCTGCCCACCGCCGTGGGGGGTTCTCCCGCTCCCGCGCTCGTCCTGGTCAATCCCGGGAACGCGCCGGTGACGGCGACCGCCACCTTGCTCGACGGCGGCGGAGACACGGTCTCGATCACGGTCGCGCCGCGGCAGACCGCCTCCGTCCCGATCCGGTTCCTCCGCAGCGACGCGACCGCCGGCGTCCTGATCGTGGGCGATGGCGATCTCGTTGCGCTCGGCGCCGGCACGTCCGGCCCGGGCCAGACGGGTTGGTACGCCATGGCGATGGGAGTTCCTCTCCCGCCGACGCCCGGAGCACCCTGACCGGCGGTATCATCTGCGCAACACCTTCCCGCGTCTGGATCGGATCCGCACATGGCCAAAGGACGACACATCCACCGCCGCCGGCGCGCCGCCGTGCTCATCGCACTGGCGATCGTGGCGGGCGTCGCGCTGCTGGTGTTCGGCGGGGCCGCGTTCGCCGCGATCCGCTACGAGCACACGCACGCCGACAGGATCATGCCCGGCGTCTCGATCGCGGGGATCGATGTCAGCGGGATGACCCGAGCCGAGGCGATGGATGCCGTGCACGCGACGGTCGCCGAACAGCTGTCCGAGCCGTTGACCGTCACGGTGGACAACGATCACTGGACGGTGACCCCCGCGACGCTCGGTCGGCGCGCCGCGGTGGGCGCGGCGGTGCGACAGGCGTTCTCCGCCGGGGGCGACCTCGGCACGCTCGATCGCGCCTGGCATCGCATGCGCGGCGAGGCGCTCGGGATCGATGTCGCCGTGGACTACTCGACCACCGGCGGCGAGATCGAGGACTTCGCCACCATGATGGCGCGCCACATGTTCGCGGCGCCGCAAGATCCCTCGATCGGTCTCACCGACGATCACAGCGACCTCGTGTTCGTCCACGGCAAGACGGGAACGAAGCTCAACGTCGACGTGGCGAGCTCGGCCATCGAGCAGGCGATCGCCGAGGACCGCACGAGGTTGCGGCTCCACACGCGGACGCTCCAGCCGAAGCACACGGTGGCCACGATGGGTCGCACGATCGTCGTGCGTCTCGACCAGAACCGCCTGTATCTCTACGACGGGTTCGACGTGATCCGCACCTTCTCGGTGGCCACGGCGAAGCCGGGCTTCACAACCCCCAGCGGCGTGTGGAACATCTACGACAAGGCGGAGAACCCCACGTGGCACAACCCGGCGCTGGACTCCTGGGGCGCCGGTCTCCCGGCCGTGATCCCCGGCGGGCCCGGCAACCCGATGGGCACGCGGGCGATCTACATCGATGCCCCCGGGCTGATCCGGATCCACGGCACGACGGACGACTCGTCGATCGGGCGCTACGCCTCGCACGGGTGTATCCGGATGCACAACAGCGAGATCGAGCAGCTCTACCCGATGATCGATATCGGGGAGCACGTGATCGTCGTGGGGTCGCGCCCCGCGGGAGCGGCGTACTGGAGCGTTCCCGCCGCCTCCGACATCTGATCGGCGGTTCTTCCCTCAGCTGCTTGGAAATCACACCGATGTGATTTAGGCTGCCCGCCATGCGAAGCTGCGCGAAGATGCGATGTGGCAACGATCCGATGGCGACCGTCTCGCTGGTCTATGCCGAGCGGCAGGTGATCATCGCCGACCTGATCTCCGAACGGGACCCCAACCTCCTCGACCTGTGCGACGAGCACGTGGCGAGGATGACGCCACCCGTCGGATGGATCGTTCGCGATGAGCGCGCCGCAGCCTCGATCGCGGTCTGACGGTCCGAACGGCCTCGGTCCGACGGCGGCGTCGGCATCCCCCGGCGCCGCCGCGATACGAACGAGCGGCAGACTCAAGAGATGACTGTCCGGTGCTATGGTCACCGGCACTATCCCCGGCCACACTGGACCAACGATGACTGAGACCCCCGGTACCTGCCCCGAGTGCAAGCAGGGCGATCTGATCACCATCTCGATGAGCGTCAGCGAGCGCGACCTCCAGTTCACGACCTGCCACATGTGCGAGTCGAAGTGGTGGTTCCGCGAGGGTGAGCTCGTCCCCTTGACCTCGGTGATCGACATGGTCGTCCGCAAGTAGCACGACGGTCGCTCCTCGCGTCGGCTCGGTAGGATGCGAGACCGTGACCGAACGCGATCTCAGCCGCATCTTCAAGGCCTATGACGTTCGGGGTGTGGTGCCCGACGACCTGGATGCGGACCTTGCGCGACAGATCGGTGCCGCCTACGCGCGGATCGCCGATGGCAAGGCCGTCCTGATCGGTCGCGACTGCCGGCTCTCCTCTCCCGAGCTCGCCGCCGCGCTCGCCGAGGGCGTGACGTCACAGGGCAAGGATGTGATCGATCTCGGCCTTGCGTCGACCGACCTCCTGTACTTCGCCAGCGGCTCCCTCGATCTCCCGGGCATCATGTTGACGGCCAGCCACAACCCGAAGCAGTACAACGGGCTCAAGTTCTGCCAGCCCGGCGCACGGCCGGTCGGGGAGGACACGGGTCTGCGCGACGTCCGCGCGATCGTCGAGGCGGGGATCGAGCCGGCCGACGGGCACGCCCGGGCGCGTCGAGCACCAGGATCTCCTCGAGGCCTATGTCGAGCATGTGCTGCGCTTCGTCGACGTCGAGGCGATGCGGCCGCTCACGATCGTCGCCGATACGGCCAACGGGATGGGCGGTCTCGTCGTGCCGGCGGTGCTCGAACGGCTGCCCGTCACCGCGCACTATCTGTTCCGCGAGCTCGACGGCACGTTCCCGAACCATCCCGCCGATCCGCTCAACCCCGAGAACCAGCGCGACCTCAAGGCCGCGGTCCTGGAGCACGGCGCGGATGTCGGGCTGGCGTTCGACGGCGACGCCGACCGCGTGTTCCTGGTGGACGAGCGCGCCGAGGACGTGAGCGGATCGCTGCTCACCGCGCTGGTTGCCGCCTCGATGCTGCGGGCCGAGCCCGGCGCCAAGGTCGTGCACAACCTGATCTGCTCGTGGATCGTGCCCGAGACCATCCGTGCGAACGGAGGGGTGCCCGTGCGCACACGGGTCGGGCATTCCTTCATCAAGCAGGTGATGGCCGACACCGGCGCGATCTTCGGCGGCGAGCACTCGGGTCACTACTATTTCCGTGAGAACTACCGCGCCGACTCGGGGCTGATCGCCGCGGTCGTGGCGCTCGGAGAGCTGTCGGGCTCGGGGGGGTCGCTGTCGGCGCTCCTGGCGCCCTACCGGCGCTACTCGGACTCCGGGCGAGATCAACTCCGTCGTCGCCGATCAGGCGGCGAAGCTCGAGGAGCTGGCGCGGACGCTCGCGGACGGGCGTCAGGATCGGCTCGACGGCCTGACCGTGGAGTTCGACGATTGGTGGTGCAACATCCGCCCGTCCAACACCGAGCCGCTGTTGCGACTGAACGTGGAGGCGCGCACACCCGAGCTGCTGGAGGAGCGCACCGCCGCGTTGCTTGCGATCATCCGAGAAGAAGGAGAGACCGAATGAGCCTCGATCCCGACCTGGTGCAGATCCTCGTGTGCCCGAACGACCGCGGGGAGATCGACTACCTGGAAGACGAGCAGGTCATCGTGTGCCGGACCTGCGGCTACCGCTACCCGGTTCGCGACGACATCCCCGTGATGTTGATCGATGAGGCGGAGAAGCCCTGAGCGACGCCATGCCGACGGTCGATCTCGACGACGTCGCGGCGCTGCGGGCGCTCGATGCCGGCGACATGCTGGGCATCGTGGCCGACCTCGGTGCCCACGTGCAGGCGGGGTATGCGGCCGGACGGGCGACGTCCGGATTGCCGTCGATCGACGACGTGCGATCGGTCGTGTTCTGCGGCATGGGCGGGTCCGCGGTCGCCGGCGACATCTTGCGACAGACCTTCCGGGACCGGCTGCCCGTCGCCGTCGAGGTGAATCGATCGCCGATCCTGCCCGCGCACGCGGGGCCGCACACACTGGTGCTCGTGTCCTCGTTCTCCGGCGACACCGCGGAGACGTTGTCGGCGGCGAGAGAGGCCGTGCGTCGCGGCTGCCGGGTGATCGCGATCACCTCGGGCGGGCAGCTCGGCGAGCTCTGTGCCGAGCACGAGATCGCTGCGGCGCGGGTACCCCCCGGGTTCCAGCCTCGTGCCGCCCTCGGGCATCTGACGTTCGCGATGCTCGGTGCGCTGGAGACGGCGGGGCTGCTCCCGTCGCTGACGCCGGATGTCGAGGAGTCCGTCGCCACGATCGACCAGTTGCGCGCGGGCCTCGGACCCGAGGTGCCCGAGGCCGAGAACCCCGCGAAGGAGCTCGCGACCTGGCTCGGGGATCGCATCGCGGTGTGCTGGGGGGCCGAGGGGATCGGCGCCGTGGCCGCGATGCGCTGGAAGACCCAGTTCAACGAGAACGCAAAGGTGCCGGCCTGGCACGCGGCGATGTCCGAGTTGGACCATAACGAGGTGGTCGGCTGGGTCCGTCCGACCGGCGCGCTCCACGCCGTGATCGCGCTGCGCACCGACCACGAGCATCCGCAGCTGGCGGCGCGCTTCCCGCTGTCGGCCGATATCGTGCGCGCCGCCGGTTCCGAGGTACGCGAGGTGCGCGTGACGGGCCGAGGGCCGCTGGCGTCGCTGCTGTCGCTGATCGTGCTCGGGGACTTCGCCACCTGTTACGTGGGGCTGCGCCGCGGCGAGGACCCGACACCCGTGGCTGTGATCGGTGGCCTGAAGGCCGCGCTCGCGGCCATGGATCTCGGATGACCGTCGGGTTTCCGGCGCCCGCGGACCGTACGCCCCACACCGTCGCCGCCCGTATCCGCGAGGAATCGACGCTCGTTCCACGCGTCGGGCTCGTCCTCGGCTCCGGCCTCGCCGGTGCGCTGGGCGACGCGCTCACGGTCGAGTCGACGTTCGCCTACACCGATCTGGGGCTGCCGCCCACGGGCGTGCCCGGTCACGCGGGCACGCTGCTGCTCGGCGACCTCGCGGGCGTGCCCGTGGTCGCGTTCAGTGGCCGCTATCACCTCTACGAAGGGCACGACCCCGAGGTGCCTGCGCTGCTGCCGCGGCTCGCGCACGTGCTCGGCGCCCGCACGATGGTCCTGACCGCCGCGGTCGGGGGCCTCGTGCCCGGCGTGGCGGCCGGCACCGTCGTCGTGGTGCGCGACCACATCAATCTGATGGGCGCCGTGCCGCTCCGCGGCTGGCGATACCCGGATGGCATGCCCGCGTTCGTCAACGCCGGGGCCGTCTACGACCCGGCGCTGCGGGCGGCCGCGGTGGCCCGTGCCGCCGCGATGGACGTCACGGTGACCGAGGGCGTCTACGCCGCGATGCGGGGGCCCGCCTTCGAGACGCCGGCGGAGGTCGAGATGCTCGCCCGGATGGGCGCCACCGTGGTGGGTATGTCCGTCGTGCCGGAATCCCTTCCGGCGCATGCGCTCGGCCTGCGGGTGCTCGGTATCTGTAGCCTGACCAATGCATTCGGCGATCACGTCACCCACGAGGACGTCCTCCGCGTGTCGAACACGACCGCGGCGGCGATCGGGAGGCTCCTCGTGGATCTGTTCCCCCGCCTCCCCTCGGAAGGAGCTTGAGATGGCAGACATCAAGGATCCCGCGCTCGCCACGGTGGGCCGCGAACGGATCGAGTGGGCCGGTGGCGAGATGCCCGTGCTCGCACAGATCAAGGAGCGGTTCGAGAAGGAGCGGCCGCTGCAGGGCATCCGGGTGGCGGCGTGCCTGCACGTGACGACCGAGACGGCGAACCTGATGGAGGCCCTCGCGGCGGGCGGCGCCGAGGTCCTGCTGGCCGCCTCGAACCCGCTGTCGACGCAGGACGACGTCGCCGCCGCCCTGACCGAGCAAAGCGGCATCGAGACGTTCGCGATCAAGGGCGAGGACAACGACACCTACTACAAGCACCTGAACGCGGTGCTCGACCTGCACCCGCAGATCTCCATGGATGACGGCGCGGACCTCGTGCACGTGATGCACACGCAGCGCGCCGACCAGCTGACCGACGTGATCGGCGGCACGGAGGAGACCACCACGGGCGTGATCCGGTTGCGGGCGATGGCGAAGGAGGGCGCGCTCGCGTACCCGATCGTCTCGGTGAACGACGCGGACACGAAGCACCTGTTCGACAACCGGTACGGCACCGGACAGTCGACGCTGGACGCGATCATGCGCGCCACGAACCGCCTGCTCGCCGGGCGCACGATCGTCGTCGTCGGCTACGGCATGTGTGGCCGCGGCGTCGCGTCGCGCGCGCGCGGGATGGGCGCGAACGTGATCGTGACCGAGGTGGACCCGACCGCGGCGCTGGAGGCGTTGATGGAGGGGTTCCGGGTGATGCCCATGCGCGAGGCCGCCAGGATCGGCGACCTGTTCATCACCCTGACGGGCAACACCAGCGTGATCCGTCGCGAGCACATGGACGTGATGCAGGACGGCGCGATCGTCTGCAACTCCGGGCACTTCGACGTCGAGATCGACAAGGAGGCGCTGCGGGAGCTCGCCACCGGGGGCGTCCGTCGGTTCCGGACCTCCGTCGACGAGTACACGCTGGCCGACGGCCGCCGGATCTGCCTGCTCGGCGAGGGCCGGCTCGTGAACCTGGCCGCGGCCGAGGGACACCCCGCCGCCGTGATGGACATGTCGTTCGCGAACCAGGCCCTGTCGGTCGAGTGGCTGGTCAAGCACCACGACTCGCTGGAGAACCGGGTCTACCCGGTGCCGACCGAGATCGACAAGGAGGTCGCTCGTTTGAAGCTGCGCGCGATGCGCGTCGACATCGACGAGCTGACATCCGAGCAGGTCACCTACCTGAACTCCTGGAAGCAGGGGACGTGAGGAGGGGCTAGGCTCCATGCCGATGAACCCCCTCGTGTCCATCCGCGCCAAGTTCGAGCGGTTCCCGGCGGCGGTCAAGGGCGCGCTGCTGGTGCGTGGCGCGGACGGCCAGCCGCACCAGATCCGGCTCGAGGGAGCGCGCGTGGCCGAACTGGGCGGTGGGCAGGCGCATCCGGTCGGGATCGAGGCCGTCGTCTTGGAAGCGTCGCCGAACCAGGACACCTTCGTACCGTTCGAGATCTCCACGATGGAGATGGCCGCCGGCTGGTACCGACTGGAATGCGAGGTCGTCGTCGACGGCGTGCCCTCCGTGGTGCACCCGGGGGAGCCCTTCGCGATGCCCTGGCCCCGGGCCGCGGTGCGTCGAGGGACCGTCACGATCGGCGCGAAGGTTGCGGCGGTCGCCCTGGAGTCGGTGGAGTGCCTCGGCGACGTGATCCGTGTGCCGTTCGCCTCCGACGAACGGCCCGCGATCTCGCTGTCGGTGGACGGGCGGCCGCATCCGATCCTCGACGTCGAGTTCGACCCCGAGGCCGGGCGGGGCCGCGTGATCGGCTATCCCGTGCTCCGTGCCGACGAGCACCTCATGATCGAGGTCGCCGGCGAGACCCCCGTGGTGGTCGCGCTCCCGTAGCCGTGTCGGTGGCGACCCCTAGGGTCGCCGCATGTGGGGTCGGGCGCTCGATGCCGTCTATCCGCGCACGTGCGCGGGGTGCGGCGAGGGCACGTGGCCGTTCTGTGCCGACTGTGTCCGCGACCTGCGTCCGCTGGCGCCGCCGTGGTGCCGGCGCTGCGGGAGCCCTTCCATCCTGCCGGTGCCCTCCTGTCGAGACTGCCCGCCGCCGCCCCTCGATTCGGCGCGGGCGGCCTTCGTCTATGACGGGCCCGCGCGGCGTGCGATCCACCGGCTGAAGTTCTCCGGGTGGCGCGATGTGGCGGCCGCGATGGCCGACGCGATGGCCGCGGTGGGTCCGCCGGCCGCGGCGGACGTGGTCACGTGGGTACCCCTCGCCCGCGGCCGGCGTGCCGAGCGTGGGTACGACCAGGCGCGGGCGCTCGCCGTCGCGCTGGCCCACCGGCTCGACCTGCCGGCAACGAGATTGTTGCGCCGCTCCGTGGCCACCGATCCCCAGGCGCGGCGCTCCGGGGCCGAGCGGCGGACGGCCATGCGAGGGGTCTTCCGGGCCGTGCGAGCGGTGCCGGACCGGGTCCTGCTGGTCGACGACGTGCTGACGACCGGCGCCACCCTGGCCGCGGCGGCCGAGGCCCTGCGTGCCGGTGGCGCCCGCGAAGTCCACGCGCTGGCGGCCGCGCGTTCGTTGCCGGGCAGGGCCTCGTTGCGGGCCGCCGGCCGGTCGGCCTATCCTCGGGTGGGCTCACGTTCGGGTCTGTGGTTGCCCGGGGATGTTCCCCGGTAGTCGATGCCAGCCGCGGGCGAAACGACCCACGTAAGGCCACCGTTGGTGGCTGAGCATGGCGCGGTTTAGATGTAAGTCCTGCCCCGGTCGACTCCGAGTGACCGGGAGAGGGCGGGAGTGCGGCTGTCGTGGACGTCCAGGCGGCCGGGCGAGCGCCCCGGCAGGCGAGTGTGGGGTAAAAGACCAGGTCAGCCGGACGCGGAGCCCACCGACACGACAGGAGGACCGTCCCCATGGACATCACCTTCACGGGTCGAGGCGTGCAGGTCACCGACGAGATCCGAGGGCTCGCGGAACAGAAGCTGGCGCGGTTGGGCCGGATCGAGCCACGGGCCACCCGGCTGGATGTCGAGGTGATCAACGAACACCATCCGACGCTCGACGGCGTCAAGCGGGTGGAGGCGGCTTTGCGGATCCCGCGAAAGACTTTCCGTGCACATGCCGAAGCTGAGGATGTGCCGACCGCGATCGACCGTGTGCGCGCCAAGCTGGAACGGCAGCTCCGCGATCATCATGGCAAGAAGAAGACGGCGCAGACCAAGGGTGCTTTAGGATACGCCCAGGCTGCCGCGCCGGAGATCGACGCGGAGTAGACGGCGGAAGGAGCCGGGGTGACGAAGAGCAGCGACAGCGAGCGACTCCGCGTGATGATCGTGGACGACCACGCGCTGTTCCGGCGGGGGCTCGAGATGGTCCTCGGCGAAGAGGAGGACCTCGAGCTCATCGGCGAGGCGTCCGACGGGCAGGAGGCCGTCGAGAAGGCACAGGATCTGATGCCCGACGTCGTGCTGATGGACGTGCGCATGCCCCGTCGATCGGGCATCGAGGCGACGGCCCAGATCCGCGACCTGCTGCCGCACGTCAAGATCCTGATGCTCACGATCAGCGACGACGAGGCCGACCTGTACGACGCGATCAAGGCCGGCGCGTCGGGCTACCTGCTCAAGGAGATCCCGATCGAGGAGGTCGCCGACGCGATCCGCAGCGTCTGGGCGGGCCAGTCGCGCATCTCCCCGTCGATGGCGTCGAAGCTGCTGAACGAGTTCGCGGCGATGTCCAAGGCGACCGACGAGCGCCCGCCGATGCCCTCGCCGCGGCTGACCGATCGCGAGATGGAGGTCCTCAGGCTCGTCGCGCAGGGTCTGAACAACCGCGACATCGCCAAGCAGCTGTTCATCTCCGAGAACACCGTGAAGAACCACATCCGCAACATCCTGGAGAAGCTGCACCTGCATTCGCGCATGGAGGCCGTCGTCTACGCCGTGCGCGAAAAGATGATCGAGATCACCTGACGGTGCCCGCGGATCCCACGATCGACGCGCTCCGCGAGGTCCTCGAGGAGAGCCTCGACGAGATCCGGCGGGGGATCGCCGGTCTCACCGTGGAGCAGCTGAACGTCGCGCCCGCCGGCGGCGACACGAACTCGATCGCGGTGATCGCTACGCATGCGCTCGGCTCGACCCTCTCGTGGCTCAGCCTTGCGATGGGAGCTCCCTCTGCCCGCGCGCGATCGCGACGCAGAGTTCCGCGCGGTGGCGGACGAGGGGTTCGCGGCGCGGACCGAGGACATGATCGCGCGCTGTCTGGGCGTGCTCGACGCCGGCGCATGGGATCCCTCTCGCGTGGGCACGCCCGTTTGGAGTCCTCGGCTGGCAGAGGAACCGCGGACCGCCGCCTACGCGGCCTCGCACGCGCTGGCGCACCTCGGCGAGCACGTCGGCCACCTGCACATGACGCGCGAGCTCCTGTCGGGCTGATCTTCGAACCGGTTGCGTGGAGCCAACGATTCGTTGGCCGATGGGCCTCAGGCTTGAAAGGTCTGGCCCACCGGCGTAACGCCCACGAGCGGAACCTAGCGCGGGGTGGAGATGCGGGCAAGGGTAGGCTGTCGGTGTGAACCCGACCGACGAACGCACCGTCGCGCAGCTCCTCGTCGCCTGTCTCGAGAACGAGGGCGTCGAGTACGTCTTCGGGCTCCCGGGCGAAGAGAACCTGCACGTCATCGACGCGTTGGCGGACAGCCCGATCCGCTTCGTGACGACCCGGGACGAGCGCGGTGCCGCGTTCATGGCCGATACGTACGGCGCGCTGACCGGCAAGGCGGGCGTCTGCCTCGCGACGCTCGGCCCCGGCGCGCTGAACCTCATCCTCGGGATCGCGAACGCCCAGCTGGACTCACACCCGCTGGTGGCGCTGATGGCGCAGGCCGGCCTGCACCGTCTCTACAAGGAGTCGCACCAGGTGGTCGACCTCGTGTCGCTCTTCCGCCCGATCACGAAATGGGGCGACATGATCACGCTGCGCGACGCGGCGCCCGAGATGGTGCGCAAGGCGTTCAAACAGGCCGAGACCGAGCGGCCGGGCGCCACGTTCATCGTGCTTCCCGAGGACGTGGCCGAGGGCATGACCGGGGCGCGGCCCCTGAAGGTCAACGTCCCACGCGACCCCTTCCCGTCCGACGACCAGGTGCTTCGGGCTGCGCGCACGCTCGGACGGGCGACGCATCCGGTGGTGCTGGCGGGCGCCGGCGTGGCGCGCGATCATGCGGTCGCCGCGCTCCGCCGGTTCTCCGAGCGGCTCGACATCCCCGTCGCCACGACCTTCCAGGGCAAGGGCGCGATGCCCGATGACCATCCCAACGCGCTGGGCACGATCGGGTTCATGGTGAAGGACTACGCGAACTTCGGCTTCGACGAAGCCGATGTGGTGATCGCGGTCGGATACGACATCGTGGAGTACGCACCGTCGCGCTGGAACCCTCTGGGGGACAAGCGGATCATCCACATCCACCGCACGGTCGCCGAGGTCGATGCGAACTATCAGCTGGAGGTGGGGCTGCAAGGATCGATCGGCGAGGCGCTCGATGCGATCGCCGACGCGGCGATCATCCATCCGGTGACGGCCGAGGTGCCGCCGGTCAAGGCCCTGCTGGCCGAGGAGTGGGAACACGGCGCCTCCGATACCGCGTTCCCGTTGGCGCCGGCGCGGATCGTGCACGACATCCGCGCCTCGATGGGTCGCGACGACATCGTGCTGTGCGACACGGGGGCGGCCAAGATGTGGATGGCGCGTCTCTACCCGACGTATGAGCCCAACACGTGCCTCATCTCCAACGGCCTGGCCACCATGGCCTTCGCGTTGCCCGGTGCGATCGCCGCCAAGATGGTCCATCCCGAACGGCGGGTGCTGGCGGTGATGGGGGACGGGGCCTTCCTGATGAGCGTCGCCGAGTTGGAGACCGCGGTGCGCGAGCAGGTGCCGCTCGTCGTGCTGGTCTGGGTGGACGGCGGGTACGGACTGATCGGATGGAAACAGGACCTGCACTTCGGACGTCGCTCGGCGGTCGGGTTCGACAACCCGGACTTCGTCCAGCTGGCACAGAGCTTCGGCGCCGTCGGCCACCGTATCGAGGCGGCGGAGGAACTGCTGCCCACGCTGCAGGCGGCCCTCGCGCACGACGGCGTCAGCGTGATCGCCTGTCCGGTCGATTACGCCGAGAACGCCCTGCTGGTGGAGCGGCTGGGGGCCCTCGAGGGCTCGCTCTAGCCGCTCCGGCTCCGCTGGCCAACGCCGGACCGCGGGTACGATAGGAAGCCCGAACCGGATCCAGAAGGACGCTCCGTGCCGATCATCGACAAGCTCTCCAACATCGGCGAGGGCCGCAAGCTCAAGAACCTGCAGGAGCTGGCGAGCCTCGTGAATACGTTCGAACCCGAGGTCGAGGACCTCACCGACGACGAGCTCCGTGCCAAGACCGCGGAGTTCCGCCAGCGGGTCGACAACGGGGAGGCGCTCGACGATCTGCTTCCCGAGGCCTTCGCCGTCACGCGCGAGGGCGCCCTGCGCACGATCGGCCAGCGCCACTTCGACGTCCAGCTGATGGGCGGCGCCGCCCTGCACCAGGGCAACATCGCCGAGATGAAGACCGGCGAGGGCAAGACCCTCGTGTCGACCCTCCCCGGCTATCTGAACGCGCTCGAGGGCCAGGGCGTGCACGTCGTCACCGTGAACGACTACCTCGCGAAACGAGACTCCGAGTGGATGGGCGGCATCTACCGGTTCCTCGGGCTGGACGTCGGGCTGATCCAGGCCGACATGACCCCGGCCCAGCGGCGCCCGGCCTACGGGGCCGACATCACGTACGGCACGAACAACGAGTTCGGGTTCGACTATCTGCGCGACAACATGGCGATGCGCCTGGACCAGTGCGTGCAGCGCGGCTATCGGTTCGCGATCGTCGACGAGGTCGACTCGATCCTGATCGACGAGGCGCGGACGCCGCTGATCATCTCCGGCATGGTGGCCGATTCCGCCAAGTGGTACCAGACCTTCGCGCGCGTCGCGCCACGTCTGACCATCGACGTGGACTACGAGGTGGAGGAGTCGAAGTTCCAGGTGGCCGTGACCGAGGCGGGCGTCGCCAAGGTGGAGGAGATCCTGCAGCTCGAGAACCTCTACGACAACGTGAACACGATGCTCGTGCACCACCTGCACAACGCGCTGCGTGCCAAGGAGCTGTACAAGCGCGACGTCGCCTACGTGGTGACCGACGGCGAGGTCAAGATCGTCGACGAGTTCACGGGGCGGGTGCTCGAGGGCCGACGCTACTCCGAGGGCCTCCACCAGGCGATCGAGGCCAAGGAAGGCGTGAAGATCAAGGAAGAGAACCAGACGCTCGCGACGATCACGATCCAGAACTACTTCAAGATGTACGACAAGCTCTCGGGCATGACCGGGACGGCCAAGACGCAGCTGACCGAGTTCGAGGGGACCTACAAGATCGGCGTCGTCGAGATCCCGACCAACCGCCCGAACGTGCGCCTGGACCTGCACGACCTGATCTACCGGAGCGAGGACGAGAAGTGGAACGCCGTCGCCGACGACATCCTCGAGCGCAACGAGAACGGGCAGCCGATCCTCGTCGGCACGGTCTCGATCGAGAAGTCCGAGCGCCTGTCCGGCGTGCTGAACCGCCGCGGGATCGAGCACCACGTGCTGAACGCGAAGAACCACGAGAAGGAAGCCCAGATCGTGGCGCAGGCCGGGCGCCGGGGGGCGGTCACGGTCGCGACGAACATGGCCGGTCGCGGGGTCGACATCCTGCTCGGCGGCAACGCCGAGTACCTCGCGCGCCAGGAGATGGCGGCCCAGGAGTTCGACAACGACCGCTACCTGCTCTTCGAGATGGACGAGGAGGAGCGGCAGGCCTACGAGACCACGTACGCGCCCGTCTTCGAGAAGCTGAAGGGCCAGACCGATGCCGAGCACGAAGAGGTCGTCGGCCTCGGCGGGCTCTACGTGTTGGGCACCGAGCGGCATGAGTCACGCCGCATCGACAACCAGCTTCGCGGGCGGTCCGGTCGCCAGGGCGACCCCGGCGCGTCCCTGTTCTACCTGTCGCTCGAGGACGACCTGATGCGGATGTTCGCCTCGGATCGCGTGGCCTCGATCATGGAGCGCTTCAACTGGCCCGAGGGCGAGCCGATCGAGGCCAAGATGGTTTCCAAGGCCGTCGAGAACGCCCAGCGCCAGATCGAGGAGCTCAACTACGAGCGCCGCAAGAACGTCCTGAAGTACGACGAGGTGATGAACGGGCAACGCGAGGTGATCTACGCGGAGCGCCGCAAGATCCTCGAAGGACAGAGCCTGAAGGAACAGGCGCTCGGCTTCGTCGAGGACGTCGTGCGCGATGTGTCCGGCGAATGGGTCTCCGACGACGTCTACCCCGATGACTGGGATCGACCGGGACTGCTGACCGCGCTGGCGGAGATCTTCCCGGTGCAGAGCACCGTTGAGGACGTCGCCGGCTTCACCGAGGCGCCCGCGATCGTCGACCATTTCGTCGAGGAGGCGCTCGCCGCCTACGACGCGAAAGAGGAGGCCGTCGGCACCGACGTGATGCGCGAGCTCGAGCGCGTCGTGCTGCTGAACATCACCGACACGAAGTGGCGCGAGCACCTCTACGAGATGGACTACCTCCAAGAGGGCATCCACCTGCGGGCCTACGCCCAGCGCGACCCGCTCGTGGAGTACCAGCGGGAGGCCTTCACGATGTTCGAGGTGCTGACCGCCTCGATCCAAGAGGACTTCGTCAAATACATCTACCGGGTGGAGCTGGTGCGTCAGGACGAACAGCCGCAGGCGCCGCGGGTGCAGCGCCTCTCGGAGAACCGCGACGAGGTCGCCTCGGGCGCCGGCGGGGCCGGCACGGAGAGCGCTGCGACGGGTGCCGCCGCACAGCCCGGGAACCCGCAGCAGGCCGTCAGCGACAAGACGCCGCGCAACGCGCCGTGCCCGTGCGGCAGCGGGTTGAAGTACAAGAAGTGCCACGGCGCCGCGGCGTAACGAGCCCGGCCGGTGTGTCAGACGGGTCTGGACATCAGCTGGATCGGGTTCTCCGGACCGAACAGGTCCAGTTCAGCCGCAGGTGAGAACCCCCTCGCGAGGTAGAACGCGCGAGTGGCCGCGTATTCGGGGCCGGGGTCTTCGCGATCCGACAGCGTCTTGACCAGCAGGAGGCGAACACCGGTCCCCGAGAGATCCGCAACGAGACCCTCGACCATCTTGGTGCCGACCCCATCGCCGCGGTCGTTGGCATGGACGGCCAGCCAGGAGATCTCCGCCGTGACCGCCGACGGACGCACGACGGTCAGGAAGCCGACGACCCGGCCGTCGCGTTCGCAGACGAGACCCGGCTGCGTGCGCACGGCCTCGGCGCATTCGTCGATCCCCTCCTGCAGGCCGAACCAATCGGGCAGGCTGGCGATGATCGCATCGCACACGGGGGCGTCGGCCGGATCGAGCGGGCGTATCCGGTCTGCCATGTTCAGCGCAGCGCGAGCTTGCAGGACGCCGGCACGAGGGAGCCGCGGTCGATCCGCTCGACCGCGAACCGGTCGTCGTTGAGATCGACCGTGGTCGCGAGCTCGAAGCTGATCCACAGCTCGCCGGGCTGCGCGGGCTCGAGCAGGTCGGGCAGCTCCGCGAGCGTCGCGCCCACCAGCTCGGCCCGATGGCAGTATCCGGACACGGCGGCGCCGCGCACCTCGGGACCGGTCCAGGCGGCGAGCGTGAGCCACGTGCCGATCGCCGCGGCCGGGTTCGCGAACCGGCCCAGGGCCGCCGTGCCCAGCGTGCGAACGGCCGTGCCGTCCATCTGCGCGATCGCCTCGCCCGTCATGGAGCCGTCCTCCTGCGCCCCGGGGGCGTCGATGAGGAGCCAGGTCACGGGCTCCGCGTCGATCACGACGAGGGAGCGGAGATCGGCATCGGCCTCGGCCAAGACGGTCTCGAGCAGTGAGGTCTCCATGGCTTGGCCAGCATACGGTCTCGAGGCGGCCAATATCGGCAGGCGACCGGACCCCCGCCGGTAGACTCCACGGCGATGAGCGACTACACGGATCGCCTCAAGGCGATCGGCGAGCGCGTGAGCGCGGCACGGGGGTTCCTTTGACGTCGAGGGCAAGCGCGCGCGCGCGGCATCGCTGCAGGAGCAGGCTGCCGACCCGACACTGTGGGACGACCCCGCCAAGGGTCGGCGCATCACCTCCGAGCTCTCGCGACTGACCACCGTCGTCGACCGTTTCGACCGCCTCCAGGGCAGGCTCGACGACGTGATCGCGATGGACGAGCTCCTCGCCGACGCCGACGATCCGGAGCTCGCCTCGGAGCTGGCGAGCTCCGTCACGTCCCTCGAGGCCGACCTCGAGGCCGTCGAGCTGGAGGCGCTCCTGTCGGGCACGTACGACGCGAACGACGCGATCGCGACCCTGCAGGCGGGCGCCGGCGGGACCGAGTCGATGGACTGGGCCGACATGCTGCTGCGCATGTTCTTCCGGTGGGCGGAGCGCCACCAGTTCCCCGTCGAGCTCGACGAGGTCCACTACGGCGACGAGGCGGGCATCAAGTCGGCGACGTTCACCGTGCACGGGCACAACGCCTACGGCCTGTTGTCGGCCGAGCGCGGCGTCCACCGGTTGGTCCGGATCAGCCCGTTCGATGCGCAGAAGCGGCGCCAGACGAGCTTCGCGGCGCTCGACGTGATCCCCGCGCTGGACGAGGCGGAGGCGGAGGAGCTCGAGATCGACGACGCCGACCTTCGGATCGACGTGTACCGCTCGAGCGGTCCCGGCGGCCAGGGGGTCAACACGACGGACTCGGCGGTGCGGATCACGCACCTGCCGACCGGCATCGTCGTGGCGTGCCAGAACGAGCGCTCGCAGCTGCAGAACAAGGCGACGGCGATGAGCATCCTGAAGGCGCGGCTGGCCGAGCTCGAGCGCGAGCGCCGCGAGGAGCACATGGATGAGATCCGTGGCGAGCGCAAGGCGGTCGACTTCGGGTCGCAGATCCGCAGCTACGTGCTGGCGCCGTATCAGATGGTCAAGGACCACCGGACCGACGAAGAGGTCGGCGACCCGCAGCGCGTCCTCGACGGCGACATCGACCGGTTCATCGAGGCGGAGCTGCGTCGCCGAGCCTCGTCCTGAGCCTCCACAGAACCGCTACACCCCTCTGCTAGGGTGAACAGCGTTCGTCCGCTTCCCCGAAACCCCCACATCATGATTAGTCTCCAGCGCGTCTCGAAGATGTACAAGAACGGAGTCGTCGCCCTCGACGACGTCTCGATCGAGGTGGAAAAGGGCGAGTTCGTCTTCCTCGTCGGGCCTTCGGGCTCGGGGAAGTCGTCGTCCCTGCGGTTGCTTCTGCGTGAAGAGGACCCCACCTCGGGCGAGGTCTACGTTGCGGGCAAGAATCTCTCGAAGCTCTCCACCTGGAGCGGCGTCCCGAAACTGCGGCGCAACCTCGGCACGGTCTTCCAGGACTTCAAGTTGCTGCAAGACAAGACGGTGTTCGAGAACGTCTCCTTCGGCCTCGAGGTGATCGGCAAGCCCAAGCACGTGATCGACCAGCGGGTGCCCGAGATCCTCGAGTACGTGGGGCTGGGGGACAAGCTGAACAACTATCCCGACGAGCTCTCGGGTGGCGAGCAGCAGCGCGTGTCGATCGCGCGGGCCTGCGTGAACCGCCCGCTGGTGTTGCTGGCGGACGAGCCCACCGGCAACCTCGACCCGAACACGAGCGTCGACATCATGCGGCTGCTCGACAAGGTGAACAAGATCGGGACGACCGTCGTGATGGCCACCCACGACCAGGCGATCGTCGATGCGATGCGCAAGCGCGTGATCGAGCTCGACAAGGGCAAGGTCGTGCGCGACCAATCCCGAGGGGTCTACTCCTAGCGTGCGTCGGGTCGAGTTCTACTTCCGCGAGACGGCCGCCGGCATCCGACGCAACGGCACGGTCGCCTTCGGCGCGGTCTCGACGGCGTTCATCGCGCTGTTCCTGTTCGGGCTGGCGCTGCTGATCCGTCGCGAGATCGCACTCGTGATCGAGCAGCTCACGGGAAACGTGCAGGTCGCGGTGTATCTGGAGGACACGGTGCACCCCGACACGATCACCCAGTTGCAGTCGACGCTGGAGAACCTGCCCGCCGTCGGGCCCGGCAATGTCTTCTACGAGGACAGGGAAGCGACCTGCGCGCGCGCCCAGAAGGTCTTCGCGGCCAACCCGACGATCATCGAGAACGTGCCGTGCTCCGCGTACCCGACGTCGCTGCGCGTGACCCTGAACGACACCAGTCAGTACCAGCAGATCACCGCATCGCTCGGCTGCGAACCAGACGACACCGGCCAGATGTCGTGCGCGGAGCCCGGCGTGCGAGAGGTGGTGGACTACCGCGCCATCCTCGATCGATTGTCGGCGATCACGACGACCCTGTCGGTCGGGCTGTTCGCCCTCGCGTCGTCATGCTGATCAGCGCCGTCGTCCTGGTCGCCAACACGCTCCAGATGGGGATGTTCGCCCGGCGCAAGGAGATCAGCATCATGCGGCTCGTCGGCGCCACCAACTGGCGCATCCGTGTGCCGTTCCTGATCGAAGGCGGGGTCGAGGCGCTGGTCGGGGCGGGACTCGCCATCGTGTTCCTGTTCCTCGGGAAGGTCTTCCTGGTCGACCAACTGGCGGGCAAGCTGATCTGGCTGCCGCTGGTGCGAAACAGCGATGTGCTCGCCGTCCTGCCGTGGATCGTCGTCGCCGCGATCTTCGTCGCCGGCGTCGCCGGCACGGTCGGCATGCGCCGCTTCCTCGACGTCTAGTCCGTGTAGCCTGCCCGACCATGGGCGCGCGCGAGACCGGACGTTCCGACGACAGGATCGTCGCCACCAACCGCAAGGCGCGGCACGACTACGAGCTGCTCGACACCTACGAGTGCGGGATCCAGTTGACGGGCAGCGAGGTCAAGTCGCTGCGCCAGGGCCAAGCGTCGTTGGTGGACTGCTACGCGCGTCTGCGCGGCGCCGAGCTCTGGCTGGAGGGCCTGCACATCCCGCCCTACGAGCAAGGGGACAAGCGCTCGCACCAGCCGCTGCGGCCCCGCAAGCTCCTGCTGCACCGTCGCGAGATCGAGTCGATCGGACACGACATGATGGAGAAGAGCCTCTCGCTCGTGCCGCTTCGCGTGTATTTCACGCACGGGATCGCGAAGGTCGAGATCGCGCTGGCGCGCGGGAAGCGGCAGCACGAGAAGCGCCAGTCGATCGCCAAGCGCGACGCCCAGCGGGAGGCCGAGCAGGCCATCGGGCGGCGCCGGTAGCAGTCGCTCAAGACCCGTCGGCGACCCGCCGTATACTGGTGGGCACAACTACATATGGGGGTGTACTGGCTTCGATCCGGACGTTTGCCGTCTGGGAGAAGCGGGCCGTGATCCCGGATGTCACGTTAAACGCCGGACAAACACAAGCGCCAACGACGAGTTCGCGCTCGCTGCCTAGTCTCTAGGTAGCTGCTCGCCCCGTGTGCCTGCGGTCGGGGACCGAGTATCACCTGAGCAGGCTTACCCCGCCGGTTCTGTTCGGAGGCCGGCGGGGGACAACGCATCCGGACTGGCCCCGAGGTCCTCTGCCGATGGACACCGACGGGTGAGATCTGTGCATCGGCTCCGCCCGAAGAAGTCCCAGTCGGTCGCCCGGAGACGCGAGTTCGAATCTCGCCACCTCCACCAAGCCCTTTGCCGCACAGGCATCTTTAGAGACTGTCGGGAAGGTCGCCGTACCGATCGCAGGATCTCTCGAGCCCACTCCAATGCGTCGCGGGCACGGACGCCGCTAGGCTGCGGCCTCGTCCAGAGCTCGAGGTTCTCGAGTCGGTTGTCATCCCGAACGCCGTTACGGTGATGCACGTTCTCGAAGGGTTCGAGGTGCCTGCCGAGCTCCTCCTCCACGACCAGGATGTGTTCGAACACGTACGCTTGGTTCGTGCTCGCGGATGAGCTGGGAGATGCACCATCACGTACCCCTGGTGATGCCGTGTGCGACCACCTCGCCAGTTGAAGTTCGCCGGGCACCTGACCGTGTTCGCCCAGCAGGCGGCGCAGCGTTTCGACTTCTTCTGCTTCGTCCTCCCGCACGCGCAGGTGTCCTTCGATCGACAGGCAGGGCACGCGGGGTGTCGGCTGGACGGAGTGAAGCGCCGGTCGCACTCGACGCAGATCGCCATCCCGCCAGATTGCAACGCACGAGGACACGGTTTCGTGACGGATGTCACCGAGAACTTGGTTAGGCGGCGGCGATCGGGGCGGTCGCGAGCACCGAGCCGTCGGGCGCGGTGATCACCAGCTCGTTGTACGGCGTCAGGTTCTCGTGGGTGACGAGCCAGGTCGCGGCCTCACCGTTCTCGAAGTGCAGCGACGGCATCTGCAGCGAGTCCCCGTTCTCGGCTACCAGGCGCACGTGCGCCTCACCCGAGAAGTCGGGCGCGTTCGCCATCACGATGCCCCAGGAGTTCCAGTCCTTGCCCGGCTCGCCGTCGTAGAGGACCACCGTGCCCTTCACGGCCTGTCCGTCCGCGGGCTGCAGCTCGCCCAGGCGGAACTCCTTGCCGCCGAGCGTGTCCAGCAGCGCTTGATAGCTGCCCGCGTCGGCCTGGAGCCCCGCGGCGCGTCGCGACTGCGAGACGCCCCACGAGAGAGACACCGAGACCAGGACGATCGCGGCGGCCACGGCCAGCCAGCGCCACGCGGATCCACCGGCGGCGGGAGCGCGTGGCGGGTGCGGGCAGCCCCTCGGGCTCATCCCATTCCTCGGCGAGCACGTCGAGCACGTGCTGTCGCAACTCCTCGGGCGGGTCCTGCTCGTGCGTGGCGTGTGACAGCGCCGCGACGCCGTCCTCCAGGCGCAGACGCTCGGCGCGGCATTCCGCGCAGCCCCGCAGGTGCTTGCGGATCCGTGCGTCGGTCGTCTCGTCCAGGGAGCCGAGCAGGTGCTCGGGCAGCAGATCGCGAACGTCCTCACACGTCACGGTCCACCTCCTTCGCCATCTCGGCACGAAGCTTCAGCAAGGCGGCATGGATCCTCGTCTTGGCCGTGCCCTGCGGGATCCCTTCCAGGGCCGCCACCTCTGCCGTCGTTCGGCCTCCGAAGTACGCCAGCTCCAGGGCGGAGCGTTGCTCGGGGCTGAGCGTCGACATCGCCCGTCGCGCCCGTGACGCCATGTCGGCGGTCGCCGCCAGGTCGTCGGGGCCGGGCGATGGGTCGTGCACGGGCGGCGGACCGATGTTCTGCAGGGAGCGTGACTCCAGCACCCGGCGCCGCAGCGTGTCGATCGCAAGCGATCGCGCGGTCAGCAGCACCCAGGTCTCGAGGCGGCCGCGTTCGGCATCGAACCGGGCCGCCGTTCGCCAGAGTTTCACGAACGTGTCCTGTACGAGGTCCTGCGCCGCCTGATCGGTACCCAACATCACGATGCCCAATCCGTAGATGCGCGATGAGAACCGGTCGTAGAGCACGCTCGCAGCGCGCTCCTCGCGGCCCACGAAGGCCGTCATGAGCGCGGTGTCCGCTCCCGGGTCATCTGTTCGCACGTTTCGCACGTTACTCCTAGGGGGAAGTACGGGCGACGGGGGAGGTCGGTTCGCTAGGCTCGCGGGCCATGTCGGAGCCCGTCCGGATCTCGCGCCGCCGCGCCCGGCAGCTGGCCGTGATGGGTCAGCTGCTCGATGCGCCGCGCCCGACCTCGATCCTTGAGGTCGTGGCGGGGCTGGGCGAGGTGCAGATCGATCCGACCTCCGTCGTCGCGCGGACCGAGCACCTCGTGTTGTTCAGCCGATTGGGCTCCCGGTTCCGGGTGGCCGAGCTCGAGCGGCTGCTCTGGCAGGACCGGGCGTTGTTCGAGTACTGGGTGCATATCGTGCCGATCGGCGATCTTCCGATGCACCGGATCTCCATGCGCCGCTACCCCGCACGGCAACTGGAAGCGTCACACCTACGTCCGGGACTGGCTGGCCGCCAACGACGAGTTCGTGCGGTACGTCCTGACGGAGCTTCGTCGCCGTGGCCCGTTGCGGGCTCGCGACCTGGAGAATCGTGCCGCCGAAGGGTGGCGGGTCGGCGGCTGGAACGATGAGGGACAGAGCGCGCCGATGCTGCTCGACATCCTGTGGGACCAGGGCAAGGTGATGATCGTCGGGCGTGACGGGCAGCAGCGGATCTGGGATCTGGCGTCGCGGTCGCTGCCCAAGGTCGCACCGAGGCCGATGGCCGCGATGGCATCCGAGCTGGTCGAACGTCAGGTCCGGGCGCGCGGCGTGACCCGGCTCGACCGGATCGGGTTCCTGTTCGACGGCGCGATGCCCGGCCGCGAGCGCGCGCTGCGGGAGCACCTGCGCTCCGGGCTCGTCGTGCCGATCGAGGTGGACGGTCTGCCCGGTGCCTGGTTCGCCCACCGCGAGCTGCTCGACACCGCGTTTCGCGGCCGGACGGTTGCCTTGTCGCCCTTCGACGATCTGATCAGCGATCGTGACCGCACCGAGCGGCTGTTCGACATGTACTACCGGATCGAGATCTACGTGCCGAAGGCGAAGCGCCGCTGGGGCTATTTCGTGCTGCCGGTCCTGCGCGGCGACCGGCTGGTCGGGCGCTTCGACCCGGCGTTCGACCGGAAGGAGAACGTGCTCACGATCAACGCGATCCACATGCAGGAGGACGAACGTCCCGGCGATCGTGACGCGGTCGACACCGCGATCGACGAACTCGCGAGATGGCTCGGCGTCGACGCCGTCACGCGGCCGCGGGCCTAAGGCACACCTAGTGCGTGCCGGCGCTGGCGGCGTCGGGCACCATCCGGTCGTTCGCGAAGCGGTCGGGCGCGAACGGCCGCATGAGCGCCGGGGTGTGGCCGGTCGCGATCCGTTCCGCCATCAGCCGACCGAAGATCGGCGAGCCCTTGAATCCCCACGTGCCCATGCCCGACATCAGGAAGAACCCCGACACGTCCGATTCGCCGAGCAGCGGCGAGGAATCCGGCGACATGTCGCACAGACCGGTCCATTGCCGCATCGCGCGCGCCTTCGCGATCGTCGGGAAGATCTGGATCGTGCGCTTGGCCGCCTCCGCGAGGAACCCGAACGTCGAGCGGGTCGAGTACGTGTTGTAGGGGAGCACCTCCGCGCCGACGAGCAGCTCGCCGCGCGCGGTCTGTGAGACGTACACGTACAGGTCCATCGACGACAGCAGACCGTCGAGCACGTGCTTGTAGGGCTCCGTGACGAACGCCTGCAGCGCCATCGTCACGATCGGCAGGCGCACGCCCGCCATCTCGGCGACCAGGCTCGACCAGCCCGCGGTCGCGTTCACGACGAGCCCCGCCGCGATCGGGCCGCGGTCGGTCCGCACCCCGCGGCACGTGCCGTCCACGACGTCGATCCCGGTGACCTCGGTCTGCTCGTGGATGTGCACCCCGCGGCGCGTGGCGCTGGCGGCATACCCCCACACCACGGAGTCGTGTCGCGCGATCGAGCCCGGCGGGTGGAACGACGCCCCGACGATCGGGAACTCCCCGCCGCCGGTCAGATCGACCAACGGGTTCATCCTGGCGATCTCGTCCGGCGTCACGATGTCGGTCTGCACGCCGTAGGCGCGGTTGAGCAACGACTTGTCGCGCTCGACCTCCAGCGAGTCCCACGTGTGGCAGAGGTCGAGCTCGCCCTGGGTGGAGAACAGCAGATTGAAATCGAGCTCCTGGCTGAGGGTGCGCCAGATGCCGAGGCTCGCCTTGTACAGCGGCACCGTTTCGGGCGTGTTGTAGTTCGCGCGGACGACCTGGGTGTTGCGCCCGGACCCGCCGCTGCCGATGTAGTTGGCGTCGAGCACCGCCACGTTGTCGATGCCGTGGCGTGACGGCGAGATTGTGCGCCAGCGACAGCCCGTTCACCCCGCCGCCGATGATGACGACGTCGTAGGCCGGCCGCAGCTCGTGACGCTCGAGGAACGTCCGGTGCCGGAAGAGGCCGGTCACGTGGTCACCCGCGCATCCACGATCGCGCGCTCGCGCACGTGCTCGCGCCAGTAGGCCGGGACGAGGATCGTCAGGCCGTTCGGCTCGTCCAGGACCTTCGCGGCCACACGAGCGACGTCGCCCTGCACGAACCCCCCGTCGCCCGGGGGATCGAGGTGCGACAGGAAGGAGAACGCGCGCCGCGCGTCGTCGCCGGCGAGCGACCACGCCGCCCACCCGTCGCTCACGTCGAGCACCAGCGCGTCGGCGTCGAGCGCGGCGATGCGATCCTCGACCTCGCGCGTGACGTCTGCCGCGACGGCCGGGCGGGCGACGAACAACGCCTCGTCGGGGGCGGTTCGCAGCATGCGCGCACCATGCCCGGGCGCGACGAGCGCATCGAGCGCGGCGGCGTCCGCGCTGCACAGCACGACGGCCACCGCGCGATCCTGAAGCTCAGCCACGCAGCCGCACCCCCGCCGGGTCGTAGAACGGTGTCGGGACGACCGTCGCGGTGATGTCGATGGCCGCGAGCGTTTGGGGGAACACGTCGTCGACGGTGCGGATCCAGCCGAGCCCGATCGGCGCACCGACCGCTTCCGACACCGCGCACGAGGTGACGCGTCCGACGATGTTGCCCTCGACCGCGAGCGGCGCCCCACGCTGCGGTGTCCCGTCGAACCGCAGACCGACGAGCTTGCGGTCCAGGGGGAGCGAGGCCATCCGGTCGAGGGCCTGCTTCCCGACGAACGACGGCTTGCCGGAGGCCACCGCCCAATCGAGCCCGAGCTTGGTCGGATGGTCGTCGGGCATCGTGTCCTGCGCGAGGAAGATGTGCCCCTTCTCCAGGCGCAGCACGTCGAGGGCGTCGAGCCCGTGCGGGCGGATGTCCCAGGCACGACCCGCCTCGAGCAGCGCATCCCACAACGCGACGCTGCTGCCGCGCGGATGGTGCAGCTCGTAGGACAGTTCCCCGACGAAGCCGACGGCGATCGCACGGCACGGGACGCCCGCCACGCTGATCTCCGCGTGACCCGGGTACGGGATCGCCGCACGCGACAGATCGTCGTCGGACAGCGCCGCCAGCAGGTCGCGCGCGTGCGGCCCGGCGACGTTGATCGCGCCGAGCGGCGCCGTCTGGTTCGCGAGGTGCACGTGCAGGTCGAGCCGATCGGCCCAGTTCCGGAGCGCCGCCTCCATCCGGTCCGCGCCGCCCGACGTGGACGTCAGGTAGTAGGTGCCGTCGGCGAGCGCCGCCAGCAGGCCGTCGTCCATCACATAGCCGGCCTCGTCCAGCGCCAACAGATACCGGGCCCGTCCGCGCGCCACCGCGCCGACGTCGAGCGGGAACATCCAGTCGAGCAGCGTCCGCGCGTCGCGCCCGGCGACCACGAACTTCCCGAGCGTCGAGACGTCCATGATCGAGACGCGCTCGCGGACCGCGCGGATCTCCGCGGGCACATCGCCGTAGTTGGCCGGGCGCATCCACGACCCCGAGCGGTCGATGCGCGCGCCGAGCTCGACGTGACGCTCGTGCAGCGCCGTCCGACGCTCGATCACCTCGTGCACGCCACCGATCAGATCCTCCAGGCGCGGCGCGCGCGCCGGCGGGCGAGCGGTCGTGCGACCCAGGGCCTTCGGGACCGCACCCTTGGCCTCGGTGAACGCCGCGAGGTGGCGGGAGCACAGGGCGCCCTGGCAGGGTCCCATCGTCGCGGTGGTGTAGCGCTTGAGGATCTCCGAGCCGGTCCAGCCCTCGTCCCAGGCCGCCTCGAGCTCGTCGCACGCCGACGTCCTCGCACACGCAGACGTAGCCGGCCTCCTCGAGGATCGGCCACGGCTCGGCGATGCGGGGCTCGACGGGTTCGCCCGACGCGGCCGCGCGGCCGCTCGCCTCCGCCTCCGCGAGCGTGCAGCCGGGCAGCGCCACGTCGCCGGCGGCGGACACCTCGGGATCGGGGCTCATCCGAAGCAGCGTGTCGCGCGGCGCCCATCCGAGCGAGAGCACGAGCGCGTCGCACGCGTACGCCCGACGGCCCTCAGTGGTCAGCACCGTGACCGAGGTGACGTGCTTGGATCCGCGAGCCTCGATCACGCGCCCGCGCACCTCGATGACCTCCACCCCGGCTCCGCGCAACGCCGCCGCACTCGCGGACCCGTCCTCGGTATTGGCGACGACCACCGCACGAGCGCCGGGTGCGACGCCGTGGACGGCGAGGCGTGCGGCGCCGCGCGCCAGCCACACACCGGGGAGGTCGTTGCCGGGGAACACGCCGTGGGCCTCGAGCGCCCCCGTCGCGACGATCACCCGGGCGGCCTCCACCTCGACGAGCTCCTCGGGCCCGACGAGCGGGACCGACGGCCCCTCGTAGATGCCGATCGCGGCGTGCCGCTCCGCGATCTCGACGCCCGCCGCGCGCGCCTCGGCGGCCAGGCGATCGATGGCCTCGCGGGTCGCCGGGTCCGACACGGTGGCGCCGATCCGTCCCTCGTCGGCGAGGAGCACCCGACCCTCGGCCGCCGCCGCGGCGGCGAGACCGGCGACGCCGCCGCCGATCACGAGCACGTCGACGCGAACGAAACGGGTCGGCTTGGCGATGGCCGCCGGCGCGGGAAGGGTGCCGGTGCCCGTGGCCCGGCGGATCACCTTCTCGGCGAGCCCCCACGCCCAGCGCGGACGCACGAACATCTTGTAGTAGAAGCCCACCGGCATCGCCCAATGCAGGTGGTCGGTGATCGCGAGCGCATCGCGCTCGGTGCCGGGCCACCCGGTTTCGCGCTCCACCCGCATCCCGTCGCGAACCTCGGTCACACACGCGCGCTCGCCCGGCAGGCCATCGACGGTGACGAGACAGTTGGCGCAGTCGCCGGTCCCGCAGTAGAGCCCCCGGCGCCGGTGCGACTTCAACGACCGGTTGAACGTGCGGACGCCGTGACGGAAGAGCGCAGCGGCGACGGTGTCTCCGTCGCGCGTGTCGACCCGCCGGCCCTCGAAGCGGAGCGAGCCCACGTCGTTCAGCTCTCGACGAAGCGGTTGGCGACCGTGTCGCGGCGCAGGGTCACCCACCGGCGGCAGCCGAGCAGGTGGAACCACCGCTCATCCTGGGGCCCGGCAACGTTGGCACGCAGGTACACCCGCGCGAAGTCCGACGCGGGATCGGAGGAGGCGACGTCACGAAGTTCCCCGCCGAAGGAAAACTCCGAGAAGGGGCGCTCGCCGCATGTGGGGCACGGCACGAGGAGGCTCACGGACGGGAACCGCCGGTCATGTCCATAGCCCGGGGATGCTAGCCGACCTGCGCTTCTGCGGGCCGACGAGGACGTGACCGGGCGTCACCGCCCGCCGTAGGCTTCGGCGATGCGGTCCTGGGCGCTCGAGACCACGCCGAACCCGGCGGTCCTGCGGATCCACGTCGGTCACGAGCTCACGGATCGCACGATCGTCACGAGCCCGCCCGCCGAGCTCGAGCACCCACTTGCGGGTCTCCTCGAGCTCGACGCCGTGCGCACGATCGATCTGCATCGGTACCGGGTCCGGGTGAACCTGCGACCGGACGCGGATCGGGATGTCACGGCAGCGCACGCGGGCGCGATCCTCACATCGGGCTGGGGCGCGGCGCGCACCCTGGATGCCGATGCGGGCCCGCGCGCGTTCCAGGTTCGACACGAGGGCCCGCGCACCGTTGCGGAGTCCGCGGAGATGGCCGTCGGCCACCCGTTGCTCGAGGCGGTGTTCGGCGTCGAGGGCGTCAGCGAGGCGATCGTCGGCGACGACCTCGTGCTGGTGCGGCTCGGACGGCTGTTCGCGTGGCCCGACGCCGAGCCCCAGGTGATCCGCGCGCTCGCGATCCGGCAGCGCTAGGAGAACAGCGACGTGGGCGGGATGCCCTGATCGACGTCGTCGCCGTCGAAGGCGGTCTCGCCGAATCGCGCGACGTCGCCCATGTTCGCGAGGTAGTCCGAGGAGAACACGCCCGCGAATTCCTCGGCGTCGAGCAGGTCCTGCTCGATCGCGTTGGCCGGCACGTACGGGCCGAGGTTCTGCCGGTAGGTGAGGTGCCGCAGCGCCGCGGCGACGTCGTCGGTGGTGGCGCCGGCGTCGCCGAGCGCCGCGACGTCGAGGTAGACCTCCGACGGCGCGGTGTACTGCACCGCCGTGCCGAGGCCGGCGCCGAACTGCTGCTCGATCGTGCTCTCGAGCTGGATCGGGTCCAGTCGCACGCCACCCAGCGAGTCGGGGAGCGGGCATTGGCCGTGGTCGGCGGTCACCAGCAAGGCGTACTCGCCCGGGAACTGCGCCTCGAGGAGTTCGACGAGGCGCCCGAGTTCCGCGTCGACCGCGTTCAGCATCACGCCCTCCCATTTCGAGCCCATGCCGTACACGTGGCCCGTGTAGTCGGGTGATTTGAAGGTGGTGTACAGCAGCGACGGGCCCGCCGCGCCGATCGGCTCGTTGCGCAACGTCGCCTCGAGCAGGTCTCCTTGGAACCCCGCGATCGGCGGCACGCAGCAGTAGTCGGTGCGCCAGGGCTCCCATTCGGGGTCGTAGCCCGGGTCTTGGTAGGTCGCCATACGAGCCTGCAGCGCATCCATGCCGGGGGCGGCCGCGGGCAGCCGGAACAGCGTCGGGGTTGTGCGGTTGCCAGCCGGTGGCGCCGGGCTCGTCGAAGTAGACCCCGACCGGCAGGTCGTTCGCCGGCCGGTCCGTCCCGCCGTGACCGAGCATGCCCATGTGCCAGACCTGGTAGCCGATCTGCCCGACCCACGCGCCGGTCTCGTCGTGCCAGAGATCGGCCAGCGTCGGCAGCAGGATGTCCTTCGGGTCGGCCCGGCCGGGCGTGCCGTACGCCTTGCGCGCCGTGGCGCCGTCGCGGATGTTGTGCCCGGTGATCCCGTGATCGCGCGGAAACACGCCGGTGCCGATCGTCGCGTGGGCACAGGCGGTCACGGCCGGGAACGACCCGGTCAGCGCGTTGCGGTAGTTCGCGCCCTCGCGCATCAGGCGCTTGAGGTTCGGCCAGTCGTTCGGCCATGTGCGGAGCACGTTCCAGCCGCCGCCGTCGATCACGTACGTGATCACGACCTTCGGCGTTCTCCCGGTCGTGCGGAGCGCCGGGAGCGCCCGTCCTTCGCGCTCCTTGGGCCATGCGTCGTAGCCGACCAGCGCCGCGGTGGTGGGGGCGAGGTCGGCGAGCGAGACGCGCTCGGTGGAGTCGCCGGACTCGATCACGCCGGGGCCGTAGGCGACGAGCGGCACGCGCTCGAGATACATCCAGACCGCGGCGTGTGACGTGCGCGGATCGCGCGGGTGCAGGCCTTGGGATTCGAAGGCGTAGTTGGCGCTGTTGAACGGCGCCAGCAGGAGCTGCAGCTCGGCGGAGCGTCCGGGGTGGCTCGCACGCGCCACCAGCTCCATGTACTCGGCGCCGATGTCGGTGGCGGCGGCCTCCTGCACGGCTGCGGCGTCCGGGCGGACGAGCTTTTGGACGACGCGCCCGAGCGCGGCGCCGCCGGCCACGAACAGCACCCCGCCGACGCCGACGGTCGCGAGGAAGCCACGGCGCGAGGGGTCCGCGGGTCCGTCCGATCGGCCTTGACGCCGAAGCGACCAGGCGACGAGCACGGCGATCACCGTCATCGAGAGCCCCGCGGCGATCCCGACCCGGATGCTGCCGAGCCAGGTGCAGAGGGCGGTGACCGCGCCGGCGAGCAGCACGAACACGATGACGATGCGTGGGAAGCGCTTCACGAAGACCTATCGTCGCAGACCATCGGGGCGGTTCGCCGCATGGTCGTGACGTTCCTGCGACGTTAGGTGCGCTTGCGGGGCAGGTCCAGGAACGGCAGGGGCACGACGGTGGCGGCGACCTTGCCCCGCTCGCCCTCGACGGAGTACTCGACCGACACACGGGAGCCCGTCTTCTCGAGTTCCTTGTCCAGGGAGCCGAACCCGACCATCTTCTTGATCGTGGTGCCCCAGGCGATCGACGTGGCCCGGCCGACCTGCCTGTTGTCCTTGTAGACCGGCACGGGGGCGCGGTCCACGAACGGCGAGATCATCGAGGCCAACCCGTGCTTCGCGAACATGCCTTCGACACCGGCCCAGTCGAGCTCGAGCCCCACCAGGCGCCGCGCCGGCCCGCCGGACCGTTGCTCGGCGAGCAGCGCCCGCCGGCCCGTGAAGTCCGCGGCCTTGTTGAAGTCGACCAGCCGCCCGAGGCCGAGCTCGAATGGGGAGTAGGTCTGCTCGGGGCTGATCGCGTGCCGGGCGCTCGTGTACTCGGCCTCGATCAGGATCAGACCGGCCTCGACGCGGGCGATGTCGAGGGCGCGGATCCCGGCGGGGAAGAGCCCGTAGGGTGCGCCCGCTTCGAAGACCGCGTCCCAGACCTCGAGGGCGCCGTCGGCCGGGATCCACAGCTCATACCCGCGGTCGCCGGTGTAGCCCGTGCGGGTCACGCTCACCTCGACGCCACCGATCTCGGTGCGACGATGCCGGAAGTACTTCACGTCGCCCCAGTCCTGGCGCGTGGCGCCCTCGAGCACCTCGCGGCTCAGCTTGCCCTGGAGGGCGAGCCCCGCGAGCTGCGTCGAGACGTCCTCGACCTCGGCCTCGAGGCCGGTCGCGTTCAACAGGAACCATCGGTAGCAGGGGTCCGCCGCGGTGATCCGGTACTCGTCCTGCCCGATCCGGGTGACGGTGCCGTCGTCGACGACCTTGCCCTCCTCGTCGCACCAGGGCGTGTAGTAGACCTGATCGACCTGCATCTTCGAGACGTCGCGCGTGATGACCCGGTCGAGCAGGCGCCCCGCGTCGACGCCCCGGACCACGTACTTGTACAGGGGGCTCGTGTCGATGACCGCCGCGGCCTCGCGGATCGCGCTGTACTCGATGTCGTGGAAGTCCGCGTACACGGCAGGCGCGAAGTAGCCGGCCCATTCGCCCCAGGCCTGCTTCGTGTTGAGCTCCTGCTGGCGGGGGTAGAACGCGGTTCCGACCGACACGGCGAGGCCTCCTGATTCGAGCGGATTCTCGGCGGTGCTTCGGCCGGGAAGCCTACCCTCGGCCCTACCCCGGCCGACACGCTCGAGTGACCTCAGGTCAAGGTGGTGTTGGCCGGGCCCGGGGGCCGTGGCTAGCATGGGCGACCGGTGGCGGGACCCACGATGTGGGGTGCCCGTCTGACCTCGAGTCATCACCCCAACGCTGGGGCCCCGTCCATGGCGTGGCGCCCGAGGAGGCAGGCATGGCGAAGCGCTACGACGCGGTCGTGATCGGCGGCGGTCACAACGGGCTGGTGAACGCCGCCTATCTGGCCAAGGCCGGGCTCAAGGTCCTCGTGCTGGAGCGCCGCCATGTGTTGGGCGGCGCCACACTCACGGAGGAGATCGTTCCGGGGTTCAAGTTCTCCGTCTTCTCCTACGTGGTGTCCCTGCTGCGGCCCGAGATCATCCGCGAGCTCGAGCTGCCCAAGCACGGGCTCGAGATCCTGCCGCTGGACGGGACGATCACGCCCCTGGACGACGACTACCTCTGGCGGGTGAACGACCACGGCAAGACCATCCGCGAGTTGCGCCGCTGGTCGCTGAGCGACGCCGAGGCCTACGAGGAGTACGGAACGCTGATGGCGGAGATGGGCCGGTTCATCAAGCCGATCCTGTCGGTGCCGCCGCCGGACCCCGGCAAGATCTCGCCGATGGAGTGGCTGCCGCTGACGCCGCTGGCCAAGCAGTTCCGCGACCTGCCGCGGCGCATGCAGACCGCGTTCATCCAGCTGATGACGATGTCGGCGGCGGACTTCCTGGATCAGTGGTTCGAGACCGAGCCCCTCAAGGCGACGATGAGCGCCTCGGGGATCATCGGGACCTTCCAGGGCCCGCGTTCTCCCGGGACCGCCTACGTGCTGCTGCACCACTACATGGGAGAGATCGACGGCGCGTTCCGCGCCTGGGGCGTGCCCAAGGGCGGCACCGGAGCGATCGCGTACGCGATCGCCGACGCCGCGCTCGCGGCCGGCGTGGAGATCCGCACCGAGGCCGGCGTCTCCCAGATCAGAACGGCCAACGGCAAGGCCACCGGCGTGATCCTGGAATCGGGCGAGGAGATCTCGGCCGACGTCGTGATGAGCTCGCTCGACTCGCGGTGGACGTTCATCAAGCTGCTCGAGGACGGTGTGCTGGACCCGACGTTCCGCGACGAGGTCATGCGCTACAAGTACCGCGGCTCCAGCGGCAAGGTGAACCTCGCGCTGGACGGGCTGCCCGAGTTGGCGTGCAAGCCCGGCAAGGGGGAGTGGCTGCGCGGCGCGATCTCGTTCTCGCCGAGCATCGACTACATCGAGCACGCCTACGACGACGCGAAGTACGGGCGCCCCTCGGCGCACCCGTACATCGACTGCATCATGCCGACGCTCGTCGATCCGTCGATGGCACCTCCCGGCAAGCACGTCATGAGCTGCTTCGTGCAGTACGCGCCGTATCACCTGGCCGACGGCAAGGTCTGGGACGACGCGGCGCGCGAGTCCTTCGGGCAGAACGTGATCACCACGCTCGAGGAGCGCTTCCCCGACATCCGCAGCAAGATCGTCGGGCATCAGTTCATCACGCCCAAGGACATCGAGGACATCACGGGGCTCACCGAGGGCAACATCTTCCAGGGAGAGCTCTCGTTGGAGCAGCTGTTCTTCAACCGGCCGGTGCCCGGGTGGTCGCGCTACCGCACGCCCGTCGACAAGCTGTGGATGTGCGGCTCCGCCACGCACCCCGGCGGCGGCATCATGGGCGCGCCCGGTCGGATCGCCGCGCTCGAGTACCTCAAGGAGAAGAAGAAGGGACGGCGGGCGGCCTGATGGCGAAGAAGAAGCTCGACGTCATCCTGATCGGCGGCGGCCACAACGGCCTCGTCGCGGCCGCCTATCTCGCGAAGGCCGGTCAGCAGGTCCTCGTGCTCGAGCGCGACGAGCAGGTCGGCGGGATCCTGCGGCCGAGCCAGCCCGCGCCCGGATTCACGGCCCCTGGGCTCGTCCAGACGGTCGGGCGTCTGCGGGCGTCGGTGGTCAAGGATCTGAAGCTGGACCGGTTCGGGTATGCGACGGTCACGCCGACGGTGCGGATGCACGCGCCGATGCCCGACGGCTCCGCCGTCACGTTCTGGGCCGACACCGCCAAGACCGCGGACGGGATCAAGGCGCGCAACCCCAAGGACGCGCAGGCCTATCTCGACTTCGACAAGAAGGTGCGTTCGATCGCGAGCTTCCTTGCCTACATCGCGGTGGCGACGCCGCCGGATCCGAAGTCGCCGTCGCTTGCGGACGCGATCATGGGGCTGAAGCTCGGGAAGGCGTTCCACGACCTCGGCGGCAAGACCGGCCGCGAGGCCGTTCGCGCGCTGCCGATGGCGGTGGCCGACCTCGTGCAGGAGGTCTTCGACGATGAAGCGATCCGCGGACCGCTGGCGACCCGCGGGATCCTGTACACGGCGATGGGCCCCTGGGCGACCGGGACCGCGCAGGTGTTCCTGAACGATTCCGCCGGCACCGACGGCGGCGCGGCCGGCACCGCGGTGTTCGCCAAGGGCGGCACGGGGGCGCTGGCCGGCGCGCTCGAGCAGGCGGCCGCGAGCCTCGGCGTGCAGATCCGCACCGGCGCGGAGGTCGTCGCGATCCGCAGCCGCGGCACGCGTGCGATCGGCGTCACGCTCGCCGACGGGAGCGAGCTGGATGCGCCGGTGATCGTCTCGGCGGCCGACCCCAAGCGGACCGCCCGGCTCTGCGACCCCGTGACGCTCGGGCCGACGATGGTGTGGCGGACCGGCAACATCCGCCAGCCCGGCGCGACGGCGCGCGTCAACTTCGCGCTGTCGGGGCTGCCCGCCTTCCACGGCGGGAACCCCGAGACCCTGGCGGGCCGCATCGTGATCGGCCCATCGATCGATGCCGTGGAACTGTCGATGGATGCCGTGAAGTACGGCCACGTGAGCGAGGAACCGACCCTGGAGGCGACGATCCCGTCGCTGACCGACCCGTCGCTCGCCCCCGAGGGCAAGCACGTCATGAGCGTCGCGTTCCAGGCGGCGCCCTACGCCCTGCGCGAGGCCGACTGGGCCACCGAACGTGACCGCGTCGGTGACATCGCCATCAAGACGCTCGAGCGCTACGCACCCGGGTTCGGCGAGCTCGTCGAGGCGCGCGAGGTGATCACGCCGGTCGAGATGGAGCGCGACTACGCGCTCACCGGCGGGCACGTGCAGCACGCCGAGCCGGCGCTGGATCAGTTCTTCGCATGGCGTCCGATGCTGGGGGAGGCTCGCTACGGCTATCTGCTCGACGGGCTCCACCTGGCGGGGTCGGGGGCACATCCGGGGGGCGGCGTCACGGGTGGGCCGGGAGCGAACGCGGCGCGGCAGATCCTGAAGGACCGCAAGAAGTAGGCGGGGCACTCACCGGTGCAGCCGGGCGACCGTCCGCTGCGCCGGGGTTGCGAACAGGATCGAGAAGTGCGGGTTGATGGCCAGCGCGTGCGTCAGCATCCGCCGAGCCTCGTCGCGGTCGCCGAGCCGCAGGGCGATCATGCCGGCGTGGTAGAACGAGAGCGCGTCCTGCGTGCCGAGCCGAAGCGCCTGCCGCTCCAGGCGGGCCGCCGGCCGCGAGAGCCCGTTGCGATACAGGGCCCAGGCGAGCGCGTCCGCGGCATGGATGCTGTGTCGTGATCGCCAACCGGCCCGTCGCGTCGGCCAGCGCGGCGACCGGCTCCCCGTGATCCGCTTCGAACAGCGCCAACTCCACGTCGACGTTGACCCCGTTGGACCGGAACAACGCCGCCTCGGCGCGCGCGAGCGCGTACGCATCGTCGGCCTGGGCGGTGCGTCCCTCGATCGTGTAGAGATCGCCCAGCGCGATCACGTGCTCCGGCAGGGGGTACCGGGCGACCACGCGCCGATACCCTCGGATCGCACGATCGACGTGCCCGCGTGCCCAGGCGATCTTCGCCAGTCCGGCCTCGGCCGGGACGAAGGTGGGGGACAGCGCCGCCGCTCGCCGGTATGCGGACACCGCGGCCGACAGGCGACCGCTCCGGAACGACAGCTCACCGATCTGATAGCTGACCCAGGCCGCATCGTCGGGCGTTCCCGCCGCGTCGGCAGCCTGGCGCATCGTCGCGAGCGCCCCCCGCACGTCTCCCACCAGCTCGCGCGCGTAGGACACACGCGCATACGAGGCGACGTCGGGCCGCATCGACACCATCGTGTGAAACGTCGCGAACGCCCGTTGGTAGTGGCCGAGCTCGAGCTGCCCGTCGCCGATGACGCCGAGGATGTGCGCGGCGTCCGGGTTGGCCTGCCGGGCGAGACGGCCCCACCGGACGCCACCGGCGAAGTCGTGGCGGGCCAGCGCGACGACGCCCATCCCGACGAGCGCCTCGACGTTGCCGTCCGGCTGGAGCTCGAGCGAGCGCTGCAGCGCCTCCTCGGCCTTGGGGTAGTAGGAGGGATCGGCCGTGTGGGTGGCCTCCTGCGCGTAGGCGAGGCCGAGGAGGGCGAGGGACCGCGCGTCGTCCGGTTGCGCCTGCAAACGGGTCTGGAGATCGGCGATCGTCTGCTCGAGCGACGCGCCGGCGACGGGGGCCACCAGGGCGTCGGCGCCCGTCGTGGCGGCCGCGACCGGCGCGGTCTCGGTACGAGCGCCAGGCGCCCACACCGCCCACGAGGAACAGCGTGGCGGCGAAAGCCGCCACGCCGATCGAACGCCTGAGCCTGATCATCCACGAACCCCCTCGAGGTGGTTGGGGAGCGGCGCGCGAAGCGCGCCGCTCCCCAAGGTGCGGCTTACGCCGACGCTGAGGACCCAGCGTGCGGGAGCGACAGGTACGGGAACGAGCCGCCGAAACTCTTGTCGTTCGCGTCGACGCCGTCACCGAGACCGGTGTCCTGGCCGACGAGCACGCCTTCGACGACCTGGAGCGCCACGTCCAAGACGTCGTCGGAGAGCCTGCGTCCGTTCGGGAAGCCCGCGGTGTCGCCGCCGATCACGCCGAGCGTCGAACACGCGCTCGTGCACGGATCGATCGACATGTTCAGCCGGAGCTCCTCGCTCGGCACCACGCCGTCGGGCATGTTCAGCCCGTCGACGCCGGTCAGGAACACGCTGACCAGATCGTTGCGCGGGGTCGCCGGCGCGGGGATCCCGTAGACCGCGTCGATCAGTCGGGCGACCTCGGGATCGGTGACGTAGGGCAGGAACTGTCCGTCGTTCGTCGGCTTGGACGCGTTCCATGCGTCCTTCTTGCCGGCGGGGATGACGACCTCGTTCACGAGGGGCATGCCCAGCCGCGAGACCTGCACCCAGGACCCGCCCGGGGCGCGTCGCGAGGCGGTGCTCCAGATGCCGACGATCGGGTGGCTCTCATCGTTGCCACCCTTGGCGAGCTTCGCCTTCGGCACCTGCAGCGCGAACGTGTTGACGTTGTAGTCGGCAAGCGTGTCGTTGCCCGTCTCGGACAGATCGCCGCCGTAGAGCAGGTCGAACACGCGGAGATCGGCGAAGAACGGGTCGTCGGCCTGTCCGGCGAAGAACGAGCCGTCCGTCGAGGTCACGATGCCTTCGTTGCGCAGCGTCGTGTAGTTGGGCATCGACGCGTCGCCGACGCGGCTCGGCACGACCGTCGCGTCGTTCACGATCGTGCGGGCCGTGTGCCGATCCACGTTGAGTCGCTCGACGTCATACGTCTGGTAGAAGTTCAGGTCCGTGTCGTCCAGCGACGTCACCGGTCCGGTGTTGTAGAGGAACGAGTCCGGGTTCCGGTAGTGGTTGTGGAAGGTCCACCGGTAGATCGTGTCGGGCTTCGCGTCGGCGTCGTTGTCGATCTTGACGTCGTAGCGGACGTGCTGCCCGAACGCGAAGAAGTTGGGTCCTCCCGCCGGCGCCTCGAACGGGATCCAGTTGCTGATGATCGTGACCGAGCTGGGATCGTCCGGGCTGACGAACGCGTAGAGGTCCGTGTTGTCGGCCTGGGGATCTGCGGCGATCAGCGGGGCCTCGCGGTGGCTCGATGCGCCACCGGCCATCGGCCCGAGGCCGGCGAAGAGCCCGATCCCGACCGCGGCCGCGGTGCCGAGCACCGCGAGCCGTGTGCGTGTTCGGAACGGTTGCATGTTCCCTCCTCTGTCGTGTGCGTGGAAGCGAAGCGGCGGCCGTCGGCCGTTGTGCGGGCCGCGCTTCCCCCTTTCTCGCTGTGTGGGGCCCGCTCGTACGGGCAGGGTTCGCAGTCCGTGGAGGGTCGGATCACCTTCGGCGGCATCGATCGGCTGCTAGCCTGCGGCCCATGTCCGAGAGGCCCGACTTCCGGCTCGAGCACTCCGAACTTCGCGGCGACGACGAGTTCGACGAGTTCGCCTCGGAGGACCTGCCGTACTACTCGGACTGGCACGGGTCCTTCGAGAAACTGCCCTGGGCGACCGACGATGCGTCGCTCCGCGCGGCGAACGCCGATGTCGCGATCGTCGGCGCACCGTTCGACGAGGGTGTGTCCTCACGCCCCGGCGCGCGGTTCGGTCCGCGGGCGATCCGGATGGCGCCGACGACGTGGGGCACGGCCGACGCGTGGTCGATCCAGCTGCAGACCGAGCCGTACGCGCGCCTGACGGTCGTCGATGCCGGCGACGCGCCGGTCGTGCCCACCCGCTTCGAGCGCTCGCTGCGCGTGATCCACGAGAAGGTCTTCCGGGTCGCCGAGGCCGGGCCGATCCCGATCGTGCTCGGTGGCGATCATTCGATCACCTATCCCAGCGCGGCCGCGGTGGCGCGGCATGTGTGGCCGCGGACGGTCGGGGTGATCCATTTCGACGCGCACGCCGACACCGGCGCCGATCAGTGGGGCAATCTGCACGCCCACGGCCAGCCGATGCGCCGTCTGATCGAGGAGGGCTGGGTCGCCGGCAAGAACTTCGTGCAGATCGGTCTGCGCGGCTACTGGCCCGACAAGGCGACGTTCGAGTGGATGCGCGAACAGGGCATGCGGTGGCACGCCATGACCGAGATCGAAGAGCGGGGCAGCGAGGCGGTGCTCGCCGACGCGATCGTGGAGGCGCTCGACGGGCCGGACTGCATCTACCTGTCCGTCGACATCGACGTCGTCGATCCGGGGATGGCCCCGGCAACCGGGACGCCCGAGTCGGGCGGCATGCTGGCGCGCGAGCTGCTGCGGGCCGTGCGACAGATCGTCAGCCAGGTCGAGCTCGTCGGGATGGACGTCGTCGAGGTGTCGCCGCCGTACGATCACGCCGAGATCACCGCGATCCTCGCGCAGCGGACCGTCATGGAAGCGATCAGCGCGCTCGGCGCCAAGCGGCGATGAGCGCCGCGTTCGACGGCGAGATCGCCGACAACCGCACGCTGTGGGACGCCTGGACCGCGATCCACACGACCGGTGACTTCTACGACGTCCAGCGGTTCCGCGACGACCCCGCCGACGTGCGGATCGAGCCCTGGGAGCAGGCGGAGGTCGGCGACATCGCGGGCAAGCGCCTGCTCCACCTGCAATGCCATTTCGGGCTGGACACGCTGTCGTGGGCCCGCCTCGGCGCCGGACACGTCACCGGGGTCGACTTCAGCGAGCCGGCGATCGCGTTCGCGACGGAGCTCGCGGCCGAGACCGGCCTGGCCGACCGCGCGCGGTTCGTCGTGTCCGACATCTACGACCTGCCCGGCCCGTTGGCGGGCGAGACGTTCGACGTGGTCTATACCGGTCGCGGCGCGCTCGGCTGGCTGCCCGAGCTACAACCCTGGGCCCGAGCCGTGGCCGCGTTCGTGCGGCCGGGCGGCATCTTCTACATCCACGAGGGACACCCCGTGATGTGGGCGATCGCCGACGAGCAGACCTCGCCGAACGATCTGCGGCTCGGGTTCGACTACTGGGGCGGGGAGACCCTGTCCTTCCCCGTGGAGGGCTCCTACGCCGATCCGACGGCGCACGTGGACGCCGAGGTCGAGCACGGCTGGAACCATTCGCTGGGCGAGATCGTCACCGCCCTCGCGGCAGAAGGGCTCCGGATCGAGCTGCTGGACGAGAAGCGCGAGCTTCATTGGCCGGCGCCGTTCCTGGTCGAGCTGCCGAACGGGCACTACGGCTTCCCCGACGATCAGGTCGGCAACCTGCCGCTGATGTATTCGCTGCGCGCCCGCAAGGACTGAGGGCGCCCTCCCGCCCCGCCTGGCCGGCTACGCCAGCATCGCGCAGACGTCGGACATCGTGCCCGTGTGCGACCGGATCTCCTGGTCGAAGCCGTTCGCGGCCGTCCAGAGCACGGTGCGCCCGGTGAAGGTCACCATCGCGCCCGGCGAACCCACGCCCAGTTGGCCCGGCGCGAAGAAGAAGATCCAGTTGCCGGTGGCGGTCAGGGTCGTCGAGCCGTCCGCGTTGGGCACGAGGTCGCCCGGACCGGAGATGTTGAAGGTGTGCGTGTGGCCGTTGGAGGCGTTGGTCAACGTCACCGCGAGCGCGCCCGTCGTGCGGATGTGCGTGACCGTGCCCCCCGCGTCGCTGTAGATGAGCGAGTACTCCTTGTTCTTCGGGAATTCCGCGTGGACGCCGAAGCCGCAGAAGATGTCGGGGAGGTCGACCGCCCCCGCGGGTGCGGGCACACGTGTCGGCCCCGCGGTCGCCGGTGTCGCGAGGCACACCATCGCGATCGCGACGGCGACGCCGAGGCTCAGGATCTTGCGCATAGCTCGTTCCTTCCCCCTCCGAGCCAGGCGACGGTACCCGGGGTTGCTTCCGAGGTCAAATCGGCTCAAGCGCCGACGGCTGTCCGTCGAAGCCTCAAGCGTGATCGATCCGCAGCCGGGCACCGGAGCGGCGTCCACGGCCTACCGTCGATTGGTCGACAACGTTCGCCGCGTGATCGCCGGGAACGACGCCGCCGTCGAGATGGCGGCGTTGTGCGTGTTCGCCGACGGCAACCTCCTGCTGGAGGGCGTTCCCGGCGTCGGCAAGACGACCCTCGCTCGATCCCTGGCGGTCTCGATCGGCGGCGTGTTCTCCCGGATCCAGGCCACGCCCGACCTGCTGCCCTCCGACCTGACCGGCGTGAGCGTCTATGACCAGCGCGAGGGCACGTTCCGGTTCATGCCCGGGCCGGTGTTCGCCAACGTCGTGCTGGTCGATGAGATCAACCGCACGCCGCCACGCACGCAGGCCGCGCTGCTCGAGCCGATGGAGGAGCGTCAGGTCACCGTCGAGGGCTCGACCCATCTGCTGCCGGAGCCCTATGTCGTGATCGCGACCGAGAACCCGATCGAACAGCACGGCACCTATCCGCTGCCCGAGGGCCAGCTGGACCGGTTCGCCCTGTCGGTCCGGGTCGGGTACCCCGACGACGAGCGCTCGGGCGCGGTCGTTCGGCGCCAGTTGGAACGGCACCCGCTGCGCGACCTCGAGCAGGCGATCAGCCCCGAGGAGGTGGTCGCCGCGCAGCACGCCGTTCGCGCGGTGTACGTGGACGACGCGGTCGTGCGATACGCGGTCGAGTTGGTGACGGCGACGCGGACGGCCCCCGGCGTGGCGCTGGGCGCGTCGCCCCGCTCGTCGGTGGCCCTCGTGCGCTGCGCCCAGGCGCGGGCGATCGCGGAGGCCCGCGATCATGCCCTCCCCGACGACGTCAAGGCGCTCGCGGTCGCCGCGCTCGGCCACCGTCTGGTGATGGCCCACGGTGGCCTCGAGGCCGCCCGCGCGACGGTCGAGCACCTGCTCGGCGCCGTCGCCGTGCCGCTGCACGTGGCGCGGAGCGGCTGAGCCGTGCGCGTGCGCAAGCGCGCGACGGGGCTCCTGCTGGGAGTCGGGGTGCTGTTCCTGATCGGCACGAACGTGCAGGCGGGATGGCTGTTCGTGCTTGCCGCGCTGCTGCTCGGCGCCTTGATCGCGGGGCTCGCGCTCGCCTCTCGTTCGGTGTCCGGCCTCGAGGTCGAGGTCCGCGCGCCCGCCGAGACCCGACAGGGAGCGGAGACGCCGGTCGATCTGGTCGTGCGCAACCGCGGCCGTGCCGCCCGGTGGGGCGTCGTGGCAACCGACGAGCACCTCGGAGGGGCCACCGTGTGGATCGGCACCGTCCGTCCGGGGGAGCGCGTTGCGGTGACCACCGCACGGGGTGCGCCTCGCCGAGGCGAGGCGCACACCGGTTGGGCCCAGCTTCGTTCGGGCGCGCCGTTCGGCGTCGCCGAACGGCGCGCCCGCCGCCCGGTGGCGACGACGACGCTGGTCTTGCCACGCACCGAACCGCTCGGCCCGCTCCCGTTCGTCGACACGACGACCTCGCGCGAGACCGCGACGCGCACCGAGCCCCGCCGCGGCCAGGGGCGGGAGTACCTCTCGGTGCGCGAGTACCGTCCCGGCGATCCGATGCGCCACGTGCACTGGGGCCTCACCGCGCGCCACGGGGAGCTCATGGTGCGCGAGTTCGAGCAGGAGCGCACACCTCGACTCGCCATCTGGCTCGACACGGAGCCGGACGACGTCGAGGCGTTGGATCGGTGTTGCACGGCGGCGGCCTCGATCGTCGACAGCGCCACGGCAACGGGGGCGGGGGTCCGCCTCTCCGCCGCCGGCGAGGACGGGCCGGCGCTGGTCGCCAGGACGCATCACCTCGAGTACCACCGGTGGCTGGCGCGCCTGACGCCGACCGGGATCCCGGCGGCGACGGCGCTGGGCTGGCTCCTCGGGGGCCCGCTGCAGGGAGTGGGCACGCTCGTCGCGACGTTCTCCGTCTGGGAGGGCCGACCGTTGGACGCGCTGCGCGAGGTCGTCGAGGAGCTCGTGGCGGAGGTGCCACGAGTGGTGCTCGTGCCCGTGGTGGGCGTCGCCGACACCACGGTCTGGACGCCCTTGCGCGCCGCGGGGGCGCAGGTGCTGCCGTGGGCAGAGGGAGACGCACTGGGAACCGCCCTCGGCGCGCGTTCCCTCGATCCGGTGGGGGTGGCCTGATGCGGCTGGGCCTTTCGGGTGCGAAGGCGTTACCCGAGGATTCGATCGCCATGCGGGTCGTGGTCGCGCTGGCGGTCGAGGTCGGCCTGATCGCGGTCATCGCGCAAGGCGTCGTGACCGATCGCACCGCCTTCCTCGCGTTGGGGCTGGCGCCGGCCGGGTATCTGTTGTCGTACCGGCGCCGTGGCCGCCCGAACGTCATCGTGAAGGCTGCGCTGGCGGCCGGCCTCCTCCTGGCCCTGTCCCGATTCCTGGGTCAGATGGGCTCGGTCTCCTCGGCGGACGCGGCGCGGGCACCGCTCGCCGCGCTGTTCGTCTGGGTGCAGGTGCTCCACGCGTTCGACGTGCCGAGGCGCCGCGACCTCGCCTTCTCGATGGTGTCGAGCACGACGCTGATCGCGGTGGGCGGTGCGCTGGCGCTGTCGACCTCCTACCTCGGTCTGCTGCTCGCGTGGGCGATGCTGGCCGGGATGTGGCTGTGGTTGTCGTCGCGACCGCTCGCGGGCGACCTCACCGCGCCGCTCGGGTACACACGCGCTCGCGACGGATCGCGCGGGCGCCTTGCCACCGGGCGCTCGGTGGTCGCGGCCGCCCTTGCCGCCCTCGTCTTCGCCGTCGCGACGTTCTCCCTCCTGCCGCGGATCCCCTCGACGATGGTGCGCGCGCTGCCGTTTCGGATGGCGCCCGGCGCTGCCACCGCCCCCGCGGGCGACCACGTGCAGAACCCGGCGCTGCCGCCGGCCACCGGCGACGGATCCGTCGTGGACTTCTCCTCGAACGGCTACCCGGGGTTCAGCGATGTGATGGACCTGCGGGCGCGTGGCTCGTTGTCCGACGACATCGTGTTCCGGGTCCGCGCGCCCTTCGCCTCCCTGTGGCGTGCGGAGGCGTTCGACACCTACGACGGCTCGACCTGGACCCGGTCGGTCTCGCCGCTGACACCGCTGGACTCGAACGATACGGGCGGCTACGACGTGGAGGGCACGCCCGGGCCCTCGGCGGTCGGCCGCACGCTGGTGCAGACCTTCTTCATCGAACAGCAGCAGCCCAACGTGCTGTTCGCGGCGGCCGCGCCACGCACCGTGTACTTCCCGGCCGGTGGACTGCGCAGCGATCGCGACGGGTCGATCCGCTCTCCGATCTTCCTGGACGAGGGGCTGGTCTACTCGGTCGAATCGACCGTGCCGACCGCCACGCCCGAACAGCTGCGCTCCCTCGGCCGGGTGCCCCGGCCGTCGGATCGCTCTTCCCTCCAACGGATGCTGCAGCTGCCGGCGACGCTGCCGCAACGGGTCCGTGACCTGGGCGGTCGGATCACGGCCGGCGCGCCGAGCGAGTACGACGCCGTCATGGCGGTGCAGACCTGGCTGCAGACCAACACGCAGTACGACCTGAGCGTGCCGCGGGAGCCCGACGGCGTCGACGCGGTGGATCAGTTCCTGTTCGTGACGCGGCGCGGCTTCTGCGAGCACATCGCCGCGGCGATGGCGGTGCTGTTGCGGGCCGACGGCATCCCGACGCGCATCGTGACCGGGTACGGCCCGGGGGAGCGGAACCCGTTCACCGGGTACTACGAGGTCCGCAGCTCCGACGCGCACGCCTGGGTCGAGGTGTATTACCCGGGATACGGTTGGGTGCCCTACGACCCCACCTTCGGGGTGCCGGCGGCACCCGACGCGTGGGGATCGCCCGTCGGGGCGGACCTCGTCGCCTGGGTCGCCGACCAGGCCGGGAGGGTTGTGCCGTCGGGCGTTCGGGCCGGTTTCGTGGGTGCCGCCCGCGTCGCGCTGACCGCGGTGCGACGGGCCGCACCGTGGTGGCCGCTGCTCATGGGAGCCGTCGTCGTGCTCGTGTGGCTCCGGCTGCGCCGCCGTCGGCCGAGACGGACCGAGCCGCCCGACGCGATCGCCCGCGCGTATGAGGACCTCCTGGGTGCGCTCGCAGCCGCGGGGCATCCGCCGGACCCGGCGAAGACGCCGGCCGAGGTGCGTGCCGAGGTCCTCGCCGATGCGTCGCTGGGCGGCGAGGCGGCGGGGCATGCGACCCTCGTGCTCGACACGTTCGAGCGGGCGCGGTTCGCTCGCCCGATCGATCGCCCCGCCGATGTGGACGTGATGCGCGCGCTCGCCGCCGCGACCCGTGTGCGCGAGCTGACGCGTCACCGATAGCGCGTCCGCGCGGTAGCCTCCGCACATGTGTCGGAGCATCAAGCGCCTCCGAGAGGGCGCAGACGTCGTCCCGGATCCCGAGATCCACGAGGCCGCTTTGCAATACGTGCGCAAGGTGAGCGGCTTCCGCCAACCCTCGGCCAAGCATCGCGACGCGTTCGATCGTGCGGTCGAGGAGATCGCGGCCTCGTCCAAGGAGCTGCTCGACGCCGTCGCGCGGGAGCTGGCGTGAACGCGGAGCCCGCCGAGGCACTCGGCGGGTTCCCCTTCGATCCGGCGCCCGGCGACATGCGGGCGATGGCGGACGCCGTCGCCGACGCCCTGATCGCATGGATCGGCGGTCTCGAGGACGCACCCGCGGACGCGACCGAGGGAGCGGTCGAGGTTGCCCGGCGACTCGCCGCGGTGCCGCCCGAGGTCGGCACGAGGGACTTCGGGCGCGTGCTCGACGATGCGCTCGACGCGGCGCGGCGCACCTTCGAGTACTCCGGCCCCGGGTACCTCGCCTACATCCCGGGGGGCGGGCTCTTTACGGCCGCGCTCGCGGAGTTCCTCGCGCAGGGGCTGAACCGCTACGTCGGGCTGTGGCAGCCGAGCCCCGCCATCGTGCAGCTCGAGGAGAACGTGACGCGCTGGCTGTGCGGACTGTTCGAGTTCCCCGCTGCGACGGCGCAGGGCGTGCTGACGACCGGAGGGTCGCTGGCGAACCTCTCCGCCGTCGTGACGGCGCGGCACACGCGGCTGGGCGAGGACTTCCTCGACGGCACGTACTACGTGACCGATCAGGCGCACGGCTCGAACACGAAGGCGGCGATGATCGCCGGGTTCGGTGCGCGCAATGTGCGCCTCGTGCCCACCGACGACGAGCTCCGGATGGACCCGGACGCGCTGTCGTCGATGGTGGCGGCTGATCGCGCGGCCGGCCTCCGTCCCTTCCTGGTGATCGGCGCGGCGGGCACGACGAACACGGGAGCGATCGATCCGCTCGACGCGATCGCCACGGTCGCCGAGCGGGAGGGGATGTGGTTCCACATCGATGCGGCCTACGGCGGGTTCTTCCAGCTCACCGAACGGGGCCGGGCGGCGTTCCGCGGGTCGGAGCGTGCCGACTCGATCACGCTGGATCCGCACAAGGGTCTGTTCCTGCCCTACGGCACCGGCGGGCTGATCGTGCGGGACCGTGAGGCGATGCGCGACGCGCATTTCGAAGGTGCCGCATACCTGCAGGACCTGCCGCCGAGTGGGGAGCTGCCCAACTACAACGAGCTGACCCCCGAGCTGTCGCGCGACGTGCGCGGGCTGCGCGTCTGGTTCCCGCTGGTGCTGCATGGCGTGGCCGCGTTCCGCGACGCGCTGGACGAGAAGCTGGACCTGACGCAGCGGATCACGGCCTCGCTGCGCGCCGATCCGAACCTGGAGGTCGGCTGGGATCCGCAGCTCACCGTCGTCGCGTTTCGCATGCGCGGCGGCGACGAGGATCGCTCGCGCCAGTTGTTGGAGCGGATCAATGCGACGAAACGCGTGTTCCTGTCCTCGACGCTGATCCGGGGGGAGTACTGGTTGCGGGTCTGCATCGTGTCGCACCGGACGCACGTTGACCGGATCGACGAATGCGCGACGATCGTGCGCGACGCCGCCGCCGCGCTGGCCTGAGCGATGCCCGAGCTTCCCGAGATCCGTGCGCTCGCCGAGCGGCTCGACGAGGTGGCGGCGGGCGGCGTCTTCGCGGCTGCCGACGTGCTGTCGTTCTCGTCGTTGAAGACGGTGACGCCCCGACCGGTCGAGTTGGCCGGGGCGACCGTCGCATCCGTGCGGAGCCACGGCAAGTTCGTCGTGATCGGCTTCGACGACGAGCGCCGGCTGTTGTTCCATCTGTCGCAGGGCGGTCGCGTCGACGTGGAGGCGCCGCCCAAGACCACGAGGCCCCGGGGGGCGGTCGTCCGGTTCCGACTCACGGAGCGGCCCTCGGTCCTGGTGAAGGAGTTCGGCAAGCAGCGGAAGGTCGGCTGGTGGGTCTTGGCGCCCGGCGATGCGGGTCCGTTGGCCAAGCTCGGCCCCGAGGTGTTGACGGCGGAAGCCGACGCATTGCTGCGCACGGCGAGCGACAACCGCCGCGTCCACACGATCCTGCGCGATCAACGCACGATCTGCGGGATGGGCCGCGGGTACACCGACGACGCTCTCCACGCGGCGATGCTGTCCCCGACGAGCCAGCTGGCCAAGCTCGACGAGGCGGATCGCGAGCGGCTGCTGACGGCCATCCACACCGTGCTGGCCGATGCGCTCGAGGCGGAGCGCCGGCGAACGGGCGGCCTGCCGACCAAGATCGGCGACCACTTCACGGTGCACAACCGGGCCGGCGAGCCGTGCCCTCGCTGTGGAGAGGAGCTGCGCCGGGTGAGCTACGAGTCCTATGAGGTGACGTACTGCCCGGCCTGCCAGACCGGCGGTCGACGGTTGAACGACAGGCGGATGGACCGGCTACTTCGGTAGGCGCGTTCAGCTCGCCACGTCGAGCGTCTGCGGGTCGCCCCCTCGGTGCTCGACCGCCGGTCCCGCGCGATACCGCGCGCCGTCGGGCCGGTACCAACGGAGCTCGGCCTCGGCGTCACCCTTGATCCACCAGCCGTACTCGTGGACGAGCTTGTGATGCCACGAGCACAGCAGCACGAGGTTGCTGAGGTCGGTGCCGCCGCCGTCACGCCAGAACACGATGTGGTGGGCCTGCGTGAAGCCGCGCGTGCCGCACCCGGGGAACCGGCAGCCCGCGTCGCGGAACCGCACCTGTCGAAGCAGCCAGGCGGGCGGCACCCGCGTGATGCGACCGACGCCGATCACCCGACCGGTGGCGTCCTCTTGGACCGTCTCGATGCGCGCGGCGCACAGGAGACGCTCGAGGACCGACGGCTGTGCGATGCCGCCGCCCTCGATCTCTGCGGCCGTCACGACGCCGGCCTGCTGACCGGCGCGTGCGTGGATCACGACCGTCGCGCGTTCGGGGTCGGGGTCGGCGCCCAGCTCTCGCCGAGCAGATCGCGACCAGGGCGTCGGCGCGCCGCGCCGCACCGGGCGCGCCCGCCCGCTCACCGGGCATCGGCGGGATCGTCGCGCTGATCCGATCGATCGCCTGCGCGACCGTCGCGCCCTGAGCTGCGGGCAGCTCGGCATGCATCTCGAATCGCCGGCCTTCGTCGCGATAGGACCACGACACCGCGCGGACCTCGTCGTCGTGCGCGGCCTCGTCGGTCTCGACGCGGCGCAAGACGTCGCCCTCGTGTCGGATGCGCGCGGCCGACACGCGACCGGCCCACTCGACCAATCCGTCCTCGGTCTCGTCGGTGGCGAACCGGGTGAGCTCGACCACCTTGTCGACGCCGAGCGCGCCGGTCGAGAGCGCCTCGGTGACCCTCGGCAGGCGGCCCAACGCGTTCGCCGCGTCGATGAAGCGACGAGCCTTCCAGTCCGAGATGCCGTAGCGCATCCAGAGCCAATGCGCGAGATCGCGGGCGCCGTCGTCGGCCCACAGGGCAGCCCGATCCGCATCTGCGATCAGTTCGAGGAACCGCCGATGCGCCGCGCCGAGGCGGGTATGGGCTTCGTCGAGACGTGCAAGAAGTGAGCCGGGGGGCCGTTCGTTTCGTTCCACCGTGCATCGCACCGATCCGGGGGAGGAACGGTCGTGACAGAGTCCCAACGATACCGAACATACGTTCGATTGTCAAGCTCTCCGTAGGGGTCGTGCTAGCGTCTCCGCGCCGTGGATCAGCTGCCCGTGGCACCCCGCCCGGACCCGCCGCCTCGCCGAGGCTTGTTGCAGCGCGCCCGTTCTCATCTGCGTAGACGTGACGCCGTTGCGGATATCGGGCGAGTACCGCAGCCTGTTCGTCGGCCACAGCGTGTCGTACTTCGGCGACTCGATCGTTGAGGTGGTCGTGCCGTTCCAGGTCTTCGCGATCACGGGCTCGGTCTTCGCGGTCGGCATGCTCGGTCTGGTCCAGCTGGTGCCCGTCTTCGTGTTCCCGATCGTCGGGGGTGCGGCCGCCGACGCGATGGACCGGCGCCGGCTCGTGATCATCACCAACGTGATGCTTGCGGGGATGTCGCTGCTGATGGCGCTCAACGCCGCCCGAAGCACACCGCTGCTGTGGCCGCTGTACGTGTTCGCCTTCCTGTCCGCGGGGCTGTACACGTTCAATCGGCCCGCGCTCGACACCTGGCCGGCTCGCCTGCTCGAACCGGAGCTGCTTCCCGTCGTCCAACGCGCTCGAGGCGGGGTTCGGCACGTTCGCCAGCATGGTCGGCCCGCTGGTCGGCGGCGTGCTTGTTGGCGACGGTCGGTGCGAGCACGGCTTTCGTCTTCGACGCCTGCACGTTCGTGGTCGCGATCGCGATGATCGCGCGCATGCGCCCGTCGCCTCCGGCCAGCGACGAGGACGAGGTCAGCTGGGAGGCGATCAAGGCCGGGTTCCGCTTCCTGAAGGGCAAGCGCAACGTCCAGAGCATCTTCCTGGCCGATCTGAACGCGATGACGTTCGGGTGGCCGATGGCGTTGATGCCCGCCGTGGCGCTCAGCCTGGGCGGCGCGGACCATCAGGCGCAGGTGCTCGGGCTGCTGTTCGCCGCCCCTGCCGCCGGGTCGTTCCTGACGACGCTTCTGTCGGGCAGGGCCAAGAACGTGCGTCGCCAAGGCAGGGCGATCCTGGTGTCCAACATCGTGTGGGGCGCAGCGATCGCGGTCTTCGGCCTCGTGCACTCCGTGTGGGCGGCGCTGCTGCTGCTCGCCGTCGCGAGCGCAGGGGACATGGTCAGCGGGATCTATCGGAACTCCATCTTGCAGGCCGCGGTCGAGGATCGATACCGGGGCCGACTCGGCGGCATCGCGATGGCCACCTGGGCGACCGGGCCGTCGCTGGGGGAGGTGGAATCGGGCATCGTCGCGACGGTGACGAGCGTGCCGATCTCCATCGTCTCGGGCGGTCTGATCACCATCGCGGGCGTCGCGGCGATCCGTTGGTACGCGCCCGGATTCTGGAACTACGACGCGAAGGATCCCGTTCCGTAGCTCCACGGGGCCCTGTTAGCCTGGCCGCCATGTCGCGCCGCCTCCTCGCCGCCGTGCCGGCGCTTCTGCTCGTGCTGGCGACGGCGCCGACGGCGCACGCCGCGTCGACCGTCGTCAACGTGTCACGCCGGACCACGAGCCAATCCGAGGCGGCGGTCGCCGCCAGCCCGCTCGATCCCGACGACGTGGTCATCGCGTCGAACGTGCAGCGCGGCTACGGGATCTCGCTCGGCGTCAGTCACGACGGGGGGCTCACGTGGTCGCGTTCGACCCTCGGCACCGGCCACCGCTTCGGACTGGCGTGCTGTGACTCGTCGATCTCCTGGGACGCGTCGGGCAACCTCTTCCTGGCGTGGCTCGGGTACGCCGACGAGCCCTTTCCCACCGTGGTCACCGTGTTGCTGAGCGTCGACGGGGGCGATACCTGGTCGCGCCTGCGGCGGATCGACCCGCCGGACCTCGAGCGCGCCGACGCAGCGCCCCTGCAGGTGCGGGGGGCGCAGACGGCCGGTCGCGACGAGGAGGAGGAGCGAGGCGGCTTCATCGACCAACCGACGATCACGACCGGGCCGCACGCGCTGTGGGCCACGTGGAACAACGACGGGCAGATGCAGGTCGCCGGCGCGCGCGTCCGCGGCCTCGGCGACGTCGCCGACTTCAAGCCGATCCGCGACATCCCCGACGCGTTCAACTGCACCTTCGGTGACATCGCGGTCGGCCCGGGCGGCGCCGTGGCCCAGGTGTGTCAGAAGGACCTCCGCCGGCGCAAGCCCGTCACGTCGGTGCTGCGCTTCTCCGTGGATGCGGACGGTCTGGGGCCGGGGCGGTTCGGACCCGGGCGCGTGGCCGCTCGGACGAACGTGTCCCTCTTCGAGCCGATCCGACCGCAGCGGTCCCGGACGGTCGACGCGGAAGCGGCTCTGGTCTGGCTGCTGCAGGGCCCCGATCGCGGCCGGCTCATCTTGTTGTTCACCGACGAACGACCGGATCAGAGCGACGACACCAACGTCTCGGTGAAGCTCTCCGACGATGCCGGCGCCACGTGGGGACCCCGGATCGGCGTCACGACCGCCGCGCGGAGCCAGTTCCTGCCGCGGCTCGCCGTCGATCCCGCGACCGGGCACCTGGTGGCCGGCTGGCACGACGCGCGTCTGGACACGGGGGCGGGCGCCTTCGACACCGATGGCATCCCGAACACCGACGCGATGTACGCGCTCGCCTTCAGCGACGACGCCGGCGACTCGTGGACCACGCCCCAGATGGTGAGCGAGGGGGCTTCGAACGCTGCGGCCAGCCGGAACCTGATCGAGTTCGGCGACTACACGGGGCTCTCGTTCACGTTCGGGGTCGCGCACCCGGCGTGGGCCGACAACTCGGACTCGACCGGGGACAACCCCGACGGGACCCTCCACGGGTTCGACGTCTACACGGCGGCGGTCGCCGAGACGTAGCTCAGTGCGCCGGGATCGCCTCGGCGGCGTCGGCGGTCGCGTGATGTTCGGCGATCGTCTCGCGCCCGGGGATGAAGCGGTTCGAGACGACCGCGGCCACCAGCAACACCCCGCCCGCGAACAGCAGCGCCGGGCGGAACCCCTGCATGAACGCGCTGTCGAACGCGCTCTTCACGGCAGCGGCGGCGGTTGGGGACAGGCCGTTGGTCGTGAGCTCGCCGTGTTGTGCAGATCCCGCGATCGTTTGGATCTGCTCGTTCGTCAGGCCGAGCTTCGCGATCGCGGGCGCGAAGGAGGTGCGGATCTGGGAGACGAGGATCGCGCCCAGCAGGGCGATGCCGAGGACGCCGCCGACCTCGCGGGACGTGTTCGTCATCGCCGAGCCCAGCCCGGCACGCTCCCGGCCGACGCTGTTCATGACCGCGGCCGTCATCGGGGCCATCGTGGCGCCCATGCCGTGACCCATGGCGAGGAAGATCGGGAACATCAGCCAGTACGACGTGGTCGGCGTGAGCAACAGACCCAGCAGGATGAGTCCGCCGCCGGCCAGACAGAGCCCGTAGGTCATGGGTCCACGCGACCCGTGGGTCGAGGCGTACTTCCCCGCGTTGGGGGCGGTCACGATGATCATGCCGGTCAGCGGCAGGAAGGCGGCCCCGGCCTGGAACGGCGAGTACCCGTGGATCGTCTGCATGTAGATCGTCAAGAAGAAGAAGGTCGCGAACATGCCCAGCGAGATCGAGAAGGCGACCGTGTTGCCGGCGGAGAACGCCGGGATCTTGAAGAACCGCAGCGGCATCAGCGCGTTGGGGTTCGTCAGCTCCCACCGGAGGAACGCCACGATCAGGACCACGAACAACACGAGCGAGGCGATGATCTTGATGTCGCTCCAGCCCAGCGCGTTGGCCTCGATCAGTCCGTACGTCACGAAGAACAGCGCCGACGTGCCCAGGATCAGGCCCACGATGTCGAGCTTGCGCTGCTCTTCGGACCTGGATTCGCGAACGGTCGACATCGCGACGAGGAACGCGATGATGCCGATCGGCACGTTCAGGAAGAACACCGACTCCCAGCCGAGGTGCTCGACCATGTAGCCGCCCAGCGTCGGTCCGAGCGCGAGGGCGATGCCCGAGACGCCGGCCCAGATGCCGAGCGCCTTTGCCCGCTCGTGGGGCGGGAAGGTCACGGTGATGATCGACAGCGTGCCGGGGATGAGCAGCGCGCCGCCGACGCCCTGCAGTGCGCGCGCGACGATCAGCTGGTTCGGCGTGGTGGAAAGGCCGCACGCGAACGAGAACACGGTGAAGACGACCAGCCCCGCCATGAAGATCCGCTTGCGCCCGTAGCGGTCGCCCAGGATGCCACCGGTCAGCAGCAGGGATGCGAACGCGAGCGCGTAGGCATCGACGATCCACTGCAGCTGCGAGAACCCCGCGCCGAGATCGTTCCGGATCGTCGGCAGCGCGACGTTGACGACGGTGTTGTCGAGCATCGCCATCGCCAAGGCGAAGCACATCGTGAGCAGGACGATGCCCTTCTCGCGAGCGTTGTCCCCTTCGAAGCCGAACATGATCCCCCTTCGCTGACTCCCAGGTTCGAACCCCGGTCGGGCCGCAGTTGTTCCCGACCCGGGAGCCGTCGAGCCAGCCTACCGGCTGCCACGGCGAACGCCGGGTCCTCACCTATCCTTGCCCCACATGCTCGAGCTGATCGATCTGCGCCGCCGCTTCGGCGACGTCGTCGCGCTCGACGGCGTGTCGTTCGAGGTTCCGCCGGGGCGCATCGTCGGCTTCGTGGGCCGCAACGGCGCCGGCAAGACCACCGCGATGCGCATCTCGCTCGGGGTGCTCGAGGCCGACGCCGGCCAGGTGCGTTGGCGCGGGGATGCGATCGACACCGCCGTTCGCCGGCGGTTCGGGTACATGCCGGAGGAACGTGGGCTGTATCCGAAGATGCGCGTGCTCGAACAGCTCATCTATCTCGCCCGCCTGCGCGGCGTGCAGAAGGATCGGGCACGCGCCCGAGCCGAGGGCCTGCTGACGACGCTCGAGGTGATCGGGGACCCGCGCGATCGGATCGAGTCGCTGTCACTCGGCAATCAGCAGCGGGTGCAGCTGGCCGCCGCGCTCGTCCACGAACCGGAGCTGCTCGTGCTCGACGAACCCTTCTCCGGGCTCGATCCCGTCGGCGTCGACGTGCTCGCGAACGTCCTGCAGCGGGAGGCGCGCGAGGACGGCGTGGCGGTCGTCTTCTCGAGCCACCAGCTGGAGCTCGTCGAGCGGCTCTGCGACGAGGTGGTGCTGATCGACCAGGGGCAGATCGCGGCGCGGGGCACGATCGACGCGCTGCACGCCTCGCGGGACCGGAACCTGTGGCGGGTGGAGGTCCGCGGCGCCGACGATGCCTGGTGGGACGTGGTTCCCGGGGTGACGGCGGCCCGGGTCGAGGGGGACGCCGTCGTGCTCGACCTCGCGACCTCGATCGACCCCCAGCGTCTGCTCGACCTCGCGCGCGGCGCCGGCGACGTCGTGTCCTTCGGCGCGGTGCGTCTCACGCTGGCCGAGCTCTTCCGCGAGGTGGTGTCGTGAGCAGCGCCGATCGAGGCGCGTGGCGCCTGATCGCCCGTCGGGATTTCTGGGTGCGGCTGCGCGAGCGGAGCTTCCTGATCTCCACGCTGCTGAACGTCGGCGTCATCTCGGTCCTCATCCTGGCGCGTGCCGCCGGCGACGACGGCCAGCCGTCCTTCGATCTGGGGGTGGTGGGGACCGGTGCGATCGTGTCGGTCGCCAACGACGCCGCGGCGCTCGGTGCCGACGGCAAGATCGATGTGCACGTGGTGCCGCTGTCCGCGGATGGGGCCGACCAAGCCCTGCGCGACGGGTCGGTCGACGCCGTGCTGTCCGACGGGCGGATCGTCGGCTTCCACGATGTCGACGGGACGCTCCTGGCCCTCGTGCAGACGAGCGCCCACGCCGCGGCGGTCGAGGCGGTGTTCGAGCAGCACGACGTGCCCCAGGCGGAGCGCGACCTCGCCGCGCGCGAGGCGCCGCTCGATCAGCTGGCGCTGGAACCGCGATCCCAGCAGCAGAAGTCCGACGCCGGCGTCGCCTTCATCGGCGTGCTGCTGCTGTACGGGCAGCTGTTCGGCTACGGCACGTGGGTCGCGACCGGCGTGATCGAGGAGAAGGCCTCACGGGTGGTGGAGATGCTGCTGTCGGCGATCCGACCCAAACAGCTGCTCGCCGGCAAGATCATCGGGATCGGGGCGCTCGGGCTCGGGCAACTCGCGGTGATCGGCGGGTTCGCGATCACGCTGGCCGCCGTGACCGGCGCGATCGAGGATCCGGCCGCGGCGATCGGGCCGGCCGTGCTCGTGTTCGCGTGGTTCGTGCTCGGCTTCGCCTTCTACGCCTCGCTGTTCGCGGCGGCGGGATCGCTCGTCAGCCGGATGGAGGAGCTGCAGAACGTGATCGTGCCGATCAACCTGACGATCCTGGTGTCGTTCATCATCTCGATCGGCGCGCTGCAGGATCCGAACTCGACGCTGTCGATCGTGGCGTCGATCCTGCCGGTGAGCGCCGCGCTCGCGATGCCGGTGCGCATCGTGCTCGGCGCGGCCACACCGCCGCAGATCGCGCTGTCGCTCGTGTTGCTGATCGGCTCCGCGATCGTGCTCGTCCCGGTCGGCGCGCGTCTGTACGCGGGCGCGGTCCTGCGGACGGGCGCGCGGGTCAAGCTGCGCGATGCCTGGCGGGCCAGCTGATGGCGCGGATCACGATCGACAACCTGCGCCACGCGGCCGGCATGCTCCGGTTCGGGCACAACCCGGCGGCGGCGGTCTATGACTCGATCGGTTCCGACTTCTTTCTGGCGCTGGACGACGGCTGGCTCAATCTCGGGCTCTGGGAAGGGGACGGATCCGACCCGAGCGAGGCTCCCGTCGCCGTCCGCAGGCTGGTCGGCAGGATGGCCGCAGACCTGCCGCACGACGGCGACATCCTCGATGTGGGCAACGGGCTCGCGGCCCAGGACCTCGTGATCGCCGAGGTGTCGGAGGCGCGCAGCCTGACCGCGCTCAACATCACGTGGTCCCAGCTCCGGGCCGGGCGCGAGCGCCTGGCCGCGGCCGGCGCGCACGGGGTCAACGGTGACGCCTGCCGGATGCCGTTTCCCGCCGCGAGCTTCGACGGGGTGATCAGCGTCGAGGCGGCGTTCCATTTCCCGTCGCGCGCCTCGTTCTTCGCCGAGGCGTTCCGCGTGCTGCGGCCCGGCGGCGTGCTGACGTTCAGCGACGTGCCGGTGCGCCGGATGCCGACGACGCCCCGCGAGGCGCTTGCCGGCGTCGCGATGCTCCGGCTCTGGGGCATCCGGCGGCATGCGGCGGCCACCCCCGCGCAGATCGAGGACGCGGTGCGGGCCGCGGGCTTCGTCGATGTGCGCGCATCGCTCGAGGGAGCGCGTGTGATCGCGCCCGCGTTCCGCCACGTCGAGGCACGGCTCGCCGATCCCGCCCTGCGGCGCGAGGCGGGCGGCGCGCAGGTCCGGGGCGCCGCGACGATGCTCCGCGAGGCGGAGCTGTTGTGGGAACGCGGGATCCTCGAGTACCTGTTCCTCACCGCGAGGAAGCCCTGAGCCTCAGGTGAGGCCGAAGGTCCGGCGGAACGACGGCAGCGGCACCTCGCCGAGCGCGAGCACGCGATCGTGGAAGTCCTGCAGCGAGAAGGCCGCGCCCAGACGCGCCGACTCCTCGGCGCGGGCGCGCTGGATCTCGAACATCCCCGTCATGTAGCACAGCGCCTGGCCCGGCATCCCGATGTAGCGGTCGATCTCGATCACGGCGTCGGTCTGCGTCTGCCCGCTTTCCCGCAGGGTCGTCACGGCGGCCTCGCGCGTCCAGCCGAGCGCATGGATGCCCGAGTCGGTCACGAGCCGCGCCGCTCGGAGGCCCTGGTTCTCGAGCATGCCGAGCCGCTCCCACCCGTCGAGATAGAGCCCCATCTCATCGGCGAGGCGCTCGGAGTACAGCCCCCACCCCTCGGCGAACGCGGCGCCCGCCAGCGTCGATCCGAACCGTCGCAGGGGCGGTCGCTCGGGCATCTCCTGCTGCAAGCGCCAGCTGGAAGTGGTGCCCGGGGTTCGCCTCGTGGTAGGTCACGCTCGCGACGTGGTGCAGCGCCCGGTCCGGCAGGTCGTAGCAGTTGATGTAGTAGATGCCCGCGCGCGTGCCGTCGTCGGTGGGCGGGTAGTAGAAGGCCATCGGCTCGTCCGCCTCGCGGAACTCCTCGACGCGTCGCACCTCGCAATTGGCCGAGGGGAGCCGGCCGAAGTACGCGGGGGCGGCATCCCAGCTGCGCCGAACCTGATCCTCGGCGAGCGCGACGAGCTGCTCGGGCGTCGAGGCCGTGTTCGCGCCCGACGCCGTGTGCGCGGCGATCGCCGTCGCGGGATCGGGGTGGCCGAGCTCGGCGGCCAATGCCCATGCGCTCCTCATTGATCGCGGCGAGCCGCTCGACCCCGCGTTCGTGCACCTCGCGCGGGTCGAGGGGAAGCGACGTCCACCCGAGGATCTCCGCGGCGTACATGCCTTCGCCGTCGGGGAGTGCCGAGATGGCGATCGTCTCGGTCGTGGCGGGCAGGTAGCTGGTCATCGCTTCGCGGAACGCCGCCAGCGACGGCTGGACGGCCTCGGCGACGGCCACGGCCAGTCGATCCCGCGCCGCACCGTCGACGGTGGCGGCCACCGGCGAGTCCTCGGGCGCGAGCTCGAGCAGTCGGTCGAGCTGACCGGTGGTCCGCTCGGCGACCACCCGTGGCGCCGTCACGCCCTTCGCGATGCCCTCGTGCAGCAGCTCGATCGAGGCCGCGAAGTACGCCGGGAAGGCGCGGAGGCGCGCCTCGAGGCGATCCAGCCGATCCGGGGTGTCGGCTCGCTGCAGCGTTGCGATCTGCCCCAGCAGCGCGACCGCGCCGTTCATGTGATTGGCGACGTCCAGCAGGTCGAGTCGGTGGTCGAGCCGGGCGAGCGATCGATCGCAGATCGCCTCGAGGATGTCGGCCGTGATCTGACGGCCCTCATCGAGCGCGTCGCGATCGATCGCGGCGAGCGCCTCGAGGTTGCCGCGCGCCATCGATGCATCGGCGGCACGGCCCGTCTCGGACGGGTCGGCGAGGCGATCGTCGTAGCGCTCGTCGCCGACGAACGTCCCCATGAGCGGTTCCTGCGCGAGGATCCCTTCCCACGCTTTGTCGGCGAGGGCGTCGAACTGCTGTTCCGTTTGCACGAGGCGAGGTCCTTCCTTCCGGCTAGAGGAGTCCAAGCGTAGCGGCACCGTCGACCTGGAGCGCGGTGCCCGAGATGAAGCCGGCGTGCGTCGAGCACAGGAAGGCGGCGACGCGGCCGAAGTCGTCGGGATCCCCGAGACGGCCGGTGTGCCCCAGCTCGCGAACGCGGTCGGTCGCATGCAACCCCGGGCACAGCACGTTCAGCGTGATGCCGTCGGGCACGAGGTCGGCGGCGGCCGTCTTCGCCCAGGCCCACAGTCCGGTCCGGGCGATGTTCGAGGCGGCCAGCGTCGGGATCGGCTGCTTCACGCCGAAGGACGCGATCAGCACGATGCGCCCCCAGCCGGCGGCCCGCATGTGCGGCACGGCCGCGCGCACCAGGCGGATCGAGGTGAGCAGGTTCGCCTCCACGGCGGCCAGGATCGCCTCGTCGTCGAGGTCGAGCGCCCGGGCCGGCGGCGGCCCGCCCGCGTTCGCGACGAGGATGTCGAGCCCGCCGAAGCGCTCCACGGTGGCGTCGACGAGACGGGCGGGCGCCGACGGGTCGGTCACGTCCTCGGGCAGCGCGAGGGTCGGCCCCGGCAGTTCGTCGGCCACCGTCCGCAGGCGTGCGGCGTCGCGGGCGTTCAGGGCCACGTTGCATCCCTCGGCGGCAAGCGCCCGCGCGGCGCCGAGACCCAGCCCCTTCGACGCCGCCGTCACGAGCGCGGTCCTGCCCCCGATCCCCAGGTCCATCGGCGCATGCTACGCGGCGAGGCGGTTGCGTTGCCGCCATCCGCGCCCGCGACTAGGCTCGGGCGCCATGCTGCTGGACGGGAAGAAACTGCTGATCACCGGGGTTCTGACGCCGCAATCGATCGCGTTCGCCGCCGCGCGATCGGCGCAGGAGCACGGCGCCGAGATCGTCTTGACCAACTTCGGACGGACGGTGAGCCTCACGCAGAAGACCGCCAAGCGGCTGCCGGCGCCCTGCGACGTGTTGGAGCTCGATGCGAACGACCCCGAGCAGATCGAGGCCGTGCGCGTGGAGCTGGACTCCCGGTGGGGGCGCCTGGACGGCGTGCTGCACGCCATCGCGTTCGCGCCCCAGGACGCGCTTGGCGGCAACTTCCTGCACACGCCCTGGGAGTCGGTCGCCACCGCGGTGCAGACGAGCACGTTCTCGCTGAAGGCGATCGCGGCGGGGATGCTCCCGTTGATGGAAGCCGACGGCGGCTCCATCGTGTCGCTGGACTTCGACGGGCAGGTCGCCTGGCCGATCTATGACTGGATGGGTGTCGCCAAGGCGGGCCTGGAGGCCGTGACGCGGTACCTGGCGCGGGACCTGGGCACGCACGCCATCCGGGTCAACACCGTGAGCGCGGGGCCGATCCGCACGATGGCCGGCAAGGGCATCCCCGGGTTCGACCAGATCACCGACGCGTGGGGCCAGCGCGCGCCGCTCGGGTGGGATCCGACCGATCCCGGGCCGGTCGGCGATGTCGTGACGTTCCTGTTCTCCGACCTCGCACGCGGCATCAGCGGCGAGCTGATCCACGTCGACGGCGGCTTCCACGCGATGGGCACCGACCCGCTCCCGGCGGGCTCGGACAAGGCATAGGAACGCCATCGGCCCGAGACCCGACGTCTCGCGCGCGGCGGCTAGACTCGCCGCGTTCGCATGCGGATCGCGCGACTCCTCCTTCCGATCGTTCTCCTCCCGGTGCTCGCGGCGTGCACCGGTGGCTCGGCGACGACATCCCCGGGCGTGAGCGACACCGCCTCGCCGAGCGGCGTGGACCCGCTGGTGCCGTACTCGCCGGCGCCGACGCCGTTCGTCGAGCGCACCACCGGATTCATCCCCGACACCCTCACGCTGCCGACCGCCGACGGCGGCAAGCTCTTCGTGACGCCCGTCACCACCACGATGACCACCACCTATGTCCACGACGCCCGGGCCTTGGCCGTGTACCTGGAGGTGGAGAACCCCGGGGACGCTGCCTGGACGGGCTCCGTCGGTACCGATGCACAGGTCACCGATCTGACCGGGGCCGTCTTCGCGGCCGTGCCCCCGGCACCCGGCGACCTGCACCCCGATCCGCAGCGCTACGGCGGGTCGAATCAGAGCCTCCTGAAGCCCGTGACCGTCAAGCCCGGCACGACGGCATCGGGGGCGCTCGTGTTCCACGTCACCGGTGGGAACCGTCCGATCACGCTTCGCATCAGCCTGGACGGCGGCGCCACATGGGGCGAGTGGGCGACGAACCTGGGGGTGTTCTAGTGGCCGTCGCCGAGCCGATCCGTCTGACGAGCTTGAGCCACGGCGCGGGGTGCGCCTGCAAACTCGGCCCGAGCCAGCTCGCGGAGGTGCTGGACCTCCTCGGGCCGTCGCTGCCCGCCGAGGACGTCGTCGTGTCGGAGGGGAGCGGTGACGACGCGGCGGTCTATCGGTTGCCCGACGGTCGCGGGCTCGTCGTGACGATCGACTTCTTCACGCCGCTGGTCGACGACGCGCACGACTGGGGCCGTATCGCGGCGGCGAACGCGCTCAGCGACGTCTACGCGATGGGCGGCACGCCCACGCTCGCGCTGAACGTCGTCGGCTGGCCGGTCGACGTGCTGCCCCTGGAGCTGCTCGCCGACGTCTTGCGCGGGGGACGCGCCGTGGCCGAGGAAGCGGGCGTGCCCGTGATCGGCGGGCACACGATCACCACCGAGAAGGAACCGCTGTACGGGATGGTCGCGGTCGGCATCGCGGACCTCGACCGGCTGCTGCGCAACACCGAGGCTCGACCCGGGATGGGCCTCGTGCTCACGAAGCCGATCGGTGTCGGCATGATCACCACGGCTGCGAAGCGAGGCGTCGCCACCGCCGGGCAGGTCGACACGGCGGTCGCCACGATGACGACGCTGAACGCGGCGGCGTCGCGAACGGCGGTCGACGGCGGTGTCCGTGCCGGCACCGACGTCACGGGCTTCGGGCTGCTCGGCCACCTCCACAACGATGCTCCAAGCGAGCGGCTGCGCCGCCACGATCGACGCCGCGGCCGTCCCGCTGTTGCCGGGCGTGCTCGAGCTTGCCCAACGCGACGTCGTGGCCGGCGGAACGAAGCGCAACCACGCGTGGCTGGGGCCGACGACCGGCTGGGGGGCGACCACGCTTCCCGAACAGCTCGTGCTGGCGGACGCGCAGACGAGCGGCGGGCTGCTGCTCGCATCCCACGACCCGGATGCCCTGGTCGATGCCCTGCGTGCCGGCGCGGTCGACGCATGGCGCATCGGCGCGGTGGTGGACGGGCCGCCGGGCCGCATCGACGTGTCCGGCCGGCTCGCCACCGACTGATCCTCGCATCGATCGACGCGACAGATCGTCCGCAGCGCAGGGGCCCCACCGTCTTCGGGAATAACGGACCCGCTGGTAGCATTTGCACCTGCAACAGGCGCAGGTGCGTCTGTCCGGCGACCTTCCGGGAGTGTGCTGTGGCTGAGCTGGACGGTGTCCTCTACAAGGAGATCGTGGAGCAGGGGCTCCGTGAGTTCCCGAACGAGTGCTGCGGCCTCGTCGCGGCCGTCGACGGCGTGCCGACCAAGGGCTTCCCGATGAAGAACGCCGACGCGAGCCCGGCGACCTACCGCCTCGACGGCACCGAGCAGCTCCGGGTGTTCGATCAGATGGAGGAGGCGGGCCTCGACCTGTGGGCGATCTATCACTCACACACGCATTCGGAGGCCTATCCGAGCCCGACGGACATCCAGCGGGCGCACTATCCCGACGGGTCGCCCACCTATCCCGGCATCCGCTACCTGCTGCTCTCCCTCGAGGAACGTGCCAAGCCGGTGCTTCGGTCGTTCCTGTTCGTCGACGGCGAGGTCACCGAAGAGGAGCTGACGATCACATGAGCGACGCGCAGCCGAGGTTCACCGAGGAACAGGTCCAGCGCTACGCGCGACACATCATCCTGCCCAACATCGGAGGAGCGGGCCAGCGGAAGTTGCTGGACGCCAGCGTCCTGGTGATCGGCGCGGGCGGTCTCGGCTCGCCGGTCGCGATGTACCTGGCCGCGGCGGGCATCGGCAAGCTCGGCGTCGTCGATTTCGATCGCGTCGACGTCTCCAACCTGCAGCGCCAGATCCTGCACACCGACGCCGATGTGGGCCGCCCGAAGGTGGATTCGGCGGTCGAGCATCTGCGCGCGATCAACCCGACGATCGAGATCGTGGGCCACGACACGCTGCTGTTCTCGACGAACGTCTACGACGTGTTCGACGGCTACGACGTGATCGTCGACGGCACCGACAACTTCCCCGTGCGCTACCTGGTGAACGACGCGTGCCAGTTCATGGCCAAGCCGCTCGTCTACGGATCGATCTACCAGTTCGAAGGGCAGGCCACGGTCTTCCTGCCGGGCCAAGAGACGCCCTGCTACCGCTGTCTGTTCCCGGCGCCGCCGCCGCCCGGCACGGTTCCGAGCTGCGCGGAGGGCGGTGTGTTCGGCGTGCTGCCCGGCGTGATCGGCTCGATCCAGGCGACCGAGGCGATCAAGCTGATCACCGGCGAGGGCCAGACGCTCGAGGGCCGGCTGCTCCTGTACGACGCCCTGCACATGGAGTTCCAGGAAGTGAAGATCCGCTGGGACGCGGACTGCCCGGTGTGCGGCAAGGAGCCGACGATCACCGAGCTCATCGACTACGAACAGTTCTGCGGCGTCCCCGCCCGCTGACCGACCGAGGAGACCGAACCGACATGGCCGTCACGATCAAGCTCCCCACGATCCTCCGGAAGTTCGCCGGCAACGAGGCGCGCGTGTCCGCCGAGGGCGCGACGCTGGCCGAGGTGCTGAAGGACCTCGAGTCGCGGTACCCCGGCATCACGAAGAACGTGATCGCCGACGACGGCGGCCTGCACCGGTTCATCAACGTGTACGTGAACGACGAGGACGTGCGCTACCTCGGGTCGCTCGAGACGCCCGTCAACGAGGGCGACACGGTGTCGATCCTCCCGGCCGTCGCCGGCGGCCGGCGGTAGACCGCCCGTCGATCTCGGCAAACGGCGCAGCGAACTAGGTCTTTCTGGCCACTGGTGTCCTCACAGGCACCGCCCGTAGACTCGCGTCTCGAGGTCTGGGTGACGAGGAGGGGTAGGTGACGCACACCGTCGCTCGGAGGCGCATGTCGGCGCGCGCGATCGTTTGCATCGGGGTCGCCGTCGTGACGGTCGCCCTGCCAAACGCGTCCCGCGCGACCCCGCCGGCGAAACCCGCCCTGCAGACCTGGGGCGCATCGGGCGCCGTTCGCTCCGAGCTCATCCTCGGCAACACGCTCTACTTCGGCGGCGCCTTCACCAGCGTCGTCTCCCCCGACGGGCTGACGACGGTGGTTCGACGGCACCTCGCGGCCGTCGATCTCACGACCGGCGAGCTGCTCCCGTGGGCCCCGAGCACCAACGGCTCGGTGGAGGCGATGGCCACGGACGGGTCGAGCATCTTCCTGGGCGGCTCGTTCACGACGATCAACGGCCTGTCGCGTCCGCGCCTCGCCGCCGTTGACACCGCGGGCACGCTGTTGCCGTGGGCCACCCGCGCGAGTGGGACGGTGCAGGCGCTGCACCTGCGAGGCACGACCCTGTACGTCGGTGGCGCGTTCACGATGCTCGGGGGTCAGGCCCGCGAGCACCTCGGCGCCGTGACCACCGCGGGCGTTCTGTTGGGTTGGACGGCGCCCACGAACGACCGTGTGAAGGCGATCACGACGACGGCGATCGGGGACGTCGTCATCGGCGGGTTCTTCGACCTGGTCAACGGGCTCGCGGTGGATCACATCGCGCGCCTGGACGCCGTCACCGGGGCGACCCTCGGCTGGGGTGGCGGTTCGAGCCAGGAGGTGGTCGGACTCGTGACCGGGTCCGACGACAACCTGTACGCCGCCATCGCCGGCTCGGGCGGCAAGGTCCGCTCGTGGACGAGCGATGGGCACACGCGCTGGACGACCTATGCCGACGGCGATGTGAACGCGATCACGTTCTTCGGCGGGCAGGTGATCGCGGGCGGCCACTGGATCTATCTGAACGACGGCGCGACCTACCACCCCCGGATGGTCGCGTTGGATCCGGCGACCGGTTTCGTCGACCCCACCTGGGTGCCGAAGCCCAACAAGCAGGTGTGGTCGTTCGCCACCGATGGGACGAACCTGGCCGTCGGCGGTGTCTTCACGAAGGTCAGCAAGGGGTCGTATCCGCGCGTTGCCGTGTATCGCGTTTCGATCTGACCGCGCCGGCCCTGAGATACTCATGGACCGTGCGATACGACTCGATCCTCGACGCGATCGGCAACACGCCGCTGGTCGGCATCCAGCGCGTCTCGCCCGTTCCCGGCGTCCGCATCTGGGCGAAACTCGAGGGTCAGAACCCGACCGGTTCGACGAAGGATCGGATCGCGCTGGCGATGGTCGAAGCCGCTGAGGCCGGCGGTCAGCTCACCCCGGACAAGACGATCCTGGAGCCCACCTCGGGCAACACCGGGATCGCGCTGGCGATGGTGGCTCGTCGCAAGGGGTACGAGCTCACGGTCGTGATCCCGGACAACGCCAGTGAGGAGCGGATCGGCCTGCTGCGATTGTTCGGTGCCGAGATCGTGTATTCGGACGGCGCGAAGGGCACGAACGGCTCGATCGAGGTCGCGCGCGCCCTCGCGCAGGACGAGCGGTACTTCATGCCGTTTCAGTACGGGAACCCGGCGAACCCCGCGGCGCACGAGCGCGGCACCGCCCAGGAGATCATCCGCGACCTCCCGGAGGTCACGCACTTCGTCGCGGGCATGGGCACGGGCGGGACGCTGACCGGCAACGGGCGGGGCCTGCACGCCCACAACGCCGAGATCAAGGTGATCGCCGCCGAGCCGGAGCTCGGCGACCTGGTCTACGGGCTTCGGTCGCTGGAGGAGGGGTTCGTGCCGCCGATCTTCGATCCGGGGCAGATCGATCGGAAGTTCCTGGTGAACTCCGCGGACTCGCTGCGAGCGACGAGGCTGTTGACGGAGCGCGAGGGGATCTTCGCGGGCATCTCGAGCGGCGCCGTGATCCACGTGGCGCAGCGGATCGCGGCCGAGCTGGACGCCGGCGACATCGTCTGCCTGCTGCCCGACGGCGGCTGGAAGTACCTGTCGACCGATGCCTGGAACGTCGACCTCGGGACCGCAGAGAAGGGCGTCGAGGCGTCGTTGTGGTGGTAGCGCATGGGTGACGATCGACCGATCGGGGTCTTCGACTCCGGGGTCGGAGGGCTCACCGTCGCGCGTGCCGTGTGGGACCTCCTGCCGAACGAGGCCGTCGTGTACCTGGGCGATGGCGCCCATTTCCCGTACGGCCCGAGACCGGTCGAGGAGATCCGGCGCTTCGCGATGGGCGTGGCCGACCACCTGGTTGGCAGGGGCGTGAAGGCGCTCGTCGTGGCCTGCAACTCGATCGAGGTCTCCGCGATCGGCGACATCGCCGCGGCCGCGGACATCCCCGTGCTCGGTGTGATCGCGCCGGGCGTGCGGGCCGCGTTGCGGGCGACGCGCAACGGGGTCCTCGGGGTGATCGGCACCGAGGCGACGATCCGCACCGGGGGCTACCAGCGGGCGGTGGGCTCGGCCGCCGCCCTGCACGCGGCGGCCTGTCCCGTCTTCGTGGAGGCCGTGGAGCGGGGCGATACCACCAGCCCCGAGTTGCGGAGGGCCGCGGCAGGGTATCTTGCACCGCTGAAGAGGGAGGGCGTCGACACCGTGATCATGGGCTGCACCCATTACCCGCTGTTGTCCGGACTGCTCCAGTTGGAGCTCGGCCCCGACGTGGTGCTCGTCTCCTCCGCGGAGGAGACCGCCAAGGACGTCTATGCGGAACTGCTGCGCGCCGACGCGCTGCGAACGGCCGCCGAGCCCCCGCACCACACCTTCCTCACGACCGGGGACGCGACCGCGTTCCACGATCTCGCGGAGCTGTTCCTCGGCCGGGAGATCGCGCAGGTCGACGCCGTCCACGTCGAGGCGGGAGGCGACGCGTGAGGCTCACGGTGCTGGGCTCACAGGGCACCTGGCCGGGCGCGTCCCGCGAATGCTGCGGCTATCTCGTGAGCGCCCAGGGGTTCACCCTGTGGCTGGACGCCGGCACCGGCACGTTCTCGCGGCTGCAGGAGCACCTGCCCGTCGGCGACCTCGGCGGCCTGTTGATCTCGCACGGCCACGCCGACCACTTCCTCGACATCATCCCCGCGTTCTACGCCCGCCACTACGGCGGGATGGGGGAGCCGGGTCTGCCGTTCCATTCCCCGCCGGGATTCACCGACCTGGCGGCGCTGCTGGTGTCGGAGGGCGGGCGCAACGTCATGGCGCAGGCCTACGACTTCACGCTCGCGACCCCGGGGGGCATCTTCGAGATCGGCCCCTTCCGGGTCACGCCGTATGAGATGACGCACATCGGCGTGCCGTCGCTCGGGTTCCGGATCGAGGCCGACGGGAAGGTGCTCGCCTACACCGGCGACACCGGGCCCTGCGACAACGCGGTGACGCTGGCCCGCGATGCCGATCTGTTCCTGTGCGAGGCCACCTATCAGAACGACTCCGAGCTGGCCTACTTCCATCTGAGCGCGTTGCAGGCGGCCGAACATGCGCAGGCGGGCGGGGCGGCGCGACTCGTGTTGACCCACATCACGCCGAACCTCGACCCCGGCCGGTCGCTGGAGGAGGCCGCGGAGGGATTCGTGGGCGCGATCGACACCGCGGTGCCCGACATGGTGATCGAGGTCGGCGCGTGAGCCGGCCGGACGGTCGCGGCAACGACGAGCTGCGACCGGTGAGCGCCGAGCTCGGGTTCCAGGAGTGGGCGGCGGGCTCGATCCTGTTCTCCATGGGCAAGACGCGCGTGCTGTGCGCCGCCTCGGTCTCCGACGACCCGCCACGGTGGCTCCGCGGCACCGGCAAGGGCTGGGTCACCGCCGAGTACTCGATGCTGCCGGCCTCGACGAACGAGCGGTCCTTCCGTGAGGTGAACAAGGGACGGCCCGGCGGCCGCACGCAGGAGATCCAGCGACTGATCGGCAGGGCGCTTCGCAGCGTCACGGATCTGCGGGCGATGGGGGAGCGCATGATCACGATCGATTGCGACGTGCTGCAAGCCGACGCCGGCACGCGGACCGCCTCGATCACCGGCGGATACGTCGCGCTCGCGCTCGCCCTGCGCGGGCTCGATCTCGAGCATGTGCTCCGCGATTCCGTCGCGGCCGTCAGCGTCGGGATCGTCGAGGGCGAAGCGCGGTTGGACCTGTGCTACGAGGAGGACGCCGGAGCCGATGTCGATTTCAACGTCGTCATGACGGGGGCGAGCGCGCTCGTCGAGGTGCAGGGGACCGCGGAGGGTGCCCCGTTCTCGCGCGGCGACCTCGACGCGATGCTCGATCTGGCGACGTCCGGGATCGACGAGCTCACCGCGACCCAGCGGGCCCTGCTGGCGCCGTGACGCTTCCCGACCGGATCGCGCTCGCCACCCACAACCCCCACAAGCTCCGCGAGCTGGCGAGGATCTGCGCCGCGTGGCCGATCGTCTGGGTCACGGTCGACAACCGGGATCCGGCCGACTTCCCCGATGTGGACGAGACCGGCGAGACCTATCTGGACAACGCATCCCTGAAGGCGCGGGCGGTGGCCTCGGCGCTGGGGCTGCCGGCGCTTGCCGACGACTCGGGCATCGAGGTCGATGCCCTCGGAGGGCGGCCGGGGCCCCGCAGCGCGCGTTTCGCAGGCGAACATGCCACCGATGCGGAGAACCTCAGGGCGCTGATCCAGGGCATCCGGGGGGTGCCGGCGGGCGGCCGGAGCGCCCGGTACCGGTGCGTGGCGGCCCTCGCGACGCCGGACGGCGAGGTGGTGCACGCCGAGGCGTTCTGCGAGGGAACGCTTCGCAGCACTCCGGCGGGCTCGGGTGGCTTCGGGTACGACCCGATCTTCGTGCCCGTGGGTTGGGACCTGACGATGGCCGAGCTGACCGACGAGCAGAAGGATCGGATCAGCCACCGGGGCAGGGCTTTCCGGGCGCTCCTCGAGATCCTGGAAGGCGACCCCTGACGTCGACGGAACCACCTGGGCTACCGAACTCAAGGTAGCCCGCCGCCACGCCGACGTTCCTGCTGATGGCGACGAACGGTGGGCAGGACGGCAGCGCCCAGGCGATCACGCCCCTCGAGCGATTCATCGGCGTGGCGCCGGGGCCGCTCGGTATCGGGCTGAGCATCGCCTTCGTGATCGTGGTGGGGATCATCGACCACCTGACGGGTCCGGGGGTGTCGCTCGCGCCCTTCTATCTGATGCCGGTCGTGCTCGCCACGTGGACCGGGGGTCGCGCGTGGGGGCTCGGGCTGGCGGGCATGGCCGCGCTGGCCACGCGGCTCGCGGATCCGGTCGATGGGTACAGCGTGCTCGTGCACTCCTGGAACGCCATCGTGTGGTTCGTCGTGCTGGCGGCGGTCGTCTGGCTCGTGGATGCGCTCGAGGCGACGGTGTTCAATCAGCGTCGTCGCCTGGTCCGGGAGACCGAGGTCGCGGACGATCTGCGGTATCAGAACGACATGAAGAACACCCTGCTCCATGCGGTGTCGCACGATCTCAAGGGACCGCTGGCGGGCGTGCTCGGCGCGATGCAGACGATCCGCCGGGCCGAGAAGCTCCACCTGACGGACAAGGAGATGGAAGATCTCTACGGCGTGATCGAGCAGGCGGGCGCGAAGGCCGCCCGGCTCGTGGAGGACCTCTTGGACCTCGACCGGCTCGACCGCGGTCAGATCGAGCCGCAGCGGGAGCCGACCGACGTGGAGTCGATCGCCGATCGGCTCGCCGCCGAGTTGCCGACCCTGGCCGGCCATCCGGTACGCGTCGACGGCGCGCGCCTGCTGGTCAGCGTCGATGCGACGATGACCGAGCGCATCGTCGAGAACCTGTTGAACAACGCCGCGCGGCACACGCCCCCGGGCACCCCGATCCACGTCGAGGTGGCGGGAGGCTCCCGCGGCGTCGTCGTGGTGGTGGAGGACGAAGGACCGGGCGTGCCCGACGAGATCAAGGCCACGATCTTCGAGCCGTTCCAGCAGGGTGAGAACGCGCGCGGCGGGGTCGGCATCGGTCTGTCCCTCGTCGGCCGCTTCGCCGAGCTGCACGGCGGGTCGGCGCACGTCGAGGATCGCGACGGTGGCGGTGCCCGCTTCGTGGTGCGGCTGCCCGGCGACGTGACGACGGCGGCCGCGGCGCAAGCCGACCTGCAGGCCGTCTAGCGTTCCGGCGCGAGCACGCGTTCGGTGAACGACACGACCGGAGCGGGCGGACGCATGCAGTGGTTGCTGGCCATCGACAGGTTGTAGGACCCGACGTTGGGGATCGCGATCACGTCGCCCTCCCGCACCTCGGGCAGCTCGACGTCGGTGGCGAAGATGTCGTTGCCCTCGTTGATGTGGCCGGTCACCGTGTAGCGGCGGGCCGCGATGTCGTCCGCGGCCCGACACAGGATCGGCTGGAACGGGATCTTGTACACGAAGGACTCGTTCACGGTGCTCCATCCCGCGTCGAGGCCGACGAACACGCGGTCCTGGCCGCGGTCCTCCACGGTGACGACCTCCGCCAGCAGCGTCGCGAGATGCTTGGCGAGGTACTCGCCGGGCTCGGTTCCGACGACCACGTCGAGATCGCCGAGCTGGCGAGCAAGCGCCTGGGCCCACGCGACCACATCGAGCCCGCTGTCGGTCTGCCGGAAGCGGACGCCGAGCCCGCCACCGGTGTTCACCTCGGCGATGGGGCAGCCGAGGGACCGCAGCTCGCGGACCATCTCGGCCACGCGCCGCGCGGCCTCCTCGACGACGGGGATCGACTCGGTCATGTAGAGGTAGCCCGAGTGGTAGTGCACGGTATCGATCGTGAGGTCGTGCCGGTTGGCGATCTCCACCGCGTCGGCGAGCCGATCCGGCAGGACGCCGAACTTGGTCGGCGCGGAGCCCGCGTAGAGGGTCTCGGCCCCGCCGAGGTACGACGCACCGATGCCCGGGTTCACGCGGATCCCGATCGTCGAGCCGGGGGCACGCCGGCCGAGACGTTCGAGCTGGGAGAGCAGATCGACGTTGAGGTGGACCCCGGTGGGCAGCAGGCGGTCGAGGTCGGCCTCCGACACGTTGGTGCCGGTGTAGCTGATCTCCTCCGGTGCCCATCCGTGCGCAAGCGCCCATTCGGTCTCGCCGGGCGAGCACACGTCCACACCGACGAACGGCGTCTCCTCGCGCAGGAACCGGAGGAAGTCGGGGTCGCGCTGCGCCTTGAGCGCCAAGCGGATCCGGTACCGCAGACCCGCGTCGGCCATCGCGTCGCGCAGCGTCGTCGCCTGCTCGCGCGCGGCCACGAGATCGTGCACGAAGACGGGCGTGCCGTGCTCGCGCGCAAGTTGCTCCGCGTCGCGACCCGCGATGGCGAGGCGTCCGTCGCGCACCTCGAGACCCGGGCGCGCCCACCAGGTGCGTTCGGCCGTCTGCATCGCGAGCGAGCGTAACAGCGCGTGATGCGTTCCCGGCGCGCAGGTGCTCCCTGCTACGCTCGGCCGATCCGACGGAAGGGGACATCGGTGCCGGGAACGAACCCGTTCAGACTGGAAGGCGAGTGGCTGAAGGCGCAGTTCCACGCGCACTCGCTCGACTCCGACGGCGAGTTACCGCCGGACGCGGTCGCCCGCCAGTACTTCCATCACGGGTTCGACGTGTTGACGATCTCGGACCACTGGACGATGACGAAGGTCGACGGGCCGGACGGACTGTTGATGATCCCCGGGGCAGAGCTCATGGTCGATCCCATCGGTGGCCCGATGTGCCCGGAGTTCCTCGCGATCGGCATCGACGACGTTCCGGAGGAGCCGAACGGCGATCGCGGCAACTGGTATCCGTACGAGAACTGCCACATCAAGACGTTCGCGACGTTCGACGACGGCGCCGCGTTCGTGGAGTCCTTCGGCGGCGCGTCGATCCTGTGCCATCCCTCGTGGAGCGGGCTCCCGCAGGCCTCCGTGTTCGCCGCCGGGGCGATGCACGGGATCGAGCTCTGGAACGCCTCCGCCCATCGGGAGAACGATCGTGCCGACAGTTCCTATGTGTGGGATCTGGCGCTCGACGCCGGGCTGTCCTTCGCGCCGTTCGGCACCGACGACTCGCACTACCCGGCGTTCGACGTGGGCGATGCCTGGACGATGGTGCGGGCGCCGGATCGCACACGGGCCGCGGTGGTGGATGCCCTGCGGGCGGGCCACGTCTACGCGTCGAACGGCCCGGCGATCCTCGACGTGGAGCGCGACGGCGACACCGTCGAGATCGCGTGCTCGCCGGCCCGCGACGTGTGGCTGCACGGCGGCTGGGAGGACGGTCTGGGCGTGTCGGTCGGTCCGCGCGGTCGTCGCGAGGACGGTGCCATCCTCGAACGGAACGATCGGGGGCTGATCACGCGGGCGCGCTTCACCCCGAGCCTCGACGAACAGTCGAACAGGCGCGACCACCGGTGGTGGCGGCTCGTGGTCGGCGACGAGGACGGTCGTCGCGCCTGGAGCAACGTGGTGTGAGCGAGGATCCGATCCGCCGTCAGTACATCGACGGCTCGTCGTATCCGCCCGGTCGCACGGGTCTGCGAGGAAGCCACCTGGGCTCCTTCGACGTCGCCCATGAGATCCGGGACGGCCGGCGATTCGATGTCGGGGATCTGCCGGTCGAGGAGTCCTACGATCTCGTCGTCGTCGGCGCCGGCATCAGCGGGCTCGCGTCCGCGTGGTTCTTCCGACAGCGTCACCCGGACGCCTCGATCCTGCTCCTGGACAACCACGACGACTTCGGCGGCCACGCCAAGCGCAACGAGTTCACGGTCGAGGGCCGTTTCCTGCTGGGCTACGGCGGCTCCGAGGCGTTGCAGTCTCCCGAGGCGCTGTACGGGCCCGAGGCCAAGGGCATGCTGCGGGCGCTCGGCATCGACTACCACCGGTTCGAGCGGTACTTCGACACCGACCTGTACCCGTCGCTGGGGTTGTCGCGCGCGGTCTTCTTTGCCAAGGAGGCCTTCGGCGAGGATCGGCTCGTCACCGGCGACCCGATGCGGATGGTGGCCGACGACATCCCCGCCGATCGCATGCACGAGCGGTCGCCCGAGGCGTTCATCGCGGACTTCCCGGTGTCGGACGAGGCCAAGGCGCAGCTGCTCGAGCTCTACACGTCGACGCGCGATCCCTTTCCCGCCCTGTCCGAGACCGAGACGATCGAGCACCTGTCGCGGACCAGCTACCGCGAGTACGTGCAGAAGGTCTGGGGGCTCTCCGACGAGGCGGCCGATACGTTCCAGGGGCGGTCACACGACTTCTTCGCGATCGGGATCGACGACGTGTCGGCGTTCGACGCCATGGAAACCGGCTACCCGGGCTTCGCCGGGATGACGCTCACACGGGATCCGCGGGCGGCCGCGGAGATGGACGAGCCGTACATCTACCACTTCCCCGATGGGAACGCGTCGATCGCGCGCGCGATCGTGCGGTCGCTGATCCCCGCGGTGGCGCCCGGCGACTCGATGGAGGATCTCGTCACGGCCCGGTTCGACTACGGCGCGCTCGATGTCGGACGGTGGGGCCACGCGCCTGCGGCTGCAGGCGACGGGGGTCCACGTCCGCAACCACGACGGCGGGGTGGACGTCGGCTACGTCCGTGGGGGCACGCTGCACCGCGTGCGCGGCGATCGGGCGATCCTCGCGGGCTACCACATGATGATCCCCTCGATCATGCCCGAGCTGCCGGCGCCCCAGCGCCAGGCGCTGCGTGCCAACGTCAAGGCGCCGTTGTCCTACACGAAGGTCGCCGTGCGCGACTGGCATCCGTGGGTGCGCCTGGGCGTGCACGAGATCACGAACCCGATGGGCTTCTTCTCCCGGCTGAAACTCGACTACCCCGTGAGCATCGGCGACTACCGGTGTCCCCGAACGCCGGACGAGCCGATGGTGCTGCACCTGGTGCATGTCCCGACGGTGCCGAACCGCGGCCTGAGCACCGCCGACGCCCGCCGAGCGGCGCGGCAGCTGCTGTACGACACCTCGTTCGAGGACTTCGAGTTCCACGTGCGCGACGAGCTGACGCGCATGCTCGGACCGGGAGGGTTCGACGCCGACCGGGACATCGCCGCGATCACCGTGAACCGCTGGGGCCACGGGTACTCCTACTCCGGGGAAGGGCTGGCGCCGACCGAGGAGCGGCCCTGGGAGGTCGCCAGGGCGCGCTGCGGTCGCGTCGCCTTCGCGAACGCCGATGCCGCGTGGACGCCGCTGGCTTCGGTCGCGATCGCGCAGGGGCACCGGGCCGCCACGGAACTTCTCGCAGACGAGGCTTGACCTTCCCCGTGGGGGAAGCCCTACCCTCGGTGTCGATGGAGGAGCGGCTCACGATCGGCGGCTACGCGCGGCTCACCGGGCTCACGCCCAAAGCGCTGCGTCACTACGACGCGATCGGCCTGTTGCGGCCGGCGGCGGTGGCCGACAACGGCTACCGCGTCTACGCACGCGACCAGGTCGAGGTGGGGCGGACGATCCGACGGCTGCGCGACCTGGACGTCCCGCTCGAGGACATCCGGGCGGTCTTGGATGACCCCGATCAGGCGGGCAAGCGGCTCGAGACGTACGCCCGCGAGGTCGAGGCGGACCTGTTCCGTCGTCAGCGCATCCTGCATCAGTTGCGGAATCTCACCGAGGAGAAGGAGCGAACGATGACGTCGATCCCCGAAACCGTTCCCGGCGCGCTGGCCCCTGAGGGCGAGCGACAACTGGCCGTGGATCTGTTCAACCACACCTGGGAGCTGCTCGAGACCCCCGATCGGACGCCGGCACAGAACGATCGCATGATCCACGCGGCGCACGCCTCGAGGTTCCACTGGGAGCAGGTTGGCGATGCCACGAACCTCGTCGTGGGGGAGTGGCAGTGCTCGCGTGTGTACGCCGTCCTGGGGCGTCCCGAGCCCTCCACGTGGCACGCGCGCCGGGCGCTCGCGTTGTGTGAGGAGTCGGGCATCAGCGGGTTCTTCCTGGCCGCCTCCTACGAGGCCCTGGCGCGCGCGTCGTTGGTCGCCGGGGATCGCGTGGGCGCGGCCGAGGCCGAGGCGGCGGCGTGGTCTGCCGCCGAGGCGATCGACGATGACGAGGATCGCCAGATCTTCGAGCAGGACATGGCGAGCCTGCCGCGCTAGGCGGCGGCCACGCTGTCCGCGCGCGGCTCGCGCGCCTGCCAGGCCGAGACGCCGAGCAGGAACGCGATACCGAGGAGGTCTCCGGCCAGCATCACGGTGACGGCCGCGGCCCAGCCGCCGAGCAGGTCGACGTCGTAGAAGCAGTAGCCCGCGCCGCGCGTGACGTACAGCGGACACGCGGCGCCGACCGCGAAGCGCAACACCGCGGCCGCGAATGGCGCGAGGAGCGCCACGACGAGTGTCGCGCGCCACAGCACGCGCGCAGGCGGGCGACCTGGGAACAGCACAAGACCGAGCAGACCGAAGATCGCGAGGCCGAGGCTCGCCCAGATCCCGACCTCTTGCGGCACGCCGTGCGGCCCGTCGGACGCGGCCACCAGGAAGCCGACGACCGCCGCGAGCAGCCCGCCGATGAGCCCGAGTGTGACGGCGGGCGCACGGCGCCGACTCACGATGGCGCCAACCACGCTCGCAGCCACGAGCGACGCGGCGATCGTGGCGAGCCCGGCCGGCGATCCCGTCGCATACCCGTTCATCGCCGGCAGGCTCGCACGGAGGCGGGTGCCCGCCCAGGGCGATGCCGGAATCGGCACGATTTCGACACGCGGCCGCGGGGCGTGTCCTATGCCGAGACGCCGAGCGCCGTTCGCACGGCGGGGGCCACCTCGGTACCGAGCAGCTCGATCGACCGCATGATCTTGGCGTGCGGCATCGAGCCGACCGTGAACTGCACGAGGAACCGGTCGTGCTGGAACAGCTCGTGCTGGAACAGGATCTTGTCGATCACCATCTGCGGGGTGCCGACGAAGTTGGCGCCGCGCAAGGTCGAGGCCGCGTCGTAGTGCTCGCGCTGCATCGGCTGCCAGCCTCGCTCGCGCCCGATCCTGTTCATCATCGAGGCGGCGTAGGGCCAGGAGTCGTCGAGCGCCTCCTGCTCGGTCGCGGCGATGTACCCGTGGGAGTTGATGCTGACCGGGGGCGTCGGGTCGTGGCCCGCATCGCGCGCGGCATCGCGGTACAGCTGCACGAACGGGGCGAAGCGCTCCGGGATGCCCCCGATGATCGCGAGGGCCATGGGCAGACCGAGGGTGCCGGCGCGGAACGCCGACTCCGGCGCGCCGCCGACCGCGACCCACACGGGCAGCGGCTGCTGGATCGGTCGTGGGTACACGCCCTCTCCGTCCAACGCCGTGCGGAAGCGACCGGACCACCGCACGTGTTCGTCCTCGCGCAGCCGCAGCAACAGGCGGAGCTTCTCGTCGAAGAGGTCGTCGTAGTCGTCCAGGTCGTAGCCGAACAACGGGAAGGACTCCGTGAAGGAGCCGCGGCCGGCCATGATCTCGGCCCGCCCACCGCTCAACAGGTCGAGCGTGGCGAAGTCCTGAAAGACGCGCACGGGATCGTCGGAGCTCAGGACCGAGACCGCACTGGTGAGCCGCAGGCGCTCGGTTCGAGCGGCGATCGCCGCCAGGACGACCGCCGGGGAGGAGACGATGAGGTCCTCGCGGTGATGCTCGCCGACGCCGAAGACGTCGAGGCCGACCTGCTCGGCCAGCTCGGCCTCCTCGATCAGGTCGCGCATCCGCTGCTCGGGACTGATCATGTGCCCGTCGAGCGGGTCTTCCTGCAGCTCCGCGAAGGTGTAGACCCCGATCTCCATGACGTGGCCAACACGGTACCGGGCAGCGATGTTCCCGTCGGCTTCGAGCGCGATGGCGGCTAGGCTTCGGCTGCGCATGGTCGAGTGGAACGGCACCGTCATCAGCACGACGCCCCGCCTGACCCTGCGCACCTTCCGCGAGGACGACCTCCCGCTCTACGCGGCGCTGAACGCCCACCCGGAGGTCGTGCGGTGGCTCGGTGGCGAGCCGCTGACGCGCGAGCATTCCGATTCCATCGCGGAATGGGCGCAGGAGTTGTACGCCGAGGAGGGGATCGGCCTCCTTGCGGTCGAGCGACGGTCCGACGGCGCGTTCCTCGGGATGTGCGGGTTGCACCACCTCGCCTCGTTCCCCGACGACGTCGAGATCGGCTGGCGCTTCGCGTACGAACATTGGGGACAGGGCTACGCGACCGAGGCGGCGACGGGATGGCTCGACCTCGCGTTCGGGCCACTCGGGCTCGATCGTGTGATCTCGACCACCGATACGCCGAACGTGCGGAGCCTGGCGGTGATGCGCCGCCTGGGGATGACCTTCGAGCGTGAGGCGCAGGTGGAGGACGAGGGCATGCTGTTCGACGCGGTCGTGTATGAGATCACCGCGGAGCGTTGGCGCCTGCGCTAGCCGCGGAGGATCGCGAGGACATCCCCGAGCTCCAGGATCGAGGCCTCTGTGATCGGGTCGCAGACCACGATGACCTCGTCGGCTCCCGCGGTGGCCATCGCGTCCAGGCCCGCCGCGATCTCGTCGCCGGAGCCTCGCAGGGGCACGACGCCGGGCTCAGGCGTCCGCTCGGCCGCCCCGCCGTCGAGCTGGACGAGCACGCAGGCGCTGCGCTCGAGCGTTGCCGGGTCGCGGCCGGCGCGTTCGCACGCCGCGTCGATCTCAGACACCTTGGCGGCGAACCCCTCGGGCGTGTTGCCGTACCAATCGAACCAGGTGTTCCACGCCTCGACGTACGGGAGGGTGGCGGCCAGCACGCGCTCGCCGGTGGAGCCGACCATCAGCTTTGGCGGAGCCGCCGGCGACGGAAGGAGCACCGCGTCATCCACCGAGTGCCAACGACCCTGCGCGCTGACGCGTTCACCGTGCAACAGGCGTCGCACGATGTCGAACGCCTCGACGAAGCGTGACGCTCGGTGGTCGTACGGGATCCCGAACGCGTCGAACTCCGTGCGGTTCCAGCCCGCACCCATCCCGAACACGAGGCGGCCGCCGCCGATCTCGTTCACGGTGGCGGCGAGCTTGGCGAGCACCGCGGGCTCGTGAAAGTTCAGGCACGCGACGAGGGGTCCGATCCGGACCCGGTCGGTCACCGCTGCGAGCGCGGCGAGCAAGGTCCACGCCTCCCACGGCCCCCGCTCCGGTCGGCCGTCGCCGCGATAGAGGTAGTGATCACCGACCCAGATCGAGTCGAAGCCGACCGCCTCCGCCGCCCGGGCCATGGCGAGGTACTCCGGCCAGCGCACGTCGCGCTCGACCTCTGGGAGCTGGATGCCGACGCGCAGACCGGTCACCGGCGCAGTCTACGAAGCGGCGCCGGCCCGGGAGGACCAGACCACTTCGCCGTCATCGATCCGGTCGGTCGGCTGCAGTCCCGCGCGGGACGCCACCACCTGCGACGGCACGTTGCCCGGGTGGATCGAGGCTTCGATCTCGGCGATGCCGTTGTCGCGCAGCCACGCGACGAGCGCTCGCGCGGCCTCCGTGGCGAATCCCTGGCCCTGGAAGGCTGTCCCGACGACCCACGCAACGGCGGCCGTGTGTCCCGTCACGGTCGACTGCAGGTGTCCGATCGCTCGGTCGTCTTCTCGCCGCCGCATCGTCCAGTTGAGCCATCGCTCGGCGCCGTCCTCGCCGGGACCGGCCTCCCAGGCCGCGAATCGCCGCCGCAGCGACTCGACGTCTCGCGGGTGGGGTCTCGCCGGTCCACCGACCGAGCGCCGGATCGTCGAACACGGGGAACAGGTCCTCCGCGTCGCCGGCCGTCAGCGGCACCAGGCGGAGCCTGGCCGAGGTCAGCTCTTGGGTCGCGATTGATTCGCCCTGATGTCGTCGTCCGCGAGCCGCGCGGTCTCATCGATGCGCCTCGCTCTGGTCTCAGGGCGCTTGGCGGCGTCGATCCATTGGAGGATCACCCGTCGCGCCGAGGGCGGGAACGCCTCGAAGTGGCGGGCGGCGTCCGGATATCGCTTGAACGCCGTCGCCAGGTCGCGCGGGACAGCCAGGGAGTGGCTCGCGTCGAGCGCGGCCCACGAGCCATCACGCTTGGCCGCATCGATCGCCGCGAGCCCGGCCGGCGCGATCTGTCCGTCGGCGAGCAGCCGCTCGATGCGGCGCTTGTTCACGGCGGACCAGCCGCTCCGTGGTTTCCGCGGCGCCATCCACAGCTTGTAGTTGTGTTCGTCCAACGCGTTCGCCGTGCTGTCGATCCATCCGAAGCACAGCGCCTCCTGCACGGCGTCTTCGTAGAAGAGCTGACCTTTGGGATGGCCCTTCTTGTGGATCACGAGCCACACCGATGGCGACGAGGCGTGATGGCGCTCGAGCCAACGCCTCCATGCCGCGCGATCCTTCGCCCGAACCACCGTGCCCGCTCCCATGCGGCAGCGAACGTACCAGGGGCTGGAACCGCGCGAGGTCGCGATCCCACGCTCGACGACGCGCTCGCGCTCTGGCGAGGCGGCCTGCCGACGTCGCCGATCGCGCGCTGCTCGCGAGGCGGCTCGGCTGGACGAGCTCCAGCTTGAGGCGCAAGAGGAGCGAGTCGGAGCGCTCCTCGCAACGGGTTCGGCGCCGAGTGCGATCGCCGAACTGGAACCGCTGCTAGCGCAGCATCGCTGCGGGAGCGGCTCTGGGAGCAGCTGATGCTTGCGTGTACCGCGAGGGGCGGCAGGCGGAAGCGCTCGGCGCTTTCCAGCGCGCTCGCGAGCTCTCGGCGGAGAGCTCGGTATCGACCCGTCGCCGAGCTTGTTCGGCTTACACGGGCCAGATCCTTGCGCAGGACGCATCCTCGAGCTCCGGGCGAACCACTTCGTGGATATCGACTCTGGAGAAGCTCGGGGAAACGCGATAGGCGATTCGATTCCGCGCGATCCAGCGCGCGTGGGGCGGATGTGGAATCGAAGTCAGCTTTGGCAGGCAACGTATGTTTTTGGCAGTGGTCCACGGCCGCGGCGTCGAACCCGCCGTCACCCACCGTGAGCGGGGCGTTTCCGACATCGCGCGGGATCAGCCCGCTGATCGGACCACCGTTCGCCGCGGCAGCCGGAGTCGTGTCCGTGCGGTTCGCGCCGTCGACCTCGGTGTTCCCGCACACGAGGAGCGGCGTGATGCCGTGGACGTGGGCGAGCGCTGCCCCACCAGGAACGACCGTGAAACCGCCGGCGATGGCGACGGCCAACAGCAAACGCGTGCCTCGACGCATAACCCCTCCCTCGGGTCCGAATGCCTGGTCTACGGGCGAGGCCACCGACCGGTTCAGCGTCAGGTACTATATAAAAAATGTGAAGTTTGACGCGGCTGATAACGTGCGGGAGAGGTCCTCGATGCGCCTGCGGACGAGGACCCTACGTGAAGGCATGGTGCTCGGCAAGGCACGCGCCGTTGTGGAAGACGCGGACCATAGGCAGGGATGCTCGAGCGGCGATTGAAGCATCATTACGTGAATAGATTGGATAAGTCGAGTAATGAGTGGGATTGGAAGATGAGAGTAGATGATAGAATGGTGTTAATAACTGATCGGGCTGCAAGATGATCTAGTTCACGAGAGATGGCGATGAGAGGAGTGACCGATGAGAGCTGCGAACGGCATGGCGCTCGATTCTGATCGCGACGTCGAGGCGGCATGTATCGAACGTGGTTGGATCGAAGAACAGCTGGAGGACGAGGAAGGATGCGGCAGCTAGTGTATGCGAAGGATAAAAAAAAAAAAAAAAAAAAAAAAAAATAGCAGTTGATGCGATTGGACAGCGAAGCGGCAGCGCTCTATCCGTGGGCCTCGATCAGGTGCTCCAGATGGCCGCCGACGAGCCGGTCCAGCTCGGCCGGGTAGGGGAGACCGAAGGCCTGGGCGATGCGCCGGGTGCACGCTCCGGAAGAAGGCCAGGACGCCACCTGCCGACGGAGCGCATCGCGTTCGAGCGGGACGAAGGTCGAGCGCAGCGACATCGAGCGCCTCCGTCGCGATCTCGTGGTCGAGCTTCCAGTACGGCCTCGTCCTCCGCGACTCCGCCCTGGTCGATGCGGACGAGGTTCACGCAGTACGCGCGGAGCTGCTCGAGCTGCCCGGCGGCCCACCAGAGCTGGCCGCGTCCGACCGCCGTGGTGAAGTGGCCGACGTCATGCCAGAACCAGAACAGGATCTCGCGGAGCGCCTCGACCTGAGCCGCCCGGTCGGTCTCGGGCAGCGGGAACGCCCGGTCGCAAGGATGCCGTCCTTGTCGAGCAGGACGCGATGCGGCCCCGATCGGATCGCATCGCAGGTCGCCTGCCGGAAGAAGTGGAACTCCAGCTCGGTGCCGTCGGCCAGGATCACGAACGCCATGTTGCCGTTGCCGAAATCCTCGAGGAACAGCGGTTCGCCAAGCGTGCGCACGAGGGCGTCGCGTCCGGCGATCACGTCGTCGTACGCGTCGTCGCGCACGATCACGCAGAGATCGATGTCCGAGTACTCGTCGTCCTCGCCTCGTGCGCGCGATCCGCCCAGGAACAGCGCCGCGATGCGATCGTCCGCGGCGCAGGACTCCACCAGCGTGCGATCAGGTCATCGATCGCGCCTCTGCGGTCATTCGGGAGATCGGCGAGCTGCACCCCTCCTGGACTCGTCGCGGGCGGTGTCCAGATGTACGGCGTGGTCGTCGTGACCGCGACGAAGCCCATGCGCTGCAGGATCGGCCGACTCTCCGACGACGCGTCCACCTGGAGAAAGCGGAAGCCGCGCGCCGCCGCGAGGTTGGCACGATAGGCGACCAGCGCGTGATAGATGCCGCGACGACGCCATTCCGGGAGCGTGCCTCCACCCCAGAGCGTTGCGAAGTCGGTTCCCGACACGAATCGGACCCACCCGGCGCAGACGAACTCGCCGGCCGACTCGGCGACGACGATCGTCATCGCATCCGGGTCGGCCGCCCGCTCGGCCTCGAGGCTGTCGGCGAGCCATCCGGCCCGATCGTCGTGCCAGATCGCGTCCTCCATCGCGCCGATCCGATCGAGATCGGCGCGGCGGTCACCTCTCGTATCGACACGTGGTCGGGGAGCGACACCTCGCCGGCAACGTCGGCCACGGGCGCGATCACGACCGTCTCCAGGTCCTCGGGGACGAATCCCTGCGCGAGCAACCGCTCGCTCAGGTCGGCGGGGCGATCGTGTCCGTGCAGCTTCCACTCGAACGCTTCGCCGCGTTCGGCGAACACCCGCACCTGTCGCGCGATCAGCTCGTCGAGCTCGGCGCCTTCGATCCCGCCCAGATCGCGATACCCGATCCCGCCGCCGTTCCCGTAGCCGGTGAAGCGAAGCAAGGGACCGTCGCGTTCAACGCGGAGCCCCTCCGGCAGGGGATCGGGCACGACGGTTCGCAGCTGGGCGTCGTACCGGGCAAGAAGGTCGGCGACGTCGAGGTCGTTCACAGATGCGAACGATACGTGCTCGGGAACGGTGCTACTCAGGGATGCACGGCCCCAGGTCTTCGGCGTCATGGTGGAAATCGCCCGGGTCGGCTTGGTAGTGATCGAACCCCGGACCGCCGAAGACCGTGTCGTTCCCGCTGACGCCGTCCTCGATGTCGAGGCACACGTCGTTGCCGGCGCCGCCGTGGACCACATCGTTCCCGATGATGCCGGTGACGATGTCGCTCCCAAGACCGCCGAAGGCGTCGTCGTCCCCGCGACCGCCGTTCACCAGGTCGAGATCACGCCCCCCGGACACCCAGTCGGGACCGTTCCCGCCAAGCACGATGTCGTTCTGCGCGCCTCCGTACACCGTGTCGATGCCGATTCCCACCGAACACGCTGGTCTCGTCCGTTCGCGCCGAAGATCGTGTCCGATCCACCGCGACCATAGATCGTGTCGCTACCGGCCCCACCGCGAACAGGCCAAAAGGCCCGGGCCACGATGGCCCGGGCCTTTGTGTCTGTTGCGTGTCAGGTGGCGTCGCACCCGTCCGGCTGCGGCTGATCGATCCGAGGGCTCCCGCCGATCGGAACGTCGAAGTACACGACGCCCAGCTGCACGCTGCTGTCGGTCTCGTTGCGACCGACGTGCACGCTCGAGGGCAACTCGACGAACGACTGACCGGGCCCGTAGGTCATCGCGTGGCAGTTGTCGTGGTAGACGGTGAACGTTCCCGACTGCACCACCACGAGCGTCTTGCCGGGGTGGCTGTGCCAGCCCGTCGACGAGTGGGGGCCGAACGTGTATTGCGCCACGATCGTGTTCGTGCCCGGATGGACGGCGAGGCCCATCCCGGTCCGCATCGACCCTGTCGCGATGATCACCGGCGTGATGGTGCCGCTGGATGGGCTCGCGATCGCCACCGCGGCAAAGCCGAGCGAGGCCGCGACGACCGCTCCAGGAGCGCAGCCACCAGCCGAGTCCTTCTGCTCTTCATGGTGCCCCTCCTTCCGCCTCTTCCGTGGAGGCTCAAGCCGGGAATGGACCCGTGCCCATCCCACGCGGCGAACGCTAGAGGCCCGCTCCGGCCGGGCTCTACGGTGTCGGCCGGTGAGTGTGGGGGATGCTGCCTTCCGTGCCAGCACGGTGCCACCCCTTGACGCCACTGGGTCGATGACGGACAACTTCCCGTGATGAGCTGGATGGAGTCGATCTCACCGGGGGTTCGGCGAGCCTCTGTGCGGCGCGAGCTCGATGGTTTGCGCCTCGAGGTGGCGGAGCTGCAGGCATCTCGGATGCGGCTCGCCCTGGCCACCGACGCCGAGCGCCGCGACCTCGAGCGCGCTCTGCATGACGGCGTGCAGCAGCAGCTGGTCGGGCTGGCCGCCAACCTCGACCTCGCGGCTGCGTCGGTGGAGGTCGATCCTGCAGAGGCGCAGAGACTTCTCGGAGCGTTGCGGCGCGATGTGCAACACGCGTTGGAGGAGACGCGGACGCTCGCGGACCGGATCTATCCGCCGCTGCTCGAGGCCGGGGGATTGAGCGTGGCGCTTCGCTCCGCGGCGGCGGGCGCCGACGTCCCCATTCGGATCGACATCTCGATAGGGGAGCCGTGTCCGGTGGAGATCGCCGGCGTCGTCTATTTCTGCTGCCTCGACGTACTCGAGCGCGCGGACGCACGGACGCCCGTGGCGGTCACCGTGCGGGACGAAGAAGGAACGCTTGCCTTCGAGGTCGTCGCGGACTGCGACGTGGGGGCGGACCTCCCGTCGCGCGATCGCGTCGAGGCGCTCGGCGGCCGGCTCACGATCCGGGAAGGGCCCGACCACCAGACCCACGTGGTCGGCTCCGTGCCGCTCTCCGGACGAGGCTAGTCGCTCTCCGCGAGATAGATGATGACGGCCTTCACGCGCTTGTGGACGTCCGCCTCCCACGTGAGCCCGAGCTTCAGGAAGATCGAGTGGATCACCTTCTCGACCGATCGCTCGGCGAGGAAGAGCGACTCTCCGATCGCCGCGTTGCTCTTGCCGGCCGCCATCTCGCGGAGCACGTCGCGCTCGCGCGGCGTCAGCTGGTTGAAGCGCGACTCGTCGCCCCGGGCGTTCTCGGCAACCAACGACTCGACGACCTTCGGGTCGATCACCGACCCCCCCTCCGCCACAGCACGGATCGCCGCGACGAGTTGCTCGGGCTCCTGCACGCGCTCCTTCAGCAGATACGCGCGCCCCGCGCTGCCGCTCTCCAGCAGCGCGAGGGCGTAGCTCGGGGTGGCGTATTGGCTGAGCACGACGACGCCGACGTTGGGATCGGTTGCACGCAGCCGTTCCGCGGCCTGGATCCCCTCGTCGGCGTTCCCCGGGGGCATGCGGATATCCGTGATGACGACGTCCGGCCGCTCCGTCTCAACGGCGGCAAGCAGGGAATCGAGATCGCCGCACACCGCCGCGATCTCGAGGTCGGGCTGCGCTTCGAGGAGCCGCCGCACGCCTTCGCGGACGATGAGATGATCCTCAGCCAGCACGAGCCGGATCGGCATAGCGGGAGGATACGCCCAATGCCCCTCGTCCTGATCGTGGACGACAACGACAAGAACCGGAAGCTCGCTCGGGACGTGTTGGGCGCCGCCGGGTTCCGGACGATGGATGCAGCGAACGCCACTGAGGGCATCGGGCTCGCGGTCGCGCACCTGCCCGACGTGATCCTGATGGACCTCCGGCTCCCCGACATGAACGGCGCCGACGCCAGGGAGGCGCTCGGGCAGGATGAGCGGACGGCGCGGATACCGGTGGTCGCGATGAGCGCGATGCGGCTGGAGGACAGCGGGGCATGGCTGGAGGAAGCCGGCTTCGCCGGGTGGATCGAGAAGCCGATCCTGGTCGGCCCGTTCCCGGAGCAGGTGCGTGGCTACTGCGCCGGACGGGATGGGTGATCGTCCGCTCGGGTGCCGTGCTAGCACCGGGGTGCGCGGCCGGGAGGCATGGTGGGCGTGCGAAGCCCCGGCACCGAAGCTGAGCTGGACGGATGGGCGCATCGGTGTGAACATCGCGCAACACCGTCAGCCCGTACGAGCCTGAGTTGAAAGGGGACTCGGATGCGGAGGCTCTCGATCGCCGGCGTCGTCGGGATCATGGTCATCTCCCTCGCGGCCTGCGGAGGCTCGAACGAGAGCGCCTCGGAGGGAGCAGAAACTCCAGCAGGAGGCGGATTTCTGGGAGATCGACCAGATCGAGAAGAACTTCCACGAGGCGACCACGAATAAGGACATCGTCAAGATGATGAGCCTGTGGGCGCCGAACGCGACCTTGACCGTGGGTCCCGGAGATACGGCGGCCGGGTTGGAGGAGATCCAGCAGTTCTTCCTCGACAAATCCAGCATGTTCCAAACCGATGCCCACTGGGTCTCTGACCACCCCGCCTACAAGGTCGAGATCACGGTCAACGGCGACCGGGGCACGTTGCACTTCGAGTGCCACTACATCGACTACGACAAGTACAACGTGGCATTCGTCACGACCGCCGATCTTGACGTCGCGCGGATCGACGGACAGTGGCTGATCGCCAACATGGTGGCGGGCTCGGCTGAGCTGGAGCCCTGAGCCCATGTCGGACAGCCAGGTGGCCAAGCACGGAAGGGCCGCCGTCGGGGAGAGGCGGCGGCCGTGGAGCCGCTGGGTACGATCCGGTCGTCCAAGCCGTGGGCCGGGTGCCGGCCAAGGTCCACACCAAGCTGCTGATCGCGTTCGTGGGCACATCCGTGCTGCTGGTCGCGGTCGGTGTGCTCGGGCTCCGCGTCCTCGGACAGTCCAACGGCCGCGTGGGGAGCCTCGGATCCCTTCAGGAGAGAGCCGTTGGGTACGCAGGGATCCAGCAGGAGCGCCAAGCTGGTTCGGGAGCTCCTGGCACAGAACGCAGGCCTGGCCTACAGCGGGGTCTGGCCAGGGGCGACCCCTAACGGATCGGGGAGGAAGGCGGTCCCCGTCGACCGGGCGGTCGCTGACGCCGCCGACCGGATCGGGCCCGAGTCGACCGTCGAACGACTCGGCTTCACACCGACCGCGGGAGACGCCGTCATCCTCGGCTCGATCCGCCTGAAGGCCGACAACCTCGCCATGATGATGCAGTCGATCATCAGGCTCGACAGGCACGACCCTGACGGCGAGGCGCTGAAGGGCCTCCGCATACAGGCCGAAGCGCTCGCGAGGCATCTTTATCAAGATGCCGCCGTGCTCGCCAACGGAATCACTGCGCAGATCGATGACCTGATCGCCCTGAACGCGAGCTCGTACGAACGGTCGCGGGATCTTTTCATCGGGGTGGCTGTGGGGGCGATCGTCCTGGCGCTCGTGCTCGGGTTCGTTCTTGCGTGGTCGGTGATCGGACCCATCCAACGTATCGACGCTCGACTCGAGGCGATCGCATCCGGTGATTTCTCAGGTCGAGTCGAGGTCGTGAATCGCGACGAGCTGGGAGCGCTGGCGGCGAACGTCAACCGGATGAACGACGAGCTCAGGCGTGTCTACGTGGAGCTTGAGGCGGTCAGCCGACACAAGTCGGAGTTCCTGACCAGCATGTCGCACGAGTTGCGCACGCCGCTGAACGCCATCATCGGTTTCTCGCAGGTGCTGCGAGAGGAGATGTTCGGTTCGGTCAACGAGAAGCAGGCGGAGTATCTCGACGACATCGTTTCTTCGGGCCACTATCTGCTCTCGCTGATCAACGACGTCTTGGACCTGTCCAAGGTCGAGGCAGGTCAGGTCGAGCTCGAGGTGCAGCCGTTCTCCGTGCGGGAGGCACTCGAGCGCGGTGTGGTGATGGTGCGCGAACGGGCGACGGAGGACGGCGTCGAGGTCGCGCTCGAGGCAGGTCCCGATGTCGACGTCGTCGAGGGCGACGAGCGCCGGATCAAGCAGGTCATCTTCAACCTGCTCTCGAATGCCGTGAAGTTCACGCCCCCCGGCGGGGCGGTCGACGTGAGCGCGGCGCGGGTCAACGGCGAGGTGCGGATCGCCGTCGCCGACACGGGTCCCGGCATCGCGCTCGAGGACCACGAGCGGATCTTCGAGGAGTTCCAGCAAACCGAGGCCGGGCTGGAGCAGCGGGAGGGGACGGGCCTGGGTCTCGCGCTCTCGAAGCGGTTCGTCGAGCTCCACGGCGGGAGGATCTGGCTGGAAAGCGAGCCGGGCAACGGAAGCACGTTCGTGTTCACGCTGCCCGTGAGGTCGGTGTAAGCATGGCGGGCGAACGGATCCTTGTCGTCGAGGACAACGAGCTGAACATGAAGCTGCTCCGCGATGTCCTGTTCGCGACGGGGTATCGGACGCTGGAGGCGACGACAGGCGAGGAGGCGGTCGAGCAAGCCGTGGCGCACGCGCCGGATCTCGTGCTCATGGACATCCAACTTCCGGACATCGACGGTGTCCAAGCGCTTCATCGCCTGCGCTCCGACGAGCGCACGGCCGCCATCCCCGTGCTCGCCGTGACGGCACAGGCGATGCAAGGGGACCGCCAGGGGTTCCTGGCTGCAGGCTTCGACGGGTACGTCTCGAAACCGGTCAACGTGCGTGAACTCATCGGCACGGTCCGGCAGCACTGCGATGAACGCGCCCCCTAAGGTGCGAGGGATCCTCGCCGTCGACAAAGCGGTCGCGAAGGGAAAACCTCCGGGCCATAATGACCCCCACCAGCTCAAGGGAGGGGGTATGGAGCACGCCAGGTTCGGCCGGCAGGCCGAACTCGCCCGCGTCTCGTCGTTCCTCGACGCCGTCCCTTCCGGGCCGGAGGCCCTGATCCTGGGAGGCGAACCCGGGATCGGCAAGAGTGCCCTCTGGCTCGACACCCTCGCACAAGCTCGAGGCCGCTCCTACCGCACGCTCTCGTCTCGGCCCACCGAGTCCGAGGCGAAACTCTCCTTCGCGGCCTTGGGAGATCTCCTCGAAGGTGTCGTCGATGAGGCACTCGACGGACTTCCTCCGCCACAACGGTCTGCCCTCGAGGTCGCGCTGCTCCTGGCCGAGGCCGGAGGCTCTCCGCCGGATCGCCGGACCCTCTCGTCGGGGTTCCACGGGGCACTCAGCGCCCTCGCTGCGGCCGGGCCGTTGCTCCTGGCGATCGACGACGCCCAATGGCTCGATCTTCCCTCGGCCCGCGTGTTGGAGTTCGCGATCCGGCGGCTGCACGACGTCCCGATCGGGATCGTCATCACGGCGAGGTTCGACGGGTCCGGTCCGCTCCCGCTCGGTCTCGAACGAGCCTTCCCTGACGAACGGATCGATCGACTCGTCGTCGGCCCTGTCACCGAGCACGCCATCGGCGACCTGTTGAACGCCGAACTCTCGACGCGCCTGCCCCGCTCGATCCTCCTCCAGATCCACGGAACCGCCGCGGGCAATCCGTTCCTCGCGTTGGAGCTCGGGCGCGCGATCCTGCGGCTGGGGGATCGACCGAGAGCCCGGGAGCTCGCTTCCAGTGCCGTCGACGCTCGTCGACCTGGTCGCCGACCGCTTGTCCGGGCTCACGGATCCCGTCAGGCAGGTCCTCCTGATCACGGCGGCCGCATCCCAGCCCACCACTTCGCTGATCGCAGAGGCGATGGGGGATGCGGCTGCCGGACGCAACATCGAAGCGGCGTTCGACGACGGCGTGATCGAGGAGAGCGCGGGGCGCATCCGATCGACACACCCGTTGCTCGCGACCGTTCAATACTCGGTGTCGTCCACGAAGGAGCGGAGGTGGGTCCACGGTCGGCTCGCGGCGGTGGTCGTCGACCAGGAAGAGCGGGCGCGGCATCTCGCGCTCGCCGCGGAACTGCCCGACGAGGGTGTCGCTGCGGAGCTCGAAGTGGCGTCACGACAGGCGAGCGCTCGTGGCGCCCCGGATGCCGCGGCGCAGCTCGCCGACCTCGCTCGCGAGCCTGACCCCGGCCGATGAAGCCGACGCGCGGATCCATCGGACGATCCATGCCGGCCAGTTCGCCTTCGAGTGTGGCGAGCTCGGCAAGGCGGCGGCGTGCCTGGAAGATGCTATCGCTGCCACGTCGGCGGGCCCGGTGCGCGCCGAGGCGCTGCTCTTCCTCGCCCGCGTTCGCTACCACAGCCACGACGCCGGCTCGGCCCTCGCCCTCGCGGAACAAGCCCTCGAAGAGGTCGGCGACGACGAGCTGCTGAAGCCGAGTATCCAGCTCGAGCTCGCGGCAGCCGCAGAGGCGGTCGGCGATCGAGCCCGCGCGAGCGCGCATGCCCGCGAGGCCGTCCCTCTGGCGGAGGCGGTGGGCGATGACACGAGCCTCGCCGAGGCCCTCGCATTGGTCGCCTTTCACGATTTCGTGGCGGGCGAAGGCGACCCACGGGTCGCGATGAGCCGCGCGCTCGATCTCGAGGGTGCCGCGGTATCCGTACGGCCACTCCGCAGCCCGACGTTCCGCCAAGGATGTCTGTCGATGTGGATGGACGAACTCGATGTCGCCAGATCGACCTTCGTGGACCTGATGAAGCGCTGTCGGGAAGGAGGCGACGAGGGATCGCTGGCGGTGATCCTGTTCATGCTCGCCCAGGTCGAGTGCTCGTCCGGGAACTGGTCGGATGCCGGCGCGTACGCCGACGAGAGTTGCGAGATCACCGCGTGGACCGGCCACCTGCCGTATCGCTCGTTGGCTCTGTCCGCCAAGGCGTTGGTCGAGGGGCATCTCGGTCGAGCGGACTCGGCGCGGGCAGCCGCCTCGGAAGGACTGGATCTCGCTCGACGATCCGGGTTGGTGCAGGCGAGTCAGTTCAACCTCTCGGCGTTGGGGTTCCTCGCGCTGTCGGTGGATGATCCGAAGGAAGCACACCGCATCCTGTGGCCGCTCGCCGAGGGTGCGCTCGCCGCCGGCATCCGAGAGCCGGGTGTGTTTCGGTTCATCCCGGATGAGGTCGAAGCGCTCATCGCGATCGGCGAGACGGACACGGCGGCTTCGATCCTTGAACCGTTCGCGGCCCGAGCCGAAGCGCTCAACCGAACGTGGGCACTCGCGACCTCGGAACGCGGCTGGGGCCTGCTCCACGCGTCGGTCGGCGAGCTTCCCGATGCGATGTCCGCGTTCGAGCGCGCCATCGAGCACCACGCGGTGCTCGATGAGCCGTTCGAGCTCGGTCGAACGCTCCTGGCACAGGGTCAAACGTTTCGCCGAATGAAGAAGTGGCGACTCGCACGCGAGTCGCTCGCGCGGTCGAAGGAGATCTTCGAACGCCTCGGCGCGGCCGTGTGGGCCGAGAAGGCCACCACGGAGACGGCCAGGATCGGCGGCCGGTCACCCGGCCCGCTCGAACTGACGCCGACCGAGCAGGAGGTCGCCGACCTGGTGGGGAAGGGACTCACCAACCGGGAGGTCGCGAACGCGTTGTTCCTGAGCGTCAGCACGGTCGAGGCCAACCTGCGCCGGATCTACCAGAAACTCGGGGTCCGGTCGCGAACGGAACTGTCCCGCCGACTCTCCGACCGCTGACCACCGCCTGCCTCGATGCGTGCCTCCTGAACCCCTGGTTCCGTACGGATCTGCGCCTTTAACGTGCAGGTTTCATCGATTGCTGACGTCGCCCGCTCCCGTAGCTTCGATACCGATCCCAACCACATCGGCGAACGGGAAGGCAACGGCTATGAAACCTCCGGTCATGAGTGAGCTGGCTCGGTCCGCCATCTCCCCCTGCGCGAGCGGACCGGGGGACGAGAGCAGCCGAGGCGGACCTGATGGACGGCGTTCCTGCGCAATGAGGGTGATGCGGCACGCCGACTCTACGATCGATTCGCATCCCGCATCTACGGCCTGGGTCTGGTCCTCCTGCGCAGCAAGACCGATGCGGAAGACCTGGTCCAGGACACGTTCCTCAAGGTCATGCGCACCGGTTCGGCCTTCGATCCCCGCCGCGGTTCGCTCGACACGTGGATCCTGCTCAACGCTCGAAGCCTCGCGGTTGATCTCCTCCGCAGGCGATCCTTGGAAGGACGCAAGCTCGCCTCCCTGCCGAGGCTCTCGGAAGCGTCCGACGAGGCGGGACCCGAGTGGCGCGCGGAGGTGCGGGATCTCTTCCAGCGAGCGAACGACGCGATGGGGCGGCTTCCATCCGGTCAGCGCTCGGCTCTCGAGCTGACGTACATCGGTCAGCGTTCGACCCGGGAGATCGCGGAGATGCAAGGCATCCCCCGCGGGACCGTGAAGAGCCGTGTGCACGCGGCGGTCGCCTCCCTCCAGAAAGCCTTCCCTGAAGATGACGATGCCGCCTGAGGAGGAGATGTGATGTTTCGACCGTGTTCGGACCACCACGCTTCGCGAGGTCGTTGCCCCGATCGTTTGTCTGCTGGTCGGGCTCGTTCTCGTCTCGCTCGTCGGCATCCGGTCGGCACCGTCGGCGCCCCCCGCCGCGGCGCAGGTCTCCTGGCAGCAGGGGACGCCGATCACGGGAGCGCCGAGCAGGACCGAGTCCGTGGCCGGCCTCATGCGGTTGCAGCGGATCGCGGATCGATCCGGGCGTCCGCCGGTGCACCAAAAGCCCGAGACGGAGGCTGACTTCCGGCGATCGCTCCCCGAGAACCCTGCTTCGCCCGACGTGTCGCAGCTGCCCGGTGGTCCTCGGGCCGCAACGACGGGCCCGTCGACCCCGCAGACCGTCGGAACGAGCTTCACCGGGGCCACGATCTCGGATACGCCGGGGTTCGTGCCCCCGGACACGATGGGTGCGGTCGGCCCGACGCAGTTCATCGTGACGGTGAACGGCCGCTTCCGCAGCTTCAAGAAGACGACCGGGCTGGCCGACGGAGCGCTCAACGTCGATCCCGACGTGTTCTTCAGCTCGGTGAGGAGCGACATCACGAGCGACCCGCGCATCCGCTACGACAGGCTGTCGGGTCGGTGGTTCATCACCATGATCGACGTGAACGGCACGAACAACCGCATCCTCATCGCGGTCAGCAGCGGCAGCACCGTCACGAACGCATCGAACTTCACGTTCTTCGACATCCCCAGCGACTCGACGTCGCCGACGCGTACCAACACCGACTTCGCCGACTACGACACGCTCGGGATCGACGCGAACGCCCTGTACATCGGGACCAACGTGTTCTCCGGGACCGGCGCCTTCAAGGGGACGGACGCGTACGTCGTCCGCAAGAGCTCGGTGCTGGGGGCTGGGCCGATGGTCGTGACGGTGTTTCGGAACCTGGCGCTGGGGACCGGGGAGGGACCCTTCACCCCGCAGGGGGTCGACAATGACGACCCGAACGCCACCGAGGGCTTCTTCATCGGGGTGAGCAATGCGTTCTTCGGGGAATTGGTTCTCCGGCGCGTCGCCAACCCGGCAGGCACGCCGAGCATCTCCTCCAACGTCCCCATCACCGTGCCGTCGACCGCCTTCCCGCTGGCGGCGCCCCAGACCGGGAGCTCGAAGACGCTGGACGCGCTCGACGACCGTCTGTTCGCCGCGCGTTTCCGGGATGGGACGCTGTGGACGGCGCACAACATCGGGGTGAACAGCTCCGGCGTGGCCACCGCTCCTTCCCGCACCGGCGTCCGGTGGTACGAGCTCAAGGGCATCCCCACCGGCCAGACGCCATCGATCGTGCAGTCCGGAACGATCTTCGACGGGGCCTCCTCCGATCCACGGTTCTTCCTGATCCCCTCCGTGACGGTGTCGGGCCAGGGGCATGCCGCGTTCGGGTTCACCACGTCCGGCGCCGGCGAGCATCCGAACGCGGCAACGGTGGGGCGACTGTCCGGCGACACGCTCGGAAGCGTCGGAACGACGCAGCTCTACACGAACAGCACCGAGCGCCTACGGTCCCCAGCTCAACAACACCGTCCAGCGGTGGGGCGACTACTCCTACACCTCGCTCGACCCTGTCGACGACATGACGATGTGGACGGTGCAGGAGTTCAGCAACGCGACCAACTCGTGGGCGGTGCGGGTGGTGAAGCTGATCGCTCCGCCGCCGGCCAGGCCTGCGACAGCCGGCCCCGCGACCGTTGCGGCCGGACAGCCCTCGGTGAACGTCACGATCACCGGGACCCAGGCGGCCGGCTCGGGCTTCTACGACCCGGGCTCGAACCTGGGTGGGAACGCCGTTCCGTTCAGCCACATCGGAGCGTCCGTCACGGGCGGGGTGACCGTCAACAGCGTGACGTTCAACAGTCCCACCCAGGTCACGTTGAACGTCTCCACGGTGGGCGCGGCGTCCGGCCCCCAGAGCGTCACCGTGACGAACCCGGACGGCCAGACCAGCACGGGGAACGGCATCCTGACGGTCGGCGCGAGCGCCGGCGGGCCCACCATCTCGTCGGTGAGCCCGAACACGCTCGGCCAGAACGGCACCCGCACACTGTCGGTGAACGGCACCAACTTCCAGTCCGGGGCAACCACCACCGTGTCCGGGACGGGGGTCACGGTCGTCTCCACCACCTTCGTCAGCAGCACCAAGCTGTCCATCAAGGTGAAGGCAGCGGCCACGGCACCTATCGGAGCCCGCGACGTGACCGTCACCTCGGGCGGGAACTCCGCCACGTGCGCGGGATGCCTCACGATCGACCCCGCTCCAGTGGTGACGTCGACCTCCCCGAACCGAGGTGCGAGAGGCGCCACCCTCTCCGTGGACATCTTCGGCTCGAACTTCCGGGCCGGAGCCACGGCTCGCTTCGGATCCGGGATCACGGTGAACTCGACCACGTTCGTCAACTCGGGCAGGCTCACCGCCAACATCACGATCTCTTCCGGCACGACGACGGGAGCAAGGACGGTGAAGGTGATCAACCGCGACAAAGGAACCGGCCTCTGCGTCGGCTGCTTCACGGTCACGTAGCACATCGAGGTGTTCATGCGCATCCGGTGGGCCGTCTCGCACGCCCGTCCGTAGTAGCACCAAGGGAATCGAGGCGCTCACGTCGGGAGGTGGTCCATGCGTCTCACGCCTCGACCCACTGTCCATGCATCTACGAGATATGGAGGTACGTCATGCGTGCGATCAGAACAGGTTCAAGGATCGGAGTCGTTTTGTTCACGGGGCTGCTCGCCGTCGCTCTTTCCGCCGGCGCGGCGCTTGCGGGCCGGCGAACACGAACGGCGCCAGCGGTCAGATGCCCACCTTCTACGAGGGCAGGCTCGTCACCGTCAACATGTTCGAAGTGCCGGCTCACGACGGGTCCGTGCTCGACAGGAACGCGAACGTCAACACGATCTACGCGACGAACGATCTCGACGAGGAACAGGACTTCTTCCCGGTGATCGATGCTATCCAGGGTGAGGATTTCAATCCCTTGTGGCACCAGGTCCTGATCGTGTTCAACACGGGATCGACTCCTCATCAGTTCACTTCCGAGGACCAGGTCCTGGCCGCTGCGGCCGGTCCACACCCCGAGATCACGCTCGTTTCAACGGACGAAGTGTATCGGTGCTCGGTGGTTGGCTCGAAGTAACGCGGCGCGGAGATACCCCGCTTCGAGAGGAAGTCGCTCGCGGCGGGGTATCTCCTGTCATCGCTCCCCTCCGCTTCGCCCGCGCAGCAGATCGTCACACATTTTTCGGGCCAGCGGCCGCGCCCAACCGTAGACCTGGAAACGACCGGTCAAACGACACACATCGACTGAGAGGAATAGACAGATGGAAGACACCAGAAACCGCGGCATGTCGCCGAAGGCGATCCGCTTGTTCGTCGCCACCACCATCGTGTCCGTCGTCGTTCTGCTTGGAGCATTCGCGGCGGCAGCGAACGGGTCGACCGTGGGCTTCGGCTTCAACTCCCGCGACGTCTCCGGATTCACGAACGCCGGCCACGTCGCCCTGAACGGCGGTGGCGCCTTCAACCTCAACCCAGCCGCCGGATCCGTGCACGCCGGAGGCGGGTTCAGCTGTACCACCGACGTGGGTGCGGGCTTCCTCACGGGTTGTCTGCAGGGCGAAGGGGTCCGCTGGGACGCGGCCGCACCGCTTGCGAGCACGACGTTCAAGTGCACGGGGTCGGTCGGCGAAGCAGCCAAGACCGCGACCACCGGCGCCGACACCGCAGTGCTGCAGGCCGATTTCTACCGTGCCGGCGATGCGAACGACGAGTCGTTCACGGCTCAGATGATCGTCTCGACCAGAGATATCGCGAACGATATCCCGGGCATCCAGAACGTTTGGATCCAGAGCGTGGGCTGCGGCACGGCGACCGTTCACTTCGGCGCCTGATCGCGACGCGTCCGGTAACGAGATGCCTCATTCGAGAGGGGGCAGCCTTTGGCCGCCCCCTCTCGGCCGTGTCGTCGCGGCTATAGCTGGCTGTTGACCCAGACACCACCCGGGCCGAACGGGCCACCGCACACAAGGGAAACGATCGGGCGCGGTGGGAGCTGCGTGGGCGGTCGTGCGAGGGTCTAACGATCCTCGGAACGTTCGCTGTCGAGCCAACGGAACGTCAGAGCGCCGCTCGGACACAACCGAACGGTCTCCTCGATCTCCTCGGGGCTCGCGGCGTCGACCCGGACCCATGGACGCGCGCGCGGATCGAAGACCTCGGGGGAGTTGCCGAAGCACGCACCCGCATGGATGCAGCGTCGGGGGGCCCACCCAACCTCGATACGATCCGTCCGATAGACCCGTGCCACGTCCTCTTGCATCCGTGGAGATATCTCTGGATCCATCTCCCGAAGCTAGCACCGGCTCGTCGAGGGGCGAGGTTTCGTTCTCAGGACGCCTCGTGTAGAACGTTTTCCATGGTCCAAGGATGCGATCCTCGGTCGCGAACACGAGCTGCTCGTCGTGGAGCGATTCATCCGGGGCGTCGCCGAATCACCCTCTGTCCTGCTGGTGCGAGGGACGCCCGGCATCGGTAAGACAACGCTGTGGCTCGGCGGCATCCACGCCGGGTCGAGCGCGGGATACCGGGTTCTTTCCTCGCGATCGGTCGAGGCCGAGGCCAGGATGTCCTTCACGACCCTCGGGGACCTGTTCGCCGATGTTTTCGAGGAGACGGGTCACGAACTCCCCGAACCCCAGCGCCAGGCGATCGATGCAGCGCTCCTGCGGGTCGGCAACGTGCGTCCGGATCGACTCGCGGTGTCCCTGGCGACGTCCGCTCTGCTGCGCTCTCTCGGCGAGGCCGGGCCCGTCGTGTTGGCGATCGACGACATCCAATGGATAGATCCGGCATCCGCCAAGGTGCTCTCCTTCGCCATCCGCCGGCTTCGGACGGAACCCATCGGGGTTCTGGCCTCGCTGAGGGTGGCCCCGGGCTCGAAGGATCCCCTCGGGCTTCTGCCGACCTCCGTCGAACCACCCTGCCGGATCCTCGACATGGGATCCCTCGACGTGACGTCCTTGAGTCAACTCCTCCGCCTCCGGCTCGAAGCCGATCTCCCACACACCCTCATGGCTCGCATCCACGCGGTCTGTGACGGCAACCCCTTCTACGGTCTGGAGATCGGGCATGCATTGTTGGAACGCGATGCCCTGCCGGCGCCGAGCGAGCCTTTGCCGATCCCCGATGACCTTCGGACCTTGCTCGGTTCACGCCTGCGCGCCCTGTCCGCGGGCGTGCGGGACACGCTGTTGCTGGTTGCGGCGGCGGTGCGCCCGACGATAGGCCTCGTGAGGTCGGCGTCGCAGCCTTCGGAGCACGCGAAGTCGAATCTCGACGAGGCGGTCGCTTCGGGCGTGATCGGGTTGGACGATGAGACCGTTCGTTTCACGCACCCCTTGCTCGCATCGACCGTCTACTCCGACGCTTCCTCCGAGGAACGGCGTACTGCCCATCGGCGGCTCGCTCACGCGGTCGTCGACGACGAGGAGCGTGCCCGCCACTTGGCATTGGCCGCTCGGGGTCCGGACGAAGAGGTCGCTGCCGCCCTCGACCTCGCGGCGAGTACCGCGTTCGCCAGGGGCGCACCGGACGCGGCCGCCGATCTGGAGGACCTCGCCGTTCGACTCACCCCCGCCGCAGACCAGCGGAGCATCCGTTCCCGCTCGCTCCGCGTATCGACGTATCGCTTCAGCGCAGGTGACGTTCGAGCCGCGCGCGAGGTGCTCGAGGGATTGATCGACGCCACGCCCGCCGGCCATGAGCGCGCCGGGCTCCGGTTCGAGTTGTCAAACCTCGTCTGGAACGACGTCGAACGGGTCCGCCGACTCCTCGCCGAGGCGCGGGAGGATGCCGGCGAAGAGATGTCGGTCGAGCTCGATGCGCGGGTCGAGCTCGCGATGGGCTGGGTCGGCCAGATGGGCGGCGACCTCGCGGAAGGCTCGCGGCACGGCCGGAACGCCCTCGCTGCGGCCGAGTCCCTCGACGATCCTCGTCTCGTGATCGAGGCGCTCACGTTCCTCGGCTTCGACGAGTTCCTCATGGGTCGCCCGACGAGGAGCATCCTGGAGCGGGCGATCTCGCTCACGGATGCGGTCGGCCCGCAACCGGTCAGGATCGACAGCGCTCGACGGGTGTTGGGGGCGACCCTCATGTGGGGAGGCGCGCTCGACGAAGCGAGAGCTGAGCTCGAGCGCGATCATGCCGAGACCGTTCGATCGGGAGGGCTGACGTATCAGTGGGAGGAGCTCGTCTACCTCGCGGAGTTGGAACTTCGCGCGGGGAACTGGGACCTCGCCGCTTCGTACGCGAGCCAGGGTTTGGAGAGCACCGTCGAAACCGGACTGGAGGAAGCTCGGGAGGTCCACCTCTGGTCGACGGCGCTCGTTGCGGCTCACCGCGGCGACATCGAGACCGCTCGCGCGAACGCATCGGAAGGCCTCCGGATCGCTGAGGCGCACGGCGATCGTGTTTCATGTGGTGACGAATCGGTCGGCGCTCGGGTTCCTCGAGCTCTCGCTCGGGAACGCGCAGGGCGCGCATGGCTGGCTCGGTCCGCTGGTGGAGCTCACCGACCGCTGGGGCCTGCGGCAGCCCTCCGCATTCCCCTTCCTGCCCGACGAGATCGAGGCCCTGGTCATCCTCGGCGATCTCGATGGGGCAGCGGCCTTGCTCAACCGGCTCGAGACGCAAGGGGAAGCCGATCGGCAGCGCCTTCGCTCTCGCAACAGGCGCGCGTTGCCGCGCGTCGCTCGCGGCCGCCTCGCAGGATCCTGAGAAGGCCCTCGACGCGATCGAGGAAGCACTCGCGTACCACGAACGGCTTCCGCAGCCGTTCGATCTCGCCCGCACCCTCCTCACTGCCGGGCAGATCCTGCGTCGCTCGAAGAAGAAGGCAGCGGCGCGCGAGCATCTCGAGCGCGCCCTCGGGATCTTCGAGCAGCTCGGAGCTCAGATCTGGTCGGTCCGAACCCGTGAAGCGCTCAGTCGCGTCGGTGGGCGGGCGCCCTCACCGACCGAGCTGACCGAGACCGAGCGCAAGGTCGCTGAACTCGTCGGGACGGGAAAGACCAACGCCGAGGTCGCGGCGTTGTTATTCATGAGCGTGAACACGGTCCGATCCAACCTTCGCCGGATCTACGGAAAGCTCGGCATCCGATCGCGAGGCGAGCTTTCGCACGCGCTCAGGAACCTCTCGGACGCGTCCACCTGATCGTTAATCGCGTCCGCACGGACGGTTCCCCCGTCCAGCAGGCCTCACTACCTTCCCACTGGAAGGGATCTGAAAGGGGGATCGACATGCGGAAGAGAGCGAAGCTCGGGGCGGTGCTCCTCGTGGTTGCGTTCGCCTTGAGTACCGTCTGGCTGGAGGCTGCCGGCGCAGCTCCAGGATCGGGCAGCGGCGACTCGAGCCAACCGATGGGTCGAGGTTTGGTGCGATACGGACATCCACAACGCGGATGGAGACCTCATCACGTTCGAGGCAGCTCCCGAAGGCGACGACGCGATCGGCAAGGTCCTCGACGCCAAATCGCTCGACCCCGGGAACCATGAGGTCGCGACGGCGAACTACAACGCGGTCGCCGGGGTGGTCCAAGGCTGGCATTGCGGGGCGCTTCGCTACCCAGCTCCTTAAGCCCAGTTCGTGGCGGGTTGGGGCCGCGTGCTTGCTCCGTGGCCTCGACCCGCCACGCGCCCGTCAACGAGCAGGCATCGCCGGGGAGCCGCAACGCCAGGCAGGGTGCGAGAGGGGAGATTTGAACTCCCACGCCCTTTCGGGCACTGGATCCTAAGTCCAGCGCGTCTGCCAGGTTCCGCCACTCTCGCGTCTCTCGACCAGCCTAGCGGAGGTCCGTGGGGGAGTGGTCAGCTGTAGGAGGCGTCTGCTGCGGGGCCGACGGGTAGAGCGACTCGACGACACGGGGGATGTGACCGACGAACGCCTCCAACGAACCGAGGAGCTCGCCGAGGTCCCCGTCCGCCTGCTCCGCCATCGACCCACCCGCCACCGATCTCGAACGCGTCCGAGGCGATCGACACCCTCGAGCCACGCCATCATGCGCTGATCGACGAGCGCCTCCGCGAACCGACCGTCGCTGGCTCGCACGCGCCACGTTTCGTTGAACGATTCCGATTCGAACGTGTGCTCCGCAAGCCGATGGTCGATGACGATGGCCGGCCCTCGCCGTTCGATCCGGAGCATGGGCGCGTCGATCGCAACCTGCGTGGCGGCACACGATCTCCAGATCGTGGGCTCGTACATGTCCGGCGCCTGTGACCGCGTGAACACGGAGACGCGACGGCCGTCGAGCGCGCACTCGAACCCCTCGAAGAGGCTCCGATTGTCGGCGGGCACCATCGCGAGGAACGGCAACGCGTGCATGGTTGACGGTGGTGCGAAGTGTGACTGATACGGAGCACCCATCGACCGGGCGGCGCGCGAGACGGCTCGGGCTCGGCGTCGCCGAGGGCAAGGAGGTGTAGGCACGGCGTATCCCACGAAACAAGCGCTCAGGACGATCAGCACCAGTACGATCCGAGCCCCCGGAAGCCCACGGTCGTCCAACCGGCTCGCCATCGTGGGGCCGACGACGAACAACACCACGATCCAGGCGTACGCGACGAACATCCGCCCCTGTCCTTCGAACGGACTCGGCATCCCGCGCCTCAGATGCATCGACCCTCCCTCCGTCACTCGCCGGCGGCTCGGCTGATAGCCTCCCCGGTGATGCAGTCAGAAGCAAACCTCATGTTGTCGGTCGTGGTCCCCGTGTGGGGTGAACGACACGACCTCACACGCATGCTGCCCGCGCTGCGGACGGCGGTCGACGGCATCGGCGTCTCGGCCGAGATCCTGGTGTGCGGCGACGGCCTCGACGACGCGGTGCAGGAGCTGATCGCGCACGCCGACGCGGTGTATCTCCCGTCGAAGCACGGCGGCTACGGGGACATCCTGCAGACGGGACTGGCGGCCGCGCGCGGCGAGTTCGTCCTGACGATCGACGCCGACTTCGCCTACGTGGCGGACTTCGTGCAGGTGATGTGGGCACACCGTGAGAGCGCCGAGGTCGTGATCGGGTCCCGGTACGTGCGTGGGGCGGTCGCGGAGATGGGGTTCGGGCGCCGGTTCGCGAGCCGGGTGCTCAACGGGGTCTATCGGTTCTTCCTGTCGGTCCCGTACAAGGACATCTCCAGCGGCTTCCGCCTGTATCGCCGCCGCGTGCTGCTGGACATCCAGCCGCTCGAGCCGCACGGCCTCGACATCCTGCCGGAGATCCTCGTGAAGGCGCTTGTGCCAGGGCTGGCAGGTGACCGAGGTGCCGTTCTGGTACCGGGGCTCGCGCCCGTGGAACCGCACGCGGATGGCGCGCTTCGGCACCGCCTACCTCGCCACGCTCGGGCGCTTGCTCAGCCTGCGCAACTCGGTGCGGGCCGCCGACTACGACAACCGCGCCTTCGACTCGTGGGTCCCGCTGCAGCGGGCGTGGCAGCGTCGGCGCTTCGAGATCGTGCATGCGTTCATGGGTCCGCAGGCCGGACGTCTGACGCTCGACATCGGGTGCGGGTCGAGCCGCATCGTGCAGACCCTGCCCGGCATCGTCGGGATGGACCTCGCGATGCACAAGCTGCGGTGGCTCCGGGCGCCGGGCCGCTACCTCGTGCGCGGGTCCCTGACGGAGGTGCCGTTTCACGACGGCGCCTTCGACACGGTCATCTGTTCGGAGGTGATCGAGCACATCCCTCGCGAGCTGGTGCATCTCGACGAGATGGTCCGGGTGATCGCACCGGGCGGCCTGCTCATCCTCGGCACGCCCGACTACAGCAGGCAGCGGTGGCTGTTCCTCGAGTGGCTCTACGGGAAGGTCTTCCCGAACGGCTACGTGAAGGAACACATCAACCGGTACACGCGGGCCGGCCTGCAACGCGACCTCGAGGACCTCGGGCTCCACATCGTCGGGCTCCGCTACGTCGGGGGCTCCGAGATGATCTTCGCGGCTCGCGTGCCGGCGGCCTAGACGCGACGCCAGACCGACACGCCGTCTCCCTGCATAGACCGGGGCGAACCCGATCGAGCCCACGACCTCCTCGAACCGTTTCCGTGCCGCGTCGGACATCACGATGGCCGACACGCCGCGCGCGGTCAGCCAGCTCGACAGGATGTTCGGGTGGGGGACGGGCCCGTTCCGCTTCGACAGCCCGCGCATGATCTTGCTCTCCTCGATCCCCTCCGGCGTCGCCCCGACGTAGCCGTTGGGCAGCCGGAACCCGAAGTCCGCCTCGGCCTGCCACGCCATCTCCTGCCCGTTCTTGTCCGGGATCACCAGGACGGTCTCATCGGGCGCGAGCTGGGACGCCCACGTGCCGTCCGCGAAGAAGGCGGGCGTCGTATCCGGCACGTGCCACGGCGGTGAGGCGATCGTGGGGATCAGCATCGCGGCACCGACCACGACGATCACCCAGCGGATCCAGGCGAAGCGCCCATGGGCACGCGCGAGCCAGAGGGCGGCGATCACCGCCAGCGCCAGGTCGGTGTAGGCGATGAACCGCCCCGGCAGCGCCTGCTGCAGCAGCGGCAGGTGGCTGACGATCGCGCCGGGCAGGGTGAAGCGTTCCTCACCCGCCACGTACAGGGTCGGTCCCAGCGACAGGATCGCGCTGATGACGACGAACCCCACCAGCGCCCAGGTCTCCTTGCGCCGGCGCTCGGTGATCGCGAACCCGACGAGCATCGCGAGCACCCCGACGCCCAGGAACGTCGTTCCCCCCGACGACGCATCGGCGTGCCGGCTGGCGAACGACAGGAGGGCGTCGCCGCCGACCAGCTGGCGATCGCGCGGCAACACGAAGCGCAGCAGGTCGTTGTACCGGCGCTCCGGGTTGTGCATCAGTCCCGGCGGCGCATGCTGCAGGGTCGGCAGCAGGTACGGCACGAACACGACCGCCGCGACCACGACGTACCCGATGCCGACCAACAGCGTGGCACGGAGGAGGCGGGCTCGATCCTCGCCGGCGAGCGCCACGGCGAACACGAGCGCGATCCCACCGAACAGGGTCGCCGTGGCGAAGAGCTCGATCGAGATCGACCACAGCGCGAGCATCGTGGCGGTCAGCCCGACGACGAACGGGATCGGCCGGATGCTTCCCTCGAGCCGCCGCACGAACAGATAGATCGCCAGCGGGATCGGGAACACCAGGGCCATGTTCGGGTGGTTGAACTGGATCGCCATATAGGAGGAGAACCCGTAGAGGAAGCCCGCGGCGAGCGACGGGAGGAAGCGGTCGGTGAGTCGACGGCACAGCAGGTACGCCGCCCACGCGGCCAGCGGCGGCGCGAGCAACACGAGCACGTTGTAGGCGGCGAGTGGGCCGAACGCGCGCGTGATCGGCCACGCCGCGAGCGCGGGGCCCGGCGAGATGGTGACCCAGGTGAGGCTTGCGCCCGTGGGGGCGAACACCACGTCGGAGAACAACGGGCTGCGACCGTGCGTCAGCGCCCACGGCGTCCAGGCGAAGGCCCACCGGAAGAAGTCGGAATCCGGACTGTCCTGCCTCGGGATGTAGTACGTGCTCAGGTGCGCGAGCATCGAGCCGCCCCAGATGAGGAGCGATCCAGCCAGGTACAGGCCGAAGGCCAGCAGACCCTGGAGGGTGCGGCGCGGCCACCGGCGCCGCGCGGGCGCCTCGGACCGTTCCGATTCCGCAGGCGGCTGCGGATCCTGGCCCTGCTCCGTATCCACGGGGGGTTGTGCCGACATGGAGCAGGATGGTACCGGGGCGGCCAACGCCCGCCCGTCGCCGCGCGGACGCGACTGTCTACGATGCTGGCTGTGTCCGAACATCCTTCCGCGCCCGACGACGTCGAGCAGCCGCGACCGGGCACGGGGCGGGGTGCGTCGCAAGGGCTCCTGGCGTTCGCGGTGTATCTGGTTCTGTCGTGTCTGATCTGGTTGCCGCCGATCGGCGGCGCGATCGCGAGCCGCTACGTCGGGTACGGGTGGACGGACGCGCGGCTGTATCAATGGGGGCTGTCGTGGACCCCGTGGGCGTTGCTGCACGGGATGTCGCCGTTGTTCGCGCCCAACGTGTTCGCGCCCGGTGGGGTCGACCTCAGCTGGGTGACCTTCGTCCCGAGCCTTGGGATCGTCGCCTACCCGCTGACCGCGGCGTTCGGACCCCTGGTGTCCCTCAACGTGCTCATGCTGCTGGCGCCCGCGTTGGCCGCCTGGGCCGCGTATCTGGTGTGCCACCGGCTGACCTGGCGGTTCTGGCCCGCGGTCCTGGGCGGCCTGCTGTTCGGCTTCTCGACCTACATCGCGGGGCACATGGTCGACCACCTGAACCTCGTCATGATCTTCCCGGTCCCGCTGGCGGTGTACCTGGCGATCCGCCGCACGGAGGGCTCGCTGTCACCGATCGCGTTCGTGGGGCTGCTCACCGCCGATCTGCTCTTCCTCTTCGGGGTCTCGACGGAGGTCTTCGCGACGACCGCGTTGTTCGCGCTGATCGCGTTCGGGCTGGCGCTCGCGTTCGGCGCACCGCATCGCGCGGTCCTGTTCCGAACGGGGCTGTTGATCGGCGCCGCCTACCTGGTCACCGCGCTGCTCTTGCTGCCCTTCCTGACCGCGGCATTGCGCAACCAACCGACCGAGGTCCTCCGCCCGGTCGATCAGACCGTGGTCGACCTCGCGGGCTGGGTGGTGCCGCGCGAGCACACCTGGATCGGCGGCGAACGGTTCCCGTCGATCACGCAGCGCTTCTCCGCCGCGGCCGAGGAGGACGGCGGCTACATCGGGATCGCGGGGCTCGCGGTGCTGGTCGGCTTTGCCATCACCGAGCGTCGGCGCCGCAGCACCTGGGCGCTGCTGAGCTTCGTCGGCATCGTCGCGATCCTGTCGATGGGGCCGGTGCTGCACATCCTCGGCGATCCGTCGATCACGTTGCCCGGGGACCTGCTCACCCATGTGCCGCTGCTGCAGCACGCGACGGCGCAGCGTCTGCCGATGTACGTGGCCCTCGCGGTAGCGGTGATCGCGGCTCTCTGGCTCTCGCGCGCGAGCGGTCGAGCCGTCTGGGTCCGCTGGCTCGTCGTCGGGGCCGCCGCCCTGTCCGTCGTCCCCGCCGCGAGCGCCTCGTCGTTCCATGCCTACGGCGCGACCCCGGGGTTCTTCACGAACGGCGACGTGCAGCAGCAGATCCGGCAGGGCGAGACGGTGTTCTCGATCACCGAGCGCCCCGGGACCGAGCTCGATTGGCTGGCCGCGTCGGACTTCTGGTACCGCATCCCGCAGGGGTACATCGGACCGATCCCCCCTGCGTTCCAAGGGGACCCGCTGTCTCGCGGGCTGGCGGTCAATCAACGGAACCCGTACATCCCGACCCCCGATGAGTTCGCCACGTGGCTGACGGACCGTGGCGTCACCGCCCTGTTGCTCGACGACGACGCCGCGTGGAAGTTCACGCCGCTGCTGGCGTCGGTCGGACTGGAGCAGGTGCATCAGGGCGACGGTGTCAGCGTCTGGCGACCCCCGGCGGGTGGCTACGTTCCCGTCGACGAGGCACAGGTGGTCGTCAGCGGCGACCTGGATCACGTGGGCGGCGTGCTTCGGCGGTTCTCGTTCCCGTCGCTCGAGGGCGGTCCGCGGATCGAAGGCCCCGACGGGCGGCCGACGCTGTTCACCTTTGTCGGGCCGGGCTGCGAGACGTGTCCCGAACACCTGGAGGCGCTCGACGCCTTCGCCGCCGCGCACCCCGACATCCGCGTCATCGCCGTGTCGTCCTGGGACCCCTCGGGCGCCAACACCGACGCGATCACGTCGCTCGATCTCGGCTACGAGACCGCCGACGACCCGCTCGGGCGCATGGCGACGGCATCGTACGGGCAACGCATGCCCATCCTCGATCCCCCCACGCCGTTCTCGATCCTGGTCGACGGCCAGGGGCAGGTCGTCGGGTCGGTGAGCGGCACGTGGAACGCGGACTCGCCCGCGACGGTCGGACTCTAGGAGGACGCCGACGGGGTCGTGGTCGGTGGTCGTCAGCAGGTTGTCCTGGTGCAGGAAGGGCGGCGCGGTGCCGTACGGGCAGTCCTGACGAAGCGGCAGGATCAGCTTGTGCATGTCCGGTGGTCGCGAGAAATCGAACGCGCCGGTGAGCGGGTCCGCCTGCGCGTCGCGCGCCGTGAGCGGGTCGACGCCGAAGAGCTGTTCGATGAACGCGAGCACCGAGGAGAACTCGTAGGTGTGGTGATCGACCGCGCCGCCGAGCCGGTTGTCCCCGTGGATCGTGTACGGCGACATGATCAGCCCGGGGGTGCGCGCGCCGAGGCCCATGATGTCGTACTGCGGCGGCGGCACGTGGTCGTAGTAGCCGCCGAAGTCGTCCCACACCTCGATCACCGCGGTGGACTTCCAGTACGGGCTGTTCTGGAGTTCGTTCATCATCTGGACGGTCCAGTTCTCGCCCGCGCAGACGCTCTGGATCCGGTTCGGCAGGATCGGGTGCTCGTTGTAGGGCGCCGGCGGATTCACCCACGAGACCTGCGCCAGGTTGCCCTTCGTGATGTCGTCGAGGAACGAGTCGGATGCGACGACGTTGTTCCACAGAGGGCCGTACCGCACGTTCTTGATCGCGCGCATGATGTCGCCGATCGGAAACACCGGGTCGGAGTAGAACTTCCACGACACGCCGGCCTCGGACAGCCGCTCCGGCAGCGTCGGGATCTCCAGGCAGGCTCGGATCGTGTACAGGCTGCTGCGGATGTCGTTCATCGCGTCCGGGTGGTCGTCCACGATCCGGTTCTGCTCGGCCATGATCGTGTCGAGCCGGTCCTGTGGAAGATCCTGCGGGAAGGCGGGGGAGTAGCCGTTCGGGTCGTCGCAGTAGCGCCCGGGGCTCACGGTGGTCTCGGACTTGTTGTCCATGATCCCGTCGGACTGGGCCGCGACGGTGTAGAGGTGCTCGGGGAACGTCGGTCCGTACTCCGAGGTGAAGAAGCGGTCGGTCAGGACGAACCGATCGGCGTAGTCGAAGTAGTGCGGCAACGTCCGCCGATCGAACTGGGTGTAGCCCTCGAGCATCTCGCCGCCGTCGATCGTGTCGAACCCGTCCATCCGCCCGCCGTCGATCGAGTACAGCCCCGACCAGAAGCCGTGGACGATCAGCGCGTCGGTCACGTCGGGCGCCGGCCCGAGCGGGACGACGGTGCCGTCGAGGGTCTTTCCCTCGGTGACCCCGTCGCCGGCCGGGTACCGGCCGAAGAAGTGGTCGTAGGTCCGGTTCTCCTTGATCACGAAGATCACGTGCTTGATCGGCACGTTCGCCGGGAGGTGCGCGCTGATCGGCGGGGCGGTCGGACGGGTGGCGTCGGTCCGGTTCGGGTCCAGCGTGAAGGTCTTGTTGATGTAGCCCTCGGTGAACTTGACGGGGTCCTCCTGCCACGGCTGCATCGTCGGCGTTCACCTGGGTCGTGTGTCGTGGTGTCGTGCGTGCACGCGATCGCAACGAGGGCCAGGACGGCGAGCACGGCGACGGCGCCGAACAGGTGCCTCGAGGCACGCGGCGGTCGGCCTGAACGAGGGGGATGCACGGGAAGGAGTATCGGGGCGGCCGCGGGCGGCGACAACGACCGCCCGCCCCGGCTAGCCTCGTTGCCATGCGATCGACGTCTCTGCGGGCTGGGAGCGGCCGTGGCGGCCGCGCTCGCGCTCGCGGCGCTGGCCCTGGGCGGCGGGGCCGGCGCGGCATCGTCGTGCACGGCCTCGATCGGTCCGGGCACGGCCGCGCCCGGCGACATGTTGCTGGCGGTGACCGGCGCCCCCGATCGCGCGGTCGCCGCGGGCATCCACTTCGACGGCGGCACCGGCCGCCCGCTGGTGGTGCGCGCCGACGGTGACACGGCGAAACGCATCCCGATCCCGGTCGATCCCGGCGCGGGCACCATCCAGCTCCAAGACGCGGTGACGGTCGGCGACCGAACCTGGGCCGTGGGGTCGCTGCACAACGACACGCCGATGGCCGGCTGGCTCCAGCGAGACCGGTGGCGCTGGTCGAAGCCGATCGATCCCGGTGGCGTCGAGGACGAGTTGCTCGGCGTGGCCGCGTTGCCCGACGGCACGCTCTGGGCCGTCGGCAAGTACCGCACCGGCGCGAACTACCAGCCGTTGGTCGAGCGGTTCGACGGCACGGCCTGGCACGTGGTGGCCTCGCCCGCGATCCCGGGCTCGGCGGTGTTGAAGGATGTCGCCGTGACGCCCGATGGTGGCGCGTGGGCGGTCGGGTGGTCGGTGCACGACGAGGGCGTGACCCGGCCGTTGATCGAGCGCTGGGATGGAACGCGCTGGTCGACGGCGTCCGCACAGGGCAGCGGGCTGCTCAGCGGGGTCGCGCTCCTGCCCGGCGGCGACGCGATCGCGGTCGGGTGGCAATCGGGGCCGGACGGCGACCGGACCCTCACCCTGACGCTCGAGCAGGGACGTTGGACGGATGTCGTCCGCCGGGACCGGCGACGACGGCCGGCTCGCATCGGTCGTGGCCGGCGAGGCCGTCGTCGCGGTCGGGACACGATTCGACGAGACCGGCGTGCCGCGGTGCGCTCGTCGTCCGGTGGGCCAACGGGTGGACGCCGATCGAGGTCACCGGCGAGCCGGCCCCCGATCCCGGAGGCGATCAGCTGCTGTCGATCACCGGCGAGCTCGGCGCCTTCCGCGCCGTCGGCATCCGCGACACGACCGAGGGGTTCGGCTCGCTCGTGGTCGACGGCACCTGCGCGGGCTAGCCCGGCGCGTCCGGGACGCCGACGACCGGTGTGTCCGGACAGGTCCGCGGTGTGAGCACCAATGGATCCAGCGGCTGCTGCGTGAAATCGAAGGCCGACAGCATGTCGTTGGTGTTCGCATCCCGGCTGGTGAGCGGTGGCACGTCGAACACGGTCTCGATCAGCCGGAGCACCGACGCGAACTCCATCGTGTCGTGGTCGATGAACCCCGGGCGCGCGTAGGGCGACATGATGATCGTCGGCACCCGGGGGCCGAGGCCGTACATGTCGACGTGCGGCGGCGGCACGTGATCGTAGTAGCCCCCGAAGTCGTCCCAGGTCAGCACGACCGCCGTGGACGCCCACTCGGGGCTCTGCATGAGCTCGTTCAGGACCTTGACGGTCCAGTTCTCACCCGCACAGACGCTTTGCGGCGGGTGGTCCGACAACGGGAACGGAGGCGTGAGCCACGAGACGGCCGGAAGTTGCCCGGCGTGGAGATCCTTGACGAAGTCCTGGGACGACACGACGTTGTTCCACATCGAGCTGAAGCGGACGTGCCGGACCATGCGCAGCGGCTGCACCCACTCGTTCTCGCCCCGGTACTCCTTCCACGAGATGCCGGCGGCATCGAGCCGATCGGGCAGCACGGCGACGTCGGTGCACGGCCAGCGCTCGGTCCAGTACTGCGGCAGCTGTGCGGCCCCCTCGGCCCCTTCGCCCTCCAGCCGAAAGACCTGCTCCTGCTCGTCGCGCGAGAGCTGCCGGAAGGAGAACGCCGTCTCGAGCGGGTCGTCGCAGAGCTGGCGTTTCCCGATCCCCAGCTGTCCCGGACGGCCGTGGTCGACGAAACGATCCGACTGTGAGGCGAACGTCCACAGGTGCTCGATCCCCGTCGGGCCGTACACCGAGCTGAAGAACTCGTCGGCCAGCGTGAACCGCCGCGCGTAGGCCCAGTAGTTCGGGATCTGCGATTCGCTGAACTGCGTGTAGCCGACGTCGGTGAAGCAGTTCATCTGCCCGCCGTTGATCGCGGTCACCCCGTCGGTGAAGCTGTGACCGGCCGCGTAGCCACGGTCGGGCGCAGGCAGCAGGGGTCGCTCGCCGCCGTCGCACGTCTTGCCCGTCGTCGCGCCGTCCGCGCCCGGGAACTGACCGAAGTAGTTGTCGAAGGTGCGGTTCTCTTTGATCACGAACACGATGTGGTCGATCTTGGTCCGCGCGAGCGCCACGGTCGCGGCATCGCTCGATGGGCTCGGCCGCCGGCGGCACGGCCTCGCCCGGCTCGAGGACCGACGGCACGTCGGAGCCCGCGGTGCAGGCGGCCATGAAGGCACCGGCAACGAGCAGCGCGAGACAGGCTCGAAGGGGGTCCGGGCGACGCATCCGGACGAGGGTATCGGACCCGTCGAGGCGTGCCTCGTTGACGCGGGCGTCGGCCGGTTCCTACCCTGGCGGCCCTCCGATGCGAACACTCTCTCTCCGCCTGCCGATGGCGACCCTGCTGGCCGTCGCGGCGCTCGGCGTTGCCGCAGCCAGCGGATTCGCATCCTCCGGACTCGACGTCTGCACGCTCGTGCCGCGCCAGAGCGACGGACCGGAGCAGATCGGGACGATCCTCGAGTCCGTCTCGGTGGCGGGACCCGACGACATCTGGGCCGTCGGTTCCAACGTCGTGGGGGGCGGCAGCTCGCCGTTCGCCGAGCGCTGGAACGGGACCACCTGGAAACCGCTGCGCCTCGACGTGCCGCAGGGCCACACGTCGATCTCGTCGCTCTACGACGTGAAGGCCTTCGCACCCGACGATGTCTGGGCGGTCGGATCGTTGCGGGGCGCGGACCCACTGATCCAACACTGGGACGGCAGATCCTGGAGGAACGTGGCGACGCCCGCGATCGCGGGAACGGAGCGCATCCTGACCGGTGTGGATGGGACGAGCGCCACGGATCTGTGGGTCGTCGGGCAGCGACGGGTCAACGAGCAGATGCAAGGGGTCGTCCTGCACCGCACGTCGGCCGGGTGGCAGACGATCACACCGCCGAGCGGGGCGGCCGTGTTCCACGATGTCGCCATGCTGCCGACGGGGGAGCCGCTGGTCGCCGGGTGGTCGATCGATCCCGAGGGCTTCGCGCAGGCGCTGCTCGCGGTCAGGAACGGCGATGCCTGGACGCGCGAGACGGTCCCCGCAACCCCGGACCACAACGTCTTCGTGCTGAGCCTGGCGGTCGGCAGCCCGGGCGCGGTGTGGGCTGTCGGGTTCTCGAACGATTCCCCCGACGGGAACACGCCGGTGACGATGCGCCGCGGCGACGGTGGCTGGACGTCGGTCGCCGTCGCCGATCAGGGTGGGTCGGCGCGGCTCTCGTCGGTCGCGACCGGTCCGGCCGGCACCGTCGCCGTCGGGCAGGTCACGACCGACGGGCGCACCAGGGCGCTCGCGATCCGCCTCACCGATGGCGGCTGGACGCCGATCCCCGGGGCCGGGGACCAGCCGCCCGATTCGCTCGCCGGTGTCGCGCTCGACGACGCCGACGTCTGGGCGGTCGGCAGGTACATCACGGCCGGGGGCACCTACGGCATCCCGGCCGCGCGCGTCTATTCCTGCGGCTGACCGGCGGGCGCCGCCGGGCATGTCCGCGGCTGCAGCACCAACGGATCCAGCGGTTGCTGCGAGAAGTCGAACGCGTCCAGCATGTCGCCGGCGTTCGCATCGCGGCTCGTCAGCGGTGGCAGGTCGAAGATCGTCTCGATGAAGCGCAGCACCGAGGCGAACTCATACGTCGTGTGATCGATCGCTCCCGCCCGGGCATAGGGAGAGATCACGATCGCCGGCACCCGGGGGCCGAGCCCGTACAGGTCGACGTGCGGCGGCGGCACGTGGTCGTAGAAGCCGCCGAAGTCGTCCCAGGTCATGATCACCGCGGTGGAGGACCACTCGGGGCTCTGCATCAACGCGTTCAGGTACTGCACCGTCCAGTTCTCACCCGCGCAGATGCTCGCCGGGGGGTGGTCCGACAGCGCGAACGGGGGTGTGAGCCACGACACGGCGGGCAGGTCGCCGGTCCGCAGGTCCTGCAGGAACTGCGGCGGGGTCACGACGTTGTCGTACATCGAGCTGAACCGCACATGGCTGACCATCCGAAGCGGCTGCACCCACTCGTTCACGCCCAGGTATTCCTTCCACGAGAGCCCGGCGGCCTCGAGTCGATCGGGGAGCACCGCGACGTCGGTGCACGGCCATCGCGGCCGGTAGTAGCTCTGGATCTCCTCCGCGCCGGCCGCGCCCTGCTCCTCCATGCGATACAGCGCCTCCTGCCCGCTTCGGTCGAGCTTCGGCAACGAGAACGCGAGCTCGGAGGGGTCGTCACAGAACTCGCGGCGGCCGGTGCCGAACTGCCCCGGTCGCTCGTGATCGACGAACCGGTCGGACTGCGATGCGAACGTCCACAGGTGCTCGACCCCGGTCGGCCCGTAGATCGAGGAGAAGAACCGGTCCGCCAGCGCGAAGTGCTGCGCGTAGCTCCAGTAGTTCGGGATGTCCGCCTGTTGGTACTGCACGAAGCCGACCGGGTCGAAGCAGTCCATCCTGCCGCCGTTGATCGCGGTGATCCCGTCGGCGAAGCTGTGGCCGGCGTCGTCCACGCGGTCGGTCGCGTGCCCGAGCGGAAGCGTCTGCCCGTCGCACGTCTGGCCCTGCGTCGCCCCGTCCGCGCCGGGGAACGTCCCGAACATCGTGTCGAACGTGCGGTTCTCCTTGATCAGAAAGACGACGTGCTTGATCTTGTCGCGCGCCGCCGCGACCGTCGCGGCGTCGCTCGCCGACGCGAACGCGGTGGGCGAGGCGGCGCCGGGATCGAGATCGCTCGGGATCGGCGAGGGCGTGTCGCCGCCACCACCGAAGACGCACGCCGTCGCGAGCGCGGCCAGCACGACCAGGCCGGCGAGGCGACGATGGCGCGGCCGGGACATGCGGGGGAGGGTAGCCGACGCACCCGCGCGTCGGGCAGGATGGGGTCGATGCGTCGTCGGATCGCCATCGTTGCGGCATGCCTCGGCCTCGTCGCCTGTGTTCGGGACGGGCCGACCGCGACCTCGCCCGCGCCGGCGCCCGCGCCGGCGCCCGCCACGAGCGCGGCAGCCGGCCGCCGTGCAGGCATCGCTGCCCTCCGACGCGACGATGGTGCTGCGAGCGCGCGCGACGCATTTCCGCGTGTACGAACGTCCCGGACCCGGGCGCGGTCCTGGCGCGCACGCTGGCGGCGACCAACGACTGGGCGCAACCACTGTGGCTCCCCGCGATCGAGGGCTTCGTCGACGCGGGCGGCACCACGTGGTACCGGGTGCGCCTGCCGGTTCGCCCGAACGGGACGACGGGGTGGGTCCGCGGTTCCGAGGTGGAGGGCCGTGACGTCGGCGAGCGGATCGAGGTCGATCTGTCCGAGCATCGCCTGTGGCGCGTCGCCGACGGGCGGGTGGTGACCTCCTATGAGGTCGGCGTCGGCGCGGCCGCCTCGCCCACGGCGCCGGGGCACTTCTTCGTGTGGGCGCGCGTTCCGTCGGACCCCGCCGGCCCCTACGGCGTCCTCGCCCTCGGACTCTCGGGGTTCTCCGACGTCATCACCGACTGGGTCGGCGGCGGCCGATTGGCGATCCACGGTACGTCGCACCCGTCCGATCGAGGCGAGGACGTCTCCCACGGCTGTGTCCGTGTCTTCAACCCGCAGATGTTGTCGCTGGCCGATGTCTCGCTCGGCACCCCGGTCTGGATCCACCGGTGACGCGTCGGCCTGCGATGATGGGCGGCGACACGCGACCGGGAGGACGTGGATGAGCACGGAGCAAGCGGCGGGGACGCGGACCGAGGCGCTGTTGGCGCTCGCGGACCAGTACGCGGCGCACAACTACCACCCGCTGCCGGTCGTGATCGCCGAGGCCGAGGGCGCCTGGGTGACCGACGTCGAGGGCGTCCGCTATCTGGACATGCTCGCCGCCTACAGCGCGCTGAACTTCGGTCACCGCCACCCACGCCTGGTCGAGGCGGCGCACGCGCAGCTCGACAGGCTCACGCTCACGTCCCGCGCCTTCCACAACGACACCTTCCCGGTGTTCTGCCGCGACCTCGCGGCGCTGGCCGGCAAGGACATGGTGCTCACGATGAACACCGGTGCCGAGGCGGTCGAGACCGCGTTGAAGACGGCCCGCCGGTGGGGCTACGACGTCAAGGGCGTCGCGCCGGACCGCGCGAAGATCCTCGTGGCCGACGGCAACTTCCACGGGCGGACCGTCACGATCGTGAGCTTCTCGACCGACCCGTCGGCGAAGCAGGGCTTCGGACCGTTCACCCCGGGGTTCGCGTCCGTTCCGTACGGCGACATCGACGCGCTGCGGGCTGCGATCGACGAGGACACGGTGGCGTTCCTCGTGGAGCCGATCCAGGGTGAGGCCGGGGTCATCGTGCCGCCGGAGGGCTACCTGCGCGCCGCGCGTGCGCTCTGCACCGAGCGCAACATCCTGCTGATGGCCGACGAGATCCAATCGGGCCTCGGCAGGACGGGCACGACGTTCGCCTGTGAGCACGAGGGGGTCGTGCCCGATGTCTACGTGCTGGGCAAGGCGCTCGGCGGCGGCATCATGCCGCTGTCGGCCGTGGTCGCCGATCGCGACGTGCTCGGTCTCTTCCGTCCCGGCGAGCACGGCTCGACGTTCGGCGGGAATCCGCTCGCCTGCGCGATCGGCATCGAGGTCATCGACATGCTGCGCGACGGGAGCTTCCAGCGCGCCTCGGCCGAACTGGGCGCCTGGCTGGCGGAGGCGTTGCGCGCCGCCGCGGTGCCGCAGATCGCCGAGGTGCGCGGCCGCGGCCTGTGGATCGGGATCGACCTGGTGCCCGAGGCGGGGGAGGCGCGTGCGGCCTGCGAACGGCTGATGGAGCGCGGGATCCTCGCGAAGGACACGCACGAAAGCACGATCCGGCTGGCGCCGCCGCTGTGCGTGAGCCGCGAGGACCTCGACTGGGCCCTCGAACGGATCCTCGACGTGCTGTCGACCGCCGGCAGCTAGATGGCGGGCGGAGGGGCCGACGGCGGGGGACTTCGTCTGGCGCTGACGGGCGACCTCATCCATACGCGGCGGCTGGCGCCCCTGGTCGAGACCGACGACGGGCTCGCCGCCATCGTGCGGCTCCTGCGGGGCGCCGACGCGGCCTTCGGCAACCTCGAGGTCGCGATCGCCGAGCGTGACGACCCCGACGCGTGGGTCTGGAGCGTGCACGAGGATTGGACGATCGCCGGCGAGCCGCACGCGATCGAGGATCTGCGGGCGCTCGGATTCAGCCTCGTGGGGCGTGCGAACAACCACGCGATGGATCGTGGTCCCGCGGGCATGCGCACGACCGGGCGCCTGCTCGATGTGGCCGGCGTCGTGCACGCCGGCGCCGGCGAGGATCTCGCCCGCGCCCGGGCGCCGCGGTTCCTCGAGACGCCCCGCGGGCGGGTCGCCCTGGTGAGCGCGACGACGTCCCCCTCGCCGGTGGACGTCGCCCCGGCGCTCGACGCGTTCGCGGGGTTGCCGCCGCGCCCCGGCGTGCACGCGATCCGCCTCCGAGCGAGCGTCACCGTGCCACCCGAGGCGCATGCGGCGCTGCGGGCGGTCCACGACCGGATGAGCGACGCGGCGGGCGAATGGATGCTGGGCGAGGAAGGCCTCCGCCTGTTCCGCACCCGATTCACCGAAGGCGCCGAGGTCGCCGTCGCGTACGAGCCCGTGGAGGAGGATGTGGCCGCGGCGATGCGTGCGGTGCGCCAGGGGCGGCAGCAGGCCGATGTCGCGGTGTTCGCGGTCCACGCGCACGAAGGAGACCGCGACCCCGCCCGCCCGATGCCGCACCTCCGCGGCCTCGCGCACGCCGCGATCGACGCCGGGGCCGATGTGGTCGTGATCAGCGGACCGCACGTGGTGGCCCCCGTCGAGGTGTACGCCGGGCGCCCGATCCTCTACGGCCTCGGGAACTTCGTGTGGAGCGATGTCGGCGGGCCGCTGTCGCTCGACTTCTGGGAGCGCACGCGCGCGGCGATGGGCGACCGCGCGCCCGACCCGGCACACGCCACCGAGGCGGAGCTCCTCGCCCTGTTGAACCAGGATGGCTTTGCCGACCCGTGGGTCTTTCGTGCCGTGCTGGCCGAGGTCGTGTTCGGCGACGGGCTCGACGTGCGTCTGCACCCCGTGGATCTGGGGTTCGGAGCCTCGGTGACCGTCAGCGGGGTGCCGCGCGCCGCGAACCCACCCGTCGCCGAGGAGATCGTCGCGCGGCTCGCGAGCCCTCTCCGCACCGTACGGCGCCTCGATCGAGTCGATCGACGGGGTCGGGGTCCTGCGCCTCTAGAGGTATTCGCGGCGCCGCAACACGCGCAAGGCGTACGCGCCCCAGATCGGCGGCAGGTAGAAGGTCACGATCCGGAACGACATCGCGGTCGCGATCGCGGTGGGCTCGGGGATGCCGGCGGCGACCAGACCCCAGGCGAGCGCCGCCTCCATCACGCCGATCCCACCCGGCACCGGCATCACACCGGAGAACAGGCTCGCCAAGGTGTTGATCAGGATCAGATTCGACCAGCGACGTCTGCGCGCCGAAGGCGCGCAGACACATGCCGAGCGTCATCGCCATCAGGACCTGCGCCACGAGGTTGCCCCCGAACAGCTGCAGCACCTTCGTCGGCACCCGCAACACCTGCAGCGCCTCGGCGGCCTCGCTCAGCCGGGGACGGATCGCCCGACGCACCTTCGGGATCATGACGAGCACGGCGATGCCGATCACCCCGGCGATCACGATCGCCAGCACCACCTCGCTGTTGAGGTCGATCGAGACCCCGCTGAGCGACAGGGTGAGCGTTCCCAGGCCCGCCAGCCAGATCACGAGCAACAGGAACACCTGCACGACGAAGCCCGCGAGGCTGTCGACCAGCCCGACCGCGATCGCGGGCGACGTGGCGAGCCCCGCGCGCTGGAAGAAGCGGACGTTCAGCGCGACCCGTCCCGCCGAGCTCGGCACGGCCAACGCGATGAACCGGATCGCGAACTGCAACCCGATCACCGGCCCGAGCCGCAGCGGGCGTGGGCACGCGCCCAACGTGGAGAACGCCTCGGAGATCCAGATCGACTGGGAGAAGAGCAGCGCGGTCCACAGCCAGACGCTGTCCGCTTGCTGGAGCTCATCGAGGAGCGAGGCAAGGCCCACGTGCGAGATCGCCGTGATGATCGCCCACGCGGCGAACACGACCACGAGCACGATGAGCGCCGATCCGAGGGTCACGCGCCGGAGCGGCTCGAGCTTCGGCACCTCGGTGTCGGCGGCCGCGGCCGTCGCGCTTCGAAGATCGTCGAGCAGGGTCGGCGACGCCTTGAGGCCGGCGCGGATCGGCCTCGTCAGGGCCGCCGATTGGAGGAACGGCAGCACCGTCGCGAGGCCGTCGATCCCGAGCGCGGTCCGCGCCGCCGCGATCGCGCGCGTCGGCCCGACGTGGAGTGCCGTCGTGACCAGCAACTGGGCCCGGTCGGTGGCCAGCTGGGCCGGGCTCGCGGCGGCGGCGGCGCGGTTGAACGTGCCGATCGCGGCGCCGCCGTCGGACAGGACGACGAGATGCAGATCGTCGAGCGCCCCGTGCGCGATCCCGGCCTCGTGCAACGAGCCGATCGATCGCCAGGCTTGGCCGAGGTACGTGTCGGTGATCGCATCGTCATCCCGTTCGGCGACCGGGTCGCCCAGCGCGTCGAGCACGATGACGGCGTCCTCTTCGGCCATGCCCGCCGCCCGCACCGGCAAGACGGGGACGCCGGCTCGTTCCGCCAGCAGCGTCAGGAACGCCTCGTGCTCGACGAGTCGAAGCCGGCTCAGCGTCAGGAAGGGGGCTTCATCCCGATACCAGAGGTAGGCCCACAGGACGTTCACGAGTTGGCCGTCGCGCGCGTCGCGGCCGAACACCTTGACGGTCAGGTCGCGTCCGTCGACGTCGGTCGCGCGCAGCAGTGCGACGCCGCGCGGCGCGAGCCCCTCGATCGTCATGTCGGCGACCGGGACTCCCATCTCCGCCAGCGCGGTTCGGACGGTGTCGATCGTGGGGACCCCGCCCGGCGAGCCAAACAGCAGATGGACGATCGCGGCAGCGCCCCCGCCCAGCGCGAGCCCGGCGACCACGCCCAGCACCGTCGAGATCCCCAGGGCGACCGCCGAGAACGAGGCCAGCACGATGAGCCACCGACCCACCCGGCGGATCGGCCGCCCGAGGTGTGGCGAGGAGGTGGCCAGGATGGCGACCGACAGCGCGAGCCGCAGCGCCGGGTAGATCGTCGCCGGACCGCCGGCCGTGAGCCCGCTCGCCACGGTCACCCCGTCCTCGAGCACGAGGGCACCGGCTCCGAGCGCCAGCACGACCGCCAGCGCCTGATCGCGGAACAGCGAGAGACGGCCGGTGCTGCAGACGGTGACGCCGACGATCACCAGCGCCCAGACGACGACCAGCGTGTCGCACAGCTCCCAGAACCAGCCGACCAAGCCGGGGAGGGCCTGGACGACGGCGGCGATGCTCCCTGCGAGCGACGACGTCGCGCTCGCGACGGTGACGAGACCCACGGTGAGCGCGCACCCCGCGAACAGCACGGCGTCCGTCGGGCGACGCGAGCGCCTTGCATCGGAGGCCGAGGAGAAGAAACGCACCGTCGTCCGAGACCCCGGAAGCATGCGCGCGAGCGTGGTGCCGGCGTCGGTCATGTGCAGCATCTTCCCCGACCGACGGCCCGCAAGCACGAACCTCGCTTCCCGGGCACAGAGGTGCGGGGCTCGCTCGATCGGAGGCTCGGGGTGAAGATGAGTGGATGCGAGCGTTCCGGACCCTGCGGGCGGTGCCCCTCTCGCCGGAGGCGGTCGACGGCTGGCGGGCGTGGAGCGTCGTGGAGCTCGACGGCGAGCTGCGGCTTTCCTCCCTCACCAGGGCGGAGACCTGGGAGCCCGCCGCGCCGTTCGTCGCCACGTGCCCGCGTCGACGCCATGCGGCGCCTGGGCGTCTGTGCTCGTGCGGCGTGTACGCGGGGGCCGAGCCCGAGGAGCTCGCGCGCCTCGGCAGGATCGCCGGCGCCGCCATCGGGCAGGTGTCGTTGTGGGGACGGGTGGCCGAGCACCGCCGCGGGTACCGGGCGGCGATCGCCTATCCGTCGCGGCTCCGCCTCGTGTGCGTCAGGTGCCTCGGCCAGGGGATGGGGGAGCCGGCGACTCGGGTCGACCGCGATCCGTCGGCACCGGCCCGGCTGTTCCCGCTCTGCGAGCCGCACGCGGAGGGTCGAACGCTCCCACCCGCCGCGCCGGTCCAGGAGCGACTCCTGCAGAGCTATCTGGTCGAGATGGTGCCCGACGGATCGATCGAACGCATCCATCGCGACCCGGAGGTCGATCGCGAACGTCGACGGGTCCGTCGCCGCAGGACGGTGGTCGCGCTGGCGGCGTTCGTCATCGTCGCCGTGGGGGCGCTCGTCGGCGACACACGTCCGACGCGCCCCGCTCAACCGCCGCGGTCCGGCCCAGCACGGTCGACACGCCGGGGCGGCAAGCGCAAAGCGGCGTGCAGCTCCCGCTCGAGCGCAGCGGGAACGGGCTGATCTCGTCGCCACGGATGCGGGTCCTGCTGCTCACGCCCGATCAGTTCGGCGCACCGCGGTGCGGAACGATCACGCCGAGCGACGTCGTGCCCGCCGAATGCGCGGACCCCGTCGCCGACGTCTTCGTCGAGGACGTCGGCCCGGCGGGCGCGCATCGCGAGGGCACGTGCAGCGACGCGACGGTCGTGATCACGAGGAAGGGAGACCGCATCCTGTGCTGGCGGTCGCTGCCGCCGAACTGAGTCGTCCTCGGGCGTTTCCCTCTGCCAAAACAATTGCTCTGCAGCGTGACAAGGGGTATGAACGCGTTCGTGCCTTGGTCGATCGAACGCGACGGATCCGCTCTCCACGTCCACATCACCGGGCCCATGGTCGAGCAATGGGACGCGTTGATGAACGGGATCCATGACCACCTGAAACCGCGGCCCTTGGCGATCCACCTTCCGTCGAGGATCGAAGGTGGAACCGAAACCGACGCCGTACGTCTGACGGTGCTCTGGGAGGCACTGGGGGCGCTCGGCATTCCGCTGCTGCCCCCGCCGGCCTGACGCACTCGGGCGACCGGAACGCAGCGAGGCCCTCGGGACCGCCGGCGGAACCGACGGACCCGAGGGCCTCGACGCTGCAGTTCCTGGCTTAGTTGGGCTTGAAGCCCGCACCCACGGCCATCGCCAGCATCGCCAGCGCTCCGAGGGAGTACATGATCTTCTTGAGCATGAGATCTCCTTCCTTTCCGGTCGATGACCGGGTGGGCCGCTTTAGCGCGGCTTGAACCGGGCACCGGCCGCGAGCGCCAACGTGGTCAACGCCGCTGCCGTGTACAGCAGGTGCTTCAACCCTGAGAGCTTCGCTCGCATCCGATCACCTCCTGCGGTTTTCATCTCGTGCAGCATCGACCAGCCGGCCGTGTCCCCACATCGGCCGATGGCCGCGACCCCCAATCGGCCGATACCGAACCTTGGGTAGGCCATTCGCTGGCGACGCTACGGGGCGGGCGACACGACCAGGTTCTCCACCGCTCGGATGAGGTCCTCGGACTCAAAGGGCTTCTGAAGGAACGTCTCGACACCGAATTCCTGGCACCGGCGTTGCGTCTCGTCATCGCTTCTCGCCGAGAGGACCATGACCGGGATCGAGGCGGTCCGCTCGTTGCCGCGAAGCGCTTCGAGCACGGAGAACCCATCCATGACGGGCATCATCAGGTCCAGAATGATGAGATCGATGGCCTGACGCTGCGCCGCGGCGAAGCCCCGAGAGCCATCGTCCGCGATCAAGACGTCGTGACCTTGTGGCTCCAAGAGCAGCCGGATGACCTGGGCGATCACGGTCTCGTCTTCGATGACGAGTATGCGCGCCATCCGCGTGGCCTGGCTAGGCGGCCCCGAGGGACCGCTCGACGCCAAGTTGCCGTACCGCTTGTCCGTAGGTGCGCACTTCCGACAGCCCGCGTTTCTCGGCCAAGACGTCGATCACGTCTCGGGGGAGATACATGGTGCTGTCCCGCAGCTCCGCAAAGGAGGGGACCGGATCGGGCATGCCCTTGCGCACCCACTCTCGGAACGTCTGTTGCAGGTGGCCTGTCATGCATGTGACATCGGGCGAATCGGCCGCTTGCTGTACCCCTGTCTTGGATGAATCCGCTGCCCTGGGTCCCGTGTACGGAGCTTGCCCCGAGCCACGCCCGACCTTCACCCGTGTAGGGTGGGGACGTGGACGAGGATCTTCGTTCCGAACTTGAGGGCATGACGCCGAAGTCTCGCGACCTCCTAAGCCGTGTAATCACCGGCGACCAAGTTGATAGAGACACCGTCGTTCGATCGCTGATGCGCTATCGCGCCGAGAGCGGCGGCGAAGTGGCAGACATCATCCAACTGCTGATGCTCGCACCGGTGGCTCGGCGCAGAGTCTCTCGTGTGCTGGGCGAGATCGCGACAAAGTCCCCGAAGCGAAGCGTTGTGGTTCCCCCGCCCACGGTCGTGCGCTAGTCCCGTTCAACTCGGGCCGTTCAGCCCATCCGACGACCTGCTGAGCGAACACCAGGCAGATTGCCAGTCGTGTCGTGATGGTTAAGAATCTCCGGGATGAGTGAGATGACGGATCGCATCATGCTCGTGGTTCTCGCGGGCCTTCTGATCGTCGGGTTCATTTGGTTCCGGAATGACGAACCGGCACCGGTCGGGTTGTGCGTACAACTGGCGGGCACCAACAACGAGATCCCGGTCTACTATCGCCTGGGCGACTCGTCGTTCGCCACGTTCTCGTATCCGGACTGTTCTTCCGAGAGTCGCATCACGGTCTAGACCGGAAGTGGTGGGCCCCCGGGGACTCGAACCCCGAACCTGCGGATTAAGAGTCCGTTGCTCTGCCAATTGAGCTAGAGGCCCGCCGCAGGATACCAACTGGGCACGCTCGAAACAGCTGCGCGTCAGGAGCGGATCTCGTGTTCGTCCCGGTAGACGGCGCGCGACAGGAAGTCGTCGACGCCCTCGAGGCGGATCAGCAGCCGGTCGACCCAGCGCGGCCCCGAGCGGACCTCTCGTGTGGGCCCGAACTCGTCCTCGTGCTCGATCGAGCGGCGCACGATCGGGCGATGTTCGGCGGAGACATGTTCGTCCGAGCTCGGCTCGTCGTCGCTTTCCAACGCGATCAACGTCACCGCGACGGCCAGGTCGCCGGAGCTCTTCGCCATCTCCGTGAGGTCGGCCATCGATGCCACGCGGGCGACGAGCCCGCTGCCCAGGTCCTCGTCGGATGCGCGGGCGGTGAGGTCGGCGAACCCCTGGCGAAGCTCGATCACGTCGAGCCCGCCGGCGGTGGTGTCATACGAGCTCCGGTCGGCGGCGTCGGGGCCGACGGGTATCGCGCCCAGCGTCTGCAGCGCCAAGCACACCCGTCGCAGGTTCTGCGCGTCCTCCGGGATACAGATCTCCACGGCCTCGAAGTCGATCGGGCCACCCCGGGCGGCCATGGCGGTGTCGCCGACGAGTACGAAGTCGACGCCGTGTGCGCGCAGGGTCGAAAGCATGCGCAATGGCTCGAGTGGCTGTGTCATCGATCCCCCTCGATGGATTCCTCCCAGGAGCCATCGGCAGGAGAGCTGGTGAATCTGAAGGGCGACCGACGGGAATCGAACCCGCGACCTCCTGGACCACAACCAGGCGCTCTAACCGACTGAGCTACGGCCGCCACGCGCACGACCGGGGTCGTGCGTGTTTCACGATACCAACGGGCCGCCCCGGACCGGCCAGGCTTGCCTTTCGACCCGCCCATCGGGCACAATCCTGAACGGCCGTTCAAACCCACACCGACCCGAGCGGCCCCAGGAGGCGAGTTCCACCATGGCTATCACCGAGTTCGATCTCGACAAGATCGACGAACTGATCGCGAACGAAGAGGCGACCCTCGAACCCAAGCACGCGGAGAGCATCGCCTACCGGGCGATCGCGGACCGTCACGTCGCCGGCGGCGTCGCGTCGAGCTGGCAGGACTCTCCGCCGCACGCGATCTTCGCCGATCACGGACGGGGCAACCGCCTCTGGGACATCGACGGCAACGAGTACATCGACTTCCATCTGGGCTACGGCGCCATGGTCGTCGGGCACGCACACCCCAAGATCGTCGAGGCCCTGCAGAAGCAGGCGGCCCGCGGCACGCATTTCGCGCAACCCACGAAAGACCTCGACGTGATCGGCGAGAACCTGTCCGATCGGTTCAAGCTGCCGCTGTGGCGCTTCGCCAACTCCGGCACCGAGACGACGCTCGAGGCGATCCGGTTGATGCGGGCCAACACCGGGCGCGACAAGATCATCAAGATCGAGGGCTCCTATCACGGGCACCACGACTCGATCATGTTCAGCGTCGCGCCGGATCGCTCCGAGATCGGTCCGCGCGAGCACCCCGTGACCGTGCACCAGGCGATGGGCATCCCACAGGCCTTTGCGGATCTGGTCCGCGTCGTCCCGTTCAACGACCTGGCGGAGGTGAAGCGCGCCTTCGACGAGAACCCCGGCGCGATCGCCGGCATGATCGTCGAGCCGGCGATGATGAACTGCGGCGTGATCCTGCCGGAACCCGACTACCTGCAGGGCCTGAAGGATCTCTGCCACGCCAACGGCGCCTATCTCGCCTTCGACGAAGTGAAGACCGGCGCGACGCTCGCCTACGGCGGCGCGACCGAGGTCTTCGGCGTCGTGCCCGACATCATCTGTCTGGCCAAGGCGATCGGCGGCGGCACGCCGTGCGGTGCCATCGGGTCGACCGAGGAGCTCTACGGCCCGGTCATCCGCGGCGAGTACGACATGGCGGGCACGTTCAACGGCAACCCGCTCACGATGGCCGCGAGCCGTGCGGCGTTGACCGAGGTGCTGGTGCCCGAGGTGTACGAGCACTTCAACCGGATCGACAAGGTGATGCAGGACGGGCTCGCCTCGGTCGTCGAGTCCTACGGTCTGCCCTGCCACGTCACCGGTCTCGGCGCGAAGGGCTCGGTCATCTACTCGACGCAGCCCGTGCGCGAGTACCGCGACGCCGTCGGCATCGACGAGCGCATCACCTATCTCGCCTGGCTGATGCAGCAGAACCGCGGTGTGTTCAAGTCTCCGTGGACCAAGCAGGAGACGTGGACGCTGTCGGTGGCGCACACCGAGGACGACGCGGGTCGCTACATCGCGAACTTCGAAGAGTTCGCCGCAGCGGTAACCTCCTGAGCTCATCTGCGAGAAGGGTCTGACGTGGCGGACGACGAGATCGTCCAGATCGACATCGGTCTGGTCGAGGAACTGACGAAGCGCGAGGTCGCGGCGCTCGACGAGAAGCACGCGCGCAGCCTGGCCTACCGCGACGAAGCCAAGGTGCACCTGCCCGGCGGCGTGTCCTCGTCGTGGCAGATGTGGCCGCCGCACCCGATCTACGTCGATCGCGGCCTCGGCGCGCACGTCTGGGACATCGACGGCAACGAGTACGTCGACTACCACAACGGCTACGGCGTGATGGTGATGGGGCATGCCCATCCGAAGATCGTCGAGGCGGTGCAGAAGCGCGTCACGCTCGGCACCCATTTCGCGCAGCCGACCGAGGACGCCCTGCCCGTCGCCGAGCAGCTGGCGGAGCGCACCGGTCTGCCGTACTGGCGCTTCGGCAACTCGGGCACCGAGGCGACGCTGGACGTCGTCCGCATCATGCGCGCATCGAGCGGCCGTGACCTGGTCGTCAAGATCGAGGGCACCTACCACGGCCATCACGACGCGCTGATGGTCAGCGTGTTCCCCCCGCCGGACAAGGCCGGCCCGCGGGAGCATCCGACGTCGGTGCCGCAGACGAAAGGTCTGATCCCCGGCACGACCGACTGGATCGTCAACGTGCCGTTCAACGACCTCGAGGCGGCGCAGCAGGTCTTCGCCGAGCGTGGCGACGAGATCGCCGGCATGATCATCGAGCCGGTCATGACGAACTGCGGGGTGGTGCTGCCGGACCCCGGCTACCTCGACGGCTTGAAGGAGGTCTGTCACACGCACGGCGCGTTGTTCGCCTACGACGAGGTGAAGACCGGCTTCACCGTCGCGTGGGGCGGCGCGATCGAGGCCTTCGGCGTGCAGCCCGATCTGGTGGCCTTCGCCAAGGCGCTCGGCGCCGGGCTGCCGTGCGGTGCGATCGGCGGCACCGAGGAGGCGATGGCCGGCGTGATCGCCGGCGACATCGAGCAGGTCGGCACGTTCAACGGCAACCCGCTGACGATGGCGGCCGCCAAGGTCAATCTCCAGGAGGTCCTCGTCAAGGACGCCTACGTCCGGCTGGACGAGATCAACACGATCCTGCGCCGTTGCGACGACGTGATCGACCGGTATCACCTGCCGGCCTCGATGAAGACGCTCGGCGCCAAGGGCTCGATCGACTGGAGCCTGACCCCGATCCACGAGTACCGCGACCTCTGGGAGATCGACGATCGGATCCCGCAGCTGGCGTGGCTCTGGCAGCTCAACCGCGGTGTCTTCAAGAGCCCCGGCTCGAAATGGGAGAGCTGGACCACCTCGATCGTGATGAGCGACGAGGACGCCCAGCGCTACGTCGACAACTTCGAGTCGATGGCCGCGGCGATCTCTCAGTAGCTTCGCCCAGGTGCGTGAGTCGGGCGGGGGACCGGGGTAGCCTCGCCGGGTGAGCGACGCCCGTTCGACCCGACACGTGTCGATGCCCGCCTGGGTGCCCGACGCGGTCAAGATGAGCGGCCGCAGGCTCTACTTCGTTCTGGTTGGCGCCGCGCTGACGGTGGTCGCGGTGCTCTGGTTGCTCGGACAGCTCACGAGTTTCCTGACCACGATCGGGATGGCGCTGTTCCTGTCCTTCGCGCTCGAGCCGGCGGTCGACTGGTTCGCGAAGCGCGGGTGGAAGCGCGGGATGGCCACCGGCCTGATCTTCGTGATCCTGCTCCTCGCGATGGTGCTGCTCGCCGCGCTGATCGTTCCCGCCGTGGTGAGCGGCTTCAAGCAGCTCGTCGTGAGCGCACCGTCGTTGGTCGACACGCTCGCGGGGTGGCTGCGACACCTCGGGTTCGATCTGTCGACCGAGAACCTGATCACCGAGCTCCGCGCGAACGCCGATCGTGTGATCGCGGCCGCCCAGAACGTGGCCGGTGTGCTCGTGCTCGGGGTCGCGACGTCGATCCTCGGGATACTGTTTCGCATTGCGACGGTCGGGCCTGTTCACGTTCTATTTCGTGGCGGAGGGCCCGAAGCTGCGGCGCGCGATCCTGTCGCGGATGCGCCCCGAACGACAGGAGCGCGTGCTGTTCGTGTGGGAGAAGGCGATCGAGCAGACCGGCGGGTACTTCTACTCGCGGCTGCTGCTCGCGGTGATCAACGGCACCGGCATGTATCTGGTGCTGCGATTCAACAACGTGCCCTTCGCCGCGCCTCTGGCGATCTTCGAAGGCATCGTCTCGGAGTTCATCCCGATCGTCGGCACCTACATCGGGGGAGCGGCGCCGATCCTGGTCGCGTTCCTGAGCTCGACGAGCGCCGGCGTCTGGGCGGCGGGGTACGTGGTGGTCTACCAGCAGCTCGAGAACTACTTCCTGAGCCCGCGGCTGACGGCCAAGACGATGTCGTTGCATCCGGCGGTCGCCTTCGCCGCGGCGCTGATCGGCGGGGCGCTCGGCGGGCTGCTCTTCGCGTTCCTCGCGCTGCCCGTTGCCGGCGTGATCCAGGCCTCGGTCGTGGAGTGGGGCCGCGCCTACGACGTCGTCGACCCGGACCCGGACGGTATCGAGATCGCGACCGGCGATGAGGACGGGGACGCCACGGGCGACGACCCGTAAACTGCCGCCCATGAGTCAGCCATTGGTCGGCGTGATCATGGGTTCCCGCTCGGATTGGGAGGTCATGAAGCACGCCTGCGACACGTTGCAGGAGCTCGGCGTCGAGTGCGAAACGCGGGTGGTGTCCGCCCATCGCACGCCCGATGCCGCCACCGAGTACGCGCGAACCGCCGCCGAGCGCGGTTTGCGCCTTCTGATCGCCGGCGCAGGGGGCGCGGCACACCTGGCCGGCGTCATGGCCGGCAACACGCACCTGCCGGTGCTCGGGGTGCCGATGCAGACCAGCGCGCTGGGCGGCATGGACTCCCTGTTGTCGACCGTGCAGATGCCGGCGGGCATCCCCGTCGGCACGCTCGCGATCGGCAAGGCCGGGGCCACCAACGCCGCACTGCTGGCGGTCGCGATCCTCGCGCTGTCCGATCCGGATCTGTCGGCCCGCCTCGTTGCGTTCCGCGAGGCCCAGACCAGCAAGATCCTGGCGCATCCCGACCCGTCCGCAGACTGAGCCCCGCAAGACTCTTCAGCCAGGGCACTGCGTGCCGATGCTGTCTGCCATGGCGTATCTGACGTGCCCGGACTGCATGATGCCCAACGCCGTGGGCGACGAAGCCGTGAAGTATCAGTGCATGTCCTGCTTCGCCGAGATCATCTTCGAGACCTGTGGCGAGTGCGGCTACCGCCAGTCCGTGCCCTCCCGATGGCACACGGCGTTCACCTGCGGGAAGTGCGGCATCCGGTGCGAGCTGCCGCGGCAGCGGCTCTACTCGAAATCCACCCGGGCCCTGGGCGTCGAGGGCTACGGATACGTCTATCCGCGGGTCTGACCCCCGCCGAACGGTCCCCCTTCGTCCGTCGGTTCCGCGCCGGACTTCTGCCCGTTACCCTGAGACGACGATGCGTCGCTTCCCCGCGATCGGCCTGGCGATCAGCCTGCTTGCGCTGCCTCTGGCGGCTCGCGCGGCCGTGCCCGATCCCCGATTCCAGAGCGCACTGGTCGGCGGTACCGGCCCGGCCACGATCGCCACGGCGGTCGGCGACGTCACCGGTGACGACGCGCCCGACCTGATCGTGGCTCGCGGTGCCGATGCCGGCGCCGAGGCGTACACGGTCGCCGTGTTCGAAGGTCCCCTGTCCGGGACCCTGCCAACCACACCGACGTTCACGGTGACGCCGAGCGCACACAGCGACGCGTACCGCCTGGCGGTGGGCGATCTCGATGGCGACGGGTTCGGCGATCTGGCGGTGGCGGCCGTCGACGGCGTGGACGGGGTCGGTGCTCCGCAGCCCGGCATCGACCTCTTCCTGCAGTCCGGCGGGGCCTTGCCCTCGGCGCCCGACACGACGATGAGCCCGGTCCCCGTTCTCGATCTGGCGGTCGCCGACCTGAACGGCGACGGGCTTGACGACCTCGCGTTCACGCGCACGACCTCGGGCCAGACGGAGCTACGGGTCCGGACGCAGAACAACGACGGCACGTTCGACGCCGGCACGATCCTCGAGGCGGATGCGCCCGCGACCGGGCTGTCGATCGGCGACATCGATCACGACGGCCTGAACGACATCGCGTTGGACGGCGCGATGACCGGCGCGATCCCGGTGTACGTGCAAAGCGGCGTCGACCACTCGTTCGCTCGCACCGACGTGACCCTGCCGGTCGAGATCGCGGGGGTGACCGGCGTGGCCTTGACCGATGTCGACTCCGATACGAACGACGACCTCCTCGTGATCACCGACGCCGACGCGCTGTCCTGGGCGCTCGCCGATGGAACCGGTGGCTTCGGGTCGTTCTCCGCGGCGATGGCCGCCGCGCCGGTCTCCGCGAAGGAGGTCGGGGATCTGAACGACGACGGGCTCGCCGACCTGGCGACCTTCGGCACGGACGGATCCGTGCAGATCTATCTGCAGCAAACGGGTGGCGGGCTGGGCGCGGCGTGCTCGTTCCCGAGCGAGACCACGCCGGGCGGCGACCCGGCGACGGCGATCGGGGAGCTCACGGGGGACGGCGCGGCCGATCTCGTGGATGCCGATGTCGCGGGCACGTCGGGTGGCGCGTGGCTCTACCGCCAGCTCACCGGGACCGAGCTGTTGTCGACCTCGATCCACGCGGTCGCCTCGAAATCCACGATGCGTGTCGGCAGGAGCGTCGCGATCTCCGGGACGTTCCACGATCCGGACGGAGGGTGCCTGCGCAACGGCTCGGTGACGCTGACGAGAACCGGCCCCGGCCCCACGGTGCACGACGACGTCGCCATCGGCGCCGGCGGCTCGTTCGTGTTCCACGACACCCCGGCGGCCTCGGGCACGTACGACTACGTCGTGTCGTTCAGCGGCGACGGGACGCACGAGGCGTCGGAGAGCTCGACGATGTCGGTCAAGGTCACGAAGAACCCGACGAGCCTGACGCTGAAGGCGTCGCACCCCACGATCACGTTCGGCGAGACGACCACGCTTCGGGCGACGCTCACCGGTGGGGACCCAAGCTCGCAGGTGGTGTTCGAGCGGCGTTCGGGCGGCTCGTGGAACCCGATCGCCACACGCCAGGTCGGGGCGGACGGGGTCGCGACGCTCACGGTGCAGCCCGAGCGGCGAGACGCGGTACCGGGCCGAGTTCCTCGTCACGCCGGCGAGAGCCGGCAGCGAGAGCGCCGCCGTCCGGGTGCAGGTGCACGCGGTGATGGTCAGCCGGATGATCGGCAAGGGGGTCAAGCAGGGCGACTACACCGTCTACGCGTGCTGCACCTCGTATTTCTACGTCAAGCTCAAGCCGCTGCATCCGAACGTGAAATGGACCGCCGTCGCGCAGTACTACGGCAACGGGAAGTGGCGGCCCCTCGGCTCCGCCACGTATGAGATGGAGCGTGACGGTGACGCCGCGATCTTTCTCAACGCGCCCAAGGGTTACCGCTATCGCGTCCGCGGCGTGTTCGCCGGCGACGGCGATCACCTGGGGGCCACCAGCTCCTGGAACTACTTCAAGTTCCGCTGAGCGCCTTCAGAAGGGCTTCGTCACCATCAGCACGATGATGAAGGCGACGACGCCGAGCTCGTACCACCGAGCCGCCGCAACCGCAGGGTCGTGAAACGCCGCCGTCAGCGCCGGTGTGACGTGCCCGGCCTCCTCCGCGTCGACCAACGCGGCGTCGAAGACCTTTCCGCGCGGGAGGAACACCAACGGCACGAGCGGGATGATCGAGGCGAACGCGATCAGCGAGACGGTCACCCATCGCGCGCCCGTGCCCCACAGGGGGAGCTTCTCCGTCCACCACGCCAGGAGCCCGAACACGAGCACGAGCATCGACCCGGTCCGGACGAGATGTCGTTCGAACGGCTCAGAGGCGTGGAGCAGGGTCCGGATCTTCGGGAGATCGTCGGCGCGACGGGCGGCGCCGAGGATCAGGTCGCGGCCGACCAAGCCGGCCACGAACGCGAAGGCCGCGATCACGTGGAGCAGTTGCATGACATCGGCGAGCGACACGGCCGTAGGATGCCCGGCGCCCGCCGCCCCGGTCAAACCGCGATGCTCTCGCCGCGCGGATACGCTTGCGCGGTGCCCCGATCGAGTCGAAGTGCCGGGATCCTGCTCTGGCGCCGGTCACACGGACCGCTCGAGGTCTTGCTCGGCCATCCGGGCGGTCCGTTCTTCGCGGGCAAGGATGCCGGTCACTGGACGGTGCTGAAGGGCGAGATCGAACCGGGGGAGGAACCGTTCGCGGTCGCTCGGCGCGAGTTCGCGGAAGAGACCGGTCACCCCGCGCCGGAAGGCCCGACGATCGAGCTCGGCGAGATCCGACAGAAGGGCGGGAAGGTCGTGCTCGCCTGGGCGCTCGAAGGCGACCTCGATCCCGCGGACGCCGTGTCGAACACCTTCGAGATGGAGTGGCCGCCGAGGTCCGGCCGGTTGCAGGCATTCCCCGAGATCGACCGGGTCGAGTGGTTCGACACGGCCACGGCGCGCGAGAAGCTCAATGCGGCGCAGGTGCCGTTCCTCGACCGGCTCGAGTCCGCCGTGCCGTAGCCCTCAGTCGGGCACCACCAGCACGTGCTGGATCGGCGGCAGCCCAGAGGCGAGCTCGCTCCAGGTCGACCCGACGTCCGCCGAACCGAACAGGTGCCCGTCGCCGGTTCCGAACGCCGCGAACGAGCCGTCGTTCAACGCATCGAGGCAGTAGGTGTCGATGTTGTCCGCGAACCACGCGGGCAGGCCATCCGTGCACCGTTCGAACGAGCCGCCGCCGAGGCCGCCTCGATAGACCGCGGCCCGTCCGCCCCTGGGGCCGGTCGATGCCGACACGAGCACCGCGTCACCGCACACGGCGACGGCTCTCGAGTAGGGCGCGTCGAGACCATCGCTGCGCATGGTCCACGTCGAACCGCGGTCGGCGCTCGTCGCGAGCCCGCCGGCGCACGCGGCGAGGACGAGCTCTTGCGTGATCGCCACCTGGTGGACGTCGGCGTCGATGTCGATCGTCGGGTTCCAGGTGTTCCCGCGGTCGGCGGTGTGCAGGATCCCGCCGACATGCACGTTGACGAAGACGTCGTCGTCCCACTCGGTGAACGAGCGGGTTGCCGGCGGTCCGCCCCAGGGGGTGTACCACTCCTCCCGTCCGGCAGCGCCGTCGAAGGCGACGACCGGTTCGAGCCGATCGCCCTGCAGCCGGAAGAGCCGCGCCTCGGTCGTCCCGACGAGGACGGCGTCGGTCATCGCGATGCACGTGCATTCGAGGTTCTGCATCCCGGCGACCGCGCTCCACTCGGCGTCGGGCGCGTGCCAGACCTCGGTGCCGTCCAGCAGGGCCCACAGCTCGGGGCCATCACGCATGACGGCAGTCACCGAGCGACCGGTGTGCTCCACGGGCCCGGCGTTGCCTCGTTCGTCGAACCCGTGCAGTCCATTTCGCGTGGCGGCGAGGATCCGCATACCTCGATGCTCTCACGGTCGTCGATCTTGCGTGGCGGCCCGATGTCACCGATCCGCGGGCCGCGGCATGTACCCATGACCCCTTTCTGAAGGAGGAATCCATGAGCAATCGTGCCTGGAGTGGCGGCGCCGTGATCGTCGCCGTCATCGCCGCAACGCTGGTGGTCGTGCTGGTGACCGGCGCGTCGGGACAGGAAGCCGCCCCGACGAACGCCAAGCCGCACAGCATCACGGTCTCGTCGTCGGCAACGGTCAGCACGAAGCCGGACGAGGCCGTCGTCACGTTCAACGTGCACAGCCAGAACGCCGACAGCACCGTCGCACTGAACGAGAGCTCCCGCATCATGAACGACGTCCTCGCGGCGATGACCGCCCTCGGGATCGAGGAGAAGGACATGGAGACGACGAACATCGGTCTTTCGCCGCAGACCATCAACCGTGGACAGCCGGACGAGGCGACGGTCTACAACGCCTCGGCGACGCTCGAGGTCAAGATCCACGACTTCGCCGTCATCGGCCCCGCCATCCAGAAGGGCGTGGCTGCCGGCGCGACGAGTGTGCGCGGTGTCCGGTTCCAGGTGGCCGATCCGGTCGGCGTCCGGACGAATGCCCTCGAGGCCGCGGTGACGAGCGCTCGCGAGAAGGCCGACGCATTGGCCGGCGCGGCGGGCACGGCGGTCACGGGCGTGATCCAGATCCGCGAGGGCGGGTCGCCATCGTCGCCGCAGCCGTACTACGACCAGATGGCCGGGTACGCGATGACCTCTGCGCACCTTGCGGTCGTCCCGCCCCACGACATCTCGACCAAGGTCTCGGTCACCGTCATCTGGAGCATCACCTGAGCGCGCCGGGCAGGATGTGAACCTGCGACCTCGAGAGGGGTCGATACGCTGTGGATCAGGTCGCCGGCTCAGAGCGGCGGTCAAGCAGAGGCCCTGGGAAGTCATGCGCAAGGTGGTCATCGCACTTGGCGTCATCGTCGGCATCTTCTTCATCGTGCGGGCGGTCGTGGAGCTGATCGCGATCGACTACTCGGATCCGTCGTCGTATGCACACGACTGGGGCGGCCGAGTCTCGCGGGCGTGCTGCTCGTTCATTGCGCGCTGGGAATCATCGCGGCGATCTGGATCGGCGTCTTCCTGTGGCGACGTCGGTCGAGTTCCAGCGCGCCGGGCAGGATTTGAACCTGCGACCTCGGGATTAGAAGTCCCTCGCTCTATCCGGGCTGAGCTACCGGCGCGTGCGGCAAGCCTAGCGCCGGGCGGGGCGGTGACCGAGAGCGGGTGACGGGAATCGAACCCGCATAGCCAGCTTGGAAGGCTGGAACTCTGCCATTGAGCTACACCCGCGGGACCGAGCCAGCATAAACCGCCGATAGGCTGGGACCCATGCGCGTGCCCTTCCGGTTGGTCGACGTCTTCGCCGAGGCTCCGTTCGGCGGGAACCAGCTCTGCGTGGTGCCGGAGGTGCCGGTCGGGCTCGACGACGAGACGATGCAGGCCCTCGCGATGGAGATCGGGTTCTCCGAGACCACCTTCGTCACGGCGGTGCGCCCCACCGGATACGACGTCCGGATCTTCACCCCGGAGGTGGAGCTGCCGTTCGCGGGCCACCCGACCCTCGGCACGGCGTTCACGCTCGCGCGCGAAGGACTGATCGGCAGCGAGACGGTGCAGCATTGCGCGGCCGGCGACATCCCGGTACGGATCGACCTCGACGGTGGCCGTGCGGTGATGCGGCAGCTTCCGCCCGTCTTCGGTCGGGAGGTCGACGATCGGAAGGCGGTTGCCGCCGCCGCCGGGCTCGAACTCGGTGATCTCGTCGACGGGTTGCCGATCGTGCCGGTGTCGACCGGGATACCGCATCTCATGGTGCCGGTCGCCGACGACGACGCGCTGCGCCGCGCCACGCGTGATGACCGCGGGTGCGAGCGGGTGTGCGCGTTCGCCGACAACGCCGAGTCGCTCTACCTCTTCGCGGTCAGGGGTGACGGCGACATCCGCGCGCGGATGTTCGACCGGTTCCCGACGATCGGGGAGGACCCGGCGACGGGGTCGGCCGCCGGGCCGCTGGCCGCGTATCTCGCGACCCACGGACTGGCGGGCCTTCCCGGCACGGCGCTGATCGCGCAGGGCGAGCAGATCGGACGGCCGTCGTTCCTGCACGTGGAGGTCGCTCGCGACGGCGACGACTGGTTGCTGCACGTCGGCGGGGGAGTCCGACCGATGGGCGACGGGGCGTTCGAGCTCTAGGTCTGGACCGGCGCGCACTGCACGCGCGGCGCGACCGGCTCCACGTCCCCGTGCGCGGTCACGATCGTGCCGATGTGCGCGGACTCGTTCGGCCCGAGCGTCAGCTCGTTCGTCGGCGCCCCGTCCGAGAAGGTGGCCGCCGTGTCGCCATAGGCGATCACCTGGCACGAGAAGCCGCTCGGCTCGCTGCCCTGATTGGCGATCTGCGTGTCGAAGCAGGTGGTGTCCCGCTCGTGCGTCGGCGCAGGCGATCGGCACCCGGTCGGTCGCCACGACCGCGCTGGCGGGCACCACGGTCGGCCGCATCCACATCGCGACGACGAACCCGACCGCCGTGACGAGCAGCACGACGAGCACTGCGATCGCGATGTAGGGACCAGCGGAACGTTCGGATGCCATGGGCGAACAGCGTACCCCCGGCGGGCATCCCTTCGAGGGTAGGCTTAGCTCTTCGGGGCGTAGCGCAGCTTGGTTAGCGCGCGTGCTTTGGGAGCACGAGGTCGCGGGTTCGAATCCCGCCGCCCCGACGAGAGGAATCCGGACGCGACGCAGGCTCCTCCAGCTGGCGCCCCGAGGGCCGATACTCCCTCCATGAGAGCAAGCGTCGAGGTTTCCGCGATACACAACCGATCCGTCGAACCGGTCACGATCACCAGGCAGGACGGCAGGTACCTCCGGCTCGAGCCGGGCGAGCAGATCGATGGGCCGTTCACCTACCGGTATGACGACCAGGACGCCGAACACGTCCCGAGCCCGAACGAGACGTGGTTCGTCGACTCGCCGCTCGCGTTCAAGTGGGGCTCTGTGACGTTCACGTCCGAGACGTGACCCGATCCCCGGATCTCGCTGACCCGAGGCGCTCGTCAGTTCTCGACCGACTCGACGACAGGCTCCGGCTTTGGCGGCGCAACCCCGTTGGGGTCGGTGTCCACCCAGTCGGCAAGCCAGTCCGGGATCGTGTCCGGCCAGACCGTGTCCAGCCGGTCGGCCTCCAAACCGCGCTGGCGATGCGTCGCCCAGCACAGACTGAATCCGGTCATCGTCCAGAGGAACGCGTTCAAGGCCACCAACATCACCAGCATCGACACCCCTCCCAGAGTGAACCTGGCTCGTTCGATAGTCTTCGATACTGCGCCGAACCGGCCGTTCGCTCAAGTCCGCACGTCGGCGTGGGGACCACGGCCGTATCGCGTCATGATCTCGACCAGCGCGTCGTGCGGCAGCGCGTGCGCCGTGACGCCGTCGCGTCCGACCATCGTCTGCGCGGCGATCAACGCGTTGCAGATCGCCTCCTCGGTCGACTCGATCGCGCCCCAGAACAGGTCCGACATCGCCTCGTCCGGCAGCATCGTCACCGCGACCGCGTCGTTCGGCCTCTCCTCTTTGTAGCTGTGCAACGCCTCGCCGTTGGCGGTCGAGAACGCCAGGAAGATGTCGCCGCTGGAATGCGCGCCGCTGCCGCCCATGCGCGCGATCCCGAGGCCGGCCCGCTGCGCCAGCCGCGTCAGCTGATGCGGCAGGATCGGCGCGTCGGTCGCGAGGATCACGATGATCGACCCGGCGCCGCGCCTCGCGATCGCCTCCTCCTCGTCCCACGCCGACGGGACCACCGCGCGGGGCAGCTCGCGACCGACCGGCACGCCGTCGATCGTGAGGTGCTCGCGGTCTCCGTAGTTGGCCTGCACGAGCGCGCCGACGCGCCAGCCGTTCACGATGCGCGACGCCGTGCCCGTGCCGCCCTTGAACTCGTGACAGACCATGCCGGTCCCGCCGCCGACGCTACCCTCGGGCACCGGTCCGCTCGCCGCGACGGCCAACGCCTGGTGCAGGTGCGCCGCGGTCACGTGCATCCCGTTGATGTCGTTCAGCCCGCCGTCGTAGGTCTCGGCGACGACCGGGAGCGACCAGTACGACACGCTGGCGCTGCGGGTGGCCATGTCCGCGGCCACCAGCGCGTCGCGCACGATGCCGACGCTGTGCGTGTTCGTGATCGCGATCGGCGTCGTGAGCTGGCCCGCCTCACGGACCCACTCCAGCCCGGTCATCTCGCCGTTGCCGTTCAGGGTGTGGCAGCCGGCGAACACCGGCGAGTCGCCGATCGCGTCGTGCGGGACGATCACGGTCACGCCCGTGCGCACCGGGCCCTGGCCGACCACGAGGGGGCCCTCGCCCTCGATCAGGGTCACGGTGCCGACGCGCACCCCGGCGACGTCGGTGATGGCGTTGTTCGGCCCCGGCGGCAGCTGGCCGATCGTGAGCCCCAGGTCGCGGTATCGAGTCATGGCGACGCAGGCTAGCAGCGCCGACAGCGATTCCGGACGGCCCGCGTACCCTGCCCGCCATGCAGGTGACCTCGACCGTCGACGAGCTGACCCCGGCGGCCATCCGCCGCGCCCTGGCGGGCTTCCCGCACGCCGAGGGCTACGGCCTCCACGTGATCCCGCTGCGCTACCGCGGCGACAAGCCGCACCTCTCGGCCTGGACCGACTTCGAGGAAAAGACGATCACGATCCAGATCCCGGAGCCGTTCCTGGCGTTCGGGGAGGTGATCCCGTTCGGGGCGCAGCGGCGGCCGGGCAAAGGCATGCGGTTCATCTGGCTGACCGAGGGCATCACGCTCCGCACACCGCGCGAGGTCCTGCGCTTCCTCTATCTGCACGAGTGGATGCACTGGTACCTGAAGGAGCGCAAGAACGCGAAGTCGCAGGCCGAAACCACGTGCGATCGGTTCGCGCTGCACAACTATCGCAAGCGAACCGTGACGATCGACGATGCCGTCGAGGCGCAGCGCCGGAAGCGTTAGCCCGCGTCGGCGGCCACGGCCGCGCGCGGCGTCCCGTCGCCGGCGCCGAGCGCGCTTTCCAGCAGCACCGCGAAATGATCGAGCCGTTCCCGTTGGCGCTCCGGCTGACTCCGCCACCGGTGGAAGAGCCCGGGGTCGAGCTCCTCGGTGACGAGGGCGTCCTGGATCGCGCTCGACGTCCAATCGACGAGCGACACCACCGTCTCGAGGTCGAGGTCGGCGCGAACCTCGCCGCGCTGCTGGCCCCATTCGACGAACTCGAGCGTGCCGTAGGGATCCTCGCTCACCAGGAATCGGTTCAGCTCGCGCTTGAGCTCGAGGTCGGTGCCGTAGTTGCCGACCAGCACGACGCGGTTGGGCACCCAGTCCTCCTCGACCAGGTGCTGGGTCCGGTCCAGCCAGTAGCGCACGACCGCGAAGAAGCCGCCCTCCTTGATCTCATCGGGCGCGTCGAGCCAGGCGGGGAGCGACGACACCGCCCGCTTGTACGCCTCGAAGAACAGGCCGGCCTTCGAGCCGTAGTGCTGGAAGACGGACCCCTTGGCGATCTGCAGCTCGGTCGCGATGTCCTCGATCCGGGCTCCCTGATAGCCATCCCGGGCGAAATGGCGCATCGCGCTTTCGACGATCAGTTCGCGTTTGGCCTCGGCGCGCGCGCTCCGTCGACGTGACTTCTGGTCAGTGGCCATCCCGATCTCCATCGCCGCAGGTCGTCGCCCGAGCCTACGCCCGCGGATCGTGGCTTGGGTGACCCGAGGTCAGGACTGCGGGTCTAGCCGTTGGCCGCGACGGCCTCGATCGTCTCGCCGGCCAGCGCCAGGCCCTTCAGGGTGTGCTCGATGTCGTAGCCGAAGCTGAAGCGGATCCCGTTGTCGATGCCGAACATCTCGCCGGGCACCAGCAGCACGCTGCGTTCCGTTCGGATCCGCTCGACGAGATACCGCGTGTCGACCGGCAGGTCCACCTCTGCGAACGCGATCGCGCCGGCGGCGGGGCGTCGGTAGCGCATCGCGGGCTGCCCGGCGATCCACGCTTCGAGCGAAGGGAGGTTCGCCCGGATGATCCCCCGGGTGCGGGCCAGGACGTTCTCGCGGACCTGGGGCTGCATCGCCACGGCGGTCAATCGGTCGCTGAGGAGCCCCGGCGTGAGCGTCGTGTAGTCGTGATGGCGCCAGATCCGCTCGATCACCTTGGTGGGCGCCACGGTCCAGCCGACCCGCAGCCCCGGCATCGCGAACGCCTTGGACAGCCCGGAGGTGATGACCACCTTGTCGTAGCGGCCCCAGAACGTGGGTGTGGTCGCATCGGTGTCGACCTCGGCGCCGCGATAGATCTCGTCGGCGACGATCCAGGCGCCGCGCCGCTGCGCAACCTCGATCACGGCTTCCATCTCGCCCTCGGTCAGGACGGCGCCCGTCGGGTTGTTCGGGTTGCAGAGCATGATGACCTTGGTCCGCTTGCCCACGGCGCGCTCGAGCCGTTCGAGATCCAACGCCCACCGCTCGCCATCGGCCACGAGCGGGAAGGTGTCGACGCCACGGCCGAACACGGCGCCGAGCCCGAGGCCCTGCAGGTAGTTCGGCACCATGAACGCCAGGCGATCGTCCGCGCGCAGCAGCGACCACAGCGTCAACAGGTTGGCCTCGGACCCGCCGTTCATCATCGAGACGTTGTCGGCGGTGGCGTCCGGATACCAATCCGCGATCGCGGCCCGCGACTCGAGCGAGCCCTCGGACAGCGGGTAGCCGAGCCCGGTCTGCAGGAACGCCTCGGCGTCGGCGGCGGGGCCGAGCAGCTCTCGGATCGTCATCGGCAGGACGCCGGATTCCGACAGGTCGTAGTCGACCACGTGCCAGTGCTTGGATTGGTACCGCTCCATCTCGAACAGATCGATCTTGGCCATGGCCGAAGGCTAGTGCTTGTCCACGCATTCGGCCATGGTGGCGGTTGACCGACGGGCGGCCGGCGGGCAGGCTCCCGGCATGACCAGCGTGCGGATCCTGCGACGCGACGATGTGCGCGACGCTTTGCCGATGGCGGCGTGTATCGACGCCGTGCAGGCCGCGTTCGTCGAGTACAGCGCCGGTCGCGCCGAGCTGCCGAGCGTGATCCACCTCGACGTGCCCGAGGCCAAGGGCGAGATCCATGTGAAGGCGGGCCACATCCATGGCGCGCCGGCCTTTGCGCGTCAAGGTGGCCAGCGGCTTCTACGCCGAGGATCCCGCGGCGATCGACGGGCTCGTGCTGGTGTTCGACGCCGCGACGGGGGCGCCCGTCGCCTTCCTGTTGGACGGAGGGCTGCTGACCGACCTGCGCACCGGTGCGGCCGGTGGCGTGGCCGCCCGGTGGCTCGCGCCCGACCGCGTCGACGTGGTGGCGGTGATCGGCACCGGGATCCAGGCGCGTCGACAGGTCGAGGCGCTTCGATGCGTGCGACCGGCGCTCGGCCAGATCCGGATCTGGGGCCGCGACATGGATCGTGCGATGCGTGCCGCCCACGATATCGGCGCCATGGTGTCGGACTCGGTGCAGGAGGCCGTGACCGGCGCGAGCGTGGTGATCACCGCCACGGCCGCACGCGAGCCGCTCGTCGAGGCGGCGTGGATCGCGCCGGGCACCCACATCACGGCGGTGGGCTCCGACGGTGCGGGCAAGCAGGAGCTGGATCCGGCGTTGCTGCGACGCGCCGACATCCTGGTGGTCGATTCGGTCGAGCAGTGCCGCCGCCTCGGCGAGCTGCAGCACGCGACGGAGCAGGCCGACCGCGCGGTGGCGCTCGGCCGGGTCTGCGCGGGCGAGGAGCCCGGGCGCACGAGTGCGGCGCAGCTCACGATCTGCGACCTCACCGGTGTGGGCGTGCAGGACGTCGCCGCGGCGAACGCGGTGCTCGCCAACGCCCCCGTCGACGCCGGCGAGCGCATCGAGCTGTAGCCGGCGCGCCCTAGTTCGCGAGCCGTTGGAGCGCGTCGCGGTGCAGGGCGCCGTTCGTGGTGAGCACGCTTCCCTTGTGCCGCGGAGGGCGACCCGCGAAGTCGGTGATCCGCCCGCCGGCCTCTTCCACGATCGGGACGAGCGCCGCGTAGTCCCAGATCGCCAGCGAGGGCTCGATGCAGATCTCCGATGCGCCACGCGCGACCAGCAGGTGCCCCCAGAAGTCGCCGAAGCCGCGTTCCCGGTTGGATCCGGCCAGCAGTTCCAGCGTCGCCGAGCCCTGGGGGCCGCCGAGCAACGTGTCGAGCTGTGAGTGGAGGAACTGCGCGTCGGCCAGGCGCGAGATGTCGCTGACGCGGATCCGTTTCCCGTTCATCGAGGCGCCCTGGCCCTGCGCCGCGGCATACCGCTCGCCGAGCGCCGGCGCGCTGGCCACACCGACCACGAGCGCGCCGTCGACCTGGAGCGCGATCAGGGTCGCCCACACCGGGATCGCGCGTGCGTAGTTGGCGGTGCCGTCGATCGGGTCGACGATCCACACGCGGCCCGCGCCGTCGAACGTGCCGCCCTCTTCCTCGCCCATGACGCGGTCGCCGGGGAACGCCTGCTCCACGTTGGCGCGGACCATCCGTTCGATGGCGGTGTCGGCCGCGGTCACCAGGGTGCGATCGGCCTTGTGCCGGATCTCGAGGCCCTCGTCGGCGAACAGGTCCATCGCGATCGTCGCTGCCTGGTCGGCGAGCGTCTGCGCGAACGCCAGCTCGTCCTCGTACATGGGCGGCAGCCTACTTGCGCGTCTGGCCTGCGCGTTTCGCGTCCGTGCGCGGTGATCTCGGGTAGCCTGGGCGCCACCATGCAGACCACCGTTGAGAGCACCGACACACACACCGTCAAGCTGACGATCGAAGTTCCCTCCGAGCAGGTCGACAAGGATCTGGATCTCACCTACCGGTCGATCGCGCGCGAGATCAAGATCCCCGGATTCCGGCCCGGCAAGGCCCCGAAGCCGATCATCGACGCCCAGGTCGGGCGTGAGGTCGTGCTCGAGGAGTTCGTGCACCAGAGCGTGCCCACGTACTTCCGCGAGGCCGTCAGCGACGAGGACCTCGCGCCGATCGGCGATCCCGAGGTCGACGTCGAGCAGCTCGAGCCCGGCAAGTCGTTCATCTTCACGGCCACGGTCGAGGTGCGGCCGCGTCTGGAGCTCACGAAGGAGCAGTACGAGGGCGTCAAGGTCGTGAAGCCGGCGACCGAGCCCACCGAGGCCGACATCGACTCCTGGATCGAGCGCCTGCAGCGGCAGTTCGCCGAGCTCGAGCCGGTCGAGCGGCCCGCGCAGGAGACCGACCTGCTCACCGTGAGCATGACGGCGACGCGCGCCGGCGAGGCGCTCGACGCGCTGACCCGCGACGAATATCTCTACTCGGTCGGGTCGGGGGAGTTCGGCGAGACCATGGACGCGAAGGTGCTCGGCACGAAGCCCGGCGACATCGTCGAGTTCGACGAGGAGCTTCCCGCGGAGCGTTTCGGCGAGGACCTCGCCGGCCGCGCGTCGTTCCGGGTGCTGATCAAGGATGTGAAGGCGTTGCGCCTGCCCGAGCCCGACGATGCGTTCGCCTCGACGGCTTCGGAGTTCGACACGATCGCCGAGCTGCGCGAGGACCTTCGCGAGAAGCTGACCGAGGTGAAGGAACGAGAGGCCGACGGCGTGGTGCGCGATCGCGCCCTCTCGGCGATGGTCGACACGGTCGACGTCGACCTGCCCGAGTCGCTGATCGAGGACGAAACCGCCCACCGCGTCCGCCACGCGGAGGAGCAGGCGGCCCGGTACGGCATCTCGTTGGACCAGATGTTGGAATTGCAGGGCTGGGATCGAGCCCGCCTCGCCGAGGACAGCCGGGACCACGCCGTGCGCGCCATCAAGGCCGACCTCGTGCTGGAAGGCGTTGCACGGTCGGAAGAGTTGGAGGTCACGGCCGAGGAGTTGGGCGTGCAGATCGGGCAGATGGCCCAGGCGTATGACCGCGATCCGAAGGAACTGGCCAAGCAATTGGACCGATCCGGGCAGATCGTAACGCTGGCCGGCGATATCATCCGTTCGAAGGCGCTCGACATCTTGGTCGAGCGTGCCGATGTCACTGAGGAGAGCCCGGAGGCCGCCGACGCCGCAGTGTCGACCGAGACGGCCGACGAGGAAACGGAGGAACAGCCATGACCATCCAGCCCGTGCACAACTACTTGGTGCCCACGGTCGTCGAGCAGACGAGCCGCGGCGAGCGTGGATACGACATCTACTCCCGCCTGCTGAAGGACCGCATCGTCTTCCTCGGCACGCCGATCGACGACAACGTCGGCAACCTCATCATGGCGCAGCTCCTGCACCTGGAGTCCGAGGACCCCGACAAGGACATCAACCTGTACATCAACTCACCCGGGGGCGACGTGTCGGCGCTGCTCGCGATCTACGACACGATGCAGTACATCAAGTGCGACGTCTCCACGATCGTGATGGGCCTCGCAGCGTCCGCGGCCGCCGTGCTGTTGCTTGCGGGCGCTCCGGGCAAGCGCTTCGCCCTGCCGAACTCCCGCGTCCTGCTCCACCAGCCCCATGGCGGTGCCCAGGGGCAGGCGGTCGACATCGAGATCCAGGCCAAGGAGATCATGCGCCTGCGCGCACTCCTCGAGCACATCATCGCGACCCACACGGGCCAATCGCTCGAGAAGGTCAGCAAGGACACGGATCGCGACTTCATCCTCACCGCCGACGAGGCCAAGGATTACGGCGTGATCGACGACATCCTGAGCCGCAGAGGGATTACGCCTTCGGTAGCTGGCGTCAGCTCCAACGGCGCGTGATAATCCCCGACACGGCGCGCGGGCCCCTCGGGGCCGGCGCGGGAGCGAGAGGCGCGAAAGGGCAGCGGTAGATGGCGAAGTTCGGGGAATCCGACCTGCTGAAGTGCTCCTTCTGCGGGAAGAGCCAGAAGCAGGTGAAGAAGCTCATCGCCGGCCCCGGCGTGTACATCTGCGACGAGTGCATCGACCTGTGCAACGAGATCATCGAGGAGGAGCTCTCCGAGACCGCCGAGCTGAAGCTCGACGAGCTGCCGAAGCCCGCCGAGATCTTCGGCTTCCTCGACGAATACGTGGTCGGACAGGACCAGGCCAAGAAGGTCCTGTCCGTCGCCGTCTACAACCACTACAAGCGGATCCAGGTCGGGGCGAAGGACGGCGAGGTCGAGCTCCAGAAGTCCAACATCATGATCCTGGGTCCGACCGGTTGCGGGAAGACCTACCTGGCCCAGACGCTCGCCCGGTTGCTGAACGTGCCCTTCGCGATCGCCGACGCCACCGCGCTGACCGAGGCCGGGTATGTCGGCGAGGACGTCGAGAACATCCTGCTGAAGCTGATCCAGAACGCCGACTACGACGTCAAGAAGGCCGAGACCGGCATCATCTACATCGACGAGATCGACAAGATCGCGCGCAAGTCCGAGAACCCGTCGATCACGCGCGACGTCAGCGGCGAGGGCGTGCAGCAGGCGCTGCTCAAGATCCTCGAGGGCACCCAGGCAAGCGTGCCGCCCCAGGGAGGCCGCAAGCACCCGCACCAGGAGTTCATCCAGATCGACACGACGAACATCCTGTTCATCTGTGGCGGCGCCTTCGCGGGGCTCGACAAGATCATCGAGTCGCGGATCGGGCGCAAGGGCGTCGGCTTCGGCGCCAACGTCGCGAGCAGAGAGGACAAGGACATCGGCGAGCTGTTCTCCGGCGTGCTGCCCGAGGACCTGCTCAAGTTCGGGTTGATCCCCGAGTTCGTCGGGCGCCTGCCGGTCATCACCCACGTGAACAACCTCGACGAGAACGCGCTCGTCGACATCCTCACGCAGCCCAAGAACGCCTACGTGAAGCAGTATCAGAAGTTCTTCGAGTTCGACGGGGTCGAGCTCGAGTTCACCGACGAGGCGCTGCGGGCGATCGCCGAGCAGGCGATCCAGCGGGGCACCGGCGCGCGCGGCCTGCGCGCGATCATGGAAGAGGTCCTGCTGAACGTGATGTACGAGCTGCCGTCCCGTGAGGACGTCACGAAGTGCCTCGTGGACCGCGACGTCGTGCTGACCGGCGTGAACCCGACGCTCGTGCCGCGCGAGACGAAGAAGCAGCCTCGCGGCGAGCGGCAACAGCGCACCGCCTGATGCGCCGAGCCGGCGTCGCGATCGCATCCTGTGCGCTGCTGACCCTGTTCGCGTGCGCGAACGACTCGTCGGGCGGCGCGACGACCGGCGGCGACCTCACCGGGCGTCACCTGGGTGCTCGATCACGCCTCGATGATGACGTTGGTCGACACGGTGCCGACGGGCGCGCGGATCGACATCGCCTTCGACGCGCACCGACGTCCAGGGGCGAGCGGCCTGCAACAGCTACGGCGGCGGGTACGAGGCCGACGCGAGCGCCGGCTCGTTGTCCTTCTCGGACCATCGCCTCGACCGCAGATGGCCTGCGAGCAGCCGTTGATGGACCTCGAGACGGCCTATATCGCGGCGCTCGGCGACGTGACGGGCTACCAGGTGACCGGCAACCAGACCGGGTTGGTCCTGACCGGTGGCACCGCCGCGCTCACGTTCACGCCGCAGGCGCCAACGGAGGCGCTCCCGCTCGAGGGGACCGCCTGGACGTTGACCACGATCGCGAAGCCGGACACGCAGGCGGTCTCGTCCACGATCGCCGGCACGAGGGTCACGGCACAGTTCGACGCGGGCACGGTCTCGGGGTCGGGCGGCTGCAACACGTACCACGGCACGTACGAGGCGAGCGGCACCTCGCTGACGTTCGGACCGCTGGCCGCGACGAGGAAGATGTGCGAGCAGGACGTGTCGACGCAGGAACAGGGGTACCTTGCCGCGCTCGACGCCACGGCGTCCTTCACCATCGACGGCGACCAGCTCTCGCTGTCCGATGACGCCGGCCAGATGCTCCTGCAGTTCAGCGGCAGGGCGATCCGCTAGCCGAGCCGGCGGATCCGTTCCAGGTCGGCGACCGCGCCGAGTTCCTCGAAGGTGATCGCGGCGCGCGCGAGGGCATCCGCGGCCGCATCGATGCGACCGACCGCGCGACATCGCCTCGGCCAGGTGCAGCTGCGTCCGCGCTCGCTCGTGCGGGAGGCCCAGCGCATCGAAGCCCGCCACCGCGGCGCCGAGGCATCTCCGTCGCGTCGTCGCCGGCGGCGAGCGTCGCGCGTCCCTCGAGCCGATCCGCTGCCGGCGTCAGCAGCGGCGCCGGTCCGAGCGCCGCCTGCTCGCGCATGGACGCCACGAGGTCGGGCGCGAGGTCCCATCGAGCGCTCGCGGCGACTCGCTGCGATTCGGCAAAGAGGGCGTCCGTGCAGTGCACCCGCCAGTTCCACGGTCGCTCGACGGCCCACGCCCGTTCGAGCTCGCCTCGCTCGACCAGCACGCGCACGAGGGAGGGGTACGTCCGTCCGGAGAACAGCTGAGGCGGCCTTGGCCAGCGTGTCGAGCAGCCGCCGCGCCTCGGCCTGCTCGCCGCGCGCCTGATGGATCATGGCGGCCGCACCGAACGTATGCATGGCGAAGTACGGAGGGTCATCGCGTTGGTCGCCGAGCAGCTCCGTGACGGCGGCGGTCTCCTCGAGCGATTCGTCCCATCGTCCGGTCAGCCACAGGGCGGTGGCCAACCAGGCGCGCGTGTGGATCTCGACGCTCGGTGCGCGACCGCCGATCACGCGCAGCCCATCGGCGGCGTGTCGGATCGCCTCGTCGTACCGCCCAAGCTCGACGTCGATCCAGACGCCGACGGAGTAGAAGTCGCCGAGCTCCTGCAGGCTCGTCACGTTCGGGATCACTTCGCTCCGGCGGTCGTGCAACGTCTTCGCGGCGCCGTACCGGCCGACGCTGCAGCGCGACGCACCTGCGTTGTCGAGCGCGCCGGAGGCAAGGTCCCACAGACCGAGCCGGACCGCGATCTCGCTCGCGGCGATGCCCGCGTCCTCGAACGCCTGCATCTCCTCCTCGGTGGCGTCCTCGTTCGGGAACGCGAAGAGCCATCCCGACCGCAACGACAGCAGACGGATGCGCTCCTCACCATCGCCCGGCGGGAGGTTTGCGAACCCGATGTCCATGAGCGCCTGGGCCTCCGATTCCGAGGGGAGCGCCCCTTCATCGACCCGGGCCATCGGATCGGCATCTCACACGCGAACCCGGCGAGCCGCGCGATCGATCGCCCGTCCTCCGGCACGCCGCGGACCCGGATCTCCACAGCTTCGACGAAGGCCTGGAACGCCGGGTCGCCGGTGTACCCGTCGAAGTGCGCCACACCCAGGGTCTCGAGGGACTCGGCACGCTGCAGGTCGGTCTCGGACAACTCCAGCGCCTCCTCGGCGAGCCGGACCGCCTTGTGCAGAGCGAGGCGTCGACGCGCGGAGTCCGAGGCGGCGCGGAGCCACCGGATCGCCTCATCCCGCAAGTCATCGTCCGGCGCGCCCGTCTCAGCCGCGAGTCGGGCGGCGGTGCCGAGGTGGTACGCCAACAATTCGGCGAACTCGGAGGCTCGCTCGCTGGCGCTACGCTGCAACCAGTCTGCGACCTTTCGGTGCGCGAGCGCGCGATCCCGGCGTGGCAACGAGCTGTAGGCGACGTCGCGGGTCAGGATGTGTTTGAAGAGGTACTCCTGCTGACCCGCGATCGAGGACCCGAACTTCGAGCGCACGAGCTCGCGGTCTTCGGCGTGTCGCAGGTGCTCGAGGATCGCCGACGGCTCGAGTCCGGTGAGCTCGGCGACGGGACCAGGCCAGAAGGCGCGACCGACGACGGCCGCGGCCTGGACGACGCGCTTGTCCTCCGGGTCGAGCAGATCGATGCGCGCCGCCAGGACCCCCTGCACCGTGTCAGGGATCTCGATCGTCGCGACCGTCTCCGTGGCGAGCCATCGTTCGCCCGTCTGGACGACGGCGCCCTCGTCGATCAGACGTCGGACGATCTCCTCGATGTAGAACGGGTTCCCCTCGGCGCGCTCCAGGATCGTCGCGTGGACCGACGGTGGCAGATCGTCGACGGTGAGGAGCGATCGCACCAACAGCTCCGACTCCTCGGCGCTGAGGGGATCGAGCACGACGGCGGTCGCGTTGCGCCCGCCGCCGCCCCACGCGGGACGGATCGAGGTGAGCTCCGGCCGTGACGGGCACACGAGCAGGATCGGCCCGTCCGCACGCGACGACAGCTCGTCGAGCAGGTCGAGCAGCACGGGGTCGGCCCAGTGGATGTCCTCGATCACCACGATGACGGGCCCGCCACGCGCGAGCGCCGAGAAGAAGATCCGCCACGCCTCGTGCACCTCGTCGCGGACGTCCTTGGGATCGAGCGACCGGAACGACACCTCCGGATCCTCGAGACCGATCGTGTAGGCGAGGGCGGCGGCCGATCGAGCGGGGTCGGGCGTCATGTCGGCGGTGAGCAGGTCGCGGCTGAGTTTGCGGACCTTCTCGACCGCGACGTCGGTGCCGTCCGAATCGAGGATGCCCGCGTGCCCCTTGAGGATCTCGGCGAGCGGCCAGTAGGTGATGCCGTCGCCGTACGGGAGGCAGCGCCCCCGCAGCACGAGCGGCGACGCCTCGGTCCGCTCCGCCCAGGTCAGGAACTCGGCGGTCAGCCGGGACTTCCCGAGACCCGCGTCACCGTAGATGGTGGCGATCGAGGGCCGGGACTCGCCGAGCACGCGCTCGAACACGGCGCGGAGGAGCGCGAGCTCGTCGTCGCGTCCGATCATCGGCGCATGCAGACCGGGGACGCCTCGCTCCGGTGCGTCGGCGATCGCCTCGACCAGGGCGTAGGCGCGGACCGGACGAGCCTTTCCCTTCAGATCCAGCGACCCGAGGTCCTCGAAGAGGAAGCCGCGCACCGAGGCGGCGGTGCGTTCCGCGACGACGATCTGGCCGGGCACGGCAGCTGCTTCCAACCGAGCCGCCACGTTCACCGCGTCGCCGGTGACCATCGCTTCGCCCGGCGCCGGATCGAGCGTCGCGAGCACCTCGCCGGTGTTGATCCCGATCCGGATCTGCAGCTCGACACCGTCTGCGGTGCGGAGACCGTCGTTGACCGCCCGCAGCCGCGTGAGCATCCGCCCGCCGGCGCGCAGGGCGCGTGCGGGGTCGTCCTCGTGTGCGGTCGGCACCCCGAACGCCGCCATCACGGCGTCGCCGATGAACTTCTCGACCGTCCCGCCCTCGGCCTCGATCTCCTCGCGCATCGCCTGCGCGTAGGCCTGCATCACCTCGCGGAACCGTTCGGGATCGAGGCGCTCGCCGAGCTCGGTCGACCCGGTGACGTCGGCGAACACGATCGTGACGAGCCGCCGCTCCTCCCCGGCGCGAGTGGTGGTCGCCACCGCCTGCCCGCACGCGGGGCAGAAGGCCGCATCGGCCGGCAGCGGCGAGCCGCACGCGGCGCACGGCGCGGCGAGCTCGGCACCACAGTTCGGGCAGAACCGCGTACCGTCGGCTGTCGTTGCGCCGCAGGATGGGCAGGTCGCCATGGCAGCAGTCTATGGCGGGGCGCCATGCGTGGCGGCAGCCGCCGTCCGGGGGGCGTATTGGACGCGGTGCCCGTGACCGTTCATGCTTAGAGGGCTGCGACGCAGCGCAAGCCGGAAGAAGGGGAGGGTTCCATGGCCCAGGTCAAAACGCGCACGCAGACGATGCCTTGGTGGTTGTTCCTGATCACGGGTATCGCCTGGCTGCTGATCGCGATGGTGGTACTGCGGTTCAACATCAGCTCGATCACCACGGTGGGGATCCTGCTCGGCGCGCTGTTCCTTGCGGCCGCGATCAACGAGTTCTTCGTGTCGGCCGTCGTGGACACGTGGCGATGGGCGCACATCCTGCTCGGGATCCTGTTCGTGTTCGGAGCGCTCTGGGGCTTCTTCCAGCCGAAGGAGGCGTTCTGGGCGCTCGCATCCGTGCTGGGGCTTCTGCTCGTGCTCCAGGGGTCGATGACGCTGATCATGTCCATCATGGCCAAGGGCCCGTTGTGGGGCCTGGGGTTGGCCGTGGGCATCCTGGAGATCCTGCTCGGGTTCTGGGCGTCGCAGCAGTACTACCTGGTGCAGGCGAAGCTGATCCTGATCTTTGTGGGGTTCATGGCGCTGTTCCGAGGGATCGGGGAGATCGTGCTCGCATTCGAGGTCCGGAGGGAAGAAGGGTAGTCATGGCGACCGGCGACGACGCGCAGGACGTCGAGCAGCTCCGCGCCGAGCGCGATCGCCTCCAGAGTCGGAGGTGGAGCGTATGCAGGGCGTGAAGCGGCATCGACTGCGCGGCGTCGCCGCGGTCCTCGCCGTCGTCGTGGCCGTCGCGAGCTTCTCGCTGGCGCTGCCGGGCGCGTGGGCGCGGCGCACGATCGCCGACGCCGATACCTACCTGTCGGTGGTCGCCCCGCTCGCCGATGACCCGGCGGTCCAGGAGGCGCTCGCGCGGGAGATCACGACGGCCGTGTTCGAGGCCCTCGACGTGCAGGGCAAGCTCACGGCGGTCCTGACCGAGAAGGCACCGCAGCTGACGTTCCTTGCCGGGCCGATCACGAGTTCGGTGCAGGGGTTCGTGCAGGACCAGGTGCAGGCGATCGTCGCGAGCGACCAGTTCCGGCAGTTCTGGACCGAGGCGAATCGGCTGATCCAAGCTCAGGTGATCGCCGTGCTCCGGAACGACAGCACCGTGGTGCAGGTGCAGGGCGATCAAGTGGTGTTGAACTACCTGCCGCTGGTGAACCAGGCCCTGCAGTCCGCATCGGCGACGATCAGCCAGCTGGTCGGACACCAGCTCACACTGCCGGAGATCACGCCCGACATGATCCCCGCCGAGGCGATCCAGAAACTGGACAGCGCGCTGGGCGTCACGCTGCCCACCGACTTCGGCACCCTCGTCGTCTTCAACTCCGACCAGCTGCCGAAGCTGCAGTACGCGGTGAACACCGCCCGTCAGGGTCTCTTCGGACTGGTGGCGCTGTTCTTCCTGTCGATGGTGGTGGCCATTGTGGTCTCGCCGCGGCGTCGACGCACGATCCTGCAGCTGGCGGTCGCGATCGCCGTGGTCACCGTGATCGAACGGCGCCTCGGCATCTCCTCGGTGGACAGCGTCGTCAACATCGCGAAACCTGAGAACCAGGCCGCCGTCCGGGCGATCGCCGAGGCGCTCGTCGGGTGGTTCCTCGACTACACGCGGCTGTTCCTCCTGCTCGCTCTGCTGACCGTCGTGGTGGCGCTGCTGACCGGCCCGTACGGGTGGGTCGTCGCGTTCCGTCGGGGCGTCGCCGATCTGGCGCGCAACGCGGTGCACACCGACGGCTCGGTGGAGGCGGGCCCGACCTCGACGTGGGTGGCGGCGCACCGGCTGCCGGTGCTCGTCGGGATCGGCGTCGTGGCCGTCGGGATCCTGTGGCTGTTCGACCTGACGATCGGCTGGTCGTTCCTCGTCGTCCTGATCGGGGCCGCGCTGGGGTTCGTGGCTTGGCGCGTGCTCCGACCGCCCGCCGAGGAGCCGGCGGTCGCCGCCTAGGAGGTGCGGGGTCCCGGCGTCACGGCCGAGATCATCATCCCGAGGCCGGCGCCGCCCACGAGGTCGTGGGGCAGGTGCGCGCCCACGTACATGCGGCCGAACCCGGTCATGGCGACGATGGCGACGAGCCAGGGCTTGGTCCAGCCGGGCAGCTCCTCGGCCAGGACGAACGCCGTGGTCGTCGCCACGCACGTGTGGCCGGAGACCCAGCCGAGGTCGCCCTGGATGCCCTCGCGAAGCCGGACGTCGTCGCCGAGCATGCCCAGCGGGCGCTCCCTGCCGCCGAGCGGCTTCGCGGCCTTTGCCCCGTACCAGGCCGCGGTGCCGGCGGCGAGCACCGTGATCGCCAGGCGCTTGCGACCGGCGAGGAAGGCCACGGCCGCCACCGCCGGCACGGTGCCGAACGTGCCCGCTTGCATGATCGCGCGCACGGGGATCCGCAACCGGTCGTCGGCTCCGTTCGCCCAGCGGAACACCCGCTCCTCGTAGGCGGGCATCGTTTCGGCTTGGGCTTCCGCCCAGCTGACCCCGAACAGGGCGGCGCCGGCGCCGAAGCGCAGGACGCGTCGCGGGATCGAGGTGGCCATCGGTCCGGGAGTGTAGGGCGTAGCCGCGCGCGCCGACGTGCTCGGCCTGACGTAGCCTTCGACGATGGTCGATGAACCGGCGGGGACGACGCAGCCGCCGGACGAGCCGCCGCCGCCGTCCCGGCCGTCGGTTCGGCAGCGGGTGGCGCACGTTCGCGATCGGACGGTCGAGCTCGAAGGCAAGGCGGCCGAGCGATTCGAGCAGGAGCGCCGCCGCCGGACGTGGGTCGAGATCGGCTGGCAGGCGTGGCTGCGGATGCGTCGGCGTGGGGGCCCGCTCCTCAGTGGCGGTCTCGCCTATCGGCTCTTCCTGTTCCTGATCCCGGCGGCGCTGCTCGTCGTCGCGGTGATCGGCGCGTTCGTCGACATCAGCGGGGAGACGCCGGAGCAGGCCGCGCACGATCTCGGGATGGGCGCCGCCCTCGCGGCCACCGTGGCCCAGGCGGTGAGCCAGTCGGAGGCGAACGCCTGGTGGCTCGCGCCTGCTGGGGCTGGTGCTGATGCTCTGGGCCGCGCGCAGTGCGGTGTCGGCGCTGCTGATCGTGTCGCGGATCGCCTGGGACGAGCCGCCGTCCAACAAGGTCTCGACGTCGCGCGGGGCGATCGTGTTCACCGGGTTCATGTTCGCGGGGTCGGTCGGCCAGCTACCTCGCGAGCCATCTCCTGCACGGGAGCATCGCCGCGTCGGTCGTGCTGTGGCTGCTCGTCGCCCTCGTCACGATCGGCGCCTCCCTGCTGGCGATGGCGCTGCTTCCGCGGGCCGGGCGTCCCTGGCCGGCGGTGATTCCCGGGGCTCTGTTCTTCGGGGTCGTCGTCCGCGGCCTGGTGCTTGCGACCGGGGTGTACTTCGCCGACAGGATCAGCCGCGCGAACGACCTGTACGGCGCGCTGGGCATCGCGATCGTGGTGCTGTTGTGGCTCTACGTACTGGCCTGGGGGTGGGTTGCGGCGCAGTTCCTGAACGCGGGGATCGCTGGGGTCACGCGCGTGGCCTTCAGGGAGTTCGACGAGGAGACTTGACCGGGGCCTTTCCTGGAGGACGATATCCCCGACCTAAAGAAAGGGGGCTTCAATGGAACAGCGGGAGACGAGTGGCTGGGCGGTCGGGTGGACCTACTTCGCGGCCTTCCTGTTGATCATGATCGGCATCTGGCACGCGATCGTGGGTTTCTCGGCGATCCTGAAGGACAACGTGCTCGTCGCGGGCGAGCTCGGCGACGGGTACTTCCTCAAGCTCGACTCGACGCAATGGGGGTGGATCCATCTGCTCCTCGGCATCCTGATCCTGCTCGCGGGGTTCGGGCTGTTCACGGGCGCGGTCTGGGCCCGCACGATCGGCGTGATCTTCGCGGGGATCAGCGCGATCGGCGTGTTCGCGTGGCTGCCGTACTACCCCGTGTGGGGTGTGCTGTTCATCGTGGCCGATGTCGGCGTGATCTGGGCGTTGACCGTCCACGGTCGCGACATCGTCGCCGAATAGCGTTCCCCGGCAACGACCCACAGAGCCCTCGGCCGATGGCCGGGGGCTCTGTCGAGTCGCGCATCGGGCACAAAAATGGCTATGCTCCCCAACGCGGATCGACCGCACACTGGAAAGGGAGTGGTTCAGTGCTCGCAACCGAATGGAATGTCGGCTCTGTTCTTCTGTCGATGATCTATTTCTTCTTCATCTTCATGCTGATCTGGATGTTCATCGCGGTCTTCGCGGACATCTTCCGGCGCAACGATCTCAGCGGTGGCGCGAAAGCGCTGTGGATCTTGTTCATCTTCGTCTTGCCGCTGATCGGGATCCTGATCTACATGATCTCGCGGCCGAAGATGACCGAGCAGGACAAAGAGATGATGATGCAGGCGCAAGAGGCCCAGCGTCGGGCCCAGGGGTACTCCCCGGCCGACGAGGTCGCCAAGCTCGCCAAGCTCCGCGACGAGGGCAAGATCACCGCGGAGGAGTACGAGGAGCAGAAGAAGCGGGCGATGATGTCGCTGTAGGTCCATCCGTTTCCGCACCGCTCGCAGGGGGCGGCGCCGCTTCGCGGCGCCGCCCTTTCGCATTCCCCGTAGCGGCGCAGCGGGTTCCGTAGACTCACGGCATGAACGTTCCGGACAAACCCTCGCTCGACGGCCTCGAGGCCAAATGGGGGGAGTGGTGGGAGGCCGCCGGCACCTATCGCTTCGACCGCACGAAGCAGCGCGAGGAGATCTACTCGATCGACACCCCGCCGCCGACCGCCAGCGGGACGCTGCACCTGGGCTCGGTCGAGAGCTACACCCACACCGACCTGATGGCGCGCTTCCAACGGATGCGCGGCAAGGAGGTCTTCTATCCGATGGGGTGGGACGACAACGGCCTGGCCACGGAGCGTCGTGTCCAGAACTACTTCGGCGTGCGATGCGACCCCTCGCTTCCGCACGATCCGCGGTTCGACATCGCCACGCTCGAGCGCCCCGACGACGATCCGGTGCCCGTCAGCCGCGCGAACTTCATCGAGCTCTGTGAGCGGCTCACCGCCGAAGACGAGAAGGCGTTCGAGAACCTGTTCCGGCTGCTCGGGCTCTCGGTCGACTGGTCGCACACGTATACGACGATCGGCGAACGATCGCGCCGGGCATCGCAACGCGGGTTCCTCCGGCTGTTCCAACGCGGTCTCGCCTACACCGCCGACGCCCCGACCATGTGGGACGTGGACTTCCGGACCGCCGTCGCGCAGGCGGAGATCGTGGATCGCGAGATCGACGGCGACTATCACCGGGTGGCGTTCGACCGTGACGACGACGGCCAGGTCGTGATCGAGACGTCACGGCCCGAGTTGATCCCCGCGTGCGTGGCGCTGGTCGCGAACCCCGAGGACGACCGGTATCGGTCGCTCGTCGGGACCACCGTGCACACGCCGCTGTTCCGTGTGCCGGTGCCCGTGGTCGCCCACGAGCTGGCCGACCCGGAGAAGGGCACCGGCATCGCGATGATCTGCACGTTCGGGGACGCCACCGACGTGACGTGGTGGCGGGCACTGGGTCTGCCGACCCGGGTGGTGCTCCGCCGCGACGGCACGCTGAGCCCCGGGCGGTTCGGCGAGCCCGGGTGGGAGTCGCGCGACCCGGCGGCCGCGAACGCCATCATGGCCGAGCTCGCGGGCAAGGGCGCGAAGCAGGCCCGGCGACGCATCGTCGAGCTCCTGACGGAATCGGGCCATCTCCTGGGAGATCCCGAGCACGTTCGCCACCCCGTGAAGTTCTACGAGAACGGCGATCGACCCCTCGAGGTGATCGCCTCCCGGCAGTGGTTCGTCAAGACGCTCGATTTCCGCGAGGCGCTACTCGCCCGCGGGCGGGAGCTTCGCTGGCACCCGACGTTCATGGGCGCTCGCTACGCAAGCTGGGTCGAGGGCCTGAACCAGGATTGGGCGATCAGCCGGCAGCGGTACTTCGGCGTGCCCTTTCCCGTCTGGTATCCGCTCGATGCGGAGGGGGAGCCGCGCTATGACCAGCCGATCGTGCCCGACGAAGCCGACCTGCCGATCGATCCGCAGGAAGCGGCGCCGGCGGGCTATACGAACGCACAGCGCGGGGCGCCCGGAGGCTTCATCGGCGACCCCGATGTGATGGACACGTGGGCGACGTCCTCGTTGACGCCGCAGATCGCCGCGGGCTGGGAGGACGACCCCGACCTCTTCGCGCGGCTGTTCCCGATGGACCTTCGTCCGCAGGCCCACGACATCATCCGCACGTGGCTCTTCTACACCGTGTTCCGGTCGCACCTCGAGCACGACACCATCCCGTGGACGAACGCGGCCATCAGCGGCTTCGTGTTGGATCCCGACCGGAAGAAGATGTCGAAGTCCAAGGGAAACGTGGTCGTGCCGACGGAGGTCTTCGAACGCCACAGCGCCGATGCCGTCCGCTATTGGGCGGCCAGCGCGCGGCTCGGATTCGACGCGGCGATCGACGAGCAACAGATGAAGGTCGGGCGGCGACTCGCGATCAAGTTGCTGAACGCCTCGAAGTTCGTGTTGAGCTTCGACGGTGAGCCCGGTGCGATCGTGGCGCCGGTCGACCGCTCGATGCTCGCCGGTCTTCGCGGCGTCGTGCACGAGGCGACGGCGGCGTTCGAGGACTACGAGCACGCGCGGGCCCTCGATCTGCTGGAGCGGTCGTTCTGGGGGTTCACCGACGATTACCTCGAGCTGGTCAAGCAGCGCGCGTACGGCGCGCACGGCGCCGAGGGCTCGGCGAGCGCGGTGGCGACGCTTCGCCGGGCGCTCGATGTGCTCGTCCGCGCGTTCGCGCCGTTCCTCCCGTACGTGACCGAGGAGGTCTGGTCGTGGTGGCGCGAGGGGTCGGTGCATCGCACGACGTGGCCGACCGCCGAGGAGCTGCACGACGCGGAGGGCGCGGATCCGGAGGTCTTCGCGATCGCCGCCGAGGTGCTCGGCGCCGTTCGCAAGGAGAAGGCGCTCGCGAAGGTCTCGCTCAAGGCCCCGGTGCGTCTCGCGACGGTGCGCGACACCGCCGAGCGGCTGGCGAAGCTCCGCCCGACGGAAGCCGACCTTCGCGAGGCCGGGTCGATCCAGGCGTTCGCATACGAGGAGGCCGCGACGCCGTCGATCGAGGTCGAGCTCGCACCGGCCGAGCCGTCCTGATGCGCTACGGGGACGCCGTCGCGAGGCTGGAGGCGCGCCAACCCGAGCACATGCCGGGCCCGTCGCTCGACCGCATCGCGGCATTGGTCAACTACCTTGACCATCCCGAGCGCACCTATCCCACGATCCATGTGACCGGCACGAACGGCAAGTCCACGGCCGCCCGGGCCGCCGCGGCGATCGCGTGCGCCAGCGGGCTCCCGACGGGCTCCTACCTCTCGCCGCACCTGCGCGAGGTGACCGAACGGTTCTCCATCTGCGGCGACGACATGACCCCCGAGGAGTTCGGCGAGGCGTGGGAGCACCTCGAGCCCTACCTCGATCTGATCGATGGCCTGGGGATGGGGGAGGTCACCTACTTCGAGGCCGTCACGGCTCTCGCGTTCCTCTGGTTCGCGGACAAGCCCGTCGCGCTCGGGGTGTTCGAGGTGGGCATGGGTGGTTCCTGGGACGCGACGAACCTGATCGCGAGCGAGGTCGCGATCGTGACGCCCGTCGTCCATGGATCACGTCGCCGAGCTCGGACCGACCCTCACCGACATCGCGCGCGAGAAGGCGGGGATCATCAAGGAGGGGACCGTCGGCATCGTCCGCTCCCAGGAGCCGGAGGTCGCGGTGACGCTCGCCCGTCGCGCCGACGAGGTGGGGGCCACGCTGCTGCACGAGGGTCCGGACTGGGAGGTGCTCGACCCGCTCCTCGCCGTGGGCGGGCAGTCCTTCGGGTTGCGGACGGCGCACGCCACGTACGAAGACCTGTACCTCCCGGTCTTCGGCTCGTATGCGGCGTTGAACGCGGCCGCCGGTGTCGTGGCGGTCGAGGCATCGATCGGGCACGCGCTCGACGAGGACGCGCTGCGAACCGGGCTGGCGGCGATCCGGACGCCCGGCCGGCTCGAGGTGGTCGGGCGGGAGCCCGCGCTCGTCCTCGACGGCGCCCACAACCCGGCGGGGGCGGCCGCGCTCGCCGAGGCCCTGGCGCAGTCGTTCCGATGGGACCGGCTGCACCTCGTCCTGGCCGTGAGCGCGAACAAGGACGTGCTCGGCGTGGTGGCGCCGCTGGCCGCGATCGCCGACGTCGTCTACGCGGCCAGGAACGACTCGGTGCGAAGCGCCGATACGCAGGAGATCATGGCGGCGGCGCGGCAGGTGGAGGTCGCCGACGTGCAGGCCTTCGCCAGTGTCGCCGAGGCGATCGCGGCCGCGCGCGCGGCGGCGGCACCGAGCGACATGGTGCTGATCACGGGCTCCCTGTTCACGGTGGCCGACGCGACGCGTGCGCTCGCGACGCGGTGAGACGCTCAGGCCTCGACCAGCACCCACATCTCCCGGAACGGGGTCGAGACGTGCCAGGTGGTGGCGAGTCCCGCCGGGATCGTCCCGACGTCGCCGACGCCGAGGGTGACGTCGTCGCCGTCCGCAAAGACGATCCGCACCGATCCTTCGAGCACCGCGAAGACCTCTCGCTGCTGGGGTGTCCACGGCATCGGCTCGGGGGCGTCGTCGATGCGCGTCATGCCCGCCTGCAGCGGCCCGTCCGCGACGAGCTCGACCATCATCGAGCCGGGCACCTCGGGGTCGGCCTCCCATGCGGCCGCCGCGCCGTGCTCTACGAACATTCCCGGTTTGATCTCCATCGAGCCCTCCCGTCGGTTGGACAGCGACCGTAGCCCAGCGCGAGCGCGGCTGCAGCGCGCCGGTAGACTTCGGCGACCGACCTCGAAGGAGACATCCCCATGGCCATCGAATCCACGCTGTTGATCGTCAAGCCCGACGGCGTCGCCCGCGGCCTCGTCGGGGAGGTGTTGCGTCGCGTCGAGACGAAGGGGCTCACGATCGAGCAGATGGATCTGCGCGTGATCGAGCGCGCGACCGCCGAGGCGCACTACGGCGAGCATCGCGACAAGCCGTTCTTCGGGGAGCTGGTCGACTTCATCACGAGCGGGCCGGTCGTGGTGGCCAAGATCACCGGCGAGGACGCGATCACCTGCTGGCGCACGCTGATGGGCCCGACCAACCCGGTCGCGGCGCCGCCCGGCTCGATCCGTGGGGACTTCGCGACCCTGATCGACGAAGAACATCGTGCACGGCTCGGACTCGCCCGAGTCGGCCGCCCGCGAGCTCCAGCTCTTCTTCGGCTAGATCGATGGCCGGGCTCGAGGAGGCGTTCGAGCGGATCGGCCTGGTGGTCGAGCATCACCTGCCGCTGACGCATGCGGCGGGCCTGGCGCTCGCGGTCACCGACGATCACGACACCCTGGGGGCGGTCGTGCGCGGCTTCGCCGAGGTGGCGGGTGGCCGAGGCGTCCGCCCCGAGACGCGGTTCCAGATCGGGTCGATCTCGAAGTCCTGGGCCGCGCTCTGCGTGCTGCAGGAGGAAGCCAAGGGCACGCTGGCCCTCGACGTCTCGATCAACGAGATCCTGCCGTGGCTCGGGCTGCCCGAACCGTTCGGGCCGATCACGATGCACGATCTCCTCACCCACACGAGCGGGCTGATGATCGGCGTCGAGCACGCGCCGTGGTCGCGCATCGACGCGCTGCGGGCGCGCGACTTCCCGGCGACGATGGCAGCCCGGCGAGCGGTTCTGGTATTCGAACCTCGCCTACAAGCTGGTCGGGTTCGCGCTGGAGGACAGTCACCGGGATGCCGATCCACGACATCCTCACCGAGCGCCTGATCGGCCCGCTGGGGTTGACCGACACGGTCGCCGCCATCACGCAGGAGGTGCGCGCCGACGCGGCGGTCGGGTACGGGCCGTTGCTGGACGACCGGCCCGCGCATCGCAACCATCCGCTGGCGCCGGCCCCGTGGCAGCCCTCGAACACCGCCGACGGCTCGATCGTGTCGACCGCGCCCGATCTGTGTGCCTACGCCCGCATCGTGCTGAACGGCGGGCGCAGCACGCAGGGGACGCTGCTCGACGCCGATCGATTCGCGCGATGGATCGGCCCGCACGTCGCCACCGACGAGGACGCCTGGCGCTACGGGTACGGCTGGGACGTGTCGACCACCGGCCGACGGGTGATCCGCCATAGCGGGGGAACCATCGGCTTCACGGGGCTGCTCGAGATCTGGCCCGACGAGGGGATCGCGGTGGCGATCACGATGAACGGCGGTGGATCCCAGGAGGCGAAGGACGCGATCGCCACGTACGCGCTGACGGCGGTCTCGGCGGCGTTGCGGGGCGAGACGCTTCCGCCCGTCGAGCACCCGCCCGCGCTCGACGCGGTGGCCGGCGCGCAGGAACTGGCCGGGTCCTACGCGGGCGGCGAGCGCAGCTGGGAGCTCGACCCGCAAGACGGTGGTCTCGTGCTGCGGGCAGGCCCGCTCGCGGTGCGCCTGGAGCGCTGGGAGGCGGAGCCGGATGCGTTCGCCGTGCCGCACCCCGCGTTCGACCGGTACCTGCTTCGCGCCGTCCGCGACGACACCGGCGCGGTGGTCGGGCTCACCCATGGCCCGGCGGCCCTGCGTCGGGACGGCGCGCCCGAGCCCGTCGTCGACACGCGCTGGACGGCCCACGCCGGCTTCTACCGGTCCAACGACCCGTGGGGCGCGACCGTGCGGGTCTTCGAGCGAGGGGGATCGCTGTACGCGATGTGGCCCGACGACGGCGAGGAGCTCGAGCTCACGACGCTCGACGACGAGTGGTTCGCCGTGGGGGACCCCCGCACGCCGCGCCGGGTGCGCTTCGGCGATCCGATCGACGGCGTGTTCCAGTCCTTCGCCCTGAACGGCGGCATCGCGTACCGGTCCTTCGAGGGCTGAACCGGCTGCCCGGTCAGTGCAGCGAAACCTCGAACCAGAGGAGCGCGACCCCTGCGAGCACCAGGCCGGCGGCCATCACGAGGGACCGACGCCAGCCGAGCCCCGCCGCGCGGGCTTCCCGGATCGCGAACACCCCGAGCGACGCGACGCCGGCCGCGATCGCCGTGCGCACCGCCGTCGGGGCGCTCAGGATGCCGACCACGCCGAGGAACAGCGGGACGACCGGAACGAGGACCACCAAGAGGACGCCGATCTGGTCCGCGGCCGTCTCCCAGAAACGTCCGGAGCGCAACCGACCGACCGCCGCCATCCGCGGAACGAGATGCGCGTACACGTGCGCGAGCCAATACACGATCGCGCTGCCGACGAGGATCGCGATCGCATCCATGGGGTCCGTGTGGTCCTCTTCGAGCAGCACCAGGATGGCGAGATAGGCGATGATGCCGTAGATCGCGCCCGCGGCGAGGTGCTCTCTGCGGATCGGGTCCCGGTCCTCCATCTGGAGCAGGACCGTAGCAGCCGACGAAGCGTCGGAAGGTCAGGCCTCGTCGACCGCGCGGAAGGCGACGCAGGCGTTCTGACCGCCGAATCCGAACGAGTTCGACAGCGCCAGCGTGACCTCGAGGTCGCGAGCGTCGTTCGGGGTGACGTTGAGATCGCAGTCGGGATCCGGCGTCGCGTAGTGCACGGTGGGCGGGATCCTGCCGTTCGTGATCGCCAGGACGCACACGGCGCCCTCGACCGCACCGGCGGCGCCGAGCATGTGCCCGGTCATCGACTTGGTCGAACTGACCGCCACCGTGTGGGCGATCTCCTCACCCAGCGTGGCCTTGATCGCCACCGTCTCGGCCGCGTCGTTGAGCGGCGTGGAGGTGCCGTGGGCGTTGATGTAGCTGACGTCCGCAGGCTCGGCGCCCGCGTCGCGAAGCGCCCAGCGCATGGCGAGCGTCGCGCCCGATCCCTTCGGGTCCGGCGCGGTGATGTGGTGGGCGTCGTCGGAGGCTCCGTACCCCGCGACCTCCGCGTAGATGCGGGCACCCCGCGCCTTCGCGTGCGCCTCGGACTCGAGGATCATCGCCGCGCCTCCCTCGGACAGGACGAAGCCGTTGCGGTCCGCGTCGAAGGGCCGCGAGGCGGTCTCGGGATCGGGGTTCTTCGTCAGCGCCGTCATCTGCGCGAAGGCGGCCACCGTCAGGGGGTGCGTGGCGGCCTCCGAGCCGCCCACGATGCACAGGTCCAGATAGCCGTCGCGGATCAAACGCATGCCTTCACCGATCGCGTGGTTCGAGGAAGCGCACGCCGACAACGTCGCCATGTTGTGGCCCGTGAGGCCGTAGCGCATCGCCAGGTGCCCGGCCGCGGCGTTGGCCATCAGCATCGGCACCATGAACGGCGACACGCGGCCCGGGCCTTTCTCCAACAGCACGCGTGTGCTGCTGGAGCATCGTCTGGATGCCGCCGATGCCCGTGGCGAAGATCACGCCGGCGCGTTCGGAGACGACCTCGGGCGTGCCGGCGTCGGCCCAGGCCAGCGAACCCGCCGCGATCGCGTACTGCGAGAAGCGGTCGGTGCGACGGGCCTCCTTCGTGTCCAGGAAGTCGGTCGCGACGAAGTCGGGGACCTCACCGGCAACGGTCACGGGCAGGTCGGAGGTGTCGAACTGCGTGATCGTGCGAACGCCGTTGCGACCGGACGTCATGCCGGTCCAGAAGTCGTCCACCCCGGTGCCCACCGGGGTGACCGGCCCGATGCCGGTGACGACGACGCGCGGGCGTTCGCCCATCGGGGTCAGCTGATCCCGAGCTTGGTCGAGACCATGTCGACGGCGGCGCCCACGGTCTTGATCTGCTCCATCTCGTCCTCGGGGATCTCGATGTCCCATTCCTCCTCGAGGGCGAGCACGGCTTCCACGAGGTCGAGCGAGTCGGCGTTCAGGTCCTCGGCGAAACGCGCGTCGGGCACGACCTGTGCCTCGTCGACGGCGAGCTGCTCGGCGAGCACCTTGCGAACGCGGGTCTCGATCTCGGCGCGGTCGGTCATGGTTGTTGTCCTTTCGTTCTCTGCGGTCCGCCAAGGGTAGCGGGCCGCCTGCCTGCTTGCTACGCGGTGAGCCCTCCGTCGACGGGGAGCACGGCGCCGTTCACGTACGACGCCTCCTCCGACATCAGGAACCGCACGACGGCCGACACCTCCTCGAGGTGTGCCGGACGCTGGAGCGGTGTTTGGTCGATGTAGTACGCGCGCGCGGCGTCGTCCAGGTGGGAGGTCATGTCGGTGTCGAGCAGCCCGGGGCAGATCGCGTTCACGGTGACGCCCTTCATCGCGACCTCCCGTGCCAGCGACCTGGTCATACCGACGAGGCCCGCCTTCGTCGCCGCGTAGACGGTCTGGCCCGCGTTGCCGTGCAGGGCCACCGCGCTCGACACGTTGACGATGCGGCCCCACTTCTGGCGGAGCATGCCGCGCAGCGCGGCGCTCGAGCACAGGAACGCACCCCGCAGGTTGGTGTCCATCGTGCGCTGGTACACATCCATGGGGTAGCGAAGCAACAGTCCGTCCTTGGAGAACCCGGCGTTGTTCACCAGCCCGGTGACCTGGCCGGCCTCCTCGGTGACGCGCCGGAACGCCTCGGTGATGCTGGTCTCGTCGGTGACGTCGAGCACGACGGCAAGGCCCGGCGTCCCCGCGGCCTCCAGCGCCTCGAGCGACTCCTTGGCATCCTGTTCGTTCGAGCGATAGCCGATCGCCACGGTCCATCCTGCTTCGGCCAGCGCCACGGCGCACGCGCGGCCGATGCCGCGCGAGCCTCCCGTGACGACGGCGATCTTCGATGTCATGTCGTGACCCCCGGCATCGTCCAGCGCATCGCGGTGGCGCCCCAGGTGAGACCGGCGCCGAATGACGTGAACACCACCAGGTCGCCCTCGTGCATGCGGCCGGCGCGATACGCGCGATCCAGCGCGATCGGGATCGAGGCGGCGGAGGTGTTGCCGACGTCCGAGACGTCGATCACCGCCTTCTCGGGTGGGATGTGCAACCGCTCGGCGACGGCCGTCATGATGCGCGCGTTCGCCTGGTGCGGGATCAGGAGGTCGACGTCCTCGGGCGTGTGGCCGTTCTTCTCGAGCACCTCTCGGCAGGACGCGGCCATCTCGGTGACCGCCCGCTTGAAGACCTCGCGGCCGTTCGGCATCTGGATGCGGTGGCGCTGCGCGGCGACCGTGTCGGCCGTGGCCGGCTCGCGTGAGCCACCACCGGGCATGATCAGGATCTCCGCGGCGGTCCCGTCGGCGCCCAGCACGGTGCCCTCGATGCCCGGGCGGTCGGCCGCCTGGATGATGGTGGCGCCCGCCCCGTCGCCGAACAGCACGCAGGTCTGCCGGTCGTGGAAGTCCAGGATGCGGCTGAAGACCTCGGCGCCGATCAACAGCACCGTGTCGGCCATGCCTGCCTGGACGAACCCGGTCGCGGTCGCCAGGCCGTAGGAGAAGCCCGCGCACGCGGCGTTCACGTCGAACGCCGGACACGACAGGCCGAGCTTCTGCTGCACCCAGACCGCGGTCGCGGGAAAGGGGGTGTCGCCCGTCACGCTCGCGCACACGATGAGGTCCACCTGCGCGGCCGAGATGCCCGCGGTGTCGAGGGCGATCCGCGCGGCGTCCACGGCCAGGTCGGAGGTCACGACGCCGTCGTCGGCGAAGTGGCGGGCCTCGATGCCCGTGCGCTCGCGGATCCACGCGTCGGAGGTCTCGACCTTGTCCTCGAACCACGTGTTCGGTACGAGGCGGGGAGGAAGGACCGAGCCGACGCCGGTGATCGTGGCGTGTCTGGTCACGGGCCCGAGGATATCGGAATGGGGCGCTCAGGCGTTGAGAGCGCTCCGGGCCGCCTCGGGGTCGGAGATCGCGATCGCGGCGGGTGCGGGGTCGATCCGTTTCATCAGCTTCGTGAGCACCTCGCCCGGCCCGGCCTCCAGGAACGTGGTGGCGCCCGCGGCCGCCAGGTTGCGGATGCCGGTCTCCCAGTACACGGGCGAGACCACCTGCTGACCCACCAGCTCGCGGAGTCGCGCCGCCTCCGTGACGAGCTCTCCGGTGACGTTCTCGGCGATCGGGATCACGGGATCGCGGATCTCGATGCGCCCGAGCACGTCCAAGACGGGCTGCACCGCCGGGCGCATGAGCTCCGAGTGGAAGGCGCCCGCGACCTGCAAGTCGCACCGCCCGCGTCTTGCGTTCCTTCGCGGCGGTCTCCAGCCGCTCGATCGCCGGGACGGATCCGCTGACCACAGACTGGGCGGGGGAGTTGCGGTTGGCCACCACCAACACGTCGCCGCCGCGGACCTCCGCGCACAGTGCCTCCGCCTCGTCGGCGCCGACACCGAGCAGAGCGGTCATCGCTCCCGGACGTTCCTCGCCGGCCCGCTGCATGGCCGCTCCACGGATCAGAACCAGCTCGAGCGCGTCGGACAGCGCAACTGCGTCGGCGGCAACGAGCGCCGCGAACTCCCCGAGCGAGTGTCCGGCGACGCCGACGACATCCGTCAGCCCTTCCGCTTGGAGCACCCGGAACGCCGCCACGTCGCAGGCCAACAGGGCCGGCTGGACGAACGCCGTGGTCGCCAGCGCGTCCTCGTCACGGCACCCCTCGGCGATCGAACGTCCCAGGGCCGTCGATGCCTCCTCCAGCACCGCCAGCCCGGCAGGATGCTCCGTCCATGGGTCCGCCATCCCGACGAACTGCGATCCCTGCCCCGGGAAGATCACCGCGTACGCCATGCGGCGCAGCCTACCCTCGACCGACGGCGTATTGCGTTCTGCGGATCCGGGACGGATGCTTTGAGGATGACCACCCGGGTGCACTCGTTGGCCGGCGCCGCGATCGGGGCGGTGGCGGGCCTGGTCGCAGGAGTGCTCGCCGCGCTCGTCGGGGGTTTCTTCATGATCTTCTTCGCGTTCGCCAAGGACGACGACGCCTGGTGGGCACGGCTTCTGATCCAGCCGCCCGCGGTGTGGTTGCTTCTGGGCGTGCTTTCCGGGGCAACGATCGGGTTCATGTACGCCCGCCGCGATCGACCCGAGCGTTTGCCGCTTCGCCCTGACGCTGCGTGACGGAAGCGTGCTTTCGGGCGCCTCCGGTTGCCAGGGTCACGCCCGGTCCTGTTGAATGACCCCGTTCCCATGGCCGAACGCGCGCAGCGCACATCTTCCCCTACGTCCCGACCTTCCCAAGGGACGGAAGGGGTTCTCGGGTTCCTTGGCCGCGATATGGCGGTCGATCTCGGAACCGCGAACACCCTTGTCTATGTGCGAGGTCGTGGCGTGGTGCTCAACGAGCCCTCGGTCGTCGCCATCAACACGCTGACCGGCACGGTGCTCGCCGTCGGCGCCGAGGCCAAGCGGATGATCGGCCGCACGCCGAGCCACATCCAGGCGGTCCGGCCTCTCAAGGACGGCGTGATCGCCGACTTCGACGTCACCGAGAAGATGCTCCGCTACTTCATCCAGCGCGTGCACAAGCGCCGCCTGCTCGCGAAGCCCCGCGTGGTCGTCTGCGTGCCGAGCGGCATCACCGGCGTCGAACAGCGCGCGGTGGAGGAGGCCACGATCGCCGCGGGCAGCCGTCGCGCCTACATCATCGAGGAGCCGATGGCCGCCGCGATCGGCGCCGGGCTCCCGATCCACGAGCCCACCGGCAACATGATCGTCGACATCGGCGGTGGCACGACCGAGGTCGCGGTGATCTCGCTCGGCGGCATCGTCACGTCGACGTCGATCCGCATCGGCGGCGACGAGCTCGACGAGGCGATCATCCAGCACGTCAAGAAGGAGTACTCGCTGCTGCTCGGCGAGCGCACGTCCGAGGCGATCAAGCTCGCGATCGCATCGGTGTTCCCGATGCCCGAGGAGCTCGTCGCCGAGATCAAGGGCCGCGACCTCGTCAGCGGGCTGCCGAAGACCATCACGATCAGCGCCGAGGAGATCCGCCGCGCGATCGAGGAGCCGGTGAACGCGATCATCGACTCGATCAAGACCACCCTGGACCGCACCCCCCCGGAACTTGCGGCCGACATCATGGACCGCGGCATCGTCCTGACCGGCGGCGGCGCCTTGCTGCGCGGCCTGGACAAGCGGCTCCGCCACGAGACCGGCATGCCGGTCCGCATCTCCGACATGCCGTTGCAGGCGGTCGTGCTCGGTTCCGGTAAGTGCCTCGAGGAATTCGAGGTGCTCCAGCGCGTCCTGGTGAGCCCGAGCAGCCGGCGGTAACCCGGCGTGTCCTCCCGCTCGGGCTCCCGCAGCGCGCGTCTCCTCGTCGTCGGTCTGGTCGCCGTCTCGCTCGCGATCATCACGCTCGACTACCGCCAGGGGGACGCCGGGCCGCTGGCCAGCATGGGTCGTGCGGCGCAGACCTTCATGGCGCCCATGCAGCAGGCCGTGACGACCGCGACGCGCCCCGTGGGCGACTTCTTCTCGGGGCTGGCGCACCTGCCGGCCTTGGCGCGCGAGAACCAGGACCTGAAGCAGCAGGTGGCCGACCTCCAGACCCGGATCGCCGGCGACGTGCCACGTCAGGCCGAGCTCCAACGGATAGCCGATCTGCTCAACCTGCAGACCACGCTCTATCCGACGGCGGTACCGGCGGTCGTGATCGGCAACGGGTCTGTCCAACTTCGACTACACCGTCACGATCGACAGCGGCACCAACGATGGCATCCACGTCGGCCAACCGGTCGTGACGGGCAGCGTGGACTCGCCGAGACTGGTCGGCCAGGTCGTGTCGACGACGTCGATCTCGGCCGACGTCGAGCTGTTGATCGACCGCAACTTCGAGGTCGCCGGCGCTCTGGCAACGTCGGGCGTGACGGGTCTCGTGCGGGGCCAGGGGGATCTGGACCTCACGATGGCCGACATCCCCGCCGGCACGACGTTTCCGGAGGGCGAGCCGGAGTACGTCTTCACCGTGACGTACGACATCGGCGGTCACCAGGGGCGCTACCCGCCGAACATCCTGATCGGGGAGGTCTCGTCGGTGCACGAGGGCTCGAACGCGCTCGACACCGACGTGTCGATCAGCCCGGCGGTGGACTTCTCGTCGCTGGAGTTCGTCTTGGTGTTGCAGACCCCACCCGGAGATACGACTCCGTGACGCGCCGCGTCCTTGCGATCGCGGCGATCGTCATCACCGCGGCGCTGCTGCAGTCGACCGTCTTCGCGCAGCTCCGACTGCTCGGCGTGCGCCCGGAGCTGCTGTTCCTCGTGACGATCGTGATCGCGATGCTCGAAGGTCCGTCGGAAGGCGCCGTCGTCGGGTTCGTCTGCGGGCTTGACCCAGGACATGCTGTTGAACCAACCGAAGGGGATCACGGCGCTGACCCTGACGCTGCTCGGCTACGCGGTGGGGATGGCTCGCCAATACATCGTGTCGCCCTCGCCGCTGGTGCCGACGATCGTGGTCGCGATCGGCACCGCGCTCGGGATCGCGTTCTACGAGGTCGTCGCGTTCCTGCTGGGGCAGTTCGAGGCGACGCGTGCACGTACGCCGTGAGGGTCGCGCTGCTGACGGCGCTTGTACAACGCGGTGCTTACACCGATCCTTTACCCCCTGCTGCGACGCATAGTTGAGGGATCCCGACCTCGCAGGGTGGTGCGTTTCTAAATGGAGAAGGCTTCGTCGCGTCTGCGCGTCCTGGCGTTGCTCGTGGCGCTGATGTTCATCGCGTTGTCGACCCGGCTGTGGTTCCTCCAAGTTCTTGCGACGCAAGGCTTCGACAAGGAAGCGACGCGCAATTCCGTGCGATTCGCCTACACGGATCCGCTGCGTGGCCAGATCTATGACGCACAGGGCCGCAAGCTCGTGGTCAACCAGGAGAGCCTCGAGGTGCGCATCACGCCGGATCAGCTGGGGGACAAGGGCGAGGCCGTCGTCGGGCCGCGTCGCCGAGCTTGCCAACGTCCCGGTCGGCGACATCGTGTCGAAGCTGCAGGACAAGCGATTCCTGCCCTCCCAGGCGATCCCCGTCGCCGAGTTCGTTCCGAAAGAGGTCAGCTTCTACATCGCGGAGCACCGCAAGCAGTTTCCCGGCGTCCAGGTCGTGTCGACGGCGGTGCGTTCGTACCCGTTCGGGCGGCTCGCCGCCCAAGTGCTCGGCTACACCGGCTTGATCGACGCGGAACACTACGCGGCGCTCCAGAAGGAGGGCTACGGACCCAACGACATCATCGGCACAACCGGCTTGGAGTCGGTCTACGAGCCGTATCTGCGGGGCGAGCGGGGCAAGCAGAAGCTGATCGTCAACGCCGACGGCGAGACGATCCAAGCGCTCGGCACGATCCCGCCGACGCCGGGCGACGATCTCGCCCTGGCGTTGGATGCCCGGGTCCAGCGGCTCGCCGAGAAAGCGCTCGCCGAGGGGATGGTCGCACGCGCGGCTGCCTACCACGACCAGAACGGCCGTCCCTATCAGGCGAACGCCGGCGCCGTCGTCGTGCTCGACGCGAACACCGGCGGCGTCGTCGCGATGGTGTCGAACCCCGGCTTCGACCCCAGCTGGTACGTACACGGCCTGACGCCGCAGCAGCAGAAGTACCTGACGAAGAACGCGAACGCGCCGTCGGTCAACCGCGCGACCCAGTTGACCTATCAGCCGGGGTCGACCTTCAAGTCGATCACCGGGCTGACGGCGATCAAGGAGGGCTTCGCGACGATGTCCGGGTATTACCCATGTGACGGGCCGTACACGAAACCGGGCGACGAGTCGGGGACCGTGTTCAACAACTGGACAGACGTGAACCTCGGTGGGATGACCATCAGCCATGCGCTGGTCGTCTCGTGCGACACGGTGTTCGATGCCTTCGGCGCCGACTTCTACGATCAGTACGTGCAGAACTCGCTCGGGACGCACGGCGATCTCCTGGAGCGGGACCTCCACGACTGGGGCTTCGAGTCGCCGACGGGTGTCGATCTGCCTGCAGAGGCCACGGGCCTCGTGCCAGACCCGGCATGGGCCGAGACCGCACGCGCCGCCGATGGATCGAGCTTGTTCCCGTATGGATGGGTGCCCGGTGGCGACATCTTGACGATGATCGGCTCGGGCTACGTCCAGGTGACGCCCCTGCAGCTCGCGCAGGCCTACGCCGCGATCGCGAACGGCGGCCACCTGTGCCGTCCACACCTCGTCGATCAGATCTTGGCGCCGGACGGTTCCACGGCGAAACGGGTCGACAGTCGCTGCGACCGCACGATCCCGTACTCGCCCCAGGAGCTCGGCTATATCCGCGGGGCGCTCCGTGGGGTGGTCGTCGACCGGCGGCACCGCGGCGTGCGCCTTCGCCGGGTTCCCGACCTCGCAGGTCGCCGTGGCCGGCAAGACGGGGACCGCGGAACGGAACCGGGTTCCAGGACACGTCGTGGTTCGCCTCGATGGTGGGTCCCGACCCCGACCACCCGCAGTACGTGATCGTCACGATGGTCGAGCAGGGCGGCTTCGGCGGGCAGACCGCAGCGCCGATCACGCGTCAGGTGATCGACGCGCTCTACCCGACGATCAACGACGCCAGTCAGCCGAGCTGCACCTCATCGGATCGCTGATGGACGTCGTCGCGGGGCGCGCGTTTGCGGACGAACGGCGGCCGATCCGCCACGTCGACTGGCTGCTGATCGTGATCACCCTTGGGCTCTCGGTGGTCGGGCTCTTCCTGCTGTACTCGGCCACGAACCAGACGCTCCGCCAGGACGGGCTCGACCCGTTCGCCCGGGTGAGCAAGCAGGCGTTCACGATCGGTCTCGGGGTCGTCGTGCTGCTGGTGATGTCGAGCGTCGACTACCGGTTCTTCAAGGTCTACGCCGGGTTCATCTATCTGGCGTCGCTGCTGGCGCTGGTGCTCGTTCGCATCCCGGGGATCGGGTCCACCGACTCGACCGGGACCGCGCAGCGATGGTTCGCGCTCGGCGGCATCCAGATCACGCCATCGGAGTTCTGCAAGCTCGCGCTGATCGTCATGCTTGCCGCCGTGCTGTCGGAGCTGCGCACGCCGGTGCCGACGCTCGCCGATCTGCTCAAGCTGTTGGGGCTCGCCGCAGTGCCCGCTCGTCCTGGTGTTCCTGCAGCCCGACATCGGGACGTCGATCGGCATCACGGCGATCGTCGTGGGCATGCTGATCGTGGCCGGCACGCGGCTGAAGCATCTGCTCATCCTCACGGCGGTCGGTGTGGTCCTGATCGGACTGGTGTTCCAAACCGACGCGATCGAGAACTATCAGCGCGCGCGCCTGGTTGCGTTCCTCGACCCGCAGAACGCCTCGGCCGATGTGCGCTACAACCTCGACCAGTCCCTGATCGCGGTCGGCTCCGGCGGTCTGACCGGGAAGGGCTATCTGAACGGCACCCAGACCAACCTGGACTACGTGCCCGAGCAGCACACCGACTTCATCTTCACCGTCGCGGGGGAGGAGTTCGGGTTCCTCGGGGCGATCGCGCTGCTCGCGCTGTTCGCGCTGCTGCTGTGGCGCGCGATCCGGATCGCGTGGATGGCGAAGGACCCGTTCGGCACCTACGTGGCGGCCGGCATCGCCTCGATGTTCGCGGTCCAGATGTTCGTGAACATCGGGATGGTGATCGGGATCATGCCCATCACGGGCATCCCGCTGCCGTTCCTGTCCTACGGCGGGACCTCGATCCTGGTGAGCTTCGCCGGCGTGGGGATGCTCGAGAGCATCCACATGCGCCGCTTCATCTAGGGGTCAAGACCCGATCCGCCACAGGAACGTGGAGCCCTCAGGCCCGGTGTCCTCCAGGACGACGTCGCCGTCCATCGCGTGCGCGGACATGCGGGCGAGCGACAGCCCGATCCCGATGCCCTGATGGTGGCGCGTCTGCAGTTGCTCGGCCTGCTCCAGCGGCTCGAAGATCCGCGCCGCCGCGTCCGCATCGACGCCGGGGCCCTGATCGATCACCCGGACCGCGATGCCGTCCTCGGTATCGACCCGAAGCGTGACGACGCCGTCGGCCGGACTGAAGGCCAGCGCGTTGTCGACGAGCTCCTCGAGGATCCGCAACCCGGCGGTGCGGTTGAGGGTGATCATCGCGGGCGCCCGCGGCACCTCGACGACGATGCGTGGATCGCGTTCGGCCACCTCCGCGACCAGCTCGCTGACGTTCAGCCACTCGGTCAGTCCCGCTTCGATCACGGCCTCGAACCGTTGCACCAGTCGAGCCAGCCCCTCGGCGCGCTCGACGAGCACCTGCAGCGCCTCGTCCAGCTCGGCCGGCGGCATCTGTCCGCGCTGCATCGTCTGGGCGATGCCGAGGATGACGGTGACCGGCGTACGCAGCTCGTGGCCGACGCGCCCGATCAGCTGCTGGCGGTGGGCGGCGCGTTCCAACAGGGCTTCTTGCGCGAGCTCCAGCTGCCGGGCGCGGCGGCGTTCGCGGTCCAGCGCATCGGTCATCTCCTCGATCACCACGGGGGTGACCTCGGGGGAGAGCATCGCGCCACCGCTCACGGCTTCGCGCACGGCGTGCACGATCGCGTCGGAGTCGGAGCCCTTCAAGACGTAGCCGGTGGCGCCCGCAACGAGCATGTCGCGGATCGAGCGCTGCTCCTCCATGCTGCTGAGCGCGATCACGCCGATGTTGGGTCGCGCGGCCTTCAGACGTCGTGTCGCCTCGATCCCGTCCATGTCGGGCATCCGGATGTCCATCAGCACGACATCGGGGGCGAGCCGTCGGACGAGCTCGATCGCCTCTTCGCCCGAGCGTGCCTGGCCGATCACTTCGAGGTCTTCGCCGCTCAGCAGGAACACCAGCGACTCGCGGAAGCCGTCGTTGTCGTCGACGACGAGCACGCGGATGCGCTCGGGGGCGCCGAGGGGTTGGGTCGCGCTCACCGGGGAAGCATCGGCAGGCATCGTCCGGAGCGTTACCCGGCCGATGACGGGTTCATCGAAGGGATAGCGATATCGGCCAGATGACCCACACCGGGCGGAATGGCAGGTTCCGGCTCCACGGTCGGGGCCACCCCTGCTGGTATCCTCGGTGCAGATGTGACCGCCGGGCCGGAGCCTCCGCCCGTGCGGGAGTAGCGATCAATCGTCGAGGTGGCGCGCGATCGCCGCAGGCAGCCAATCAGGGCGCCGCGGCCGATTGCGAGCGCCAGGCCGAAGGAACGTACCGAGTGCAGACAGCACGTCGCCCGGCGCGCGGGTTCCCCCGCTGCGCGGGCCTTCATGCAGCACGATCCAGCGGTTCCGCCCATGGGCGGACGTTGGTCCCGGTCGGTTCCCCTGGTGCACCCGCCCCTCGCGCAACGCGAGAGGAGTGATCCCACCGATGGATCAAGACACCACACCGGCGGCACCCGCCGCCCCGCCTTCTGCCCCGACCGAGGACTCGCCGAGGCGAGCCTCCACCTGGGGCAAGGTCCAGGTGAAGCCGAAGGTCGAGCCCAAGGCGCCTGCGGCGAAGCCGCCACGCGCCGCGCCGCGCCGCCCGCACCCGTGCGCGAACCCGCACCCGCGCCGGCACCCGCACCTGAGCCAGTGCCTGAGCGCGCGGCAACAGCGCAACCGACCGAGCGGCCCGAGCGGACGGCTCGTGTCCCCGCACCGAAGCCTGAGACGACGTCGACGAACGAGTCGAATCCACCCTCGGGCGACGGCGAGACACGCGAGCCGGGCACCGGCGCTCCCCGGCGCCGGCGAAGCCGTGGTGGCCGCGGTCGCGGCGGCGGATCGCGCCCCGCGGGCACGACCACCGAGGGAGCCGAAGCGGATCGGGACGAGACGTCCGACGGCGAGGCCGCGCCGAGGCAGCAGCCACGGCCGCGCCCGCAGCCGCGCCAGCAGCAACCGAAGGCCGCCGCCAACCGAGACCGAGACCGGCGACGCCGAGAACGAGACGACCGATCGGAACACGCCGGACGCCGCCGAAGGCGAGAGCTCCCCGACGGGACCGAAGAAGCGCCGCCGCCGCCGCGGGGGCCGTGGTCGTGGAGGGAAGAAGCCCACGACGGTCGACGCCGACGATGCCGACGGCCTCGCCGGCGAGACCGCGGCGACCCAACGAGACGACGCCACGCCGGATGTCGACGCGACCGGCAACGGCCAGCGCCGACGCCGCAGCGCGCCAGAGTGGCGGCCAGAGCGGCGGCGAGACCACGCAGCGGAAGCCGTCGAAGCCAAGGACGATCGAGGAGCAGGTCGCCGCGGGTGGCCCCACGCGGGGCATCCGAAACACACGCAGTCGCACCGGTCGAGACGGCCGTCGTCGTCGCGACCCGATCGTGCCGCCACCGCGGATCACCGACAAGCTCATGGTGATCACGGAGCACGGTGAGCGCGATCAGATCGCGGTCCTCGAGGAAGACGTGCTCGTGCAGCACTACGTGACACGCGCCGGCGCCACCTCGATGGTCGGCAACGTCTACCTCGGGCGCGTGCAGAACGTGCTTCCGGGCATGGAGGCCGCGTTCGTCGACGTCGGCCGCGGCCGAAACGGCGTGCTGTACGCCGGCGAGGTCAACTACAGCCCCGAAGACATCGACGGTCCCGCGCCGCGCATCGAGCAGCTGCTCAAGCCCGGCCAGGCGGTCATGGTGCAGGTCACGAAGGACCCGATGGGGGGCAAGGGCGCGCGGCTGACCGCCAACCTGAGCCTCGCGGGCCGCTACATCGTGCTGGCGCCGAATCAGAACCTGCAGGGCATCAGCCGCCGGCTGGGCGACGACGCGCGGAAGCGGCTCAAGTCGTTGCTGAAGCGCGTGAAGCCCCCGGAGCACGGCGTGATCGTGCGCACGGCCGCCGAAGGCGCCACCGAGGAAGAGCTCGAGACCGATCTCCGCCGCCTGCTCGACATCTGGAACGACATCCAGTCCAAGGCGAAGAAGGGCAAGGCGCCGACCGGTCTGTACGAGGAGCCGGAGCTCACCGTTCGCGTGGTTCGCGACCTGTTCACCGACGAGGAGTACCGCGGGCTCGTCACCGACAGCCAGCGCGTCTACGACAAGATCCACGGCTACCTGCGTGAGGTCGCGCCCGATCTGGCGCAGAAGGTGACCCTGCACACGGGTCCCCTTCCCGCGTTCGAGGAGCACCGACTGGTCGAGCAGATCCACAAGGCGCTCGACAAGAAGGTGTGGCTGCCCTCCGGTGGCTACCTGTTCATCGAGCGCACCGAGGCGATGACGATCGTCGACGTGAACACCGGCAAGTCGGTGGGCAAGACCAACCTCGAGGAAACCGTCGTGAACACGAACCTCGAGGCCGCCCGGGAGGTGGCGCGCCAGCTGCGTCTGCGCGACATCGGCGGCATCATCGTGGTCGACTTCATCGACATGCTCCTCGACAAGAACAAGAAGCAGGTCGAGGACACGATGCGCGATGCGCTGGCGATCGACAAGACGCGCTCGCAGGTGTTCGAGATCGGACCGCTGGGCCTGATGCAGGTCACCCGCAAGCGGGTATCCTCGGGCCTGGTCGAATCGTTCTCCGAGACCTGCCCCACCTGCGAAGGCCGGGGCATCCTCCTTACCTACGACGTGGACTGAAAGGATCTCCCCATGTACGCGGTCATCAAGACGGGCGGCAAGCAGCACAAGGTGCAGGCCGGCGATGTGATCGAGGTCGAGAAGCTCCTCGGCCCCGACGAGACCCTGACCTTCACGCCGCTGCTCGTCGTCGACGACGCGGGGAAGACCTTTGCCGGCGCTGCCGCCTCCAAGGCGACGGTGACGGCGAAGGCCGTCGGCGAGGCGAAGGGCGACAAGGTCAAGGTCGTGAAGTACCGGCCCAAGACCGGGTATTCGCGCAAGAACGGTCACCGGCAGCAGTACACGTTGCTCGAGATCTCGGAAGTCAGCCTCGGCTGAGCGTTGGTAGCCTGGAGGACCTATGGCACACAAGAAGGGCGGCGGCTCGTCTCGCAACGGCCGCGATTCCAACGCCAAGCGACTCGGTACGAAGGTCTACGGCGGCCAGGTGGTCACCGCGGGCTCGATCATCGTGCGCCAGCGCGGCACCAAGATCCACCCCGGTGAGGGCGTCGGCAAGGGCGGCGACGACACGCTGTTCGCGACACGCCCCGGCACCGTGACCTTCCGCGAGTCTCGCGGCCGCAAGTTCGCGGTCGTCGAGCCGATCCCGGCCTAGCCGCCGGCCCCGCGCGCGGCGGCCGCGGCCGCGCGGATCTCCAGCATCCACTCTTTCGCCGTCGGCCCGAGCTCGGTCGAGGCACTCGCCAGGTAGCTCGCGTTCGCACGCCGTTGCTTGCGTTTGGAAGCCGGCTTCGGCCCGCGGTTGCCGAACATCAGCGTCGGCGGCGCTTCGCCGGGCTGTGGGCCGGCCGGGGCGAGCGGCGGCGGCTTCGACAGGTAGAAGGCGGTGGCCCGCTTCACGCCCTCCTCCAGGGTGTGGACCAGGAACACCGGTGAGCCGACGACCCGCTTGACCTTGGTGACATGCGTCAGCTCGATCGTGCGACCCCCGCCGTCGTCGGTTCGTTCGAACCGCAACGCACGCTCGTCGAGCGTGAGCATTCCCTCGATGTCGTCGGGCGAGCGCTCCAGCTCCACCATCCACACGATCATCGGCTGCGGCATCGGCACCATCTTCCTCGCGCAGGCGGTCCGCGACCACCTACCCTATGCCCATGGCCTTCGTGGACGAATGCACGCTGTACGTGACCTCCGGACGGGGCGGGGACGGCTCGGTGTCGATGCACTCCGAGCCGTACAAGGCCCGTGGCGGTCCCGACGGGGGCAGCGGCGGCAACGGCGGGTCGGTGATCCTCGAGGTCACCGCGGGCATCCACGACCTGTCGTCGCTGGCGGACCACCCCCATCAGCGCGCGGCCCCCGGCGCCAACGGGCGCTCGACCAGACGCGACGGCGCCAGCGGCAAGGACCTGGTCCTGCCCGTGCCCGACGGCACCGTCGTGTTCGACGACGAGGGATTCGTGGCCGACCTGACCGGCGTGGGATCGCGTGCGGTCGTGGCCGCGGGCGGACGCGGCGGGCGTGGGAACTCGTTGCTCACCAGCTCGCGCAACCGTGCCCCGCGGTTCGCCGAGCCGGGGGAGAGCGCCGAGGTGCGCACGATCGCGCTCGAGCTGCGCACCGTGGCCGACGTCGGTCTCGTGGGGCTGCCGAACGCCGGCAAGTCGACCCTGCTGTCGCGGCTGACCGCCGCGAAGCCGAAGATCGCCGACTACCCCTTCACGACGCTGACCCCCAACCTCGGGGTCGCGGGCATGGACGCGGACCGGTTCGTCGTCGCCGACGTGCCCGGTCTGATCGAGGGCGCCGCCGAGGGCAAAGGCCTGGGGCATCGGTTCCTGCGGCACGTCGTGCGGTGCCGGGCGCTCGTCCTGGTGGTCGACCTCTCCGCGCCCGATCCGGCCGCCGACCTCGGGGTGCTGCGGGCGGAGCTCGCCGCCTACGACGAGACGCTGGCGGCGCGCCCGGCGGTCATCGCCGGGACCAAGGCGGACCTGGTCGAGGACGCACGCGCCGCGGCCGCCGCGCTCGAGGGCGAGGTCGTCGTGGTCTCGTCGATGACCGGGGACGGCGTCGACGACCTGCTCGAGCGGCTCGGGTTGCTCGCCCAGGAGGGCGCGACGATCGAGGCCGAGTACCAGCCGACGGTCGTGTTGCGGCCCGGACGCCCACGGTTCACCGTCGTGCGCCGCGCCGACGGCGGGTGGGAGGTCAGCGGCCGCTCGGTCGAGCGCTGGATCCAGGAGACCGACCTCGAGGACGATCGCGAGGTCGCGCAGCTGCAGACGCGCCTGAAGAAGGAGGGCGTCGATCGCAAGCTCGCCGCACTCGGCGCCAAGCGGGGGGACGACGTCCACATCAAGGGGAGGGTCTTCGAATACGTGCCCGACGTGGACCCCGCCGCGCCGTCGGAGCCCGTGGATGCCTGACCGCGATCGCCTCCTGGCCGAGGAGGCCGCCGGCGCCGTGGCGCTGGCCGGCGTGCTCGCGCAGATCCCCGAGGAGCGCTGGGCCGAACCGACCGTGACGCCCGACGGTTGGACGCCGATCGTGGTCGCCGGCCACGTGGCGGCCTGGCTCGACGAGTGCACGCGCGTGCTGAGCGCGATGGCCGAAGGCACGTGGGACGCCGCCGCCGAGCCCGAGGAGACCCCGGCCTCCGTGGCGGCCATGAACGCCGACCAGGCCGAGCGGGCGGCCGCGCTGACCAGGGCGGGGGCCGAGGAGGCCATCGCGGCCGCCCGCACGCGGGCTCGGGCCGCCTGGGAGGCGCTGCCCGAGATCACGTCCGAGGCCTGGAGTTGGTTCGAGGAATCCGGTCCCAACCACTACGCGAAGCACGTGCACGACCTGACGGCCTGGCTCGCAGGCACCGCCTCGGACCCCGAGGTCGGCGCGTTGCTGCAGGCCGACGCCGAGGCCTGGGTTCCGTTCGCGCAGCTGCTCGAGTCGATCGATCCCGCGGTCCGCGACGCCGAGGAGTGGTCCACGGTCGATGTGAGCCACCACCTCGCCGGGTGGATGCGGCAGGCCGCCGAGGTGGTCGGGCGCAACGAGGGCTGGGGTCCGCTCGTCCTGGACGAGGTGAACGCGGGCTTCCTGGCCGAGTCGCGCGAGCTGTCCTTCGGCCAGGCGAGACTCGCATTGGAAGAAGCCCGGTCCGCGGCTGCGCGCGGCTCTCACCGGCCTGTCCGAGCCCGCCGAGGGCGCGAAGCGTGCGTTCCACGACTCGACCGTCGATCACTACGAGGAGCACCTGCCGATGCTTCGGCGCCTCACCGGTTCCGACGGATCCGTGGCCTAGACTCGCCAGCGATGGGAACGCGCCTGGGCGTGATGGGCGGCACCTTCGATCCCATCCACGTCGGCCATCTCGTGACGGCCGAAGAAGCGTTGCACCAGTTCACATTGGACGAGGTCGTGTTCGTACCCACGGGCCGGCCCTGGATGAAGGAGCACGAGGTCGTCGCCTCGCCCGAGGACCGCTACCGCATGACCGAGATCGGGATCGCGCCGGAGCCGCGGTTCCGGGTATCGAGGATCGAAGTCGATCGCGGCGGCCCGACCTACACCGTCGACACGCTGCGCGCGATGCACGCAGCCGACCCCGGCGTCGACCTGTCCTTCATCACCGGCGCCGACGCGATGCTCGAGATCATGGATTGGAAGGATTCCGCCACCTTGTTCGACCTCGCACATTTCATCGCGGCAACGCGGCCCGGCTACGACGTCGAGCCGTTCGCGGCCCATCCCGACGTGTCGGTGATGCAGATCCCGGCGCTCGCCATCAGCTCGACCGACGTCCGCGCGCGGGTGCGCGAGGATCGCCCGATCCGCTTCCTCGTGCCGGCGGGCGTCGAGACCTACATCCGCGACGGGGGGCTGTATCGATGAGCGATCCGAACGGCGTCGGACCGTCGCGCACGTCGCGCTCCAACCAGGTCCAGCGGCGATGGCGCACGCAGGGCATCATCGTGGGCGTCGTCGTTGCGGCCATCCTGCTGGCGATCGTGGTCACGCGCAGCGGCGACGACGGCGAACAGCCGTCGCCGACCCCGAGCGTCTCCGGCAGCCCGACGGTCGCGACCGAACGAGCGGACCTGCTCGCACTGTCGGTCACCGGCGCGCCGAACGCGCTGCTGGCGACGGTCGGATCCGTCGGGGGGCTCCCGACGGCCGCGCTCGTGCTGCCGCCCGAGATGACCGTCACCATGCCGGGGGCCGGCGAGGTGACGACGGAGGCGCTCCAGGATCTGCCCGGTGACTCGATGCGCGTCGGCGTGTCGAACGTGGACGGCGCCTGGAACGCGCACTACGCCGTGATCGAGCTCGACCGATTCGGCGCGATCGTGGACCGGCTGGGCGGACTGTCGGTGGATCTCGAGGACGCGTACACCGTCGGCGCCACGTTGGTCGGACCCGGGCCGACGCAGCTTTCCGGCCAACAGACCGTCGCGCTTCTCAGCGAGAACGCGGACGACACCGGCGCGAGGTGGGCGAGCGTGTTGTCGTCCTTCCTGGCCGCCAAGCCGACGCTGTCGCCGACCGACCTGGCGGACACCGACGACCCGCAGACGGCCGCCCAGGTCCTGGGCGCGGGCGGGGCACACGTCGAGATGGCGCCCACGCAGGTGGTGGGGGGGTCGCTCCTGATCCCCGCGCAGCCGAGCTTCGACGATCTCATGACCCAGATCTTCGGTACGCCGGTGCCCCTGCGGGTGGACGTGCTCAACGGCAACGGGGAGCCCGGGGTGGGCGAGGCGGTCGGCGCGCAGCTGATCCCGGCCGGGTTCCGCGTCGTGCTGTCCGAGAACGCCGACACGTTCGATCACCAGACGACCGACATCGTCGCCGACGGCCCCGAGAACGAGCAGGCCGCCCAGACGGCCAAGGATGCCCTCGGGGTCGGGAAGGTGATCGTGTCTTCGATAGCATCGGGGCTTGCCGACGTCACCGTGACCGTCGGCAGCGACTATCACCCATGAGCGACATGACGATCTCGCAGGCCATCGCGACGGCCGCCGCCGAGGCCGCCCGCGACAAGCAGGCGGCCGATGTCGTCGTGCTCGATGTCGCCGCCCTGCTGACCATCACGGACTACTTCGTGATCTGCTCGGTCGCATCGGGCCCGCAACTCAAGGCGGTGACCGAGGCGGTTGAGGAGCGGGTCCGCACCGGGCTCGATCGTCGGCCCGTCCGTCGCGAGGGCGATGCCGACGGCGGCTGGCTCCTGTTGGACTACATCGACGTCGTCGTGCACGTGTTCGGCGAGGAGGAGCGCGAGTACTACGACCTCGAACGGTTGTGGAGCGACGCCCCGCGCCCGGCGTGGGCCGCCGCGGGCGCCCGATCCGCCGGCTGAGCGATCACGGCAGGAATCCGCTCACCGCGTCGGGGTCATACGGCGTCAGGTAGAGCAACGCGATCCGCCCGGCCTCGTCGAACCGGAACACGGCGTGGATCAGCGTCTCGAGGTGACGTCCGGAATCGTCGTCGAACGTCACGCGTGCCAGGACATCGAGGTTCTCGTCCGCACCGGTGAGCTCCTCCACGAGGATGGAGCCCGGCCGGATGCGCCCGGCGATCGCGGTGGCGATCTCCACCGCCTTCGCGCTCCCCAGATGCAGACCGCCGTAGGTGCCCTCGCCCGACCAGTGCAGGATGGCGTTCTTGGCGAAGACCCGTGGGAAGCCGTCGAGATCGGAGCGCAGGATCGTCACCAACGCGGGGAGCCACTTGCGCGGGATCGCCCGGCCGGCGGGGGCCGTGGTGAGATAGCTGTCGGTCAGCTGCGCGATCCGCGCGCGCTGACGCACCTTCCCGTACCTTCGGTTCAGGGGGCGCTTCGCTCGTGGCCGCCGCCTCGCGTGCGCGCGCCAAGGCGATCGTCTCGCGCAGCTCGCGACAGCGCCGACGCGCGACGACAAGCTCCGCCTCGGCCTCGGCGATCCCCTCGACGAGTCGAGCCTGGGTCGCCGTGATCGCGGTCGCAAGCGACTGCGTCACGCGGACTCCCTTCTCATCGGACGCGCACGCATCCGAACGCCGTGCGGGCTACTTCCGGCCGTCTTTGACCAACTGCTCGCCGGCGGCCGCCGTGGTGCCGTTGCCACCGAACTCGGGACGAGCCACCTGCGGCGTCGTCGCCTGGCCGGCCGCGTGCAGCGTCGCCTTGCCGACCGCGATCAGCTCTTCGAGCTTGCGGCAGTAGTCCTCGGTCCGGGCGAGCTCGGCTTCCGCGTCGGCGACGCCCGCCTCGAGCTCCCGCTTCGTGCTGGCGAGGCCCTTCATCAACAGTTCACTCATGCGCCACCTCCGGTGACTGTGCCAGCCCAGCGCCGGCTCCGTGTGGGGGATGGTAGGGGCGGCCCGGGGGATGGCGCATCGGCCGAGCGGCCATGGCCGAATGGCCGTTTGCGAGCCATCGGACCGTGCGTGTGAGGCGAGTTCCACCGCCCACACCCGGTAAACTGCGGCCTCGAGGGCCCATAGCTCAGCTGGTAGAGCGCATGGCTGGCAGCCATGAGGTCAGGGGTTCGATCCCCCTTGGGTCCACTCCACCTAGTACTCGCAGTGGCGAGGGTCGCTGCCGCATGCTTTGGCGTAGATGTCCACCTTCAGCTTTGGCGACACGTAGTCGCGATAGGGCGACCTCCACTGGAAGCGCCATTCACGGGTGACCGAGTTCGGTGCCTTCCACGACGCCTTCGCCCGGCCGTTCGAGTCCAGCTCCCGAGCGGCGAGCCGGCGCCAGTCCTTCCCGGGCGGCTTGGCCCAGAGCGAGACCCTGCGATGCGCCAGTGACGTTGCCTCCTTCACACCAAAGAAGTTCCAGGTTCCGGTCTTCGCGAAGTAGGGATACCAGACCTCGTCCGCGGTCCAGCAGTGTTGCTTCCAGTACAAAGAGTTCACGTTCCGTGACGCGCATATGATCGGCAGGCCGACCGATGCTTGAGCGGCCGATAGGTTTGCCAAGGGTGCGGCGACGCCCGCGACGACCAACGTGACGACGATCCGACGAAGCATCTCGCCTCCCTCGTGATTCACGACCGCGGATTATCGTCTCGAACGAGCTGCCCCGGCGTCAAGGTTCGTGGTTGATATCGGTCGCGAGTGGTCGCCTACGAAACGTGGTTCGACGTATCGGCGCTCCCACAGGTCCCAGCGCTTGATGATCCGCATCCCCACGCGTTCATACAGTGCCGTGGCACCGGTCGGGTTCTCGGCATCGACGGCCAGCATCACGCGGCCGACCCCGCGAGCGGCGAACGTCGCGAACGAGCGGCGGAGGAGGGCGCCGGCGATCCCGCGCCCACGGTGCGTCGCCAGGACGCCGATCTCGCCGACCCAGCCGTGGTCGCCCGAGACGTTCGCCGTCAGCGCGCCGACCGTCTGCCCGTCCGTCCCGCGCGATGAGCCAGAGCGTCGGGTCGTAGTTGGGGCCGCTCGCGTAGTCCTCTGCCCAACGATCGAACGGATCGGGGTGGTAGCCCCAGTCCTCAGCGAAAGCCTCGGCGAGCACGGCGTGCATCGCGGGGAGATCCGTCTCCGGCTCGATCCCGCCGATCTCGATCTGGTCGGGAACGCGACCCGGGTCGACCGTTCCCTCGAGGTCGATCCCCATGTGCCAGAAGTGACGGACCGGATGAAGCCCTCGAAGTCGGAGCATCGATGCGGCGGCTCTGTCCCCGGCGTTGATCGCGTGGCGGAATCGAGGATCCGGAAGACCGGCCAACAAGTGGTCCGCGCGTTCTTCGATCCGGTCCAACAGCGGCGGACCGAGGCCTCGCCCTCGTTGCGCCGGGATGCACGATCCCCCACGATCCGACGACGCTCGGCTCCTGGCGCATGATCTGTCCGTACGCGACGATCGAATCGGCGCCGATCCACGATGACCCAGGCGTCGGTGGCGAGGTCGAAGTCCGAGCGGTTCCACCCGGTCAGCAGGAAGTCCGCGTCCAGCACGATCTCACCGGCGTCGTCGAGGTCGTCGGCGATCAACACGGCGGCCACCGCATCGAGGTCGCCCCGGCGTCGGCGCCCGGAACTCGTATCCGTCGGGGACAGGTCCATGCCGGACAGGCTAGCGCTCGTGGGTCTCATCAGCCGGGCGGGTGTATCGTCGTCGCATGAGTCTCTCGTTCGGACCCCAGGGCAATTCGGAACTGCATGCGGCGGGTGGCCAGGCGAGCCGCGAGGAAGAGATGGCTCGAGCGCAGCATCATCGTGAGGGCACGAAGCGCTCGAGGAACTCCGGGCTCACGGCACCGTGAAGCAGCCCTGGTACCGGCGACTGTTCCGTCGTTCGTCGTCGCGCGACTAGGACAAGCGCGACCTACACTCCAGGTCCGTTGCCGTGGGGGAGTCTGCATGTGGCCTGAAGGGAAACGATGCGCCGCCGCCTTCACTTTCGATTTCGACGCCGAGGAAGGGATCCTCGCCGACGATCCCGCGAACGCGCAGCGACCGGGCGTGCTGTCACAGGGCACCTACGGCGCGAAGGTCGCCGTCCCCTTGATCCTGGAGTTGCTCGCGGCCAAAGGCGTGACGGCGACGTTCTTCATCCCGGGCCGGGTCGCCGAGCGGCATCCGGGTCGGGTCGCCGACATCGTCGCGGCCGGGCACGAGATCGCTCACCACGGCTACACGCACACGTCGCCGAGCGAGCTCACCCGCGATGAGGAAGACACCGAGCTGGCGAAAGGGCTCGAGGTCCTCCGGTCCTTCGGCGCGGAGGTGACCGGCTATCGCTCGCCGGCGTGGGACTTCAGCGCGAACACCGAGGAGCTCCTCGTCCGCCACGGGTTCGTGTACTCGTCGAACTTCATGGACGACCTCGTGCCGTACCGTCGCGAGGGATCGGGGATCGTCGAGCTGCCGATCCAATGGACGCTGGACGACGCCGCGCACTTCTGGTTCGACGCCGCGAGCTGGAACAAGAAGATCTCGACCGCCGAGGAGGTCCGCCAGATCTGGGAGGGGGAGTTCCGCGGCTATCACCGGCTGGGTGGCGCGTTCATCCTGACGATGCATCCGCAGATCATCGGGCGCCCGTACCGGATGGAGTTGCTCGAGGGGTTCATCGACCACGTGCTCGGCCACGACGACGTCTGGGTCGCGACCTGTCGCGAGATCGCGGCGAGGGTGCCGTGAGCACGTTCCCCCATGTCCGGGTCGAGGGCACCGCGCGGGAGCGCGGGCGGGCCTACGGCGAGCAGGCGCGCGACCGCGTCCGCCGCTCGGTCGAGGCCTACCGCGAGGTGTTCGCCGCCTACGCGAACTGGAGCTGGGACACGGTCACGACCGAGGCGCGCGCGTACGAGGCGCCGATCGAGCGCTTCGAGCCGCGCTACCTCGAGGAGATCCGGGGCATCGCCGAAGGAGCGGGGCTCGACGACGTCGACGTGCTCGCGATCAACGTACGCACCGAGGTCATGTTCGCCGCGAAGGCACGCCAGGTGACGAGCGACGCCCGCCGCGTGGGGGAGTGCTCGGCGTTCGCCGTCACGCCCGAGCGCAGCGCCGACGGCCACACGTTGATCGGACAGAACTGGGACTGGCTGCTGCACGCCGCGGACACCTGCGTCGTGCTCGAGGTGCAGCAGGACGAGGGTCCCGACTTCGTGACGGTCGTCGAGGCGGGACTGCTGGCCAAGACCGGGATGAACTCCAGCGGCATCGGGCTGGTCACGAACGCGCTCGTCAGCGACGCGGATCGCGGCGAGCCGGGCATCCCGTATCACGTCGCCCTGCGCGGGGTGCTGGATGCCGAGACGATCGCCGACGCCTACGCCGTGTTGCAGCGTGGGCTCCGATCGTCGTCGGCCAACTATCTGGTCGCGCACGCCGATGGGCTCGCCGTCGACATCGAGGGCGCGCCCGGCGACTTCGATCGGCTGTTCCTGACCTTTCCGGCCGACGGGCTGCTGCTGCACACGAACCATTTCCGATCGGAGCGATTCACCGGCAGCGACGTCGGGCAGTGGCTGATGCCGGACAGCCCGTTCCGACTCGACCGGTTGCAGGCGCGGACCGCGGGCGAACGATCCCTGTCCCTCGACACGTTCCGGGCGGTCCTGGCCGATCACGCGGACTATCCGTCGGGCGTGTGCTGCCATCCCGACGAGCGGTCGGCGCGTCTGGATCAAGGCATGACGGTGGCGTCGATCCTGATGGACCTCCAGACGAAGACGATGTGGCTGGCGGATGGGCATCCGTGCGTCACGCCGTACCGCGAGCTGGAGTACGCGTCGTTCCTCGCCAAACCGTCGCCGGTCGCCGAGCGCTAGGTCGTGGATCCCTCGCTCGAAGCGATCGTGCTGTACCTCGATGCCGACGGGATCCGTCATCTCGTCCCGCACGGGCGCGAGACGTTGCGGGCCGCGTGGGACCCCGACCTCGATCCCGCGGAGGCGATCGTCGATGCGGTCGCGAACATCGGCGTGGCGCCGCTGATGGTGCATTCCACGTCGTGGCGCGTCGTGCGGGGACAGGTGGTGCTGACCTTCCTGGTCGTGATCGAACCGTCCCGTCGCCCTGCCCGAGATCGCCGAGGTCGAGTTGGTCACACGGACGGAGCTCGCGCGCGGGCACGCGACCGGCCCACCGCCGGAGGTGCACCTGACGCAGATCGTCGAGCACGGTCTGCGGCATCTGGCCTGGCTCGTTCGGGAGGACGACGCGATCCACGAGGCCCTGCCGGCGTGGCCGATCGCCCTTGCGGCCTACGCGCCGGAGCCGTTCCGGGCGTTCACACACGACCCGTTGGCATAGATCAGCGGCGGGGAGCCGCTCTGTAGACTGCTCGAAACCCAGCGTGAGAGAGGCCCTGCGATGAAGATCCTGGTGGTTGGTTCCGGCGGCGTGGGCGCGGCGTTCGCCCCGATCGCGGCGCGACGCGACTTCTATGAGCACATCGTCTTCGCGGACTACGACGAGGCGCGTGCGCGCAGCGTCGTCGATCGCTACGACGGGGGAACGGGCCGGTTCAGCGCCGCGCAGGTCGACGCGTCGGACGCGGCGTCGGTCGCCGAGCTGTGCCGCACGCAGGGCATCACGCATATGTTGAACGCGGTCGATCCGCGGTTCGTGATGCCGATCTTCGACGGCGCGTTCGACGCCGGGGTCACCTATCTCGACATGGCGATGTCGCTGTCGCATCCCCACCCAGAGCAGCCGTTCGCCCTGCCCGGGGAGAAGCTCGGCGACGCACAGTTCGCACGGGCCGCCGACTGGGAGGCCAAGGACCAGCTCGCCCTGGTGGGCGTGGGCGTCGAGCCCGGGCTGTCGGATGTCTTCGCGCGGTATGCCCAGGATCACCTCTTCTCACAGATCGACGAGGCGGGCGTGCGCGACGGCGCCGATCTCGTCGTGCGCGGGTACGACTTCGCGCCCGGGTTCTCGATCTGGACCACGATCGAGGAATGCCTGAACCCGCCGGTGGTCTGGGAGAAGGATCGCGGCTGGTTCACCCTGCCGCCGTTCTCGGAGCCCGAGGTCTTCACGTTCCCGGAGGGGATCGGGCCCGTCGAGTGCGTGCACGTGGAGCACGAAGAGGTGTTGTTGATCCCCCGTTGGGTCGACTGCAAACGAGCGACCTTCAAGTACGGGCTCGGCGACGAGTTCATCGACGTGCTCAAGACGCTGCACAAGCTGGGGCTGGACAAGACCGATCCGGTCACGGTGCGCGGCAAGCAGGTGAGCCCGCGTGACGTGGTTGCCGCGTGTCTGCCCGACCCGGCGACGCTCGGGCCGCAGATGAGCGGCAAGACGTGCGCAGGCACCTGGGTCACGGGCACGGGCACCGACGGCAACGCCCGCGAGGTCTACCTGTACCACGTGGTCGACAACGAGGAGACGTGGGGACGGGACCAGGCCCAGGCCGTCGTCTGGCAGACGGCGATCAATCCCGTGGTGGCGCTCGAGTTGCTCGCGAACGGCTCCTGGTCGGGCGCCGGCGTCCTCGGCCCCGAGGCCTTCGAGCCCGCTGCGTTCCTCGACCTGCTGACGGAGTACGGCTCCCCGTGGGGGATGGAGGAGCGGACGCCTGCTCGCACCCCCTGAACGGGGTTCAGGGGGGTTTCTCAGGTCGAGCCCGGTGGCAGCCGAAGCCTCCTAGACACAACGACGGAAGGCTTCACGCATGGCACTGCGGGCTTCGGAGACCGGCCCCGGGGATGGCGGCGCGTTCGCGCGGGTAACCGCGGCGATCGAGCCTGGCTTGTTGCTGGAGGCGACCCCCGAATGCCTGGTCGTGACGCGTGCCGACGGCCAGATCGTGTTCGCGAACCGCCGTGCGCAACTCCTGACCGGGTTCGGCCGCGATGAGCTCGTCGGCAGCACGATCGAGTTGCTGATCGCGGCCGACGTGCTGGCGCTCCCGCCGGAGGCCCGCACCGAGGCGATGTGCTGCCGCAACGGTGGCGAGCAGTTCCCGGTCGAGGTCAACGTCGGCGCGATCGATGCCGGAGAGCCTCTCCTGGTGGTCACCCTTCGCGACCTCTCGGAGCTCCAGGCGGGCCGTGACGCCCAGTTCGAGGCCGAGGCGAAGTACCGGGCCCTGGTCGAGCACATCCCCGCGGTCGTCTACCTCGATCCGGTCGACGAGAACGACTCCTCGATCTACGTCAGCCCGCAGATCCGCGACCTGGTCGGCATCGAGCCCGATGAGTGGCTCACCGATCCGTACGCCTGGCGCCACCACGTGCACCCCGACGACATCGAACGCGCCTGGGATGAATACCAGGAGGCATACAACGGCCACACGACGCTCAATCACGAGTACCGAATGGTCCACAAGGACGGGACCGTCCGCTGGGTCCTCGAGCAGGCGTTCCCGATCGACGACGAGCACGGCAACCCGTGGCTGATCCAGGGCGTGATCTTCGACATCACCGAGCGAAAGACAGCCGAGGAAGAGGTTGCGTTCCTTGCGTATCACGACAAGCTGACCGGTCTGCCGAACCGCGCGCTGTTCGAGGAGATGCTCGAGAACGCGATCGCCAGAGGGCGACGCAGCGACACCGGGGTCGGCGTGCTGTTCCTCGATCTCGACAACTTCAAGATGGTGAACGACTCGCTCGGGCACCACTCGGGCGACCTGCTGCTCGCGCAGCTCGGCGACCGGCTGCGAACCTGCACCCGCGACACGGACCTCGTGGCTCGCCAGGGGGGCGATGAGTTCCTGCTCTTGCTGAGTGATCTGGACCGCGCGACCGAGGGGACCGATGAGAATCCGGCGCTCGCGGCCGCTGAGGTGGTGGCGGGCCGGGTCCGCGCGGCGCTGGCGGAGCCCTTCGATCTGCACGGCACGCAGTTCTTCGCGTCCGGCTCGATCGGGATCAGCCTGTTCCCGCAGGACGCACAGGACGCCGAGTCGCTGATGAAGAACGCCGATGCCGCGATGTACCGCACGAAGCGGCAGGCGCCCGGGGGGTTCACCGTCTTCCAGACCGGCGATCACGATCCCGCGCAGAGGCTGTCGTTGACGACCCGCCTGCGGACCGCGGTACAGGAAGAGCACTGGGTGCTTCACTGGCAGCCGATCGTGGACATGGCGACCGGTCACGTCGAATCGCTGGAGGGGTTGATCCGCTGGAAGGATCCCAAGGGCGGGCTCGTGCCACCGTTGGAGTTCATCCCGCTCGCCGAGGAGCTCGGTCTGATCGAGGCGATCGGCGACTGGGTCATCGCGGAGCTCGTCCGGCAGCAATCCGAATGGGCGGCGCTCGGCCTGGACCTGCACCTCGGGTTCAACCTCTCGCCCCGGCAGCTGTGGTCGGCGCGCCTGGCGGAGAAGATCATGGGCACGATGCGAGCCGGCAACGTCGATCCCAGTCGCGTGACGGTGGAGATCACGGAGTCGACCGCGATGGCCGACCCCGACCGCACGCAGAAGATCCTCGCAGAGCTCCACGCGTGGGGTTTCACCCTCGCGCTGGATGACTTCGGCACCGGCTATTCGTCGCTGGCGCGCCTCAAGCACATGCCGGTCGACATCTTGAAGATCGACAAGGCGTTCGTGCACGACGTGCACAACGACATGGGCCAGGCCAGCATGGTCCGCGCCATGATCCAGTTGGCACAGGGTCTCAACATGATGCCGCTCGCCGAGGGGGTCGAGACGATGCAGGAGTATGAGTTCCTGCGCGCCAACGGCTGTCGGCTGGCACAGGGGTTCTTGTTCTCGCGGGCGGTGCCTGCCGACGAGGTGCCCGAGCTCGTCCGGCGCGAAGCGGGCTTGCTCCCCGTGATCGCCGGCAGCTGACCCGTAAGCTGCTCCGCAGCATGCGTCGATCTCTCTTCCTGGCGCTCGTCGTCGTCCCGATCGCCCTGTGCGCGGCGGTGCCCGCCGGCGGGTCCTCGCCCCCGCACGTGCGCGATGTCGGCCCGATGGTCGGTTTCCGCCGGCACGAGTCGAGCTACACGATCGCCGTGGCGGACGTGAACGCCGATGGCTGGGACGACGTGTTGATCGGCCATCACGGCTCCCGGCCCGCCGAGTTGTTTCTGAATCAGCCGCAGGATGACACCACGCTCGGGTTCGAGCCCGTGCTGCGGCTGGTCGACACGATCCACGAGCGCCCCGATCGCCACGGATGTGTCTTCGGCGATCCGAACGTCGACGGCCTGCTCGACATCCTGTGTGCCAAGGGCGCGCAGCAGGGTCTGGCCGAGAAGTGGAACGAGCTGTGGATCCAGGGTCCCGCCGGCACCTGGACCGATCGGGCCCACGCGTGGGGCGTCGAGGACCACTGGGGCCGGGGTCGGCACCCCGCCTGGATCGATCTGAACCACGACCGGTACCCGGACCTGTTCATCGGGAACGACACGCCCCGCTACGACGGACACACCACCCCGAACCGGACGTACGTGAACGTCGGCGGCACGCATTTCCGCGAGGTCGACATGGGCATCACCCGCCAGGACGGCTCGATGTGCGCGCAGGTCGTCGACGTGAACGGCGATGGGTGGGACGACATCCTGTTGTGTGGCGACAAGGAGATATTCCTGTACCTGCGCCAGGGCGATCGGTTCGTCCGGGCGAACGAGCGGTTCGGCGTGCCGACCGGGCCGCTCGCCAACGGTGCCCAGATCGTCGATGTCTCGGGCGACGGTATCGACGACCTGGTAGTCGTGCATCTCGACTCGCTCGAGATCCGGCTGGGTGGCGCGGACGGGCGGTTCGGGACGCCGGTGCTGACGCACGCGCTCGCGCACGGCCACGGTCTGGCGATCGGCGACGTCGACGGCGACGGAGCCCCGGACGTCTACGCCGTCGACGGGTGCCACGATCGCGTCAACGCGCCCGACGTGCTGCTGCGCAATGGCGGCGACGGCACATCCTGGACCCAGCTCGATTTGCCCCCGCTGCCGCCGGGCGAGCTGGCGGGCTGCGGCGACACCGCCGCGATGGTCGATTTCGATCGCGACGGCATGGACGACATCGTGGTGCTCAACGGCGGCGGCAACGCGCAGCCGCTGGACCTCGATGGGCCCGATCAACTGCTCACGCTTGGCGACTGGCAGCCGCTGCCCTGAGCCTCAGAACGAGTCGTGCGGTTCGGGCGTGTCCCACGGCCAGGGGTTCAGCACGAGCGGCGGAAGCGGTTCCTGCCCGAAGTCGAACGCATCGAGCAGCGAGCCGGCCACACGCTCGCGCACGGTGGGCCGGGAATCGGGTCTGCCGTCGGTCTTCGGGTCGAGGCGCCGCCCGTTCACGAACCGGTCTTCGATCAAGCGAAGGTACGAATCGAACGACACCGTCGTGTGATCGATGTACCCCGGCTTCGCCCACGGGCTGATGACGAGGGCGGGAACACGAAGGCCGTAGCCGTTGGCGTCGACGCGCGGCGGCTCGACGTGGTCGTAGAAGCCGCCCCAGTCGTCCCACGTCAGGAAGATCGCCGTCGAGCCCCAGTCCGGCCCCTCCATCGCCGCGTTGATGAGTCGCGTGACGTAGGCCATGCCCGTCTGGATGGTTGACGGGCCGTGCGGGTGCTCGCTGTTGACCGCCGTCGGCACGACCCACGAAACGTCGGGAAGATCGCCGGACGCCGCCGAGGAGAGGTAGTCGTTGACGGGCAACATGTTGTCCTCGATCCCCGTCGGCCGCTCCCCGTCCCAGAAGCTCGTGAACCCCGGGAGCACGTTGCGCTGATAGCTGGTCTCGAACCCGCGACGCTCCGGTGGCGGGCACGGCGGGTGCAACCAACAGGTGTCGTTGCCGATGTAGTAGCCCCACGACACGTCGTTGCGATCGAGCAACCACGTCACGTCGGTCCACGCGTACTTCGGGGGCTCGCCGTAGACCCACCGGCGGTCGCCCTTGAGCGTCAGGTCGCTCCGACAGCTCATCGGGTCGGTCGGGTCCGAGCACGCGGCCGACCACCCGGACACCAGGAACAGGTGTGAGGGCAGGGTCCACGAGTCGGCGGGGGCGAACATCGCATCCTGCAACGTGAAGTTGTCCGCATAGGCCCAGTAGTTCGGGATCTCTTCACGGGGGAGCGTGCTCATCACGTCGGGCTGCCCCTCGGGGCCGATCACCGCGGGGCACTTCTCCTGGTCCGGCACGCTCCAGCAGTAGTCGGGTCGGGGCGTCAACGAGTCGATGAACCCGTCCATCTTGCCGCCGTCGACGTCGCGTACCGAATCGGCATGGGTGTGGGGCCCGCCGTCGAACTCGATCGAGTGGCTCACGTAGGGTGGGACGCAGGCCCCACCCTGGAACTTGTTCGGGATGCACACCGCGAAGGAGCCGTCGGGGTTGGTCGGCAGTCCGTCCGCGCCGGGGTACGTCCCGAAGTAGTGATCGAAGCTCCGGTTCTCCTGCACGATGAAGATGAGGTGGTCGAGCTTCTGCATGCCGTGCGCATCGTTCGTGGAAACGGGCGACGCCGTCGTGGAGGTGCTCGTCGTCGTCGACGTGCACGCGACCGCGATGATCGCGACGCTTGCCAACGCGAGCGCGATCGTTCGTCCGGGGGCTCGAGCCATGAGCGCGGAGTGTATCCAACCGATCTCAGTACGAAGGTGCCGTCGGCTCCGGGTCGCGCCAGGGCCAGGGTTGCAGGATCCGCGGCCGACGCGGGTCCTGCGAGAAGTCGAACGCGCCCGTGAGATCGCCCGCCGTGCGTTCGCGGACGGTCGGACGGCTGTCGGGGCGTCCGTCGGTTGCGGGATCGAGGCGTGACCCGCCGAGGAACCGATCCTCGATGAGCCGAAGGTAGGAGTCGAAGGACAGGGTGGTGTGGTCGATGTAGCCCTTCCGTGCGTAGGGGCTGATGACGAGCCCGGGAACGCGCAGTCCGTACCCCATGGCATCCACGCGCGGCGGGTCGACATGGTCGTAGAAGCCGCCCCAGTCGTCCCACGTGAGGAAGATGGCCGTGGAGTCCCAGTCCGGGCCCTGCATAGCGGCGTTCACCAGCCGCGTGACGTAGGCCATGCCCTCGCGGACCGTGCCGGGGCCGCTCGGGTGCTCGGAGTTCACCGCGCCCGGCACGATCCAGCTGACCTGCGGCAGTTTGCCGTCGGCGGCCGCCTGCAGATAGTCGCCGACGGGCGGGACGTTATCGGCATATCCGTCGCGCTCGCCGCCGAAGCTCGTAAAGCCGGGCAGCGGGTTCTTGTTGTACGCGGTGCCGAACAGGTTCTCGCGGTTGTGCTCGCAGGGCGGCACCCAGCATGTGCTGCCGCCGACGTAGTAGCGCCACGAAACGCCGTTGGCATCGAGGAGCCAGGTGATGTCGGTCCATGCGTACACCGGCGCCTCGCCGTATTGCCAGCGCACCTCCTTCCCCTTGAGGTTGACGTCGCTTTGGCAGCTCATGGGGTCCGCGACGTCGTCGCACACGGCCGACCAGGCCGACATCAGGAACAGGTGCGAGGGCAGCGTCCAGGAATCCACCGGCGCGAACAGATGGTCCTGCAGCACGTAGTCGTCGGCGTAGGCCCAGTAGTTCGGGATCGTCGCGCGATCGTGCGTGCTCATGACATCGGGTTGCCCGTCGGGCCCCAGATAGTCGTCGCAGCGCCGGCCGGTCGGCACCAGCGGGCACTTGTGGGGCGCGGGATGCATCGCGCTGATGAACCCGTCCATCGCGCCGCCCGCGATGTCCGCGGTGGCGGCGATGTGGTTGTGCGGCCCGCCGTCTTGATCGAACGAGTCCGTGACGTAGGGGCGCGCGCAGGCGCCGCTCGCGTCGTACTTGTCGGGGATGCAGGGTTTGAACGATCCGTCGGGGTTGGTCGGGATGCCGTCCGCGCCCGGGTAGGTGCCGAAGTACTGATCGAAGCTGCGATTCTCCTGCACGATAAAGATGAGGTGCTGGAGCTTCTGCAGTCCCGGGCTCGGCGCGGTCGTCGGAGGGGCGACCTGTGTGGTCGATGACGTCGCGGTGGCGGTACACGCGGCGGCCAGGACGAGGACGATCAGCACCGCGATGCTCCGGCGGTCTCGCATGGGCTGGCGCAGTCTATCGGCCGTCAGAACGACGGGTAGGGCTCGGGTTCTTTCCAAGGCCAGGGATCCAGCACGAGTGGAGGATCGGGCTCCTGGGTGAAATCGAACCCCTTCAGCAAGGGACTGGCCGAGCGATCCCGCACCGTCGGGCGGCTGTCGGGGCGAGACATCGTCGCCGGATCCAACCGCTGCCCACCGAGGAACCGATCTTCGATCAGTTTGAGATAGGAGTCGAACGACAGCGTCGTGTGATCGATGTACCCCGGCTTCGCATACGGGCTGATGACGAGGCCGGGAACGCGCAGGCCGAACCCCATCGCGTCGACGCGCGGTGGATCGACGTGATCGTAGAACCCACCCCAGTCGTCCCAGGTCAGGAAGATCGCGGTCGAGTCCCAGTCCGGGCCCTGCATCGCCGCGTTGATCACCCGCGTCACGTAGGCCATCGCGGTCTTCGTGGTGCTCGGCCCGCCCGGGTGATCCGAGACGTTGGAGGCGGGCGCGATCCACATGACCGACGGCAGCGTGCCCGTCGAGGCCGCCTCGAGATACTCATCGACCGGGCGCACCCGTTTGTCGGCGGACTCGCGGTCGCCGAAACTCGTGAAGCCGGGCAACGGGTTTCGGTTGTAGGACGTGCCGTAGAAGCGCCGACCGGTGTCCGGGCACGGCGGCTGGTCACAGGTGTCGTTGCCGACGTAATACCGCCACGAGACGTCCTGCTCGTCGAGGAGCCACGTGACGTCGGTCCACGCATAGAGCGGCTTCTCGCCGTAGTCCCAGCGCTTCGCCGCCTGGCTCAGGTTGATGTCGGACTGGCACGACATCGGATCAGCGGGGTTCGAGCAGGCGGCCGACCACGCCGACACGAGGAACAGGTGTGCGGGCAGCGTCCAGGAGTCGACCGGTGCGAACATCGCATCCTGCAGGACGTAGTGGTCGGCGTAGGCCCAGTAGTTGGGGATCGCGTGCCGCGACTGCGTGCTCATCACGTCGGGCTGTCCCTCGGGCCCGAGCTGCACGTCGCACTCCGGACGGGTCCGGTCCGTCCAGCACTTCGTCGCCCGGGCGGGAAGCGAGTCGATGAACCCGTTCATCTTGCCCCCGTTCACATCTCGCAGCGATGCGACGTGGTTGTGCGGGCCTCCGTCCTGGTCGTCCGATCGTGTGACGTAGGGCGGTACGCAGACGCCCGCCTGGAACTTGTCCGGCACGCACACCGAGAACGAGCCGTCGGAGTTGGTGGGGATGCCGTCGGCACCGGGGTAGGTGCCGAAGTACTGATCGAAGCTGCGGTTCTCCTGCACGATGAAGATGAGGTGCTCGAGTTTCTGCAAGCCCTGGGGCGCGGCAGCCGTGCTGGCCGGGGCGGTCGTCGTGGTGGGTTCCGTCGAACCGGCGGCGGTACACGCCGCCGCCACGACCGCGACCAGCACGCTGCATGCCGCGAGCCGTCGGAAGCGCATGGGCGCGAAGTCTACGTGGCGTCTCTTCACCAGAGCGGGTACGAGGGCTTGGGGAAGCTCCACGGCCACGTGTCCAGGATCATCGGGGAGCGCGGCGGCTGGGTGAAGTCGAAGGCGTTCCAGACGTCGCCGGCCAGCGATTCACGAACCGTCGGGCGGGAGTCGGGCCGGCCGTCGGTGGCAGGGTCCAGCCGTTGGCCGCCCAGGAATCGGTCTTCGATCATCTTCAGATAGGAGTCGTAGGACAATCCCGTGTGGTCGATGTAGCCCTGCTTCGCGTACGGGCTGATCACGAGCGCCGGGACGCGCAGGCCGTAGCCGTTGTCGTCGACCACCGGCGGCACCGCGTGATCGTAGAAGCCGCCCCAGTCGTCCCAGGTCAAGAAGATCGCGGTCGAGTCCCAATCGGGCCCGCTCATCGCCGCGTTGATCAACCGGGTGACGTAGGCCATCGCGGTCGGGGTCGTGCTCGGCCCGACCGGGTGATCGGACACGACCGACGCCGGCATGATCCAACTGACCTGCGGCAACGAGCCGTCGGCCGCCGATCCCAGGTACTGCTTGACCGACACCAGGTTGTCGTGGATGCCGTCGCGTTCGCCGTTCCAGAAGCTGGTGAAGCCCGGCAGCGGGTTGCGGGTGAACGGTGAAGTCTGCAGAGGATGTTCGTGATCGCACGGTGGCTCCCAACACGTGTCCGAGCCGATGTAGTAGCGCCACGACACATGATTTGCATCGAGCAGCCACGTGATGTCTGTCCATGCGTACAGCGGGTTGTCGCCGTAGTTCCACTGCACGCCCTGCCGCTTCGTGATGATGTCGCTCTGACACGACATCGGGTCGGTGGGATCCGGGCAGTACGCCGACCAACCCGACATCAGGAACAGGTGTGACGGAAGGCTCCAGGAGTCCACTGAGCTGAACATCGCATCCTGCAGTACGAACTGATCGGCATAGGACCAGTAGTTGGGGATCGAGCGCCTCTGCAGCGTGCTCATCACATCAGGTTGGCCCTCGGGTCCGAGATAGGTGTCACAGTACGACAGGTCCGGGTTCACCCAGCACTTGTTTGGCCGCGGCGGGAGTGACCGGATGAACCCGTCCATCTTCCCGCCGTCGATGCCGGTCACCGCCGCCGGGTGATCGTGCGGTCCGCCGTCGAACAGGATCGACCGCGTCACGTACGGCTTGACGCACTTGTTGTCCTGGTACGTGTCGGGGATGCAGACGGCGAACGAGCCGTCGGGGTTCGTCGGGATGCCGTTCGCGCCGGGATAGGTCCCGAAATAGTGATCGAAGCTGCGGTTCTCTTGCACTATGAAGATCAGGTGCTCGAGCTTGTCCGCCCCGGGCGGCGCCGTGTCGCCCACCCCGGTTGTCGTCGAGGTCGTCCCGCCGGTGCATGCGGCCGCCGTGACGGCGATCGCGGCGATCACGATCGCGACCCGGACGTGCGGAGGCGGGCGCATGGCGTCGGAGTGTATGCGACCGAGGGCGCCCCGACGGTCCGGTACGATGCTGCGTCATGACCCGTCGGTATGACGCCTCCGCCATCGAACCCGCGTGGGTGGCGCGCTGGGACGACGAGCGCCTCTACGAGGCCGTCGAGGACCCCGCCGACACTCGACCGCGGTTCTTCGCGCTCGACATGTTTCCGTACCCCAGCGGGGATCTCCACATGGGGCACGCGGAGGCCTTCAGCGGTGGCGACGCCGTGGCCCGCTACCGCGCGATGCGCGGCGACAACGTGCTGCACCCGATCGGGTGGGACTCGTTCGGGCTCCCTGCCGAGAACGCCGCGATCAAGCGCGGCATCGCGCCCGGCCCCTGGACCGACGCCAACATCGAGCAGCAGTCCACGTCGTTCAAGCGGATGGGCATGTCGTTCGACTGGTCGCGCCGGCTGCACACCTCCGATCCCGAGTACTACCGGTGGACCCAATGGCTGTTCCTTCGTCTCTTCGAGAAGGGCCTTGCCTATCGGAAGGAGTCGCCGGTCAACTGGTGCCCGAAGGACGCCACCGTGCTCGCGAACGAGCAGGTGATCCAGGGCGCCTGCGAACGGTGCGGCACGCCGGTGGAGCGCCGCAACCTGACGCAGTGGTTCTTCCGGATCACGGACTACGCGCAGCGACTGCTGGACGACACCGAGGAGCTCATCGACTGGCCCGAGCGGGTCCTGACGATGCAGCGGAACTGGATCGGGCGCTCCGAGGGCGCCGAGGTCACGTTCACGATCGAGGAAACGGGCGAGGAGATCACGATCTTCACGACCCGGCCGGACACGCTGTGGGGCGCGACGTTCTTCGTGTTCGCCGTCGAGCACCCGGCGGTCCGCCGGCTGGCGGAGCTCGCCGGTACCTGGGACGAGGTCGCGCCGCTGGTCCGTGCCGCCGAGCAGACGTCGCTGGTCGATCGAGAGGCTGCCGACACGCGCGAAGGGGTGTTCCTTGGCGTCCACGCGGTGAACCCGGTCAACGGCGAGCGGATCCCGTGTTACGCGGCCCCGTACGTGCTGATGGGCTACGGCACCGGCGCGATCATGGCCGTCCCGGCGCACGATCAGCGCGACTTCGCCTTCGCGCGCGAGCACGGTATCGAGGTGCGTGTGGTCGTGCAGCCGGTGGACGGCGACACGCTGGACGGCGCCACCATGCCCGAGGCGTTCGCCGCCGAGGGGGTGCTCGTCGCGAGCGGGCCGTTCGACGGGAAGCGCACGCCCGAGTCGATCGGCGAGGTGACGTCATGGCTGGACGCCGAGGGGCGGGGCAGGCGCGCGATCAACTTCCGGCTGCGCGACTGGCTGATCAGTCGGCAGCGCTACTGGGGCCCGCCGATCCCGATCGTGCACTGTCCGACCTGTGGCGAGGTCGCCGTGCCCGATGACCAGCTGCCGGTCCGGCTGCCCGAGGACGTCGACTTTCAACCGGGCGGTGAGAGCCCGCTGGCGCGTCATCCCACGTGGAAGCACGTCGCCTGTCCGTCCTGTGGCGGCCCGGCGGAGCGCGACACCGACACGATGGACACGTTCGTCGACTCGAGCTGGTACTTCCTCCGGTACTGCTCGCCCGGTTACGGGGACGGGCCCTTCCGCCGCGAGGACGTCGACCGGTGGATGCCGGTCGGCCAGTACACCGGTGGGGTCGAGCACGCGATCCTGCACCTGCTGTATTCGCGATTCTTCACGAAGGTCCTCTACGACCTGGGGATGGTCGGGTTCACAGAGCCGTTCCCGCGGCTGATGAACCAGGGGCAGGTGATCTTCGACGGCGCTTCGATGTCGAAGTCGAAGGGCAACATCGTCGAGCCGATGCCGCTGGTCGAGCGCTGGGGCGCCGACACCATGCGGCTCACGATGCTGTTCGCCGGTCCGTTCGAGGACGACATCGACTGGAAGTTGATCGCGACCCTTCCCGACAAACGACCGGGCGTGCACCAGTGGCTCGGGCGGGTGTTCGCGGCGGTGAGCGACGCGGTCGCCTCTGGTGCGGAGGAGCCCGAGGCGCTCGTGCGGCTGACGCACAAGACGATCAAGGGTGTCACCGAGGACGTCGAGCGGTTCCGGCTGAACACGGCCATCTCGAAGCTGATGGTGCTGACCAACGAGATGCGCACGACACTGGATGCCGGCGGGGGAGCGCGCTCGGCGGCCGCGGCGCTGACGCAGCTGTTGGCGCCGCTGGCGCCGTTCGCGGCCGAGGAGCTGTGGCGGGTCGAGCTCGGCAACGAGGCTTCTGTGCACCGCTCGTCGTGGCCGACCTACGATCCGGCGCTTGCGGTCGACCGGACGGTCACCCTCGTCGTGCAGGTGGACGGGAAGGTGCGGGACACGCTCGAAGTGGCCGCCGACATCTCCGAGGCCGACGCGCTTGCGGCCGCGATCGGAAGCGCCGGCGCGCAGCGAGCTCTGGCGGGTCGCGAGATCCGCACACAGATCGTGCGCGCGCCGAAGCTCGTGAACCTCGTGTCCGCGGGCTAGCGTCCCGCGACCCAGGTCAGGCGGAGCGCACCTCGACCTCGATCCGCTCCACGGCGTTGTTGAGGTATCCGCCCAGGTTCGGTGTCGGCGAGTCCGGCTGGGTCGCGCCGTCGGCATCGGTCGCTCGGCTGCAGACCGTGTGGCGGCCGGGGCTGGCATCCCAGGGAAGGACCACGAGCGCCAGGCGTGTGGCGCGGGCTCTGGGCCGAGCGTGGCATCGGCCCAGGTCGCGCCACCGTCGGTGCTGACCTCGACGCGGGCGATCGCCGCCGTGCCGGACCACGCGCGACCCGACAGCTGCACGGACCCCGCGTCGAGGACGCGTGTGCGCGGCAGGAACGTCGAGAATCCGGGAGGCACCATCAGGCTGCGCACCCGGATCCGTTCGATCGGTGTCCCGGGGTCCGCCTCGGTGTCGCGGAGGCGGTAACTGGTGACGTTCTGATAGCCCACGAACGCGGTCTCGAGCACCCGGATGCGGGTGAGCCACTTCACGTGCGCCATCCCGTACCAGCCCGGGACGATCAGGCGAAGCGGGAAGCCGTGCTGCGGCGGCAGCGGCTGGCCGTTCATCTCGTAGGCGAGGAACAGGTCCGGTCTGCTCGCCTCGGCGAGCGAGAGTCCGCGCTCGTAGTCCTGCTCGACGTCGCCCTCGATGCCGTGATCCAGCCCGGCGAACGCGATGTCGACGGCGCCAGCCAGGGGTTCCGACTCCGCCAGCAGCGGCGCGAGCGGGGTCCCGGTCCACGCCGCGGTTCCGACCGCGCCGCGCAGCCAGGGCTGGCTGATCGCGCGCGGTTCCAGGAGCGCCCGTCCGTTGCCCGCACACTCGAGTGTCACGACGGCGGTGACCGAGGGCCGGTCGCGAAGCTCCTCGAGCGTCAGTGTCCGCGGACGTGCGACGTGCCCGTCGATCGTCAATCGGAACGATCCCGGGTCGACGTCGGGGATGTCGTAGTGGGTCAGGAGATAGTGCAGACCGATCGGCGTGATGTCGGAGCGGAGCGCCTCGTGCGGCATAGCGTGGTTCCGCGCCGCCAGATCGAGCTCGTCGATGCCGATCCCTGCGTCGTGTCCCGCGGTCCGCTCCATCGATCTCCTTCCGGTCGTCGACCCGGGTATAGCAGGTGGCCGAGTCGCCGTCTCGGCACCCGCGATCCGGTGTGACACCCGTCACGAAGTGCGAGCGGCGCCGCGCGTACGGTCGCGCGAATGAACATCCGCGAACGTCTCGATTCCCTGTCCCGTGGCGAGCTCGCCGGCCTCGTCGTCGTGATCGTGCTGCTGCTGGCGGCCGTCGGGGTCTGGTACACGCGCTCGTTGCCGCGGCCGATCGACATCGCGACCAACGCGGCGCCGATGGGCGTTGCGTCGTCGGTGCCATCCGCGTCGGTCGCCGTGGCTCCGTCCGCCTCGACCTCGGCCAGCCCCAGCACGACGCTGATCGTCGATGTGACCGGGTGGGTGCGCAAGCCGGGAGTATTCGAATTCGAACCGGGCGACCGGGTGATCGACGCGGTCGAACGCGCCGGCGGGGCACGCGACAACGCGGATCTCACGCTGCTGAACCTTGCGGCGCCCCTGGTCGACGGGCAGCAGATCCTCGTGCCGAAGGAAGGAGCGCAGGTACCCGGCACGGTGCCCGGAACGACGCCGGGCACCACCGGCGTGCCCGGCGCAACCGGCGCGCTCGTCAACATCAACACCGCGGACGAGGCAACCCTCGAGACCTTGAACGGTGTCGGTCCCGTCTTGGCGGCCTCGATCATCGCCTATCGCACCGAGCACGGACCGTTCACGTCGATCGATCAGCTCGACGAGGTCTCCGGGATCGGCCCCGCCACGATGGAGGACCTTCGCTCGCAGGTGACGGTGTGAGGCGCCGGTGCAGGGCTGGGGAGCACCGCTCGCGGCCGCCACGTTCTGGGCCGGCCTGCTCGTGTGGAACGGCAGGCCCACCCCGGTCGCGTCGTGGGCGTGGTGGGTCTGGGTCGTGCTCGGGGGCGTGGCCCTCGCCGCCGCCTGGGCCGCGGCTCCCGGGCGGCGCCGCACCGATGCCCTTCGTATCGCCGGCCTGACACCGAGCGACCATCCGTCGGTGGCGGCCGTGTCGGCACCGCGGTCGGATCGTCGCCGCGGCCCGGCGGCGGCGCTCGCGCTCCTGATCGTCGGCGTCCTGCTCTGCGGCATCGGCTGGGCCGGGCTCGGCGCCGCCCGCGTCGAGGGTTCTCTGCTGGCGCGTCTCGCCCCGCGCACCGTGACGCTGACGGGGACGCTGCGGGAGGACCCGGAGCCGAGCCCGTACGGCTGGCACGCGCTGGTCGATGTCGGGCGTGTCGAGTGGTCGGGCAACGCGGCGGCCGTTCGGGAAACGGCGTGGGTCAGCGGCAACGAGGACGTTCCCCCCGCGGTGCGAGGCGATCAACTCCGCATCGAGGGCACCCTGCAGGTCCCCGACGACGCCGGGTTCGCGCAGTCGCTGTCGCATCGCGGGCTGGCGGTGAGCGTCCGGGCCTTCGACGTCGAGCGGGTCGGCGGCGCGCCGGCACCGTTCATCCGGCTCGACCCAGGTGGTGCGGGCGTTCGTCGGCCGCACGATCGAGCGGATCTTCCCGCCGCGCGAGGCGGGCCTGCTGCTCGGCCTCGTGCTCGGCGACGCCTCGAAGCTCGACCCGGTCACGACACGCGACTTCCAGACGACCGGCCTCGGCCACCTGTTGGTCGTCTCCGGCGAGAACGTCGCGATGGTGTTGGCGCCCGTCGTGGCCTTCGCCGGCGCGTTGCGGGTGGGGGCGCTCACGCGCTTTGGGATGGGCCTCGGCGTGGTCGTGCTCTTCGTGGTGCTCACCGGTGCGGAGCCGTCCGTGCTGCGCGCCGGGGCGATGGCCTCGCTCGCCCTCATCGGGATCCTGCTCGGCAAGCCTCGGGCGACGGGCACGATCCTGGCCGCGGCGGTGCTGGCGCTGCTCGTCCTCGACCCGTGGCTCGTGCACGCGATCGGGTTCCAGCTGTCCGTCGCCGCAACGGCGGGCATGGTCACGCTGGCGACGCCGCTTGCCGAGCGGCTCGGCCGGCTGCTGCCGGTGCCCGTCGCCATGGCCTTCGGCACGACGATCGCCGCGCAGCTCGGGGTCACACCGCTGCTCCTGTTCCACTTCCACGAGGTGCCGGGCGTCACCATCGCGGCGAACCTGGCGGCGTTCCCCGCGGTCTCGCCGGCGCTGCTCCTTGGGATCGCGGCCTCGGCTCTGGGCCTGGTCTGGCTGCCGCTCGGGCACGCGGTGTCGTTCGTGGCGCGCATCCCGATGCGCTACCTGGAGGTTGTCGCATCGACGCTCGCGAAGGCGCCGATCGCGTGGATCACCTCCGGCGGCGGACCGTGGGTGCTCATCATCGGGGCGTCCGCTTTCGTCGCGATCGCGGCCTGGATGCGCAGCGGGTGGCGTCCTCCGCGCCGGCTGGTCGTCGTCGCGATCGCGCTGGCGCCGTTGGTGGTGTGGCAGGCGGCGCTCGGCGCCGGACCGCCGGCGGGGCTGACGGTGCGCATGCTCGACATCGGACAGGGCGACTCGATCCTGATCACGAGCCCCGGCGGCGCGACCGTGCTGATCGACGGCGGCCCCGACGAGGAGCTCGCGGCGCAGTTGCTCGTGTCCTACGGGGTCAAGCGGCTGGACGCCGTGATCGCCACCCATCCCCACGCCGATCACATCGCCGGTCTGCCGCAGATACTCGCCCGCTTCCCCGTCGGCGTCTTCCTGGAGCCCGGGTGCCCGGACGCCACGGAGCTCCAGGCGGGCCTGCACGAGGAGATCGAGGCGCAGGGCATCCCCGTGCGCGACCCGCGCGCCGGCGATGTCGTGCTCGTCGGCGACCTGTCGTTCCGAGTGCTGTCGCCGGACCGATGCTGGAACGACTCGCATTCCGATCCGAACAACGACTCGATCGTGCTGCTGCTCGATGCGGGCGGCGACTCGATGCTGTTCACGGGCGACAGCGAGGTCGAGGCGCAGCAGGTGCTGCTCGACACGGGCGTCCTCACCGACGTCGACGTGCTCAAGATGCCGCACCACGGGGGCGACACGTCGTTGCCGGAGTTGTTCCCGGCGGTGGCGCCGGAGGTGATCGCGATCAGTGTGGGGCAACCCAACCCCTACGGACATCCGAACCCAACGGCGATGGCCGAGGCGCAGGCGACCGGCGCCGAGATCTGGCGGACCGACGAGCACGGCACTCTCACCATCACCTGGGACGCGCGCGGCGATCCCCAGGTCGTGGGGGAACGCTGAGCCTGTCGGTCGCGACGAGTACCATCCCGCCATGACGAACGCGGCGCATCCCCCGGTGATCCTGCTGTGGGGCGAGGACGCGTTCCTGCTCCGCGAGGCGGCGCTGCAGCTGCTCGGGGACCTGCGGGCCACGGAGGTCGATGCGGGGGAGTGGCAGGGTGGCGAGCTGCAGGACCTCGCCACCCCTTCGCTGTTCGGTGAGCCGCGGGCGCTGCTGGTCACGGATTGCCGCAGCCTGCCGAAGGACGCGCTCGGCGAGCTGGCCGCCTACCTCTCGGCCCCCGACCCCGACGCACCGCTCGTGCTCGCCTGCACGACCGCCGAGCGGGGCAAGCCGCCCGCGGCCCTCGTGAAGATCGTCGAGCCGGTCGGCGAGGTGCGGCAGGTGCAGATCCAGCGCAAGGAGCTCGAACCGTGGCTGGTCCAGCGCGCCAAGGCGGCCGGGCTCGAGCTCACGCCGCCGGCCGCTCGCGCACTCGTCGAGACGCTCGGCGAGGACATCGGCCAGCTCGCCGCGGCCGTCGAGCAGCTCACCGGCGCGTTCCAGGGCCAGCAGATCACCCCCGCCCTCATCCACGCGCAGTTCCGCGGTCTCGGCGAGCAGAAGAGCTGGGACCTCTGCGACCGTGCGTTCGGCAAGGACCTGCCCGGGGCGATCCGGTCGCTGCGCTCGATCGAGGAAGGGGGAGACGACGCGCTCATGGTGCTGGGGGCGATCGCGGCGCGGCTCCGCGACCTGATGCGGGTGCGAGCCCTGCCCGATCGGCTGCCGCCGGCGCAGCTGGCCAAGCAGGCGGGCTTGCGCTTCGAATGGCAGGCCCGCCGCTACCAGCAGCAGGCGCGCAACTTCTCCCTCGAGCGGCTGGTCGCGATCCACCAAGAGGTGGCCGAGACCGATCGAGCGTTGAAGTCGGGCGCGCCGGGCGAGGTCGTGATGCCGGTGCTGATCGCGTCGATCGCGGCCTAGACCGCAGCGTGTCGGCTAGGCGGACGCGGAGACGGCGTTCGTCGCCTTGGCCAGGCGGCTCTTCTTGCGGGCGGCGGTCTTCTTGTGCAACACGCCCTTGCTCGCGGCCTTGTCGAGCGCCCGTGCGGCCTCGCGCTGGCTGGTGACCGCGGCCTCGGCGTCGCCGGACGTGACCGCGGCCTGCACCTTCTTGGTCGTGGTCTTGAGCGAGCTCTTCGCGGCGATGTTGCGCTGGTGCCGCTTCTCGTTCTGGATATTGCGCTTCTTCTGGGATTTGATGTTTGCCATACGAGCCGAGGAGTCTACCAGCGCGGCCGACTGGCCCGAGGGAGGAAGGCGTCGATGCGCATGCGGACCGTGGCCGTGGTGGTCGTGGCCGCAGCGTCGATCGCCGCGACCTCGTGTACGGGCGCCTCCTCGAGCTCTCCGTCCACGTCACCCTCGTCCGCGTCGCTCACGTTCGACAAGATCGACGTGGGTGGCTACCGGCTGGCCTACGAATGCCTCGGCGATGGCGCACCCACGATCATCGCCGAGGCGGGCTACGACACGGGTGGCATGGGCGCGTTCACGGACGTGCTGCAGGATCTCGCGGCCACCACGCGGGTGTGCACCTACGACCGTGCCGGGATCGGGAACAGCGATGATCGGCCGAAGACGCCGGGCCTGACGAGCGAGGATCAGGCCGACGAACTGCAGGCATTGCTCACCGGCGCCGGGATCCAGCCGCCGTACGTTCTCATGGCGCATTCCTACGGGGGGTTCATCGCGCGGATGTTCGCGGCCGACCATCGTGACGAGGTCGCGGGGATGATCCTGATCGAGAGCTCGCACGAGGATGAGATCGCTCCGTATCGGCGGTACTACGGGTCGCCCGACGGTGACTGGATCGACGGGGGAAGCCTGATCGACATCGCCGCGACCGGCCGGGCGCTCCGGACGCGTGCTCGGGACTTCGGCGCGATGCCGCTGATCGTGATCCGAGCCGAGCGGTACGAAGACGTGCTGTCGCCGGCTCTGTGGCGCCGGACGCAGGCGGACCTCGCGACGTTGTCCTCGGACTCCATCGAGGTCGAAGCCCTCGGATCGGGCCATTTCGTCGTGGACGACAACGCCACGGTGGTGGTGACGGCGGCCGACGCGGTGGTCGAGGCGGTGCGTGCGGGCGGCGGGCTCGCGTCCTGCGACGAGATCTTCGGTGCCGTCGGCGCCCGGTGTCTCCAGGGCTGAGGCCCTGCCCCGTACCATGGGGGTCTCGTGCCGACCGACATCTCGCACATCCGCAACTTCTGCATCGTGGCGCATATCGACCACGGCAAGTCGACGCTGGCCGACCGCATGCTCGAGATCACCCATACGGTCGAGGGCCGCAACATGCGGGCGCAGTACCTCGACAAGATGGACCTCGAGCGCGAACGGGGCATCACGATCAAGGCGCAGGCCGTGCGGCTGCAGCACGAGGGGTTCGAGCTCAACCTGATCGATACGCCCGGCCACGTCGACTTCACCTACGAGGTGTCTCGGTCGTTGGCGGCCTGCGAGGGGGCGATCCTGCTGGTCGACGCCGCGCAGGGCCTGGAGGCCCAGACACTTGCGAACTTCCACCTGGCGCGCGACGCCGGCCTCACGATCGTCCCCGCGCTGAACAAGATCGATCTGCCGGCGGCCGAGCCCGACAAGCGCGCCGACGAGCTCGCCAACCTGCTGGACTGCGATCCCGAGGACATCCTGCGCGTGTCGGCCAAGTCGGGGGCGGGTGTGGCCGAGCTCATCAAGGCGGTGATCGAGCGGGTGCCGGCGCCGGTCGGCGACGGCGACGCACCGCTCCAGGCGCTGATCTTCGACTCGGCCTTCGATACCTATCGTGGGGTGATCGCGTACGTGCGGGTCAAGCGTGGCCGGCTGCCGAGCAACGCGAAGATCAAGCTGTTCGCGACGGGCATCACGTCGGAGGCCGAAGAGGCGGGCGTCATGTCGCCCGAGGCGACGCCCGTCGACGCGCTCGGTCCCGGCGAGGTCGGCTACCTCGTGACGGGGCTCAAGGACGTCCATCAGGCCAAGGTGGGCGACACGATCACGCTGGCGGGCAAGGGCGCCGCCACCGAGCCGTTGCACGGCTACCGAGAGCCCAAGCCCATGGTGTGGTCCGGGCTGTTCCCCGCAGACGGTTCGGACTACTCGGCGTTCCGAGAGGCGTTGGACAAGCTGAAGCTCTCGGACTCCGCGCTGGTCTATGAACCGGAGACCTCGATGGCGCTCGGGTTCGGGTTCCGCGTCGGGTTCCTCGGGCTGCTGCACATGGACATCGTGCGCGAACGCCTGGAGCGGGAGTTCGACCTGGAGCTGATCTCCACGGCGCCCAACGTCGAGTTCCACGTGTTCAAGGGCGGCGACGAGGCGATCGTGCACAACCCGGCAGAGATGCCGCCCGGCGGCGACTACGAGCGTGTCGAGGAGCCCATCGTGTACGCGACGATCATCACCCCGAGCGAGTACCTGGGGGCGATCTTCGAGCTGTGCCAGGCGCGGCGCGGCGAGATGGTCGACATGACCTACCTCACCCCCGAGCGCGTCGAGGTCCACTACGTGCTGCCGCTGGCCGAGATCGTCTTCGACTTCTTCGATCAGCTGAAGTCGCGCACGCGCGGGTTCGCGAGCCTCGACTACGAGCCGTGGGGATTCCAGGACTCCAAGCTCGTGCGGGTCGACATCATGTTGCACGGCGAGCCGGTCGACGCGTTCTCGTCGGTCGTGCATCGCGACAAGGCATACGAGTACGGCAAGAAGATGACCGAGCGGCTGAAGGAGCTGATCCCGCGGCAGCTGTTCGACGTCGCCGTGCAGGCCTCGATCGGCGCGAAGGTGATCGCGCGCGAGACCGTGAAGGCCAAGCGCAAGGACGTGCTCGCCAAGTGTTACGGCGGTGACATCACCCGCAAGCGCAAGCTGCTCGAGACCCAGAAGAAGGGGAAGGAGCGCATGCGCCGCGTGGGCAAGGTGGACGTGCCGCAGGAGGCGTTCATCGCCGCGCTGCGGGTGGACGACGCGAAGGCGGGCGGTCGGAAATGAACGACGATGCCGCCGGCATCTATGTGCACGTCCCGTTCTGCCTGACGCGGTGTGGCTACTGCGACTTCAACGCCTACGCGGGTCTCGACGAGCTGAAGCCTCGGTATCTGGCGGCCCTGTTGGCGGAAGCCGAATTGGCGGCGCCGGGCTGGGAGGGCACCCCGTTCGTCAGCGTGTTCCTCGGCGGCGGGACGCCGACCACGGTCGCCCCCGCCGATCTGCGCGCGTTGCTCGTGCACCTGCGCGATCGGTTCGCGCTGGCCGACGACGCCGAGGTCACGATCGAGGCGAACCCCGACACGGTGGATGTCGCGTCGCTGCGGGCGCTCCGCGACGCCGGGTATGACCGGTTGTCGATGGGGGCGCAGTCCTTCGACGTGGCCGTGCTGGCATCGCTGGAACGGATCCATCAGCCGGCATCGGTGCGCGCGGCGATGACCGCCGCCCGGCAGGCCGGCTACGACAACGTCAACCTCGATCTGATCTACGGCACGGAGGGGGAGTCGCTCGAATCGTGGGAGCGCACGTTGCGTGAGGCGATCGCGCTCGCGCCGGAGCACGTGAGCGCCTACGCCCTGACGATCGAGCCGGCGACGGCGCTCGGCCGGCAGATCGCGGCGGGCGCGCGGTCCTCGCCCGACCCGGACGTGCAAGCGGACATGTTCGGCGTGGCGTGCGAGCTGCTGCGCGAGGCGGGCTACCACCACTACGAGGTGTCGAACTGGGCGCGGCCGGGGTTCGAGTGCCGGCACAACCTGGGGTACTGGGAGCGCCGGCCCTACGTCGGGCTGGGCGCGGGCGCGCACGCGTATCGCGACGACGTGCGCTGGTGGAACGTCCGCCCGCCCGAGACCTACATGGAGAAGGTCGAGGCGGGGGAGCTGCCGATCGGCGGCAGCGAATCGCTCGACCCGTCCGACGCCTACCTCGAGGAAGTGTTCCTCAAGCTGCGGATCCTCGAAGGCGTGCCCGCGAGTTGGTTCGAGTCGGAGCGCTACGATTCGTTCGTCGCCAGCGGTCTGCTCGTCGATGAGTTCGGCCAGTTGGTGCCGACCGAGCGAGGCATGCTCCTGCTCAACGAGCTCGTGCTCGGCCTCACTGGCTGACCGAGCTCGCTCTAGGGTCCAGTCCACGCCGCACGCCTGCCCGACCGTCGTAACACCGGGCGGATCCCGACGACCTGCTGCTGGTGCATCGCGTCCACCGCCTCGAACGAGCCGCAGGCCGCACGTCAGCTCGGTCATCACGACGTCGCGTGGCGACCGACGCCGCCTTCCACGTTGCTACGTTGACGCCCATACGACCAGCACCGGTGGTCCGGGAATTCGCATTTGACCGCGCCCGAGAAGTGTCGCCTGCCAGGAAGATGAGCGGATCGCCCGGGGAACTGCTCACTGCCCCGGAACGACGATCGCCGGACAGAGCCCCGTTCGCGCCCGCTGCCTGCCGACGCCGCTCGTAGATGCCGTACTGCGGTGGTGCCGAATGACTGCAGCAGGATCGCGAGCTCGCTGGCGCCGTCGGCGTTGAAGTCGATCGCGGCGAACGGGCTGCAGTCGAGGCACCACGGTCAGGCGGCCGTGTGGCCATCGATGAGACCGTCCGCCGTCGGGGTCGATCCCGGCGACCCCCTTCTCGTCGACGGGAGATCCTTGCAACCTCGGTCGCTCGACCGGCAGCCCGACGTAAACGGTGTCCGGCGCCCGTCCCCGTCGAAATCGGCGGACAGCGTGGCGACGTCGCACAGTTCGCGTCGAGGCCGACGTAGACGCCGGGCGCCGACGTCACGCCGACCGCCGATCCGTAGAGCGGCGCGCCGCAGAGGTCCCGTGCCCGGCATCGGCGCCTGGTCGAGCGGCATCGTGTCGGTCGAGATCGCCGTGACCGTCGCGGTCGTCCCCTGGACGATCATCGATGTCGTCTGTACCTGCGCGGGCGTGAGCTTCTCCGTTCCGTACAGCTGGAAGAGCGAGCCCTGATCTCCCGTTGTGGCGCACCCGGCGCTCGACGCGTGGCGTGGCGACGTCGACCCACGCGAACTGCAGCGGGTCGCCATCTGGCGGCCCTTGGTCGAACGTGCTCGAGACGATGATCGGTTCGATGGACGGCGGGGTCGTCGTCACGGCGTAGAGCCACACGCCGAACCCGTCGGCCCCCTCGGTCGACACGGCGATCTCGGACACGCCGTCGCCGTTCACGTCCGGCGCGGCGAACGCCTCGCACCGGAAGTAACAGTCGGGGAGCGGACCCGCGGTCGCGTCGAGCAGGCCGTCGCCCGTCACGTCGACGCCGACACCGACGAACCCGTCGTTGGCCTTGGGGCATCCGCCGTCCGACTCCTTGGTGAAGACCGCGGCCGAGCCGCCGCCGAGCTCGCTCGTCATCGGCATCGACGACACGCGGCAGGTCGGGAACGGCAGCCCCAAGTCGTCGGCCAAGGGTGCCGGCGTCGACACGCCGGGGGTCACCAGCGTGTTCGGTCGATCAACCGCGGCGAAGGCGACGAGGGCTCCCGCCAGCACCAAGACGACAACGCCGACCGCGCTCGCCCTTCTGACGATGGACCGCCGATGCTTCCGCCGGTAGATGCCCTCGACGGTGGCGGTGTCGGGCGGAACCGGGGCTGCTCGATGGATCCGTCGCTGCAGTTCGTCGTCAACGGTCGGCATGGTATGGCTCCTCGTCTGCTCCGTCGCGGGTTGTGAGCGTGTCGGCGAGGTGTGCGCGAGCCTTCGACAGCTGGCTCTTCACGGTGCCCTCGCTGGTGCCCATCGCCTCGGCGATCTCCTCGGTGCTGAGGTCGAGGTAGTACCGCAGGACCGCGGTCTCACGCTGTCGGCGTGGCAACGCCGCGAGCGCGCGACGAACGTCGACCGCGTCTTCGCTCGGCGCGTCCACGGTGGCTGCGCCGATCAAACGTGGTCGCGCGAGCCGTTCGACGCGTAGCCGCCGCAAGCCGCTGCGCGACAGGTTCATCGCGACCGCAGCGACCCACCGGTCGAGCGCGACGATCTGCTCGCCGCGATCCGAGCGCTCCCAGGCCCGCACGATCGCCTCCTGCACGGCGTCCTCCGCGGACGTCAGGTCGCCGGTGACGAGCGCAACCGCGCCCACCAACCGGGCATACCCGTCCCGCAGGAACAACCGGACATCGGCCTCGTCCACGGATCCTCCTCGTCCGAGCCTAGGACGTCTGAGCGTCCCACGGGGTTGCCTCGACCCTCCGGTATGGTGGCGCGATGCCCCAGGTCACCTGCCCCCGATGTGGCACGCGCCAGCCTCTGGCCGACGGAGCAGATGGCTACACGTGCGAGTCCTGCGGCGCTTCGTGGATGTTCGCGGCCTGCGAGAACTGTGGGGTGCGGTTCCACATGCGCCCCGGCACGACGGATTGGACCTGCCCGGAATGCGGTCACGAACACGGCAGCGCGACGATGGGAGCGTTCGAGCCCGAGCCCGACCTCGAGCCCGCGTCTCGGTTCGGCCGAGCAACCGGCACAGGGACCTGCGCACGTCAAGAGATCCACGGCCGCACCCACCCGCACGCGCCGGCCGCCGACCCGAGCTCGCCTGGCCACGATCGCGATCGTCGGGATCGTCGCGGTCGTCGCGATCGCGTTCGGACTGTCCTCGTTGGGTGACGAGACGACCGCGGCGCCGTCTCCCTCGACGTCCGCCCACACCGTCGTTGACGACGACGCAGGCGCTCTGTCTGCACCTCCGTGACCTGCAGACACCTCGTGAGGATGCGTATGACGCGACTCGGGGATACGCTCAAGGCCGACGCGATCACGATCAAAGCCGAGGGGGACACGGAACTCACGGCGGCCGTGCTTCGCATGCGCAAGGCAGTGCTCGCGTATCGCGACGCGCTTGCGGCGCACGGCGATACGAGCGCCGCCGCCGCCGAGATCGCGGAACCGCGATCGGCGCGATGCCGTGCTGATCGGCCCGCGTTAGCACTCTGCGGCCGAGAGTGCCAGCTATCATCGCCTCATGGCCGAACGTCCGGAGTTGACGACGCGCAAGGCGACCGTGCTGCACACGATCGTCGAGGCCTACGTCGCCACGGGCGAGCCCGTCGGGTCGGAGGCGATCGCGGAACGAGCCAAGCTCGGCGTTTCGAGCGCCACCATCCGCAACGAGATGGCGGCGCTCGAGGAGCAGGGCTACCTCACCCACCCGCATACGTCCGCCGGCCGGATCCCCACCGACGCCGGCTATCGCCACTACGTCGACACCCTGCCCGCGCCCGCCCGCTTGAAGGATGCCCAGCGTCGCCAGATCGCCTCGCATTTCGCGGAGGTGATCCTGGACCTCGAGGAGGTGCTGAAGGGCTCGGTGCACCTGTTGTCGCGGCTCACCCAGTACGCGGGTCTCGCGGTCCCACCCGGCGCCTCCGACGAGCACCTGGTGCGGCTCGAGGTGATCGACATGGGACCGACGCTGCTCGTGCTCGTCGTGGGGCAGCACGGACGTGTCGACAAGCAGATCGTCGACCGGCCGGAACACATCGACGCGAAGGCCCTGTCGTCTGCCGAGCCGCGGCTGGGCGCGGTGCGCGGCACCACGTATCTCGACGCGCAGGCAACGCTGCTGCGGATGGCGGCCACCGAGCCCGCCGGGCCCCATGACGTCTTGTTGATCGCCGCCGACGTGCTCCGCATGGCGACCCAGGGCGAGCGGGCCGGGCACGTGGTCGTGGGCGGGGTCGCGAACCTGACCGACGACACGCAGGTCTGGCGTCGCGACACCCTGCGCCGCCTCGTCGAGACCCTCGAGCGGGAGCAGGAGATGGTTCGGGTGCTCCAGGACGTCGCTCCCGCCGAGGACGTGCGTGTCACGATCGGCGAGGAGCATCCGACCACGGGCGAGTGGGGCGCCTCGATCGTGGCCGCACCGTTCACCGCGGGCGATGCGACGGTCGGGACGATCGGCATCGTCGGCCCGACGCGCATGGACTATCTCTCCGCGATGGCGGCGGTCCGCGCGGTCGCCAAGCGATTGTCCGACGCCGCGGTCGAATCGGAGCAGTAGTGGCGCCGGTTCGCGATCTGTACGAGGTGCTCGGCATCGGGCGCGATGCGACCGATGACGACATCCGGAAGGCATACCGGCGCCTGGCGCGGGAGCACCACCCCGACGTGAGCGGCGATCCCGCGGCCGAGGAGCGCTTCAAGGAGGTCGCGGGCGCCTACGAGATCTTGTCCGACCCGCAGAAGCGCGCGCGCTACGACACGTTCGGCAGCGCGAACGGCCCCAGCACCGCCGGCTTCACCGATATCTCCGACATCTTCGAGATGTTCTTCGGCGGAGGCGGGCTCGGTGGGTTCGGTGGGCAGTCGCGGCGTCGCGGTCCGCGCGGGCGCGCCCAGCGCGGAGAGGATCTGGCCTTCCGCATGCGGCTCGACTTCCGGGACGCGGCGTTCGGGTTGCGTCGCGACGTCGATCTCGAGCGGCTGGTGGTGTGCGAGACATGCCTCGGCAACGGCGCGCAGCCGGGAACCGCGCCGGTGGCCTGCCGCACCTGCGGCGGCGTGGGCGAGGTCCAGTCCGCGCGGCGCAGCGTGTTCGGCACCCTGATGACGAGCGCGCCGTGCCCAACCTGCGAAGGGCACCGGACAGGAGATCCCCGACAAGTGCGTCACCTGCGGCGGCGCGGGGCGTGTGCGCGAGACCGCCACCGTGACGCTGGAGATCCCCGCCGGCGTGTCCGACGGGATGGAGCTGCGCGTCGGGGGATCGGGGCACGCGGGGATCGCGGGCGCGCCCGCCGGCGACCTGTACGTGCGTCTCGACGTCGAGCCACCGGTCGAGTTCGAGCGGCGGAACCAGGACCTGTACACGGTGCTCGACATCTCGATCACGCAGGCCACGCTTGGCGCCGAGATCGTGGTCCCCGGTCTGGACGGGCCCGAGACGATCCGGATCGAGCCCGGCACGCCCTCGGGCGCGGTCGTGCGGCTCAAGGGCCGCGGGGTCCCGAACCTGCAGCGTCGCGGGCGCGGCGACCTCTATGTCACGCTGCACGTCGTGGCGCCGACCGACCTGTCTCGTGAGGAACGGAAACTCCTCGAGCAGCTTGCCGAGCTCCGCGGCGAGCCGAGCAAGGGCGCGGTCGAGCGCCCGGTTCGCCGCCCGGGGCATTAGGCTCGCGGCATGTACGACAGCAGCTGCATCTTCTGCAAGATCGCCGCCCGTGAGATCCCCTCGGAGATCCTGCGGGAGTCCGATCGGGTGGTGGCCTTCCGGGACCTGGACCCGAAGGCGCCCACGCACATCCTGCTGATCCCCAAGGACCACATCGGGTCGCTCGAAGACGTCACCGACGAGCACGGGGCGATGCTGGCCGACATCGCCCAGGCTGCGGCCCATCTCGCCCGCACGGAGGGGATCGACCAGACCGGCTGGCGTCTCGTCTCGAACGTGGGACCCGATGCGGGGCAGAGCGTCTTTCATCTGCACTTCCACCTGCTGGGCGGGCGGAAGATGCTGTGGCCACCCGGCTAGGACGGGGTACGATAGGAGCGGCCGTCCGCAAGGGACGGCCATCGTCATCGGAGCAGGAGGGAACGGGGCTCGGCCCCGGATCGACAAGACACGTGGCAACCGCCACCACGCAAGTGAAGATCCTCGTCCCCGGGCACCAGTCGATGGTGACCCTGCTCGGCCAGCGCGACTCTTTCTTGAAGCAGATCGAGAAGGCGTTCGCCGCCGACGTCCTCGTCCGAGGCAACGAGATCACGATCACCGGGCGCCCCGAGGTCACCGAGCAGGTCGGTCGCGTGTTCGAGGAGCTCCTCGAGCTGCTCGAGCAGGGGCTCGAGCTGAGCGAGGAGAGCGTCGGGCAGACGATCGCGATGGTCAGCGGCGCCGAGGCCGCCGCGGGTGCGGAGGGCGCGCCACGGCCATCCGAGGTGCTCGGCGACAACCTGCTCTCGGCCCGCGGCAAGAAGATCGCGCCCAAGACCTTCGGCCAGAAGCGATACGTCGATGCGATCCGCCGCTCGACCGTGACGTTCGCGATCGGGCCGGCCGGTACCGGCAAGACCTATCTCGCGGTGGCGGTGGCGGTGCGCGCGCTGCAGGAACGTCAGGTGTCGCGGCTGATCCTGACACGTCCCGCCGTGGAGGCCGGCGAGCGTCTCGGCTTCCTGCCGGGCACGCTCTACGAGAAGATCGACCCGTACATGCGCCCGCTCTACGACGCGCTCTACGAGATGACCGGGCCCGACACCTTGCCTCGTCTGATGGAGCGCGGCGTGGTCGAGGTTGCGCCCCTGGCTTTTATGCGTGGGAGCACGCTGAATGATGCGTTCATCATCCTCGACGAGGCGCAGAACACGACGCCCGAGCAGATGAAGATGTTCCTGACCCGTCTGGGGTTCGGGTCGAAGGCCGTCATCAGCGGCGACGCCACCCAGATCGACCTGCAGGGCGGGGCCAGCGGCCTCGGCGTGGTGGAAGACATCCTCAGCGACATCGAGGGGATATCCTTCGTGCACCTTGGGGGCAAAGACGTGGTGCGCCACAAGATCGTGCAGGAGATCGTCGAGGCCTACGGGCGCTTCGGTCAGCAGCACCTCGCGGTCGATGACTGAACACGCATGAGCGACCTCGACGAACCGTCGCCCACCACCGCCACGGTGCTGATCAGCAACCGTCAGAGCGCCACGGTCGATGAGGTGGGGCTGGCCCGCCTGGCGCGCGCCACCCTCGCCGGGGAAGGGGTCCTCGACGCCGAGCTGTCCGTCAGCTTCGTCGAGGAGGCCGAGATCGAGGATCTGCACGTCCGCTACATGGACGAGCCGGGGCCGACCGACGTGCTGAGCTTCCCGCTGGACGACGTGGACGAGGGCGGCACGCGGTTGCTCGGCGACGTCGTGATCGCCCCGGCGGTCGCCGCGCGCAACAACCCGTCGGATCCCGAGGCGGAGCTGCGGCTGCTGCTCGTGCACGGCATCCTGCACCTGCTCGGCTACGACCACGAGGTCGACGCGGAGAAGGCCGAGATGTGGGCGCGACAGGAGCGATACAGCGGGGTGCGGGCGCCATGACCACCACCGATTGGCTCTCGATCCTCGTGGTCGTGGTCTCGATCGTGATGGTGGGGTTCTTCGCCGCGTCCGAGGTCGCCATCACGCGGACGAACCGCGTGCGCGCCGTGCGCCTGCGCGAGGACGGTCGCCGCGGCTCGATCCCGCTCGCCCGCATCGTCGAGAACCCCGCTCCGTATCTGAACGTGGTGCTGTTCCTCACGTTGCTGTTCACGATCGGTGGCTCGACCGTGGCGACATCGTTCGCGGTGCGGCACTACGAGAGCGCCGGCGAGATCGTTGCGACCATCTCGATGACGCTGCTGCTGTTCATCTTCGCGGAGGTCACGCCCAAGACCTTCGCGATCAAGCGCACCGACAACGTCGCGCTGGTGATCGCGCCGGTGATCGGCTTCCTGGGCAAGGTGCTCGGCCCGATCGCGAACGCGTTGCTGAGGCTCGCGAACGTCCTCATGCCGGGCAAGGGTCTGAAGGAAGGCCCCTACATCACCGAGCAGGAGCTCCGCGCCAGCGCCGAGGTCGCCTCCTCCGAGGGCGAGATCGAGGAGGAGGAGAAGGAGCTGATCCACTCCATCTTCGAGTTCGGCGACACGATCGCGCGCGAGGTCATGGTGCCGCGCCCCGACATCGTGGCCGTCGAGGACACGCAGTCGCTCCGCGACGTGCAGGCGCTGGTGCTCGAGCACGGCTACTCGCGCATCCCCGTGTATCACGAGGATCTCGACGACGTGGTCGGGGTGGTGTTCGCGAAGGACGTCCTGAAGGCTCTGCATCAGGGCACCGTCGAGATGCCGCTGGCCGACATCGTGCGCCAGGCCCACTACGTGCCGGAGTCCAAGAAGGTCGCGGACCTGCTGCGCGAGATGCAGCGGGAGAAGTTCCACCAGGCGCTCGTCACCGACGAATACGGGTCGGTGACGGGGATCGTGGCGCTCGAGGACCTGCTGGAGGAGCTCGTGGGCGAGATCACCGACGAGTACGACGTCGAGGAGCCCGAGATGGTCGAGGTGGGCGACGGCGTCTACCGGGTGTCCGGCAAGACCTCGATCGACGACCTCAACGACACGCTCGGCACGGCCCTGCCCGATGAAGAGTGGGACACGGTGGGCGGGCTCGTCCTCGACATCTTCGGGAAGATCCCCGATGCGGGAGAGGAAGCCGACTTCCAGGGCCTGCGCTTCCGCGCCGAGGAGGTCCAGGGCCGTCGGGTGGCCACCGTGGTGATCACACGCGTCCCGGTCGAGGTCCTCGAGGACGACGTCACCGACGATGGCTGACGCACGCCTCGACGCGCTGGTCGAGGCCGCCCGTTCGGCCCGCACGCGAGCCTACGCGCCGTACTCGGACTTCGCGGTCGGCGCGGCCGCGCTCGGCGGCGACCGCATCTTCACCGGTGGCAACGTGGAGAACGCGAGCTTCCCGGTGTCGGTCTGCGCCGAACGCAACGCCGTTGCGGCGATGCTCGACGGTGGCCAGCAACGGCTGGACGCGATCGCCATCGTGACCGACGCGGCCGCGCCCGCGCCGCCGTGCGGCGCGTGCCGGCAGGTGCTCTGGGAGTTCGGCCCGAACGCGCTCGTGGTCTCCGAGACGCTCGCCGGCGAGCGTCTCGTGTGGGCGCTCGAGGATCTCCTCCCCGCCCCGTTCGAGCGAGGCCCGCGGTGAGTTCGCCGGCCGGGTTCCGCAGCGGGATCGTCGCCGTGGTGGGGCGGCCGAATGTCGGGAAGTCCACCCTCGTCAACGCGCTCGTCGGTCAGAAGGTGGCGATCGTGTCGAACAAGCCGCAGACCACCCAGCGCGACATCCGCGCGATCTGGAACACCGAGGGTGCGCAGATCGTGTTCACCGATACACCCGGCTACCACAAGCCCAAGACCTTGCTCGGCGTGCGCCTGAACGATCTCGTCGGCGACGCGGTCGACGGCGTCGACCTCATCGTGCAGGTCGTCGATGCCGCCGCCGGCATCGGTACGGGCGACGCCTTCGTCTATCGCGAGAAGGTCGCGCCCGCCGGCGCGCCGGCGATCTGCGTCGTGAACAAGGTCGACGCGGTCCAGAAGCGCGCGGAACTGCCGCAGCTCCTCGCCGCGGCGGAGCTCGGAGCCTTCGATGAGATCGTGCCGATGTCGGCCAAGCTCGGCAAGGGCATCGGGTTGTTGCGGGATCTGATCGTGGACCGGCTCCCGGAAGGCCCGCCGCTGTACCCCAGCGAGGACGTCACCGACCAGTCGATGGAGTCCCGACTGGCCGAACTGATCCGCGAGCAGGCCCTGCACGTGACCCACCAGGAGGTGCCGCATTCGATCGCGATCGTGATCGAGGAGATCGAGCGCGACGGGGAGCTCGTGAAGATCCACGCATCGTTGATCGTGGAGCGCGACTCGCAGAAGGGCATCGTGATCGGCCAGGGCGGCGCCACCCTCAAGAAGATCGGCACACGCGCCCGCGAGGAGATGGAGCAGCTGCTCGGCGCGAAGGTCTACCTGGACCTCCGGGTGAAGGTGCTGCGGGAATGGCAGCGGGATCCGAAGGCGCTCGAGCGACTGGGGTTCTAGGCCACCTGCAGCGACTCGGTCGACGTAGGCTCCCCGACGTGGACGCCGATCGTGCGCTGCTGATCCGTTGCCTCGATCTGACGTCGTTGGGCGATGGCGGACGACGCCGATGCCATCGTCGCGTTGTGCGCTCGGGCCGCCGAGCCCGTGCGAGGACAGCCCGATCTCACGGTGGCCGCCGTGTGCGTCTGGCCGCGGTTCGTGCCGGTGGCGCGGGAGTCGCTGGCCGGTTCACCGGTTCGGATCGCGTGCGCGACCGGGGGTTTCCCCATGCCGGATGCGCCGCTCGCGCAGCGGCTCGATCAGATCAAGGCGTCGGTCGACGCCGGCGCCGACGAGGTGGACGTCGTCGTGAACCGGCGTCTGCTGGACGAGCCCGAGGCGTTGGCGGCAGAGCTCGACGCGACCCGTGCGGCGGCGGGGCCTGCGATCTGGAAGGCCATCCTCGAGACCGGCGCGCTGACCCCGGAGGGCATGCGCCAGCCTCGCCGATGCATCGATCGCGGCCGGCGCCGACTTCCTCAAGACCTCGACCGGGAAGGGCGCGCCCGGGGCGACCCCGGCGGCGGTCGCCATCGTGGCCGAGCGGCTCGCCGCAGCCGGCCGGCCGGTGGGGCTCAAGGTCAGCGGTGGGGTCCGGGAGGTGCCCGATGCGACCGACTACCTCGCCATGGTTCGGGTGACGCTCGGCGCCGCCTGGCCGACCCCCGCGACCTTCCGGATCGGGGCATCCACCCTGCTGGAAGCCCTTGTGGCCGAGCCCTGACACCGAAAGAACACACCGCAGCCATCCCCTCGGGGGCATGCCGGGCGCTACCATCCGCGCATGCCTCCCTATAAGGAGCAGGGGATCGTCCTGCGTTCGATGAAGCTCGGTGAGGCCGACAAGATCGTGACGATCCTCACCCAGGGCTCGGGGAAGGTACGGGCGGTCGCCAAGGGGGTTCGCAAGACGACCTCCCGGTTCGGCGCTCGGCTCGAGCCCTTCACCCACGTCAACCTGATGCTCTATCGGGGCAGAGGATCGCTCGACACCATCACGCAGGCCGAGATCCTGTCGCCCCACCGTCAGATCCGCGACGACCTCTCGCTGTTCGCCGCCGCCGAGACGATGGTCGAGGCCGTCGACAAGGTCGCCGAGGAGCACGAGCGCAACGTGCCGCTGGTCCTGCTGTTGCTCAACGGGCTGCGCGCCCTCGACGCCATGCCGCAGGATCCGACGATCGTGGCGGAGTCGTTCCTGTTGAAGCTGCTGTCGCTGTCGGGGTTCCACCCCGCGCTCACCGCCTGCGCGGTCTGCGGCGCACCGGACGTCCGGTTGTGGTCGGCGGGGCTGGGCGGCGCGGTCTGCGCCGGCTGCAGCGATGCCGAGGCCGGCGCCGTGTCGCCCGAGGCCCTGCGGTTCCTGGCGCAGCTGGCGGGCACCGATCTCTCGACGGTGGGTGCCACCGAGCGACCCGACGCACGCCTGGCCACGGAGGCGCGCGCGATGCTGGTGGGGTTCACGGAATACCACCTGGAGCGGCGCATGAAGTCGGTGCCGATGCTCGTGCGGACGGCGCGATGAGCAGCTACCTGCACGACATCGACCGGACGAACGTGCCCGCGCACGTCGCGATCGTCATGGACGGCAACGGCCGCTGGGCGACGCAGCGCGGGCTGCCGCGCACCGAGGGCCACGGCGCCGGCGAGGAGGCGCTGTGGGACACGGTCAAGGGCGCCGTCGAGGTCGGCGTGCAGTGGTTGACGGTGTATGCGTTCTCGACCGAGAACTGGTCGCGTCCGCCGGCCGAGGTCCTGTACCTCATGAACTTCAACCGCGGACTGCTGCGTCGTCGGCGTGATGAGCTCAACACGATGAACGTGCGGATCCGATTCATCGGCCGGCGCGACTGGCGCGTCCCGCGCAGCGTCTTGAAGGAGATCGAGATCTCCGAGGAGCTCACGCGCACCAACACCGGCACGACGCTGACGATCGCGTTCAACTACGGCGGCCGCAAAGAGGTCGTCGACGCGGTCAAGCAGCTCGCGCGCGAGGTGCAGGCGGGCACCCTCAAGCCCTCGAAGATCGACGACGAGGCGATCGCGTCGCGGCTGTACTCGCCCGACATGCCCGATCCGGACCTGCTGATCCGCACGAGCGGCGAGATGCGCACGTCCAACTTCCTGCTGTGGGAGCTCGCGTACTCCGAGCTGTGGTTCACGCCGGTGTTCTGGCCGGACTTCAATCGCGAGCTTCTCTACGAGGCGATCCGCGACTTCCAGAAGCGTGAACGCCGCTTCGGTGGCCTGGCCGAAGACGCCTAGGGCTCACACGCGCCCGAACGCCCCGCGGAAGAACGCGTAGCTGCAACCCACGACGGCCGTCGCGATCGCGATGAACTTGGCGATCGGCGGCCCGTACATGATCGTGCCCATCACCGCGAGGCCGGCCAGCGTGAGCCAGACGGTCTGCTTGATGTCCGCGGGGTCGTGCAGCCACGTGCCCGGGCGCTCGTCGGGAAGCACATCTCGCAATCGACGGCTCGCGATGTCGCCGGGTACGACCCAGCCACGGGCCCAGATGCCACGCAGCACGACCGCCGCGACGGGGAGTTCGAACAGGAGCAACAGTGGATTGCCGAACAGGGACGAGACGACGAACGAGGCGACGACGCCGGTCCACGCGATCCGACCGATCGGCCCGAAGGTCGTCGAGGTCTTCTCCCAGCGCGACCAGTGCGGGACGGACGGGCCACGGACCGTCGGCACATCGACGAACGTGCCGGGCTCCCAGACGGATGCGCGCGGGGTGAGCTCGCGCGCGGGCTCGTAGCAGCGCAGGCACCAGCGGACGTTGCCGGCGAGCGGCGCCCCGCAGGCGCGACAGGTCCGGGGAGCGGTCATGCTCGAGGCATCGGCGGAACAGGGGCGGGGGTTCAGTTGATCGTGCCGTGATCGCCGAGGGAGAGAACCGTCCTCACCCCACTTGTCGTATTCCGGTGGCGGAACGGTTCTCGCGGCATCCGACCACGTACGATGGCTCCCACGCCAGCGGCCGCATCCGGCGGCCGGGAGTATCGAAAGGAGCCACCAGGTGCCAGACCTGATGGATGAGATCGTCTCGCTCGCGAAACGCCGCGGCTTCGCCTTCCAATCCTCCGAGATCTACGGTGGCTTGCGGTCGTCGTGGGACTACGGCCCACTGGGCGTCGAGCTCAAGAACAACATCAAGCAGGCGTGGTGGCGCACGATGGTGCAACGACGCGACGACGTCGTCGGCCTGGACGCTGCCGTCATCATGTCGCCCAAGGTCTGGGAGGCGAGCGGGCACCTCGAGGTGTTCGCCGACCCGCTCGTCGAGTGCCTGAGCTGCCACCAGCGTTTCCGCGAGGATCATCTGCCGGATCCCCGGGTCTGCCCCAACTGCGGCAGCAAGGGTTTCACCGATCCGCGCAACTTCAACCTGATGTTCAAGACCCATATGGGCCCGGTCCCCGACGACGACAACGCGGTGTTCCTTCGCCCCGAGACCGCCCAGGCGATGTTCGTGGACTTCGCGCAGATCCAGGCGTCGTCGCGCAAGAAGATCCCGTTCGGGATCGCGCAGATCGGCAAGTCGTTCCGCAACGAGATCACGCCGGGCAACTTCGTGTTCCGCATGCGGGAGTTCGAGCAGATGGAGCTCGAATTCTTCGTGGAGCCGGGAACCGACGAGGACTGGCACCAGTCTTGGATCGACATGCGCATGCAGTGGTATCTCGACCTTGGCCTCAAGCCCGAGCACCTTCGCGTGCGTGAGCATGCGCCCGACGAGCTCAGCCACTACGCGAAGCGCACGGTCGACATCGAGTTCGCTTTCCCGTGGACCGATTGGGCAGAGCTCGAGGGCGTCGCGAACCGCACCGACTTCGACCTGAAGGCGCACGAGGCGGCCAGCGGCCAGGATCTGTCCTACTTCGACCAGGAGAAGGAGACGCGCTATCACCCCTTCGTGATCGAGCCGGCCGTGAGCGTCGACCGGGCGTTGCTCGCGTTCCTGATCGACGCCTACACGGTGGATGAGGCGCCCACCGCCAAGGGCACGACCGAGAAGCGCACGGTGCTGCGACTGCACACGGATCTGGCCCCGGTGAAGGTGGCGGTGCTCCCGCTGTCGCGCAACGAACGGCTCACACCCGAGGCGAAGCGGGTGCACGGTCTGATCCGCGAGCACTGGATGAGCCAGTTCGACGACGCGGGCGCGATCGGGCGGCGGTACCGTCGCCAGGACGAGATCGGGACGCCGTTTTGCGTCACGGTCGACTTCGATTCGCTCGAGGACCACGCCGTGACGGTGCGCGAGCGCGACTCCATGGCCCAGGAGCGCGTCGCGATCGCCGAGGTGACCGACTACCTGCGGGAGCGTTTGTGAGCGGGCGCACGGCAGGCTTCGGTCTGTACTTCGTGTCGTTCGTGTTGTTGGTGGCCGCCGGCGGCGCTGGTCGTCGCGGCAGGGGTGACGTTCCTCGCGTCGCTGACGCCGTTGTATCTGTCGATGGGGCTGTCGATCGCCGCGATCGCGTGCGCGATGGTGGCGCTTGCGCGCCACACCCGGGACGACGACGGATGACCCGCCGGCTCGCGGCGGCGATCGGGCTCGTCGTGTTCCTGACCGCCTGCACCGCGGCCGTGACGGGCACCGCCGGCACCGAGACGTCCTCCGTCGCATCGGGGCATGGCCTTCAGATCCCGTCGGTCCCGCCGGGAGGTGCAGCGACCGCGCGTGCGGCGATCCGAGCGCTCTGCGTGCCGCTGTCCTCCCCGACAGGGACGCCCGCGTCGGGCACGCTTCCGCCGGAGCTCGCCCAGATCGCCGATCAGGTCGAGACGGCGCGCGGGCACACGTTCACCACGCCCCCGAAGGCCGAGGCCATCACGGACCAGGAGATGGATCGGCGGCTGGAGGAGAGCTTCCGGGCCTACTACCCCAAGGACCTGTACGACCGGCGGACGTTCGCGTGGCGCACGATCGGCGTGATCCCGCCCGATGCCGACCTGCACGAGGCCTACCGCACGTTCCTCACCGGAGAGGTCGTCGGGTTCTACGACCCGGAGACCGGCGAGCTCGTCTATCTCGGGTCCGGCGACCTCGGGTTCACGGAGCGGCTGACCCTGGCACACGAGCTGACGCACGCGCTGGATGACCAGACGTTCGATCTGACGCGGCTCGATGCATTGGTGAATGCGTGCCAGGACGAGCGGGCCGCCGCCGCCCTGGGGCTGATCGAGGGGAGCGCCCAGTACTTCTCGGCCGCGTCGATGACCGAGAACCCTGACGTCAGCCTGTCCGATCTGATCGACGCGATCGCGCAGGCCGCGGCCGGCGGCTCGGCGCCCGAGGGCGTGCCGCCGTTCCTGTACGCGATCAGCATCTGGCCCTACACGGATGGGATGGCCTACGTCGGCACGCTCGCGGGCACGGGCGGCACCGGCGCAGTGGATCGCGCGTTCGAGCGCTTCCCCGTCTCGACGGAACAGGTGATCCACCCCGATCGATACCCGAGCGATCGACCGACCGCCGTGGATGTGCCCGACCTGACGGGCGCGCTCGGGGCCGGCTGGGGCGATCTGGACGCGATGACGATCGGGGAGGAGTGGCTGCGCGCGATGCTCGCGCTCCACCTGGACGGCGGCGTGGCCGATGCCGCGGCGGCGGGCTGGGACGGCGGCGTGTACCGGGCGTTCACCGACGGGACGGATGTCGTCGTCGCGCTCCGCACGGACTGGGACTCGACCGAGGATGCGGCGGCGTTCGCCTCGGCCCTCGAGGACTGGTCCGCGGCGGGCGGGTCGCACCCGACGATCACGCAGGACGGCACGCGGGTGACGGCGGTCTTCGCGACCACGAACGACGCGCGCGATGCCGCGGCGGCCGCGCTCCGGCCGTGAGTCGGCGCTGGGTCCGCTGGGGCATCCCGCTCGCGCTCGTGCTCATCGCCGTCGCCGTCACGGTGCCGATGACGGTGCGCTCGAGCCCGGGGCCTCCCGACGGGCAGACGTGGGTCGCCACCCTGGCAACGATCCGCAGGCTCCACGATCAGGACGATGCCGTGGTCGCCCAGTTCTTCGATCGGCCCACGTCGTTCGCGCTCGGGGGCTACAACGGTGCCGTGTCCGGCGCGAGTTGGGCGAGCGAGGCGCGGTTCGAGGCGGATCTCGCGGCGGGCGCGATCCCCGCCGGCACGCGCGCCGTGATGTATGACCCGGAACGCTGGGCAGACACCCCCGTGGTGGAGCAGCGCGACCCCGTCGCCGCGATCCGGGCGTTCGCCGCCGCGGCTCGGGCCGCCGGCTACCAGGTGATCGTCACGCCGCACCCGAACCTGGTCGGGGTCCCGGGGGCCGTCTGCGGTCCGCAACCGGCCGAGTCCCTGGAGGATGCGTTCCTCCGTTGTGGCATCACCGCCGCCGCGGCTCGCGTCGCCGACGTCGTCGAGGTGCAGGCGCAGTACCTGGAGACCGACCCCGCCCGGTACGCCGACGTTCGTCGGCCGGGCGGCCGAACAGGCTCGGGCCGCGAACCCCGCGGCCCTCGTCATCTCGGGGCTCTCCACCCGCTTCGCGTCCACCGCCCAGACGCTGGTGGACGCGTGGACGGCGGTGCGCGCCATCGTCGACGGGCACTACATGGCCGTCCCGGAGGGGATCCGGCCGGAGGTCGCGACCGAGTTCCTGCGGCAGATCGGTGCGAGCGGAACGTAGACTGGCGATTCCGCGTTCCACCGACCCGGCCGGAGGCATGCAGTGACCAAGTACGTCTACGACTTCTCCGAAGGCAACAAGGACATGAAGGACCTGCTCGGCGGGAAGGGGGCCAACCTCGCCGAGATGACGAACATGGGCATCCCCGTGCCGCCGGGCTTCACGATCACCACCGAGGCCTGCCTGACGTTCCTGCGGGAAGGCGGTGCCCCGCCGGAGATGCTCCAGGAGGCCGGCACGCATCTCGTGGCGCTGCAGGAGGCGATGGGCAAGTCGCTGGGCGACCCCGAGGATCCGCTGCTGGTCAGCGTCCGCAGCGGCGCGAAGTTTTCGATGCCCGGCATGATGGACACGGTCCTGAACCTCGGGCTGAACGACGCCTCCGTGGACGGGCTCGCCGCGCAGACGGGTGGCGACACGCGGTTCGCGCGCGACGCCTACCGGCGCTTCATCCAGATGTTCGGCAAGATCGTGATGGATGTGCCCGGCGACACGTTCGAGCACGCGATGGACGAGGCGAAGGCCGCGAAATTCGAGGGTGCCCAGGACACCGATCTCGACGCCGAGGACCTCTCGGCGCTGATCGACCGGTTCAAGGCCATCTACCACGACCACACCGGCGAGGCGTTCCCCCAGGACCCGAAGGACCAGTTGCGCCTGGCGATCGACGCCGTGTTCTCGAGTTGGAACGGGAAGCGCGCCATCGACTATCGCCGCCAGAACAAGATCTCCGACGACCTCGGCACGGCCGTCAACGTGCAGTCGATGGTCTTCGGCAACCGTGGCGAGGACTCCGGCACCGGCGTCGCGTTCACCCGCGACCCCTCGACCGGCGAGAAGGTTCCCTACGGGGACTACCTGTCCAACGCGCAGGGCGAGGACGTCGTGGCGGGCATCCGCAACACGTTGCCGCTCGCCAAGCTCGAAGAGCTCGACCCGACCTCCTACGCGGGCCTCCGCTCCGTGATGGACACGCTCGAGGGTCACTACCGGGACATGTGTGACATCGAGTTCACGATCGAGAAGGACCATCTGTGGATCCTGCAGACGCGGATCGGCAAGCGCACGGCGTTCGGCGAATGGGTGATGGCCGCCGAGATGCTCGCCGAGGGTCTGATCGACGAGGACGTCGCGCTGCAGCGGGTCGACGCGAACCGGTTGGAGGAGCTGTTCAAGCGGCGCGTCGAGGCAGACGGCGCGGTCGCGATCGCCAAGGGTCTGAACGCGTCGCCGGGCGCCGCCACGGGCGCGGTCGTGTTCAGCGCCGACGAGGCCGAGCGCTGGGCGAAGGAAGACGGCGCGCGCGTGATCCTCGTGCGACGCGAGACGACGCCCGACGACTACCACGGCATGATCGCCGCCCAGGGCATCCTGACCAGCGCCGGCGGGACGAACTCCCACGCCGCGGTGGTCGCGCGGGGCGAGGGCATCCCGGCCGTCTGCGGGGCAGACCAGATCCGTCTCGACATGCAGGCGCGGGCGTTCACCGCCAACGGCACGGTCGTGCGCGAGGGCGACACGATCACGATCGACGGGTTCAGCGGCAACGTGTACGTGGGCGAGCTGCCGCTTGCCGACTCCGTGTTGGAGAAGGCCCGCCGGGGCGACGAGGAGGCCGGCAGGAGCCGATCTGGAAGGCGTTCGAGCGGCTGATGCAGGTCGCGGACGCTCGGCGGCGCATGCGCGTGCGAGCCAACGCCGACACGCCGGAGCAGTCGACCAACGCCCGGGATCGCGGTGCGGAGGGCATCGGCCTGTGCCGCACCGAGCACATGTTCCTCGGGTCCGAGCGGGTCCTCGCGGTGCAACAGATGATCTTTGCCGAGACCGCCGAGGAGGAGCAGGCCGCCTACGACGCGCTCCTGCCGCTGCAGCGCGGCGACTTCGTCGGCATCTTCCGGGCGATGGACGGGTTGCCGGTGACGGTGCGACTGCTCGACCCACCGCTGCACGAGTTCCTGCCCGACCTGACGGAGCTCTCGGTCGAGGTCGCGCTCGGCCGCGAGCGCGGCCAGGATATGTCGGCGCAGGAGTCGATCCTGGCGAAGGTGCGTCAGCTCCACGAGGCGAACCCGATGCTCGGGCTTCGCGGCGTCCGGCTGGGCATCCTCAAGCCCGGTCTGTATGCGATGCAGGTGCGCGCGATCGTCGAGGCCGCGTGCGAGGTGCGCGCCGCCGGGGGCGACCCGCAGGTGGAGATCATGATCCCGCTGGTCGCGACGGTGGGCGAGTTGCAGCAGATGCGGGCCGAGCTCGAGCCGGTTGCCGCCGAGGTGTTCGCCGCGGCGGGCGTCGAACTGTCGCACTTCGAGTGGGGCACGATGATCGAGCTGCCGCGGGCGGCGGTGACGGCCGCCGAGATCGCGCGGGCGGCCGACTTCTTCTCGTTCGGCACGAACGACCTGACCCAGACCGCGTTCGGGTTCAGCCGCGACGACATCGGCAAGTTCGTCGGCCTGTACGAGGAGCGCAAGCTCGTGCCGGCCAACCCCTTCGTGACGGTCGATCGAGCCGGTGTGGGTCGCCTGATGCGGATCGCCTGCGACGAGGGCCGGGAGGCCAACGACACGATCCACCTCGGCATCTGCGGGGAGCACGGCGGCGACCCCGCCAGCGTCGTGTTCTGTCACGAGCTCGGCCTGGATTACGTCAGCTGTTCGCCGTTCCGGGTGGAGACCGCGCGCCTGGCGGCCGGCCAGGCCGCGGTCGGAGCATCGGAGTCCGCCTCGAAGTGAGTCGGCGGCAGCGGACGGTGAGTCCATCCGCGCTCGCATGAACGCGGCGGTCTCGAAGATGGTGCTCGAGGCCAATCGCCGCGACCTCGACGAGCTCGCTCGCGGCCGCTACCTCGATGAGATCGGCGTCCACGGGTCACGTCGCGTTCGGGTTCTACGTCGACGGGTTCGGTGAGGCCGAGGCCGGCTCGCTGTGCAACGCGGCGGTGATCCCGTCGAGCGGTCGTGTTCGTCGACGGTGACGCGTCGGCGGAGCCCGACGCCGAGCTCGGCCGCGCGCCGCGTGACGGACTGCTCCTTCGAGGTCGAGCCCTGGGAGCACGGCACCGTGACGCAACACCGAGTTCGACGCTCCCTGGCGGATGAAGTCGCTGGACGCGCCCGGCTCGCTCGCCGTCGCTGCCCGCGTCGTGGCCCGGTGGCCGGAGGGCTCGGCGACCTTCGCCTTCGCGACGCCCGAGGGTGCGCACGAGGCGCTGGATGCGCTCGAACGTCACCTGACCAACACGCCGCAGACGTGAGATCTGTCACCGAGCGACCGGAGGCCGGCCGCTAGCCTGCATCGTCCTCCCGCCTTCCCCGACCAGAGGAGGTGGAGCGGTTGGCTCGACAGATGGGGGCGGTCGCGCGGGTGTGCGCCGCGATCGCGATGATCGCCGGGGGATGGCTCGTCGGCGCCGACACGGCGGCGTGGGCGCACCACATGGACGGATGGGTACACGATCACTCGAGCACCGTGATCCCGGCTCGCCCGGACGGGCTCGCCGAGATCCAGAACACCTACGGGCCGGTGTGCGGCGACAACGCGAACGCCGGACGGTCGTACTGGCCGAGCCAGAGCGCCAGCGGTGCGGGCTACGTCTACTACCACGCCTACATCGCGAAGAACGTCGGCGGCAACATCCGCAACCACGTCAACCAAGACCACCGTGACGTCGCCGTTCGGTATCTCGTCGGCGGCTACAACTGCCGCTATATCGCGGACTCGACCAGCTGGTCGCTGCACGCGTGGGGCGCCGCGATCGACACGAACTCCTCCACGAACCCGATGGGTCAGGACTTCTGGAACGGCCATGGCAGCGACGGGAAGCCCTACGGGACGTACCTGCCGGACGTCTGGCGGGGTCCCTACCCGGGCCACAAGTTCTTCTGGGGGCTCAACTGGGATTCCAAGCCCGACCCGATGCACTTCCAATACGCCCTGGGCTACTGAGGAGGTCGACATGCGCATCAGATTCTTCGTGGCGACCGCGACCGCGGTCGCGGCCCTGGTGGGGGTTGTCAGCGGCCACCGACCTCCCGTCGCGCTCGCGGACCGCGCCTGCCCGGTCGCCGGCGTCGTGCCCGCGGCCGCGGTTGCCGCGAACGCCGTCCTCGCCGCCGACGTGCCGCCCACCGACGTATCAGGGCCGACGATGCTCCGACACGTCGCGACGGGGCCGGCCGGCACCGCCGTCGTGCTGGATCGCCCCGGCGACGACGAGGTGATCGTGTCGACGCCGAGCGGGTCTCTGGCGATCCCACAACGGGGTGAGGTCGCCCACCCGGTGTGGGGTCCGCGGGCCTCGCTCGCATGGGGGCTCGAGGACCGTCTTGTGCTCCGCTCCGCTCGCGGGGCGATCCGATCCGTGCCGGGCCCTGTGCCGGACGCCACGATCGTCGCACCCGTGTTCGACGGGCCCGATGTCGTCGCGGTCGTCTCGGCGGCGCCGACGCGCGCCGTCCCCGAGGACGACTGGTCGAACGACCTGTGGCGCTATCGGAGCGATCGCGACCGCTGGGTCCGGCTCACCGCGTTCCCCGCGGGCGCCGACCGCTGGACGGCGATCCGCACGCCGTTCGCCACACCCGATGGTTCGATCGAGTTCGTGGTGATCCGCGGTCGCGCCTCGCAGACCCGCATGCCACACTTCTCGCTGTGGCGACTGCGCGGCGACCGGGTCACGCGGCTTGCCTCGCTCCCGGACGAGCGATACCTGGCGGGTTTCGACGGCGAGGGCGCACGCCTGTGGAACGTGCCCGACCGAGCCAACGCCCGCTGGCTGATCGAACGCGAAACGACCTCGGGGGAGGAGACGATCGGCTGCGGGGCCGTTGCCGTCGATCCGATGGATGTGGTCGATCCGGATCGGACGGGTCACGGCGCGCCTCCGGCTGCGACGCGGCCCGACGCGACGGCCGAGGTGTCCGGGGACCCGATCGAGTCGGCGCTCCTCGTGGGCGACTTCGCCTCGGAGACGGCGGCCGGCGTGGTCGCCCAGCAGGTGGCGAGCGCCTACGGGCACGCGGTGCCGGTCGATGTGATCAGCGGCGGGCTACGCTCCAGCGTGCTCCAGCCCGGTCACTGGGCCGTGGTCGTGCGTCTGTCGGGAACGACGGACGGGATCGCCGAGCTCGATGCCTTCCGCGCGGCGTTCCCGACGCTGGCGTCGCACGTCTGGATCGCGGTGCCATGAGGGGATGGACGAAGCAGTCGCTGCGCGCATGCGTTGCGCTCATCCCTCTGGTGCTGGCGACGGCGTGCGCGTCGTCGCCGAGCACGCCGGCGACGCCGGCCACCTCGTCATCCGTGGTTGCGCCCTCGGTCCCGCCGTCCGCGGACACGTGGGTTGCCGTGCTCGGGGTCGCCCGGACCCCGAGTGCGCTGTCCGGTGATCGAACCGACATCGTGGAGACGTTGGGCGACGCGCTCGAGGGCGCGGTGGTGGTCTCGCCGGTGGGATGCCTGGAGGGGCTCCCGGCGGGCGCGCCCGCCGATGGCTACGTCCTGGCCATCCAGCAGAGCTCGCGCGCCGAGGTGCTCGTCCTGGCCGACCAGGTGCGCCGCGAGCCAACGTTCGTCGGGCCGGTGCACCAGCTCTGTACCGACTGAGCCACGCGACGGGGGCCCGGCGGCCGGGCCCCCGTAGCATGGTGACGTGCACTGGTTCCGCAGGCACCCGGTCTGGTCCGCGATCGCCCTCGTCGGGCTGGTGGCATGCCTGTTGCTGGCCGGCTCCGCGCTGACGGTGTGGCGGGCCGCCCACCACGACGATTCCGCGACTCATCGACCATGCGGACGCGATCATCGTGCTGGGCGCGGCGCAGTACGACGGCACCCCGTCTCCGCTGTTCCGAGAACGTCTGGACCATGCGGCGCTGCTGTGGAACCAGGGTCGCGCGGACCTGGTGATCACCGTCGGCTCGAAGCAACCGGGCGACCGTCACACGGAAGCCGAAGCCGGGCGCGACTACCTGATCGAGCAGGGCGTGCCCGCCGAGCGGATCGTGGCAAGCGACATCGGGCACACGACGATGCAGAGTCTGCAGGCCGCGGCGCACGAGATGGCCGACCGCGGGCTGCACTCGGCGTTTCTCGTCTCCGATCCGTGGCACAACGCGCGCATCGAAGCGATGGCCGCGGATCTCGGGCTCGAAGCCTACGTCTCGGCGACGCCGACCTCGGCGGACGAGACCCGAGGGACCCGTGCTCGAGCGTATCTTCGCGAGACGTTCGCCTACCTCTACTACCGGTTGATCGGTGGCTGACCTCGCGACGGGCGGCCGCGTCGGTGCTCGCCGGTACGATGGGAGCGTGCAGGCCCCCCGAGAACGAACGGAGCAGATCGAGCGCGACACCCTGTCGCCGCTCGCGGTCCGCGCTGCCGACTCCAAGGGTCGCGAGCGGCTCGAGCCCCTCGATCCGATGCGCACCTGCTTCGCGCGGGACCGCGATCGCATCACGCACGCCAAGGCCTTCCGCCGGCTGAAGCACAAGACGCAGGTGTTCCTCGCGCCCGAGGGCGACCACTACCGGGTCCGTCTGACCCACACCCTCGACGTGACCCAGATCGCGCGAACGGCCGCCCGTGCGCTTGCGCTGAACGAAGACCTGACCGAGGCGATCGCGCTCGGCCACGACCTCGGGCACACCCCGTTCGGCCATCTGGGCGAGCAGGCCCTGACGCCGCTGCTCGACCGTCCGTTCCGGCATTCGGAGCAGTCGCTGCGGGTGGTCGATCACCTGGAGAAGGACGGAGCGGGCCTCAACCTGACGTGGGAGGTGCGCGACGGCATCGTGCACCACCCGTGGTCGATGCCGCCGCCCGCCACGCTCGAGGCACAGGTCGTGCGGTTCGCCGACCGGATCGCCTATGTCAACCACGACATCGACGACGCGATCCGCGCGGGGGTGCTCGACCCCGCCGAGCTGCCGCCGGAACCCGTCGCGGTGCTCGGGGCGGATCACTCCCGGCGGATCAACACCCTGGTGTCCGATCTGGTCGCCACCAGCCAGGGCCAGCCGCAGATCCGGCTGTCCCCATCGGTGTTCCAGGCGCTCGATCAGCTCCGCGACTTCCTGTTCGCAGAGGTGTACCTGCGGACGGCCGCCAACGACGAGCACGAGCGGGCGGTCCGGCTGCTGCGAGAGCTGTTCGCCCATTTCCTGGCACATCCCGATGAGCTGCCGTCCGAGTACCATCGAACTCCCGGCGATCTGCCCACCCGCGTGGCGGACTTCGTCGCCGGCATGACCGATCGATACGCAGTGCGCACCTACGAGCAGCTCTTCCTTCCCCAGGGTTGGCTCCTCTAGCCGGGGGACACGTGGCACGCATCCGCCAAGAAGACATCGAGGCCGTCAAAGAACGGACCGACATCGTCGCCCTTGTGGGCCAGTACCTGACGCTGAAGAAGTCGGGCCATGACTCGCTGACGGGGCTGTGCCCGTTCCATCAGGAGAAGACGGGATCGTTCAGCGTGTCCCCGTCCAAGCAGGTCTTCTACTGCTTCGGGTGCGGCAAGGGGGGCGACGCGATCACGTTCCTGCGCGAGCTCGAGCACCTGTCCTACGTCGAGGCGATCGAGCGTCTGGCGGGTGTGGCCGGCGTCAGCCTCCGCTTCGAGGGTGACTCGCCCGCCGAGCGACGCAAGGCGGAACGGCGCAAGGCCCTCTACCGCGCGAACGAGCAGGCGGCCGAGCTGTTCGTCGCGATGCTGCGCGACGGGAAGGAGGCCGCCGACGCGCGCGCCTACCTGACCGAACGCGGCATCACGCCCGACGCGCTGGCCGCGTTCCAGGTGGGCTACGCGCCCGGGTACGCCGACTTCCTGCTGCGGCGCCTCGGCGGCAACCGCGACCTGTCCTCCGAGGTGCTGCTCGAAGCGGGTCTGGCCACACGCAGCGACGACGGCACGGTGCGCGATCGGTTCCGCGGTCGCATCACGTTCCCGATCAACGATCTGCAGGGGCGCTTCATCGGCTTCGGCGCGCGCGTCGTGCCCTCGGACGCACGCGCCGGCGAGCAGGCCAAGTACCTCAACACCGCGGAGACCCCGATCTACCGCAAGCACGAGGTGCTGTACAACATGCATCGCGCCCGTCAGGCGGTGGCCAAGGCCGGCGAGGTGTTCGTGGTCGAGGGCTACACCGACGTGATCGGCCTCACGCAGGCGGGGCTTCCCAACGTCGTGGCCACGTGCGGGACGGCGCTGGGGGAGAAGCACTTCGAACAGCTGTCCCGCTTCGCCCAGCGCGCGATCCTGTCGTTCGACTCCGACGAGGCGGGCGCGCGGGCGGCCGAGCGAGCCTTCGAGTTCCAGGAGAAGTTCCCGATCACCGCGGTGGTGCTGATCATGCCCGAGGGGCTCGACCCGGCCGATTTCGTCGCCAAGCACGGCTCCGATGCCGTGCGGGCGGCCGCGGCGTCGGCCCGGCCGCTCGTCGAATACATGGTGCGGCGCACCGTCGAACGTCACGACCTGTCCTCGATCGAGGGGCAGTCCGCGGCCGTCTCGGCGGCCCTGCCGGTGCTCGAGCGGCTGAACGATCCGGTCCGCCGCTCGGAGTACGCGGGGCTGCTCGCCGACCTCGCCGGGGTCTCGCACGCCAGCGTGGTCCAGTCGCTCACCCGCCACCTGGGCGGCAAGCCCGCCGAGGTCGCCTCGACGATGAAGCGCGGCACCGCCCGCGAGCGTGTCGAGCACGAGGTGCTGCGGTTGATCGCGCGCGGGGACGTCCCGCCCGAGTTGGCCTCCTCGATCGATGAGGGTGACTTCTCGATCACGAAGCTGCGCGCATCGTTCGTCGCGCTGCGTGACGCCGAGTGGGATGCGAGCGCGATCGCCGGCGGTCCCGACCCGGACCTGGCCTCGCGGATCGCCTCGCTCACCGTCGAGCCGATGGAGGGCGATCCCTCGCCCGAGTACGCGACCGCCGTCGTCGACAGTCTGCGGGGCTTCGTGCTGCGGGCGCGCAGCGACGAGCTTCGCGCACAACTCCAGAAACTGAACCCGACAACCGATGCAGCCTATGACGAGCAGTTCCGGCAATTGGTCGAAGTGGACGGCGAGCTGCGTCGATTGAAGGAGCGGTCACCGTGATATTGCTTCCGTACACTGTGGCGGTCGTGAAGGTGACCCCCCAGGACTACACATGAGCGTTCCAGCCCGAGAACAAGAGCCGCTGACCCTCGACGAGGTCAAGGAGCAGCTTGTCTCCAAGGGCCGCGAGCGTGGTTTCGTGACCTCCGAGGACCTGCTCGAGGCGGTCCCGGTCGACGACTTCACGCAGGAGCAGGTCGAGGAGTTCCTCACCGCGATCCAGGAACACCTGACCGCCGAGGCGGTCGAGGTGATCGAGGTCCCGGGCGACGACACCGACGCGGCGACCCAGGTGCGGATCGAGGTCGATCTGCTGCGCGCGCCGACCAACGATCCGGTTCGCATGTACCTGAAGGAGATCGGCAAGGTGCCGCTGCTCAACGCGGCCCAGGAGGTCGATCTTGCCCGCCGGATCCAGGCCGGCGAGCTCTCCACCGCCCTGCAGCGCCAGGTCGGCGAGGACGGCAAGCCCGACCCCAAGGAACTGAAGTTCATGGTCCAGAAGGTCTGGGAGATACGCGATCACCAGCTGACCGCCTTCGGCAAGGTCGAGGGCATCGGCCGGGACAAGATGGCCAAGAGCTACCGGCCCAAGACCGAGCCGGAACTGCACGACTTCTGCCGGCGGGTCGAGCGCGACGGGCAACTCGCCAAGCGCAAGCTGATCGAGGCCAACCTCCGGCTGGTCGTGTCGATCGCGAAGCGCTACGTGGGCCGCGGCATGCTGTTCCTGGACCTGATCCAGGAAGGCAACCTCGGCCTCATCCGCGCGGTCGAGAAGTTCGACTACGACAAGGGCTTCAAGTTCTCGACGTACGCAACCTGGTGGATCCGTCAGGCGATCACACGCGCGATCGCCGACCAGGCACGGACGATCCGCATCCCGGTGCACATGGTCGAGACGATCAACAAGCTCGTGCGCGTGCAACGCCAGCTGCTGCAGGACCTCGGCCGCGAGCCGACGCCCGATGAGATCGGCAAGGTGATGGGGATCAGCGCCGAGAAGGTGCGCGAGATCCAGAAGGTCTCGCAGGAGCCCGTCAGCCTGCACACCCCGATCGGCGAGGAAGAGGACTCCCAGCTCGGCGACTTCATCGAGGACGCCGACGCGGTGGTCCCGGTCGATGCGGCCAGCTTCATCCTGCTCCAGGAGCAGCTCGAGGGTGTGCTGCACACGTTGTCGGAGCGCGAGAAGAAGGTCATCCAGCTGCGCTTCGGGTTGGTCGACGGCCACCCGCGCACGCTCGAAGAGGTCGGCAAGGAGTTCGGCGTCACCCGCGAGCGCATCCGCCAGATCGAGTCCAAGACGCTCTCGAAGCTCCGTCACCCCAGCCGGTCGCAGAAGCTCCGCGATTACCTGGAATAGGGAAGCTCGCTGTCCCCCTGATAGGGGGAAAACCCTCGCCCCGTTCGAACTAGTTCTCCGCCGGTCAAGGTTGTCTCGCCGTAGGCCGATGGGCACGTGTCCGAAGGAATCGAACGGGAGTGACGGATGCGGGCAGGGCTACGACAGAGCGAAGACGGCTTCTCCTTGATCGAGTTGATGGTCGTCGTGCTCATCATCGGCATCCTGGTGGCGATCGCACTGCCGACCTTCCTCGGGGCTCGCACGCGGGCGCAGGATCGCGCGGCCGAGTCATCGGTCCGCAATGCCCTGAGCGCCGGTCGCGTGATCTTCTCGGACCAGGAGGACTACGCCCTGGCGACGCTTCCCGCGTTGGGCCGCGTGGAGGGCTCACTCACGTGGGTCGACGAGGTGACGCCGAGCTCCGATCCAACGACGATCAGCCGCAACACCTCCGGCGGCGTGCTGACCCTCGCGAGCTTTTCGAAGTCGGGCACGTGCTTCTTCCTCCGCGATGAACCGCCGCAGAACACGCTGTACGGCTCGCTCCCCGGGACCGCGGTGACCGATTGCTACGCGGCCAACGACGGCGGGGTCACCTACGCGCCGCAGTGGTAGTCGCTAGCTCCACGCAGCGTCGTCGTAGCTGGAGTCGGCGAGACCGTTCGCGGATCACGCCACGCGCCTTGCGGATCGCATCCAGGCTGAGCACCGTCGCCTTGTCGGAGAGCCGCACGGTCTGCTCGGAGAGGACGCGCAGGGCCGGGTTGCCACCCGACTGGCGTTGCGGCCCGTGCGCCACGTCGGGGTCATCCTCGGTGAGCTTCCGCATGACCGTGACGCCCACCGCGATGCCGGCGCCGAACAGGAACAAGGAACGCAGTTTCATCTTGGGTCCTTCCGTGCCGAAGAGGAGGGTCAGCCTATCGCGGCACGGCGGGTGGGGGCGTGGCCGTTGGTAGACTGCTCAACGCTTCGATCCGGGGTAGCTCAATTGGCAGAGCGGCGGACTGTTAATCCGTAGGTTGAGAGTTCGAGTCTCTCCCCCGGAGCCACGATCATCAGGGGAAAGTCCGTGAACGTCGATCTCCTGCACGGTGCGGCCTCAGCCGTACGCATCGTGGCGGGGACGCAGGGCGAAGCCGATCAGCGCAAGAGTGATCCCGACGACCAGGGCCATGGCTGCTACCCCGAAAGCCACGACAGACGTGAACAACGATGCCTGCAGGAACGCGGAATCCGCCGCGACTGCTCGGTTCGGGTCTTCCTGGTCGAGTTGGGCGTAGGTCTTGCCTCCGGTGATCTCCTTGGTGTGCTTGTCGATCACCTGTGCCTGGCAGTAGGCCGAGAACGGGTCGCGAACCTCCCACCCCGCCAGGCAGTCGGCGTCTTCGGAGACCACGATCTTCTGCTCCGAGAGTCTGGTGGTAACGACCCCCCAGGTGACCAACGCCCGCCAGTCCCAGGATGATCCCAACCACGATCGAGATGATCGACGCCGTCTTCCGCATCGCGGACCCCTTCCGTCGAGCCGACGAGTCGAGGCTAGGTCGCCCAGATCGAGCACGCAACGTCCGGGCCCAGGGCCACAAGGACGTTGACCGTGATGCATTCGGCAAGACCCTTTCCGGCTGTGATCCCCTCGACACAACCCTTGGGGCGAGCTTTCGTGAACGTGCTTTGGATACCGGGACGCCTTCGACTTAGGGACTGGAGTCGAATGGTCTGGCAGCGTTCACCCTTGCCGCGTCGATCTCGGCCAGCACGCCGAACCACCCGGCGCCGGGCGTCCGGGTATATCGACAAGGGTGTCGATCACGTCGGCCCAGCCGTCGCCGTTGGCATCGCCGTAGCGCAGCAACTGGGTGGCGATCACATCGCGGTCTGGTTGGTCGAGGATCAGGGCGCGGCGCAGTTTGTCCCGTTCAGTGGGTGAAAGCGTCAGGAGCAAGAAGCGGAGTCCGTCGTCGTCCACGGCGACCCTAGGTGGCCTTAGTCGGGTAGAAGTAGTCGCTCTTTGAGAATCGGTACGCCTCATCACAGTGGGGACAGCACTCAAGCGTCCTGCCCAACCTGATCTGCTCGAAGAGGCTGGGTGCGATCTGCCATGCAGATGCGAACGGTCGCCTACAGCCAGGGCAGACCAGACTCAGCACGACCGTCCCAGACTCCATGCCTGTTCATCGAACGACCACGACCAGAATGAACGGCCCGCCGAAAGTATCGGTCACACGCCAGACGCAGTCTCAAAGGTGCCCTAGACCGGCCAGCCGTTCAGCGCGACCATCCGCTCCCATACGGTCGAGGACGGCCGGAGGATGCCCGCCTCGAGCTCGAGACTCACGGGCTCGGCGCAGCGACCGATCATCGATCGGTGGCTGCACACGCTCGATGGAAGTACCTCAAGGACGACGTACAGCGATGAGGCGGTAGTGCTTCCAACTCTGACGGCATTTCGGAATCGATCCCCCGGCCAGGGGTCGCTTGGTTCGACGCTTCACATGCGCTATCAGCAGACGCCTCGTTACCGTCCGTTGCCGGATGGGTCGGTTAGATGGCCTTCCCCCAGGAGAGGGATTGGCAGATGTGGCGTCTCGCCCCACGATTGCTGTCCCCGAGGGCGGCACGGAGGCTCAAGTTGGCGAGCGATCAAGAGCTGATAACCGGACAACCACCCATGATCGACTTCGACGCGCCGTCGAGCACTTACAGGATCAGCGTGGACGTCGACATAGTGCCCGCTGGCATGGGTTCGGAGCAGGCATGCGGACTAGTCGTCGCCGCACTCGAGTCTGCGCACACGCTGGTGCGAGCCGTGCGGGTCAATCAGTGTTCAAGGCGGATCGAATCGGACGGCTTCAGCGGTTTCCCCTTGCTCGGATCGTCCGGCTGTGTCGAACTGGACTCCGGGCTGCGGAAGCAGCGGCACGGGCCTGCAAGTGCGGCGAGCTACAGCGCCCACCGCCGAGGCTCTCGACGAGAACGCGAGCGCCGATGCGGCCGGGACGAGCTGAGCGTAGCTTCGCGGGAGCGCCGATCGAACGAGTACGGGACGATTGGACTTCCCGCTACCTGGTCACGTGACAAGATGCGGGCAGGTACGAAGCCCGCGGAAGGAAACGAACGGCCGTGCGAGCAGCGTCGGCGAGCTGGTCGTACTGGCCCTACCCCGAACGCCCCGGGCTGTCACTGCGCCCACGATTGGAAACGGCGCTATTTGCTCGAGCGTGGTGACATTCGGTATGACTGCACCGAGTGCGGACGTGAACTCATACGGTACGAATACCAGCTCGATTGCGGTGATCGCGGCAGCAAGGGTGAACTGTGCGCGTGGCCCGAGTGCGTGACGGTCCCACGAAGCGACTCGCAGCGCGAGAAGGATAGGCGACGGAGGAGGCGGTGGACCACGCCGCCAGAACCAGGCGACGGAGACTGACGAGACCTACCTCATAGGCCCCCGTCCCTGTTGGCGTCCCCGCGCAACAGCTCGGTGGCGATCGAGTCGCAGTCGGGTCGGTCGAGGATCAGGGCGCGGCGCAGCTTGTCCCGTGCCGTGGGCGAGAGCGTCACGAGCAGGTCCCGGATGCCGCCGTCCTCGTGCAGATCGTTCGCGAGCGTTGTCCAGCTAGCCGACGGTCTCGAAGGTATTCATGATGGCCCGTGCTGTCGGGAGAACCTGGTCGAAGCTGTCCGGGACGGCCGCATGGTGAGGTAAACGGCCGTGGTTCCTTCGACTATGGTCACCGACAAAGCCTCCATACATTGTGCGAGCCATAGCGTTGAGGTCCCCAGCCCCACCGACCGCAGGCTCCGTTGGGATGGGCGAGGCTCCGTGTGAGTTGCCGCCGTCCACTGAAATTTGACTGCGTCAAAGCCCGCCAACAGACTCCGTTGGGAAGGGGGCAAAGTATGAGTGGACCGTTCATCTTCATCGGCACCCATCGCGTGAAGGAGGGAAGGCTCGAGGAATTCAGGGCGAACGCAATCGACTTGGCTGAGGTGGTCGAGGAACGCGAGCCGCAGCTCCACGGGTTCAACTTCTTCCTCAATGAGGACGAGACGGAGGCGACCGTTATCCAGGTGCATCCGGACGCTGACTCCATGCTCGTGCACATGCAGGTCGGGGCCGAGCACATCAAGAAGGGCGTTGAGGAGCTGCTCGAGACGAGGGAGATTCAGATCTACGGCGAACCCAACGATGCCGTCCTCGGGATGATCAAGCAGCTCACGCAGGCCGGCGTTCCGATCAGTGTGAAGCCGCTTCATCTCGTTGGATTCACGAGGTAGTTCGGCCTCTTCGCGTGGGGGATCGATCCCCCAGCACGGCTTACCGAGGCTCGCGCCGGCGTGCGATCTCTTCGATGAAGTCGAAGGCGGCGTCGGCATCGCCACGCATACGGGACCAAGCCCTCAGAGCCACGAGTGCAAGGATGTCTGCCAGCACGGCTCCTAGGAGAGCGGCGGTACCGATCAGCCAGGCATCGCCGTGAGGGCCCTGCATGAACTGCGGAAGCCGATGATCGGCCCCCATCAGGCTGACGTACTCCCCGCTGCATCTGTCGACTGAGACAGGGCGGGCGAAGTCGCAGCTCCTGGAGAACGTCCGGCCCAACAGCAAGAGCACGCCAGTGATTGCCCCGACGATCGCCGCGACGACCAGCACCAGGACCGGCCGAGGAAGCCGGGAGAGCAGCAAGATGACGAGGGCGAAGGCGATCGAGATCACCGCGAGCGTCCACTCGCTTGTGTCCATACAGCCATCCTCGGTCCCGCAAACTCCCGAGTAAAGGAACCGCTACGAGCTGGAGAACGCTTGCGGGCACCTCAACGGTTCAGGTTGTGCGCGATCTCCCAGATGTGGCCACCGGGATCGCGGAAACTCGCGGTTCGCACACCCCACGGTCGATCCATCGGCCCGTTCAGCAACGTCACGCCGCGTTCGGCCAGCTGAGCGCACATCGCGTCGACGTCCTCAACACCGATCGTGAACTGCATCCGCGAGCCGGCATCGGGTGCCGCGACCACCGCCGGCTCGACCAGTTCGTTCGCCGCTGTCGATCATCAACAGGTTGATGATCGTGTTTCCGAAGTTGAAGACCACCGAGTTGTCGTCCTCGAACGCCACCGGTAGATCGAAGATCTCCTGGTAGAAGCGCCTGCCCTCGCCGAGATCCTCGACGAACAGTGTGATCGCATCGATCCCGTCCGGCCACGTGCCCATCTTCGCCCTCCCAGCCCCACCGGTAGGACCGGTGGACGGGCCCCGATCGGGGCCCGTCCATCCGTGGTCCGATCGCTTACTTCACGTAGAGCGTCGACGATGCGATGCCCATGCAGAAGAAATCGTCCGCCGAGTTCAGGAACCCGTCACCGTCGTCGACCCAGGTCCCCTGGATCCCGAAGATGGCGTTGCTCGTGGCGGTTGCGGCAGACGCCTTCGCCTTGATCCCGACCTGCACGATGGCCTTGTCGTCCACCGCACCGCGGTCGTTGATCGGGTTGAGCGTCAAGAACCCCTTCCACGTCGTGTTCGTGATCGACGCGAAATCGAGCCCGTTCGCCGAGCATCCGGAGGTCGCCATCGCGGCCGGCAACGCCGACGAGGACGATCATGTTCTGCGGGCCGCCGAACTTCCCGTTCGTTCCCCACGTGGCCTTGCCGACCACCAGGTCGTTGGAGTCCGGTACCCCGACGACGACGAACTGGTAGTTCGTGCGGATCGGGATCCCGGTGCCTTCAGACGGTCTTGGCCGTCTGCATCGGGTGGAGCACGAACTGCGCCTTCGTGGAGTTGCCCGGTCTTACCGATGTGGCTTGCAGGCTGAACCCCTGCAACACGAAACAGGAGCTCAACAGGAGCGCAAGTGTGCCCCCTATCGCCAACATTCCCAGTCTCTTCATTGGAGTCTCCTTCCAGGGCGGGACCCTCCGACCCGTACCGGCATCGTTGCAGTGGCCCGGAGCCCTTTCAACCAGCCGCGGCACTAGCCGTGGAGGAGATCCGCCAGCACGACCGCTCCCGATCCGCGCTCGCGGGCGGCCCGGCTGATGGAACAGACGAAGTCGCGAGAGACCACCGGCTTGCCCGACCAGCATCGGTGTCGCAGCTTCCAGCGGTCGTCCGAGGCGACGAACCGACCGGGCCCGACGTAGCGACCGACCGGCTGCGTCGTCTCCGGGTTCGGTCGGACCAGCGGGCCCTCCGGGAAGAAGAAGACCTCGAAGAGCCGGGCCTGGCACTGCCGACCCCTGAGCGTGATGCGGCCGCATCGGATCGTCACCGCTGCCAGCCTCGTGAGCTCCGAGGGCGCTCTCGTCACCACCAAGCTCCGAAAATAACATCGGTGTAGTTCGGAGCACAAGACGCGGGCGGTAGCCTTGTTGGATGGCCTCCGCATCCGGCTCCAGTGTGCTCAGCGTCAACCTCGCCAGGGTCCGACCCAACGCCGACAAGGACGTGGCGACGACGGGGATCGACAAGCGCCCTGCCGACGGGCCGGTGGACGTTCGCGCGCCCGGATCCAAGGCGGATGGCCTCGGGAGTGGCCTGGTCGGCGACCACATCGGCGATCGAGAGCAGTCACGGCGGCGACGATCAGGCGGTCTACGCCTACGCCCGCGAGGACCTCGACGACTGGGAAGGGGTGTTGGGACGCAGCCTCTCGCCGGGGTCGTTCGGCGAGAATCTGACGACGCTCGGCCTCGACGTCACCGGCGCCCTGATCGGGGAGCGATGGGCGATCGGCCAGGACGTGGAGCTGCAGGTCACCGATCCGCGCATCCCCTGTTCGACGTTCCGTGGCTGGATCGGTACGCCCGGGTGGCTCAGGACCTTCACGGAGGCCGCCAAGCCGGGGGCGTACCTGCGGGTGCTGGCGCCCGGCGTCGATCGCCGCGGGCGACACGATCACGGTGACGCATCGCCCGGCGCATGCCGTGACGATCGGGCTGGTGTTTCGCGCCATGACCCGCGAACCCGAGCTCCTGCCGGTCATCCTGGCCGCCGCCGACCACCTTCCGGCCGAGACGGTCGAGATGGCACGCGAAGGTCGGACCTTCTCGATCTCCTAGCCGCCGGCTGCGAGATAGGGTCGAAAGTACTGAAGGGCATTGATCGGATGCGCAGTAGGCTACGGCAAATGCCTTAGGGCGAATCCGACGGATGGGGAGGGTTCCGACGGGATGACAGGGGTCAGCGGCCGCGTGCGGCGCGTCCTGGGCTCGAGTCGCGCTCTGCGGCTCGCGCTCGCGACTTCGCTGATCGCCTCTCTCGTCGTTGTCGCCGTCGAGCGGCCGGTTCGTGCGGCCACCCAGACGTTCACCACGACCGCCGACGCCCAGGTGCAAGAGGCGAACGCGTCCACGACGTTCGGAACGTCGACGACGCTTCGGGTCGACGCCGGCTCCGATCCGGATGTCGAGTCCTACCTCCGGTTCGCCGTCTCCGGGTGTCTCGGGCTCGGTGCAGACCGCGACGCTTCGGCTCTGGGTGACCAGTGCGACCGCGAACGGCCCGGCCGTCTACACCACCGACAACACGTGGTCCGAGACGACGATCACCTGGGCCAACCGCCCCGCCCGCACGGGGTCCGGGGTCGACGACAAGGCCTCGGTGCCGTCCGGCGCGTGGGTGGACTTCAATGTGACGTCGCTCGTGCCCGGCGACGGCACCTACAACTTCGTGCTCGCGGGCACCTCGAGTGACGGCGTCGACTTCTCCTCACGCGAGGCAACGAACAAGCCGCAGCTCGTCGTGACCACGGCGGCCCCCGGCGATGTCACCAACCCGAGCGATCCGACCGGCCTGGGTGCGGTGGCGATCTCCTCGGGCCGCGTCGATCTGTCCTGGACGGCCTCGACCGACAACGTCGGGGTCACCGGCTACGAGATCTTCCGCAACGGAACGCTGCTGCCGCCGGTCGGGGCAGTGACGACGTTCGCCGATACGACGGTCGCTCCGTCGACCGCGTACACGTATCAGGTGCGCGCGTTCGACGCGGCGGGCAATCGCTCGGGGCTTTCCGCGAGTGCGGGGGCGACGACGCCGGCGGCCCCGAGCACGACCACGTCGACGTTCGCCCCGACGGCCGACGCCTACGTTGCGGAGGCCACCTCCTCGACGAACTTCGGCACCTCCACCACCTTGCGCGTGGACGCCGGCACCGATCCCGACGTCGAGTCCTACATCCGGTTCCCGGTCACCGGGCTGACCGGATCGATCCAGAGCGCGAAGCTGCGGCTGTGGGTGGGCAGCGACGCCACCGCCAACGGTCCCGCCGTCTACACGACGGCATCCACGTGGTCGGAGGGATCGATCACGTGGGCGAATCGGACCGCCCGCGTCGGGACCGGCACGGACGACAAGGGCTCGATCCCGACCAACTCCTGGGTGGAGTACAACGTTGCCTCGCTGATCGCGGGCAACGGCACGTACGACTTCGTGCTGGCAGGCACCTCGACGGACGGCATCAACTTCTCCTCTCGAGAGGCCACGACCAACAAGCCACAGCTCGTGATCGTGAGCCAGACCTCGAACGACACAGAGAATCCGACCGATCCCTCGTCCCTATCGGCCACGCCCACCTCGGGGACCAGGGTCGACCTCAGCTGGACGGGCTCGACCGACAACACCGGCGTGACGAACTACGAGATCTTCCGGAATGGCTCGTTGCTCACGACGGTGGGCAACGTCACGTCCTATGCCGACACGTCGGCGGTGAACGCGACGACCTACGACTACAAGGTCCGAGCCCTCGACGGTGCGGGCAATCGCTCCGGATTCAGCAACACGGCCAGCGCGACGACGCCCGACACGACCCAGGACCCGCTGCCGCCCTCGAATCTCGTGGCGACGGTCATCACGGCGACGCGGGTGGATCTGAGCTGGACCGCAGGGTCCGACAACGTCGGCGTGACGAACTACGAGATCTTCCGCGGTGGATCCTTGCTCACCACCGTCGGCAACGTGACGTCGTATTCCGACACGACCGTCCTTGCGGGCGCCACGTACAGCTACCAGGTGCGCGCGATGGACGCCGCCGGCCACCGTTCGACGCTGTCCAACACCGCGACCGTGACGACGACGGACGGGGTCGCGCCCAGCCAGCCCACGAACCTGGTCGCGACGGCGGCCGCGTACAACCGGATCAATCTGTCCTGGACGGCATCCACCGACAACGTGGCGGTCACCAACTACGAGATCTATCGAGGCGGGGCCCTGCTCGCCACGGTCGGGGCCGTCACGTCGTATAGCGACACGGCGGTGAGTCCGGGGACGAGTTACTCCTACCAGGTGAAGGCCATGGACCTCGCCGGGAACCGGTCTGGGTTCTCGAACACCTCGAGCGCCACGACGCCCCAGCAGCTGGTCACGCTCACTCCGACGGCCGACGCCCGTGTCGAGCAGGCAACCCCGACGACGAACTTCGGCACGGCAACCGCCCTCCGGGTGGACGCGGGGAGCACGCCGGTCGAGAGCTACCTGTTGTTCAACGCCTCCGGACTGGCGGGCACGCTTCGCCACGCGACGTTGCGGCTGTGGGCCTCCTCCGGGACCGCCGACGGTCCCGCCGTCTACACGAGCCCCACGAACTGGACCGAGACCGGGATCACCTGGGCGAACCGCCCGACGCGTGCCGGCGCGGGCACGGACGACAAAGCCGGGATCTCGACCGGCACCTGGGTCGAGTACGACGTCACCACCCTGATGACCGGCAACGGCACCTGGAGCTTCGTGCTCGCGGGCGTCTCGTCGGACGGCGTCGACTTCCACTCGAAGGAAGCCGCGAACGACCCGCAGCTCGTGATCACGATGGGCGCCGCCGACACGCAGCCTCCGAGCGCGCCGACGCTGTCAGGGGCCGCGCCCAGCCCGACGCAGGTTGACCTGTCCTGGACCACGCCGACCGACGACGTCGCCGTCACCGGCTACGACCTGTATCGCGGCGCGACCCTGATCGCCAGCCTCGGATTGGTGAACACCTATTCCGACACCACCGTCAGCGCGAACACGACGTACACCTACACGGTCAAGGCCCGGGACCGAGCCGGAAACGTCTCGAGCGCAAGCAATACCGTCACCGTCCGGACGCCGACGTCGGGCGGCACGTCGCCCGTGATCGCCACCGCGGGCGACATCGCCTGCGCCAACACCGACGCCGGCTACAACGGGGGCGCCGGCACCTCGACGACCTGCCAACAGCTCGCGACGTCCAACCTGCTCATCAACGGGGGTTTTGCCGCCGTGCTCGTGCTTGGCGACAACCAGTACAACAGCGGGTCGCTCACGCAGTTCAACGCGGTGTACAACCCGACCTGGGGCCGTGTGAAGTCGATCACGCACCCCGCGATCGGGAACCACGAGTATGGAACGTCGAACGCCTCGGGGTACTTCACTTACTTCGGATCTTCGGCCGGCGATCCCGCCAAGGGCTACTACAGCTACGACATCGGCACGTGGCACGTGGTCACGTTGAACTCCAACTGCACCATCGTCGCCTGCACAGCCGGCTCAGCGCAGGAGCAATGGCTTCGCTCGGACCTGTCGGCCCACCCGTCCACCTGCACAGTGGCGGTGACCCATCATGCGCGCTGGTCGTCCGGACACGACGGTGACAACGTCTTCCTGCAGCCGCTGTGGCAGGCGTTGATCGACGGTGGCGTCGACGTGCTGCTGTCCGGCCACAGCCACAACTACGAGCGGTTCGCTCCTCAGAACGCGAACGGCGGACTCGACAACACGAACGGCATCCGCCAGTTCGTGGTGGGGACCGGCGGCGCCTTCTTCACCGGCGTCGGATCGGCACATCCCAACAGCCAGGTGCGTAACAACGACACGTTCGGGATCCTCAAGATGACGCTGCGCCCGACCGGGTATGACTGGCAGTTCGTCCGCGCCGCCGGCGGGTCGTTCACCGACAGCGGCTCCACCGCCTGTCACTGACGTGCTCCGCTAGGTCAGGGGGCGATCGCTCAAGATGATGCCATCTGCGTCGGCGTAGACGTAGGCACCCGGCTCAAGCCGTCGGCCGTCGATATCGAGCGCGACGCCGCGCACACCGGTCCCTTGCTTGCCGCTCTTGCGTGGGTGCGAGGCGATCGCCTTGACGCCGATGGCCATCGTCGCCAGCGTCGCCACGTCGCGCACGCACCCATGCACGATGATGCCCGCCCATCCGTTCGCGAGCGCCAGCGTGGCGAGCTGGTCGCCGAGCAGGGCGCACGCGAGCGATCCGCCCCCGTCGATCACGAGGACCCGCCCCGCGCCGGGCTCCTCGAGGGCCGCGCGGACCAGCACGTTGTCGTCCTCGACGCGGAGCGTCTCGATCGGGCCACCGAACGAGATCTGGCCGCCGTAGTCACGAAACCCGGTCGGCAGCACGGTGACCTCGGGATGCGCGTCGCAGAGGTCGGTGGTCGCGAAGGTCGGCATCCGCGGCAGCATACGGTGCGCGGACCGACCGACCTAGGTCTTCGGACGCACGACGGAGTCGCCCTCTGGGCCTACACACGAATGACTATGGGGGGGTAACCTCCGTACGACATGACGACCCCCATTCAGCCGACTGATCCTTCCTCGCCGGCAGCCCGTGTGGAGGAGCTGCGCGAGCGGCTTCGGCCGCGGGCCATGGCGCCCGGGGCGCACACGCCGCCGGGTGAACGCTTCGCGCTGGAGCGGATCCAGGCATTGGAGCTGCAACTGTCGTCGGCGCACCAGCGTGAGCGCGATCTGACCGAGCTCGCGGTACGCGACGGCAATCAGATCGCGTCGCTCGAGGCCCGGGTCGCCGATCTCGCCGATCTGGCCGAGCGCGCCGAGGCCGCGGAACGGGCGCTGTTCGAATCCGAGATGCGCGGCGAGACCGCGATCCGGCACGCAGAGTTGATGGAGGGCGAACTGCAATCGTGCCGCTCGGAGATCGATCGCCTGCGCACACGCGTCCTCGAACTGGAGGCCAGCCTGCGCCGGGCGCTCGCCGAGGTCGGGGCCGCCACGACCGACCGCGCCCGCACGGGCGTCGAGGATGCCGGGCGCGAGGCCGCCCGGATGGAAGACTCGGCGCAACGCTCGCTGGAGCTGGCCGACCGTCTGCGCCTGAAGGTTGTCGATCTCGAAGAGAGCCTGCGCAACGTGATGCACGAGGTTGGCGAGGCCACGGCGACCAAGATCCGCGCGGAGCAGGCCGAGTCCGAGCTCGATGCCGCGCGTGCCGAAACCACCCTCGCCGGTGGGCAGGCGGCAGAGGCCGAGGATCGGCTGGTGGACCTGGAGGCGCGGCTCGCGTCGCTGGACCAACGGATCTCCGGGCTGAGCGACTCGATGCAGGGATCGCTCGCACAAGCCCCCGAGGAGACCGTGGTCGATCTGCGTGAGGCGGAGACGGCCCAGGACGCGGACACGACGGCCGAGCGGGTCCCGCCGCCGGCGTCCCGCTGGTCGGAGTGGCGCGCCACCTAGCCCGAGCGTCTGGGACCATTTCCCGGGAGTCGCGGACGCGGCACCGGGGAGGACGACACACACCATGGGTTCGGATCCACCCGTCGGCGTGCTCGTGATGGCCTACGGTACGGCCAGCGGCCCCGACGACATCGAGCGCTACTACACCGACATCCGCGGCGGCCGCATGCCGAGCCCCGAGCACCTCGCGGAACTCCGCGGCCGATACGAGGCGATCGGCAACGTGTTCCCGCTGCTGGACACCACCCGGGCACAGGCCCACGGCCTCGTCGACCGCCTCAACACCGTCGGGCCGGACACGTACCGGGCGTACCTGGGTATGAAGCATTCCGCGCCGTTCATCCCTGAGGCAGTTGATGCCATGGCGGCCGACGGCGTGACGCGCGCGATCGGCATCGTGATGGCGCCCCATTGGTCCGGCATGTCCGTCGAGACCTACATCGAGCGCGTCCGGCAGGCGATCGACGCACAGGGCCTGGATCTGCAGATGACCTTTGTCCGGTCGTTCCACGAGCATCCGCTGTTCATCTCGTGGCTGTCGGAGGCCCTGCGCCGAACGCTCGCAACGCTGGATGACGAGGCGCGCGCCCACCCCACGGTGCTGTTCACGGCCCACTCGCTGCCGGTGCGCACCCTGACGGACGGCACCCAGCGCTGCAAGACCTGCGATTGCGACGACTCGTGCCGGTATCGCGACGGGCTCCAGGCCACGGGGGATCTCGTCGCCGCGACGGTGGGTCTCGAGGACCATCGGATCGCCTGGCAGTCGGTCGGGCGCACCGCCGAACCGTGGTGGGGGCCGGGGATCGATGAGGTGATCCCGCAACTGGTGGCCGACGGACGCACCGCGATCGTCGTCTGTTGCGCGGGATTCGTCGCCGACCACCTGGAGACCCTCTACGACCTGGACATCGAGGCGGGCGCGGAGGCGGCCGAGGCCGGCCTCGCGTTCGCACGCACGCCGATGCCTAACGCCGACCCTGCGTTCTGCGACATGCTTGCGGCGGTCGTGCGCGAGCACCTGGCGGGGGTCCCCGCATGAAGCTCGTCACCTGGAACGTGAACTCGATCCGGCAACGGTTGCCCCGCCTCCTGGCGCTGCTCGACCGGCACGAGCCCGACGTGGTGTGCCTGCAGGAGACCAAGGTGGAAGACCCCGCGTTCCCCACGATGGAGATCGCTGCCGCGGGGTATGAGTGCGCGACGTTCGGGCAGCGCGCCTACAACGGTGTCGCGATCCTGTCGCGCGTGGGTCTGAAGGACGTGCGCGCCGGCTTCGAGGGCAACCCGCTGCCCGAGCAATCCCGTGTGCTCGCCGCCCGAACCGGCGATCTCGACGTCGTGTGCGTCTACGTCGTGAACGGGAAGGCGGTCGAGGACCCGGCGTACGCGATGAAGCTGGCGTGGCTCGACGGCTTCCGCGCGTGGCTGACCTCGACCTACCCGGCCGAAGGACCGCTGGTGGTCACGGGCGACTTCAACATCGCGCCCGACGATCGCGATGTCTGGGACGCCGACCTGTGGCGCGGGAAGAACCTCGCGAGCGACCCCGAGCGCGAACGGATCAAGGATCTGCTGGAATGGGGCTTCACCGACCTGGGCCGTGCGGCCGCGGGCGACGTGACCGGACCGTTCGCGTATTGGGACTACACGGCGGGCGCGTTCCACAAGGGATGGGGACTGCGGATCGACCTGGTGCTCGGAACCGCGTCGGTGGCGTCGCGGCTGGATACGGTCGTCGTGGACCGAGAGGAGCGCAAGCCGAGCACGGGTGAGGGCAAGCCGAGCGACCACGCACCGGTGATCGTCACGCTGCGATGACGCTGCTCGTCGAGGCGGACTGGCTCGCAGCGCATCGAGACGAGGTCGATCTCGTCGATGTGCGCTGGTCCCCGACGGGGGGCACCGCCGAGGCGATCCAGAACTTCGAGGCCGGGCACATCCCGGGCGCGGTGTTGTTCGACATCGATCGGGACCTTGCGGGCGACCCGGCGGCCGGGCCCGGCAGACATCCCTTGCCGAGCCCCGAGGCGTTCGCGCGCACACTCGGTGTCGCAGGGATCGGCGGCGATCGAACGGTCGTGGCCTACGACGACGCGGGTGGCTCGTTCGCGTCGCGGCTGTGGTGGATGCTCGAGGGCACCGGCCGGGCGTGCGTGCTCCTCGATGGGGCGCTGGGCGCGTGGCGAGGGCCGGTCGAGACGGGGCCTGCGTCGCCGAGGCAGGCCGTCGAGGTCGAGCGCAAGCCGTGGCCGGCCGATCGGCTCGCTGACGCCGACGCGGTGCTCGCCGGCCTGCGCGCCGGCGCGGTGACGGTCCTGGATGTGCGCGCCGCCGAGCGCTATCGCGGGGAGGTCGAGCCCTTCGACCCGGTGGCGGGTCACATCCCCGGCGCGCAGAACGCGCCGTGGACCGAGAACCTCGACGACGATGGCTCGTTCCGGTCGGTGGAGGAGCTGCGTGCGCGGTTCACCGCGATCGGCGTCGCGCAGGGCGCGCAGACGATCGCGCAGTGCGGGAGCGGGGTGACGGCGTGCCACGAGCTGTTCGCACTGCGTCTGGCCGGCCTCGGCGACGCGCGTCTCTACGAGGGCTCGTGGTCGGACTGGGTGCGCGATCCCGCGCGCCCGGTCGCGACCGGCGACGCTCCCGGGTCGATCGACTAGACCATGTGGGCGGGAACGACCGCCGCGTCGTACTCCGCCTCGGTGAGGTAACCCAACGCCAGCGCTGCCTCCTTGAGGGTCGTGCCCTCGTGATGGGCCTTCTTCGCGATCTCTGCGGCGCGGTCGTAGCCGATCGACGGCGTCAGCGCCGTCACCAGCATCAGCGAATGTCCCACCAGCTCCTCGATCCGCGCTCGGTCGGGCTCGAGGCCCTCGACGCAGAACTGGCGGAAGGTGCGACAGCTGTCGGCCATCAGCACCGCGGAGTGCAACAGGTTCTTGATCATCACGGGCTTGAAGACGTTGAGCTCGAAGTTGCCTTGGGAGCCGGCGATCTTGATCGCGGTGTCGTTGCCCAACACCTGGCAGACGACCATCGTCATCGCCTCGCTCTGCGTGGGGTTCACCTTGCCCGGCATGATCGACGAGCCGGGCTCGTTCTCGGGCAGCACGAGCTCGCCGATCCCGGCGCGAGGACCGGAGCCGAGCCAGCGGATGTCGTTGGCGATCTTCATCAGCGAAGCCGCGAGCGTCGCGAGCGCGCCGCTCATGAATACGAGGCCGTCGTGCGCGGCGAGCGCCGCGAACTTGTTGTGGGCGGGGACGAAGGGCAGACCGGTGATGTCCGCGATCTTGCCTGTGCACGCGATGTCGAAGCCCGCGGGCGCGTTCAAACCCGTGCCGACCGCGGTGCCGCCGATCGCGAGCTCATAGAGCCCCGGCAGCGCATGCTCGATCCGCGCGATGTCGGCCTCCAGCTGAGCGACGTATCCCGAGAACTCCTGCCCGAGGGTAAGGGGCACGGCGTCCTGCAGGTGGGTGCGACCGATCTTCACGATGTCGGCGTAGGCAGTGGCTTTGGCGGCCAGCGCGTCGCGGAGCGAACGCACCTGGGGGAGCAGTCGCTCCACGATCACCATGGCGCCGGCGATGTGCATCGCCGTCGGGAAGGTGTCGTTCGAGGACTGCGACAGGTTGACGTGGTCGTTGGGGTGCACGGGTCTCTTGGAACCGAGCTCGCCGCCCGCCATCTCGATCGCTCGGTTCGAGATGACCTCGTTGCCGTTCATGTTGGACTGGGTACCCGAGCCGGTCTGCCACACGTAGAGCGGGAAGTGCTCGTCCAGCGTCCCGTCGATGACCTCGTCCGCGGCGGCCACGATCAGGTCTCCGATCGAGGGGTCGAGCGCGCCGAGCTCCGTGTTGGCCTGGGCTGCTGCTTTCTTGAGGATGCCGATCGCATGCACCACCTCCACCGGCATGCGATCGACGCCCGGCCACCCGATCGAGAAATGATGGATCGAGCGCTCGGTCTGGGCTCCCCAGTACCGCGACGCGTCGACCTGGATCTCGCCGAGCGAATCCGTCTCGGTGCGGTACTCGGTCATCGTGGGTGCCTTCCGGTCGTGATGTACCTGCCATCGTAGCCAGCGGCGAGCGTCATCGACGGGCCGGCCGGGCTTGCACAACCTGCCGCGTAGACTCCGCTGCATGGACATCGCGCGGGCCACGGAGGGCACCTACGACCAGGGCGACGCCGCCAGGTTCACGGGGGAGGTGTCGTTGCGGAGCACGTTGCGGTCCGACGACGGCACCAACATCGGGGTCGTTCATTTCGCGCCCGGCGCGCGGACACACTGGCACCACCACGCCGGGGGGCAGTTCCTCTATGTCGTGACCGGCCGCGGGCGCGTGCGCAGCCGTGGCGAGCCCGGGCACGTCCTGGAGCCCGGCGACGTGATCCACGTCGAGCCGGGGGAGTGGCACTTCCACGGGGGCACGCCGGACGCGCCGCTGGTGCAAGTCGCGATCAACGGCGGCGGCGATGCGATCTGGGGCGACCCCGTCTCCGAGGCAGAGTACGGCGAGGGTTTCTGAACTCTTGTGATGGTTCGAAGGGAGTCGACATGACCGGCGGCACGTTCACGATGAGGATCCAGGCCCCACCGCCAACCGTCTGGGGGCTGGTGGCCGACCTCGACACGCACGCGTCCTGGTCGCCGAAGCCCTACACGATCGAGTGGCTCTCCGGGGAGCCGAACCAGGTGGGATCGAGGTTTCGCTCGGTTGGCTGGATCCCCGGCGACAAGCACCACACGAACGAGGGAGAGATCACCGAGCGCGTCGAGCCGACGCGGTTCGCGTTGAAGTCGGATGACAGCGGAGGCTGGTTCATCAACGAGTGGGACGTCATCCCGGTGGGTGACGGCGCGACGGAGGTTCGGTTCACACTCACGTTCCCCAAGCTGAAGGGTTTCGCCGCGATAGCTGCGCCGGTGGTGTTCCCGCTGCTGGGCAAGCCCGATATCCGCAAACGCCTCGACCTGCTGAAGGAGAAGGCCGAGCGCGGCTAGAGGCCGAGTTCGACTGCCTCAGATGCGGTCCTCAGGGGAGGGGCGTTTACTCAACTCCGCTCGATTCTTGATCCAGAGCCACATGCCAAGGGTGAGGGCGAAGAACGCTCCACCGACGCACCCCACCACGATCGCGTACGCGCCCGACGTGCCCGACACTGTGTAGACGAGGACGGCCAAAGCTGATCCGAAGCAGAGTCCCGAGAAGACAAAGAGTTGCCACTGAGGCGCGTGGGCTGCCCAATCCAGGAAGAGGTCGTTCGGGCGGCGCATGTCTGACATGATTCAGACATGGTTCGTACATCCGGCCAGCGGCGAGCGATCGGTTGAACGCAACGTCGCAGGTAGATGGCACCCGGGGCGGTAGCTCAGTCGGTTAGAGCAGCGGACTCATAATCCGTCGGTCGCAGGTTCGAGCCCTGCCCGCCCCACCGCTCTCTCTGCATTCGCTCCAGACGGTTGAGCGACTCGTGCAACCGAGCTGGTTTCGCCCCGCTAGCCGGGTCGTGGGCCGGGAGGCCGGGTGGTGCCCATTGCTCGCCAGCCACGGCCGAGGAACACCGCGACACCGATCAGGGCCACAATGATAAGTACCGATACGAGGGCGATCGCAATCGTCTGCACGCGCGAATTCTACGGCCGACCGTAGAGGTCGCGCATCCGCTCCCAGATGGTGCCTTGCAGTTGCTCGACGGGTTGCCATCGCGCGACACTAGCAGCGTAATCGGGACCGGTCGACGCCTACCAACGCGTTGTGATGAGCCCATGATTCGCGCGCCTCTGATTCGGGTAACAGGCAATCCGGAGGCGATGGCTATGCCCACAACGAAGACCGTGCAGTGGAAAGCATGTTCGATGGGACATGTGTACCTGGGAACCAGAGGATGTCCCGCCTGCGACAAGGCAAACGCCTTACGACCCAAGGCACAGCAGACGCACCGATCTGACAGCCACCTCGCCGGCTTTTCGCCGCTGAGTGAGAGGCCTGCGAATGGCGTCGCTAGGACGCTGGTGACGCTTCGACCACCAGCGTGACATCCGGTACCGAGATGTCGTAGTCGGAGGCGGCCTGCCGATGGGCTGGATGTTCAGGGGCCGGTCAATTGGTCTTTCGCAGGCGGTCGGCGTACCGAGCTGCGAGGTCACGGACACCGACAGCGCCGCGGACCAGCCGGAGGCGGCCGCGGCGCCGAGCGGTCCGGGAGCCCGTGATGATCGGCGCGTCAGTCTCGCCAGAGCCCGACAGCCACGTCTCCCGCCACGAGCACCAGGATCGCCCGCACCGCCCACGAATCCCCGGTGGTGGCAGCGATTGCGATCGCGGCCACCGCGATAACAGCGGCCAATACCTTCGTGGCCGTGCGCATAGATCCGTTCCGGGTTCCGCCCTCCATTGCTCCCCCTCGTTCGCCTGTACATCGGATTGGGTCGAGTGAGCCTAGGCAGACCGACGAGTCTCTGTCGACCGACCCTGTGCATCCGGGCAAGTGGCGCACGAGAGCTTCCGCGCGGCGCGGCCGCTAGTGTGAGCCTTCCGATCACGGTGGAGGACTGATGGAAGGCACATCGGATCGCGTCACGCCGTCGGGCAAGGGCGCACGAGGGCGCCGCCGCCGGCCGTCAGGCGAGCCACCCCCGCTGCCGCGTCCGGCGTGGTGGCGCACCACCGTGATCGTGCTGGTCGCGACGGTCGTGCTCGGGCTCATGATCGGCGAGCTGTACGCCAGCCAGACGCCTGACTCGGATATGTTCGACTCGCTCATCGGCTCCGGTTCCGGCCTCGGGGTTTCGATCGCCAAGGCGTTCTCCTGGTTCGGGACCTCGACCGGGATCGTCGCCCTCCGGCTCGCGCTCGGCCTCGTCTTGATCTTCTTCCGCAGATGGCGTCATCTCGCCGTCACCCTCGGTGCGTTGGTGCTGATGGATGCACTCTGGACGCTGATACGTGTCCAGCTGCCAGGTCCTTCGGTGCCGGTGCTCGTCGCACCGACCGGCGGCATCTACTACTTCCCGGCCTCCGGCATGGCATCGTTCTCGGTCACGCTCGGTGCGATGGTGGCGAGCCTCGCGCCGGCAGGTCCCGTGCGGCGGCGCGCCGGCATCCTCGCGGCAGTCGTCGCCGTGCTCGTTGCCCTCGCTCGCGTGTACTTGGGTGCGGCCTACCCGCTCGCAGCGCTGTACGCGATCATCCTTGGCCTCAGCGTGGCGTTCGTCGTCTTCGGCTTATTCGCGCCCGACGAGTCGTTCCCCGTGTCGTACAAGCGAGGGGGCAATGCCGCGCACCTGGATCTCGCCGGGCCGCGCACCGCTGCCGTCGTGGCGGCGATGCAGGCGCAACTGGGCCTCACGCTCACCGAGGTGAAGGCGTTCGGCGACGAGGGATCGGGCGGCTCGACGCCACTGCTGATGACGCTCCAGGACGGCCGTCGCATCTTCGGCAAGATCCTCGCCACCAGCCATGTGCGCGCGGACCGGTGGTACCGGATCGGCCGCACGATCTTGTACGGGCGACTCGAGGACGAGACCACGTTCAGCTCGGTGCGCAAGCTGATCGAATACGAGGACTACGCGATCCGCGTGCTCGACGACGATGGGTTCACCGTGGCGCACACCTACGGGATCGTTGAGCTGACCCCCGACCGGGAGTACCTGCTCGCGACCGAGTTCTTCGAGGACGCCGAGACGATGGGCCATGCCGATGTCGACGATCAGGTGATCGACGACGGCATCGCGTTGGTCCGACGGCTCTGGGACGTCGGGCTGGCACACCGCGACATCAAGCCGGCGAACCTCCTGGTCGTCGGGGATCACCTGCAGGTGATCGATGTCTCCGGTCTCGAGATCCGGTCTTCGTCGTGGCGCCAGGCCGTCGACCTGGCCAACATGCTGCTGGTGCTCTCGCTCCGGACCGACCCCGATCGCGTCTACGCCCGGGCGCTGCAGTCGTTCACGCCCGAGGAGATCGGCGAGGCGTTCGCGGCCGCGCGAGGGCTCGCGATCCCGACGGAGCTGCAGCGATACCTGAAGGAGGATCCACGCGATCTCGTGGGCCGGTTCAAGGAGCTGGCCGCGCCGTATCCGCCGATCTCGATCCAGCGGTGGAGCATCCGTCGTGTGGCGCTTGCGGCCGGCGCGCTCGCGGCCGTGGTGATCGGGTTCGTTTGGGCGTTCACCGAGTTCTTCGGCGTCCTCGATTGACAAGCGTCCTCAGAGCGCAGCGAGCTCGGTGCGCTCCTCATCGGACAGGCGCCACCCGGACGCGGCGACGTTGGCCTCGATCTGTTCGGGCTTCGTCGCGCCGGTGATGACCGAGGCGACCGGGGCGAGCGAGAGCAGCCAACCGATCGCCAGCTCGAGCAGTGTGCGCCCTCGCTCCTCGGCGAAGCGCGTGAGCGCGTCGACCCGGTCGAACTCTTCGTCGCCGACGGTCTCGTCGTAGAAGGACAGCCTGGTGCCCGGCGGTGGCGGTTCTCCCCGCCGGTACTTGCCGGTGAGCACGCCGCTCGCGAGCGGGAAGTAGGGGATGTACGCGAGCCCCTGCTCGGCCGCGCCCGCCAGACCGTCCGTCTCGTCGGCGCGCGTCAACAGGCTCAGCTCGTTCTGCACGCTCACGAACCGCGCGGCGCCGTCGGCCACTGCCTCGGCCGCCTCGCGTTGCTGGGCCGCCGTGAAGTTCGAGCACCCGATCTCGCGGACGAGGCCCTCGCGGACGAGCTCGTCCAGCACGGCGAGGGTGTCCGCGATCGGCACGGTGGGATCGGGCTCATGCAGCTGATAGAGGTCGACGTGATCGGTCTGCAGTCGCTCGAGGCTGTCGTGCAGCGCGCGGCGCACGTAGTCGGGCGCCGCGCCCACCTTGTCCGGCGCCACCTCCATCCCGAACTTGGTCGCGAGCACGATCCGGTCGCGACGGCCGTCAAGGATCCGACCGAGGAAGGTCTCGCTGCGGGTGCCGCCGTAGATGTCGGCCGTGTCGAAGAAGGTCACACCGGCGTCGAGCGATGCGTCGACGACGCGCCTCGTGCCGTCTTCGTCGACCCGGCGCCCGAAGTTGTTGCACCCGAGCCCGACGACGCTGACCGTGAGGGAGCCGATCGTGCGGGTGTCCATGCCGGCGATGCTGGACCCGGGACCGCGTCGGTCAGGCGGCGTCGCGGATCGTCGACTCGCAGGCGGTCGGGCCCGTGCCCAGGACGGCGTCGCGCCAGGTCTGCAGGAACGGCGCCAGGAGCGAGGCGAGCACGCCCTGCTGACCGATGTCGGGGTGCACCCCGTCGCTGGACAGGGCATCGAGCGGCACCAGGCGATCCCAGTCCAGGACGGTGCCGTTGGGGATCGTGCCCATGGCCGCCACGATCGCGGCGTTCACCGCCGGCACGTCGAGGTCGGGGCCGTGCGCGGTCAGCCACACGAGCACGCGAGCGTCGCCCTGCGCGGCGATGATGCGCTGGGCGTTGGCCGCCGTCGCGACCGGATCGGCGTCGTTGACGCCGATCTCGATCACGACGGCGTCCCCGGCGGGATTCGGCAGCGACTCCGCGACGCCCGCGGCGCCGTCGGACCCGCGCCCGACCAACGCGTCGATCGTGACCGTCCACGTCGGCAGCGACGCCACCACGTCCGTCTGCCCGCCGTCCAGGATCGAGTCACCGATCATCTGGACCGTGGTCGGATCGCTCAGCTTGTTCCGGTTGGGGATCGCCAGCCACCGGCGGGTGCCGCCGTCGGCCTGCACCCACAGGAAGCCGGGGTTCGCCGGATCCTGATACACGGCGCCGAACCCGGTGACGCCCATCGGGAATCCCTCAGGCGGCAGCTGTGGCACGGGCACGGCGTAGGACCCGCCCAAGAAGCGCCGCACACCGTTGCCGTCGTCGATCACCGCGACCGCCGGGAGGGATGGATCGCAGCGATAGACGAACGCCCGGTCCAACGGCGCGCACGACCCGTCGACCCGCCGCACGAGCGCGACCGTGATCGGGGAGGGGGCGGGCGGCGCGGCACAGCTGTCCTGTTGGGCGATCGGGCGCGAGCGCGGGGGTCGGCGTCAGCTGCGGCGACGCCGACCCCTTGGCCGCGGCGTAGTGATCGCAGGCCGCGAGGAGCAGGCACAGCGCCGCGACCAGCGGGAAGAGTCGTCCGGGGGAGCGCGGTGGCATCGACATCTGACCGGGCATCCTAGCCCGGGCCCGCCGACTAGAACTCGGCGTCGGCCGCGCCCGTTGTTCAGGTATCGAGCAGCGCAACCTCTGTCCCGACGGCGACATCGCCGGGCTTCTCCACGGTGGCATAGACCCCGAACGGGATGCCGGCACGGTCGGCCATCGGGGCACGGAAGGCCGCGATCTGCTTCAGCGTGTTCCACTCTCGGAGACCCGTGCGCGGGTCCTGGGTGGTCACGACGCACCGCGGGATCTGGCCCGCGATCCGCACGATCGCCTCGCCCACGCGCACGCGACGGCCGTCCCACGTGTCTTCCTCGAACGGCTCGCACCCGTCGAGCTCGATGTTGATCCGGAACCGGAGCGGGTCGAGTGCGCCCTCGTACCCACCCCGCCGGCCGAGTTCGGCGACGGACGCCGTCGAGATCACGGTCAGCGGGAACACGTCCGGACCGTCGCCGTCGCGATCGGTGCGCACCAGAGAAACCGGCTGGCCGACGAAGGTCGAGAACGCGTCGTCGAACGGGCCGTCGATCCGGTGTCCCGGCACGGGGCGGCCGTAGAAGTCTGTTTCGCACGGCTCCCCCAGGGCATCGTCGGGCCCCGTGGCGACGGTCCCGTCGGGGAAGCGGCAGGTGAGGGTGCCTCCCGGTCGGTCGTGTTCCACCGCTATCTGGACGATCGGTCCGTGCACCGAACCGCTGAAGAGACGCCCCCGGGCGTCGATCAGGTAGTAGCGGCGGTTGCCCTCGATACCCACCCCGGAGAGCCAAACCCGCTCAAGTTGTTGCAGCGCGGTCCCTTTGATGGGAGTGACGTTGATCCGGGCGACCGAGGGCATGGCGCAGAAACTACCGGAAGGCGGATCGACCGCAACCCCTTGCGTGGCCTATGATCCGGGCCTCGGACAGCACAAGGGGGGTGGGATGCAGTCCACGGGTCGTCCGTACGACGAGATGCCACACGAGGCGGTCGTATCGAACCTGCTCGATCTACAGGCGCGCCTGCGGGGAGATCCCGCGTCGATGGTCGTGCCGAAGGTCGGGCGCCCCACCGTTCCTGACCAGGTCGCCATCGTGCAGAATGACGTCGTCGTCACCGAGGCCCCCTCACCCGAGGCTCCGGTCGCGGATCCGCTGGAAGTCGGGACGAAGGACGCCGAGGACCGCATCGAGGCGCTCCGCCGCAAGCTGCAGTTCCTCGAGCTCGAGATCGACGCCTACGAGAGCGCCGTTTCGGACCTTCCCGCAACGCCGGCGGAGCCGGTGGCCGAAGCCGACGTGATCGACCTGCAGCACGCGGTCGACCGCCGGCTCACCCACGACTGACCGAGCTCCGGGGCCCGCTGCCCTGCGTGGTACCGTCGCCACATGACTCCTGCGCTGCACGGAGACGTGGCGTCGCTGGCGTTCCTGTTGGGGACCTGGCGCGGAGAAGGACGGGGCGGGTTTCCGACGATCGAGCCATTCGCGTACCGCGAGGAGCTGGCTTTCGAGCATGTGGGCGAGCCCTACCTCCTCTACCGACAGGAGAGCTGGCAGCTGTCCGACGGCGCGCCGGTGCATTTCGAACGGGGTTTCCTGCGACCGGGCGAGGCGGCGGGATCGCTGGAGCTCTGCCTGGCACACCCGCTCGGACTGACCGAGGTCGGTCACGGGTCGCTCGCAGGCACCACGATCGAACTCTCGGCGTCCGCTGAGGACATCGGGCGCACGGCGACCGGCATGGACGTGACCGGTGTGACGCGGCGCTACCGGATCGACGGCGACACGCTGACCTACGAGCTCGACATGGCCACCTCTGCCACGTCGATGACCAGGCATCTCGACGCTACGCTGGTGAGGGTCCCGTGAACCGCGAGGAACCGAACCTCGTACGCCTGTGGCTGTTCGGCTGCCTGGCAGGTTTGCTGGTGGGCGCCGCGCTCGCCGCCGTCGATCAGCACGACGCGGCCAACGCGGTGTGGGCGGCCACGACGATCCTGGGCGGCCTGCCGGTCCTCGTCGGGGTGATCCGGTCCGTGCTGCACCGCGAGGCCGGGGTCGATGTGATCGCGATCCTGGCGATCATCGGCTGTTTGGCGCTGGAGGAATACTTCGCGGGCGCCGTGCTCGCGCTGATGCTCGCCAGCGGACAGGCCCTCGAGGATTACGCCGATCGGCGTGCCCATCGCGAGTTGTCGGCATTGCTGGCACGGGCGCCGCAGGAGGTGCATCGCTACGAGAACGGCGACCTGCAGACGCGGGACATCGACGAGGTGGCACTCGGTGACCGGCTCTTCGTGAAGACCGGTGAGGTGGTCCCCGTCGACGGGGTGATCGAGGGCGACGCGATCCTCGACGAGTCCGCGCTCACGGGTGAGTCGCGACCGGTTGAGCGACCCACCGGGGATCTCGTGCGCTCGGGAGCCGTCAACGCCGGCCCGGCGTTCGATCTGCACGCGACGGCCAATGCCGCCGACTCCACGTATGCCGGCATCGTGCGGCTGGTGGAGGCCGCCGAGCTGGAGAAACCCCCGGCGGTGCGCCTAGCCGACCGCTACGCGATGTGGTTCATCCCGATCACGCTCGTCATCGCCGGCGGCGCGTGGCTCGCGACCGGCGACCCAATGCGTGCGCTGTCGGTGCTCGTGGTGGCGACGCCATGCCCCTTGATCCTGGCCGTGCCGATCGCCATCGTCGCGGGCATCTCGCGTTCGGCCAAGCACGGGATCATCGTGAAGGGGGGCGGCGCGCTCGAAACGATGGCGCGCGCGGAGATCCTGCTGTTCGACAAGACGGGAACCTTGACCTCGGGTGTCCCGCATGTCGCCGACATCGAGACGTTCGGCGAGGTCGAGCCCGACGAGCTCCTCCGCCTCGCCGCGTCGCTGGACCAGGTGTCCCCGCACGTCCTTGCGACCGCGATCGTGCGAGCGGCCCGGGAGCGGGGCGGCGACTTCACGTTCCCCGACGACGTGGACGAACGCTACGGGGCGGGCATCGCCGGCGTCGTCGAGGGACGCAAGATCGCGCTCGGCAAGGCCGCGTTCGTGACGGGCGGCGGGCCGCTGCCGGCGCGCGCGCGCGACGTGCGCCGCCGCACGATGCTGGACGGCGCCTCCTGCGTGTTCGTCGGCGTCGACGGCGAGGTGGCCGGCGCGCTGGTGATCGATGACCCGATCCGTCCCGATACGCCCCGCGTGATCCGCTCGCTGCGGCGTTCGGGCATCCGGCGCGTGGTCATGGTCACCGGCGATCACCCGGACGTGGCCGAGTCCGTCGGCGCGGCGCTCGGTGTCGACCGGATCCTGTCCGAGCGCGCACCCGGCGAGAAGGTCGAGGCCGTCACCGCCGAACGCGCCGAGGGGATCGTCATGATGGTCGGCGACGGTCTGAACGATGCGCCGGCCCTCGCGGCCGCGGATGTGGGTGTCGCGATGGGCGCGCGCGGCGCGACCGCGTCCTCCGAGGCCGCCGACGTCGTGCTAGTCGTGGACCGGCTCGATCGGTTGGTCGACGCCATGACGATCGCCCAGCGGTCGCGTCGGATCGCGGTCCAGAGCGTCCTGCTCGGTATGGGGCTGGCGTTCGTGTTCATGGGGATGGGCGCCGCCGGCGCCTTCACGCCGGCGGTCGGCGCGCTCCTGCAAGAGGTGATCGACGTCGCCGCCATCCTGAACGCGTTGCGGGCGCTCGGCTCCGGCGTCAAGGCGCCGCCGGTGAGCCCGGGCACCGACGTCGCCGAGCGCTTCCGCAAAGAGCATGTCGAGTTCGCGCCGGACGTTCTGCGCATCCGCACGGTGGCCGACCGGATGGACACGCTCCCGGTCGACGAGCTGCGCCGGGAGCTCGAAGCGGTCCGCGTGTTCCTGTGTGAGCGGCTCCCCCAGCACGAGGAGGAAGAGGAGGAGGCCGTCTACCCGGTGGTGGCCCGTCTCATGGGCGGGGAGGACCCGATGTCGAGCATGGCGCGTGCCCACGTCGAGATCTCCCACCTGGTGCGCGTGTATCGCCAACTCCTCGAGGAGCTGCCACCCGAGGGTCCCGACCGCGACGATCTGACCGACCTGCGGCGGGTGCTCTACGGGTTGCACGCGATCCTGCGCCTGCACTTCGCCCAGGAGGAAGAGGCCTACGCGTGGTTGTCGGCCGAGGAGTCGGTCTCGGTCTGATCCTCGAGTGAGGTCAGGTCGATCTGCCGTTCGGTCGGTTCCGCCGCGATCGTGACATGGAAGGACGCGCCGCCACCGGGGCGATCCTCCACCCAGGCGCGTCCGTCGTGGATCTCGGCGAACCGCGCGACGAGCGCCAGTCCGACCCCCGAGCCCATCGCCGCGTCGCTGCCCTGGCGGAACTGCTCGAAGATCCCCTCCTTGTCGGCGTCGGGCACGCCCGGGCCGTCGTCCTCCACCACGAGCTCGACGCCGGTGTCCAGACGGGTGAGCCGCAACCAGACGCGGGCATCGCCCGGCGTGTGCTTCACGGTGTTGCCGAGCAGATTCTCGACGATGCGCTCGATCATGCCGGGATCGGCGCGCACCGTGAGCGGCGCCACGTCCAGTGCGAGCCGCCGGTCGGCCACGAGGTCGGAGTTCGCTACGATTTCGCGGATCAATGCGCCGACGTCGACAGGGGTCCAGTTGGGCTCGGCGACCCCGCGGTTCAGACGTTCCAGGTCCAGGAAGTCGCTGACCATCCGATCGAGGCGTCGGGCGTTCTGCGCGATCCGGTGGGCGAGATCGCGTGACTCGTCGCCGCTCAGGGTCAGGTCCTCACGCTCCAGGGTGACCGCAAGGCCGAGGATGGCCGCGAGCGGGGTCCGCAGGTCGTGGGATACCGCGTGCAGGAACGTGGTCTTCATCTCGTCCTCGGCGCGCAGGCGCTCGGCCGTCAGGCGTTCGAAGTCGAGGGCGCGCTGCAACTCCTGCGTGCGGCGCTGGTCGGTGATGTCGAGCATGAGGCCCTGCCAGTAGGCGAGGTTCCCGTCGTCGTCGTAGACCGGACGCGCCTGATCGTGGATCCACACCTCCCTGCCGTCCTTCGTGATTACCCGGTATGTGGAGGAGTAGGGGTCGGTGCTCTCGGTCGTCTCGAGCCGCTCGCGGTCATCGGGATGCACGATCGAGCGCCAGAGGTCGGCGTCGGCGTACCACTCGTCGGGCCGGTAGCCGAGGATCGCCTCCGTCTGCGGGCTGATGTAGACCGTGCCCTTCCGGTCGACCGGATCGATGTAGGCGATGGCGGGCAGCTGTTCGACCAGGGCGCGATATCGGGCCTCGGCGTCGGCGAGCCCGGACTCCGCCTCCTTGCGGGCGGTGATGTCGATCATGACGCCCTGCCAGTACGCGGGCTCGCCCGCCTCGGTGCGCTGCAGTGCCGCTTCATCGCGGAACCACACCGTGCGGCCGTCCCGCGCCACCATCCGGTACTCGATGACGAAGGGCTCGCCGGTCTCCTCGGTACGACGGTTCTCCGTCTCGACCCGCTCGCGGTCGTCTTCGTGGATCGCGTCCATCCAGACGGCGGCGTCCTCCACCCACTCCGCAGGCGTGATGCCGAGCAGCTCCTCGACCCGGGAGTTGATATAGACGATCTGCATCTCGTCGCCGAGGACGGCCTCCCGATACACGATGACGGGGATCTGCTCGACGAGCGTGCGGTAGCGCTCCTCCGACTCGTCGGCGCGCTCGCGCGTTTCGTGCTGCTCGGTCACGTCGAACATGACGCCCTGCCAGTACATCGGCGCCCCCGCATCGTCCCGCACGACGATGGCCTCGTCGCGCACCCATCGGATCGATCCGTCGCGCGCGAACATCCGATACTCCGCGCGGAAGGGCTCGCCCGTGGCCTCGATCTGCTCGTAGGTTTCGCGGATCCGGTCGCGATCCTCCGGGTGCAGTTGCCTCGCCCAGGCGGTCGGATCGGCGAGCCACTCGTCCTGCGCGAACCCCAGCACGTCGGCCACCTGAGGGCTCACGTACAGCATGTGCCCGGCGGTGTCGCCGGCGGGCAGTTCCTCGATGTAGACGATCGCGGGGAGATGCTCGACGACGCGGCGGAACCGCTCTTCGGACTCGGGCTGCTCGGGTGCGGTGGCCTCGATGAGCAGCCCGTGGAGGCTCGTGACGACGCCGACCTCGCCGATCTGGGCATGGCCGATGTCGCGCAGCCAGCACCATGTGCCGTCGGACGCCCGGAGCCGGTAGGTGAGGTCGAAGGACCCACCCGCCGTCGTCGCGTGTGCGAACACGTCGAGCACACGTTGCCGATCCTCGGGGTGCAGCAACCTGGTTCGGAACCCCGGATCGTCGAGCCACTCGCTCGGCGCGTAGCCGAGCAGCCGGCGAGCTGCCGTCGGAGACGTACGTGAATGCAGCGGCGGCAGCATCGAACGTCCAGACGATGCCGTCCAGGTCGTTCAGGAGATGCTGCATATGCTGCGCATCCGATCCGGGGGGATCAACAGGAGGATGGGGCATGAGGTGTCGAGGGGCAGTGTCGCAGCCGGACCGGGGCGAACGCCAGACCCGAAGGGCCTAGGCCTGCTCAGCCTGCCACCGCGGCACCGTCGGCTCGAGGGTCCGAGCCGACCTCGAACCCGTCTAGGGTTCGGCGGATCAGGTGGGCGTGCCCGAAGGCGTCCTCCTCGGTCAGCTCGAATTCGCCGGCTTCCCGCAGCGCCGCCATGGCGGTCTCGGGAACACCTGTCTCGACGCTGATCTGTGTTGGCGAGCGGCCCTCATCGGCCCCCAGCACCACCCATCGGGGGGCGGCGACCGCGTCACCGGGGTGGGCGCCAGCCACGAAGGTCTTCGTGATGGTGTGGAGGTTGATCTGGGGCTGCTGGTAGCCGCCCATCGTGCCGGCGACGCCCGCCAGCTCGCCCGCCCGGTGGATCAGGACCGGCATGAGCGTGTGGAAAGGCCGAGCCCCCGGTGCGAATCGGTTCGGGTGGCCGTCTTGGAGGGTGAAGCACGCGCCCCGGTTCTGGGCGGCGATGCCGGTCTCGGGCTCCAGGATGCCCGAGCCGAAGCCCCAGAACAGGCTCTGGATCAGGGAGACAGCGTTCCCCTCGGCGTCCGCGGTCACGAGGGCGATCGTGTCGCCGTCGGGTCGAAGGGTCGCCGCGACGCTGTCGCGCGCTTGGTCGGCCAGCGCCGCCAGGTGTCCGTCGTCCACCAGGGTCGACGGGTGGACGAGCATGCGATCGGGGTCGGCCAGGTGTCGGTCGCGGTCGCCGTTGGCGACGTCGATCACGCGAGCGATGCGACCGGCGGCCGCACCGTCCAGGTCGGGGTCGATGCCGAGTCGCTCGAGCAGCGCCAGGATCTGCAACAGGACGAACCCCTGCGAGTTCGGCGGGACGACGCTGACGTGCAGATCGCCGAAGGCGCCGCGCATCGGCGCGAGCACGCTCGCCTCGTGCGCCGCGAGATCCTCGATCGTGATCGGCGACCCGGCGGCGGCCAACCCGGCCGCGTACGCCTTGCCCACGACGCCGCCGTACAACGCCGCGGGGCCATCGTCGCCGATGGTGCGAAGTGTCCGGGCGAGCGCCGGCTGTGCGACGACGTCGCCCACCGACGCGGGTGTGCCGGCCGGGTAGAAGATCGCCGCGAGCCCAGGGTCATCGGCGAACGGTGCTTCGGGATCGTTGAGTGACGCGGCGAGAGACCTGCTGACGGCGACGCCGTCGGCGGCGAGCGACACCGGCGTGGCGAACGCGTCGGCCCACGGGAGCCGGGCGCCCGTCGTGTGCAGCGCGTGCCATCCCGCCACCGCGCCGGGCACCGTGATCGGCACGGGCCCGCGGATCGGCACGGCCGACATCCCGTCGAGCGCGCCGGGATCGGCGCCCATCGGGGAACGGCCGCTCGAAGAGATCGCGAGCGTCTCGCCGTCGGACCGCTGCACGAGCGCGAACAGGTCGCCGCCCACACCGCACATGTGCGGATAGGCCACCGCCAGGGTCACGGCGGCGTGCAGCGCTGCGTCGATCGCCGTGCCACCGCGCTTGAAGGCCGAGGCGCCGGCATCGGTCGCGTCCGTGTGCGGGCTCGCGATCGCCCACCGGGATCCGTCCGCGCGGTATGCCATTGCCGCAGTGTGTCATCTTCCTTCGCAGGCGGCTCGATAGGATGCCCGACGTGATCCGACGAGGATGCATCGCGCTCGGCTTGACGCTGGCCGTCCTGTGGCCGGTTGCGGCGCTCGCGCAACCGGCGGCGGGGGAGCAGCCCGTCGATCAGGTGGTGCTGTCGGGCGACGTCACCGTCGCGCGCGGCACCGTGGTCGGCGAAGTCGTCGTCTTCTCGGGCAGCGCCTCGATCGACGGGGTCGCGCAGGGCGATGTCGTCGTGCTCGACGGGCCGGTGACGATCGGCGGTCAGGTCGGTGGCGACGTGATCGCGCTGCACGGGCCCATCCGTCTGTTGGCGACCGCCCAGGTGACGGGCAACGTCATGGCGGGCGGCAACCTGATCGTGGTGGACGGGGCTCAGGTGGGCGGGGAGGTCAAACGCGACGTCGGCTTCACGCTGGCGGGGCCGGTCGGGGTCCTCGGCGCGCTGCTCGTCAGCGCGGCGGTCGCGATCTCGATCCTGGTGGTCGGGCTTCTCCTGCTGCTGCTCGCGCCCCGAGGGCTCGAGCGCAGCGCCGAGGCGGCGCGCACCGCACCGTTCGCGGTCGCGGGCTGGGGGCTGGCGCTGGCGGTGGGCGTCCCGATCGGCGCCGTGGTGTTGGCGGTGACGATCGTCGGCCTCCCGCTCGGGTTGGCGCTGCTGTTGGGCGTGGGTCTGCTGTGGCTGCTCGGCCAGGCGGCCGTCACCTACACGATCGGGCGGCTCGTCGTTCGGGCGCCGCGCTCGCGCGTGGGGGCGTTGTTCGCCGGATGGGCGATCGGCGCCGCGGTGGGGCTCGTGCCCTTCCTGAACGCGCTGTGGTGGACGCTTGGGGCGATGTTCGGGCTCGGCGCGATCCTGGTGGCGACGTGGCGCGCTCGTCACGGGGCGGGGCCGCTCGTGCCGGGCGGTCGCGCCGGCAGGCACAAGCGCCAGGGCCGAGGCGCGGCCACGCCAGCGCTTGCGCCGGTCCCGGTCGAGACCGTTGCCGCGGACCGTCCGGCCGACATGCCGCTGGCGGAGGACTAGGCCGCGGTGGCGAGGTTCCTGTTGCTCGGGTCGGGCGAGTTCGAGGCGTGGAGCACCGATGTGGAGCGTCTGGCCATGACCGGCTCGGTCGGGGACGGCAGCGTCGTGATCCTGCCGGCCGCGAGCGCCTCGGAAGGTGACCAGGTGTTCGATCGGTGGGGGCGGATGGGGCTCGATCACTACGCCGAGGCGGGTGTGCCGGCCGAGGTGCTGCCGGTCAAGGTGCGCGAGGACGCCTTCCGTGAGGATCTGGCGGCTCGGGCGGAGGCGGCCTCGATGATCTATTTCTCCGGCGGCAAGCCCAGCAAGCTCGCCGACGTCTTGCGCGACTCGCCGCTGCTGGCCTCGATCCGGCGGGCGATGGATCGCGGGGCCGTCTACGCGGGCTGCAGCGCGGGCGCGATGGTCGCCAGCCGCGCGCGCAACGCCGAGGGTCGCGGCGGTACCTCGTGGCTGTTCGGCCTCGGGCTCGTGCCGCACGTGTCGTTCGGGGTCCACTGGGACCGAGCCGCGCGGATCCCGGGCGTGCAGTGGTGGCTCACCTCGCGGCTTCCCGACGACACGTGGTTCGTCGGCATCGATGAGCGGACTGCAATCCTCGGGGACGGCGAGCACTGGACGGTGCACGGTTTCCGCGGCGTGACGGTCCGTCACGGCGGTGAGCTGTCGCGCGTCGAGAGCGGCGAGTCGTTCGAGACACGCTAGGCCAGCAGGTAGCGGCGCGACATCGGCACGGTGGCGGTGGGCTCGCAGGCGAGCACGCGTCCGTCCAGCGTCACGGTGCCGTCGACGGGCGAGATCGCGAGATCCGCTCGGCGCGGCCGTGTTCCACGTGAGGGCGTCGCGCGTGATGCCGCGCGTGCCGCGGACCGGGACCACGCTCCGCGCCGTCGTCTCCGCGAAGCCCGCGTCGAGCGCCGCCTGGGAGACGAACGTGGTGGCGAGGCGCGCCGGCGCGCCGCCGAGGCCGCCCCAGTCGGGCCCGTAGCGCGTCGGCTCGGCCCCGTGCACGCTCGCGTTGCCCTCGCCCATCGCGCTCCACGCGACCACCCCGCCCTTGATGCACCATCACGGGCTTCACGCCGAAGTGCGTCGGCCACCACAGCACGATGTCGGCCATGCGCCCGGGCGACAGCGAGCCGACCTCGCCCGCGATCCCGTGCACGATCGATGGCTCGGTCGTGACCTTCGCGAGGTAGCGCAGCACGCGCTCGTTGTCGTCGGGCGAGGCGTCGTCGGCCCACCGCTTCATCGCGTCGGCCAGCTGGAACGTGCGTCGCAGCGTCTCGCCGATGCGGCCCATGCCCTGCGAGTCGGAGTTGACGATCTGGATCGCGCCGAGCTCGTGCAGCGGCCCCTCGGCGGCCATCGTGGCGGGGTGCACGAGCTCGAGCGCGGCCGCGACATCCTCGGGCAGGGCCGGGTTCCCTTCGTGCACGATCAGCTTCATGTCGAGCTGCTCGGCGGCGGTCGCCGGACCGTAGGGCAGCGTCGGCGTCGTCGACGAACAGAAGACGTTGGGCTCGCGGACGAGGCCGAGCGCGTCCGGGATGTGTCCGCCGCCCGAGCCCTCGACGTGATAGGCGTGGATCGTTCGCCCGTCGATCGCTGCGACGGTGCCCTCCAGCTCGGTCGACTCGTTCAGGCTGTCGGTGTGCAGGCACACTGCGATGTCGTGCGCGTCGGCGGCGCGCAGCGTCGCGTCGATGATCTCGGGGTAGGCGCCCCAGTCCTCGTGGATCTTCAGGCCGACGGCGCCCGCCTCGATCGCGGCGTCGAGCCCGCCCGCCACGTCGGTGCGGGCGCTCGGCTGCAGTCCGATGTTCACCGGGATGTGCTCGAACGCCGCGTAGGTCGCGGCCATCCGGTCGGGCGGTTCCTCGAACCCGGCGGTGATCAGCGTCGTCACGCCGGCCGACAGCGCGACGGGCACCAGTCGCGGCGACAGCAGGTGGACGTGCGAGTCGACGACGGCCGGGGTGGCGATCAGCCCGTGGCAGGGGATCGGCCAGGTGTTCGGGCCGATCGTCAGGTCGACGCCGTCGGTGATGTCGGGGTTGCCGGCGCGCCCGATCCCGGCGATCCGACCGTCCTTGATGCCGAGGTCGCACTTCACGACGCCGAGCAGGGGATCGACCACGATCACCGAGCCGATCACGGCGTCGAGCTCGCTCGCGCGCGTCGCCGCGTCGTGCTGGGTCATCCGGGAACGCCAGTTCTTCGCGTAGCCCCACAGCGCCTGGTCGCCGGGCTCGGTCAGGTCGCGCTCGATCCGGATCCACAGGTCGGTGTCGGCCAGCCGCACGCGGTCGCCGGCGGTCGGCCCGTGGCGGAGCGCGTGTTCCTCGCGGCTGAGCCGATCAGGCATCGCGCGCGCCGCCCAACGCGACAAGCGTGACCTCGCGCGTCTCACCCGGCGCCCAGCGCAGCGAGTCGCCCGCCGGCAGGTCCAGACGGAAGCCCCGCGCCTGCTCGCGGTCGAACGCGAGGTTCGGGTTCGCGTCCCAGAACGGGAAGTGGCTCGAGATGCGGATCGGCCGCTCGCCCGTGTTCGTCACCGTCAGCGTTCGGCGCTCGCGATCGGGCACGAGCGGCACATCGCCGTCGCCGAAGCGCACGCCCGGTTCGCCGGCGCCGAACGGCTCGCGCAGCACGACGAGCCGCGTGCCCTCATCGAGCAGCACCTCGAGACGGATCTCGGGGATCAGCTCGGCCACGCCGTCGAGCACCGGGGTGGCGACGGCGACCGCGGTGCCGACATCGAGGACCTCCTGCCACGAGGCGCCGCCCCTGGCCGCGAGGTGCATCTCGTCGCAGAGCAGCGCGACCGCCTCCGGGGCGTTCAGGGCGAGCCCGCGATCCAGCGTCGCGCGTGCCAGTTGCGCGGCCGTGAAGATGCGCAGCCGGTCGTCCTCGGTCGGGTTCAGCAGCACGGGCGCAGCATAGGCGAGCCCGGTATCCCGGGCGCGGGAACCCCAGGTGATCTCGATGCGTCCAACGACGATCAACCGGAACCCGGAAGGGGGACCCGATGCATGCACGCACCGTGGCTCGGGCTGCCGTCGTGTCGGTGGTCGCCGCAACCGTGCTGATGGGAAGCGCCGCAAGCGCGTTCGCCTGTGGCGGCCTCATCGCACCGAACGGCACGATCAGCCTGACGCGCACCACCACCCTCGCCGCCTACCACCGCGGCGTGGAGCACTACCTGACCTCGTTCAGTTACGCCGGCAAGGTGGACGGATCGCTCGGCTCGATCACACCGCTGCCGGGCGTGCCGACCAAGATCATCAAGGGCGGCGACTGGACCCTGCAGCGCCTGGAGATCGAGGTCCAGCCGCCCGTTCCGAGCGCAGAGTTCGCAGTTGCAGGGGCGCCGCCGCCGACGATGCCGTGGTCTTGATGCGCGCCAAGGTCGATTCGCTCGACATCACGGTGTTGGAGGGCGGCGCGGTCGCGGTCGGCAACTGGGCGCGCGAGCACGGATTCTTCCTGCCGCCGGACGCGCCCGAGGTGCTCGCGTTCTACGCCGATCGAAGCCCGATCTTCATGGCGACCCGGTTCAACGCGAAGCGCGCCGCCACCCAGGGGCTCGCCGAGGGCGAGGGCACACCGGTGCACGTGGTGATCCCGACGCCGAACCCGTGGGTGCCGTTGCGGATCCTGGCGCTCGGTCGCTCGCCGCAGGACCTGATCCAGGCCGACGTGTTCCTGCTGACCGATCGCAAGCCGGAGATGCTGCCCCAGGGTCTCGCGCCCACCGGCAACCCGAACCAACAGGGGATCGTCCAGGAGCGCAGCGAGCAGGCATCGGCGTCGCTGATGAACGACCTGCGCTCGGACAGCCGATCGAAGTGGATCCCGAACGGCCCGATGTGGTTCACCTATCTGAAGATCGACGCGCCGGCCTCGACGATCACGCACGATCTGGCGATCGACGCGAGCGGGTTCGGGCATCCCGATCCGATCGCCGCCGGTTTCCCGCCGGCGTCGGTGCCGGTGCCCGACCCGAACGCTGCCCGCTCGCTGCTGTGGCTCGGTGCCGGGCTCGCCCTGGTGGCGCTGTTCGCGCGGCGGTGGATCCAGCAGGCGTCGACGACGCGATGAGGCGCGGAGTGGCGGTCGCGGCGGCGTGTGCAACGTTGCTGGTTGCCGCGGGGCTCGCGGCCGCCGCGACCGCCACCCCGGACCACGTGCGGACGGTGACGATGACGATCCACTTCTCGCGCTTCGACCCGGCTTCCCTGCAGGTCGAGCCGGGCGAGACGGTGCGGTTCGTCGTGACGAACACCGACCCGATCGACCACGAGTTCCTGGTGGGCGACGCCGAGATGCAGGAGATCCACGAGAAGGGGACCGAGGCCCATCACGGCGCCCGGCCCGGCGAGATCTCGGTGCCGGCGGGCACAACCGTCGAGACGACGTTCACCTTTCCGTCGACGCTCGCGCCCGGATGGGAGTTCGCATGCCACCTGCCGGGGCACTACGACTTCGGGATGCACGGGCCCATCACGCTCGGCTGAGCCCGGACGCTCGTGATAGCGTCCGCCGCCATGAGCGAGCGCGCGGACCTCATCGTCGTCGGCGACGTCTACACGGTCGATGCGGCGCGCAGCTGGGCCAAGGCGGTGGCGATCCGCGGCGATCGGATCGTGGCCGTCGGGACCGAGGCCGAGGTCCGCGAGCGGGTCGGCACCGCCGAGGTGATCAGCGGCGCCTGCATCGTTCCCGGCTTCCAGGACGCGCACATCCACGCGGCGTTCGCGGGACGGATCCGCCGCCACGTGAACCTCGACGACCTGCACGATGTCGATGACTATCTCGAGCGGATCCGCTCACACGTCCAGGCGCATCCCGACGAGCCGTGGGTCGTCGGCGGCGGGTGGTACGCACCGGTGTTCGGCGGCGACGGACCTCATCGCCGCCAGCTCGACGCGATCGTGCCCGACCGGCCCGTCTACCTCATGAACACGGACACGCACGCCGCGTGGGTCAACACGCGGGCGCTCGAACTGGCTGGCATCACCGCAGCGACGCCCGATCCGTGGGACGGCTACTACGTGCGCGACCCCGACGGCATGCCGACGGGCTGCCTGCAAGAGGGAACCGCGTATTCGTTCTGGTTGGACCGTATGCCGCCCGATCCCGTCGAGGACTGGATGGAGTCGATCCGCGTGGCGCAGCGACACCTGCACGCGCTCGGTATCACCGCGTGGCAGGACGCATGGGTGCGACCCGATCTGTTGAAGGCCTATCGCGAGCTCGACGATCTGCACGAGCTGTCGATGCATGTCGTGACCGCGCTGTGGTGGGACCGGCATCGCGGGCCCGAGCAGATCGACGAGCTGGTGGAGCAGTACAACTGGGCGAACGGCGACCGGGTGAACGCTCGCACGGTCAAGATCATGCTCGACGGGTGTCCCGAGAGCGCCACCGGCTCGATGCTCAAGCCCTACGAGGGCCACTTCGGCGAGGAGCACGACCGAGGTCTCCAGTTCGTCGAGGAGGGTGCGCTCGCCGAGGCGGTCGTGCGTCTGGACGAGGTCGGGTTCCAGATCCATCAACACGCGCTCGGGGACCGGTCGTTCCGATCGGCGCTCGATGCGGTCGCGGCCGCGCGCGCCGCCAACGGCTGGAACGATCACCGCCACCACATCGCGCACCTGCAGCTGCCCGATCCGGTCGACATCCCGCGGCTGCGAGCCGCTCGGCGTGGTCGCGAACATCCAGCCGGTGTGGGCCTGCCCCGACCCGGCGACGGAGACACTTACGCGCCCGCGCGTCGGCGATCGCGCGGACCGGTTGTATCCGATCGGCGATGTGGTGCGCAGCGGCGCGGTGCTCGCGATGGGCAGCGACTGGCCGGTCACGACGCCAAACGTCTTCGAGGAGATGCAGGTGGCCGTGACGCGACAGGTGATCGCCCACGGTCCCGACGCGCCCGTGCTGGACGCGACACAGCGGATCACGCTGGCCGAGGCGCTCGCAGCGTTCACGCGCGGCAGCGCGTACGTCAACCACGACGACGACGCGGGCGGCATCGTGGAGGGCAAACGCGCGGATCTCGCGGTGCTCGACCGCAACCCGTTCGCGGGTTCGGTCTACGAGATCGCCGACGAACGTCATCGCGACGCTCGCCTCAGGGCAAGTGGTGCACGGCGGCTAGGCCATCCAGGCGTCGATCCGCTGCTCGACTTCGCGCAGCCGGATCACGAGTTGTTTCATCATCGAGACCGCGACGGCGGGGTGCGACAACAGGAACGCCTGGAACTCCTCGGCGCCGATCTTGATCGCCTCGACGTCTTCCTCGGCCTTGACGGTGGCCATGCGCGGACCGGGAGCAAGCAGCGCCATTTCGCCGAAGAAATCGCCCGGCTTCATGATGTGGAAGCGACCTCCCACGTCGACGCGCGCCTGGCCGGTGGCGACGACGAACATCGCGTCGCCGGCGTCGCCGGCCTCGAAGATGGCGGTGCCGGCGGCGAAGGACATCCGCTCGCCCGCCTCCAGGATGCCGTTCGCGTCCTCGGGGGTCAGGCCCTTGAACAGGCCGGTCGACAGGGATGGGGTCTCGTCGCTCATCGGTTCCTCCGCTGGGCAAAGTGGCGGTGGCAGTCTACGGACCTGGGCAGGGGATGCCGGTATCCTTCCCGCGTGAGGCCGCTCGACGGACCCCACGAGCCGGACGAACGGCCGGCGTGCTGGCGATGCGGCCGTCCCACCTATGACCCCGACAAGCGATCGGTGCCCTGGGCGCGGGCGGTGGCGGGCGGGCGTCAGATCCTGATCTGCCCCGCCTGCCAAGCGGAACCGGGCTGGGACGAAGGCCTGGACCGGTGCGGATCGTGTGGCGGCACGCGGCTGTCGATCCAGCTCGGAGATGTGGTCTGTCGAGCGTGCGGTCACACCGCGCAAGCGGGCGCTTAGCTCAGCTGGAAGAGCGTCGCCCTTACAAGGCGAAGGTCGGG
>CAWAAO010000004.1:0-284100 GCA_963780015.1 uncultured Actinomycetes bacterium
GCCCTCGACGCCGAACATCCGGGCCAGCATCCGCTCGTACCTCGAGGGATCGGCGCTGAACGCGACGAAGTACAGCCCGTGCTCCTCGACCGACCCGTACGGCACGCTGCGGCGGAAGATCTCGTCGTCATCGCCCAATTCGACGCGGGCGATGTGCGCGTCCCGGGGCTTCTCGGTGTCGGTGAGTTCGATGCTTTCGGGCTTCGTTCGCCCGATGACGTGCTCCTGCTCCTGCACGGAGAGCCGATGGAACGCCTCGAGGTCGTGGACCCATCGCATCGCCAGGACATGGCTCCCCGCCTCGCCGGGCTTGTCGGGCGGCACGAGAGCCACATCGGCGGCCTGACGGACCGGCGGGTTCGCGGTGCCGTCGACGAAGCCGGTCTCGTCGCGACCCTCGTGATAGGTGAAGCCGGGTTGCTCGGCCGCGAGGATCGCGACATCCGCGATCGCCGCCACGGCGGCGCGTGCATGGTCGAACGTGACGTCGGGGGTGCCCCCACTGATCCACATCCAGACATCGTGTTGCGTGGCCGGCACGCGATGGCCTTCCGACCCGACGATCTCGACGAACGGGGCGAGTGACGTCGGCGTCATCGTCGGCGCGACCTCTCGCCACGCATCGGCCCCGAACGCGATCACGAGGTTCACACCGCCGGCCGACACGTCGGGCGTCCGGAGCCGTCGGAACGAGGGCACCGCGGAGGTTGCGCTCACGCCGGGCCGCAGATCGAACTCCAGGAAGTGGTGGGCCGACGTCCCCTGCGCGAAGATTCCGAACTGCGGGAGCGTGAAGCCCATGGGAGCAGGGAGCCTACCGGCGCCCTTCAGCGCCCGCAAACGGCGACGCCCGCTTCAGTCGTTCGACTTCTTGGCCTGGAGTTCAGCGATCTGGGCACGAGCTGCCGCGACGAGCTCTGCGTTGGTGTTCGCATGGCCACCAAGGCCCCATCCGCCGTCAGGCGCCTCGGTCAGAAGGACCCACGTGCGGTCGGCGAGCGACGGGTCCCCCGCTGCGTCCGCCACGAGAGCCGTGAGCCGGCGCACCACCGCGAGTTGTTTGTCACGATCGAGGGCACCGGCGTTCGTGAGGACCTGGACGCGCACGTAGCTGCTGTCTCCATCGACGTTCGACAACCCCGACGAGGGAAGCTCGTGGACGAATGCGGCCGTGTTCTTCCGGAACATCGGGATGTCCGGCACTTCCTCGATCGCCATGAGTTCGGCAGCGAGGTTCCTCGCCAACGCGTGGGTGTCCCCGAACGTGCCGGCGGCAGCGTAGACATCGATCATGGGCATGGAGTCTCGGTTCCCTTCCGAGCGAGGAGCTCCTCTCGAGCGGTCGACCTCCGGGCGGCCGCGACGGCCTTCACGATGACGCTAACAGCGACCTCTCTTTCGTCGCCTGGGACCTATGGCACAGATCGGCATTGACGTTGGCATCACTCTGATGCCAGAATGCTGCCATGGACATCGGACCGTACATCGAGACCATCCACACGCAGCTCGACGCATCCGCTCAGGCGGGCGGCGAGGAGGCCCGCGAGCTCGCGAGACGCCTCGCCCAACCGCTGGATGCCGCCATCCGGCTTGCGATCCAGGACGTGCTGGCGGCCGCGGCGGAGGAGATCACGGTCGAGCTGGCCCCCGGCTCGGTCGAGCTCCGGATCCGAGGCCGTGAGCCGCAGTTCGTCGTGACACCACCACCGGCCGAGCTGGCGGTTCAGGAAGAGGCCGACGGGCAGGACGCGGATCTCGGCGACTGGGTCGCTTCGCGCTCGTCGGGCGAAGGCGACGAGGGCACGATCGCACGGATCAACGTCCGCATGCCCGAGCCCCTCAAGGCCGGGATCGAGCACGCCGCCGAGCGCGAGGGCCTGTCCATCAACGCGTGGTTGGTGCGGGCCGCCGCCGCTCGACTCGAGCGCGAGCGTAGCGACCCGCGGCCGCGAACGACGTGCCCCGCACGGCGCCCAGCGCTACTCGGGCTGGGCCCGCTGACCGACAAGGAGGAATCGCCATGGCAACGTTCGACACACCCCAACCGATCTCCGTCGACCTGGAACTCGGCATCGGGGATCTCCGGATCGAGGCGAGCGACCGCACCGACACCACCGTGGAGGTGCGACCGAGCGACCCGGCCAACAAGGCGGACGTGACGGCCGCGGAGCAGACCCGTGTCGAGTACGCGAACGGGCACCTGCTGGTCAAAGCGCCCAGCGGCTGGCGGCAATGGAGGTCGCACCGGGAAGGCGAATCGATCGACGTCCAGATCGGTCTGCCCGAAGGCTCGCGCGTACACGTCGAGGCGGGAGTGGTGGCGGTGCACGGCCGCGGCCGGCTCGGCGAGTGTCGGTGCAGGCTCGGTGTCGGTGAGATCCAGCTCGACGAGACGGGCCCACTGAACCTCAAGACCGGTGCGGGCGACATCACGGTGGAACGGGCCGCCGGCAAGGCGGAGATCGTCACGGGCACCGGCGCGGTGCGGATCGGCGGCATCCACGGGACCGCCGCGGTGAAGAACTCCAACGGCGACACGTGGGTCGGCGAGGTTTCGGGTGCAGCGCGCGTGAGTGCAGCCAACGGCTCGATCTCCGTCGATCGGGTGCACGAGGGGATCGTCGCGAAGACGGCCAAGGGCGACGTTCGCATCGGGGAGGTCGCGCAGGGTTCGGCCGTTGCTCAGACTGCGTTCGGCCAGATCGAGGTCGGTGTCCTCGACGGCGTCGCCGCCTGGTTGGATCTCGATACCAAGTTCGGCAACGTGCACAACGACCTGGATGACTCCGAGAGCCCCGGCGCCGGGACGGCGACGGTCGAGGTGCACGCGTCGACCTCGTTCGGCGACATCGAGATCACCCGTTCGCTCGACGAACGAGGCCCGGCACCGTCCTGACGTCGGGAGACTCTCGAGCCGGGGCCCCGCTCCCAGAGGGAGCGGGGCCGCAACCGTTACCTCGCGTCTACTCGATCCTTTCCCTTATGCGGGCTGGAAGTAGTGATTGAGCCCCCAGTTCGCGATCCGCGTGCTCATGTGGATCGCGACCTCGTCGGCGGTACGGAAGTGGATGCCGAGCCACACGCGTCCGTTGATCCCGTCTCGGTTGAGCGCCGAGGCGAACCTGTAATGGCGCGTGATGCCTGCCGTCGCGGACGTGATGTAGAGGTCGACTCGGCCATGTCCCAGGATCCGCGAGACGCTCCGAGTCAAGGCGCCGGTGACCCCGTTGAACCCGCTCACGTAATCCGGATACGGCGGGGTCGCCACGAGCGGCTCCCACGCCGGGTCCGCCACCGTGTCCTGGTTCCCGTCGGTATCGGCGAGCTGGATGGCGGTGATCGGTCGCCAGTACCCGTAGTGGTACTTCGCGTCCCACACGGCGATGATCGAGTCGGTGATGCTCATGTCCACCGCGGCGAACAGACGTGCCGTATCGCTGATGTCCATCGCGCGCCGGGTAGTCAGATCGCGAAGAGCAGCCTGGTACGGCCCGATCGCGACGTCCGTCGTGAACATCGCCGTCTCCGTCTGCGCCGCCGTCCGCGTCGAGCCCGTCTTTGCCCCGACTGCTTTGACTTCGTTGAAGTCCGCCGTGTATGCGCAGATGTCAACGCCGGCGGTCGTCCCGGACGGAACTGCGTGGACGACGTCATCATCAGCGGCTTGACCTGACTGAGCCACGGGACGAGGAACGGCGTCTCCGTCGGCGGCGTCGGCCGCCACACGCCCTTTGCCGGTGCCTGATCGAACGTGATCGGAGCGTTCCGGCCATCGTTCAACCGCTGCTTGATGAAATGCGCCGCCGAGGCGCGTCCGTAGGCGATGCCCTGCTGCTCCGCTGCCCCGTCGGTGACCCCTGCCAACGAGGTCGCCAGCTGGGTATCCAACCGCACCTGCGATGCGGGGAAGTAGTGCAGGAGCACATCGTGAGCGGCCTGGGCGGCGGCAGCTTCGGGTGATGCCGACCGCAGGCCATGCTTGCGCCACTTGTACAGCTCGTAGTCGCGGGTGATCCCTTCGACCGCGTTGTAAACGGCCGCCTGGACGAACCCGAACCACATGAACGCCTCGGCGTTCGCCTTGCCGGCATCGACGACGATCGTCGCCACCGCGGTGGCGTTCCAGTCACGGATGACCGCGGGGTCCGCGTCCGGCGATGCCACAGCTGTGCCGGTCGTCCCCAGACCGGCGACCAGCAGCGATCCCGCCAACAACGCGACGGCGAGACGTTTCCCACCGCCTCGGATCGCTGTGCCGAGACGCCCGCTCTCCTTCCCTACACGCAACATGGGATCTCCCTTCCCGCAGGTTCATTCGACCCACGCCATCCCACTGCGCGACGCTAGGGAGTCGCTTCGGCCGGCTCTACGGTGGCGGCCAGGCAATCGCTCGGGATGCTGGCCCCCGTGCCAGCACCGTGTCGGCCTAGGGGTCCACCCGCACGCGGGAACGTGCGGCGCTCGGATCACGCATCTTCGCCAGTGAGACGCCGAGCCCGTAGGTCACGAAGGCTCCCTCGGGGACGATCTCGATGATGGATGCCGAGGCCCGCCGCTCTGTCGGCAGCAGGGCGCCCAGCTCCTCGAGGAGTGGGCGAACCTCCGGTGAGCCGGCTGGGTGCACGATCGCGGTCCCGTGGAAGCTCACGGTCGCGGGCGGGATCGGCGCCACCAGCGACAGGATCCCGCCTCGACGAACCGGTACGGTCACCGAGACCTTCCCGCTGGCCGCGATGTGCCGCGCCTTCCAGCTGTCGGGGGCAACGGCCACGTACAGGCGCCGCCCGAGGGTCTTGTAGACGACGCCGCTGGCTCGCGGCTCTCCCCGAGGCGTGACGTACCCAAGCACCGCGAACGACTCCGCGGCCACCTTCTTCCAGACCTGCTCGCTCGTCAGGCGAGCCGTCGTGGCTTCCTTCGTCGCCATCTCGCACACCTCCCCTACCCGTGGCCCTGCAAGCGCTCCATCTCGCGGCGGATCTGCTCCTCATCGAACTCGTCGTTGAGGAAGACATCCCAAGCGTTCATCACAACGCCGATGCCCCACCCAGCCATCGGGAAGATCGGCCAGAAGAACCCATCGGGGTTGGTGAGTGCCCAGATCGCCACGACGAAGGCGTTGACCAGGACATAGACCAGCAGGTGGGCGAAGAAGTCTCTCCGCTTCTTGAGACGCTTGATCGCCCTGTCTCGAAGAACCTCGTCTCGAGTGCTCTCGTTGATCGCCATCTCGCATCCCTCCTTGGCTCAAACCTAAGGAGGTGCGGGCGTCAGCTCACGGGTCGAAAGGCCCGGGTTCTTCGAGTCTTCCGCACCCAAAGCGAGGAAGGAGCTCGCCTGCGGGCGAGCTCCTTCCGTGAAGCCTGGGGGACGCCTATCTCAGTAGCCGCCGTAGCCGCCGTAGCCGCCTCCACTCTGACCGCTTCCGCCCTGACCGCCTCCACCGTAGGGCGCGGTCGGGCCGTTCTGGCCACCACCGCCACCTCCGCCGCCGCTGGATGCGAACGCGTTGGTCTGTGACATCACGCCGGCAAGGCCGAGCGCGCCGATCAGTACCGCGGCCGCGAGCGCGAATCCCCGGACACGAGCCGCGGACCGAGCGGGGGCCGATCCTCGGACGGCCAGCCCTGTCGCGCCGACGACGACCATGGCCTCGAAGATCGTGGACAGGGTGTCGGGGAACCCGACCGGCAGGACGTCGCCGGCGAACGCGCCGAAGGGAAGTCCCACCGTCCTGGACACGACCCACGTGGCCACGACGACCGCGTTCCCCAACGCGCCCAGCGTGAGCCACCAACGGGGAGCCCGGACCAGGGCGACCGCGCCCCAGACGAGCTGTGCGATGCCGACGACCCAGAAGAACGCAAGGTTCTGGGCGCTCCCGTGCGCGATGGTCGTCGCCGCGGCGATGTTGATCGCGCCGGCGGCGATGCTGGCAAGGGCGATCACCGACACGATCCGGGCTGAGTTCAGATCTGGCTCCGCCCTCGACGCGCTCTCCCGAACGACGATCGGGCGCGAAGCGGGTTCCGTTTGATCCCATCGAGGTTGTGCAGACATCTTCGTTCTCCTCTCAAGTAGAACTTCTGTCGCTGCTCAAGTCGGACGTCCGGTGTGTTGTCCGGATGAGGTCGCTTGTCGGTTCACGCTTCTCGACCGAATCAGGAGTGATGTCTGTCACATCGAAGATCGAGCTGAGATTCGCTAGCCTGCTCGCGTGGACACCGATTGGGAGACCGTCGAGTCGGGACCGGCTGACGCCAAGCGCACCGTCTTGCTTCTTCCGGGCGGGATGTGCAGCGCGCGCTCGTACGCCGAAGTGATGGCTCAGCCCGAACTGGCAGACAGCCGGCTGATCGCCGTCACGATGCCCGGGCAAGCCGGCGCGGCGGCGCCGAAGGACTTCAGCCCCGAAGCCTTCGCACAGGTCACGGCGGAGCTTGCCAAGAGCGCCGGTGTCGATCTGGTCGTCGGCTTCAGCATGGGTGCGGTCGTGGCCTACGAGATGGTGGTGTCGGGCGCGTTCACCGGCCCCGTCGTGCTCCTGGCGCTCAGCCTGTCTCCTACGAGTGAGCCTCGCTCTTCGAGCCCTCATCCGACTCTGCTCGATCCTGGGGACGCTGCCCATGGCGATCCTCAAGAAGGGCGCCGGGTCCCTGGTCAAACACGCGCCGTTGCCGGCCGAGCGCCGGGCGGAGCTGCAGGCGGATTTCGCGCGGAACAGCACCCGGGACATGCGAGGCGCACTACAGGCGTACCTGCGCTGGTTACACCGTGACGACGACCGCGCCGGGCGGCTCTGCGAGACGAACGTTCCGGCGTGGGTGGTGCATGCCGAGAAGGGCGATGGCGGGCTGACCCGAGCATGAGCGGGCGGTCCTGGAGGCATGTCGAAACGTTCGTGTCGTCACGATCCCGGGGAAGGTCTTCTTCCTCCCGAACAGGAACCCGTGACCCTCGCACTACGCTCGCGGACGTCAGTCGTCCTCGAAGCGACCATCGTCGCAGCAGTCGCCGTAAGACGTCACCCGAGGGCAGGCGCCTCCTGGTAGCTCTCCGGAAGCGCGTGTTCCGGTCTCACCGGATGGCGACCTCGACGATCTCGTCGTGCATCGGTGCGAGGACGCCCAGCAGCTCCTGCTGCTCCGCCTCCGGCACGTTGAACTCGTTGAGGGTGGCGACGAGGTCTTCCACCAGCGCGTCGAACTCGCCGTCCGTCACCGCCATGCCGTCGTGCGTCTCGCGCATGCCTCGACCGATGTACGTGCACGGTCCGCCGGCCGCCTCGCAGACCTGGTCGACCAGCATCTTCTTCAGTCTCGGGATGTCCGTGCGAGCGAACTTCCCGTTGATCCGGTCGTCGCCCGCGCACCGAGCCACGAACGAGTCCACGACCGCCGTGATCGCGTCGAGCCCACCCAACCGCTCAAAGAGCGATGCCATCGCGTCCCCCTTCCGATCGAGCCGTTCCGCCAGTGAGCCTAGCTCCGCCGGTGTTCGTGCGCGAATCAGCTGGAGCCGCTCGACCTAGTCGTCCGGCTTGCCCGCCTGGAGTTCGGCGATCTGCGCGCGAGCGGCCGCGACGAGTTCCTCGTTCGTGTTCGCGTGGCCGGCGAGCCCCCACCCGCCGTCGGGCGCCTCGGTTAGGAGGACCCAGGTGCGCTCGGCGAGCGACGGATCGCCGGCCGCCTCGGCGACGAGTGCGGTGAGTCGGCTGACGACCGCAAGTTGCTTGTCACGATCGAGGGCGCCCGCGTTCGTGAGGACCTGGACCCGCACGTAGGTGTTGTCTCCGTCGACGTTCGAGAGGCTCGACGACGGCATTTCGTGGACGAAGGCCGCCGTGTTCTTGCGGAACATCGGGATGTCCGGCACCTGCTCGATCGTCATCAGTTCCGACGCGAGCTTCTGAGCCAACAGCGTGTTGATCACTGAAGGGGACCCCGTCCCACGAGTAGACCCCCACCGGGTTTCGCGACGTAGCGTCCCGGCCAGCCGGAAACGTGCGCGTCGTCCGGTGGCGGCGTCGACAGCGACGGGGAAGGCGTATCGAGCACGGTTGGGGCACGGTCCGCTCGCACGAGCCCGCCGAGCCCCGCGAGCGCCACGATCACGGCGGCGACTCCGATAGCGCCGACGACCACGTTCCGGGTCTGTCGGCGACGTGTCCGGCGGGCGACACGAGGTGCGTCCGAGATGTCGAACGACGGGGCGTCGTCCTGATGGCGCAGGAGCGTGTCGCGGACCTGACGCTCGAGGTCGTTCATCGCGCTTCCTTCCCGACACGGGTGCGGAGCGTCGCCATCGCCCTCACGACGAGCTGGTTCAGCGCTCCGACGGAGCAGTGAAGGACTTCGGCGGCCTGCCACTCGCTCAGGTCCTCGTAGAACCGCAGGACGATCGCCGCCCGCTGACGCGGGGGCAGGCCGAGGATGGCGTGCCACATCTCGTCGCGCGCCCCGTGGTCGTCCTCGCGGGCCACCGGCACCGCCGTGAGGGCGGCCTCGCGGGCAAGGGACGACCGTTCCACCTTGAGCCTTCGCAGGCCCGACGTGTGGAGGTTCACGATCGTGCGACGCAGGTACGCGTCGAACGCTTCGGGCTGCCGTAGATGTCGGAACCGGCCGGCAACCCGTACGAACGCGTCCTGGACGAGGTCTCGGGCGGTCTCGGGATCGCCGGTCAGGAAGTACGCGAGCCGGAGGGCCGCCGGGGCGTGTCGAACGTAGAGCTCCTCGAGCCTCGGGGCGATCGATTCGTCGGCGGTCACGGTTGCTCGCATCTATAGCTCAAGACGCACCGGACGCAAGCTCGACTACGCCGCAGCTGCGAGATTCTTGGCGAGCTCACCTGCGTTCGCGTCGACCCCGATGCATCCGCTAGCCTTGCGACCGATGGATGGCCCCGACGTCAGACCCACCGCGCGACAGCGAGCCGCGGCGATCGCATCGATCGCCCTGGTCGCGGTTGTGGTGGTCGCCACCGTGGCTGAGATCACGGATGAGCCCGGACGCGTGCTGGTCCATCTCGTACTCCTCGTGCTCCTCGTCGCAGGACTCTGGGTCGCCCTCACGCGGGTCGCCACCGCTCGGGTGTTCGGGAGCGCCATCGCGGTCGCCGCCGCGATCGGGATCGTCGTCGTGATGTTCGGCGCAGAGGGTGCGCTCGCTGTGTCGCTCGCGATTCGAGCTGGCCTGCTCTTCGTGGCCGTCGGACTGGCGAAGTACGCGCTCGGAACCACGGTGCGCTCGCTCAAGGCAGCCGATGTATCCGGCACGTCGGTGGGCCCCGCGGCCCGCGGCGTGCTGTTCATGAACCTGAAGTCGGGCGGCGGCAAGGCGGAGCACCTCAAGCTCGTGGACGAATGCCGCCGGCGCGGGATCGAGCCGGTGGTCCTCGAGCCGGGCCAGGACTGGTTCCAACGGGTCCGCGATGCGGCCGCGGGCGGCGTCGATGTGCTCGGCATGGCGGGCGGGGACGGCTCGCAGGCGATGGTCGCAACGATCGCGGCGGAGACCGGGCTGCCGATGGTGGTCGTCCCCGCCGGGACCCGCAACCACCTCGCACTCGACCTCGGGCTCGACCGCGACGACGTGGTGGGCGCGTTGGACGCCTACGGCGACGCCGTGGAACGCCGACTCGATCTCGCCGACCTGAACGGTCACGTGTTCGTGAACAACGTGTCGCTCGGGTTGTACGCCGCGATCGTGCGCTCCCCCGACTATCGCGACGCGAAGGTCGACACAACCTTGGCGACCCTGCCGCGGGTGCTTGGTCCCGACGGCCAACCCTTCGACCTGCGGTTCACCGGACCGGACGGTACGGCGCACGACGGTGCGCACGTGATCCAGATCTCCAACAACCCGTACAGCGAGACCGTCGCCGGGAGAGGAAGCCGGCCGAACCTGGACACGCGCCGGCTGGGCATCATCTCTCTGGTGCTCGGACCGGGGGGAAGCGCCGCGGCGTTCCTCGCCGCCCTCGCGACCGGGCATCCGGAACGGTTCGGTGGCTACGATGCGTGGTCGGCGCCGACGTTCGAGGTGACCTCGGGCGGACCGATCGACGTCGGACTGGACGGGGAAACGCAGGTCTTGGATCCCCCGCTCCGGTTCTCGATCAGACCGGACCAGGTCCGCGTGCGTCTTCCTCGGCACGCACCCGGGTACTCGCCGGCCGCCCGCTCACTCGGCTGGAGGGGAAACCTCCGGGAGCTCTGGGGGATCGTCCTGGGGCGCTCCTCCCGGTTCCAGGTCTGAGTCCCCGTTCTCGGCCTATGGCGGCCAGCGCCATCCCGATCGTCGGGAAGATATGACTGCGATCCAGGGTCGCGAACATCCCGTAGCGATGCAGCAGATCCTGGATCCGTCCGCGGAGTTCGACGAAGGCGAGATGCACCCCTTGGTCGTTGAGCTCGTTGTCGAGATCCTCGAGCATGTCCGCGGCGGTGACGTCCACGTCGGTCACGGCCTCGCACTGCAGCACGATCCATTCGGGCCGCCGATGCCGAACGAGCTCGCGGATCTGCTCTCGGAAGATGCCGGCGTTCGCGAAGAACAGCGGGGCCTCCCACCGGAAGATCACGACACCCGCGACCTCCTGGGCGTCCGGATACCGGTCCGTGTTGTGCCAGCCGTCCAACGCCGGGACGCGGCCGAGGACCTCGCCGTGGGGCCACCAGCTACGCCGGAAGAACAGCAGGATCGACAGCGCAACCGCGATCAGGATCCCCTGCAGCACACCCAGCAGGATCACGGCGAGCGTTGCGACGACCGAGAGGACGAGCGCCGACCTCCGCATCCGGAAGTACGTGCGCAGGATCTTCAGGTTCAGCAGCGAGAGCGCCGCGGCGATGACGACGGCCGCCAGTGCGGGCTGCGGAAGGTCCTTCAGGAGCGACGGCAGGAACAGCAGCAGGATCGCGACGGTGGCGGCTCCGGCGAGCCCCGTCACCTGCGACTTGGAACCGGCCTCCTCGGCAACGGCCGTGCGAGACGCGCTCGCCGAGATCGCGAACCCCTGGAACAAGCCCGCCACGGCGTTGGCCGCGCCCATCCCGATCATCTCCTGGTTCGGATCGACCTCGTCCCCCCGGCGTGCGGCGAAGCTCGTCGACGTCGCGATCGTATCGGTGAGGGACACCAGGACGATGCCGATCGACGCGATGAACAGTGGCCCGAGATGTTCCAACGACACGCCCGGGAACGCCGGTGTGGGCAATCCCTTGGGCAACGACCCGACGGTTGCGACCCCGCGAGCCGCCAGGTCGAAGACGCCGGTCACGACGGTTGCGCCGACCACCGCCACGAGCACCGCAGGCACCTTCTTCGACACACGGGGCAGGATCAGCAGGATGGCCAGGGTGGCGAGGCCGATCAACAGGGCCGTCGTGTTCGTCTCGTCGAGACCCGAGAGGAACGCTTTCGTCTCATCGACGAAGCCGTCGGCGTCCGTCGAGAAGCCGAACAGTTTGGGCAGCTGCCCGACGAGGATGGTGATCGCGAGGCCGTTCATGTAGCCGACCTGGACCTCCTTGGACAGCAGGTCCGCGACGAACCCGAGCTTGCCGAGACCGAGTCCGACCTCGATCGCGCCGACCATCAACGCCATCATCCCGGCGAGCGCGATCGCGGTCGTCGGATCGCCGGCAACGAGCAGGGGCGTGATGGCCGCGAAGATCAGCGGCGACACCGAGGAGTCCGGCCCGAGCACGAGGATGCGCGACGGACCGAAGCACGCGTACCCGACGAGACAGGCGATCGTCGTGTAGAGGCCGGTCACGGGCGGCAGCCCCGCGAGCTCGGCGTACGCCATGCCCTGCGGCACGAGGATCGCCGCGAGGACGAGCCCGGCGATGAGATCCGGCCGCAACCAGGAACGGCGGTACGTGCGTAGCATCCGAACTCCAGGGACGAAGCCCTCGAGACCAGACCGAGCTTCGTCCTGCCGATCGGTATCCACTCGCACCCTCCGGGTCGGCCGTCACGATAGCGTCGCTCGGTGCCGGGTAGCATCGTCTTCGTGAGTGAGCCTGTCGAGCCGGCGCCGCACGAGCCGCCTGAAGAGCGACTCGCCGCCCGACTCGAGACCGCCGACCCCACCCCGCTGCGCTCGAAGGTCGCGCGGGCGCTGCACGACATCGCGGCGGTCGACAAGGCCGTCTACCGCTCGATCGCCGAAACGCCGATGCCGACCCTCGATGAGCCGCTTCGGCGCCTGTCGAACCTCGCGAACAACTCGAAACTCTGGCTGGGTGCCGCGGGCCTGCTGTTCGTGTTCGGTGGCCGATCGGGACGGCGCGCCGCCATCACGGGCGCCATCGCGATCGGCGTCAACTCCGCCGTGGTCAACCTCCCCGTGAAGTACGCGGCCCGCCGCGCAAGGCCGGACCGCGCCGCCGAAGGCGTGCCGGTCGAGCGCTGGGTCGAGATGCCGACATCGACGTCGTTCCCGTCGGGTCATTCCGCATCGGCGTTCGCGTTCGCAACCGCCGTTGCCGGCACGCTGCCAGTGCTGGGCTTCCCGCTGCGCGGTCTCGCGGCGACGGTGGCGTACTCGCGCGTGCACACCGGCGTCCACTACCCCGGGGACGTGATCGTGGGTGCCCTCATGGGCGCCTCGATCGGCGAAGCCACCGCCTTGCTCGTCCGCAGGGTGGGGCGACGCCGGGCGGCCAACCGGGACTCGTTCCGATCCGTGAGATCGGTGGATATCGGGTGAGCGACGGAACGACCGACACGGCGAACGAACCTGCGTTCGATACGCGGCTCGCCCTCTTGCTCGCGATGGCGATGTTCGTGCTCGTGTTCGACACGTCGCTGATGAACGTGTCGATCTCCTCCGTGGTCCATGACCTCGAGACCACCGTCAGCAGCGTCCAAGCCGCGATCGCGCTCGAGGCGCTCGTCTCGGCAGCCTTCATCCTGATCGGGAGCAAGGTCGGCGATCTGATCGGTCGAAAGCGCGCGTACGTCATCGGTCTGCTCGGGTACGCCGCCGGCGCTTTGGCGATGACGCTCGCACAAGGCGTGACCGCGATCGTGGTGTTCTGGGCCGTGATCGGAGGCCTGGGCGCGTCCCTCATGATGCCGGCGATGCAATCCCTGATCCACGGCAACTTCCATGGAGCTGCGCAGAAGCGGGTCTATGCGCTGGTGGGAGCCTCGGCGGCGATCGCGGCGGCGATCGGGCCACTGCTCGGCGGGTTCATCACGACGTTCCTCTCGTGGCGGGTCGGCTTCCTGCTCGAGCTCGTGATCATCGCGGCCGTGCTGCTCGGTTCCGGGCGCATCAAGGACGTGCCGTTTATGGGACCGCGCCAGGTCGACACGATCGGCGCGATCCTCTCGGTTCTCGGGATGGGCGGCGTCGTCGTCGGCATCTTGGCGTGGCAAGAGGGTGGGGAGGCCGTCGCCGAACTCCTGATCGTCGGGATGGTTGGTCTCGGATCCCTCGCGTGGTGGCTCCTGCGCAGAAAGCGTGAGCACAAACCCACGCTGCTGGATCCGGATCTGTTCCGGTCGAAGATGTTCCGGTTCGGGATCTCGGGACAGCTGCTGCAGAACATCGCCCTGGGAGCGGCGATGATCGCCCTGCCGATCTTTCTGCAGATGGTGCTCGAGTACAACGCGCTGGAGACAGGTCTTTCGCTCGCTCCGCTCTCGCTCACGATGTTCGGGGTGGCGGTGCTTGCCGGGAAGAAGGCAGGGACGCGGCGCCCGAGCAGATCATCCGCGCCGGCTTCGCTCTCCTGGCGATCGGCATGCTCTTGCTGATCGCGGTCGTGCCACGCGCGACCTCCGGCTGGTATCTCTCCCTCCCGTTGCTGATCGCGGGAGCCGGGCTCGGACTGCTGGTGTCCCAGCTCAACAACTACACCCTGTCGCCGATCTCGGACGAGCGGGTCAGCGAGGCTGCCGGCGTCAACTCGGCCGGCGGATCGTTCGGGCTTTCGTTCGGCCTGGCGTTCGCCGGAGCCATCATGCTCGCTACGCTCACGATCACGTTCACAGACATGGCGAAGTCCAGCGCGGTGCTCTCCCCCACCGAGCAACAGCAGGTCGCCGACGGCCTCGATGAGGACGCGGAGGTGATGAGCAATACGGCGCTCGCCGAGCTGCTCGTCGGCCAGCCCGAGGACGTCCAGGCCGAGATCGTCCGCATCAACACGGAGGCTCGATCGTTCGCGCTGCAGGTAGCGCTCGTCGTGCCGCTCCTGGCCGCACTTCTCGGGTTGGTGACCTCGTTCCGGATGATGCGACTGCCCGATCCGAAGCCGTCGGGCGCCGCGGACGGCCTCGCCTTGGGCTAGCATCGCGCGCAGCGTCGACCATGGGGTCCGTCGGATAGGGTCACGGGTCATGGCGCAGCAGATGATCAACGAGCGGACCTTCTCCACCGAGTCGATCGGCGAGCTCTCGGGCGGGACCACGGTCTCCCATCGGATGTCCGTGGGTGGAACGGTCTTCAAGTCGCTCGTCCTGTTCGTCGTGACGTGCGGGTTCGCGGCGGTCGGCTGGAGTCGCGTCGGCACGGTGATCCGCGCGACGTCGGGGCCGTCGTGGCTCCTCGGCTACTTCCTGCTGATCGCGCTGTCGTTCCTGGCCATCGCGAACCCTCGCCTCGCTCCGCTCGGCGGGTTCTTCTACGCCGCGCTGATGGGCCTGTGGGTGGGAGCGATCTCGAAGGTCTACGAAGCGGCGTACGACGGCATCGTCGCGCAGGCGTTGCTCGCCACGATGGCGACGGTCCTCGTGTGCCTGATCCTGTACGCGTTCGGCGTCGTGAAGGTCACCCGCCGATTCGTCCTCGTCGTCGTCGCCGCGACGCTCGGGATCGGTCTGATGTATATGACCGCGTGGATACTGAGCATCTTCGGGGTGAGCCTGCGTCTGTGGACCGATCCGTCACCCACGGGAATCGCGATCAGTGTGGTGATCTGCATCGTGGCCGCGCTCAACCTCTTCATCGACTTCGCTGTGGTCGACCAAGGTGTCACCAACGGCGCGCCCAAGTTCATGGAGTGGTACTCGGCCTGGGGGCTGCTGGCGACGGTCGTGTGGCTCTACCTCGAGGTGCTCTACCTGCTCGCTCGCTTGCAGCGTTGAAGGGAGCCGGTCCTCGGACCGGCTCCCTCCATGTTGCGCCAGGTACGACTCCCCCGGGCTCAGGATCCGACGGCGTACGAGCCTTCGTCGATCGAGAGGTACGCGGGCACGTGCTCGCAGGCAGGCACCACGTGTGGCCCACCGAAGAACGAGAGGTCGAGCCCGGCGGCGTCCGACGACCCTTGATCCTGGATCGTGATGGCGAACGTCTGACCGGTGGGGTCGAAGCCGGGAGCCTCCGAGATCTTGCCGCCCGTGACGGTTCCGGACACCCACGCCGTCGTCCCACTGACCTGGAGACACGTGACGGTGCCGTGGAGCTGGGCCACGAGTGCGCCGGCGTCGTGCTGGTGCACCACCTGCACCGTGCCGATCGCGGCCCCGGTCGCGAGGGTCCGGGCGGAGACCTCGATGTGCAGGCGATCGCCGGTGATCGCTCCGAACCCGGCGGGGAACGTGCCCGAGCCGCCGCCTCGAACGGAGACGCTGGTCGTGGCCTGTGCCGGCGCCGCGACGACGAGCGCTGCCAGACACGCGATGAGAAGCGCTGATGCCTTCATTTCCTTCCCTCCTTGTCGTCCGATATGCAGACGCTACGGAGGGCCCGATCGCGCTACATCCGTACCGGTACGGAATCTCGGGCAGGGCTCAGAGGCCGAGCTCCGGCGCCCGGCGGATGAGTTCCACGCGCGAGTGCACACCCAGCTTGGTGTACGCATTCGACAGATGGGTTTCGATCGTGCGCTCGCTCACGAAGAGGTGGGTCGCGATCTGAGCCGAGGATTCGCCGGCGATCGCGAGGTGCACGACCTCACGCTCCCGACGGCTGAGCGCGTCGACGCCGAAGGCCGCCGAGCCCGATCGCGGACGGACCGCATCGGGCGCGACGAACGCCTGGATCGCATCCAGGACCGCGTCGGCATCGTCGAGCCAGGGGCGGTGATCGGCTCCGTCGAGCTCCACGAGCTGCGCACCAGCGATCCGTTCCGCAAGGAACCGGCCGCTGCCGACCTCGATCCAGCGGTCGTCGCGCCGGTGGATGACGAGGGTCGGCACGTTCACCTGCGCCAGGAGCCCTCGGATGTCGATCGCGGCGTTCTGCGCGAGGAGTTGCTTCGCCATCCCCGGGCTGGCTGCAACGCGGAGGTACCGCGCCCACGCGCGACGTGTCTCAGGGTCGGTGGGTCGCTCGGGATGCAGGACGTCCCACCACGTACCGGTCGCCCACGCGTCGTCGAAGCTGGCGCGGAAGAACTCGAGCTCCTCCTGGGTGGCTCCCCACGGGTAGCCCTCGGTTCGCACCCGTCGCGCGTAGGAGCCGTACAGGATGAGGGAGGCCACGCGATCCGGGTAGGTGGTCGCGAAGCCCACGCTCATGGCGCCGCCTTCGGAGACACCGAGGAGGTGCGCCCGCTCGATGCCGCTCGCATCCATCACGGCCCTGATGTCGTCCACCCGCTCGGCGAACGTGACATCGCCTGCGACCGGATCGGACAGACCGGTGCCGCGCTTGTCGAACATGGTGAGCCTCGAGAACGTCGCGAGCCGATGCAGGTATCGCGCGAGATAGGGCCACTCCCAGGCGGCTTCGACGTGCGAGACGAAGCCGGGAACCGCCACGAGATCGGGCGGCCCCTCACCGATCACCTGGAAGGCGATGTTGAGTCCGGCGCTCTTCGCGTACCGCGTCTCCGGTGCCACGCGTCAATCTAGCCACATGCCGAGCGTGTCGCGCGAGTGCGGGTTCCGCCAACGCAGCGCTCTTAGAGGGCCCCAGTGACGTTCGTGGGCTGGCTCGGCCGGGGAATGTATCGGCCTCCTCGCCGTCAGTTCCGTCGGTCTTCGCGGCGAGCCTTGCGGCGCCGATGGCGGCGCAACACGCCGAGCCCGAACCACACCAGCGCGCCGAACGCCGCCGTGACGATCGTGAACAGCCAAAGCGGCCACGTGAAGTTCCAGACCAAGAAGTGAAGGGTGACGTCCTCGGTGTTCTGAATCATGAAGATGACCAGCACGCCGACGCCGGTGAGCGAGGCAATCGCTCCACCGCTCATCCGGGCGCCCGAGCCCGACTCTCCGCCATCCGGCTGACTCATAACGATCCCCTCTCCTGTTCTTGTCCTTCACGGACGATCGGCCCACGATTTCGAATCGTCGCACATCGCGTCGAGTGGGAGCTCATTGACTCTCGTGCGCGTTGGAACTCCGCACCTGAGCCGAGCGGTGCGACGCAGCGCCGACGATCAACTTCGCTATCGCGGCGACGAGGACGGGGTCCAAGGGCATCGGATCAGCGTGATCACGCGAGCTGCGTCGGTCTTCGTCGGACGATTACCAGCGAGCCGCTCGAGGGTGAGGTAGGAAACTCGCCGACCCACCAGCCCTGCAACATTCTCGGGTCCTCGTCTGGGTTCGGGGTGCGAAAGAGACGACGATGGTCGCCGACGTCGACACGCTCGCCGGCCAGCCGGTGCACGCCGCCAGCACCTGAGACGCGGCCCATCCGGTCCTTCGGACGTCGACCACCTCGAAGGACCGGCGGCTATTCGCTACACGCGCGTAGTTGTCAGCCGGGGCGACTCATGGCTTGATGTCGAGCGTCTCGATGATGCTCTGCGCGAGATCGAGGTCGGTTTGAGGCGTCTTCGCGTACGAGAGGATCACCGAGATGAGCCGGGCGCCATCGACATCGAGGATGTACAGGTGCCAGCGGTTGGCCGGGCCCTGGGCGTAGAGGCCCGGCCCGGAGAACACGAACGCATGGCCGCCCGAATCATTGGGATCATCCTTGTCGCACTTGGTGAACGGATCGTCCGGGAGCTGGAGCTCCAGCTCTTGGCCGGCGTAGCCGTCGATCGTCACGGGCTTCGCCGCCGATGATGTGTAGGACTTGTTGGCGCGGAGCGCGGCCACCAGATCGTCGACGGTCGGCCCGACCTTCACGTCCCCGGGCGGTCCCGCGTCACCGATACCCCGAACATCCCAGTGGCACAGGTCGCTGTACAGGCCATTCGCCGAAAAGAATGCGATCCCGATCCCGGTCGGCGCGTCGGCTCGCACGGGGTCGGGCCCATCCATCGCCCAGCTGGGGTAACCAGTCCAGCCGTCCGGTCCCGTCGCGTCGAGCGTCAGCGATCGCATGTCCTCGAATGGCCCGAATTCGTAGAGCCCGCCCGTCAAGACGTCAGAGACGGGCTCCACGGTTGCTGGTCCCGAGGTGGCTGAGGAGCTCGTGGTGGCCGAAGGGCTCGTGGTGGATCCGGTGCTCGTGCTGGATCCGGTGCACCCGGACAAGACGACCATGATGATTGCGACGACCAAAGATCGCCTAAACGCTGAACCGGTGGTTGCCATCATTGCTCATCCTTCCCTTCATGTCCGTTCGGTCATGTCGGGTGATGAACCCTCGAAACCCTCCGAGCGTGCAAGTGGAAAGAAGACTCACCCGTAGCAGAAGCAGAAGAACCAACCGCCGGCCCAACTCTGGTACGTGAAGTAGTCGATCTCCTGCGGGTCGCCCGTTCCGTCAGCGTTGACGACCAGCTGGTCCCTGACGATTGCACCGAGCTGGACGCCCCCTTCGCCGCCTTCCGTAAAGAAGGCGATCTGCGAGCCGTCGGGGGACCACACGGGATCTCCTCCGGTACACGCAGCATCGCGACGCGACCAACGACGGGGCCGAGCCGTTCGCCGAGACCGTCCAGAGCTGAAGCTCCCGGTCACCTTTTGGTCCCGAGCGGCTCACGTAGGCGAGCCGGGTCCCATCGGGCGACCACGCGGTGCCGACACTCAGGCCGGGATGCCAGACCGGCCACAGTCCCGCGTCGATGCGGGCCACGAGGCGGAGGTCGGACCCCTCCGCGTTCGCGAGGTACAACGCCTTCGAGTCGCCTTGCGACGCGTCCCGTACGTGATCGCCACGTGCGTGCCATCCGGCGACCAGTCGAGATCTTCGACCGACGCCATACCCGCGGGCCGGCGGACGAGCAAGGTGTGCTCGCCGCTCTCCACATCGATCGAGTAGACCGAGCCCTCCGGTCCGTCGTAGGCGATCCGGGTCCCGTCCGGCGACCACGCCAGGGCGTGCACCGCGTAACCCTCGCTGTCCTTGGCACTGACCGTCGGTCCCGAGATCGGTCTCACGACCGGTCACCGCGTCGATGAGGGTCACATCGCGGCCGAGCACGAAGACGAGTTGGTCCCCGGTGGGCGACCAGACCCACGGAGACCAGCCCACGTCGGTGGCGACCTGTCGCGGAGCGCCGCCGACGCCGTCAGCGACCCAGAGTTCTCCGGCCTGGGATCCGGGGCCTCGACGGAACGCGACCCACTGACGGTCGAGGGACCAAGCGGCGCTGCTGATGTACTCGCCGGGGGCGGACGGAAGCGACCCGGCATCGACGATCGAGCGCGTCTCTCCGCTGTCGGGCTCCCTGGCCCCCAGGCCCTTCGCCCCGAGGAGGACCTGCGAGCGGCTTCGGCGGGGTCGCCGGGACGTGCTCCCACGCGATGTAGCGGGTAAGGAGCGCCGCCGTCGCGAGCGCCACGATGACAGCGACGGCGCCCGCCCCGATCCGCCGGTTGCGCTGCTTGCGCTCGCGTCGCTCGAGCAGCCGCTCGAAGTCGCCCCGCTCGAGGTCGACGCTCTGGCTCTCGCGATCGAGGGCGTCGGCGATCCTAGGCATCCTCGACCTCCATCACCTGGCGGAACGCGTCGCGTCCGTGACGCGTGAGCGAGCGGATCGTCGCGTCCGTGACGCCGAGCGCATCCCCCGCTTCCTTGGACGTGAACCCGAGCATCTCGGTCAGCACGAGCGCCGCCCGTTGCCGCGGCGGAAGCGTCGCGAGGACGTGCCGGACGACCTGCCGGTCATCGGCGTCGGAGAAGTCGTCGTTCGACGGCGTGAGCCCGACGGTTCGGCGGACCGCGAGCATGGCCCGCCGGTAGCGCTTCCGAAACAGGTTCATCGCGGTCCGATAGAGGTACCCGACGGGGTCGTCCATCCCGCCCACACGGTCCCATCGCTCCCACACCTTGAGGAACGCGTCCTGCATCAGCTCCTCCGCCTCGGCGCGGTTCCCGGTCACGAGCCACAGCCGCCGGAACAGCGTCCGGGCCTCGGCCTCGTAGAAGGCCTCGAAGGTGCGGGACGCCTCGAGCTCGTCGAGGGCCGCTTCCGAGGAGACGATCCGTTCGTCCATATCAGGTGTATGAACCCTCGAAACGCCCCGATCGTGCAACGTCCGCGGCGGCGTTCACGCGACGAGCAGGCGAAGGCCGAGCTCCGCTGCATCGAGAGCGACGAGGTCGCGGTTGCGTTCGGCCCACCGGCCTGAAGCAAGATCATCACGCAGGCTGCGCACCGCCCGCTGCTCGGCATCCGGCCCGACTCTGGCCCACACCGATACCCCGCGACGGACTTGATCGTCCAGGTATGCCTCGGGCCGGCGCCAGTAGGCCTCGAAGAAGCCGTCGACGCAGTCCCACGGGATGAGCACCGGCTCCGTGCGGGCTCCGATCGCGCCGGCCAGCTCGCTCAGCGAAGGCCGGCCGGCGACGAGGTCGGCGACCTCAGGCAGGTAGTCGCGAGTCAGCCAGAACCGGTGAAGCCATCCGGTCTCACTGCTGTCGTGCGTGAACACCACCACGCGGCGAGCCACGCGCCGCATCTCGCGCAGGCCCGCGATCGGGTCCTGCCAGTGATGCACGGTGGCGAACGCCATCGCGGCGTCGAAGGACTGGTCCTCGAACGGAAGGCTCTCCGCGAACGCAGCCACGCACGGGGCTGCGTCGGCGGGACGCTGCGCACGCATGAGCGCCGACGGTTCCACCGCGGTGACGACACGGTCCGGGGGCTCGTAAGAGGCCGGTGCCGGCCCCGACGTTCAACACCGTCCGCGCATCGCCGAGCGCAGCCCAGACCTGCGCCGCGATCCGCGGCTCGGTGCGCCGCGTGACGGTGTAGGCGGCTCCGATGGTGTCGTACAACTGCCCGCTGGACATGCACGCATCCTAGACTCGGCAGCGAATCGATATGGATGTCTCCGCCGGCCGAACGACCGACTGAGGCTATGGCTGCCAGATGTCCATCGGGTCGGCGTTCATCGCGTTCGCAGGCGCGGTGCCGAGCTCGAACCCGTCGACCAGGGTGCGCAACAGGTTGTAGTGGTTCGTGAACGTGTCGTACACGCCGGTCGCGACGTTCGCGCCCATGACCGCGCAGACGGTGTGGCCCCCGGCGAACTTTTGGGCCTTCCCGATGCCGCCGTCCTGGCCCTCGTCGTAGACGACGACGATCACGTCGTTGCCGGCCTTCCATGAGGCGGACGACTGCACGGCCGCGATCTGGCGTGCGAGGAAGTTGTCGAACTGCTTGATCGTGCCGCCCTTCGAGGTATTGCAGTTGTCATGACCGTCCTCGCACATGTTCGGCACGACGTAGTTGAACGTCGGCGTCTGGTCGTGCGCGGCCGCGTATTCGAACGCGCTCGTGTCGTTCGGGCCGGTCCCACCCATCGGGATCACCTTCGTCTGGCAGGGCGCCGTCGGGTCCGTCCCCGTCGGCTGCGAGAAATCCTCGCCGACGACGTCGTGGTAGTAGACGGCCGGGTTGTGCTTCACGGCGTAGGAGTTGAGGTCGTGGTTCACGCCGGCGTTGATCAGGTAGCAGGGCTCGGGCATCGACTCGTTCCACGCCGCCCAGCTGATGTCGGCGTCCTCGAGCATCCCGAAGATGTTCGTCGAGCGGTGGTTGCAGGTCTTCGGCTTCTCGTCGAGCTGGTCGCACCGGCGAAGGTGCCGCTCGTCATCGCCATGTAGTTCGACGTGGAGTAGTGAGAGATGCCCCAGTAGTCGGAGAACCAGGCGCTGTTCGGCTTGATACTGCCGAGCTGGAAGGGCGCGTTCCTCGTCGTCAGCTGTGACAGGCTCGTGTTCTCGCCGACGAACACGTAGACCTTGCCGGGGAACGCGGGGACCGTGCCTGCGGCCTGGACGGTTGCGGTCGGCGCGGCGACGAAGGTGGTGGCGACCGCCACGACGGCGATCACGAGTCTGCGGAACATACGGCCCTCCCTGTAGGTCGTGGGACCCACCATTCTCGGCCGTATCGCGCTGTGGGCGCAAGCCGGATGGGCGCAACGACCGTACGGCTGCCCGACTATGGGTCCTCCGCCGGCGTGATGTTCTAGACGGTGCCGGGTCGCCACGGCTCGTGCTCGTGCGCGAGCCAGACCAGCTCGGGGTCGAGCGCGCGCACCAGCCGCTGGCCTTCGGTGTGCGGCTCATCCAGTTCGCCGAACCACACCGCCACGTCGCCGCAGATGACGACCGGGCGCTCCCCCGTCTCGACGACGACCACCTGCGTGCCGCGTGTGTGGCCCGGCGCCGGGACGAGCCGGAGCCCGGGCAGCAGCTCGAGCTCGCCGTCGACCGGTTCGTACTGCACGCCGGGCGCATCGACCCACTCGCGGATCGTGTAGTCGTCCTCTCTGCGCGCGTCGTCGAGCTCCCGACGCTGGACGTAGATCGGCTTGCCGGCGAAGAGGTGGTTGCCGCCGCAGTGGTCGAAGTGCAGGTGCGTATTGACGACGATGTCGACACCGGCGAGGTCGAAGTCCTGCTCGCTCAGTGGAATGAGGCGAGGATCCATGTCGGCCACCGCCGGATGCAGCTCCGTCATGCCGGTGTCGACCAGCACGCGCCCATCGGGATGGTCGATGACGTGCACGTAGACCGGCATCCGCTCGCCCTCGGCCAGCAGATCGGCGACGCGGACTGGCGTGACGGTGACCGACACGGGGGCGATCATCGGGCAGCCCGCGCGGTCGCTGCGCGCTCGATCGCGTCGAGCCACCCGGGCACCCCGTCCTTGAACCCGTCGCGGACCTCTTCCGACTCCAGGTCGGACATATGGATCGTGACGAGGGTCTTGCCGTCGCGATCCTGGAGCGTGACCGTCTCCGTGAACTCGACCGTCCGACCCCACTGCCCGATGAACATCGAGGACCGGTAGGAGAGACGGTGCGGGCGGTCGACCTCCGTAAAGATGCTGCTGCTCCGGTCCGGCTCGCCCGTTCGATCGACGGGTCCGAGCACGAATGTCCACGTGCCGCCGACGCGGAGGTCGATCTCCGACTCCCACAGGTCCCATCCCGGCACCTGGTCGCCGAGGATCTCGGATTGCGCCTCCGGGTCGATGATCGTGTCGAAGACCACCTCCGGCGGCGCGTCGATCAGCCGTTCAAGCGTGAGTTCGTACCTCATCGCGAGCCCCCCTTCCTCTTCTCGATGACCGCCTCGAGGCGGTCGAGTCGCCGCTCCCACTGGGAGCGGTAGCGCTCGATCCACGCGGTCGCCTCCTCCAGCTGCGCCGGCCCCAACCGGCACTCGCGCGTTCGCCCTCTCTTTTCCGAGGTCACGAGGTCCGCCTCCTCCAGGATGCGCACGTGCTTCAACGCGCCGGGGAGCGAGATCTTCGCCGGCGCGGCGAGCTCGCTCACCGTGGCGGGACCGAGCGACAGCCGCTCGAGCATGGCCCGGCGTGTCGGATCGGATAGCGCCGAGAACGTGCGATCGAGCGTCTGAGAGTTAACCATTCGGTTCACTATACGCCGTGAGGGTGTCCCATGTCTACTCGGGGCAGGTCACCGACCCGCGCAACGTGTCACAGGCCCATCGGCGGCACGGTTCGGTCTTGAACCACGTACGCAGCGATCAACGCGGCAGGGAAGAAGATCAGACTGAAGATGAAGTACCCGACGAAGCTGTGGCCCTTGCGGCCGGCAACTCGGGCCGGCCAGAAGGCGATCGCGATCCAGATGGCCAGACCCACGATCCACCACAGCCAGAAACCGTTCGCAGCTATCACGGAAGTTCCTCCCTCTCCGATCGTCAGACTCCCTCCGTCGCCTCCAGTCTTCCGGAACGGATGGCGCCCACGAACTCGTCGTAGTCGCGTTCGTTCTGATCGGCGTAGCGCTCCGAGAAGTCGGTGATCGAACGGTCGAACTTGTCGCTCGTGCCCAGGTACGCCGCGATCGCGACCGGATCCCCGGAGCGAGCGTGTGCCCGCGCCAGGGTCCATGAGCACAGGCTCGCGTAGGTCATGAGACCGGACGGCGACATCGTCTCGATCTCGGCCGACCCCTTCATGTCTCGCAGCTGTCTCCAGTAGAAATGCCGGGAGGTGTCCAGGCCCACCGTCCAGCCCAGGTAGATGTCGCTCGCAGCCTGCATCAACCGCTGGCCCCGCACGACGCGTTCACCGTGGTTCTTGTACCGGCTCTTCGGGAGATGATCCTCCAGGACCGATGTCGTCGCCTCTTTGACCTGCAGGAAGAGCGGGTCCTGCTCGTCTCGGCCCTGGAGCAGGACGATGAACGCCCGAGTGCCGACGCTTCCGACGCCGACCACCTTGCGGGCGAGGTCGAGGAACTCGAACCGCTCGAGCAGGTGGCGCCGGTCATCCTCGAGGGTGGCTCGATACGACGCGGAACTGATCGCGGACCGCGCGCTCCACTTCGTCGGGTGACAGGCCGTAGCTGGCGGCCAAGCTCCCGCTCGGGGACGACGATCGGCGGCTGGCTCTCGATCCGGTACCGACCGTCGACGAGCTCACCGAGCTTCGACAGAGCCTGGAGGCTGTCGCGCGTCCGCGCCTTCTTGACCACCTTCTCGGCCCGCTTGACCTCCTTGGCGCCTTGTCTTGCTCTTCGCGCCTTTGCGCACCGCCGCCATGATCTCGTCGGAGTTCAGGTGGGCGTACCAGACCTCCATCGTCGTCATCTGCGCGAATCCGGCCATCGCTTCCCGATAGCCGGCGACCGATGCACGGGTGGCCGCGCGCGCATCGGTCTTCGAGAACCCGTTGTTGCGCGCGGCGATCGTGAAGCTCGCGGCCATGCGCTTCACGTCGTACTCGAACGGTCCCGGGAGCGTCTCGTCGAAGTCGTTCACGTCGAACAGCAGCTGTCGCTCGGGCGAGGCGAACGCGCCGAAGTTCGACAGATGGGCATCGCCGCAGAGCTGCGCGTCCAGCCCGGCCGATGGCGTTCCGTTCAGGTCGGCCGCCATGATCCGCGCGGCGCCGCGATAGAAGGTGAACGGAGAGACCATCATGCGGCCGTGACGGACCGGCACCAGGTCCTGCTCACGGGTGGTGTTCTGCTCCTGGAGCAGCTTGACGGGATCCGGTCGGTCGGAAGCCGCCTTCCAGCCCTTGTGCGAGGAGAGCGACGCTTTCGTGCGCGCTTCCTTGCCGCGCGCCCGCCGTTCCTCCAGGCTCGGGTGTGCGATCTTCTTCACGGGCATCTGTTCGCTCCCAACGTCGAGGGGTCGGCTTCACGGCACCGCGAAGCCCCGTCATCCTTTCGACACTATCCGGGACCCTCCCCCTTGGGATCCCGGAAAGGACGTACCCGCGTTTAGCTCATCGATTCGTCGTCGTCGTCGTCGAGGTCTTGGAGCTCCACGACGAGCTCGGCGAAACCAAGTGCGTTGGCGACGTGGCCGATGGCAGACGCGGTACGAGCCGTGCCGACGATCGGGGCGATCGCGGCGACGACATCGCGTACCGTCTCGCCGTCGATCCCGGCATCGTCGGCAGCCATGAGATTCAGCAGATACGACGCCGGCGGTGCATCCATCGCGACGAGGGCCGCGATCCGCACCAACATGAGGCTCCGCGCGTCGAGGCCGGACGCCTCGATCGAAGCGGCGGTCATGACCTCCAACAGGTCCTGCACCGGGGTCTCCATAGTTCCCTCAGCCATAGCGTTTCTCCTTCCATCGGGCGTCGCAGAGCGGCGCCAATCGGTCGCGTCCTGCAAGCCCGGTGCCTCGGGTGATGACAGGAATCGTCACTGACTTACGTGTCCGTTGTACTCCACAGTCTCGAATCGTGCAGCGCGGCCCCCGATCGGACCGGTCGATCTCGCTGGGTCTGCACTTCGTGTCAAAGAACGGTTCCAAGGGTTCTCGAGCCGAATATTCGAGTCATCCGGGGAGGCCTGCATGACCCAACATGGATGAATGCGTCTCGCCGGACTCAGTCGAGCACGTGGATCGTGAACGCGACCGCGAAGCGGAGCGTTAGGGCGATGCGTTTCATCTCCGGCCTCGACGACGGTCGTCAGGGCTTCTATCCGCAGGGATGATCCGCGCTACCCGTCGCTCTCGGCCATCTTCTGTTGTGCGTCGGCCAGGGCGTCTTTGAGCGCCTGGACGTGGCGGCCTTCGGCCTCACCCACCACCTTCTGGATCGCGCGGGTCACTGCGGGCTCGACCTTCTCTGCTTGGTGGCGTTGATAGGCCACGATCAAGCCGGCGCCACCGAGCGGGATCGTCTCGCCGGCGGCCTCCTCGATCTTGCCGCCGGCCATCTTCTCAGCGAGCTTGCCTGCGCCGGCTCCGATCGCCGCACCGATGGCAGTCGCGGCGAGTAGCGGTGGCGCGGCGAGGCCAACGACGAAGCCCACGGCCCCCAGGCCCTTCGCGCCCTTCGCGACCATGTGGTCGGTCTGTTCGATCGACAGATCGCCCTCGAGGTCCTTACTCACCACGACGGCGCCCTCGATATGCGCTCCGCTGTCCACGACCGACCGGTAGTCCTCGTTCGCTGCATCAGCCGACAGGTATCCGCCGATCAGGACATCGATCGTCTGCTCTCCGACCAAGTGGCTCCCTCCCCGAGCGATCAGCCGGCCAAGCTGCCGGCGGCGTTGCCGCGATGGGCCTCGGCGTGCAGATCCAACTCGTCCTGATCCGACAGATGTGGCTTGATGTCGAATACGACCTTCTTGACCGTGCCTGTGAAGGGGAACGGCTTGCGGTCCGCGTAGGCGACGTCCACCACACCACCGTTATCCCGGCCGATGTCCATCCCGGCGTACCCGCTGAATCGGATCGGCACCGTGTGATCCATACGCCCCTTGCCGACCGGTCGGTCGTCGATGAACAGCGTCACCTCTCCCCCGGTCGCCGGCTTCGCCTCGTCCGCGGCGAACTCCATCCGCACGGTCACCTCACCGGACGGCAGAACCTCCTCGGCGACCTGTCTGAACAGGGCCACACCCATCATCGAATAGGTGTGCGTGAGCTTTCCGCCCATCACGTAGAGCGTGAATCCGCCGAGATGATCAGCTTCGGCAACGATCACGCCCTCGGCCCCACCATCGGGCACCACGAGATCGGCCGAGATCGCGTATGACCGGTTGTAGATCCGCGGGATCATGCCCGGCATAACGTTCTGGACGTCGCCTCGGTACTCGAAGGTCGTCTTCTGATCGATCGGCGGAAGGATGCCGAAGAAGGTCGACAGCGCTCCGAGCAACGGCAGCACCTTGTATCTCTCGGCCTCCTCCCAGAAGAGGTCTTTGAGCTCTTGCACCTTGTCGGGATGCTCGGCGGCAAGATCGTGGGCCTGCGTGAAGTCGTCGGGGAGGTAGTAGAGCTCGGCGGGACCGGCATCCGGGTCCCATACGCCGGGCGCGTACGGCGCAAGGGCATCCGGGGTGAGGACCCAGGGGATCCGCTCCGTCTTCATCGCGAGCCACCACCCGTCCTTGTACATCCCCCGGTTCCCGATCGTTTCGAAGTACTGCTGGGCGCGGTGCTCCGGCGCTTCGCCATCGGCCATCGACGCGGTGAACGGGGTGCCGTGCATCGGCTCTTGCTCGATCCCGTCGACCGTCGACGGCGGCAGGGATGCCGGCGATGTCCAGGATCGTCGGCGCCACGTCGATCACATGGGTGAACTGCGAGCGAAGGCCGCCGTGATCCGTCACGCGAGCCGGCCACCGCACGACGAGTGGGTTGCGCGTGCCGCCGAGATGGGAGCCGACCTGCTTGCCCCACTGGAACGGCGTGTTGCCCGCCCACGCCCAGGCCGCGCCGTAGTGGGGATCCATGATCTCGGCGCCCCACTGATCGAGGCCGCCGTAGCGCTCGGACAGCTGCAGCTGCATCTCGTCGGTGAGCGGGATGCCGTTCTGCATCGTGAGCTCGTTGAACGAGCCGGTGATCGTGCCCTCCATGCTGGCGCCGTTGTCACCCCAGATCCACAGGACCAGCGTGTTGTCGAGCTCGCCGAGCTCCTCGATCGCGTCAAGCACCCGGCCGACGTTGTGGTCGGCGTTCTCGGAGTAGCCCGCGTAGACCTCCATCTGGCGCGCATAGAACGCCTTGAGCGTGTCGGAGACGTCGTCCCACGCCGGGAATGCCGGGTCGCGCGGCGTGAGTTCTGCGTCGGCCGGGATCACGCCAAGCTCCTTCTGTCGGGCGAACGTCTCCTCGCGGAGCGTGTCCCAGCCCTGATCGAACTTCCCCTTGTACTTGTCGGCCCAAGCCTTCGCGACGTGGTGCGGCGCGTGGCTGCAGCCGGTCGAGTAGTAGACGAAGAACGGCTTCTCCGCGTCCTGCGCCCGAACGCCGTGCAGCCACTCGATCGTCTTGTCGGCCATCGCATCGGGGAAGTAGTACGGATCGTCCTCGTCGTAATAGCGCTCGTCGGTCCCGATGATCTTCTGGTTCTCTGCCAGCACCGGGTCCCATTGGCTCGAGCCTCCGCCGAGGATCCCGTAGAAGTAGTCGAAGCCCCACCCGCTGGGCCAGCGGTCGAAGGGGCCTGCGTGGCCCTGCTGCCCGTCCGGCGTCAGATGCCACTTGCCGAACGCCGCGGTCGAATAACCGTTGTCTCGAAGAATCCGCGGCAGCGGCGCACAGTCGCGCGGCAAGATCGCCGAGTATCCCGGGAACCCACCCGCGAACTCACCGATCGATCCGAAACCGACAGCGTGGTTGTTCCGGCCGGTCAGGAGCGCGGCGCGTGTCGGAGAGCAGAGCGCCGTCACGTGGAACCGGTTGTACTTGAGGCCTCCGTCCGCCATGCGCGTGTAGTTCGGTGTCTGGATCGGGCCCCCGAACGTGCTCGGGTTCCCGAATCCTGCGTCGTCGATCAGCACGAGCAACACGTTGGGCGCACCTTCAGGCGGCGTCGGATGCCCAATCAGGTTCCAATCCGGCTGCGACCCGTCGAGCGTCCTGTTGGTCGTGCCGGCGAACGGCTCTCGTCGTATCGGAAGACTTGTGCGATCGGGTTGACTCACCAGTACCCCTTTTCGCCTGCGTCGATCGCGAGCGGAGCCACTCAAGAGAGGAAGAGCTCCGGTGTTCGCCACTGTAGCCCTGTTCCATCGTGGCGTGGAGCGCCGTCGATGCCGCCGGACCCGTTGCCAGCGCAGTCCTCGACGGAGGATCGACGGCGAGTCTGGAGCGCTTCTGGCGCTCATACCTGCGTCCGGATCTGGCAGCTGGAGCGGTTCTCGGGATCGAACGAATCCTGTTCGACACACACGGGTCCCGCGGCGGTCTCTCCACCTCCTAGGCGGTACCTTCCTCGTTCACTCCGGCGCCTCTGACGAGGATGTTCAGACTCAGCAGGAGTGCCCAGGCGGGCAACACGAGATTGACCCACGTCGAGATATTCACGCCGAACAATAGGATCGCCCCTGCCGCGAACCCGACGACGGCGAGCCATGAGGGGATGACCTGGGTGCGCATCCCGATCGTAGTCGTCGACAGGATGAAGACGGCACCCATCCTGACCGCGTAGAGATTGATCAGTGTGAACGTGATCCGCCGTTCCAGCTCCCACAGTTCCTGAGAGGGAAGCCGCCCCTCTGCGATCCCCGGACTCGCCAACATTCCGCCCGCCACGGCTGCACCGACGAACAACATCCCGACGAACAGCAGCCCGCTGCCAAGAAAGACCGTGGCGAAGAAGCGATCCTCCCGTTCGCCGATCCGATCTCGGATCACGCCGATGAACCAGAGGAATGCGATTCCCGCGAACGGCACCAGGTTGAGAGCCAGAACGATCGACCGTCGCTTCGCGGGATCCGTGAGCCATACCGCGCCCTCTGCTGCCCCCGAAGGCGCCGCAAGACGGATCAGGACTAGTGCGCTCCCCAACAGGAGTGAGAACACGATCCCGGCAACGCCGGCAGCTCTCGGTGTCCGCAAACTGGCGCGCAGGGCCGCCTCTCGTCCATCCATGTGTTCGCAGTCTGGCACGTCCCGGATCCGTCTTGGCCGTGACGGTGGACATTGAAGGGTTCCAAGCCCCGACGGTCAGCACGTGAGAGGCGGGTTTCTCGGAGTGGTGCGCCGATTCGGCTCGGCATGACAGAAAGCCTACGTTGGTAGTGTCGCGGACCGGGGGGGTATCCCGATCACGAGCGACAGCGGCGGGACGAGGGTTACGCGCAGCCAGGCGCTCTTCGCGTCGTGGGTTACCGACGTCCTCCTCTACATCGTGATCCTCAACCTGTTCGTCCAGTACGTGCCGAAGGTCATCACCGAGTCGTTCACCATCTCCATCTTCACCGCGGTGGTCTTGAAGTTGTTGATCGAGGTGATCGCAAGGCTGGAGCATCGCATACGAGGTTGGTTCGACCAGCGCGAAGGTCGGGTGTGGCGGGCACTCGGAGTGGCGACGATGTTCTCCATCCTGTTCTTGTCCAAGTTCGTCGTCCTCGAGGTGATCGACATCATCTTCGGTGACCGCGTTTCGCTCGGTGGATTCATCGAGGTCGTGGCGCTCGTTCTATCGCTGATCCTGGGGCGTCTTGGGGTGAGATGGGTCTACGACCGCCTGGGAGAGAGGGACTCGACCTGAGCTGTTACCCCTGGAACCCGGATCCGACAGCGCTCCCGACGGTCTCGTGACGCTCTTCCTCTATTCCGGCCGCGGTCGCGTGGCACTTGCTGGCGTGGACGTCTTCATCCGTCGCGCCAACCGCTAAGAGCCCACCATCCGGGCCCTGTTGAGCGGAGTTCCCAAATGTCCCGAGACCTCAGTTATGAGACCACCCGTTCGTTCGTTCGTTCGTTCGTTCGTTCATGGAGTGGCCTGCGACGAGCCGCCCAGGCCGCCCTCCGATCGACTCAGCTACGCCACATGAGCACTGGTCGCCACGGCCGGCGCTCCGCCTAGGGGCAGGAGGCTGGGCAGGAACCAGCCGATTGTGGTACGAGAAAGCTCCCGGGGGGTCAGCCGCGGTTCCCCACAAGAAGGAGGCACGTCGTGAAGACGCACGACACGGGCGCTTCGACCCAAGCCTCACCCTCGCAAGAGTCTCAGGACGAGAAAGCCCCGAAGGTGAAGCATGCGAGCCGCGATGAGCGAACGGCTCGCGGCAAGGAAGCAAGGAAGCGAGTGCCGCGCGAGAGTCATGCGGAGTTCGCTCCCGACCTGCGCCTGGACCCGATCGATCTCCTCGAGGAGCAGGCCAAGACGAGGATCCCGGAACTTGTCCCGATCCGGTACGGACGGATGGGAGTCTCGCCGTTCACCTTCTACCGGGGTGCCGCGCTCATCATGGCGGCGGACCTGGCGGGCACACGGGACTCTGGGCTTCACGTCCAGATCTGCGGTGACGCGCACCTGTCGAACTTCGGCATGTTCGCCTCGCCCGAGCGACGCTTGATGTTCGACATCAACGACTTCGACGAGACCTCTGTCGGACCTTGGGAGTGGGACGTCAAGCGCCTAGCCACAAGCCTGGAGATCGGGGGACGCGACGTCGGGTTCACCGACAAGGAGCGTCGCAAGGCGGTCCTGGCCGGCGTTCGGGGCTACCGCACCGCGATGCACTCGTTTGCGAGCATGACCAACCTCGATGTCTGGTACACGCATATCGACGTTGAGGAGGAACTGCCCCGCATAACCGCGGGGGTCCGGCCAAAACGGATCAAGATACTTGAGAAGGCCCTCGCCAAGATGAAGACCCGCGACAGCATGCAAGCCTTCACGAAGCTCACCGAAGAGGTCGAGGGGGAGCCGAGGATCGTGAGTCAGCCTCCACTCATCGTCCCCATCAGGGAGCTTGTAAACGACGATGAGCGGGTAGTTGTCGAAGGGATATTGACCGACGTCCTGCGCTCCTACCGTCGCACGCTGGAGACGGACCGGCGGCACCTGTTGGAAGAGTTTCGCTTCGTCGAGGCCGCCCGTAAGGTCGTGGGCGTCGGGAGCGTTGGCACGCGGGCGTGGGTCGCCCTGATGTTGGGGATCGACAACGGAGACCCGTTCTTCCTCCAGGTGAAGGAAGCCGAGGAGTCAGTGCTTGAGCGGTTCGCCGGCAAGAGCGCGTTCGCGAACCACGGTCAGCGCGTGGTTGCGGGCCAGCGGCTCATGCAGGCAACGAGCGACATCTTCCTAGGCTGGAATCGAGTGAACGGCCTCGACGGAGCCCAGCACGACTATTACTTCCGCCAGTTCCGGGACTGGAAGGGCTCGGTCGAGATCGACTCGCTGCTACCACAGGGGCTCGCGATCTTCGCGCGTCTGTGCGGCTGGACGCTGGCCCGCGCCCACGCGCGCTCGGGCGACCGAGTTGCGATCGCTTCCTATCTAGGCAAGTCGGACGCATTCGACCGGGCGATCGCCGAGTTCTCGATCACCTACGCCGACCAGAACCACATCGACTACGAGGCACTGAAGGCGGCGGTGGAGCGCGGGAGCATCAAGGCCGAGACGGGTCTTTAGCCGCTCCGCCGACGGGTGGCCGCACCCCACATCGGAAGCCGATGTAGCCCGTGCACGCTCGATGCCCGTCACTGCATCACCCACCGAGGCTCCCCGCGGACCTCGTCCATCAGTCCCGGCTCACCCGACGGGTCGGATCACGCATCGGAAGCCCGTGTGGCCCGTGGACGTGTCGACCGCCGACCCCTGTCGCGCGGCGGGGCGATAGCGGAGGCAATAGTTCGGCGCGCAGAGATGCGACCCTCCTTTCGTCACCCGCCTCGGGATCTGGTCTGAGGCCTTCCGCGCGCCGGCGTCGGTCCCCGGCGACGTCACGCGGGGATTGCGCGGCGCACAGCACGGATGATCGGCGCCACCCTCGTGGCCCGGCCGGAAGAAGTCATCTGTCCATTCCCAGACGTTGCCCGCCATGTCGAACAAGCCGTACCCGTTGGGTGGGAACGACGCGACCGGGGAGGTGCGCTCGTACCGATGGGCGGGCACCCGCTGCCATGGGAACTCGCCGTGCCACGTGTTGGCCATCACCTTGCCCTTCGGCATGAAGTCATCACCCCAGGCGAACACGGCGCCGTCCAGACCGCCCCGGGCCGCGTACTCCCACTCCGCCTCGGTGGGCAGCTCCTTGCCGGCCCACCTGGCGTAGGCCTCAGCGTCTTCGAACGCCACCTGCGTCACCGGGTGACGATCTCGGCCGTCGAGCGTCGAGCCCGGTCCTTCGGGATGGCGCCAGTTGGCGCCGGGAACGTACGTCCACCAGTTGGTGTAGTCGTTGAGGTCGACAGGCCCCGGCGTCTGTGCGAAGACGAGCGCCCCGGGTTGCAACAGATCGGGATCCGCACCCGGGTACTGCGTCGCATCCAGCGGGCGCTCGGCCACCGTGACGTGTTCCGTCGCCCGCACGAATCGGCGGAACTCCGCGACGGTGACCGGCCGCTCGTCGATCCAGAACCCATCCAGCGCGACGCGCGATACAGGCGCTTCCTCCGGATAGAAGTCCTCGGATCCCATCGCGAACTCGCCCATCGGGATCCAGCGCATCCCTTTGGCCGGGGGCTTGCCCCGGCCGCCAGGAACATCACCTTCTGATGTGCTCATACTTGCGGCGCGCGGTTATGAGCTGCCTTCTGCGGCCATCGTGGTGGGAGGAGAAGGATTCGAACCTTCGTAGGCATCGCCGGCGATTTTACAGACCGCTCCCTTTGGCCGCTCGGGCATCCTCCCGGATAGCGCACCGATGATACTGATTCGCTATCCTGCCGCCATGGCGCAGGCAAGCTTCGACATCGTGTCCGAGATCGACATGCAGGAGGTCCGCAACGCGGTCGACCAGACCGGCCGCGAGCTCCACCAGCGCTTCGACTTCAAGAACACCCAGACCTCCGTGGAGCTGAAGGACGAGGCGGTCGAGCTGGCCTCCGGCACCGAGGACCGCCTCAAGGCCGCCTACCAGGTGCTCGAGGAGAAGTTCGTCCGGCGCCAGGTGCCGCTCAAGGCGCTGCAGCCCGGCGAGGTCGAGCCCGCCGCCAAGGGCTCCGTCCGCCAGACGATCAAGCTGGTCACCGGGCATCACGGACGAGAAGGCCAAGGAGATCTCGAAGTTCGTCCGCCAGGCCGTTCCCAAGGCCCAGACCCAGATCCAGGGGTCGCAGGTCCGGGTCTCGAGCAAGTCCAAGGACGATCTGCAGGCCGCGATCGCCGCCGTGAAGGACCACGATTTCGGGATCGCCCTGCAGTTCACGAACTATCGATAAGGGCCGTTCGTACGATTGTCCGAGGGCACCATCCGCCTTACACTCGACCGGACTCCAAGGAGGACCCCAGCATGCCGCGATATGTCATCCAGCGCAGGTTCGACGTCGGATCCGATCAGATGCCCGAGATCGGCCGACGCTCGAGACAGATCATCGAGCAGGAGTTCACGAACGTCGTGTGGGTCCACAGCCACATCGCCGTCGAGGAAGACGGGCACGTTCGCACGTTCTGCTTGTACGACGCGCCGGATCTCGAAGCGATCCAGCAGCATGCCGCGATGCTCGGGGACCACATCGTCGACGGCGTGTACGAGGTGGCCGGCGACGTGACGCCGGCGGACTTCCCACCCCTGCCCGAAACGAACTAGCTCGATTCCTGCGGGGCCTGGTGCCCTCGCTGGGCCTCCACGTCCGGCGCGTGCCACGCCGACGCCGCAGCGACCGCGCGCTTCATGACGATGCTGCGCTTGAGGTCCGGTTTGTCCTCCGGCACGAGCTCCAGCGCCTGCGCGTAGAGCTGTGCGGCGCGTGCCTTCGCCCAGCCACGACCGGCGAGGTCCGCCGCCGCGAGCAGGTACTCCAACGCCTTGTCGGCGTCACCGGCCTCACGCCAGTGATAGGCAAGCGTGGCGTCGGCATCGCCGGCACGCAGCGACACATCTTCCAGGTACTCCGCGGTGGTGCGGTGACACCGACGCCGCTCGTCGCGAGGAAGCGTCAGGTAGGCAACCTCTCGGATCAAGCCGTGCTTGAAACTGAACTGCTGGTCGCCCTTGATGCTCGATGAGGCTTCGCGCCGGATCAGATCGCGGCGCTCGAGCGACCCGAGCAGCGCGGGGAGGTCGACCCGATCGGGCCGCAGCCGTTCGAGCAACCCGTTCCAGAACACCTTTCCCACGACCGACGCGTCGAGCACCACGTCTCGCTCGGATGACGGCAGCGCGTCCAGGCGCGCCGCGACGATGCCCCGGATGTTGCCCGGCAGCTGGCTCGCGTCCCTCGTGGATCGCTCGGCGAGCGACGCGGTGAGCTCTTCGATGAACAGCGGGTTCCCGTCGCTGGAGGCGGCCAGCGAGTCGGCCCGATCCGCGAGCCCCTCGAGCCCGCGCTGCTCGAACAGCTTGCCGGTCAGCTCGATCGCATCCTGCGTGCTCAGCGGCTCGAGCGAGACCGTCCGAGACGTCAGCAGGCCGCCGGCCCAGGTCGGCCGCGAGGTCAGCAACTCCGGGCGGGAGGTCGCGATCATCAGCAGCGGCACGTCCTGCACGCGTGACGCGAGGTACTCGATCAGGTCGAGCAAGCTCGGGTCGCTGAAGTGGATGTCCTCGAAGACCATCATCGTGGGGCGTTCCCGTGCGACCGCCTCCACGAAGAGCCGCGCCGAGAAGTAGAGCGTCTCGCGATCTGCGGGTCCGTTCTCGACCGGCAGGCCCGCCAGGATCGCGACGGCGTCGGCGACCTCGACCGGGTCCTCACCGACCGACAGCTCGGCCGCTTTCGCCCGGAGCTTGCCGATCGCGTCCGCCGCGTCGTCGCTGTCGTAGATGCCGGCGACCTGTGCCACGTGCTGGGCGAACGCGCTGTAGGGGCCGGTGTCGCCGTAGCCCACCGACCGGCCTCGCAGCGCGTGCCCGCCCGAGTCCGTGACGCGAGTGGCGAGCTCGTGTGCGAGGCGCGACTTGCCGATGCCCGCCGGGCCGAACACCGTGAGCAACGAGCATCGACGCTCCGACGACACGATGTCCCACATGCCGCGCAGCGCCGCGAGCTCCTCGCCGCGGCCCACGATCGGCACCTCGGAGAAGACGCGCTCCCCCGCCGCGACCAGCGGCGCGATGGCGATCCAGGCGGGCACCGGGTCGACCTTGCCCTTGGCCGTGATCGGCTCGGTCTCCCGGTACTCGATCACGGTTCGCGTGGAGGAATACGTCTCCTGCCCGACCAGGACCGAGTCCACCGGGGCGTTGGACTGCAGGCGCGCGGCGGTGTTGACGACGTCGCCGGCGACCATCGCCACGCCCGTCTCCGGCCGGGCGCCCAGCTCCACGATCGCTTCACCGGTGTTGACCGCGGCACGGATCTGCAGCTCGAGCAGCGGGTCGGCCTCGTCCATGTCGGCGATCGAGTCACGCACCGCCATCGCCGCCCGGACGGCCCGCTCGGCGTCGTCGCCGTGCGCGACGGGGGCTCCGAAGACGGCCATGACGGCGTCGCCGATGAACTTCTCGACCGTGCCGCCGAACCGTTCGATCTCGGCGCGCGCCCGCTCGTAGTAGCGGGTCAGCATGGCCCGGACGTCCTCGGGATCGAGCTGCTCGGACTTGGACGTGAACCCGACCAGGTCGACGAAGAGCACGGAGACGACCCGGCGCTCCTCCCGCGAGGAGCCTTCGTCGAGCGGGGTGGCGCACGCCTGACAGAAGCGAGCTCGCTCCGAGTTCTCTTCACCGCATGCAGGGCACCGAATCACGGAGGGAAGCCTAGGCGGGATCGGACGAGCGGCCAGCTCACCGAAGGACGACGTGACCAGCTCGTTGACAGCGAGCGCCGGCGGGCGCCTGCGTCGATCGATCTCGCTGCGCCCTTCGTAACCTCGACCACCGACGCGGCCGACACCAAGCGCTGACGCCGCCGACTCAGCGTGACGTACACGCCGATCTCCAGGGTCGCTGGCCCTCCCGTCCCCGCCAGCCCGAAGCTCGAGGAGGTCACCCTGCTCTGTCATCGCCCACCCGTGACGGCGACGATCGTGAGTCCGAGGGCACCAGCGCGCAACCGGTGTCCTCGGCTCGTCACCGGCCCACAGCCACCCGGCGGCAGTCCGAGAGCGATGCCGAACCACTGCGCGCTCCCGAACCGGCGAGAAGCCCGTTGATCGTCTGTTCCTGTCGCGATCGGACTGAATGCGGGGTCCCGTACGTCGCCCGCTGGAGCCGATGCCGCATCGTGGCCACGCGGGTCCGCGACGACCAACTCGGGTCCAGGCTTTCGCTCACCTACGGCGCGTTCCTCGCGATCCCGCCGATCCTGATCCTTGCGCTATCGGTGGTCAGCCTCGTCGTGGTCAACGACGCCGAGGCCCAGGCACGGCTCATCGATTCGATCACCTCACTCATCCCCGGCCTCGATCAGGTGCTCTCCGATCAGTTCTCGGTCAGCACGACGCAGCAACTCGGCCTCGGCGTGGCCGGCATCCTGGCGTTGCTCTGGGCGGCGTCGAGCTACGCGAACCGCACCCGCACCGCGCTCGGGGTTGTGTTTCGAACGGGCATCCCCGACCTGCTCACCGGACGCGTCACCGGCACGTTGCTCGGGATCCCGACCTTCGCGGGTTTCGTGTTCCTGGCCGTCCTCGTGCAGTGGGTCGGGGGAGCAGACGTGCCGCGGTGGGCGTCACTCCTTCTCGGCCTCGCGGTCTTGGTCGTCGGCGCCGCGTTCTTCCTGCTCATGTACTGGGCCATGACGCCGCCCGGGCCGCACCGACCCGTTCTGCGCGAGCATCTGCCCGGTGCGATCGCCAGCATCATCGGTGCCGTTCTCGTCGAGGTGATCGGGGGCGCCTACGTCTCGTACGTGATCGGGCACACGACCGCCTTGTACGGCACGATCGGGACGATCTTCGGACTGCTGGCGTTCCTCTACATGATGATGTGGGTGTTCCTCTTGGGTGCCGAGATCTCCGAGGCTCTCCGAACGACGGACACGCCCGACCCTCAAATGCCCGGGGCCTCCAGATTGCCTGGCCAGGCCCGCCCCGGGTAGGCTTTGCGCTCTTCAGGAGGTGATACGCATGGACCTTGAGCGGATCAAGGCACGCTCGGCGGAGATCGCCGAAGCGGAAACCCCCAAGCTGCTCGCCAACACGGGTGCGTCGAAGTCGCTGCACGCTCGCGCCATCAAGAGCATGCCCGGCGGCGTCGCATCCAACTTCCAGGCCGGCGACCCCTACCCCGTGTATCTCGAAAAGGGCAAGGGCTCGAGCGTCTGGGACGTGGACGGCACCGAGTACAAGGACTTCCACGGCGGCTTCGGCGTCAACGTCGTGGGCCATGCGCACCCCAAGATCGTCGAGGCGCTGACGAAGGCCGCGAGCAACGCGATCCACTTCGCGGTCACCACGCCCGACACGATCGCCCTGGCCGAGGCCATCTGCGAGCGCTTCCAGCTGGAGCAGATGCGGTTCGTCAACTCGGGCACCGAGGCCACGATGGACGCGATCCGCGTGGCGCGCGCCGCCACCGGCCGCGACAAGATCATCAAGATGGAGGGCTCCTACCACGGGCACCACGACTCGGTGCTGTTCTCCGTCGTTCCCGAGGCCGACGTGCTCGACATGCGCTTCACGACCGGCGGCAGCGGCGACCAGGCCTGGTACTCGACCGAGCCGACCTCCAAGGGCGTCCCCGAGGCACTGTGGGACACCGTCGTCGTCGTGCCGTTCAACGACGCCGCGGCCGCGGAGGAGGCGCTCGCCGACAACGAGGGCCAGATCGCGGCCGTGATCCTCGAGCCCGTGATGATGAACATCGGCATCGTCGAGCCCGCGCCCGGCTACCTGCAGGCGCTCAAGGACTCCTGCGAGAAGCACGGGACCGTGTTGATCTACGACGAGGTCAAGTGCGGCGGCACGATCGCCTACGGCGGCACCGCCGAGCGCTACGGCGTGAAGCCGCACATGGCGGCCTTCGCCAAGGCGATCGGCGGCGGATCCACGATCGGCGCCTTCGGCGGCGAGGCCCGCTTCATGGAGTGGGTCGGCAAGGGCGCCGCCCAGCAGGGCACGTTCAACGGCAACCCGCTGTCATCGGCCGCCGGACTGGCCGCGCTGACGCAGGTGCTGACCAAGGACGCCTACCACTACCTCGGCAAGCTCGGCACCATGCTCGCCGAGGGCTGCAACCGGGCGATCGCCGAGACGGGCCTGCCGGCCCACACGGTCGACCTCGGCGCCAAGGGCTGCGTGTCCTACCGCGACAAGCCGCTGACCAACTACCGGGACTTCCTGGAGACCCACACCGAGATCTACTGGGCCTCCTACCCGTGGATGGTCAACCGGGGCATCTTCATGACGCCCGGCGACGAGGAGCAGTGGACGATCTCGGTGCAGCACACCGAGGACGACATCGCGAAGTACGTGGACGCGTTCGGCGAGTTCTGCCAGGAGCTCTCGAAGTAGCGCTCGCGACCACGGGTAGCGACCAGACGCGGTGGGCCGGCCTTCGGGCCGGCCTTTCGCTCTTGAAGGGGGCTCGACGCGATGCAGTTCATGCACGAGTACACCGACGAGACCGAGGAGATGGCCCGGGCGCTCGTGGCCTACGCCCGCAACCGCATCGCGGCCGCGCAGCCGCTGGACCACGTGGTGCCGGCATCCGAGCTCGACCGGCGGGTCGGCGCGACCGTGACCGCGTCGGGGATCGGATGGGAGGAAGCGCTGCGTCTGTGGGGCGAGGTGCTGGCCCCGGCGACGATCTCGACCGACCATCCCGCGGCGCTCGCGTTCGTGCCCGGCGCCCCGACGAAGGCGAGCGTGCTGTTCGACCTGATCGTGGGGGCGTCCTCGACGATCGCGGCGGGCTGGATCGACGGCGCGGGCGCGATCTGGGCCGAGAACCAGGCGCTCGCGTGGCTGGCGAGCGCGGCCGGCATGCCCGCCGAGGCCGGCGGGGTGTTCGTGAGCGGCGGCTCGGCCGGGAACCTCTCGGCGCTGGTGGCAGCGCGGCACGCGGCGGCGTCGCATCGTGAACGCCCGGCCCGCTGGCGGTTCGCGGCGTGCGAGACCGTCCACTCGTCGGTGTCGGCGGCCGCACGCGTGATGGACGTGGGCGTGCTGGACGTGCCGGCCGACGACCACGGGCGCCTGACGGGCGAGGCGCTCCGTCGTGCCATCGACGCCGACGGTGGCGACGGGCTCTTCGCGGTGGTGGCCAGCGCCGGCGCGACGAACGCCGGCACCGTCGACGACCTCGACGGCGTGGCCGCGGTCTGCGCGGAGCGCGGGCTGTGGTTCCACGTGGACGGCGCCTACGGCGGCGCCGGGTTGCTCGCGCCGAGCGTGCGCGGGCTCTACGACGGGATCGAGCGCGCGGACTCGTTCATCGTGGACCCGCACAAATGGCTGTTCGCGCCCTACGACGCGTGCGCGCTGCTGTATCGAGACCCCGCGATCGCGCTGCGGGCGCATCGGCAGGAGGCCTCCTACCTGGACACGTCGAACGCAGCGCCGGACTGGAACCCGGCGGACTACGCCTACCACCTGTCGCGGCGGGCCCGCGGGCTGCCGCTGTGGTTCTCGCTCGCGACCTACGGCACCGACGCCTATCGCCAGGCGGTCGAGGCGGTGCTGACGATCACCCGGCAGACCGCCGAGCTGGTCAACGAGCACCCGAAGCTCGAGCTGATCATGGAGCCGGAGCTGTCGGTGGTGCTGTTCCGACGGCTCGACTGGGAGCCCGACGACTACGAGGCGTGGTGGCGCCGATTGGTCGACGCACAGATCGCGTTCGTCCAGCCGACCTCATGGAAGGGCGAGAAGGTCGCGCGTCTCTGCTTCGTGAACCCGCGGACGACGCTGGATCACGTGCGCGCGATCCTGGGGACGATGAGCTAGGTCCCGAGCGCCAGCGACGACAGCTCGCCGAGCCGGTACAACGCGTTCGGAACCACGAAGATCAGCAGGATCCCCGCCAGCGCGACGGTCACCACGGTGCCGAGCAGCAAGGGCACGGGCACACGGACTTCCTCGGCGGGCGGCTCCTCGAAGATCATCGCCCGCGGGATCAAGAAGTAGTACCCCACGCTGATCACGGAGTTGACGACCATGATCACGGCCAGCCACACGCCGATCCCGCCTCGGTCGATCGCCGCGGCGAAGATGCCCAGCTTGCCCCAGAACCCACCGGTCGGCGGCACGCCGGCGAGCGACACCATGAACGCGGTCATCGCCACGCCGAGCAGCGGCGCCGACTTCATCAGCCCCGCGAAGTCCTCGATCCGCAGGCTCGGGCGCCGCTCCGACACCGCGGTCACCACCGCGAACGACCCGAGGTTCATCACGGCGTAGATCAGGATGTAGGCGACCGCCGCGGTGAACGCCGACTGGTTCACCTGGGCGTCGCCCGACACCAGCGCGAAGGGCAACAGGATGTAGCCGGCCTGCGCGATCCCCGAGTAGGCCAGCAGCCGCACCGCCTGACGTTGGCGCAGCGCGACCAGGTTCCCGAGCGTCATCGTCAGCACCGACAGGAGCGCGAAGATCGGCGCCCAGAACTCCCACTGCCCGACGAACGCCACGAACATCAGCTGCAGCAGACCCGCGAACCCGGCGGCCGCCGAGGCCACCGCCAGGAACCCGGCGACCGGCACGGGCGAGCCCTCGTAGGTGTCGGGCGCCCAGAACTGGAACGGCACGGCCGACACCTTGAACGCGAACCCGACCACCACGAACAGGATCGCGACCTGCGCCAGCGTCTCGCTCGGCCCGGTCAGCCCGCCGAGCTTGGCGGCGATCGCGTGCAGCTCGAGCGCCCCCGTGAGCCCGTAGATCAGGCTCATCCCGTAGAGCATCACCGCGGTCGAGAGCACCCCGATGATGAAGAACTTCAACCCGCCCTCGTTGCCCCGGATGTCGGACTTGCGGAACGCCGACATCAGGAACCCCGGCGCCGACACCAGCTCCAACGCGAGGAACAGCATCAGCAGGTTCCGCGACGCCGGCATCAGCGTGCACCCGAGGAACGCCGTCAGCAGCAGGAAGTAGTACTCCCCCTGGTAGAACCCGCCGTCGCGCAGGTACCGGTAGGAGATCAACAGCACGACCACCGCGCACAGCAGGAAGAACGCCTGGAAGATCAGCGTGAACGCATCGACCACGTAGGCGCCGCCGAACGCGACCCGTTCGCCCTGGCCGACGAGCGACAGCACGGCGGCCAGCGACGCGAGCACCCCGACCATCGCCACCCACATCGACACCGACTTCGCGCGCGCCGGCAGGAAGAGATCGACGACCAGCACCACGAGGATGCTGGACGCCAGGATCTCGACCGGCAGCAGCGCGTGGTAGTCGATGTTCAAGTTGCTATCCCGTCACGATCTGCACGATGCGGTCGACGCCGGTGGCGGTCGTGTCCAGGATCAGGCTCGGGAGCAGCCCGAGCACCAGCGTCAGCGCCAGCAGCGGCACCCACGACACCCACTCCACGGCCAGGATGTCGCGGAAGTGGTGGTCCTTCCACGTGACGGGCGCCTCGCCCTGGTTCACGCGTTGCAGCATCCACAGGAAGTAGCCCGCGGTCAGGATCGTCCCGATGCCTCCGATGATCATGAACGTCCGGTACAGACCGACGTTGAGCCCGACCGCCGTGTTCGGGCTGAACGATCCGAGCAGCGCCATGATCTCGCCCCAGAACCCGGCGAGGCCGGGCAGAGCCGAGCGAGGCGATCGCCACGAACGCGAAGATGCCCGCCATCTTGGGCATCAGCTCGCTCATGCCGCCGCCGATCGCCGCGATCTCCCGCGTGTGGTAGCGGTCATAGATCGACCCGACCAGGAAGAACAGCATGCCGGTGATCACGCCGTGCGCGACCATGCCGAAGATCGCCGCCTGGATGCCGATCGTCGTGAGGGTCGCGATGCCGAGCATCACGAACCCCATGTGGCCCACCGAGCTGAAGGCGATCAATCGCTTCAGGTCCTTCTGGGCCAGACAGGCGAGCGCCGCGTAGACGATCGCGACCGCCGCCAGCGCCCCGATCCACGGCGCGTAGGCCACCGCGCCCTCGGGCATCACGGGCAGCGCGATCCGCACGAACCCGTAGGTGCCCATCTTCAGCATGATCCCGGCCAGCAGGACCGAGCCGATCGTCGGCGCCTCGGTGTGCGCGTCGGGCAGCCACGTGTGGAACGGCCACATCGGCACCTTCACCGCGAAGCCGAGCGCGATCGCCCCGAACACCACGAGCTGGAAGGTGTGCGCGTAGCCGCCGCCGGCGCCGAAGGCGGTGATGGCCTGCAGGTCGAAGGTGTGCGCGCCGGTCACCGGGTCGACCGGTCCGTTGAAGTACAGCGCCAGGAACCCCAGCAGCATGAACACCGACCCGAACAGCGTGTACAGGAAGAACTTGATCGAGGCGTACTGGCGGTTCGCCGAGCCCCACACCCCGATCAGGAAGTACATCGGGACCAGCACCAGCTCCCAGAACACGAAGAACAGGATCAGGTCGAAGGCGATGAACGTGCCGGCCATGCCGGTGATCAGCAGCAGCGTCAGCGCCACGAACGCCTTCGTCCGCCCCGGCTGCGGCACGTAGCGGTACGTGTAGATCGCGCACAGCAGCCCCAACAGGTAGGTCAGCACGAACAGCGGCATCGAGATCCCGTCGATGCCCACGTGGTAGCGCGCCCCGATCACCGGGATCCACTTCGCGTTCTGCACGAACTGGAGCTCGCCGCTGCGCCCGTAGTCGAACTGGAACGCGATCACGGCGGCGCAGATGAAGGCCAGCGCCATGATCACGACGCCGAGCCCGCGGATCATCTTGTCCTTCTCCTTGGGCACCAGCAGGATCACGAGCGCGCCGACGATCGGCAGGAACGTCGTGATCGTGATGGCCCACTCTTGCCAGCTCGACTCGTTCATGGGTTCCCTCGTTCCTTACCTGAAGACGAAAAGGGTCAGGGCGATCACGCCGCCGAACAGACCGACGGCGTACCACTGGACCTTGCCCGACTGGATCGTGCGCAGGCCCTTGCCGAAGGTTTCCATCGCGGTACCGGCGCCGTTGACGATGCCGTCGATCACGTTGCGGTCGATCCACATGATGCCGCCGGACAGACCCTTGGAGCCGCCCGCCGCCCCGTTCACCGCGGCGTCGAGGACGTTCTGGTTGAACCAGTAGATGCCGGCCGACCACGTGTCGCGGATCGGCCGCACGATGCCGCCGAAGTAGATGTCGTCCAGGTAGTACTTGTGCTCGAGCAAGGTGTACGCCCCACCGAGCTTCGTGATCGGGTCGACCGCCTTGTAGTCCTTGTACATCCGGTACCCGAACAGCAGCCCGATCGCGACCGCCAGGACCGAGATCGCGGCGACGAGCGGGCTGAAGACGGGGGTCTCCGGGACGCCGCCGAAGTACACCCAGTCCATGAAGGGCGCACCGGTGGGAGCGAACCCGAGGAACCCGACGACGCACGTCGCGGCCGCCAGGAACACGAGCGGAGCGGTCATCGACCGCGGCGACTCGTGGAGGTGCTCGGTGCCGCGGTACTCCCCGTGGAAGGTCTTGAGCACCATCCGGGTCGTGTAGAAGGCGGTGAGCACCGCGCCGACCAACAGGACGGCGCCCAGCCAGTAGGTCTGCGAGTCCTTCGCGACCAGGATGATCTCGTCCTTGGAGAAGAACCCCGCGAACGGCGGCACGCCCGCGAGGGCGAGCGAGCCGATCACGAAGGTCGCGTACGTGAGCTTCATGTGCTTCCGCAGGCCGCCCATGTCGCTCATGTTGTTGGAGTGGGCCGCGTGGATCACCGAGCCGGCGCCCAGGAACAGCAACGCCTTGAAGAACGCGTGCGTGAACAGGTGGAACATCGCGGCCGGGTAGCCGGCCTCCCCCATCCCGAGCGCCGCCACCATGTAGGCGAGCTGGGAGATCGTCGAGTACGCCAGCACCTTCTTGATGTCGTCCTGCACCAGGGCAAGCAACGCCGCCATCAGCAGCGTGATCGCCCCGATGATCGACACGATCGTGAGCGCGATCGGGTCGGCCTGGACGAAGACCTCGAAGGTGCGCGCCACGAGGTAGATGCCGGCCGCGACCATCGTGGCGGCGTGGATCAGCGCGGACACCGGCGTCGGGCCCGCCATCGCGTCGGGCAGCCACGTGTACAGCGGGAACTGGGCCGACTTGCCGATCGTGCCGCCGAACATCAGCAGCGCCGCACACGTGACCAGCAGCGTCGAGATGTGCCCGCCGGCGACGGTCTCGCTGATCACCTGGATGTTCGAGGTGGTCATGCCCGTGGCGTACACGAGCGCGAAGATGCCGAACATGAACGGCACATCGCCGACCCGGGTCGTCAGGAACGCCTTGATCGCCGCCGAGGAGTTCGCGTGGTCCTCGTACCAGTGCCCGATCAGCAGGTAGGAACAGACGCCCATGATCTCCCAGCCGACCAGCAGCTGGAACAGGTTCGACGCGACGACCACGACCAGCATCGCGCCGGTGAAGATCGACAGCACCACGTAGAACCACGTGTAGCGCTTGTCGCCGTGCATGTAGCCCAGCGAGTAGATGTGCACCATCAGCGAGATCGACGTGACCACGACGAGCATCACGGCCGTCAGTCCGTCGACGTAGAACCCGAGCTGCACCTCGAGCGACCCGATCGTGAACCACTGGATGTTGTGCTCGAAGTTCCCGCCGCCCTGGACGAAGCTCCACACCACGCCGAGCGACAGGGCGAGGCCCACGCCGATCGCGAGGATGCCGTACACCGGGCCCTTGCCGGGCGTGCGCTTGCCGAAGAACAGGGTCAGCACTCCGGAGGCGAACGCGAGCAGCGGGATCAGGAACGCGTGCTGGACGAACCAGTTGCGCCGGTCCCCGCGGCCGACGTGCCGTCGTGCCCTCCTGCGCGAGAAACCCGACGAGGCCTACCACTTGAGCAGGTCCACTTCGTCGACGTTGATCGAGGCCCGGTTGCGGAACAGCAGGATCACGATCGCCAGGCCGATCCCGACCTCCGCGGCCGCCACCGCGATCACGAACAGGGCGAAGATCTGGCCCGTGACGTCCTGGAGGCTGGCGGAGAACGCCACCAGGTTCAGGTTGACCGCGTTCAGCATCAGCTCGATCGCCATCAGCACCATGACCGCGTTGCGCCGCGCCAGCACGCCGTAGACGCCCGCGGAGAACAGCAGCGCCGCGAACAGCAGCACGAGCGGCAGCCGGATCACGCCGCTCCCCCCTCGTCCTTGCGGGCGAGCACGATCGCGCCGATCAGCGCCGCGAGCAGCAGGAACGACACGACCTCGAAGGGCAGCACGTAGTCGCGGAACATCGACTGGCCGATCGCCTCGGTGCTGCCGGCCACCGGTTGGGAGGCGACCGTGGTGCCGACCGGCCAGACCTTCAGCAACAACGTCGCCAGGCCGACGAAGATCAGCAGCGCGACCACGGCCCCGACGATGCGGTTCTGCGGCAGGTGGTCCAGCGTGTCGCGCCCGATCGGGGCCTTCGTGAGCATCAGCCCGAACAGGAACAGGATCACGATCGCGCCCGACGTAGATCAGGATCTGCGTCCACCCGACGAACTCCGCGCCGACGAGCAGGAACGTGATCCCGACGCAGGCCAGCGCCACCACCAGGTACAGCGCCGCGTGCACGACGTTGCGCGCGGTCACGACCGCGATGGCCGCGAGCGACCCGATCACGGCCACCACCAGGAAGGCGTACTCCTGCGCGGTCACGAGGCCGCCTCCTCCGGTGCCTCGGCGCCTTCCTCCAGTTCCGGCGGGGGCTTCACCGTGTAGGTCCACTCCTCGAGCCGCTCGCGCTCGTGGACCATCTCCTTGATGTCGTACTCGGCGTACTCGAACTCCGGGCTCCAGAACAGCGCGTCGAACGGGCACACCTCGACGCAGATGCCGCAGTACATGCACAGCGAGAAGTCGATCGCGAAGCGGTCGAGGATCTTGGCGCTGCGGGCGCGGCCGCCGCCGGCCGGCTCGTGGGACTCCTTGTGGGCGTCGATGTAGATGCACCAGTCGGGGCATTCGCGCGAGCACTTGTAGCAGACGGTGCAGTTCGCCTCCTTGAGCGCGATCACGCCGCGGGTGCGCGCCGGCAGGTCGGGCTTCACATGCGGGTACTGCACGGTCACCGACCGCTTCGTCATCGTGCGGAGCGTCACCGCCAGGCCCTGCAACAGACCGAGCCCGATCCCCTGCTCCTTCTGCGGTTCGGTCATGTGTTCGCCACCTTCACGAACGCGACGCCGAGGATCCAGACGAGGGTGATCGGCACCAGCTTGATCCACGCGAAGCGCTGCAGCTGGTCCTCGCGCAGACGCGGGAAGGTCGCGCGCAGCCACACGATCACGAACGACAGCGCGAAGATCTTGCCGAACATCCACACGGGCCCCGGCAGGAACCCCAGGCCCGGCAGCGGCAGATAGCCCCCCAGGAACAGGGTGGCGGCGATCGCCGACATCACCACGATGCCGCCGTACTCCGACAGCAGGAAGAAGGCGAACTTCAGCCCCGTGTACTCGGTGTAGGCGCCGAAGATGATCTCGGAGTCGGCCACCGGCATGTCGAACGGGGGCCGGGTCAGCTCGGCGACCGAGGCCATCATGAACACGATGAACAGCGGGAACAGCGGGATCGCGTACCACAGCCCCTGCTGCGCCTCGATGATGGCGATCAGCGAGGTCGAGGCCGCGAGCATCACGGCGGCGGCCGCGGCGAGCACGAGCGGCAGCTCGTAGGCGATCAGCTGGGCCGCGGCCCGCAGCGCCCCCATCAGGGAGAACTTGTTCGCCGAGGACCAGCCGGCCATCAGCACGCCGAGCACCCCGATCGAGCTCATCGCCAGCACGAAGAAGATGCCGATGTCCAGGTCCAGCGCGTACAGGTCGGCCCCGAACGGGATCACGACCAGCACGATCAGGTAGGGCACGAGCGCCACGCCGGGCGCGATCGAGAAGACGGTGCGGTCCGCCGCCTCCGGGACGATGTCCTCTTTCTGGATGAACTTCGCGCCGTCGGCCATCAGCTGCGCCCACCCGTGGAACATGCCGGCCTCCATCGGCCCCATGCGCGCCTGCATGTGGGCGAGCACCTTGTGCTCCATGTAGCCCACCGCCAGCGGCACCACCAGGAAGATGATCAGCACGAGCATCGCCTTGAGCACGAGCGGGACCCAGTAGCCCGAGAAGAGATCGTCGATCGCGGAGGCCTCGGCGAGCCAGATCACTCGTCCTCGTCCTCCTCGCCCTCGACGGCGCCGGGCCAGGGCTTGGCCTCACGCGCCATCAACGGGAAGTCCTTGCGCAGCGGATGGCCCTCGAAGGGCTCGGAGAGCAGCAGCTTGACCGGGCGAGGGTGTCCTTCGACGCGGATGCCGAACATCTCCATCATCTCCCGCTCGTGCCAGTCGCACGTGGGGAACAGATCGCTGATCGTCGGCACCGACGGCTCCGCGTGCGGGAGCTTCGTCTTGATCCGCACGGCGTGGTGATGCTCGGTGGAGACCAGGTGCGTCACGACCTCGAACCCCGCCTCTTCGCCGAAGTCGACGCCGCCGGTGAAGTCGCAGAAGTCGCAGCCGATCTCGGGCTCGTCGCGGCAGTACCGCACGGCGTCGTGGTAGCGATCGACCGAGACGGTGGCGACGGCGTGACCGAAGGCATCGCCCACCTCGACGTCATCGCCGAAGCGCGCCCGCAACCGCGACCCGAGGTCCTCAGGAGACAGCCGTCGTCCCACTGCGGAACTTCTCCCGGATGTCTTCGTGTTTGATCTTCTCTTGGAGCTGCACGATGCCGTGCAGCAGTGCCTCGGGGCGCGGGGGGCACCCGGGCACGAACACGTCGACCGGGATGATCTGGTCGACGCCCTTGGTCACCGCGTAGCTGTCCCAGTACGGACCGCCGCAGTTGGCGCACGACCCGAAGGAGATCACGTACTTCGGGTCGGGCATCTGGTCGTACAGGCGCTTGATGACCGGCGCCATCTTGTCCGTCAGCGTGCCCGCGACCAGCAGCAGGTCTGCCTGGCGCGGGCCGTGCGCGAAGGGGATCACGCCCAGACGGATGAAGTCGTTCTTGGCCGCCGATGCCGAGATGAACTCGATCGAGCAGCAGGCGAGCCCGAAGTTGAAGACCCAGAGGCTGTAGCGACGCCCCCAGTTGAGGATGAACTTCACCGGCTTGACCCGAGGCAGAGCGGTCTTCTCGGTGATCACGCCCACTTCAAGACCCCCTTGCGCCAGGCGTAGAGCAGGCCCGCGCCCAGGATCCCGATGAAGATCGCCATCTCGACGACCGCCGTGTACCCCAGCGTCACGAACACCCGCGCCCACGGGAACAGGAACACCGACTCGACATCGAAGATGACGAACAGGAACCCGTAGACGTAGTAGCGGATCTGGCTCTGGGACCAGCCCTCGCCCACCGGATCGATGCCGCACTCATACGTGAGGTACTTGGCGGTGGAGGGACGGCTGGGGGCGATCAGCCTGGCCGCGAGGAAGGCAACGATGACCAGCAGCGCTCCGGCGAGCGCTACCGCAAACACGACTCCGTACGATCCGAAATAGGTCACGAGTTGTGTGCACCTTCCCCAGCGCGGCCGTATCCTAGCAGCGCGTCTGGCCCGCCCCTTGCGACGACCCGATGCGTCCCCTCCCGTTGCGGCCTATGCGACATCGGTGCCCGCATCCGCGCCGCAGCGCACCGCCAGGAACCGCGCCAATTGGATCAATGCGTGCCGGGCTGTGCCATCGGGCAACTGCCGTGCCAATGCGTCGGCCCGGGCGACCTCCGCCGAGACGGCCGCGCGGGCGTGCTCGAGCGAGCCGCCGCTGCGGACGATGTGCAGGGCTCGATCGAGCATCTCGCCGTCGGGACCGCCGCGGGCCAGCAATCGTTGCAGCTCAGCGCGGTCGGGCCCCTCGTGCAGCGCGTGCAGCACCGGCAGGGTGTAGACCCCTTCCCGGATGTCGGTGCCCGGCTCCTTGCCAAGCTCCAGCTGCGACGCCGTCACGTCCATGATGTCGTCGGACAGCTGGAAGGCCATCCCGATCGACTCGCCGAAGGCCTCCAGGACCTCGAGCTGATCCTCGGGCGTCTCGGACAGCAGGCCCCCGAGCCGGCACGAGGTGGCGATCAGGATGCCGGTCTTGCGACGGATGATCTCGAGATAGGCGTCCTCGGTCTGCTCGACCTTGCCCGCGGCGTCCACCTCGCGGATCTGGCCGTCGCACAGCACCGCGATCGTGCGGGCGAGCAGCCGGCAGACCTCCGTCCCGAGGTCGGCGGACAGCTCCGAGGCCCGGGCGAACAGGTAGTCGCCGGTCAGGATCGCCACCGTGTTGTCCCAGCGGGCGTTCGTGCTGGGGACGCCGCGGCGATCCACGGCCTCGTCGATCACATCGTCGTGATACAGCGTCGCCAGGTGGGTCAGCTCGATCGTGACCGAGCCGGGGATCAGGCGGGGGTCGGTGGGGTCGCCGAAGTAGCCCGCCAGCAGCACCAGCATCGGGCGGAACCGCTTCCCGCCGGCCGTCAACAGGTGCCGGGCCGTGGCGGCCAGCAGGTCGGAATCGGCCACCACCGCCTTCTCCAGGGCCTCCTCCACCCGGTCCAGGCGCGCCCGGATCTCGGCCTCGAGGACCGCGTCGGGGGCTTCCAATCCGGGAATCACTCTGCGCATAGGCTCACCACCTCAGGATCGATGCTTGTTCGATGATGCCGGAAAGCAGGCGCGGGAACACGCCGAGCACCACCACGGTCACGGCCAGCACGAGCCCGGCCACCTGCGGGACGACCGCACGATCGTCGGTCACCTCGCCGCGCGGCTCGCGGAAGTACATCCGCACGACCACGCGCAGGTAGGCGTAGGCCGCGATCACGCTGGCCAGCACGCACACGAGCGCCAGCGGCCAGTTGCCCGCGGCGATCGCCGAGCCGAACACGGTCAGCTTCGCGATGAAGCCCACCGTCGGCGGGATACCGGCCAGCGACAGGAGGAACACCGTCAGCAGCGCCGCGAGACCGGGGCTGCGCGCCGCGAGGCCGTCGTAGCTGTCGTAGGAGGACGGCTCCTCGGTCTTCGTGGCGACCAGCATCGTGACGCCGAACGCGCCGACGGTCATGACCGAGTACGCGATCAGGTAGAACATCGCGGCCCGGATGCCGGTGGTGTTCGCCGACGTCAGCCCCGCCAGGATGAACCCGGCGTGCGCGACGGCGGAGTAGGCCAGCATGCGCTTCACGTCGCGCTGCGCCGCCGCGAGCACGGCGCCCACAAGCACCGACAGGACCGACAGCGCATAGACGATCGGCGTCCAGTCCCAGGTCAAGGGTTGCAGCGCCACGTCGAGGACGCGCATCAGCGCGAAGAAGGCGGCGACCTTCGTGGCGGCGCTCATGTAGGCGACGACCGGCGTCGGCGCGCCCTGGTAGACGTCCGGCGTCCACATGTGGAACGGCGCGGCCGAGATCTTGAACCCGAACCCGATCACCAGGAACCCCATCGCGACGAGCGCGAGCGCCTGCGAGCCCGTCTGGCCGGCGAGCGCGGCCACGATCGTCGTGATCTTCGTGCTGGTCGTGGCGCCGTAGGCCATCGCAACCCCGTACAAGAAGAACGCCGAGGAGAACGCCCCCAACAGGAAGTACTTCATCGCGGCCTCGCTGCTGCGCCGCCCGCCCATCCCGGTCAGCACGTACAGCGAGAGCGACAGGATCTCCAGCGCGAGGAACACGACGATCAGGTCGTTCGCGGCCACGATCAGCGTCATGCCCGCGGTCGCGAACAGCAGCAGCGGGAAGAACTCGCCGCGGTAGACGGCCTCGGCCCGGCCCGACTCGTGCCAGGCGTAGACGCAGCCGAACGCGGCGACGAGCACGAGCACGATCGTGGCCACGACCGAGAACCGATCCACCGCGACCGCGTCGCCCAGCACCAACGGGGCGCCGGTCCAGCTCCACAGGTTGCTCGCGGTCACGCCGGCCGCGACCAGACCGGCCAGCGCGATCCCCAGGTGGACCGAGCGATTGCTCCGCCGCGCGAACGCCTCGTACAGCAGCCCGAGGATGCCCGCCGCGCACAGCGCGAGCTCGGGCAGGATCGGCTGGAACACCAGCTCCGGCGTCGGGATCGGGGCATCGGGTCCCGTCACCGGCGCCGCCTGCGCGAGATGCAGCAGCAGGGCGATCATGCGCCGCTCCCCGGTTGGGCGACCTCGACGCCCGGGACGACGTCGGTCGCGTGCTCGGGCGCGACGTGCTCGATCACGCGCGCCGTCGCGGGATCGACCGAGTCGGTCATGAGCCGCGGGTACACGCCGAACACGAGCAACAGGGCGAGCACCGGCACGATCACGACGACCTCGCGGGCCGACACGTCGCGCAGCCCGCGGTGCTCGTCTCGCACGGAGCCGTACGCCACGCGCTGGTAGGACCACAGCAGATAGATCGCGCCGAGCACGACCGCGATCGAGGCGGCGGCACCCAGCCAGTGGCTGATCGCGAACGTGCCGACGATCACCAGGAACTCACCGACGAAGCCGTTCAGCCCGGGCAGGCCCGCGGACGCGAAGACCGCGAACAGGAAGAAGCCCAGCAGCCACGGCATCACGCTCGCGAGCCCGCCCAGCTCGTCGAGCCGGCGGGTGTGGGTGCGGTCGTACACCATGCCCACCAGCAGGAACAGCGCGCCGGTCGCCAGCCCGTGGTTCACCATCTGGAGCACCCCGCCGGTGACCGCCTGTTGGGTGAGCGCGAAGAGCCCCAGCACCACGAACCCGAGGTGGGACACGCTCGAATACGCCACCAACCGCTTCACGTCGCGCTGACCGATCGCGCACACCGCTCCGTAGATGATGCCGATCACCGCGAGCACCATGATCGGCGTCGCGAAGTGCTTCGAGGCCTCCGGGAACAACGCCATGTTGAACCGGATCAAGCCGTAGGCCCCCACCTTCAGCAGGACGGCGGCCAGCAGGACCGAGCCGGCGGTCGGCGCCTCGGTGTGCGCGTCGGGCAGCCACGTGTGCAGCGGGAACACGGGCACCTTCACCGCGAACGCGACGAAGAACGCCAGGAACAGCCACCGTGCCGTCTCGACCGGCAGCGTGCCGGCGGTGTCGGTCAGGGTGCGCAGATCGAACGTGGCACCGCCCGCCTTCGCGTACAGGAAGATGATCGCGACCAGCAGGAACGCCGAGCCGGCCATCGTGTACAGGAAGAACTTCAGGGCGGCGTACACGCGGCGCTCGCCACCCCAGCCGCCGATCAGCAGGTACATCGGCACCAGCATCGCCTCGAAGAAGATGAAGAACAGGATCAGATCGAGCGCGAGGAACGAGCCGAGCACGGCCGTCTCGAGCACCAGCATCGCGATCATGTAGCGGCGGATCTCGGTCGTCACCGTCCAGGACGCCAGCACCGAGATCGGGAACAGGAAGGTGGTCAGCAGCACGAGCCAGAGGCTGATGCCGTCGACCCCCACGAGGTACTGCAGCCCGATCCCGGGCACCCACGAGGCCTGCTCGACCAGCTGGTAGCCGGCGTCGGCGGTCTCGAACCGGCCGAGCACCGCGAGCGAGACCCCGAACACGACCAGCGTGACGAGCAGCGCGATCCAGCGCGCGCCGGCGTCGCTGACCTGACGCCCCCCGAGCACCAGCCCGAGCACGCCGAGCAACGGCAGGAAGATCACGACGCTCAGCAGGTGTCCGCTCATACCCGCACCCCGACGTAGCCGAGCACCAGCACCGCGCCCACGAACAACACCAGCGCGTAGGTGCGCACGAACCCCGTCTGGAGCAGCCTGCCGCCGGTTGCGGCCCGTTTCACCAGTCCGGCGACCCCGTTGACGGCGCCGTCGATGACCTTCGCGTCCACGACGTCGCTGGTCAGCCGCGCGAGCGCCTTCGCCGGCTGGACGAAGACGACGTCGTAGGCCCGATCGACGTACCAGCCGTGCTGTGCCGCGGTGGCCATCGGCTCCAGCCGCGCGCGGAAGGCGTTCGGGTCGATCCGGCCCGACCCGTAGATCCACCAGGTGATCGCCAGCGACACGATCGCGACGGCGACCGCGATCCCCGCCAGCGCGACGAACGTCAGCCCGCTCCCCTCGTTCAGGGCCCCCGTCACCGGCTCCAGATACGCCGCCAGCCGGCCGTCGGGCGACAACTCGAGCACCCCGGCGAACGCCACCCCGGCCGCGAGGATCGCCAGCGGGATCCACAGCAGGGGCGAGGACTCGTGGGCGTGCTCGGCCTTCTCGGACCGCGGCGTGCCGAAGAACGTCATGATCAGCATCCGGCCCAGGTAGAAGGCGGTCAGGAAGGCGGCCAGGGTCCCCAGCGCGTAGACCACCGTTCGCCCGCTGTGCTGGGCGACCTCCAGCAGCGCGTCCTTCGCGAAGAACCCCGCGAGCGGCGGGATGCCCGCCTGGGCGAGCGCGCCGACCAGGAACGTGACGAACGTGATCGGCATCGCCTTGCGCAGGCCCCCCATATGCCGCATGTCCTGGTCGTCGTGCATGCCGTGGATCACCGAGCCGGCGCCGAGGAACATCAGCGCCTTGTAGAACGCGTGGGCCACCAGGAAGAACATCGCGACCGCGTAGGCGCGCATGCCGACCGCGATGAACATGTAGCCGAGCTGGCTGATCGTCGAGTACGCCAGGACGCGTTTGATGTCGAACTGGGCGATCGCACAGGTCGCGGCGAACAGCGCCGTCGCGACGCCGATCACGAGGACCACCGTGAGCGCGACGCCCGAGACCTCGAACAGCACGTGGGAGCGGATCACGAGGTACACGCCGGCGGTCACCATCGTCGCCGCGTGGATCAGGGCCGACACCGGCGTGGGGCCCGCCATCGCGTCGGGCAGCCACACCTGCAGCGGCAGCTGGGCCGACTTCCCGATCGCGCCGGCGAACAGCAGCAGCGCGATCACCGTGGCGCCGTCCTTCGTCAGGACGCTCGCCGCCGTGCCGAAGATCGGTTCGAAATCCAGCGTGCCGAACTTGAAGACCAGCGTGGCAAGGCCGACGAGCATCAGCGTGTCGCCGATCCGGGTGGTGATGAACGCCTTCTTCGCCGCCTCGGCGTTCGCGACCTTGTCGAACCAGAAGCCGATCAACAGGAACGAGCACAGCCCCACGCCCTCCCACCCGAGGTACAGCACGAGGTAGTTGGCGCCCAGGACGAGCATCAGCATGAAGAACACGAACAGGTTGAGGTAGGCGAAGAACCGGCCGCGACGCGGATCCTCGGCCATGTAGCCGATCGCATAGAGGTGGATCAGCGCCCCGATCCCCGTGATGACCAGGATCATCGTGGCGCTGAGCGCGTCCAGCCGGAGGTCGGCGCCCACCCGGAACCCGCCCACCGAGATCCAGTCGAACAGATGCTGGAGCGCGAGCCGCTCCCCCGCCGGGCGCCCCAGGAGGTCGGCGACGACGGCGACCGAGATCGCGAACGACACGGCGACGGCCACCGTGGCGAGCACGCCCGCCCACCGGCCGAGCCGCTTGCCGAGGAACAGGTTCAGCGCCGCGACCGCCAGCGGGATCGCCGGGATCAGCCACAACACGCTCGCCTCGTGCGACGTGAGCGTCTCTACCACCGCATCTCCCGGACCTCGTCCACGTCGACGCTGCGACGTCGCCGGTAGATCGACACGATGATCGCGAGCCCGACCACGACCTCCGCCGCCGCGACCACCATCGAGAAGAACGCGAGCACCTGCCCCGTGAGGTCGTTGTGCATCCGGGCGAACGCGACCAGCGTCAGGTTGACCGCGTTCAGCTGGAGCTCGACCGACATGAAGATCCGCAGCGCGTTGCGGTTGACCAACACGCCGACGGTGCCCATCGAGAACAGCAGCGCCCCCAGGAACAGGAAGTACGCGATCGGGGTCCTCACGAGGCGGTCTCCACCTCGGCGGCCACCAGCTCGGCCTGCGTGACCGCCCGGACCGAGCGCTGGGCGAGCACCATCGCCGCGATCGCGGCGACGATCAGCAGGATCGACGTGACCTCGAACGGGAAGAAGTAGTCCCGGAACAGCACCTCGGCGATCGCCTGCGTGTTGCCGTTGGCCTGGAGCTGATCGAACCCCTCGGGCGCGAGCGTCGAGAACCCCACCGCGGCGCGGATCGCGACGGTGATCTCGACCAGGAACGCCACCCCGAGCACGATCGCGAGCGGCCGCTGCAGGAACAGCCGCTCACTGCGCACGTCGCTGCGATCGACGCCGAGCAGCATGATCACGAACAGGAACAACACCATGATCGCCCCCGCGTACACGATGATCTGCACCGCGAACAGGAAGGGCGCGTCGAGCAACAGGTACATCACGGCGATGCAGCCGAAGTTCACCACGAGGAACAGGGCCGCGTGGATCACGTTGCGCATGACGAGCATGCCGACGGCCGCGGCGATCGAGATCGGGGCGAAGACCCAGAAGACGACGTTGTCCAAGGGCACCTAGATGCCCTCCCGGTCCACCGGGTCGGTGCCGAGCGGCGGCGGGGGCTCGAGCAGCTGCTCCTTGGTCCAGACCGCCTCTTCGCGCGAGGTGAAGGCCATCTCGTAGTAGCTGGTCAGCGTGAGCGCCCGGGTCGGGCACGCCTCGACGCAGAGCCCGCACATGATGCAGCGCAGATAGTTGATCTGGTAGTCCTTCGCGTAGCGCTCGCCCGGGCTGACCGGCGCCTCGGGATCGTTGTCCGCGCCCTCGACCCAGATCGCGTCGGCCGGGCACGCGTAGGCGCACAGCTCGCAGCCGATGCACTTCTCCAGGCCGTCGTCGTGCCGGTTCAGCAGGTGCCGGCCGATGTGGGAACGCTCCGGCGGCGGCACGATCTCCTTCGGATACCGCTCGGTGTTGTCGCGGCGGAACGTCTGCTTGAAGACGGTGCCCATGCCCTTGGCCACCGCCCACACCGGCGAGGAACGCCGCTCGGGCGCGGTCTCGTCGCTCATGCCGCTACCTCCTTCTGACGCGCCTCGAGCAGCGGCTTGACCATCGAGCCGAGCAGCCATGCGGCGACGATCAGCCCGACCGCGATGATCGCGCCGCGCTGACGGCCGTAGCGATCGGGCAGCACGATGATCGCGCCGGTGGCGAGCACCCAGAACAGCCCGAACGGGATCAGGTACTTCCAGCCGAAGTTCATCAGCCGGTCGTATCGGAGTCGCGGCAGCGTCGCGCGCACCAGCATGAACACGTACATGACGCAGACCACCTTGAACAGGAACCACAGCACGCCGCCGACCACGAACCAGGCGCCGTCCCACGGCCACGGCCCGCGCCAGCCGCCCAGGAACAGCGTGACCGCGATCGAGGACACGACCACGGCGTTCACGTACTCGCTCAGCATGAACATCGCGAACGCGATGCCCGAGTACTCCGTGTGGAACCCGGCGACCAGCTCCGACTCGGCCTCGGCCAGGTCGAAGGGCGGGCGGTTGACCTCCGCGAGCGCGCAGATGAGGAACACCACGAACGCGGGGAACTGGGGGACCGCGTACCAGACCTTCGCCTGCGCATCGACGATCTCGGAGGTGCGCAGGTGGCCGGCGAACATCAGCAGCGCCACCAGCGACAGGCCCATCGCGACCTCGTAGCTGATCATCTGCGCGCTGGAACGCACCCCGCCGAGCAGCGGGTAGTTCGAGCCGCTCGACCACCCCGCGAGCACGACGGTGTAGACGCCGATCGACGTCATCGCGAGCACCCACAGCACGCCCACGGACAGGTCGGCCAGCTGCAACCCGACGGTCCGTCCGAAGATGTGCACGGAGGGGCCGAACGGCACGACCACGAAGGCGAGGAACCCCGGGATCACCGCGAAGATCGGCGCCAGCCGGTAGACCCACGGGTCGGACTGCGTCGGCTGGATCGCCTCCTTGAAGAAGAGCTTGAGCCCGTCGGCGAGGGAGAGCAGCACACCGCGGGGGCCGGCGCGCATCGGTCCCGAGCGCGTCTGCAGGTCGGCGATCACCTTGCGCTCCATCCAGATGAACAGCAGGACGGACACGAGGAGCCCGGCGAACACGATCACGACCTTGCCGAGCAGGATGCCCCAGTCGATCCAGGTCACGGGGCTTCCTCTCCGACCGCCGCCAGCGCCTCGGTCTCGACCGTCTCGCCGTCTCGACCGGCTCGACCTCGACGGGGGTCGAGAACGCGCCGACAAGGAGCGTGTTGGCCGCAAGCCCCGGCTGGTTGAACGGCACGAACACGGTGCCGGGCGCGATGTGCTCGGTCACCCGCAGCGGCACGACGGCCTCGCCGGCTGCCGTGCGCAACCGGACGCCGAGGCCGTCGGCGAGGCCGTGCGCGCCCGCGTCGCTCGGGTGCATCTCGGCGAACGCGGGCTCGGCCAGGGTCGCCTTCAGCTCGTCCGCGCCCTCGGACATCCGTCCCTCGTCCACCAGGAGGTGGTAGGTGGTGAGCGTCAGCCCGTCCGACGGGCGCGGGCGGCGGTGCGGACGCGGGCGTCACCGTGACCTCGCGCGGCGCCCACAGACGGGCCATCTCCTCGTGCAGTTCGTCCAGCGTGTCGAAGCCCAGATCGCCACCGGCGGCGGCCGCGAGCCCCGCGAAGATCTCCCAGTCCGGCCGGCTGATCCCGGCGGCGGCGCGCAGCGGACGGACGCGCTGGCTGCGCCCCTCCCAGTCGCTGACATGCCCGTCGCGCTCGAGGAACGACGCGGCCGGCAGGAAGACGCTCACGTAGGGCCCCAGGTCGCCGAGCTCCATCGACTGGACCACGACGGTGCCCACGTTCTGCAGGGCGCGGCGCGCGAGGGCGGCGTCGGGCGCGTCGCGCAGGGGGTCGACCCCGACCAGATAGAGGACGTCGAGCTCGTGCTCGGCCGCGGCGCGAAGGATCTCGGTGGTGTCGCGGCCACCGGCCTCGGTCATCACGGGGCCCCAGACGGCCTCCAGCTCCGCGCGTTCCTCGGTCGCGTCCAGGCGTCGTCCGCCCGGGCCGAGCGAGGGGTGCACGCCGGCGCGCAGGGCGCCGTGATCGCCGGCGCGCCGGGGGATCCACGCGAATCGGGCGCCGTGGGCTCGCGCGACCGCGAGGGCGGCGTCCGCGGCGCCGTCGTGCTCCGCCAGCCGCGCGCCCGCCAGGACGATCCCGCGGTCGCCGGCGGCGGCCAGCGCGGCGCCGGCACCGGCGTCGTCGGTGCCCGCCTCGATCGCGGCGAGCGTGGCGGCCTCGGCGCCGGGACGCACGAGCAGGTGCTCGGCGACGTCGTGCAGCCGGGTCCGGCGCGCCGCGAGCACCACGATCCTGGCCCCGCGCGCGGCGGCCTTCCGCAGACGCAGATGCAGGATCGGCACCTCCTGCTCGGCATCGAGCCCCGCGACCACGATCACGCCGGCGCGCTCGATGTCGCGGTACGTCACCGCGTCGGCGCCGGCGGCGGCCCACCGCTCGGCCGAGCCGCCGTGCGGCGCCCGGCGGTGGTCCAGGTCGTTGGTCCGCAGCACGGTGCGCGCCAGCTTCGACAACGCGTAGGCGTCCTCGTCGAGCAGACGCCCTCCCGCGAGCACGCCCACGCGGGCGCCGCGACACGCGTCGGCCACCGCGGTCAGCGCCTCGCCGAACGACGTCGGCTCGAGCCCGCGGTCGCGGACGAGCGGCGTCGTGATCCGGCCCGCCGCGTCGTCGTGGCCGAACGCGAACCGCCCCTTGTCGCAGATCCACGCGTCGTTCACGTCGGGGTTCTCGCGCGCGAGCACCCGCACGACCTCGCCACGACGCTGGTCGACGCGCACGGCGCACCCGGCGCTGCAGTGCCGGCACACCGTGTCGGCGCTGGTGAGGTCGAAGGGGCGGGCGACGAACCGGTACGGGGTCGCGGTCAGCGCGCCGACCGGACAGATCTGCACGACGTTGCCCGAGAACGGCGAGCGGAGGTCCTCGCCGGCGGCGATCGACACGCGCTCCCCCGCCCCGCGCGCGTAGAGCTCGAGGAACCGGTCGCCGCTGATCTCGTCGCAGAACCGGGTGCAGCGGGCGCACAGCACGCAGCGCTCGCGATCCAGCCCGATCAACGGCGACATCGGGATCGGCTTCGGGAACGTGCGCTTGGCCTCGGTGAACCGGCTCTCGCCCGGGCCGTAGGCCAGCGCCTGATCCTGCAGCGGGCACTCGCCGCCGCGATCGCAGACCGGGCAGTCCAGCGGGTGGTTCAGCAGCAGGAACTCCAGGTTCGCGACCTGCGCCTGGTGGACCGGTTCGCTCGTGTTCTGCGTGCTCACGACCATGCCGGGCGCGACCGCGACCGTGCAGGAGGTGGCGAGCTTCGGCTGCCCCTCGATCTGCACGTAGCACTGGCGGCAGGCGCCGGCCGGCTCGAGGTACGGGTGGTCGCAGAACCGCGGGATCTGGACGCCCACCTGCTCGGCGGCGCGGATGATCAGCGTGCCCTTGGGCACCGTGACCTCCTTGCCGTCGATCGTCAGCGTGACCAGATCGGCGCTCACGCGGGCACCTCCACGGACTCCTCGCGCAGCGGGCATCGACCGAGCCGCACGTGCTCCTCGTACTCGTCGGCGAAATGCGCGAGCGAGGAGTTGATGACGCTCGCCGTGCCGTCGGCGAGCGCGCAGAACGCCCGGAACAGGATGTTCGTGCCCATGTCGTGCATCAGCGGCAGGTCCTCGCGCCGGCCGGAGCCGTCCTCGAGCCGTTCGAGCACGCGCGTGGCCCACCAGGTGCCCTCGCGGCACGGCGTGCACTTGCCGCAGGACTCGTGCGCGTAGAACGCGACCATGCGCTGGGCGCAGTCCACGACGCAGTCGGTCTCGTCGAGCACCATGATCGCGGCGGTGCCGAGCATGGACCCGGCGGCCGCGAGCGACTCGTAGTCCAGACCGGTGTCGGCGTGCGCGGCCGTCAGCAACGGGGTCGAGGACCCGCCGGGGGTCCACGCCTTCAGCGCCCGGCCACTCGAGCATGCCGCCCGCCAGCTCCTCGAGCACCGCGGAGAACGGCGTGCCCAGCGGGATCTCGTAGTTGCCGGGACGTTCGACCTTGCCGCTGATCGTGAGCAACTTCGAGCCGGGCGACTTCTCGGTGCCGACGGCGCGGAACCACTCGACGCCGTTGGTGATGATGTCGGGCACGTTCATGAGCGTCTCGACGTTGTTGATGACGGTCGGGCTGGCGAACAGCCCCTCCACCGCCGGGAACGGGGGCCGCAGGCGAGGCTGACCGCGCAGACCCTCCAACGAGTTCAGCAGCGCGGTCTCCTCCCCGCAGATGTAGGCGCCGGCGCCCCGGTGCAACACGACATCGACCCGCTTGTCCGAGCCACAGATGTCGGCGCCCAGGTACCCGCCGGCATAGGCCTCGGCGATCGCACGCTCGAGCACGATCGACTGCCACAGGTACTCACCGCGCACGTAGATGTAGGCGGTCTCGCAGCCGATCGCGAGCGCGGCGATCGCCGTGCCCTCGAGCAGGCGGTGCGGCTCGCGCTCGACGAGCTCCCGGTTGTTGCACGTGCCCGGCTCGGACTCGTCGAAGTTGACGACGACGTAGGTGGGCTTGCCCGTGTCGCGCGGCACGAAGCCCCACTTCATGCCCGTGGGGAACCCGGCGCCGCCGCGGCCCCGCAGACCGCTGGCCTTCACCTGCTCGACGATGTCGGCGTCGGCCATGCCGAGCGCCTGCCGGAGTCCCGCGTACCCACCGGCGGCGACATACCCGTCGAGCCCGACCGCGCTCGGATCGTTCCAGTTGCGGGTCAGCCGCGGCTCGAAGTCGATCGTCACGACACCGGCACCTCCTCGAGGCCCGCCAGCGCGCGCGAGGCGGCCTTGAAGCTGGCGAACGCCGGCCCGCGGGCCGGCGGAGGCACGTCGCCGCCGCGCAGCGACACGATCAGCTCCCGCATGCGTGCGGGGCTGACGGTGTCGTGGTTGCAGAAGTTGATCTGCACGGCGGGCGCGAAGTCGCAGACGCCCAGGCACTCCTCCTCGTGGACCGTGAACAGGCCGTCGGCCGACCGCTCCTCGCCGTGGGCGATGCCGGCCGCCTCCTGGGCGGCCTCGAAGACCTCCGCGGCGCCGCGCAGCTTGCACGCGAGGTTCGTGCAGACGTTGACGACGTGCTCGCCGGTGGGCCGCAGCCGGTACATCGAGTAGAAGGTCGCGACCGCCTCGACCTCGGCCGTCGTGATGCCGAGCAGCTCGCCGATCTCTCGCAGCGCCTCGCGCCCGACCATGCCCTCGATCGACTGGGCCAGGTACAGCAGCGGCATGATCGCCGAGCGCTGGTGCGCCTCCGGGTAGCGCGCCAGGATCGTCCGGGCATCGTCCAGCACGGCGCCCTCGAAGACGACCATCAGCGGTCCACCCCGCCCAGCACCGGGTCCAGCGACGAGACCGCCGCGATGATGTCGGCGACGAGGTAGCCCTCGATCACGTCGGGCAACGCCTGGAGGTTCACGAACGAGGGGTCGCGGATCTTCACCCGGTAGGGCCGATGGTCGCCGTCGGACACCAGGTACATGCCGAGCTCGCCGCGCGGCGCCTCGACGCAGCTGTACACCTCGCCGGCCGGCACCTGCACGCCCTGCGTCACCATCTTGAAGTGGTGGATCAGGGCCTCCATCGACTCTTCCATGATGTGTTCGAGGAACGCCGGATCGTTGCCGATGCCGTCGGGCCCGACCGACAGACGCGACTGCCAGCCGACCTTCGGGTCCTCGATCATCACCGGGCCCGGGGTCTCCACCAGCCGTTCGAGCGCCTGCTCGACGATCTTGAGCGACTCGCGCATCTCGTCGATCCGCACGCGGTAGCGCGCGTACGCGTCGCCCTCGGTGCGGGTCGGCACGTCGAAGTCGAACGTCTCGTAGCCGCAGTACGGCATGTCCTTGCGCAGGTCCACCGCCGGTCCCGCCGCACGCAGGACGGGCCCGGTGACGCCGAGCTCCAGGCAGCGATCGGCCGACAGCACCGCCACGCCCTCGTGGCGCTCGCGCCAGATCGGGTTGTCGTTCAGCAGCGTCTCGTACTCGTCGATGCGGCTCGGCAGGATGTCGATCAGCTCGCGGATCTTGCGCGGTCCGTCCTCGGGCAGGTCCATCACGACGCCGCCGATCCGGATGTACGCGTGGTTCATCCGCAGGCCGGTGAGCCCCTCGAAGATGTCCATGATCATCTCGCGCTCGCGCAGCCCGTAGAGCATCATCGAGACCGCGCCCATCTCCAGACCGGTGGTCGCCAACGCCACGAGGTGCGACGTGATGCGGTTGAGCTCGCAGACCAGGACGCGGATCAGCTCGGCGCGCGCCGGCACCTCGATGCCCAGCAGGCGCTCGACGCCGAGGCAGTAGGCCAGCTCGTTGAAGAACGGCGCCACGTAGTCGGCGCGCGTGACGAACGTGATGCCCTGCACCCAGGTGCGGTACTCGGTGTTCTTCTCGATGCCGGTGTGCAGGTAGCCGATCACCGGTTTGCACCGGATCACCGTCTCGCCGTCGAGCTCCAGCAGCAGCCGCAACACGCCGTGGGTCGAGGGGTGCTGCGGCCCCATGTTGATGATCATCGTCTCCTGGCGGAAGTCGCCGGAGACCGGGTCGCGGAAGTCCTGGGCGATGTCGCCCGCGGCGTCGAACGCGGCGCCCGAGGAACGCTGACCCGCGTCGCTCACGCCATGCCCCGCTCGTCGATCGGCGGCATGGTCGCGCCGTGGAACCACGTCGGCACCCCGCCGAGCGGCTCGTCCTTGCGCAGGGGATGCCCCTCCCAGTCCGCCGGCAGGAGGATCCGCGTGAGGTCGGGGTGGCCGGCGAAGTCGATCCCGTAGAAGTCGAAGGTCTCGCGCTCGTGCCAGTTCGCCGTCGGGAACAGCGGCGTCACCGACGGCACCGTGGCGTCGCCCTCGTCGCACCCGACCTTGACCCGCAACCGGTGCTGCAACGACATCGAGCGCAGCTCGTAGGCCACCCAGAACGCCGGCGCGCGGCCGGGCCAGTGCGTGGCGGTGACGCTCGACAGGAACCCGAGCTCCAGCGTCGGCTCGTCGCGCAGCCACGCGAGCGCCTCGAGCAGCTGCTCGCGCTCGACCACCAGCGTCACCTCGCCGCGGGCCACGAGCACGTCGGGGTAGCGAGCCGCCACGGTCGCGGCCAGCGCGTCGAGGCTCACCGGAACGGCTCCTCGGTTCGTACCTTCTTCTGCAGCGTGAGGATGCCGTGCATCAGCATCTCGGGCTTCGGCGGACAGCCGGGGACGTACACGTCCACCGGCACGATCGTGTCGACGCCCTGCACGACCGCGTAGTTCGTGAACATGCCGCCCGCCGACGCGCACACGCCCATCGAGATGACCCATCGCGGCTCGGGCATCTGGTCGTAGATGCGACGCAGCACCGGCGCCATCTTCTGGGACACGCGTCCCGACACGATCATCAGGTCGGCCTGCCGGGGCGAGGCCCGGAACACCTCCATCCCCCAGCGCGACAGGTCGTACTGCCCCGCCCCCGTCGCCATCATCTCGATCGCGCAGCAGGCGAGGCCGAACGTCGCCGGCCACATCGACTGCTTGCGCGCCCACCCGACCGCGCGGTCCATCGTGGTCAGCAGGACCCCGCGCTCGACCTCCTCGGTGATCTCCTCGGGCGTATCGCCCAGATGGATGCCCTCGTAGCGCTCAACCGGCATGGGCGGCGTCCTCCACCAACTGCCGCTCGCGGATCGCCACGTCCTCCGCCTCGTTCGGCGTGGCCTCCTCGTGCGCCCACTCGAACCCGCCCTTGCGCCAGATGTAGACGTAGGCGACGAACACGAGCCCGACGAACACCGCCATCTCGACGAGCCCGAACATGCCGAGTCGCCGGAACGACACCGCCCAGGGGAACAGGAAGATCGTTTCGATGTCGAAGATGATGAACAGCATCGCGACGACGTAGAACTTGACGCTGAACCGCTCGCCGCGCGGCAGCCGCACCGGGTCGTTGCCGCACTCGTAGGCCGACAGCTTCACCGGGTTCGGCTTGTGCGGCCGCAACAGCGACGAGGCGGCCAGGGAACCGATCGCGAACACCGCAGCCAGCCCGGCCATCACCACGATGGGCAGGTAGTCGATCAGCATCGGGCCCCCATCCTACGAGCCATCCCTCAGGCCGCCTTGGCCACCCGGATCGCGAGATCGAGCATGCGATCCTGCAGGTCGCCGTCCCGTCCGTCGCTGAGATTCGCCATCGCGCGAAGGGCGAACGCCATGATCGCGCGACGCGGCAGCAGGTGCGCCGTCGCGCGTCCCATGATCGCCGGCTTCCCGATCACCTTGGCGAACTGCCGCCCGATCGCGAAGTACCCGCCGTAGGTATCGCGCAACACCTGGCCGTACTGCATCGTGAGCGCCGGGCGGTCGCGCACCAACGCTTCGTGGACGAGCTCCGCGGCGATCGCACCGGTCTCCACCGCGTAGGCGATGCCCTCGCCGTTGAAGGGGTTCACCGCCCCGACGGCATCGCCGACCAGCAGCAATCCCGGCACGGCCGGTGGCGTGCGGTTCATCCCCATCGGCAGCGGCCCCGAGAGCACCCGGCCCTCGGCGGTGTCCTCGTCGATCCCCCATTCGGACGGCATCATCCGCGCGAACGCGGCGAACAGCTGCTGGGCCGAGACGTCCTTGAAGTTCGCGAAGGTGTTGAGCAGCCCGGCGCCGAGGTTGATCCGGCCGCCGGCCACGGGGAAGAGCCAGCCGTAGCCCGGCAGCAAGAGGTCGCCGTCCCACAGGTCCAACCACGACTCGATCCACGGGCCCGGGTGATAGTCCACGCGGTAATAGCGTCGCGCGGCGATCCCCAGCGGCCTGCCCGGATCGCGGCGGACCCCGGCGGGCTTGCCGAAGCGGCTGGCGGCGCCGTCGGCGGCGAGCACGTAGCGAGCGCGGATCGTGCCCGGCTCGGCGTCGCGATCGCCCGTGGTGCGCACGGAGGCGCCGCGCACGTACCCGTCGACGAACACCGGCTCGATCGCCTCGGTCCGCTCGAGCAGTCGCGCGCCCGCCTTCACGGCGCGCTCGGCCAGCAGATGATCGAATCCCTCGCGCGGCATCACAAGCCCGAACGGCGGGAACGTCGTGAGGTCGGGCCACGGCAGTTGGATCGTGGTGCGGCGCGCATGGACCCGCAGCCCGATCACCCGCTCGAACCGGGGGTCGTCGGTGTCGACGCCCATGTCCTGGATCGCCTTGACCGAGCGCGGGGTCAGCCCGTCGCCGCAGACCTTCTCCCGGGGGAACGCGGCCTTCTCGATCAGGGTGACGTCGATCCCGTGTCGGGCCAGGTGATAGGCGGCCGCCGACCCGCCCGGGCCGGCGCCGACCACGAGCACATCGGTCTCGATGGTTCCCTGCACGTTCAGGCCCCCCCGCGCCCCGGTCGCCGGCTCCGTCCGGGGCTTGTGAAACTTTTCACAAGCTCAGCCTACCGCACGTACGCGGTACGCCCGGGCCGCAGTCTAGCCATGTGGCCGGTGATCCCACGTGGCGGCCACCGCGGGCACGACTCGGAGGAATCCCAGCACGGGCACGGCCTGGGTGAACCGCTCGAACCCCTCGCCCGCCAGCAGGGTTCGGTACTTGTCGTGCCAGGCCGACATCGGCGCGCGCAGGTCGGGATGCTCGGCGGGCAGCGACTCCGCCGTGCCGTCGATCCGCGCCCCGGACAGCTCCAGCCAGTCCCGACCGCGATCGATGAGGACCGAGATGCGAGGGTCGCGCAACGCGTCCTCCCAGGCGGTGTCGCCGACGCGCGTGGCGACGTAGATCGCGTCCTCCTGCCAGACGAACCACCGAGGCGCCACGTGCGGGCCGCCGTCGGGGCGGACGGTGGCGACGTGACAGGTCGGCACGTCGCGGAACATGCGCCGGATGACCGCCACGTCCTCGGTCACAGCGACCCCACGAGCTCGGCCAGCTGATCGAGCGCGACGACCGCCTCGGGCGCCAGGGGCTCCCCCAGCGTCGCCCGGGCCCGCGCCACCAAGCGCGGCCGCGTCCTCGCGCGTCGCGCCGGCGGGGCGTCGCCGTCGGCGAGATCGTCCAGCAACTGGAACGCCGCGCCCAAGAGGCCGGGCGTAGCGTCGCAGCGCCTCGTCCACGAGCGGCGATCCGCCCGCCAGCGCAGCGCCCACCAGCAGCGGCCCTTCGACCGTGTAGGCGCCACCTTTGAGATAGGCGACCGTGTCCGCCGCGACCTCGGCGGCGGACAGGTCGAGATAGGCGCCCAACGCGAGCTCCAGCCGGATCGTCTGGAACCGCGCCGCCGCCGCGGCCTGTCGGTCGGCGGGGAACCCGGCGCGCGCGAACAGCTGGTCCGCGAACGCGGCCGCCAGGTCGCCGGTGAGGATGGCGATCCCGGTGCCGACCAGCTGGGGGCGGGCCAGCCCCCGGCGCGCCGCCACGGCGGTCTGCCGCGCGTGCACCGTCGGCTCCCCGCGGCGCTGCTCGTCGTCGTCCATCACGTCGTCGTGGATCAGCGCCATCGTGTGCAGGAGCTCCAACGCCGCGGCCGCGTTCCAGATCGCGGGCACATCCGGCCCGCCGGCGGCTCGGTACCCCCACACGCAGAACGCGGGTCGGATCCGCTTGCCGCCCGCGCGCACGAGCCGCTCGATCTCCTCGATCGGCTCGGTCGATCGCGGCTCGATCGCGGCGGCCTCGGCGCGGCGCTCCTCGAGGAAGCCGAGGAGGACCTCGTCGATGCGGGATGCGACGCCGTCGAGCGCGGGGACGGCGGCGGCGGAGGTCGGAGCCATGGCGCCCAGTATCCCAAGCCGGAGGCAGCGCCAGGAAGACCGCCTATCATGGTCCGCCGAAGCCCCATGAAGCGCACCTTTCGCGCCCTCGCAACGGCGACCGTCGTCGTCATCCTGCTCCTGATCGCATGGGGCGGGATCGTGCGCGCGACCGGCTCCGGCGACGGATGCCCGGACTGGCCGCAGTGCTTCGGCTCGTGGATCCCCCGGGCCGAGTACCACACCCTGATCGAGTACACGCACCGGCTGCTCGCGTTCCTCGCCGGCAGCCTGACCCTGGCGCTGGGGATCGCCGGCGGCTGGTCGCTGCTGCGGCGCCGCGACATCGACCGCCCGGCCGCGATCATGGCCGTGATCCTGTTGCCGTTGTTCGTCGCGCAGGCGGCGATCGGCGGCTGGATCATCGCCACCCACGAGGACCCGGGGGTCGTGACGATCCACTTCGCCGTCGCGTTCCTCGTGCTCGGATTGGCCGTGGCCATCGCCGCGCGCACGCGATCGCCCGCCGGAACGGGTCAGGCCGCGTATCGCCGGCTGACCGTCTGGACCGCCGCGGCAACCTACGGGTTGTTGCTGGTCGGCACCTACGTCCGGGCCGAGGGAGCGGGTCTCGCCTTCCGGGAGTGGCCGCTGATGGGCGACAGCATCGTGCCGGATCTGTCGCGGCCCGGCGCCGTCGCGATGTTCGCCCACCGGGTGCTCGCGATCGTCGTCGTGGCCCTGTTCGTGTGGTGCATGGTCCGGGCGCGGACGATGCGGCCGCGCTCGCCGGTGCTCGTCCGGCTCTCGACGGCGGCCCTGGCCCTGGTCGGGCTCCAGGTGCTCGTCGGCGGCGCCAACGTGCTGACCGAGCTCGCCACCTGGGCACGTGCCGCGCACGTCGGGCTCTCGGCGCTGATCTGGACGGCCGTCGTGGCGCTGGCGATGGCCGCGCGCGTGGAGCCCGCGGGTGAGCCGGACGCCGAGACGCTGCCCGAGGTCGCGGCGGGCGAGGCGCCCGCCACGGTGAGCGATACCGCTCGCGCGTATCTCGCGCTGACGAAGCCGCGCATCATCGTCCTGCTGCTGATCATCACCGTGCCCGCGATGTTCCTGGCCGCCGGCGCGGTTCCCCCGGTCGGCCTGATCCTCGCGACCCTGATCGGCGGCACGCTCGCGGCGGGCGCCGCCAACGCGATGAACATGTACCTCGATCGCGATATCGACGAGGTCATGAAGCGGACCCGGCAACGCCCCCTGCCGGGCCACCGCATCGAGCCCGACGCCGCGCTGCGGTTCGGGTTCGTGCTGGCCGCCGGCTCCTATCTGTTCCTGGCCATCACGGTCAACGTGCTGGCCGCGGTGCTCGCGCTGTCCGCGATCGCCTTCTACGTCTTCGTCTACACGATGTGGCTGAAGCGCTCGACCGATCAGAACATCGTGATCGGTGGCGCGGCCGGCGCGGTGCCGGTGCTGGTGGGCTGGGCCGCGGTGACCGGGTCGCTGGCGATGCCGGCGATCGTGCTGTTCGCGATGGTGTTCGTGTGGACCCCGCCGCACTTCTGGGCGTTGGCGCTGCGGATGCGGGACGACTACGCGGCCGCGGGCGTGCCGATGCTGCCGGTCGTCCGCGGCGAGGACGAGACGCGCAAGCAGATCTTCCTGTACTCGCTCGTGCTGTTCGCCACGACGCTCGTGCTCGTGCCGATCGCGTCGATGGGGCCCGTGTACGTCGCCACCGCCGTCGTGCTCGGCGGGGCATTCGTGTACCGGTGCCTGCGCCTGTGGCGCGAGCCGACGGATGACCGCTCGTGGCGCGTGTTCAAGTTCTCGATGCTCTACCTGGCCGGGCTGTTCGTGGCCGTTGCCATCGACGCGCTCGTCTGACCCGCGAGCACCTGGTCGAGCAGCCCCGACAGCTGCGTCGCCGTCGTCGCGCCCGGGCCGATCGCGTAGCGCATCGTCCCGCCGGCATCCACGACGTAGGTGTCGGGCAGGCCGAAGTAGTCGAACGATGTCGCGAAGCGGCCGGAGGGGTCCGCGATGCTCGGGTAGGGCACGTGATACGTGCGGACCCACTCCTTCGCGGCGGCGGTCTGATCCATGTGGTTGATCCCGAGGAAGCGCACACCCTGGTCCGCGTAGCGTTTCGCGACCTGCACGAGCGCCGGCTGCTCCTGCTCGCACGGCGCGCACCACGTGGCCCAGGCGTTGACGACGACCACGTGGCCCGCGAGATCGGTCGAACTGATCGACTTGCCCTGCAGGTCCTCTCCCTGCAGCACCGGCAGCGGCTCGGACAGCGTCCGGACGCCCGTTCCCTCGGTCGCTTCTCCGCGCGTGCACGCGACCGTGCCGAGAAACACGACGAGGATCAGCAGGGAACGTGGGAAGCGCACCGATACACGCTACCGAACACCGCGGACAACGCGGCGGACGCTAGCCGACCGTGATCGTGCCGGTCATCGTCGTGTGCACGTCGCACCGGAACGCATACGTGCCGGGCTCGAGCGCGGGGATGTCGTAGTCCTTCGTGGCGACGCCCGGTCACGAGTCGCCGGTGAACAGCGGGTCGCCGGTGTAGGTGTCGTCGGTCCAGATCGAGATGTTGTGCGGCACGCCGGCGTCCTGGTTGTCGAGCGTGATCGTCGACGCGGTCCCTGCCGGCAGCGAGATCGTCGTCGGATCGAACGCGAGCCCCGAGGCGGTCACCGTCGCGCCGCCGCTCGGCGGCGGCGCACTTCCCGTCGGAGGCGGCGCGGTTCCCGTGCTCGGCGGCGCCGAGCTCTTCGTGGGCGGCGGGCCGCTCCCGCTCGGCGGCGGGCCGCTCCGCCTCCTTGCCCACCGTCACGGTGCCGTGCATGTTCGGATGCACGTCGCAGTGGAAGTAATAGGACCCGGCGGGCATCGCCGGGATGTCATAGGTCGCGGTGTCGACGCCGGTCACGAGGTCGCCCGTGAACAGCGCCTTCGACGCCGACTCGTCGGTGTAGATCGCGACGTTGTGCGGCACGCCCGCGTCGTTGTTCTGGAACGTCAGCGTCGAGGCGCGTGTCCGCGGGGAACGACAGCGTGTCGCGGTCGAAGGAAAGGTTCTCTGCGGTGATCACGTTCCCGCTCGCGCCGGTGCCCGGCTCCGCGCCCACGGCGACCGTCAGAACGCCGAACATCGTGGTCGGGTGGATCTTGCAGAAGTAGTGGTACTCGGCCGCGGGCAGCGCCGGCACCTCGTAGTCGAAGGCACTCGGCCCCGTGATCACCTCTCCGTCGAGGAAGGTCTCGGCCGACGGGTCCTTGGCCGGGTCCGCCGAGGCGACGACGACGTCGTGCTGCACGCCGGGATCCTGGTTGTTGAACGCGATCGTGAACGGCGTGTCCGCCGGGGCCGTCAGCGTCTTCAGGTCGAACCCGGTGGCGGCCGCGCCCTTGGGCGCCGCCAACGCCACGCTGACCTGCTCGACGCCGCCCTCGCCGCTCGCCGTCCCGACGAGCAGCGCGGCCCCCGACAGCAGCATGGCGACGCCGAAGACGCCGCCCACGACGGTCAGGAGCGATCCATTCGTCACCCGCTTCTGCGAGGCCGCGATCGCCACGATCGTGACGATCGAGGCGGCCACGAGCAGCGCGGTGACCGTCGCCACCTTCGGCTCGACGCGCAGCAACACGCGCGAGAACCCCCACAGCACGAGCCCGATGCCCGCAAGCAGGCCCAGGGGGATCACGATCGGCAGCAGCAGGCTCTCCCGGGACGCAGGCGGCGGAGCGGCGGGAGCCGGGGTCTGGTCGTCGTCGGTCATGGGGTCACGTCCACGCGCAGATCGGCCTCCACGTCACGCAGCGCCAGCGCATCCCAGCCCTGCTCGCGTTCGCGCGCCCCCCACCGGAAGAAGATGACGGCGATGAAGCCCCACAGGATCAGCCCACCGAGGATCTTCATGATCAGACCGGCGATCAGCTGATCGGTCATCGCCGAGATCCCGAACAGCCTCGGGAACGTCGCGTAGACCTTGTAGAGCGGCTGGTGCCCGAAGGTGAGGAACGACGCCGGGATCGTCGGGACGAGCGACTGGACGAACAGGTACAGGATCTGGCCCGGCGGCGAGATCGGCGGCATCTCCGGCAGCGGCGAGAACACCGGCCACCACATGATCACGGCGGACAGCACGATGAGGCAGTGCAGCGCCAGGTGCAGCGGCTCCGAGCCCACCGACGCCGTCACCACGGCGGGCCAGTGGGTGAACAGCAGCACGCCGTTGAAGATCGCGATCGCCATGATGGGGCGCGTCACGCTGCGCCAGATGCGCGCGAGGACCGGCACCCGGAACACCGAACGCCACATCCACGCGGGGATGCCCGCCACGAGCAGCGGCGCCGCGACCAACGTGTAGGCCATGTGCTGCACCATGTGCGCCATGTACCAGGTGCGCTCGGCGAGGTCGTGCAGCGGCCACTCCGACGCGACGAACAACACCGCCATGCCCGACAGGAACAGCCGGCGGTCGTGCGCGGACGTCGCCTGCCCGGTGTCGCGCTCGTGGCGCGCGCTCCAGATCAGGTAGGCGGCGACCACCGATCCGAGGATCAGCCAGACGTCGACGTGGGCGTGCCAGGTGGGCATCGGCTACTTCCCCCAGATGCCGAACATCAGCAGGACGGCCGCGTACAGGGTGAGCGCACCGATCGAGCCCAGCGCGAACATCCGCGAGAACCGGCCGTTGTCAAACTTCAGGTGCATGAAGTAGCCGACCACCATCAGGAACTTGATCACCGTGCAGATCAGCAGCGCCGTGATGAGCTTGGCCCCGGCGAGATCCGAGTAGCTGAGCCACACCTCGAGGCAGGTCAGCGCCACCAGGATCAGGCCCACGCGCACGTACTCGCGCGCCGACGGGTGGTACTCCGCGTGCGCGGGGGCCGGCGCCGCGCGCTCGGTCATGTGCTGGTCGTCGGTCGTCATCACACCTACTTCTGCGGGCTCGGGATCAGGTAGACGAGCGTGAAGATCACGATCCACACGATGTCCACGAAGTGCCAGTACAGCCCCACCATCTCGACGGGGAACGCGGGCTCGTCGGACAGCGACCCGCGCCACGACATCACCACCAGGATCAGCAGCATCAGCACCCCGACCGTGACGTGCACCCCGTGGAACCCCGTCAGCACGTAGAACGTCGTGCCGAACAGGTTCGTCGTGAGCGACAGGCCCTCGCGGTAGAAGCTCGTGAACTCGAACACCTGACCGCCCACGAACGTCAGCCCCAGCATCGCGGTGCCGGTGAGCCACAGCCGCATGCGGGCGTAGTCCTTGTCGAGCGCCGCGTTGTGCGCGAGCACCATCGTCAGCGAGCTCGCCAGCAGCACGAAGGACGACACCGATGTGTAGCCGATGTCGAAGACGTCCTGCGGGTAGGGGCCCTTCAGACTCGACCCGCGATAGAGCAGGTACGCCGTGATCAGCCCGCCGAACAACATGCACTCGGACGCGAGGAACAGCCACATGGCGAGCTTGGTCGAGGACAGACCCGTCGAGGTGCGCTCCTCGTGCAGCGGCGGGTGCGTGATGTCCGACATCGCCTACTCCGCCACCGAGGGCTCGAGCGACCAGCCGATCAGGCCGACCAGGGTCACGGCCACGCCGGCCCCGACCAGCCACCACGAATAGATCACGCCGTACGCCATCAACGGGAAGCCGATCGAGACGACGAGCGGCCAGAACGAGGGGCTCGGCAGATGGATGCCGTGCCCGCCCGCGGCAGGGTGCTCCGCGCCCGAGGCACCCGCGGGCACGCGCACCAACCGGCCTTCCTGGTCCTCGACGTACTTGCGGTGCCAGAACTCATCGAGCGCGTGCACGGTGGGCGTCTCCGCGAAGTTGTACGCCGGCGGCGGGCAGGAGGTGGTCCACTCCAGCGTGCGCGCGTCCCACGGGTCCTCGTCCGCGAGCCCCGCGGGCTTCAACTGGGTGCGCACCACGTTGATGATGAAGATCAGCACGCTCAGGGCGATGAGGAACGCCCCGACCGACGCCACCTGGTTCCAGAACGTGAGCCCGAGCGTCGCCGGGTACGTGTACTCGCGGCGGATCATGCCGCCGAGGCCCAGGATGTGCATCGGGCCGAACGTCATGTTGAAACCGACGAGCATGATCCAGAACGAGATCTTGCCCCAGCGTTCGTTGAGCATTCGACCGAACACCTTCGGCCACCAGTAGTACATCCCCCCGAACAGACCGAAGATCGCGCCGCCGAACAACACGTAGTGGAAGTGCGCCACGATGTAGTAGGTGTCGGTCTGCTGGTAGTCCGACGGCACGATCGCGTGCGTGACCCCCGACAGCCCGCCGATCACGAACATCGCCACCGCGCCCACGGCGCACAACATCGGCGTGGTGAACTTCAGATCCCCGCCGTACATGGTGCCCATCCAGTTGAAGATCTTCACGCCGGTGGGGATCGCGATGATCGCGGTCGTGATGCCGAACGCCGTGTTCGCGACGGGTCCGAGCCCCGCGGCGAACATGTGGTGGACCCACACCCCGAAGCCGATGAAGCCGATCGCGATCCCGCTGAAGACGACGAACTGGTAGCCGAACAGCGGCTTGCGGCTGAACACCGGCAGGATCTCGCTGATGATGCCGAACGCGGGCAAGATCAGGACGTAGACCTCCGGGTGCCCGAACAGCCAGAACATGTGCTGCCACAGGATCGGTTCGCCGCCGCGGGTCGGATCGAAGAACGCCGTGTCCCATCGCCGGTCGAACAGCAGCTGGAACAGCGCGACCGTGATGATCGGCAGCGAGAACGCCAGCAGGAACTGCACCACCAGGCCCATCCACACGAACACCGGCATGCGGAACATCGACATGCCCGGGGCGCGCATGTTCAGGACCGTGATCGCCAGGTTGATCGCGCCGGCGGTCGAGGCGATACCCGTGATCAACAGGCCCAGCGCGTAGAAGGTCATGCCGTTGCCCGGGTCGGTGACCGAGTTGGGCGGATAGCCGAACCACCCGCCGTCCGGCGCGCCCCCGAGGAACCAGCTCGAGTTCAGGAACAGCGCGCCCAACAGGAAGATCCAGAACGACAACGCGTTGAGCCGTCGGGAACGCGACGTCGCGCGCGCCGATCATCAGCGGGATCAGGTAGTTGAAGAACGCGGCCGACATCGGCATGACGAACAGGAAGATCATCGTCAGCGCGTGCATCGTGAAGATCTGGTTGTACTGGTCGGCGTTCAGCAGCGTGTTGCCGGGCTTCGCCAGCTGCGAGCGGATCAACAACGCCTCGCACCCGCCCACGATGAAGAACACGAACGACGAGATGCCGTACAGGATCCCGATCTTCTTGTGGTCCACGGTCGTGAACCAGCTCCAGAAACCCGTCGTCGCCACCGGGCGACGCAGGATCCCCCGCTGGGTCGAGACCGTCACGCTTGCCATCGTTCGCATCCGCTCCTACGACAGGGTGTACAGGTAGGCGACGAGCGCATCGATCTCGTCTTCACGTCAGGTGGTAGTTGGGCATCTTCGTACCCATCTTCACGGCGTTCGGATCTCGAAGCCACGCCTTCAGCGCCTCTTCGTTCGGCGTGCCGTCGGGCAGGAACGTTTCGAAGTTGCAGCCGGCGAAGCACTCGTGCGTCGCGGCTGCGAACTGCGTCAGGTTCGGCCCGGCCGGGCTGCCGGCCGGGGTGCCGCCGATCGCGTGACACGCGATGCACTGCCCGCCCTCGCCGTGGGTCCCGAGGAACAGGTCCATCCCGTGGGCCGCGAGCGCGTCGGTCGGCGTCTGCGCCGGCTGCTTGTGGTCGGTCACCCACGCCTGCCAGTCGACGGGGTCGAGCGCCACGATGCGGAACTTCATCAGCGCGTGCTGGAGCCCGCAGAACTCGGCGCATTGCCCGTAGTAGGTGCCCGGCTCCCACGCGGAGAACACGATGTGGTTGTCCTCGCCGGATGCGCCCGGCACGACGTCCTGCTTGCCGAACAGGCGCGGCGCCCAGAACGAGTGGATCACCTGGTGATCGGGGTTGTCGCCACCGATCAGCCCGCCGGCCGATTCGAGCGAAAGGTTGATCGTCGTGTTCGTGGGGATCACGAGGACGTCCGCGGTCGTGATCGGACCGTGGTCGCCGTAGTCGACCTTCAGGTCCTCGTCGAGGTACTGGTAGCCCCACCACCACTGGAAGCCCTGCACCTTGATCTCCATCGCGTTCGCCGGGACCTCGGAGAGCCTCCAGATCAGCGACACGGCGGGCACGACGACGATGGCCAGCAGCACCGCGGGCGCGATCGTCCACCCGATCTCCAGGCGCGTGTTGCCGTGCAGCTGCTTGGGCATGCGCTCGCGGCCCTTGCGATGGCGAAACTTGATGGCGAGCCAGAGGATGCCGCCTTCGACGAGGAGGAACATCACGCCGGCGATCGCCAGCGGGAGTATGAGCACGTCCTTCTCGGACTGGGCGGTCGGACCGGCGGGGTTGAAGGTGTTCTGCGGGATGTCCTTGCTGCAGGCGCCCATCAGCACGGTGAGCACGAGGAGCCCACCGACCACCAGGACCTTCTTGCGCACGTTACCCCTCACCGTTCGGATACCGCGCCCGGGGGCGCAAGCCGGCAGGAATCTACCACCGAGCGTGACCGGGCCGGACATGCCCCGGTCACGACGTGTCGCCTCACGTCGCGTACGTGTGCAGGCCTGCGATCCATAGGTTCACGGCGTAGTACGTGATGAGCAACGACACGAAACCGACCAACGCCACGATCGCGGCGCGCGTGCCCTTCCACCCGGCGGTCGCGCGCGCGTGCAGGTAGCCCGCGAAGATGACCCAGGTGATGAAGGACCACGTCTCCTTCGGGTCCCACCCCCAGTAGCGGCCCCACGTCTGCTGGGCCCAGATCGCGCCGCAGATGACGCCGAAGGTCCACACGGGGAACCCGAACCGGATGAACTTGTAGGCGAGCCCGTCGAGCGTGGCCGAGGGCGGCAGGGCGATCCGGCGCGAGCCCGTCGCCGCCGATCCCACCGGCTCGTCGGCACCCGCGGCGTAGCCCGGCGGCGCGTCCGGGTCGCTCGCGTCGATCGCGCCCCCCATGATCGGCGGCGGCATCGGCGTGCCGAGGCGGCGCACCGCGCGTCGTTCGCTCCCGAGCTTCAGCAGGTAGACGATCGTGAACAGGCACCCCACCCCCAGCAGGGACGAGGCGACGATCATCGAGGTCACGTGGATCTGTCGCCAGTACGAGTTGAGCGCCGGCAGCAGCGCGGTGGGCCCGACATAGAAGAACGACACCGCCATCGCCATCGTGAGCACGGCCATCGCGTAGACGAAGCCGCCGATCGTGCGCACCTTCGCCCGCGCCTCCACGATCCACAGGTAGCCGAGCACGATCAGGAACGTCAGCAGCGAGGAGTACTCGTACATGTTGCCCCACGGCGTCCGGTCCGCGGCGATCCCCCGCGTCACGATCGACAGGCCGTTGGCCACGAGGCCCACGATCCCGATCGCGGTGGCCAGGGTGTGCAGCCCGTCGCGCCGGAAGGCGAGGTAGGCGAACGACGCGAGCATCGCCGCGATGTAGGAGAACAGCGCGACGTTGAACGCGTCGGAGGACAGCCGCGCCCACTCGGCGGTGGTCACGGTCGCAGCACCTCCGCGGGCTCCGCGGTCGGAGCGCCGCCGGCGGCCGTCACCACGGCCTCGACCAGCGAGGCGAACTCCTCGTCGAACCGATCCTTCCGCTGCAGCGAGAACCCTCCGACCTGGACGATCGACCCCGGCCCATCGGGCCGGGCGCGGACCCACACCTTGCGCCGGGACACGTACAGCGCCGGCAGGAGCCCGAGGACGATGAGGATAGCCGCCGCGAGCACGTAGGGAACCGTCGCGTCGTGGGAGATCTGCAACCGCGAATACTGGCGGAGCTCCGGGAACGACATGAGCAGCGCGGTCGGGCCCGGCGGCGGCGAGCAGACGACGTTGGCGGCCGAGGAGGGAAGCGTCTCGTTCGGTTTCCCCACGACGCAGCCGCGGTCCAGGTCGACGGTGTTCGCCTCGCCGACCACGCCCGAGCCGGACACGTGCATGAAACGGGTGTCGAGGCCCGACAACGAGGTGTCCAGGAGCTTCCCGGTCCATTCCTGGTAGCGGATGAACGGGGCGTTGGCTTGCGTCATCGGTTGCGGCACGCCCGTCTGCAACGTCCGGAAGTAGGCCTCGGCGTCCGGATAGAGCTCGAGCACGATCGCCCGTTGCGGGCGCAACGTCGCCAGCTTGATCACGCCGACCCACGGCTGTGCCAGCGGGTTCTCACCCGGTGGCGTGTCCTGCCCCAGCACGACGGGCCCGTCGAACAGGACACGGTTCCCCTGCTGCGACGCGCATCATCGCGGCCCACCCGAACCCGTACTGGAAGATGCGGATCCCGTTGAACACCGAGGGGTGGTTGATCCGCACGTCGACATCGCGCGCCTCGCTGCCGTCGGCGTTCGCGAGCTGCAGGTTCGAGTGGAAGTCCATCGGGATCCCCGTGGCGCGGTAGGCATCCTCGAAATCCGACAGGGTGATCTGCGTCCCGGAGAACCCGCCGGAGAAGAACCGTCCCGTCCGCAGGTCGCCGTCGTAGTTCAGCCGCGCGTCGACCCACGTCTGCCCCTCCACGATCGTGGCGTGGCCCACGTAGCCGGTGCCCTTCCCGACGATGACGGCCACCAACAGCAGCAGGAACGCCCAGTGGAACGCGAGGCTGCCGATCTCCCGAAGGAACCCCTTCTCGGCGGCCACCGCCGCGCCGTCGCGATCCAGCTCGACGCGGAACCGCTTGTGTCGCAGGACTTTCGATGCACTCGTCGCGACCGTCGCGGGCGGGGCGGTCACCCGCCGCTCGACGAAGGAGGGGAACGCGTCGAGCTCCCTGGCCTGGATCGGCCGCGCCCGCGCGGCGCGCCACAGGGCTCGTGAACGCGGCAGCAGGCAGGCGATCAGCGACACGAACAGCAAGGCGGTGATCAGCCCGAACCACCACGAACCGAAGACGTCGAAGAAGCCCGCGGCCGAGAAGAACGTGCCCCAGAACGGGTGGTCGAGCTGGTAGGCGGCAACCCGCTCGGGGCTGTTGGGGATCTGCGGGATCAACGAGCCGACCACGGCGGCGGCGGCCAGCATCAGCAGCAGGATGATCGCCGTCCGCATCGAGCGAAGCGTGCGCCAGATGATCGCCACGGAGCGGCTGAGGGACGAGCGGTGGCCGTCGGGCGGGGTCATCGGCGCCCCGATGCTACCGCCGGCCCCGTCACAGCCACGGGCTGAAGCGCACCAGCGGCGCGAGGCGCCGCGTGAACTCCCCGGTCGCGATCATCACGCCGAGCACCACCAGGATCCCGCCCGAGACGCTCGCGATGGCGGCGTAGTGCCGCTTCATCCACTCCGTCGAACCTGTGAGCCATTGCGCCCCAAGGCCGATCGCGATGAAGGGGATGCCGAGCCCCATCGAGTAACACACCAGCAGGAAGGCCCCCCAGGCGGCGCTGCCCGCCGCCGCGATGATGATGATGCCGCCGAGGATCGGCCCGATGCACGGCGTCCACCCGGCGGCGAACGCCATCCCGAGGGGAAAGGCGCCCGCGGGACCGGGGCGCACCCTGCCCAGGAACGGCCGGCGCTCGGCGTAGAGCCGGATCGAGCCGCGCCCGAACGCGTAGCCGATCAGCAGCAGCCCGAGCACCACGACCACGACGCCCGCGACGATCTGGCCCTGACGCCCCTTGAACAGGTGGACGAAGGTCGATGCGAACGCGCCGAACAGCGTGAACACGAGCGTGAACCCGCCGACGAACAGCAGGATCGGTCGCAGGTCCGCCTTCCTCGCGCCCGACGCGTCGTCGGCATCGAGGACCGAACCCCCCATCACGTAGGAGAGGTAGCCGGGCACCAGCGGCAACACGCACGGGCTCGCGAAGGAGACGAGTCCGGCGAGGAACGCGAGCAGTGGCGCCCACCACTGGGCCAGCGTGGTCTGCGTGTCGGCGATCATCGGGCGGTCCGGCAGCGGTGCGTCACAGACACGGAGTGTAGGGTCGCCGCGTGGGACCACACCCGGTCACGTGCCCTCACCTGCAGGGGTTGTCTCGCTGCCTCGGCGCCGGTCATAGTGTGCCCGCCCGAGGGCGCTTTCCTCCCGTGGTGAGCCGCGGAAGCCAGCAGGCGTGTTGCTATGATTCGGCCGCCACGGAACGGACGAGCGTATGAGCCAGATCGACGTCGCCGGCAAGTCCCGGACGAAGCAGCGCACGAGCGGGCTGAAGGCCCAGGTCGAGGCGTTCCTGCGGGCGTTCGAGTGGACCTGGACCAACGCGGTGTTGTTCTCCCTCGTGCTCGTCTTCTTCCTGCTGATCTCGGCGGTGATCATGCCGTCGTTCTGGATGTACTTCGCCGAGCAGAAGATCGGCTGGGCCGGCCCGACCGACGTCGAAGCGTTCCTCAGGGAGCCGTTCGGCAGCGGCATCACCGACCCGCTCTCGAGCGATGGCTATCTGATGGTGCGTGACGCGATCGCGATGGGTCTGACGACGGTGCCGTTCATCCTGCTGCTCGTCGTCTCCGCGGCGATGCAGAACTGGCGCAAGAAGCTGCGCGGCGGCGACGCCGGCGCACGCCCGAGCGGTGGATACCGCTAGGAGCCCGGATGCCCTTCTCCAAGACCGAGGTCGACATCCACGACGATTACATCGTTGAGGCCGTCGACGCGGCGTGGCTCGCAGAAGGGGTGAAGTCGCCCAAGCACCTGATGCTCGACCCCGACAACTGCATCCTGTGCCGCGCCTGCGAGGACGTCTGCCCGTGGAACTGCATCTGGATGATGTCGACGGACATCGTCGCCGACACGGATGAGGAAGCCGTCGGCGCGGAGGTCCGGGTCGCGAACGCGTTGTTCGTGGTCGACGACACCGCCTGCACGCGGTGCTCCGTCTGCGTCGATCGGTGCCCCACCGACACGCTGTACTATGCGCGACTGCCCGACGGTTCCAGCGGCAAGCGAGTCCTGGCGGATGTGCCGGCCTCGCAGGCCGAGTCGGCCTGAGAGAACCGAACGCAAGCGAGGGAGACGACAGAAGCGTGGCGAAGATCCAGCCGCCGAACCTCCGGGAATCCGAGGTCTGGAAGTCGATCTTCCGGCCGGGCTCCATCTATCGCAAGGGCTACAAGGACACGTCGCGCGACCGCGCGCTCGCGACCATGAACAACGTGCTGTGGCACCTGCACCCCACGAAGGTGAAGCGCCACGGGCTCAAGCTGACCTACACGTTCTGCCTCGGCGGGCTGTCGTTCTTCCTGTTCGTCCTGCTGACGCTGACCGGCATCTTCCTGATGTTCTTCTACCGGCCGATGGCCGACATCGGGGGCGCGCAGGCCTACACCGACATGCAGATCATCCGCACGTCGGTGTTCTTCGGCGACCTGATGCGCAACCTGCACCGGTGGGGAGCGCACCTCATGGTGCTGTCGGTGACCCTGCACATGGCGCGCGTGTTCTACACCGGTGCCTACAAGCCGCCGCGCGAGTTCAACTGGGTCGTGGGCGTCGTGCTGCTGTTCCTGACGCTCGGCCTGTCGTTCACCGGCTATCTGCTGCCCTGGGACCAGCTCGCGATCTGGGCGGTCACGGTGGGCACGTCGCTCGCCGGCTATTCGCCGTTCATCGCGAAGCAGGCGAACTTCCTGCTGCTGGGTGGCTCCATCGTGTCGCCCAACACCCTCCTGCGCTGGTACGTGTTGCACGTGCTGGCCCTCCCCTTCGTCCTGGTGCTCTTCCTCGCGGTCCACTTCTGGCGGATCCGCAAGGACGGCGGCATCTCGGGGCCCCTGTAGAGGAGCGCGCATGAGCTGGGAAGAAGCCAACAAGGACCTCGATGCCTACCAGCAGACGCTGGAGGCCCAGAAGGCGGCCGGCACCGATGCGCGGATCGCCGAGGGCCGCGCGCGCTCCAAGGCCATCCGCGCCCACCGCGAAGCCAACCCCGAGGAGGCCGCGGCGCACGCGGCACAGGCCCGCAGCGCGGCGCCCGCCGCTGCTGCTGCCGCGCCCGCCGCCGCGGCGGCCGCGCCCGCGGCGGGAAGCGCGCCGGCCGGCGGCACCGCCGTTGCCGTGGCCGCCGCACCGATGACCTCCGCGCGCCGCGAGGCACCGCTGCCGACGGGCAACATCCCGGAGCCGAAGAAGGGCGCCCCCGAGAAGCACCGCCTGCTGGCGATCGTCCCGCCCGAGGGCATCCAGCGCGTCGAGCGGGAGCAGGGCGACCGCGTGCACACGTGGCCGCATCTCCTGATCGAGGAGTTCATCGCGATGCTGATCCTGTTCGCCGGGATGCTCGTGTTCTCCTCGATCATCAACGCGCCCCTGCGCGAGCTGGCGAACCCGAACCTCACGCCGAACCCGTCCAAGGCGCCGTGGTACTTCCTCGGTCTCCAGGAGCTGCTGCGCTACTTCCACCCGATGGTGGCGGGCATCACGATCCCGACCTTCATCCTCGTCGGGCTCGCCGCGGTCCCCTACGTGGACCGCAACCCGAGCGTGCGGCCCGGTGACCGCAAGGTCGCGATCACGATGTTCACGCTGCTGTTCATGTTCGGCGCGATCCTGACCATCATCGGCTCGTTCTTCCGCGGTCCCGGCTACAACTGGGTGTGGCCGTGGGCGCAGGGGGTGTTCTTCGAACTGTGAGACTCGTCGCGATCCAGAACGGCACCCTGGCGATCATCATCGCGGTGGTCCTGGCGGACCTGTTCCTCATCTACTTCATCACCGGGTACGCGCGCCGCAACCGTGCCGTCAAGCAGGCGGCCGCGGGCGAAACGCCGGCGCCGAAGGGCGGCGCGGTCAGCCGCCGCGACTTCCAGCGACGGGCGCTGCTCTCGGCCACGATGCTGTTCGGCGCCGAGTTCGGGCTCGGCACGATCGCGTTCCTGTGGCCGAACCTCAAGGGCGGCTTCGGCTCGAAGATCAACGCGGGCCCGCTGACCGACATCAAGGCGCAGATCGCCGCCAACGACTACGTGTACGTCGGATCCGGCCGCTTCTACGTCGTGCCGTGGGAGGGCATGGCGGGCACGGGGTTGGCCGACTATCCGGCCGAGGGCGTCACCGCCGAGGGCGTCATGCCCCTGTATCAGCGCTGCGTGCACCTCGGGTGCCGGGTGCCGTTCTGCGCCTCGTCCCAATGGTTCGAGTGCCCGTGTCACGGCTCGAAGTACAACCATGCCGGGGAGTACAAGCTGGGCCCGGCGCCGCGCGGGCTCGATCGCTTCACGATGGAGATCATCGACGGCAACGTGATCGTCGACACCTCGAGCATCAAGCTCGGCCCGCCGCGCGGCACGAACACGACCGAGCAGCCCCAAGAGGGCCCCTTCTGTGTGGCGACGGGCTAGGAGACCGACACGACGATGATCGCCGACACCAACGTCGCCGGGCTCTCGCTGGTCGTCGCGGGCGCCGTCCTCGTCCTCGGCTTCATCGCCGTGCTCGCGCTGCGGCACCGGGCCAAGGGCTCGCGGCCCGAGATCCCGGTGACGATGCGTCCGGGCCCCGCGGACGCACCGCTCGAGTCGAACCAGCTGCTCAAGCTCCAGGGATGGGGCGTGGTGCTCATCACCTTCTTCGTCCTGTGGTTCCCCCTCCAGTGGCTGATCGAGCCGGGACAGAACCTCAAGCAGGAGGAGGCGCTCAAGACCGAGTCGATCGCCCGCGGCGAGAAGGCCGTGCACCCCTTCACCGAGGAGAACCAGCTCGGCGTCGGCTGCACGCGCTGTCACGGCAACGAGCTGCAGGGCGGCGTGATCAACGCCCTCGACGCCGACGGCAACCCGACCTACCAGTACCCGCCCAACCTCACCACGATCTGCGGCGGCCCGAACACCGGCCACGCGCGGATCTTCACCGTGGACGACATCTATCAGGTGATCTCCGAGGGGCGCGGCGCGATGCCGTCGTGGAGCATCCGCTTCGCCGGGGCGCTCGACGACCAGCAGATCAACGACCTCGTCCTGTACCTGGTTGAGCTCAGCTCGCAGAACGTCCCGTTCGAGGACAACGTCTGCCTGAACAAGGAGGCCTCGGACGCGGCCATCAAGGCCAACGAGGACGCCGGCTCGCCCATCAACCCGAGGGATCCCTAGATGGAACAGCACTCCTGCCTGAGCTTCGCGATCGACTGCGACGTCCTGTGGAAGGGCCTCGGGGTCACGATCGCGGGGTTCATCCTGTTCGTCGGCAGCGTGTACCTCCTGCTGGCGGCGATCTTCGGCCGGTGGATGGGCTATCTCGTGCTGGCGGTGGCGTTCTTCGGGTGGATGACGATCCAGTCCGGCCTGTGGCTGTTCGGGTTCTGGTCCCAGGGGCCCGACACGAAGACCAACCTCGGGCCGCGCGGGCCGGACGCCACGTGGGTGGTCGATGCCGCCGGGCTCGATCCCGGTGCCGTGCACGACGAACTCGCCGCCTACCCGAGCGGGGAATACCCCGAGCCGGACACGACCGACCCGACGGTGGAGGCCGACGTCCAGCAGGCGCAGGGCGTCGTCGCCGCCTACATGGCCAAGCAGGCCAACGAGCAGCTCGGGCTCGACCCGACCGCGTTCGACTCGATCCTGTCCACCCAGATGGTGGTCGACGACCTTCGCTTCGCCACCGCGGCCGACGGCACGAGGCTGGCGGTCGCCCAGGCCCACTACTCCGGGGGCGGGCCCAGCACGACGGTCTCGCTGCACTACGACGGCGGACAGGTCTGGCACTACTCGGCGATGTTCTTCGCGATCGCGGTGATCCTGTTGCTCGTGCACATCCCGTTGTTGGATCGAGCCGAGCGCACCCGCAAGGAATTCCTGGTCGGCGGGAGCGCGCCGCCCTGGTACGGACCGGCCTAGAGGAAGGGGGAACGACATGCTGCTACAGCTGCTCGCCGAAGGCGTGCCCCTCCTCGATCAGGGGAGCGTGCAGTTCATCCTGTTGACGGTCATGATCCTGATCGTCTGTTTCCTGATCTGGATCACGATCCCGCGCTGACCCCGCGCGAACGCTCCTCGCCACCGCGCTGTTCGTAGTAGGCGAGGATCTGCAGCTCCACCGCCAGATCCACCTTCCGCACCGTCACGCCCTCGGGCACCACGACCACCGCCGGCGCGAAGTTCAGGATCGATCGGAGACCCGCCTCGACCATCCGGTCCGCCACCGCCTGCGCGGCGGACGCGGGGGTCGCGATCACGCCGATGGCGATCGCACCGGACGCCACGACCGACCCGAGGTCCTCGAGCGGACGCACCTCCAGCCCCTCGATCCGCATGCCCTGCTTGGCGGGGTCTGTGTCGACGAGCGCGGCCACGCGGAACCCGCGCTCGGTGAAGCCGCGGTAGTGCGCCAGCGCCTGTCCGAGGTTGCCGATGCCGGCGATGACGATCGGCCAATGCTGGCTGAGGCCGAGCTGGTCGCGCACCTCGTGGATCAGATGCCACACGTCGTAGCCGACGCCGCGCGTGCCGTAGGAGCCGAGAGCGGACAGGTCCTTGCGCACCTTCGCCGAGTTCACCCCCGCCGCCGCGGCCAGGGTCTCGGAGGACACCGTCGTCGCGCCGGTCTCGGCGATCGCGACGAGCGCCCGAAGGTACAGCGGCAGCCGCGCGACGGTCGCGTCGGGGATCGGCGGTCGCGCCGGCCTGGCTCGCTTGTCGGCTCCCACGTCGCTCAGCCTATCGAGCCGCGGGCCCCCTCAGCCGCGGACCGCGGCCAACAGCGCCGTCTCGTCCACCGAGATCTCGAACAGCTCCTCCCCGTCGACCGCGACCACCGGGATGCGCAGGCCGTAGTCGCGGACCAACGCATCGTCGGACTCGATATCGACCTCCTCGAACACGAAGGCGACCTCGGCACGGGCCGCCTCGATCACGGCCCTCGCGTCGTCGCAGAGGTGACATCCGGGGCGCGCATACAGGACGACGGTTGCCACGGCTGGCAGGATACGGGGCGATGCACGATCCGGCCGAAGACCTCGAGCTCCATCGCCGCCTCCTCGGCGGCGATCGGACGGCGTTCGACGAGCTGTACCGGCGCTACTCCTCGCAGGCCTACGGCCTGGCCTATCGGGTGACCGGCCAGCAGATCCTGGCCCAGGATGTCGTCCACGACGCCTTCCTGGCGCTGTGGCGGGCACCGGAGGCCTTCGACGAGCATCGCGGTTCGTTCCGGACCTTCTTCCTGTCGATGGTGCACCACCGCGGCGTCGACCTCGTCCGCCGGGAGCAGCGCCTGCGGGCCAGGACCGAGAAGGCGGCGAACCTCGAGCCCGTGGCCGACGAAGACCCTGCGGACGCGGTTGCCGATGCCGGGTATCTCAGCGTCCGCCGCAAAGAGGTTCGAGAGGCCATGACGGAGCTCCCGGATCCACAACGACAGGTACTCGAGATGGCTTATTTCGACGGCAAGACGCAGGTCCAGATCGCCGAGGAACTGGCGATCCCGCTCGGCACCGTGAAGACCCGCACCCTCGCCGCGATGCGGAAGCTCCGCGTGGCGCTCCAGGAGACCGGATGATCGACCACGAGGCGATCGACGAGCTGCTCGCGGGCTACGTCCTGCGGTCCCTCACGGGCGAGGACGCCGAGGCCGCCGACCGCCTCCTGACCGACCACGTGCCCGGATGCACCGACTGCCTCGCGACGCTGGACGCCTTCCAGGCCCTCACCGGCGACATGGCGCTCGTCGCGGCTCCGGTGGCGGTGCCCGAGACGGTGCTGCCCCGGCTGCATCGCTCGCTCGACGGGCGACGGTCGCGCCGGATGCCGACGTGGCACCCGGGCCGGCTGGTCGCCGCGGCGGCCGCGGCGGTCGCGCTGATCGGTGTCGCCGGGCTCGCGATCACGCAGGTGGGCGGCGATGCCGGCTCGCAGCGGCTCACCCAGGCCGACCTCCAGACGTCAACGAGGTCGCCAGCCTGCCCGACGCCGAGGTGATCGATCTCGGCGTACGCGGACGAGGTCACGGCGCCCGGTCTCGAGGAGATCTACCTCAGGGGCTCGGGCGTTCCGTCGCCGCCCGACGGCTCGACGTATCGGCTGTGGGCGATCTCGCCCAGCGGCGGCGCGACCTACCTCGGCGACTTCGTGCCCGTGGCCGGTGCCATCCTCCTCGGGATCGCGATCGACCCCAACGCGGTCGAGAGCCTGCTCATCACCCTCGAGCCGGCCGGCTCGGATCCGGGAACGCCCGGACAGCCCGCGCCCTGGGCCGCCGCGAGCTAAGTCGACGCGTCGACCGCCACGGCGGCGGCATCCGGCACGACCACCGGCTTCGAGGCACGCAGGAAACCCCAGAACATCACGGCGATCCCGATCACGAGCGTCAGGATGAACCCGGTGACCTGTCCGAAGGCAGCGAACGCCGAACCACCGGCGACGATCGAGGCGCCGATCACGATCAGCAACGTCCCGACGAAGCGATCCTTCAACTCGGGCCGGCCACGCATCCGCCACGCCGACCACAGCGCCCCCGCCACCAGGATGAAGAACGCCGGGTAGGAGAACAGCTGCGGCAATCGGTGCGCGGCCGAACCGTCGCCCAACACCTCCTTGCCCGAGGGCAGGCGCTCCGCCAGCGCGAGCGGATCGAACGAGGCCTGGCGCAGCACGGAGAACGTGTACGCCACGCTGAAGATGAGCACGATCCACGTGGCCCAGCGCACCCACGGCCGCCGGAACAGCAGGACGAGCTCGCCGCCGGCCAGGAACGGGACCGTGAGGACCGCGCCGAAGGCCCAGTAGACGGCGAACAACGACTTCGTCCAGCCGGACGCAACCCCGATCGTCACCGCGGCGGAGGCGACCGCGAACATCGCCATCGAGATCGCCCACAGCAGCTGCGCCTGCCCGCGGCGCGCCAGGAACTGCCGGACGAGCATCCCGGCGAAGACCGCCGCGATCCCCGTCGCCACCAGCGGGATCAGCCACATGGCTACGCAGGATACGGGTCCGGACGGCCGGTGCCGCGGCGTCTGCCGAGCACTAGCCTGTGGGCATGCGCGGGCCCTCGGTCGTCCTGTCCACCGCTGCGCTGTTCGCCCGGCCGCTGGCGGCGACCTTCGCGCTTGCGGCCGAGTGCGGGTACACGGGCGTCGAGGTCATGGTGACGAAGGACCCCGCGAGCCAGGATCCGATGGAGATGCGCCGCCTCGCCGACGCGCACGGTCTCCGTATCGGGGCGATCCACGCGCCGGCCCTGCTGCTGACCCGCTCGGTGTGGGGAACGGACCCGGTCGGCAAGATCGACATGGCCACCCGGGTGGCCAGGGCGGCCGAGATCCCGTTGGTGGTCATGCACCCCCCCTACCGTTGGCAGCAGGGCTATCGACGGTGGCTTCGAGAGTCCCTGGCGACCGTCGAGGATCGCACCGGCGTGACGGTGGCGATCGAGAACATGTTCCCGGTGCATATCGGCTCCAAGCCGCTCATGCTGCACGCCAACCAGGATCTCGATCAGCTCGCCGGCTTTCCCCATCTGGTGCTCGACACGTCGCACGCCGCCGTCGCCCGGCACGATCTGGTCGAGGTTCGCCGCGTCTTCGGAGACCGGTTGCGCCACGTCCACCTCTCCGACAACGCGGGCAAGGGGTGGGACTCGCACCTCCCGCCCGGCGAGGGCGTGCTCAACCTGGACGCGTTCCTGCTCGATCTCGCGGGGAGCGACTTCACGGGGGTGGTGTCGCTCGAGGTCGACCTGCGCAAGCACACCCAAGACCGAGACGCCCTCTGTTCGCTCCTGACCTCGATGCGTGAGCGCGTCCAGGCCACGCTCGCTTCGGGGTAGCTATCCTGCCCGCGTGCGCCGCGCCACCGCCATCACCTTGATCGTTCTGTTCGTCCTGCTGTTGGCGGCGACCGTCGCACAGCTCAACCAGCCGTCGCCCTCGACGCCGTTCCCCGGCCCAACGACGACCCAGCTTCCTCCGTCGTCGCCGAGCCCCTGACGGCTGCGGTTACGCGGTCGGCGCGCGCAAGCCACTGCGTGAACCAACCTTCGATCAGCTCCTGCACGTGTTCGCCCTGTGCCGAGGTCAGCAGGTCGGTGCCGTGGGCGTCGTCGGTCACGATCTCCTCGTGGCTGGGTTGCGGGCTCATCGCCGACATCGCATCCGCGGCGGCAACCGCCCCCGACGGATCACCGAGACCGGCGATGAAGAGCTTGGCGCCCGCCGCCCGTGTCAGCACCTCGGGCCCCACCGCGAGGTGGTCGATCACCTGCGGCGCCGACACGCTCACCACCGCGGGGATACCGCGCGGGTCCTCGGCGGCCACGAGCAGCGCCGCGGTGCCGCCCATCGACGCGCCCGCGATGCCGACCCGTTCGACCCCGTCGGCGCGGAGCCGGTCGACGGCGGCCTGCAGGTCGGTCGGTGCCGCATCGACCTGCTTCGTCCCCTCCGAGCACCCGCCGTCACCGCCGGGGCAGTAGCCGCGGAAGTCGAAGGTGAGCACCCGGAAGCCCTGCTCCGCGAGCCGCTGGGCGAACGGATACCACGCGCGCTGGTCGGCGGGCAGCATGTGGGCAAGCACGACGCCGGCGCGCGCGTCGGCCGGCCCGAACAGACGCCCGGCGAGTTGCACCCCGTCGTCGGTGGTGAACGTGATCGGTACGGACGCGCCCACGGCGGCGCTCAGGGCGGCCGAGGAGCCGCCCCCGCAGGAGGTGAGGAACAGGGCGGTCACGGCGAACGCCGTGACGAACCGGAAGCGGGCGGAGACGCCCACGGACCGCGCCTACTTGCCCAGCTTCATCCGCTGGTGCCGGGTGCGCTTGAGCAGCTTCTTGTGCTTCTTCTTGCGCATCTTCTTCCGGCGTTTCTTGACTAGCGACGGCACGTGGCCTTGCCTTTCACTCGGTTCCGAAGAGAGTTCGGAGGTCCACCCGCTTGGAGCGGTAGGTGTCCTCCAGGCGAACGGACCCCAGTCTAAGGGCTTTCGGCGGCTCTGCCACGGGCGTGGTCAGACGCAGGCCGGCGTCCTGCGGCACGTATCCGAGCAGCCCCAGCCCGATGAAACCGCCTCGCCCATCGGAGAGACCGACCAGGAGACGGTCGAGCGCCTGCAGGTCGTACAGCGGCGGCAGGGTGGGCACGAAGACCGTCGGCTTGATCCGGAACCGCTGCTGCTCCCCGGCCTCGAAGTACCGAGCCATGGCCTTCGCGTGCGATGTCGTGCGCTCTTCGACACTCGTCAGCACGACGTCGGGATGCACGGGCGCGCTCATCGTCTCGATCCCGAAGAATCGATCGACGATGCCGAAGATCGGCTCCAGCTCCTGTCCGCGCGCCAGCCCGATCACGAGGTCGGGCTCGAGCACGTCCACCATGTAGTACTTCAGCAGCTCGCCGCCGATCCCCGAGACCTCGCCGCCGGTGTCGACGATCAGCAGGTCGGCGCCCTCGGTGCGAGCCCGATCGCGCAGGCGCTGCAGCGCGCCGATCAGGGCGACCAGGTCGTCCTGCGGGAACGTCGACCCCACGAACCCGAGGGCATCGGCGTGCGAGAGCGCCTCGAGCGTGAGGTCGTCGGGCTTGCGGATGTGCTTCATCCCGACGGTGGTGGGCGGACCGATCGTCTTTTGGGCGACGTCGGCATCGATGTAGGCGACCGATCGACCGACCCGCAGGGCGAACGCGGCCGTCGCCCGTGCGAGGGTGGACTTGCCCGCGTCCATGCCGCCCAGGAACAGGACGGTGTGGGCATGGCGCGCCGCTCGATCCACGAGCTGTTCGTGCTCGTTCATGGACAGATCCTCCAGGCTTCACCGGAGGCCCTGCCGCGATCGCGTGGGCGTACGTGGGGTGTGCTAGATCGCTTCGGTGTACCGAGCGCTCAGGTACTCGTCGACGTCATCCTCACGGAGTCGATAGCTCCGGCCGACCCGCAGGGCCTTGAGTTGGCCCTCCTTGATCAGCCGGTAGACGGTCATCCTCGATACGCGCAGGAGGTCAGCGACCTCGTTCACGGTCAACAGCCGGGCTTGGGTGAAACGTGTACTCATAGGTGTCCGCCCAGGGTAGGGGCTTGGGTATGACGGCGTCCAGCCCCAGTTCTGCCCACTCGCGCACGACCGCGCGCGGCCGCGGGTCGGCCGCCGTCGAACGTCCGACCGACCGAAGCGACCGCCTAGGGCCAAGGGTGCTCGTTCCACGAGGGAGGAACCGCTATCCTCAGCGTTTCCCCATCCCACAGGAGAGCCGATCATGCCCGCCCCACACCGTTCCCTCATCGCGCGCGCCGTCGCGATCGCCGTCGTCGGTGCCGCCGCGATCGTCCCATATGAGGGGGCTGGCGCTGCTCGGGCGTCCGCGCCGTCCTGCCGTCGGTGTCCGTTGCCGACGTGAGCGTCGGCGAGGGAACCGGCGGCACGACCACCGCCGTGTTCACCGTCACGCAGGACACGAGGGGCAAATCGACGCTCAACTTCTCGACCGCGCCCGGCACCGCCACACGCTTCGGTCGATTACATCCCTCGATCGGGCAAGATCCGGTTCGCGGGTCACAAACTGACGCGAACCGTCTCCGTCACGATCATCGGCGATGCGCTCGACGAGGTGGACGAGACCTTCTTCCTGAAGCTCTCCGGGGCGAAGGGGGCAGAGATCGCCGACGGCGAGGCAACGGGCACGATCCTCGACAACGATGCGCCGCCATCCGTGTCGGTCGGCTCCCCCGTGTCCGTCCCGGAGGGTCAGACGGGTGACGCTTCGTTCGCCACCGTCGATGTGACGCTGTCGGCCGCGAGCGGCCTGGACGTCTCCGTCGACTGGACGACCGCCGACGATACGGCCACGGTCGCCGACAACGACTACGTCGCCGACGCCGGCCAATTGGACTTCGCCCCGGGCGAGACGAGCAAGACCGTGTTGATCGAGGTGGTCGGCGATGTCGCGAGCGAGGGCGACGAAACCTTCGACGTCGTCATCAGCTCGCCCGTCAACGCCACGCTCGGCAGCGACGACGGACGTCGTCGTGACGATCGTCGACAACGATCCGATCCCGCCGGGATCCGCGGTCCTCACCGTGACGGGAGCGTCGAAGCGCGAGGGTGGCGCCGGCACGACAACGCTGACGTTCTCCGTGACGCGAAGCGGCGAGACCACGACGGCCGTGGACGTCGATTTCGCCCTCAGCGACGGGACCGCGAGCGCGCCGACGGACTACACCGCCGCGACCGGCAACCTCGCCTTCGTCGCGGATCAGACCGACGGGCACGATCGACGTGACGGTGCACGGCGACGGAACCCTCGAGCACAACGAGATCCTGTTCCTGAGCCTGCTGAACCCCTCGGCCGGCGCGGCGATCTCGACCGGCCAGGCGACGGGCACCATCGTCAACGACGACACGAGGACGAGCGCCGTCGTCAAGGTGCGGGCCGGCCAAGCACCGGGTGGCGGTCCGTGGCCGTGTGTCGCCCGCGCGTGCCGGCAAGCACGTGGTCGTTCGTCTGTTCCGGAAGCGGTCCGGCGCGTGGGTCCGAGTGGGCTCGAAGCGTGCCGCGCTTGCCGGGAAGACCGATAGCAACGGTGACGGCTTCACCGACAGCCGATACGCGAGCTCGTTCCCGCGCGCACGGTCGGGACGATGCAAGGTCGTCGCTCGGTATCCGGGCGACAAGCGGTTCTGCCTCGAGCAGCGCAACCAAGCTGTTCCGCTGCTGACCAACCCGCTCCTTCCGCATCGCAACGGCGGGCGCCGACGCTCGCTCGGGTTTGCCCGTTCTCGCAACCCGTGTTGTGATGCAAGCCTGCCGCCGATCCGTGTCCCCGGCAGTGAGGAGGGGTCGCGATGTTGCCGTCGCGTTTCGAGTACCACCGCACGTCGACCGTCGAGGAAGCACTCGAACTCCTCGATCGATACGGGGAGGACGCCAAGGTCCTGGCGGGCGGGCAGAGCCTGATCCCGTTGCTCAAACTCCGGTTCGCCGCTCCCGAGCATCTGATCGATGTGAATCCGATCGATGGGCTTCGCGATATCGCCGAGTCCGGCGGAACGCTGACGATCGGGGCGCTCACCCGCCACAACGAGCTGATCCGATCCGAGGTGATCGGCCGCTATCCCACGATCGCCGCGGCGGCGCCACAGATCGCCGACCCCCTCGTTCGCAACCTCGGCACGATCGGCGGCTCCCTCGCGCACGCCGACCCCGCGGGCGATCTGGGCGCGGTGATGCTGGCGATGGGCGCCAGCGTCGTGCTCCGGAGCTCGAGCGGCGAGCGCACCGTCCCGATCGACGAGTTCCTCGTCGACACCTTCACGACGACGATCGCACCGAACGAACTCCTCACGGAGGTCCGCGTGCCGACGCCGGCGGCCCGATCCGGCGGCACGTACCTGAAGCTCGAGCGCAAGGTCGGCGACTTCGCGACCGTCGCCGCCGCCGTCACGCTCACCCTCGACAACGGCTCGATCGGGCGGGCCGGCATCGGCCTGACGGGCGTCGACTCGAAGAACGTCCACGCGACCGACGCCGAGACCTCGCTGGCGGGCGGGGCGCCCTCCGACGACGCGTTCGCGGAGGCGGGTCGGCTCGCGGCCGCGGCCGCGCATCCCGTCACCGACGTGCGCGGCACCGAGACGTACAAACGACACATGATCGAGGTCTACGTGCGACGCGGGCTCGCCCGGTCGCTCGAGATGGCGAACGCGGGCTGAGGGAGGAACGGCGATGCAGGTCACGCTCACGGTCAACGGCACCGAGCACACGGTCGACGTCGAGCCTCGGCTCCTGCTGGTGCACCTGATCCGCGAAGAACTCGAGCTCACCGGCACCCATATCGGGTGCGACACGACCAGCTGCGGCGCGTGCACGGTGCTGCTCGACGGCACGCCCGTGAAGTCCTGCACCCTGTTCGGGGTCCAGGCCGAGGGACGCTCGATCACGACGGTCGAGGGCCTCATGGACGGCGCGACGTTGCACCCGATCCAGGCCGCCTTCAAGGAGCACCACGGTCTGCAGTGCGGCTACTGCACGCCGGGCATGATGCTGGTGGGGGCCGCCCTGCTCGAAGAGAACCCCGACCCGAGCGACGACGATGTCCGACACGCGATCTCGGGCAACATCTGCCGCTGCACGGGCTACATGAACATCGTGGCGGCGATCCGTGCCGCCGCACAGGCGAGCGCCGGCGAGACCGCCAGCGCGACCGCCTAAGGAAGGAGCCGAACACACGATGGTCACCGAGCGCGAAGAGATCCGCGGCGTCGGGCACAGCGTTCGTCGCGTCGAGGACGACCGCTTCATCCGCGGGCGCGGCAACTACATCGACGACATCAACCTGAAGGGCCAGCTGTACATGTCGATCCTGCGCTCCCCGTGGGCGCACGCGACCCTGAAGGGCATCGACGCGTCGGCGGCCTCCGCGCTGCCGGGTGTGGTGGCCGTCGTGACCGGCGAACTGATGGCCCAGCACAACCTGGCATGGATGCCGACGCTGTCGGGCGACACGCAGGCCGTGCTCGTGACCGACAAGGTGCGGTACCAGGGCCAGGAGGTCGCCGCGGTGATCGCGACCGACCCCTACATCGCCAAGGATGCGCTGCAGTTGATCGACGTGGACTACGACCCGCTCGATCCGATCGTGACGCCCCAGCGCGCGCTCGAGGCCGACGCGCCGCTGATCCGTGACGAGAAGGACGGGCAGACGGACAACCACATCTACGACTGGGAGGCCGGCGACAAGGAGGCCACCGACGCGGCCTTCGCCAAGGCGGACAAGGTGGTCAGCCTCGACACCTTCTACCCGCGTTGTCACCCCTCGCCGCTGGAGACGTGCGGCTGCGTCGCCGACGTCGATCCGGCCACGGGCCAGGCGACGATCTACATGACGTCCCAGGCGCCACACCTGATCCGGACCGTGTTCGCGCTCGTGACGGGGCTCCCGGAGGAGAAGATCCGCGTGATCTCCCCCGACCTCGGCGGCGGCTTCGGGAACAAGGTGCCGGTGTATCCCGGATACGTCGTGGCGACCGCGGCCTCGCTCCTGCTGGGCAAGCCGGTGAAGTGGATCGAGGAACGCAGCGAGAACCTGATCTCGACGGGGTTCGCGCGCGACTACCACATGCACGGCGAGATGGCGTTGCAGTCCGACGGCACGATGCTGGGACTCAGAGCGTCACTCTTGGCGGACGAAGGCGCGTTCTACGCCGACGCCCAGCCCTCGAAGTTCAAGGTCGGGCTGTTCCACATCGTGAGCGGCTCCTACGACCTTCCCGCGGTGCACGTCTCCGCCGAGGGGGCCTACACCAACAAGGCGCCCGGCGGCGTCGCGTACCGGTGCTCGTTCCGCGTGACCGAGGCCTCCTACCTGATCGAGCGCCTGGTGCAGAACGCCGCCTACGAGCTCGACATCGACCCGGCCGAGCTCCGCAGGAAGAACTTCATCCAACCCGAGCAGTTCCCGTACCACTCGGCCACGGGGTTCGAGTACGACTCGGGCGACTACGAGACGGCGATGAACATCGCGCTGGACAAGATCGGCTACACCGATCTGCGCAAGGAGCAGGAGAAGAAACGCGCCGACGGGAAGCTCTGGGGCGTGGGGATGGCGTCGTTCACCGAGGTCGTCGGCGCGGGGCCGCACAAGGACTACGACATCATCGGCGTCAAGATGAACGACGGCGCCGAGCTGCGGATCCATCCGACGGGCAAGGCGATCCTGAAGATCAGCTCGATCACCCAAGGTCAGGGTCACGAGACCACCTTCGCGCAGATCGTTTCCTCGGAGCTCGGCATCCAGCCCGAGGACATCAAGGTCATGCACGGCGACACGGACAACACGCCGTACGGGCTCGGCACCTACGCGTCCCGCTCGACGCCGACCGTCGGCGCCGCCACCGCGATGGTGGCGCGACGGGTCCGCGAGAAGGCGATGAAGCTCGCCGCGCACCTGCTGGAGGTCTCCGAAGAGGACATCGAGTACGAGGAGGGGCGATTCTCGGTCAAAGGCGCCCCCGATCGGGTCAAGACGATCCAGGAGGTTGCGTTCGCCGCGTACACCGATTTCCCGGACGGGATGGAGTCCAGTCTCGAGGGCACCTATTACTACGACCCGCCGAACCTGACGTTCCCGTTCGGCACGTACGCCGTCGCGGTGGAGGTCGATCCGGAGACGGGCGTGTGGGAGGTCAAGCGGATGGTCGCGGTCGACGATTGCGGCGTGCGGATCAACCCGATGATCGTCGAGGGTCAGATCCACGGCGGTCTCACGGAGGGCTACGGCATCGCGGCGATGGAGCTGATCACGTTCGACGAGGCCGGCAACTGCATCGGCACGAACTTCGTGGACTATCTGTTGCCGACGTCGATGGAGACGCCGACGTTCGAGCTGTTCGACACCGTGACGCCCTCGCCGCACCACCCGATCGGCGCCAAGGGCGTCGGCGAGTCGGCCACCGTCGGCTCCCCCGCCGCCTACGTGAACGCGGTGATCGACGCCCTGCGACCGCTCGGCGTGACGAACATCGACATGCCGCTGACCTCCGCCAAGGTCTGGGAGGCGATCCAGGCGGCCTCGGCGTGAAACCGGAGGTGCTGGCGCTCGCCTCGGAGCTGTCGGCACGCGGGGAACCGTTCGTGCTCGCGACCGTCGTCTGGCGTCGAGCCCCGTCGTCGGGCCAGCCGGGCGCGACGGCCCTGATCACGCCCGATCGCACGATCCACGGATGGATCGGCGGCGCGTGTGCCGAGCCGACGGTGATCCGCGAGGGCATGCGGACGCTGGACGACGGCGAGCCGAAGCTCTTGTTCCTCGGGACGCCCGAGGAACTCGAGGGGCACGCCCGCGACGGCGTCGTCACCGTGCCGATCGCCTGCCAGAGCGAGGGGGCGTTGGAGGTCTACGTGGAGCCGGTCTTGCCCGCACCGTTGGTGATCGTGATCGGCCGCTCGCCGGTCGTGGACGCCCTTGCCAAGATGGCGGTCGCGCTCGGCTGGCGATCGGCGGTCGTCGACGACGGCGGCGCCGCCGGCGACCACCCGGGCGTGCCCACCGTGATCGACCGGCTCGACCTCCGCGCGGCCGGGGTCACCCCGGCTTCGTGCGTGGTCGTCGCCACGCAAGGTCACTACGACGAGACGGCGTTGGAGGCCGCGCTCGCGAGCGGCGCCGCCTACATCGGGCTGGTCGCCTCCGATCGACGGGCGGAAACCGTGCTCGGATACCTTCGGGACCGCGGCGCCGACGCCGGGGCGCTCGCTCGCGTGCACGCACCGGCGGGACTGGACCTCGGCCATCTGCCGACCCAGGACATCGCGGTGGCCATCATGGCCGAGCTGGTGCAGCTGCGAGCCGGCGGTGCGCTCCCGGTCGCCGTCGTTGCCGAGCCCGCCGTCCACGAGGAGATCGACCCGGTCTGTCACATGACCGTCCCGGTGGCCGATGCCCGCTTCCAGACGATCCACGAGGGACGCACGTACTACTTCTGCTCGGCGGCATGTCTCGCGTCGTTCCTGGAAGACCCCCAGCGCTATCTCGCGCCGGCGTCCTGAGGCTCGTTCACCAACGCGAGGAACACGGGCCAGTAGGCGTTGGGGTCCACGTGGTCGTCGAAGACGAGCACGTGCTCGGTGCGACCCTGGGCCCTGGCGACCAACAGCGCCGGATCGTTCACGTCGGCGATCGAGATCGTCTCGACGCCGGCCTCGATCGCCGCGCCGGCGAAGCCGTGATCGGCGAAGACGAGATCGGGCTCCTCCGCCTCGAGGATCCGCTGCATCGCGAACGGCCAGTGGGTGTGGCGCGGCTCGCGCGTGTCGGTGAGGACCGCGACGCCGTCCCAATAGGCGAGCGCCCAGTCGTGGTCGAGGCGGGGCTCGCGCCAGCGAGCCCCGCCGGCGGGGGTGACCACCCGGGCGCCGCGCGCCGACAGGCGCGCGGCGAGCTCGTGGTACAGGTACGCAAGCCCGACGGGATGCCCGGTCGCGAGCACGACCCGATCTCCTCGATCACAGGCAAGACGCAGCCGCTCGGCCGCCGGTCCGCACGCGTCGAGGATCGGCCCCGGGCGGATCTCGACCGGCCCGGTACGCGCCTCGCGGTCGATCGGCGCGCCGGCGGCGGCCTCGACCAGGTCGAGCACCCCGTCCAGCGTGCGACCGTCCTGCAGACCGGTGAGCCCGAACTCCTTGTCCGGGTCGCGGTCGAGCAACAGCTGCGCGTTCCCGCGGACGTTGTCCAGCGGGTGGGTGGCCCAACCGGCCACGAGCCCGGCGAGCAACGCCCGCTCGAGCTCGGTTCTCTCCACGGGGCGAGGGGTCCACGACGCCCGATCCAGCGCCGGAAGTCGGCGGACGTGAGCTTCGATAACGTCGGAGGGCATCTGTCAGCCAGCTTAGGCGAGGAGATCCGATGGAGCTTCGAGACGCGGTGGTCGTGATCACCGGCGCATCGTCGGGGATCGGCGAGGCCACCGCGGTCGCGTTCGCCCAGCGAGGAGCCCGCGTCGTCCTCGTCGCGCGCCGGATCGACCGGCTCGAGTCGCTCGCGGAGCGGATCGAACGCGCCGGGGGCCGGGCGCTCGCCTGGAAGGGCGATGTGACCGACACCGCGCAGCTGGAGAAGCTCCCCGGTCTGGTCAAGGAGCTCACCGGCCGCCCGGTGGACGTGCTGATCAACAACGCGGGCATCCCCGGCGGCGGCGAGTTCGTGACCCTCTCGCACGAGCAGATCGATGCGCTCGTGCGCGTGAACCTGCTGGCGGTGCTGCACGCCACGCGGGCGTTCCTGCCCGGCATGACCAAGCGGGGACACGGCCATATCGTGAACGTCGCCTCGCTCGCAGGTCGGTTCGCCCCTCCCGGCTCGGCCGTGTACACCGCCACGAAGCACGCGGTCGTCGCCTTCAGCGAGTCGCTGGCCTACGACGCCGATCGCACCGGCGTGCTCGTCACGGCCGTGAACCCGGGTCTCGTCGCGACCGAGGGCTTCCCGCAGACCAACGTGCCCAAGCGCTTCGTGATGGCACCCGAGCGGATCGCCGAGGCGATCGTCAAAGTGGTGCGCGAGGGCATCGCGCCGGAGTACTCGATCCCCCGGTGGCTCGCCGCGTTGCAGGTGTTTCGCGTCCTGACCCCGCCGTTGTACCGCTGGGGCGTTCGCCGGGTGCGTCGCGCCGCCCCCGCGACCACGATCGACCCGTGAGCGCCGACATGGCGTCCGCACCCACGATCGTCCGCGACCCCGACGTCGATGTCACGACCGAGCGCGACATCCCGTGGATCGTGATCGTCTGGAACGACCCGATCAACCTGATGACCTACGTGACCTGGGTGTTCCAGAAGGTGTTCGGATTCCCCCGGGCCGAGGCGGAGCGCTTGATGATGGATGTCCACACGAAAGGCAAGGCGGTCGTGGCGAACGGACCGAAGGAACGCTGTGAAGCACACGTGGCGACGCTGCACGGGTACGGGCTCTGGGCGACCCTCCAGCAGGATCGATGATGGCGCGCGTCAAGATCTCCTCGTCGTACGGCGGCGGCGTCGACGTGGAACTGCCCGAGGACCTGCGTGACCTCCTCGCGTCGCTCGCGCGCCAGCTCGCGGAGCTGATCGATGATCCCGAGGCGGTGGGCGAGCCGGGGCTGGAGCGACTCTTCCCACCGGCGTCGATCGACGATCCGATGGAATCGCTGGGCTTCGAGCAGCTCATGGGCGATGCCCTGCGCGCCGGCAAGCGGGAGGCGGCCGCCGTGCTTCGCGCGACCGCGCAACGCGACGCACCTCGACGCCGAGGAAACGCTCGCGTGGATGCGCTGCCTCAACGACATCCGGCTCGTCGTCGGCACGCGACTGCAACATCCAGGAAGACACCGATGTCGAGGCGCTGTTCGAAGACGAACTGATGGAGCAGGCCGCCGTGACGTACGTCGCGCTCACCGAGCTGGTCGGGATGCTCGCCGCGCGCCGCCGATCCGACCTAGCGAACCGGCGAACCGACCTTGTGGATCTTGAGCATGTTCGTCGTCGTGCGCCCCGCCGGCGACGAGGCCACCATCACGACGGCGTCCCCGACCGAGGCGAGCCCGTGCGCCTGCAGGCCGCGGTCCATCAGCGCGATCATGCCGTCGGTGTCGACGGGCGGGGTCGCGGGCAGCGCCTCGACCCCCCACTGCAGGCACATCGTGCGCTGGACGTCCAGCGGCGGGACGAACGCGTACACCGGCACCCGGGGACGTTCGGCGGACAGCAGCCGAGCGGTCCGCCCGGTCTCGGTGTAGCACGTGATGGCGACGACGCCGAGATCACCGCCGGGGATCGCGGCGGCCGCGTGCGCGACGGCCGCCCCCTCGACTCCGGTGCCGGCAGGGCGGCTGCCCCGCGCGAAACGGGTCCCCTTCCAGCTCGACGTAGGCGGCGATCGTCGTCGCGGCAGACGCGGATTCGAACGGGTAGTCCCCGACCGCGGTCTCACCGGACAGCATCACGGCATCGGCGCCGTCCAGCACGGCGTTGGCGACGTCGGTGGCCTCGGCCCGCGTGGGTCGCGGCGCGTGGATCATCGACTCCAGCATCTGGGTCGCCACGATCGCGGGGCGGCCGGCCTCGCGAGCCGCGCGCACGAGCTCCTTCTGGATGAGCGGGATCTGCTCCATCGGGAGCTCCACCCCGAGGTCGCCGCGCGCGATCATCAGCGCGTCGGCCTCCGCCAGGATGCCCTCGACGTTCGTCACCGCCGGTCGCGTCTCGATCTTGGCCACGATCGGCACGGTTCGGTCCCCCATCGCCGCGCGAAGCTGGCGGAGATCCTCGGGCGTCCGCACGAACGACTGCGCAACCAGATCGACCCCGAGGTCGAGCGCCCGCGCCAGGCCGGCGCGGTCGCGCTCGGTGACGCCGGGCAGTCCGAGACGCTCCGCGGGCACGTTCACTCCCTGCCCGCTTCGCACCACACCCCCTGCGGTGCACTGCGTCTTGACGACGTCGCCGTCGATGCCGTCGACCATGAGCTCCACCGCGCCGTCCGCGAGCAGGATCCGATCGCCGACCGTCAGGTCGTTCGCGAGCTCCGGATAGGTGGTCGAGGCGCCCCGGTCGTCACCATCGCCATCGGGTCGCAGCTCGAAGCGCTGTCCCGGTTTGCAGGTGAACGGGTCCGGGCGCACCGAACCGAGCCGCACCTTCGGCCCCGGCAGGTCGACCAATGCGGCCAGCGGCTTCCCGGTTGCCTCCTCCGCCTCGCGGATCAGCTCGACCATGCGCGCGTGTTCCTCGGGCGTGCCGTGGGAGAAGTTCAGCCGGAACACCGAGGCGCCCGCGCGCACCAGGCCCTGCACCATCTTGGGCGTCGCGCTCGCCGGTCCGAGCGTGCAGATGAGCTTCGTGCGTGCCATCAGCCCCACACTATGTCGGAGACCGCGGCCACGACCCGTGCGGCCTCGTCGTCGGCCGCGTGCATCGCGAGCGAGGGTTCCGAGAACGTGGTGGGCACCGGTTCGCCGGCGCGCGCGGCGGCATGTTCCACCCAGGCGGTCGGGAGTTCGTCGGGCAGGTCCCCCGCGGCACCGGCCATCTCGGCGAACGCGAGCGTCCACGCCCGCGGTGCGACGTGCGCCCACCGGTAGCCGCCCCCGCCGGTGGCGACCCACCTCCCTTTCGCCGCGCCATGCGCGAGTTCGTGCAGGACCGCGGCCCCCTCGCGGTACGCGCGGGTCGTGAGCCGCAGCTCGGCCAGCGGATCGGTGTGATGGGTGTCGCAGCCCAGCTGCGTCACGAGCACGTCGGGAGCGAACTCGGTGACCGCTCGCGGCACGATCGCACGGAGCGCCTCGAGCCATGCGCCGTCACCGGTGCCGCGGGGCAACGGCACATTGATCGCACTCCCCGGCGCGTCGGGCCCGCCGCGCTCCTGCATGCCACCCGTCCCCGGAAAGAAGAACGGCGGCTCGTACTCGTGCAGCGACACGGTGAGCACCCGCGGGTCGTTCCAGAAGATCGCCTGCGGACCGTCGCCGTGATGCACGTCGACATCGACGTAGGCCACCCGCTGGGCACCGGCGGCCAACAGCCACGCGATGGCAACGGCGGGATCGTCGTACACGCAGAACCCGCTCGCGCGATCGGGCATCGCGTGATGCAGGCCGCCCGACGCGTTGAACGCGTGCTCCGCGTCGCCACGCCAGACCGCGGCTGCGGCGGCGACGGAGGCGCCGCAGACGAGCGCGCCGGCCTCGTGCATGTCCGCGAAGATCGGGTTGTCGCCCGGACCGTACCCGAACCGACCCCAGTCGCCGCCCTCGCCGTGCCCCGCGCGTGTGGTGGCGTCGATGAACGCCGACGTGTGCACACGCTCGAGATCCAGCACCGAGGCGGGCTCGGCACCGCTGACCTGCACGTTCGGGAGCCGGTCCAGGCCGCAGGCCTCGATCAGATCCCAGGTGAGCAGCACGCGATCGGGGCGCAGGGGGTGCTGCGGGCCGTGATCGTAGATGCGCGTGCCTCGCTCGACGATCAGTGAGACGTCGCCGCTCACGACACGGCGCGGATCGCCGCCACGGTCCGCTCGACCAGCGTGGCGGCGTCGTCGTCCGTCAGGACGAACGGCGGACCGAGCATCAGCAGGTCGCCGTCGACACCGTCGGCGTGCCCGGTCGAGGAGTAGAGGAGCAGTCCGGCCTCCCGCGCCGCCGCCACCACCCGCTCCGTGACCTGTGCGGACCGCGGGAACGGCTCCTTCGTGGCGCGATCGGCGACCAGCTCGATCCCGAGCATCATGCCGAGCCCGCGGACGTCGCCGACCGAGGCGACATCCGCCAGCGCGGTGGCGAGCTCGGTCCGAAGGGTGGCACCGAGCTTCTCGGACCGGCCGATGAGGTCGTCGTCGCGCAATCGCTCGAGGGTCGCCAGCGCCACCGCGGCGCCGAGCGCGTTGTGCGACCAGGTGAACCCGTGCACGAACCCCTTCGGTGCGATCGCCTCGAAGATCTCGCCCGTGCACGCGGCGAACCCGAACGGCACGTAGCCGCTCGTCGTGCCCTTGCCGGCCGTGACGATGTCGGGCCGGACGTCCCAGTGATCGACGCCGAACCAGCGGCCCGTACGCCCGAACCCGGTCATCACCTCGTCGGCGATCACGAGGACGCCGAAGCGACGGCAGACCTCGACGATCCTGGGCCAATAGTCCTCACACGGCACGGCGGCGGCGAGCGTGGCGCCGGCCACGGGCTCGGCGATGAAGGCGGCGATCGTGTCCGGCCCGTAGGACTCGATCATCCGCTCGAGCTCGTCGGCGTGCCACGCACCGCAGCCTTCCGGGTGACGGGGGTTCTCGCAGCGGTACTCGTAGGCGGGCGGCGCGTGCAGGAACCGGCCGAGCCAGGGCGTGTAGGGCTTGCGCAGCGGCTCCTTGCCCGAGAGGTCGAGCGCGCCCAGCGTGTTGCCGTGATACGACGAACGTCGCGCGATGATCGTCGAACGGCCTCCCTGCCCGATCGCCAGGTGATAGGCGCGGACCATCTTGATGGCGGTCTCCACCGCCTCGGACCCGCCGCTCACCGGGTAGATGCGCGCCGCGTCCATCGGCAGCAACGGCGCGAGGGCATCGGCGTAGTCCTCCAACGACTCGGTGGTGAACATCGAGCCGTGCACGTACTGCGTGCGTGCGAGCTGCCGCTCGGCGGCCTCGATCAACGACCGATCACCGTGGCCGACGCCGACGACGACGGCGCCGCCCGCGGCATCGAGGTAGCGCCGGCCGTCCGCGTCGGTGATCCAGGCGCCCTCGGCCGCCACCGCCCTCGGCAGCTCGCGGGCGACCCGCGGGAACACGTGGCTCATGTGACCGGTGGCTCCTTGTCGGTGTCCTCGGCCAGCCGCGCGGCCAGCTGCTCGCCGCGCGCGGCGCGCAGGCGCTTGATCTCCTCGGCCCAGTCCGTCTCCTCGGGTTCGGTCTCGGCGTCGTCGGCGCGCGGCTCCTCGGTCATGGCGAAAACCCTACTTCGTGTAGATCCCAGTGGGATCGAGCTCCTCGCGGATCAGCCGCAACTCCTCGGTGCTCGGCGCCGGCGTCTCGCCCACCGCGCCGGCCACTCGAGGCTCCCACCCCGTGTTGGCGCGGACATCCTCGAGCGTGACGCCGGGGTGCATCGTGTGCAGCGTCATCTCCCCCGTCGTCTCGTCGAACCCGTACGTGCCGAGATCGGTGACGACGTTGGTCGGGCCGCTGCCGGACCACCCACGGGCGGCGTCGTGCGCGGGATCCCCGCTGTGCCCGGGCGACGTGCGGAAGTGCAGCTGGTCGACGAAGGACCGCTGCGCCTGCCGCATGATCACGAGCACCTGGCGCGCGTGGATCGCGATCTCGCAGGCCCCGCCCGAGCCGGGCAGCCGGACCGTCGGATGGTCGTAGTCGCCGATCACCGTCGTGTTCAGGTTGCCGAACCGATCGATCTGCGCGCCGCCGAGGAACGCCACATCGACGTGCCCGCGCTGCAGGTAGTAGGCGAAGAGCTCGTACATCGACACGATCGAGGTGGAGCCCGTCGCAAGCGTCGGGTCGCCGATCGACAACGGCAGCCGCGCGGGTCGCGCCCCGTAGACGCCGGATTCATAGATCAGCTGGAGTTCGGAGGCGACGGTTCGCTGTGCGAGGTTGCACACGATGTTGGGCAGGCCCACGCCGACGAAGCAGTTGCGCGCGCCGCCCAGCAGCCGGGCGCTCGCCGCGATCATGATCTCGTTCTTCGTGTAGGCCGCGTCGCTCACGCGTACCTCCCGTAGTCGACCTCGCCGGACAAGGCCTGCTCGGGCCGCAGCGCATCCCAGTAGGCGGCGCCGAACTTCTCGACGTACGCGCGGTGGTTCTCCAGCCCGTAGACCCACTCGTCGAGCCAGGCCGCCAGCGTCTCGGGGTCTTTCGCGATCGCGTCCCATTCGAGATAGAAGCGGTTGTCACGGTCGTAGTAGCCCTGCGCGAAGCTCGGGTGACAGCCGAACGGCTCCTCGACGACCGCGTCCACGATCGCGCCGGGGATCAGGGTTCGGTTGGGATCGCGACGGATCGTCGCCTCCTCGACGATCTCCTCCACGACGACGATCACGCGCTTGGCCGCGAACGCGACTTCCTTCTGACAGCCCAGGAGCCCCCAGATCTGCGTGTCGCCCTCGGCGTCGGCCCGCTGCGCCGAGACGATCGCCACGTCGGGCTGCAGCGCGGGCACGACGTAGACCTCGGTGGCGTCCTCATAGGGCGAGGTCATCGGCACGATCTTCGGATTCACCTTGGGGATGTCGGACTCGTAGTAGCTGCGGATCGGGAAGAACGGCAGGTTGGCGGCGCCCGCCATGTAGCGCGAGACCATCCCGAAGTGCGAGTACTCCTCGATCTCGAGCGGCTCGGGATCGGCGTGCTCGATCCGGCGCCGGACCGCGTGCAGGTTGCCCACCCCCGGGTTGCCCATCCAGCTGAAGATCAGCTTGGAGGCCACGCCGGCGCCGATCATCTGGTCGTAGATCACGTCGGGCGTCATCCGGGCCAACGTGAGGTCCCGCCGACGCTGGCGGATGATCTCGTGGCCGGCCGCAAAGTTGATCAGGTGCGTGAAGCCCTCGATCGCCACGGTGTCGCCGTCGTGCACGAGGGCGCGCACGGCCTCCTGCATCGTCGCGACCTTGCTCATGTCCCCGCCGCCCTAGAGCTCACCGGGCGACCACCCGTCACGGGGGCCACGGAGCACGCAGAACTCGTTGCCTTCGACGTCACGCATCTGCGTCCAGAAGCTGCCCTCGACCTCGATGAAGCCGCGCACGGTCGCCCCGAGCCCTTGCAGCCGCTCGACCTCCTCGGCCATCGAACCGCTGGGACGCACATCGAGGTGCACTCTGTTCTTTGCCGTCTTCGGCTCCGGCACCGGCTGGAAGAACAGGCCGGCGTTCGCGCCTGCCGGATCCGCGACGAACGACCCCAGCGGGTCGGGGTCGACCAGCTCGAACCCCAGCGCCGCAGCCCAGAACGTCGCCACGCCGACAGGATCGGCGCAATCGAACGTCAGCGTGTCGGGCGCCAGGCCCATCTACGCCCTCGCTTCGACCTCGGTGAGAACCTCTTCGAAGATCTCCAGCGCGGCCTGCGCCTGGTCTTCGCGGAAGACCAAGGGCGGGCTGATCCGGATGTCCGCGTCGCCGCACCCGAGGATCAGCAGGCCCTTGCGAAACGCGATCTGTTCGATCATCGACGCCTGGTCGTGATCGGCGATCGACAGCCCGATCCACAGCGCCCGGCCTCGCACCTCGGTGATGAGCGGGTGTCGGCTCGCGATGTCGCGGAACCCCGCCAGCAGCACCTCGCCGACGGCTGCTCGCGTTGGCCATCAGTCCCTCGCGATCGATCACGTCGAAGGTCGCAAGCGCCGCCGCACACGACAGCGGCGATCCACCGTAGGTCGAGCCGTGGGCGCCCAGCTCCCAGACCATCAGGTCCTCGCGGGCGATCATCGCGCCCAGCGGCAGGCCGCTGGCGATGCCCTTGCCCGACGTGATGATGTCGGGGGTGACGCCCTCCTGCTCGATCGCCCACATCGTGCCGCTGCGCCCGACCCCGGATTGGACCTCGTCGCAGACGAGCAGGATGCCGTGGTGGTCGCAGAGCTCTCGCAGGTACCGGAACCAGCCATCGGGCGGGATGACGTAGCCGCCCTCACCGAGCCAGGACTCGACCACGATGGCGGCGACCTCGCCGGGCGACACGACCCGCTTGAACAGGACCTCCTCGAGGTAGTCGAAGTCCCCATAGAAGGAGTGATAGACGCTGGGCAGCAGCGGCCCGAAGTGGGTGCGGTACTTCGCCTTCGACGCGGTGAGCGACACGGACCCCATCGACCGCCCGTGGAAGGACTGATAGAACCCGATCAGGTTCTGACGGCCGGTCGCGTACCGCGCGAGCTTGATCGCCGCCTCGACCGCCTCCGTCCCGGAGTTGGTGAGGAACGAGCGCGCCTGTCGGCCCGCGAACGGCGCCACGGCGTCGAGGCGCTCGCAGACGTCGGAGTAGATCGGCAGATAGAAGTCCGAGGCGGAGTAGTGCAGCAGCTCGGTGGCCTGCTTCTGGATCGCCTCGACCACGGTCGGATGGCAGTGGCCCGTCGAGGTGACGGCGATCCCGGCGTTCAGGTCCAGGTAGATGTTCCCGTCGACGTCTTCCACGATCGAACCGGCCCCGCGGCGCGGCACGAAGGGATAGGCCCGCGGCAGCGACGGCGACGTGACCTTGCGGTCGCGATCGATCCGCGCCATCGCCTCGGGACCGGGAACCTCCGTGACGAGCTTGGGCCGGCTGTGGCTCGCCAGCCCCTCGTAGGTGAGGGTCGAGTCCGCCACGCTCACTCCGAGATCACCGTCCGGGACTGCTCACGCAGGTACTGCATGACGTAGTAGGGGCCGCCGCCGGCCTTGCCCGTGGTGCCCGATGCCTTCCAGCCGCCGAACGGCTGCACGCCCGGCCACGCGCCGGTGGTCGAGCCGGCCCGCCGGTTCACGTACACGACGCCGGCGTGGATCCGGTCGAGCCACTCCTGGATCTCCTGCTCGTCCTCGCTGAACAGGCCCGCCGTCAGCCCGTACTCCGTGTCGTTGGCCTTCTCGATCGCGTCGTCGAGCTCATCGAAGGGAGCGACCGCGACGAACGGCACGAACAGCTCCTTCTTCCACAGCCAGCTGTCGGCCGGCGCCTCGACGATCGTGGGCTCGACGAACAGCCCGCGGCCGAAGTCGCCCTCGGTGATGCGCTGCCCGCCGGTCACGATCGTGCCGTTCTTGCGCGCCTCTTCCGACGCCTCCTCGAAGGTCTCCATCGCCGGCTCGTTGATGATCGGGCCGAGATACACATCGCGCTCGATCGGGTTGCCGACCTTGATCTTCTCCGTCTTGGTCTTCAACGTGGTGAGGAAGTCGTCGTAGACCTCGCGCTCCACGAAGACCCGGCTGCACGCCGAGCACTTCTGGCCGCCGAAGCCGAACGCGCTGCGCAACACGCCGTCGGTCGCCTTGTCGATGTCGGCGTTCTTCGTGACGATCGTCGGGTTCTTGCCGCCCATCTCGCAGATCACGGGCTTGGGCACGTCCTTGGTGAAGTTCTTGAAGATATCCATCCCGACGCCGTAGGAGCCGGTGAAGGTGACGCCGTTCACGTCGGGGTGCTTCCAGAGGTGATCGCCGGCGTTGACACCGCGACCGGTCACGAGATGGAACGCGCCGGCGGGCACGCCACCGTCGCGGTAGCACTCGTAGAGCTTGTAGCCGAGCAGGGCGCCCTGGTTCGAGGGCTTCAGCACCACCGTGTTGCCGGCAACGAGCGCGCCGCTGGAGGGACCGCCGGACAACGCCATCGGGAAGTTGAACGGGCTGATCACCGCCCACACGCCGTGGGGCCGCATCACGTCGTAGTAGTCGCCGGCCGCGCCGAGGCCGCTCATCGGCGTGCGGAAGCCGTCGTGCTTCTCCATCTCGTCGCAGTTCCAACGGATCAGCTCGGCCGTTTCCTGCACGTCGCCGAGCGCCTCGAGACGGCTCTTCCCGACCTCGAAGGCCATCAGGGCGGCCAGGTCGAAGACGCGCTCCTCCATGATGTCGGCCACCGAGCGCAGGATGCGCACGCGCTCCTGCCACCCCATCCGATCCCACGTGAGCTGGAACGCCTTGGCGGCCGCCACCGCGTCGTCGACGTCTTGCGTCGTGGCCTGCGAGAACCGGCCGATCACGATGTCGTGGTCGATCGGCGAGGGCTCCTCGTAGACGTCGTCGCGCCAGCGCTCCTCCCCGTTCACGATCACGGGGTAGGCCTTGCCGAGCTCCGCGCGCGCCCGCTCGACGGCGGCGTCGTAGGCGGCCTGGAGCTCCTCGTTGTCCGCCGACATCGTGGCGTAGGTGATGCGGAACTTCTCGGTCATCGCGGGAACGCCCCCTTTTCTTGCACGAACCTGGACGTACGGCACGCCATGCTAGCCGGTGCGCCCCAGGCACGCCCATGGTTCGCGGCCGCCGTCGGCCGAAGAACCGACGTTCGGCTGCTCGATTGTGGGCCTCACCGGGCGTACGCTTCGGTCCCTTTCATATGAGGCTCGTCACCTACGACCGCGGGGGGCAGCGGCGACTGGGGGCGATCCTCGAGGGTGAGGTGGTCGATCTGCCCGACGCCGTCGGGCATCCGGCCTTTCCCACCACGCTCGAGGGTCTCGTCTCGAGCAGCCGAGGCACCGTCTTGGATGCGGCGCGAACCGCGCTGGGGCGCGACGACGTCTTCGACTGGAAGGTGAAACGCCCCAGGATCCTGACGCCGTTGTTCCCCACCTCGCTCCTGTCACCCGGCTCCTTGGACGTCGAGCGCCGGTTGATCGGCCCCGAGCAGGACGTGCCGTGGCCGACCGGCGCCGCCTGGCTGGAATACGAGCCGAAGGTCGCGGCCGTGCTCGGGCTCGAGACGGCGGCCGACGATCCGTTCCGCAGCGACCGGCACCTGTTCGGCTACACGCTGGTGAGCGATTGGCAGGCCCGCGACGCGAGCGGCGCGCCGGTGATCACCGCCGACGGTGTGCCGATCGCGATCGGCCCCTGCGTCGTGACCGCCGACGAGATCGACCCGCAGGTCATGTTCCTGCAGGTGCGCATCGACGGCGAGGAGATCGCGAAGGGGAACCTGAACGGCACCGCGACGAGCCTGTTCGCAGCGATCGAGGAGGCCTCTCGCATCGACCCCCTGGGCCGTGGCGACGCGCTCGCGCTCAACCCGTTCGCGGCCCACGAATGGCAGCTGTGGCCCGGCGCGAAGGTCGAGCTCGGCGCCGAGGGGATCGGCACGCTGCGCAACACCGTCGCGTCGGCGGGGTAGCCGCGGAAGGTCGCGACGTCGAAACGACTACTTCTTCCTGGCGGCCTTGCGGGCAGCGCCCTTCTCGGACGCCGCCTTCTTCGCACGGTCCTTCACCTTGCGCTGGCGGTCCTTCGAGTTGCGCACCTTCTTGAGGTCTCCACGTCCCATGTCGGTTCCTTTCGAGTCAGTCGTCCTCGTCGCCGCCCTGCGCCAGCTCTTCGCTGCGCTTGCGCGCGGCGTCGATCGCGTTCAGGAAGGCCGCCCGCACACCCGCTTCCTCCAGGTGGCGGATCGCTTCGATCGTGGTGCCGCCGGGCGACGTCACCATCTCGCGGAGCTCGACCGGATGCTTGCCGGTGTCGCGCAGCATCTTGGCCGAGCCCAGCATCGTCTGGATGATCAGCTCGGTGGCCACGTCACGCGACAGCCCGAGCAGGATGCACGCCTCGATCATCGCTTCGGCCAGCAGGAAGAAATACGCGGGCCCGCTGCCGCTGGTCGCGGTCACCGCGTCGAGGTGGGTTTCGTTCAGTCGCAGGACCTTGCCCACGTACCCCAGCAGCTCCTCGGCGCGCCCGAGATGCTCCTCCGTGGCGAACCGACCGCCCGTCACGACCGACATCGCTTCGTCGACCATCACCGGCACGTTGGACATGACCCGCACGACCGGCACGTCCTCGGGCAGGTGCTTCTCGACGAACGACGTCCGGATCCCCGCCGCAAAGCTGATCACGAGGTCCTCGGGGGTCACGTGCGGCCGGATCTGGGCCAGCAAGGCCTCCATGTCCTGCGGCTTGGCCATCAGGACCAGCGTCTCGGCCCAGCGCGCGGCCTCGGCGTTGTCCAGCGTGGCCGCGATGCCGTACTTCCCGCCGAGCTCGCGCGCACGCTCGTCCCGGCGACACGTCACCATGATCTCGTCGGGCGTCCGACCGCCCGAACGGATCAGCCCGCCGATCAGCGCCTCCGCCATCTTGCCGCCGCCGAGCAGGGCGACCGTTCGTTGTGTCATCGCGATGTCCTCAACAGGTTGGAGACGAAAAACCAGAGGTTGGCGGGCCGCTCGGCCAACCGTCGCGTGAGGTACGGGTACCACTCGGTGCCGTACGGGATGTACACGCGGACGGGATACCCCTGGCCGGCGAGCTGCGCCTGCAGGTCCCGGCGCACACCGTACAGCATCTGGAACTCCACCCGCGACCAGCCATCCTGGAGCTCGTCGACGCGTTCGCGCACGCCGTGGATCAGTCCGGGATCGTGGGTCGCGATGTCGATCGCGTGCCCGCGCTGCAGCAGCGTCGTGAACAGCCGGGCGAACGCGACGTCGACATCCTGCTTGTGCCGGTAGACGAGATCGGAGGGTTCGAGGTACGCGCCCTTCACGAGGCGCACGCGGCATCCCGGGGGCAGATCGAACACGTCGCGCTCGGTCCGCAGCAGGTACGCCTGGATCGCGACCCCGGCGTGTTCGTAGCGCTCGCATGCGCGCACGGCCATCGCCAGGGTCGCATCGACGTAGTCGTGGCTCTCCATGTCGATCATGACGCGGGTGCCCGATCGAGCGGCCGCGTCCAGGATGGGCGCCAGGTTTGCCCAGCAGACCTCCGGCGAGTCGTCGAGGCCGAGCTGCGTGAGCTTCACGGCGATCGCGGCGTCCAGGTCCCCCGCGTCCGCGATCGCGCCGGCGGCCCGGAGGTACGCCTCGCGAGCGGCCAGCGCCTGCACCGGGGTCTCGACGTGCTCGCCGAGGTAATCCAACATCGCGGCGATGCCTTCGTCGCGCAGCACGCGCGCGATCGCCATCCCCTCGGCGAGCGTCTCGCCGGCCACGAACCGGTTCGCGACGGCCTTCCCGGGCGGTGTCTGGGTGGCCACCCGGCGGAACCACGGACGGTGGGTGAGCCGGACGATCGCTGCCCGCCACATGCTGCTCGAACGACGCATCCCGCGAGTCTAGAGGGCCGGCCCGAGCACACCGGGCGCCCGGGCGACGACGTGGAACAGGTGCCAGTGTTTCGGCCCCGAGCAGGCGTCCCCGTCGTTCTCCTCTTCGTCGAACCGTTCGAGCGCCCAGCCGTCGAAGAACGCCTCGGCGTCGGCGCGACGTGTGCGCGTTCACGTCTCCGCCGGCGGCCCAGGTATCGCGCTCGCCGAGCAGCTGGCCCGCGAACCGCCCGCCGGGTCGAACGCTGGCCCGGATCCCCGTCCAGGTCGTCGCGAACCGCTGCGGCGGGATGAAGAACAGGCTGTACCCGGCCCACACGAGGTCGGCGGTCGGCAACGCGACGTCTTCGATCGAGCCCACCTGCGCCTGCAGACGCTCCCGCTCCGGCGCAGACGCCCGCACCAGCAACCGCTCGATCCCGACCGGCTCGGCGTCGACCGCGAACACCCGCCACCCACGCCGCAGGATCGCCACGGTCTCGATCCCGGTGCCGCACCCGAGATCGATCGCATCGCGCGCGCCGGGCCCGAATGCGTCGAGGGTCGACACGAGCAGGTCACGCGGCGCCCGGTCCCCCTGCGACTCGTAATAGGCCGTCCACGTCGACCCGTTCACGCCTCCGGCTCCCTCGCGAAGATCCCGTCGCGCAGGATCTCGACGAATTCCTTGATCCGCATGCCGCGGCGTTCCGGCCGGCGGTGGATCAGCCCCGGGTCCAGGTCCTCGGACACGAGTGCGTCCTGGAACTTCTCCGCGAGCCAATCCAGCATCGAGGCCACCATCTCGGGGTCGATGTCATCGCGCACCTCGCCGCGTTGCACGCCGAACTCGACGAACTCGAGGGTTCCGTAGGGGTCCTCGCTCCGCATGAAGCGGTCGATCGGCTGGCGCAGCCCGAGCCCGGTGTCGTACCGGCCGATCTGGGCGATCCGGTTGGGCACCGGGTCCGACGTCGCGAACTCCTCGGTGCGCTCGAGCCACCAGTCCAGCGTCGCCCAGAACCCCTGGGTGACCACGTCCTCCGGCGCATCGAGCCACGCGGGCAACAGCCGCACCGCCCGTTGATAGGCCGCCATGAACAGCCCTTCTTTCGACTGGAAGTCCAGGAAGACCGTGCCCTTGGCGACGCCGACCGCCTGCGCGATGTCCTCCACGTGCGCACCGCGGAAGCCGTGCTCGGCGAACTGGCGCATCGCGACCTCGACGATGCGGTCGCGGCGGTCGACCGCGTCGGCGGCCCGCTTGCCGCGTGATCCTGCGCCGGCCTCCGCCATAGGCCGCACATAGTAGAGCCCGAGAGACCTCCGGTGGCCTCCCGCCGAAGCGTTCGGTCCTCAGATGCCCCTCGGGCTCTAGTGCCCCGGGCGACCTTCCGCCTGTCGGAGAGGGTCCGGACGGCCGGTGATCGGTGCGCCTCGCGGCGTCCGCGTCACCTTCGCCACCCCTGCGGTTCCGTCGGCCGATCTTGCGACCATCCGACGGACCCGTGGTTCGCGATCCGACCTCGCGGCCGATCCGCGTCCGCAGGTGGCGGACCCCCGACGGGCCGACCTTCCGGCCTTCTCCGTCGGGTTGCCGGATCGGGTCTTGCGACCCTCCCCGGCGCGGGGATCCTTCCCGGCTAAGTGACCTTGCGGCCTCTTTGCCCTTCGGAACCCCCGCCAGCGCCCGTCCCCTTCGGCTGGTGTCGCCACCCTCCGTCGGCTTCCGGCGCTTCGTCCGGTCTCTCCGTCCGGCTTTCCAGCCGCTCGGAGCGAAGCGCAATGTATCGGCGCGCCCAACGGCGGTCAAGCCGGTATCGATGCAGGTCACAGCGCATACATGCAGGTCATGGGCTCAGGAATAAGAGTGACAAGAACCAGCCCACTGACCTGCGTCGATGCGCCGGCCGGCTCAGACCGGCAGGAGTTCCCGGTAGACGCGCGCGACCTCGTCGGCCGTGACGTCCCACGTGAATCGAAGCGCCCGATGCGCGGCCTCCGCCCCGAGCGCGGCCTGCAGCCGAGGCTCTCGCACCAGCTGCAACAGCCGCGCCGCGTGCTCGGAGGGGTCGTGGCCGTCGACGAGGAAACCGGTCCGCCCGTCCTCGACCACGAACGGCAATCCGCCCACGCGCGCGGCGACGACCGGCGTGCCACAGGCCTGCGCCTCCAGGGCGACGAGGCCGAAGGATTCCGAGCGCGAGGGCACGAGCACGACGTCGGCCGCCGCGTAGAAGTCCGCGAGCCGTTCCTGGGGCTGCGGCGGGAACAACATCACCCGATCGGCGACGCCCAGCGCCACGGCGAGGTCCATCAGCCGCGCGACCTCGCCGAGATCCGAACCGCTGGGGCCGCCGACGATCGCGAGCTGCAGGTCGCGCGCCGTCACGGGATCGCGCGCCACCGCTTCGGCGATCGTGCGGATCGCGATGTCGGGACCCTTGTGCGGTTGCAGGCGACCGACGAACAGCGCCAGGCGCAGACCCTTCAGGTAGAGGCGGTCGCGCGCCTCATGTCGATCGCGCGGCGTGAACATCCGATGATCGACGCCGGGCGGCACGAGCCGGATGTGCTCGGGGTCGGCTCGGTACAGGCCGACGAGCTGCCCCGCCTCCGCCGGCGTCGCCGCCAAGATCCGGTCCGACGCCGCGATCACCCGGGACTCGCCGTCGATCCGTGGGGCCGGCTCCGGTCGCTCCCCGTGGGCGAGCGAGTAGTTCTTGACCTTGCCGAGCGTGTGGAACGACGACACGAGGGGAACGCCCCACAGTTGCCGTACGGCGTCCCCGACCCATCCCGACAACCAGTAGTGGCTGTGCACGACGCCGTAGCGATGGCCGTTCATCTTCGCGTGACGGATCACCCCACCGAGGAACTCCGGCAGGTAGCGCGGCAGCTCGGCCTTCGGGATGGGCGCGCAGGGGCCGGCTTTGATCGAGACGACGTGGGCGTGGGAGGTGAGGTGCTTCGTCTCGTGATCCACGCCGCCGCGGCATCGCGTGAACAGATCGACGTCGATGCCGCGATCCTCCAACCGCGTGGCCACGGAGCGGATATAGACGTTCATACCGCCGGAGTCGCCGGTACCCGGCTGGTCCACGGGCGAGGTGTGCACGGACAGCATCGCCGCGCGAGGTCGCGGGCTCATCGTCAGTTCGTGCATGTATCTCCCGGGAACGGTGTGTGAGGGAACTCTTTCGATGCTACGCGCGTTCCGGCGAAAGGGTGAGGATCGGCTCGAGGTGGCCCACCGGGCGCCCGCCGCCGCGCACGGCTGGGCGATGGTACGGCCGCAATCGGCGGCGGGCGCCCGGTGCGAGCAGCCCGAGCTGGTCGAGCACCTCGATCATGGCGGGCCCGACCGCCCGGTACCCCCCGTCGGCGATCTTCACGGCGACGCCGATCCCCGCGGACAGCGAGACGGCGCAGGTCAACGCCTCCGCTCCCTCCTTCACCACGAGATCGGGCGTTGCCTCCATCACGGCGGAGTCGTCCCGGTCTCGGCCACCGACGAGGTAGGGCGCCGCGCGCATCGCGCCGGTCGCACGGGCGATCTCCCGGCCGGCGTCGGTCGCATCGGGCACCGCCAAGCGCGCATACATCGTCGCCAGCGCCCGGAGCGGCAGCCCGTGCACGGGGATCCCGCAGCCATCGACGCCGAGGACCGGCTCCGCGCCCGCGAGCGCCCGCACGAGCGGCAGCACGCGGCGGTGGTGGGGGTGCGAGCGCGAGCGATACGAGTCGAGCGGCCACCCCGCGCGCACGCTCGCCAGCAGCATCCCGGCGTGGTTGCCGCTGCAATCCTGGAACACCGGCGCCGGCGTGCGCACCCGGGCCGCGGCGTCGGGATCCGCCGGCCGCCCCGCCGGGTTGCGCAACGCACCCTCGTCGAGACCGCCGCGCCGCAGGAGCCTGCGCACCGCACGGACGTGGACGGGCTCACCGTTGTGCGACGAGCACATCGCCGCGATCTCGGCGGCCGTCAACGGATCGTCGATCGGACCGAGCGAGACCGCCGCTTGGACCGGCTTCATGCACGAACGCGCGAACGCGACGTGATCGGGGTCGCCGACCGAGGCCAGCAGTCGCCCGTTCGCATCGCAGACGGCGACGTCGCCGAGGTGCACGGACTCGACGACACCGGAGCGGACGACCTTGGCGAGCGGGACCGACCCCATCGGCCGCAGCGTAGTGCAGCCGGTTCAGACCGCGGCGACGGCGTGGAGTTCCAGCACCTCGGGCTCACGCTCGACCAGATCGAGGAAGGTCTGCACGATGTCGGGGTCGAACTGGGTGCAGGCGCCAAGGGCGATCTCATCGATCGCGCGATCGACCGACAGCGCCGCCCGGTAGGGACGATCGTTCGTCATCGCATCGAAGGAGTCCGCGATCGCGAAGACGCGCGCCGCCAGCGGGATCTGCTCGTGGCGCAGTCTCATCGGGTAGCCGGTGCCGTCCCAACGCTCGTGATGCGACCGGACGATCTCCACGGCGCCGGTCAGGAATCGGATCGGCTCGACGATATGGGCGCCGATCGTCGGGTGTTCCCGCATGACGGCCCACTCCGCGGCGTCCAGCGCGCCCGGCTTGCAGAGGATGTGCTCCGGGATCCCGACCTTGCCGATGTCGTGGAGCCAGAAGCCGTAGGTGGTCTCCGGCTGCGACGCCATCACGGGATCGACCGCCATCGCGATCGCGAGTCCGAGCCGCTGGGTCCGGTCGAGATGCCCGGCGGTGGTGCGGTCCTTGGCCTCCACGACCTGGGCGAAGGAGGTCATCGTGGAGATGTAGGTGTCGCGGAGCTCGTCCATCGCCCGCTCGAGCTGTCGCGTGCGCGTTCGCTCGGCGGAATACAGCTCCCCCACCTCGCGTGCGAACACGGCGAGCTGGGCCTGCAAAGTGGGGAGTTCCGGGTCGTCGACCCGATCCCCGCGAGGGAAGAGGAACGGTTTCATGGGGGCCGTGAACGCTACACCGGGGTCGGCGCCGCGCAAAGCGCATCCTGCGGCTTTGCGCAGCCGGGCGATATCCCGCGCCTGGGCCATTCGCGCCTGGCCCGGCGGCCGATGCATTTCCCCCGGATGGGGGTTTCGTGGACCCGAACGGGCCCCTAGCGGAGCGACAGGCTCGGATCGTCCTTGTACCGGCGCTTGAGCTCGTCCTGGAGGGCATCGAGCGCGCCGAAGACGTCGCGGCGGGCATCCGAAACGCCTTCCTCCTCCGTCACGAGCGCCGTGATCGCCGCGGCGAGGGCGTCGTCGTCGAGCGCCGACGGATCGGAGATCTCGGGGTCGCCGGCGAGGCGCTCCACGCGCCTGCGGGCGAGCAGCATCTCCTCCTCGGGGATGGCGATGCGGACGGCCTCCCCGCGAGACGTGACGGGGTGATCGTCGTCGGCGAGGATCTCCGAGAGCCGATCGACCAGGGGCACCGTTTCCCCGCTGCTGCGACCCTCCACCTCGGCCTTCAAGATCTCGGCACGCCCCTGCAGCAGGCGACGAAGCAGCGACAGATACTCGCGCTCGGCGAGGCAGTCGTCCCGCCGCGCGCGCAGATCCTCGAGAGAGAGATCGGCGAGTCCCTGCACGAACGCCGGGTCGCGGATCTTGTCGATGCGCCGGTTGCCGGCGTGCTCGCTCACGGGCGCGATGCTACACCGCCCCACCGGCCCCGACCGCGGCGATCGCCGCTCAGGCCTGCATCGCCGCGATCAGGATGTCGGCGACCTCGGGCCGGCTGAACTCCTGCGGCGGGCGCTCACCGTTGGCGAGCATCTCGCGCACCTTCGTGCCGGACAGCGAGACGCGGTCCTCGGCCTCGTGCGGACACGTCTTCGGCGAGCCCATCCCCTCGCACTTGTTGCACCAGAACGAGTGCTCGAACATGAGCGGTGTGATGCCGAGCTCGCCGGTCTCGAACTCCTCGAAGATCTTCTGCGCGTCGTAGGTGCCGTAGTAGGTGCCCACGCCCGCGTGGTCACGCCCGACGATGAAGTGGGTGCATCCGTAGTTCTTGCGGGCGATCGCGTGCCAGATCGCCTCGCGCGGGCCCGCGTAGCGCATGGCGGCCGGGAACACGCTGATCATCGCGCGATCGCGCGGGTAGTACCCCGAGAACAACGCCTCGTAGCACTGCATGCGCACCGCCGGCGGGACGTCGTCGGCCTTCGTCGCGCCCACCAGCGGGTGCACGAGCAGACCGTCGACGATCTCCAGCGCGCACTTCTGGAGGTACTCGTGCGCACGGTGGATCGGGTTGCGGGTCTGGAACCCGACGACGGTCTTCCAGCCGCGCTCGCGGAACGCCTCGCGCGTCTCGCTCGGCGTCAGGCGGTAGTTCGTGAAGTCGTCGTGGCCCGGCAGCGCGATCACCTCGAGCGTTCCCGCGATGCAGGTGTCGCCACCCTCGTACATCGCCTTGACGCCGGGGTGCTCGAGATCGTCCGTGCGGTAGACCGACACGGCCTCCTTGTGCTTGTCGCGCTTGAACTGGCCGGTGACCCGCAGGATCGCGATCGGTGCGGCGCCCTCGGATGCGCACAGCGCGACCGCCTCGGCTCCGCCCACGCGATGCAGCTCGTCGTCACCGACGCTCAGGACCACGGGGATCGCCCAGGCGAGCCCGTCGGCCAGGTGCATCGTCTCCAGCACCGAGTGGTAGTCATCCTCGCCCTGGAAGCCCGTCAGCGGGCTGAGGGCCCCGGTGGCGAGCATCTCCAGATCGGACAGCTCCCGCTCGTTGACCACGAGCTTCGGCAGGTTCGCGGCCTCGGCGGCCAGGTTCGCCGCGGCGTCGTCGCTCGCCACGAGGTTGACGAGTGTGCCGCCGTGCGGGGCGATCGGGTACGTGTCGGACATGATGAGCAGGCCTTTCGTCGGTGTGGCCTTGAGGATACGGAACGGCTGAGGCCGGCGACCGCCGCCTCAGGCGACGACCCAGAGCGCCTCGCGCGCGAGCTCGATCTCGAGACGCCGGTGATCGCCGAGCGGGTCCCCGTCGACCTGCACCGGGAACGGCTCCGCGGCCGTCACGAGCACGCGGGACGCGTCGTGGGCGTAGTCGAGGTCGCGGCCGTGCACGTGGCGGGCGGAGCCCAACACCTGCCAGGCGATCCGCGGCACGTTGCGCCTGCTCAGCTTTCGGATCGCGAGCACGTCGAGGCCCTTGTCGAGCGAGGCATCCGGCGTCATGCGCAGGCCGCGATCCTTGTAGAACGTGTACGGGTCGGTGCGCCCCACCATCACCGACAGCGACTGGAACGGATCGGCGTCATCGACCGAGACCGAGAGGTCGGGCTGCTTGCCCGCGTATCCCACGAGCAGCTCCCAGGAGACCGCGCGGAACGCCGCACGATCGAATTTCGCCTTCGTCTCCGGGAACTTCTTGTCGAGGCGACGCATGGCGGCGGCGTCGATGCCCGCCCCGCAGTTCACGGCGAAGTACCGCCCGTCGGCCCGCCCGAGGTGCAGCGGGAACGCCTCGTCGTCGAGGGCCTTGGGGATCAGCATGCCGGTGCACTCGACCGGATCGGTGGGCAGGCCGAGCGCGCGGACCAGGACGTTGGTGGCGCCGCCCGGCAGCACCGCAAGCGCGACGTCGGTGCCGGCCAACGCGTTGACCGCCTCGTTGATCGTCCCGTCGCCGCTGAACACGACGACGAGGTCGATCCCGTCGGCGACCGCCTGGGCCGCAAGCTCGCTCGCGTGACCCTTTTCCTTCGTCTCGGCCACTTCCAGCGCGAAGTCGGCCGACAGCGCCTTCTCGATCACGGCGAGGGTCGGCTTGGACACGGTTCTCGCGACGGGGTTGACCACGAGCAACACTCGGTGGAACCGCATCGCGGGAGTATCCCAGGCTCGCGGAAATGGCGCGACCTCAGCCCCCGCTGACGGGGGCAGGATCGCGACCTCGTCGCCATCGGCCACGACGGTGGCGCGGTCCGCGCGCTCGCCGTTCACGACGAAGGTCGACACGGCGACGATGGCGGCGAAGCGCTCGCCTCGACCCTGCGAGACCGCCTCGGCCAGATCGCCCACGGTGCGACCGTCGGCGGCCAGCGAGGACGACCCCGCGAGCTCCCGGAGCGCCGCGAACAGCCGCACATCGATCGTCATCGCAGGTCAAGCCTACCGGCGCCGATGTCGACCCAGTAGGCTGAGGAGATCCCGATGGCCGTGGTGCTGCTGCTTTCCGATCGTTCCCCGGCGCAGGCCCTGCCCGCGCTCGACGAACTGCGCCCCGACCTGAAGCACGAGCCGCTCGCCGTTTCGTCGCTGGATCACGCGCTGGCCATCCAGCCCACCGTCCTGCTCGTGGATGCGGGCGAGAACCCGGGGCAGGCGTGGTCGATCCTCACCGCGCTGCGTGACCGTGGCGGCGCCCTTCCGACGGTGGTGCTCGTCGAGCGACCCGACCTCGAACGCTACCCCTGGCACGAGGTCGCCGACGAGTTCGTGTACCCGGGCGCCCCCGAGGGTGAGCTGCGCGTCCGACTCGCGATGCTGGGTCGGCGTCTCGGCGGCACCGACGGCAGCGTCGTGCGCCTCGGCGACCTGCTCATCGACACCGACACCTACAAGGTCACGGCGGCCGGACGCTCACTCGACCTCACCTTCAAGGAGTTCGAGCTCCTCCGCTTCCTGGCAACCCATCCCGGCCGCGTCTACACGCGCCCCGCCCTGCTGCGCGAGGTGTGGGGATACGACTTCTACGGCGGCACCCGCACCGTCGACGTCCATGTCCGCCGCCTGCGCGCGAAGCTCGGAGCCGAGCACGAGCAACTGATCGAGACGGTCCGCTCCGTCGGCTACCGCATCCGCTCCGACGAGTGAGCCCTTCGGCCTACGCTCCGCCGACGGACCCGACGACCTAGCACACAGCACCCAGGGAAAGATGACTCCGCTGGGCTCTGCGCGGGCATGGGCGCCGAGGTCGATGCCTTGGGCATGAACGCCTGGCTCACCACCGCGAATCTCGTCCCGATCCTGGGACTCATCCCCCTCGGCGCCGCCGCGCAGGCCACGTTCATGCAGCGCGATCCGGCACGGCTTCCCCTGCGGGCGGACGGAGAGAACGCCCGCAGCCGTCGCCGGTCGCGCCGCTGACAGATCACCACCCATCCCCCCCGGCACCAGGGGCCGGCGCCTTCGGCGCCGGCCCCCGCCACATCCGGCCCCGTCGTAACCGAGAGTTAACGCCCGGGTAACGGAACCGTGCCGCTCGCCTCCTAGTCTTGGGGCATCGCCGACCACCGAGGGGAAGGAGTCATCGTGGCGAACCCGAAGACGCCCAAGGACGTCATCGCCATGGCCAAGGAAGCCGGGGCCTTGATCGTGGATCTTCGCTTCACCGACCTGCCGGGACAGGTCCAGCACCTGTCGCTGCCGATCCACGAGCTGACCGACGAGAAGTTCGCCGACGGGCAGCCGTTCGACGGCTCGTCGGTCCGCGGGTTCCAGGAGATCCAGGAATCCGACATGCTGCTCGAGCTCGACCCCACCACCGCCTACATGGATCCGTTCACGAAGCACCCCACGCTGAACATCACGTGCTTCGTGAAGGACCCGATCACCGGTGAGGACTACTCACGCGACCCGCGCAACATCGCGAAGAAGGCCGAGCTCTACCTGCAGCAGACGGGCATCGCCGACACGGCGTTCTTCGGCCCCGAGGCGGAGTTCTACATCTTCGACTCGATCCGCTACGACCAGAACGAGTTCGAGGGCTACTACCACGTCGACTCCATCGCCGGCGCCTGGAAGTCCGGCTCGGTCGAAGAGGGCGGGAACCTCGGGTACAAGACGCGCTACAAGGGTGGCTACTTCGCGCTGCCGCCGATGGACAAGTACCAGGACCTGCGGACCGACATGGTCCTGCACCTGGAAGAGGTCGGGCTCACGATCGAGGTGCACCACCACGAGGTCGGCACCGCCGGCCAGGCCGAGATCGACATGCGCTACGACACGCTGCTGACCACCGCGGACAACGTCATGAAGTACAAGTACGTGGTCAAGAACACGGCCTACCAGGCCGGCAAGACGGTCACCTTCATGCCGAAGCCGCTGTTCATGGACAACGGTTCGGGCATGCACACGCACCAGAGCCTGTGGACGGGCGGGGAGCCGCTGTTCTGGGACGAGGTCAACTACGGCGGGATCAGCGACCTGGCGCGCTGGTACATCGGCGGCCTGATCGCGCACGCGCCGGCGTTGCTCGCGTTCACGAACCCGACCACCAACTCCTACCGACGCCTGGTGCCCGGCTACGAGGCGCCCATCATGCTCGTGTACTCGCAGCGGAACCGCAGCGCGTGCGTGCGTATCCCGGTCGGCGGCTCGAGCCCGAAGGCCAAGCGGATCGAGTTCCGCACACCGGATCCGTCGTGCAACCCGTACCTCGCGTTCTCGGCGATGCTGATGGCGGGCCTCGACGGGATCAAGAACAAGATCGAGCCGCCCGAGCCGATCGACAAGGACCTCTACGACCTGCCGCCGGAGGAGAAGGCGAACGTCAAGCAGGTGCCCGGTGACCTGGACGAGGTGCTGAACGCGCTCGAGGCCGACCACCAGTGGCTGCTCGAGGGCGGGGTCTTCACGCAGGACGTGATCGACACGTGGATCGAGTACAAGCGGTTCGAGGAGCGCGACGCGGTGCGGCTGCGGCCCCATCCGTACGAGTTCTCCCTGTACTACGACGTCTGATCGCGTTGCGGCGCACGTTGAAAGGGGCCCGCGAGGGCCCCTTTCGGCTATCCGGCGGTCGCCAGGATGTCCGATGGACGGCACCTCCGCCCGTGAGTAGGCTGAGGGTCTCGGCCGAAGGAGGGTGACGATGCGTCGGACGATGCTCACGTTGCTGGTCGCGGTGGGTCTGGTCGCCGGGCTCGCTCCGGCCTCGAACGCCATCACGGTGCGCCGGACGACGCGCGTGGGGCGCGCTGCCGTCGACGCGGCATCGGCCCCCGACGGCTCGATCTACGTGGTGAGCACGGATCGACGCTCGATCACGGTGGCGGCGACCCTCCACAAGTACGACGCGCAGGGCAACCTTCGGTGGTCGCGGCACTGGCTGCCGTTCCCGCACGCGAGCACGCATGCGGTCGGGGTCGCGATCGCCGCGAACGGAACGATCTACATGCTCGGGATCGCGCGCGGACAGTGCGAGGGCGAAGGATGGTTCGTCCGCGCGTTCGCACCCGGCGGCGAACTGCGATGGAAGTACGTGACCCCCGGGTGGGCGACCTGCGGCCTTGCCGAGGCCGCCTCCGACATCGACGTGCACGGCGATCTGGTCGTGGTGTCGGGGACGTCGTTCGGATGCTGCAGCGACATGTTCCACGACGGGTGGGTGCAGTCGTTCAGCGCATCGCTGCAGCGCCGCTGGCGCGCCAACGTGGAGCCGCCGGCCCCGACGCCGCACAACTGGTTCGACACCGCGACCGGTGTCTCGATCGGGGACAGCGGCGGCATCTACGCGTCCGGCTGGGCCGCGACGCGAGGCGGGATCACGGAGACGACCCCGACCCCGGGCACGCCCATCCTCGAGAAGCTGACGAGCAACGGCGGTCGCGTGTGGAGCCGCCGCGCCTCGGTGTCGATGCCGACGATGTTCCTCCCGGTGTCGGTGGCGACCCGCGGCGACGGCGTCGTGATCGCGGCGGGGATCAAGGGCAAGGGAGCCGGCTGGGGACAGAGCCCGACGACGGGTTGGGTCGCGAGCTACTCCACGGCCGGCTCACCGGGTTGGCAGCGAGCGTTCGGCGGCGGCACGGAGACCGCGGCCGAGCCGACCGGTGTCGCGATCTCGTTCACGGGGCTGCTCTGGGTGATCGGGACACAACGCGATGCGACCGACCACGGGACCGACGTGTTCGTCCGCACGTACGCCCCGCACGGGAAGCTGGTCGACAAGCTTCGGATCGACGCGGCGAAGCGACTGCTCACGTCGGGCGGGATCGATGACCGCGGCACGGGCGCAGTCGCGACCGGCTGGCTCGGCGACCAGTACCGGACCCACGGCGGCCGCGTCTGGCGGCTGGCGATCTAGCGAGCCCGGAGCGAGTCGCGGATCTCCGTCAGCAGCTCGATCTCGGTCGGACCGGCTTCTTCTTCGGCTTCTGCATCGGTTGTACGCCTTGACGATCAGGAACAACACGAAGGCCACGATCACGAAGTTGATGACGGCGTTGATGAACGCGCCGATCGGGATGATCGCCGTCGCCGATCTCTCGTGACGCCGACGTGAAGAACGGGCTTCGCCGACAGATAGCGCGATGCTGCCGCCGAGCACGTCGTTCGTGAACGACGGTGACCACAGCGGCGAACGCGAGAGCCCAGGATGAACGCGACGGCCAGCTCCACCAGGTTGCCTCGCATGATGAACGCCTTGAATTCCTTCCACATTGCCCCGCTCCCGACTCGATGTTCCACGACCCTAGCGAGGGGGGCATTGCGCCGCAAGTTGTCCCGGCCTACACACGCTCGTTCGTGCGGGCAGCGAGACGCGCGGCGGTGGACCGGGGCAGGAACCGCATCGCGAATGCGAAGAACTTCCATCGAGGCGAGTGGACCGCGAACGGCTTGCCCCGTTCGGCTTGGGCCCAACCCCATTCGGCGACCGCGGCCGCGCTCGGGAGCTTCCGGTCCTTGACCAGTCGGGCGTCCTCCATGCCGGCGCGGGCCTGAAACCCCGTCGCCACGGGACCGGGGGCGAGCGCCGTGACCGTCACCCCGGAGCCGCGCAGTTCCTCGGTGAGCGCGATGGAGAAGTTGAGCACGTATGCCTTGGACGCGTAGTAGCACGCCATGAACGGCCCGGGTTGGAACGCAGCGTTCGAGGCCAGATTGACGATGCGCCCATGGCCGCGCGCGACCATCCCGGGGGTGACGCGACGTGTGAGCTGCGTGAGGGTCTCGATGTTCACCCGCAGGAGACTGAGCATCACGTCTTCGTCGGACTCGGCGAACGGTGCCAGCTGCGTGAAGCCCGCGTTGTTGATCAGCACGTCGGGGTGCAGGTTGCGCTCTGCAAGCTCCTCCGCGACCTCGCCCGCGGCGCCCGGGTGCGAGAGGTCCTTCGGCAGCACGGTCACCTCGACGCCGTGGCGGGCCTCCGCCCACTGCGCGAGCTCCTCCATCGGCGCGCCGCGTGCGCGCAACAACGACCAGATCGTGACCGCGCTCGGCGAGAAGGCGGGCGAACTCATACCCCAGGCCACCGGAGGCGCCAGTGATCAGTGCCAGTGGTCGCGCGGTCATGTCCACCACGATAGCGAGGTCGCAGCTACGCGAGCGCCTCGGAGAAGACGCGCTCCATCGCGCGGCGCGCCCGCCGCGTGATCCGCAGGTAGTCGTCCATGAAGGACTGGCGCGGGTACTCCTCGTAGCCGAGACGGCGCGCGAGCGAGGTCTGCTCGTCGGCGCCGGGCGGGATCGCCTCCGCATGCACCCGACGATCCACCTCCATCGCGCACTTCACATCGTTCAGAAACACGAACGCCTCGCCGAGGTCGCGGGCGACGGATTGCTCGAGGAGCCGGTGACCGGCCAGCACCTCGATGCCCTGCAGCGTGCTCACCGTACGGACCTCGGGCACCGGCCCGCCGTGGCGGAGCAGCAGCATCTCGACGGCGAACTGCACGTCGGCGAGCGATCCGTACCCGAGCTTGAAGTGGAACTTCGTCGCCTCGGCGGGCCGGACGCGCTCGCGCTCGATCCGCTCGCGCATCCGCCGGATCTCGAGGACCCGATCGATCGTGATGCCGTCGGGCGGGTAGGCAAGATCGCCGGCCGCGTTCGCGAACCGTTTGCCCAGCGCGGGATCGCCGGCGACGGGGCGCGCCCGAAGCAACGCCTGGAACTCCCAGGGCTCCGCGTATCGCTCCCAGTATTCGAGGAACCCCGCGATCGAGCGCGCCAGCGGCCCGTTGCGGCCCTCGGGACGCAGGTCGGCGTCGATCTCCCAGCCGGCGTCGCGGACGGCGCGCATGATCCGCTCCGACGCCTCGATCGCGGCGCGCTGCTCGGCGGCGCCCTCACCTTCGTACACGAAGACCACGTCGAGATCGCTTGCGAAGCTCGGCTCCCGCGCGCCCAGCTTGCCCATGCCGATCACCGCCAGCGGCACCGAGGGCGCCGCCTGATCGACGGCCTCGCGCACCACGCGCTCCCCCACCGCGGCGATCGCGGCGCCGGTTTCGGCGGGCGAGAGCTCGCGCGCGGCGTAGCGCGCGACCACCCGCACCAGATCGGCCGGCGCGTCGTCGGCGTGCACGACGCCGTCGGCGAGCGCCCGGATCCGCTCGGGGTCCGAGACCAATGCGTCGGTCGCGAACCTGCTGGCGCCGACGAGGTACGCGAGGCGCCGCGCCGCCCCGGGGTCGGCGGCGAGGGCATCGGCGGGCCCCGGTCTCGCCCCGACCGCCTCCGCGACGCGCTCCAGCCGCATCAGCGCCGCATCGGGGTCCGCGGCGAGCGCGATCGCCGGCGTCATGACGGGGAGGACGTGCGCGAGCACCTTGCCGAGCCTGGTGGACGGGTCCACCAGACGGGCGAGCACCTCGTAGCTGCGAACCGGCTGCGCGAAGCCCAGTCCTTCCAGGAGCTCCTGCGTCGCGACGCGATCGGCGCCCGGCCGCGGCTGGGCCGGTCCGGCGAACGCCTCCAGGAGCGGCCGGTAGAACAGGCGCTCGTGGATCGATCGGACGAGCTCGGTCGTGCGGTCGTACTCGGACTGCAGCACGGCGGCGTCCGTCAGGCCCAGCGAGCGCGCGATCGTCGTGCGCGCGTGCGGGTCGGCCGGCAGGTCGTGGGTCTGCAGGTCTCGGACGATCTGCAGCCGGTGCTCCAGCCGGCGCAGGAATCGGTACGCCTCGGCCAGCGCGGAGGCATCCGCGGCGGCGACGTAGCCCTCGTCGGCGAGCGCCTGCAGCGCCGACAAGGTGTTCGGGCTTCGCAGGGCGGCGTTTCGCCGACCGTGCACGATCTGGAGCAACTGGACGGCGAACTCCACGTCGCGGATGCCGCCGCGACCCCGCTTGACCTCCGTCAGCTCCTTGCCGCGCTGACGGATGTACTCCTCCAGGCGCACTTTCGTTCGCCGGACGTCGTCGATCGCGGCCGGCTCGAGGTGCTCCGGGTACACGAACGGCAGGACGCCCGTGACGAATGCGTGTCCGAGCGATCGGTCGCCCGCGGCGGCCCGCGCCTTGATCATGGCCTGCCGCTCCCAGGTCGCGGAGCCGCGCTCGTAGTAGGCGAGCGTCGCGTCGAGCGACCGAGACAGGGCGCCGGCTCGGCCTCCCGGCCGCAGCGCCGTGTCGACGCGGAGCGCCATGCCGTCGGCCGTCGGGTCGGACAGCAGGTGCACCAGCGAGCCCGCGGCGGCCTCGGCGGCCTCGTTGTCCGCCGGGGTCGAGCGCCCGTGCACGAAGAGCAGGTCGACGTCGGAGGAGTAGTTCAGCTCACGTCCGCCCCACTTGCCGAGGGCGATCGCCGCCAGGTGCTCGGCGCCGGGCGTCTCGACGACGGCGGCCGACCAACAGGCGTCGGCGACATCGGTGATCTCGTGCACGACCTCGTCGAGGGAGGCGCCGGCCAGGTCGCGCGCGGCGACGCGCAGCATCGCGCGCCGCCGGAAACGTCGCAGGCCGGCCGCGGGTCCGAGCCGCTCCACATCCCCGGCGACCTCGAGGTCCAGGTTGGCGCGCGAGCGCGGGGTCACGGCGGCGAACAGACCCGCCTCGTCGGGGTACTTCACGAGGAAGTCGGCGGAGGACTGCGAGAACCCGAGCACCTGGATCGCGACCGGTGCCACGATCGGACGCTCGAGGATCTCGCGCGCGGCCGGCTGTTCGCACACGCGCTCCCACGCGGTGCGCGCCAACACGGGGTCCGGAGCGTTTGCCAGCGCTCGCTCGAGGTTCATGCCGATGGCGCGTCCGGGCCCTCGGGACCGAGCTCGCTACCGGGTGCCGGTGCGAGCGGCCCGGCGCCGAGCGCGCGGGCGGCGGCGTCGCCGACCTTCGTCGAACGCACCTTGCGCTTCATGCGGATCGAGAGGCGGTCCTCATGCAGGCGCCAGAGCTTCTCGATCTCCTCGTCGGCGCGGTCGGCGCGGAGTTTGTGCCAGTGGTAGTGGCGATCGGCCTCGTGGATCTTGCGCCACAACGCCGTGAACCGGGGGCCCTTGGCGACGATCTCGGTGTTGAGGCGCTCGTTGTAGGCGAGAAGATCCTGCTCGCGGTCGGCGGCGACCCGCTCCTGTTCGCGCAGCCGGATCCGAAGGGCCCGTTCCGCGCGGGCGTCGTCGGTGCCCGCGAGCACGGCGACGAGGGCATCGAGTGCGGCGTCCAGCTCGGCGACCTGTGCGGCGATCCTCGCGGCGTCGGGCGGGTGCGTGCGCGCGCGGGTCGCCGCCGCGGCGATGTCGACCGCAGCGCCGACCGCGACCGCGAACGAAGGCGCTTCCTCGGGAGCGCCGGTCCAGACCGCGGGTCGCCCGTACGCCGCGGCGATCGCGCACGCGGTCGGCGAGTCACCGATGTACGCGGCCGAGCCCGCGATCGCGGCGATCCGGTCCATGACCGTCCACGGGGCCGCGCTGCCGAGACGCGCGCCCTGTGCCACATCCGGCACACCGTCGTCGAGCGCGAGGTAGTCATCGGGCGGCAGGAGGGCGGCGGCGCGGAGGCGCTCGACCACCTGCGGCATGTCCGCCGCCGCCGCGAGCCGGGGCAGCGCCAGGGCCGGGTGCGGCACCGCCCGGGCGGTCGTCACGCCGAGGGCGGCGAGGTTCTGGCGGGCATCGGCACCGACGACCCAGATCCCGACGCGCCGAGCGAGACCTTCCCGCGCGAGATCGACCCCGATCGGCGAGGGCGCGCCCGTCGGCGTCACGGCGAACCACGCGACGGGCACCTCGGGCTCGAAGGCGCCCAGGCCCTCCACCAACAGGCGCGCAGGGTCGTGCGGGCCGGGGTCCAGCGGCACCGGACCGGCGATCACCACCGCGTCGAGCGTGGCGGCGAGCTCCTCCTGGCGGACGGCCCCGAACGACCCGAGCGGCTGGTCCGACCAGGTGACCGGCTCCGCGATCCCGCTCGGCTCGGGGTCGCCACCGGGCGTGTAGGTCCGCAGTTCCAGGCCCGGCATCCGTCGGGCGAGCTCGGCTCGCAGCACGGTTGCGATGACGGCGTCGTCCCCGTCGAAGGTCCCGAACAGCCCCACGCGCACCATGACGCCGGAAGCCTACGAGAGAGTTCACACCGCCGTAACCGAGGTGGTCCGCACCATCGCTACGCTGCGGAGATGCTTACCGCGGAAGCCGAATACGTGCTGCGCACGATCGAGGAACGCAACATCCGATTCGTCCGGTTGTGGTTCACCGACGTGCTGGGCTTCCTGAAGGCCTTCACGATCACCTCGCAGGAGCTCGAGGGCGCGCTCCGCGACGGGATGGGGTTCGACGGTTCCTCGATCGAGGGGTTCAGCCGGATCCAGGAGTCCGACATGATCGCCGTGCCGGATCCCTCGACGTTCCAGATCATCCCCTGGAAGACCGAGCAGCCGGCCGCCCGGATGTTCTGCGACATCTACGAGCCCGACGGTTCGCCGTTCGACGGCGACCCGCGCGGCGTCTTGAAGCGGCAGCTGCAGCGCGCCGCGGATCTCGGCTACACCTTCTATGTGGGGCCCGAGCTGGAGTACTTCTACTTCACGTCGCTCGCCGATCCGCAGTTCCTCGATCAGGGCGGCTACTTCGACGAGACGCCGCTGGACGTGGCGACCGATTACCGCAAGCGCACGGTGCAGTACCTCGAATCGATGGGCATCCCGGTGGAATACGTGCATCACGAGGTGGCGCCGTCCCAGCACGAGATCGACCTGCGGTACACCGACGCGCTGACGATGGCGGACAGCGTGATGGCCTATCGCCTGACGGTGAAGGAGGTCGCGCACGAGTTCGGCATCTACGCGACCTTCATGCCCAAGCCGGTCGCCGGGGTGAACGGCAGCGGGATGCACACGCACCAGTCGCTGTTCGAAGGCGACCGCAACGCGTTCTTCGACGCGGGCGATGCCTACCACCTGTCCCCGACCGCGAAGGCCTACATCGCCGGCGCCCTGCGATACGCGCCCGAGATCACCCTGGTCACGAACCAGTGGGTGAACTCCTACAAGCGGTTGGTGCCGGGCTTCGAGGCGCCGGTCTACGTGTGCTGGGCCCGGCGCAACCGTTCCGCGCTGGTGCGTGTTCCCCAGTACAAGCCGGGCAAGGAGGAGGCGACGCGGATCGAGTACCGCTCGCCCGACCCGGCGTGCAACCCGTACCTGGCGTTCGCCGCCATGCTGGCGGCGGGGCTGGCGGGCATCTCCGAGGGCCTGGAGCTTCCCCCGGAGGCTTCCAACAACATCTACGAGATGAGCGAGGGCGAGCGGGAGTCCGCCGGGATCGCCTCTCTGCCAGAGGATCTGCACGACGCCATCACGCTGGCAGAGCGCTCCGAGGTCCTCCGGGAGGCGCTCGGGGCCCATGTGCACGAGTTCCTGATCCGGAACAAGCGGGCCGAGTGGGACAGCTTCAAGTCCTATGTGAGCCCGTATGAGCTGGAACGCTACCTGCCCGGTGCTCTAACAAGCAGTCGTCGGATCCTCAGTTACGGAAACCTATCCAAGGCAAGTCATGATAGGTCGAATGGCCCCCGATAGGCGAGTAGACTTTCATCCCCTACTGGACGGATGCTTCTCGGCTGATGCGTGCTTAGGCCGAGGTCTTTGGATCAGAGGAGTCGACCCGCAGCATGGACCTCCACACCCGGTTCCGGAACAGTCGCACTCGAGTAGCGACTCGCGGACGGGATGTCGCACTCGCTGAGGCGTCGAAAGCGTACTCATCGCTCCCGCGGCGCTGCACCAGCAATCGCAGCTCGTCGTGACGACTCACCCTGCTGGCAACGGCCACCGGCAGGATCATCTCGACTTCACGCCGTCAACCGCGTACGTGACGCGCCGGAAGCGACACGATCCACGTCGAACGGTTGAGGTTCCTCGACGCGAGCGGAAGAGCACACGCAGCTCCGCAGCTCACGTTGACGTTGCAGCGAACGTTGACGCGGGAACTCACGTGGGCGCCAGCACTGCGTCGCGGACTTCACGGCAGCAGACGACGCCGCACCTGACACGATCACCGCACCGACGATCACGATGACAGTTCCCGACGTCACGCGTCCTCACGCTCAGCGGGGCGCCGGATAAGTTGCGTTCGATGCTCAGCCGACCCAGCAGTACTCGGAAGTCGCCATGAACGCTTTCACCGTCGACATCCTCGATCAGTACAGCAACCAGACCGACGCGACGCACGACATCCAGTTGACGCTGAGCACTGGCTCGTTCTCCGGAGGGACCAATCCCCAAGCGGCGGTGGCCGGGGTAGCCACGTTCGACGACATGACGGTGCTCGCAAGCCCCTACACCTCACGGCGATGACACCAACGGCGAGTGACGAGCGTCACGAGCATACGGGTTCGACATCCTCCCCGCACGCCGATCTGCAACTCACGATGTGCGCGGCGGACCTCTCAGGTCGCGGGGACCGATGCGGTGTACGGAGCGAGCGTGAAGAACTTCGGCCCGAATCCGAACGTCTCCTACACGGTGTCGGCGACACTTCCCACCGACGCTACGTTCGCCGGAAGTCGAATCGGGCACCGGCTGCAGTGAGGGTGGTCGAACTATCACGTGTGCGCGCACCGGTGGCGTCGCCTGGAACGCCACCGACACCTCGAACGATCGCCCTCGCGATCCCGGCGAACTACGTCGACGGCCTGCTGCCAACGCTGACCCGCGACCTCTCATTCACGGCGGCAGCTCACCGACACGAGCCCGACGCAGGACCCGAACGACTCGGACCCCAACGGCGCGACGGTGGACAGGCCGGTGCACGGCGAAGCCGATCTGGACATCACGCGACATACCTTCTCGTACGTCAACCTGCCGGCGTCCACGTTCGACGCCGCAGGCCGCAGGAAACCGCCACTCGGTTCGCTACGTCGTGACCGTGACGAACGTGGGGCCGTCGAACGCCCAGAACGTCACGCTCGCGGACACGCTTCCGAGCAGCGCACTCGATGTGTCGAACGCGAAGGTCTGTACCGGCGCCCGTCTGCACGCCGACCACCTCGTACACGAACGGAACGGCGTACCCGACGAGTGGTCCGCCGACGCTTGCCCCGAACGGAACGCTCACGGTGAAGTTCCAGGCGCCGGTCAAGACGGGCCTCCGGAACCGCCCAAACGCGACGAACAGCGTGACGGCCGCCTCCCCCACCGCCGATCCGGGCACCGACTCGGACAACCGATCCGATTCGCAGACCGACGCGATCACGACCGTCCCCGATGCCCCGACCCTCGTCGCCGCCGAGCCCGGCAACGCATCGATCGCCGTCCAGTGGCAGGCCGGTGACAACGGCACGCCGAGCGGCGACAACGGCACCGGCGGTAGCGCGATCACCGATTGGGTCATCATCGTCAGGGCCGGCGCCACCACGAACGTCTACGTGCGTTCGGATCCGTCAGGCGTCACGCATGCGGGCACGGGAGACATCAGCGTCGTGGTTCCCGGAGGGGGACCGTCGCTGACGAACGGCACGAACTACAGCGTGACCGTGGCCGCGCGGAACGGCGCCGGTGACAGCGACGAGTCCAGCGCCCTCTCGGCGAAGCCATGCACCACGTGTGTCATCCGCATCTTGGGCACCGGCGCAGACGACCTTGAACACGGCCAGCCTGGCGGTCGGCACCGGCGCATGCTTCCCCCCGAGCACGGATGCCACGAAGCCGGGGGCGACGAGCGCTGACCCTGTCGTCAGCTGCTTCCAGCTGACGGCCGCGCAGGCTACCGCCAAGGCCGGCTTCGTCACGGCGTTGCGCGAGACAGGGGTCGCCTCGGGGCAGTACGACTGCGGAACCGGCACATGTGTCGGGGGCAGCCAAGCTGTTTCGCTGCTGATCCCACCGGGACAAGGATCGGATACACAGATCATCCAGACCGTTCTGTACGACAAGACGGTTGCCTCCTCGGTGTACGGCGACCTGTGCAACTCGCTTCCGTGTCCGTCGAAGGCGAAGGTCTACGACGTCTTCTTGAACAGCACGTTCATCGGGAGCTCGCTCACGAACGGAGACCCGAGCACGGCCAGGCCGGCGTGGTGCACGCTGACGAACCCACAGAAGTTCGACCCGAAGAATCCAACGGCCGGCTTCAACCCGGTCACGAATCCGTATGTGATCCCGAACGGGAAGACCGCGTGCGTCGTGTCCTACGTTCACGTCAACACGAGCCAGGCTGCGTCGAAGATCAACGGGAACACACCGAACGGCAAGGAAGGGAACGGAGACTTCCGCCTCGACATCGTGTTCCTGGGTGACGGAGGCCTCAGCACCTGCAGGACGTGCAAGTAGCGCAGCATCCAACGACGAGAGGGGGAGGCATCGCCTCCCCCTCTCGTCGCTATCTGGCCTCGTCTGTACTCCGAATCGGATAGGCCGGCACCGCGCGGATCCCCAGCCGGTCCATGAGCTCGCCTGCTTCCCTCTCGAGCTCGATATCAGGATCGCCGATCAGCCGGTGCATCCGCGCACGCCCGAGCATCGAGAGCGCGACATCGTGCATCGCCTCCCGGGCGCGAGCGCCCTCCAGCGAACGCTCGAAGGTCTTCTCCGCGGCCTCGAGCTCTCCGGACTGCATCAAGCCGTAGCCGAGCAGCCGGTCCACGAGGGGCGTGAAGATGTTCACTCCCTCCCCACCACCCTCGAGCTTCTGGATCAGCTCCCCGCACATCTCGAGCGCCCGCTCGCTGTCTCCGGCGAGCAGCCGAGCGTCGGCCTCCCATGCGTCGACCTCCAGGACCGCGCCGGGCGCGCCGACGTCGAGGTAGTGCTTCCGCGCCTGCTCGAACAGCTCGAGCGCCGGGTCGATCCGGCCCATCATGGCGTTGATCCTCGCGAGCTGGATCAGGCAGAAGGCCATCCCGTAGACGTCACCGATCGTCTTCCACAGCCGGATCGAGCCTTTCAGCTCGGCTTCCGCCTCTTGGTAGTTGCCTTGGCCGACGAGGACCTCACCGATGTTCATCTTGCTCATCGCTACCGTGTACGGATCGCCAAGCCGCTCTCCTGCCTCTTGCCCTCGACGATAGAACCGGATGGCCTGGTCCCAGTTGCCCCGGTTGTACTCGCCGACGCCGAGGTTGTTGAGGACGGCGGCTTGGCCGGCGGGCTCGTTGCCACGCTCGAAGTGCCCGAGCGCCTTTTCCCAGTGCTCGATCGCGCCGGGGCGGCCGAGCATCGCAAGCGCCCCCCCGAGGATGTTCTCGGCCTGGCCAAGCGCGCTCTCAGCCTCGAGAGAGGATCCCTGCTGGATCGAGCGTTCCGCGACCACGATCGCCTCCCGATAGCGCCCCTGCACGGACAGCGTCGACGCGTATCGAGCGTCGATCTCCGCGATCAGCTTGAGCGCGTCCGGCGAGTCGATATCGGCAAGCAGCCGTCGGCTCCTGGTGAGCCAGCGGAGCGCGTTCGGCATACGACCTTCGGACTCTTCGACGGCCGAGCGCTTCATCACCAGGCGCGCCAGGCGAACCGGATCGTGCGTCGCGAGGGGACGGGCCTCGGAGTTGATCCTTGCCGCGTCTTCGTAGAGCCCTGCGTACAACAACGCCTGCCAGAGCGCCTCGTAGGCACCGAGCAGCTCCTCCTTCTCGACTCCGCCCTTCTTTGCGGCTTCGATCGCGCGTCGGTAGTAGCGGGCCGACTCGGCGTTGGCATAGATCTCCTGGGCCTTCTGACCCGCTCGGACCGAGTACGTCCACGCCTTGTCGGGCACGTCGGCGAGGAAGAACTGAAGGGAGAGCAGGCCGACGACCTCGTCGGTGTCCTCCACCTCAGCCTCCATGCGAGTCGCAAAGGCCGCGTGGAGGCGTTTGCGGAGCTTGTACGGCAGGCCCGCGTACGCGGCGTCGCGCACGACGACCCGACGGAACCGGACGTAGTCGTCGGCCTCGGGCTCGAAGAACTCCGCAAGGCGCTCCCACGTCAGGTGGTCTGGCCTCGGCGTGTCGTCGTCGAGAACCACGTCGAGGAAGCGCGGGTGGAACGAAACCCCGAGGATCGACGAGCGCCGGAGGAGCTGACGATCAAGGGGCGACAGGCTGTCGATCCGGACGGCCGCGGCGGTCTCGACCGAGTCGGGCAGCGCCCCGCTGCCGCTGCCCGCGGCACTCAGCAGGTCGAGGAGCAGCTGCGGGTTACCCGCCGAGCGCTCGATCGCCATCCGCAGGACGTGCGCCGGCACAGGTTCCTCCTCGGTCGCGGTCTCGGCGAGTGCTGCCGAGTCCACGTCGGCGAGCGGTTCAAGCTCGAGGTGTCGAACCTCAGGCGCGTCGAGAGCGGGGAACTGCATGCCGCCGCGTCGAGCCACAAGGAACAGCCACGGCCGCTCGACCTCTTGAGCCGCCACGATCGCAGCGATCAGCTCGGCCGAAGCCTCGTCGATCAGGTCAGCGTTCTCGAACTCGAAAAGGGTGGGCGATGTGACGGTGGCCTGGAGGAACTCGAGCACCGTCTCGTGCAGCTTGGTCCGCACGAACTCCGGGCCGAGGCCCAGGACCTCGGGTGTCGGCTCCATCTCAGCTCCGGCGGCGCTCGCCAGGAGCGGCAGCCATGGCACCAGCTCGGGCGCGGCGCTCGTCACTGTCTGCCTGAGCCGGTCGACGACCACCTCGGAGACCTCCTCCCACCCGATCTCGAGGAACTCTCGGAGGACCTCGCGCCAGGCGATGTACGGCGTCGTCGACCGATACGCCTCGCCCACCGCGTGGATCTTGGCGAGGTCGGACGCCTCGGCGCGCAGCTCCTCGGCGAGACGCGACTTGCCGATGCCGGACTCGCCGACGAGATCCACCAGGCGGAACTCGCCACCGCGCACGGCGTTGAGCGCCTCGCGAACGACCGCCATCTCGGGATCGCGACCCACCAGTGGGAGCGAGTGAGCCCCCGCGCCGGCTCGGGTCCGGACCGGCTTGCCGACCGACCAGGCGCGGACCGGTTTGGCCTTGCCCTTGACCATGAACGGCTCGAGCTCGTTGGTCGCGAACCGGGTGCCCGAGGCCTCGAGGACCTCGCACGGTTGCGAAGATCTGTCCCGGGGTCGCCTTCGCCATCAGCCGGGCGGCGAGGTTGACCGCATCGCCCATCACCGTGTACGTGCGGCGGTACCAAGGGCCGATGTCGCCCGCGAACACGGCGCCGCGGTTCACACCGATCCGGATCGGGATCGCGCGCTCGACGTCGGCGATCTTGCGGAGCGCGAGCAGCATGCGCTCCTCGTCGTTGCCGGTGATCGTCGGCGCGCCCGCCGTCAGGATCAGCTTGCCGCCGTCGTCATCGACATCCGTCGACAGGAAACACACGCCGTACTCGTCGCAGGCGGCCTGCGTGTCGGCGAGCAGCTCCTGCAGGTTCGTCGGCGACGCGCCGCGGGACCCTGCTTCGTCGATCATCCCGTCGGTCCCGTCGAAGTGGATGAACGCGATCGAGATCTGCCGGTGCTCCGGTGTGCCGCCGCCGGCGAGCACGGGTCTCGCACCGCCGTCGACAAGCAGTGCGCCACCGCGTCCGGATCGACGTCGTAGCGTGGGCATCTCCGCCGCGACGTGGTGTCCCGGCGGCTCTCGCTTCAGGAGGAACCCCTGCCCCTTCGCTCCCCCGAGGCACCGCGGTGGCAACGCCGCCGCGACCTGCGGGCTCACGAGGATCTCGCCCGCCTCCGCGATGTGTTCCATGCCGACGATGCCGGTCCAGCCCGGGCCCGTGACGACCAGCTCACGATGCGACCCGCCGACGTGGAAGAAGTGATAGGTGCCGGTGTGGACGCCCACGGACATGCGGAGGTGGACGTGTCGAGCCCGGCACCTCGATCCGGCCCACATCGCGCAACGCGCGGCGCATCCAGACGGCCGAGCGGCACGCGTTCGCGACGTGATCGTCCCCCTCGAACAGCAACAGGAGCGCGTCGCCGCCGAACTTGATGAGGCTGCCGTCGTTCGCGTACGCGACGGAAAGCAGGTCCGTGAAGCACGCCTCGATCGCATCCGTGACCTGCTCCGCACCCTCCTTGCCCACCTTCGCGAGCTTCTCGGAGAGCTTCGTGAACCCGGAGATGTCGACGAAGACGACGCGACCCATCGGTGGTCCACCACGTGGCCTCGGGATCCTCCGCGAGGTGACGCAGAAGGATCCTCGGCACGTACGACGTTGCTGTCGGCTTCCCGCCTTTCTTCGGCTCGACCTGGGTCACCATCGGCGTCTCACGGTTACGAGACCACGACCTTGCCGCACATCCCGGTGCACTTCTTGGTCGCGGCGTTGTACGACGAATGGAAGGTGCACCGGAAACGGTAGGTGCCCGCGGTCTTGAACGTGAACGACGTGGTCCCGCCGGAGCTGATCGTCGCGTTCTTGGACCAGTTCTTGCTGATCGAGGTCACCGTGTGGCTGCCGGTGACCGCCTTCCACGTCACCTTGGTGCCGTGCACGACCGAGGTCGACGCGGGCTTCCACTTGTACCCGGAGGCACAGCTGCTGCAGGCCACGGCCCTGACCACCACGGCAGACGTGGCGGGTTGCACCACAAGGGCTCCCAGCAGAAGACTCACTGCGATGACCAGCGCGACGCGATGACGCATGCCGTCCTCCTCGATTCGGTGTCCGTCCAGCCTAACCCCCGTTTGCTCGCAACGTGTCTCCTCCGGTACCGTGGCGGCTCATGGATCGGGATCGTGACCTCACGCCGGCGCTGCAACAGGCCGGGCAGCGCCGGAAGACCCTGCACGATTCGCTCGTGCACCTCGAGGAGGCGCTGTCCTCGCCGGCGTCGGGGCGCACCGCGGACTGGACCGCCGTCGTCGTGAAGGAGATGCACGAGGTCGGGGCCGCCTTCGAGCAGCACATCGTGGTCACCGAGCAGTCCGACGGCCTCTATGACGAGATCCTCGAGCGGGCGCCTCGACTGGCGGGCAACGTGCGACGCCTGCGCGAGGAGCATCCCGAGATCACCGAAGGCATCACGCAGATGATCGCGAAGCTCGACGAGGTGGAGATCGGCGCCGAGGACTGGCCCGTCGAGAAGGCTCGCGACGATCTGCAGCGATTCATCGGCTCGGTCATCCGGCATCGCCAGCGCGGCGCCGATCTGGTCTGGGAGGCCTACAACGTCGACATCGGCGGGCTCGAGTAGCGCCGCCCGTTAGGCTCTCCGTGTGGTTCGGATCGCGCTCGGCCAGCTGAACACCACCGTCGGCGACCTCGACGGCAACGCACAGCGGATCGCCGACGCCGCGGCTCGCGCGACCGCGGCCGGCGCCGATGCCATCGTGCTCCCCGAGCTCGCGATCACCGGCTACCCACCGGAGGACCTCGTGCTGCGCCGGGCGTTCGTGGACGACACGCTCGCCACGGTCGACGCCCTCGCGCGGGCGACGGCCGCCGGCTGCGACGTCATCGTCGGGTTCGTGGATCGGTCGGCCGCCGGCGTGCACAACGCGGCCGCGGTGCTGCAGGGTGGGGCGGTCACGGCGCGCTACGCGAAGTGCAAGCTGCCGAACTACGGCGTCTTCGACGAACGCCGGACGTTCGTTGCCGGCACCGACGGCGTCACGGTCGAGGTCGCCGGCACCGACGTCGGCCTGTCGATCTGCGAGGACGCCTGGGAGCCGGGCCCACCGTTCGACCGCTACGTCGGCACGCCGATCGTCGCCAACCTCAACGGGTCGCCGTTCCATCGCGGCAAGGTGGAGGAGCGCGCCGATGTCCTGCGGGCGCGTGCCGCCGAGACCGGCGCCTGGATCGTCTACGTCAACGCCGTCGGCGGGCAGGACGAGCTCGTGTTCGACGGAGGATCGCTCGTCGTGGCACCGGACGGCTCGGTCGCCTGTCGCGCCGCGCGGTTCGACGAAGACCTCCTGGTCGTCCAGATCGACGACGATGGCTTCGCCGCCGAGCAGCGGCCGCCCTGGCCCACCGAGCCCGAGGAGGTGTATCGCGCGCTCGTGCTCGGCACGCGCGACTACGTGCGCAAGAACGGCTTCCGTGAGGTGGTGCTCGGGCTCTCCGGCGGCGTCGACTCGGCGTTCGTGGCCATGATCGCGGTGGATGCCCTCGGGGCCGATGCGGTGCACGCCTTGTCGATGCCCAGCATGTACTCGAGCCCGGGCAGCATGACCGATGCCGAGGATGTGGCGGGCCGCCTCGGCATCCGGCTCGAAACCGTTGCGATCACCGACGTCTTCCGGGCCTACGAGAAGCAACTCGCCGACCTGCACGCGGTCGAGGGCCTCGCCGCGGAGAACCTCCAGGCACGCATCCGGGGCAACGACCTGATGGCGCTGTCGAACCGATTCGGCTGGCTCGTGCTCGCGACCGGCAACAAGAGCGAGTACGCCGTCGGCTACTCGACGCTGTACGGCGACATGGCCGGCGGCTTCGCACCGGTCAAGGACGTGCCGAAGACACTGCTGTACGAACTGTGCGAGTGGCGCAACACGGTGGAGCCGGCGCCGCCGATCCCCGACTCGATCCTGACGAAGCCGCCCTCGGCGGAGCTCCGCCCCGACCAGCAGGACACCGACTCCCTTCCCCCGTACGAGGAGCTGGACCCGATCATCGCCGCCTATGTCGAAGACGACCTCGGGATCGACGAGATCGTCGCGGCGGGCATCGGTGAGCGGAGCACGGTGGCACGTGTCGTGGCCATGATCGATCGCGCCGAGTACAAGCGGCGGCAGGCGGCTCCCGGGGTCAAGATCACCCCGAAGGCGTTCGGCCGCGATCGTCGACTGCCCATCACGAATCGATACGCGGGCCGATAGCACTGCGCCGCAAGGGCTTCGCCGTTCGGCTCAGGCCGTCTCGGAACGCGTCCGATAGTGCACGGGATGCGATTTCCCACCTTGCAACTGCCACGGGTCGAGGCCGCCATGCGCGCGCGCAGCGTCAATGCGCGCATCTTCGCCGGTTTTGCCGTGGCGATCGCCGTCGCGTTGCTGGTCGGTGTCGCCGGCATCTGGCGCATGCACCAGATCTCGACCAACCTCGAGGCGATCTCGGAGCACTCCCTGCAGCCGATCAACGAGGTCGCCGACATCCGCTCCTCGGTCGACCAGATCGAGATGAACATCCGGGCGCACGCCGCGACGGACGTCTTCTTCGAGAAGCAGAACTTCGTCTCGGACACGCAGGGCGCGCTCGATCAGGCGGCGACGCATGTCGAGTCCTTCCGGGCCACCCAGCCAAGCGCAACGGAGCTCGAGCAGGTCGCCGCACTCGAGTCCGATCTCACCGCCCTCACACCGATCGTCTTCGACGAGCTGATGCCGCTGTCCGACGCCAACAAGCTGGAGGCATTCCAAGCGACGTTCAAGGAGAAGGCGGCTCCGCTGTTCGCCGACGCCCAGGAGGCCGCCGACTCGCTGATGGCGGCCGAGAACGCGGCCGCGGCCCAGGAGCTCAGTCACGCGCAGCGCGCGTACACCCAGGCGGTGGTCGGGCTCGTCGCGATCCTGCTCCTCGGCATCGCCGTCGCGACGCTGCTCGGGCTGATGATCTCGCGATCGATCGTGGTGCCGTTGCGGGACTCGGTCGAGACGCTGGAGCGGGTGGCCGAGGGTGATCTCACCGCCAGCGTGCAGGTCGTCGGCACCGACGAGATGGCGATGATGGGTACCGCGTTGAACGCGACCGTCGCCCGGACGGCCGAGGCGCTCGCATCGATCGCCGGCGGCGCCTCGACCCTCGCGAGCTCCTCGCAAACCCTTGCCATGACGAGCGCGGCGATGGGCGCCGCCGCCGAGCAGACGTCCGACGTCGCGGGCAACGTCTCGGCCGCCGCGACGCAGGTCTCCGGCAACGTGGGTCACGCGGTGCTCGGTGCCCAGGGACTCGGCTCCTCGATCCAGGAGATCGCACAGAGCGCGGCCGAGGCGGCCGATGTCGCCGCCGCGGCCGTGACCGACGCCGCGGACGTGAACCGCACGGTCGAGCGTCTCGAGGCCGCCTCCGAACAGGTCGGCGACGTGGTCGGGATGATCACGAAGATCGCACGACAGACGCACCTGCTGGCCCTGAACGCCACGATCGAGGCGCAGCGCGCCGGGGAGGCCGGCAAGGGCTTCGCCGTCGTCGCCGACGAGGTCAAGGATCTCGCCCGCCAGACCGCCGACGCCACCGAGCAGATCGATCGCACGATCGCGGGGATCCGCCTGGAGGTCGAGGCCGCGACGACCGCCCTCGATCGGATCACGCAGGTGATCGGGCACATCAACGAGACGCAGACGACGATCGCCGCCGCCGTGGAGGAGCAGAACCAGACGACGGGCGACATCATCGAGCGCATGTCCCAGGCCGCCGCCGGCGCCGAGGAGATCGCGACCACCATCCACGGCGTCGCGAGCGCGGCCACCGAGACCTCGCAGGGTGTCGAGCAGGCCCGGGCGGCGGTCGCCGAGTTGGCGAGCCTCGCCGACGACTTGGCACACACCGCGGCCCGGTTCCAGGTCGAGCCGCACGATGTCGACGACGACGTCGCCCCGAGGACCGCCGCCAGACCGTTGCTCACGGAGCTCGGCGCGGCGCACGGCGCGGCGCCCACGCCCGCCTAGCCGCGCCGCCTCGGCTAGCATGCCGCCTGCGGGGCCCGTAGCTCAGCCCGGTTAGAGCAGGGGGCTTTTAACCCTCGTGTCGCAGGTTCGAATCCTGCCGGGCCCACCGTGGAACACATCGAACGACAGGCGGCACGTCTCCTTGTCGTCACGCCCGATGAGCAGGTCCTGCTCCTTCGCCTCGAGCCATCGTTCCGCGATCCGTTCTGGGTGACGCCCGGCGGCGGCCTCGACGACGGAGAGGCGTTCGTGGACGCCGCCCGCCGCGAGCTCTACGAGGAGGTCGGGCGTGACGACCTCCCCATCGGACCCTGCATCTGGCGACGGACGGTCACCTTCACCTGGGAACGCTGGCGCGTGCAGCAGGAGGAGCACACGTTCCTGGTCGAGACGCCGGGGCCGTTCGAGGCCGTCACCCTCCATCCCGACGAGGAACCGATCACGGGATCGGCCTGGCTCACGATCCCCCACCTGCGGGCGCTCGCCGAGGTCGTGTATCCGGTCGGCCTCGCGGATCACCTCGAGCAGCTCTTCACGAACGGCGTGCCGGCCGAGCCGATCCACCTCGGCGACGTGGTCGAGGACTGACGTGTCGGTGCTCGCCGCTACGGTCACCCGATGCATGTGCGCGTGATCGACGGTTGGCTGATCGCGTTCCCCCAGACCCGCGCCGAACGGCGGCGAGGGCTCTTGGGGCGCGATCGCATCGGCACGCGCGAAGCGCTCGTGCTCACCAACGCCCGGTCGGTGCACACGATCGGCATGCGGGCGTCGATCGACGTCGTCGTGCTCGATCGGGACTGGCGCACGCTCCGGGTCCTCGTCGGTGCGCCCCGGCCGTGTCGTGGCGCCGCGACCGGGCGCCCGTCACATCGTGGAGGTCGCGGCAGGGTGCGGGCAGGCGTTCATTTCCGCTCTCGACGGAAGAACCATTCGCGATGCTCGCGACAGCGCCCGTCCGGCGCGAACCGCAGGTGGATCACGCCGTCGTACTCGACCCGGATCGGATCTCCGACGTTCTGCGTGAACACGTTCCAATGGACGAAGGCGCGATCGCCATCGATACCGACCACCTCGTAGGTCAGCGCGACCTCTTGTGAGATGCCGGCCGTCCAGCGCCGCACGATCTCCTCGCGGCCCCGCCACGGCTCCGCGAAGGCATCGATCGAGTACACGGCGTCCTCGGTGAACAGCGCTGCAACGGCTGCCGGCTCGTTCGAGATCCAGGCCTCCCGGAAGTCGTCCATCCACCTGGTGACGTGCGCCCGATCCACGCGATGAGGGTAAACCCGGCTGACCACACTCCGTTACGGGCCGCGATGAGGTGGCCTTGCTATCCTTCCTCGGCGCCCCAACAGGAGGCGGGCTCGTCCCCATCGTCTAGTGGCCTAGGACGCTGCCCTTTCAAGGCGGAAGCACGGGTTCGAATCCCGTTGGGGGCACGGCACCATCCGCACCAAGGCACCATCCGGCGCTTCGGCGGCGGTGACAACAGCACACGCGCCCGTAGAGGAGTCCGGTCGTCCTCACCTCCCTGTCAAGGAGGAGATCGCGGGATCGAAGCCCGTCGGGCGCGCTGAGGTCGAACGGCCCGTGGCCAGGTAGCTCAGTTGGTAGAGCACGCGGCTGAAAACCGCGGTGTCGGCAGTTCGATTCTGCCCCTGGCCACTCACCTAGACTGCTCGGCGTGACCGCGCCGCCGACCGTCGACCGCGCCCTCGTCAAGCGGCTCAAGGACGAAGAGGACGAGCGGTTCCACGAGGCACGGCCTCGATCCGCCGAGCTGTGGACGCGTGGCTGGGAGGTCATGCCGAACGGCGTGCCCGATGGCCTGGCACCGCGGCTCGTATCACCACATGCCGCTGTGGGTCGCGTCGGGTGCAGGTGCCCGGTTCACCGACGTCGACGGCTTCACGTACAGCGACTTCAACATCGCCGACATGTCGATGTTCTGCGGGTACGCGCCCGAGCCGGTCGTGCGCGCGGTCAGCGAATGCATGGCGCGCGGCAACCAGTTCCTGTTGCCCACCGAGGACGCGATCGTCGTGTCCGAGGAGCTCGGCCGGCGCTACGGGCTTGCCGAAGTGGCAGTTCACGCTGTCGGCGACCCAGGCCAACACCGAGGTGATCCGCGTGGCCCGGGTGCTGACCGCCCGCGACAAGGTCCTGATGTTCGACGGGAAGTATCACGGCCATTTCGATCAGGCCCTCGTGGCGATCGGGCCCGACGGCACGCTCGTCCCCGAGGAACACGGCCTGCCCGCCGACGTGACCGAGCACACCGTGCTGGTGCCGTTCAACGACCTGGACGCGGTCGCGGCGGCGCTCGCGCGCGGCGACATCGCGCTCGTGCTGACCGAGCCCGCGATGACGAACAACGTCGGGTTGATCCTGCCGGAGGACGGGTTCCACGAGGGACTGCGGCGACTGACCCGCGACGCCGGCACGTTGCTCGCGTACGACGAGACGCACACGCAGGTCGTCGGGCCCGGCGGTCTCACCGCGCAGTGGAGCCTCGACCCGGACTTCGTGACGGCCGGCAAGTCGATCGCCGGCGGCGTGCCCTTCGGCGCCTGGGGCATGCGAGACGAGACCGCGATGTTCCTCACGCAGTTCAAAGGCCCCGACGGGGAACGCTTCGACATGGTCGCGATCGGCGGCACGCTGTTCGGCAACGCCCTGTCGATGGCCGCCGCGCGCGCGACGATGCTCGAGGTGCTGACGCCGGAGGCGTACGCACACACGCAACGCCTGGGCGCCCGACTCGCCGACGGCATGCGCGCGAGCGTCGAACGCGCGGCTCTCCCCTGGCACATCCATGCGCTCGGCCCTCGTTCCGGCTACACGTTCCAAGAGGAGCCGATCCGCAACGCCGAAGAGGGGCGCGCGTGCGCCGACGATCTGCTCACGCGACTGATCCGGATCTGGATGGCGAACCGTGGCGTGTGGGAGGCGATCGTCGGCGCGGGGCCGGTCGTGCCGGTGCCCGCCACCGACGAGGACGTCGACGCCTATCTGATCGCGTGGGACGCGTTGCTGACGCGGCTCGTCAGTTGAACAGCTCGCGGCTGCGGAACTCCGCCCAGTGCACGAGCACCGACTGGTAGGCCTCGGCGGACTCGTTCAGCTCGTGTTTCGAGAGCGCATCGAGCGCGCGCTGGATCGTGGCCGCGCTGTGGTCGTCGTCCATCTCGTCCCAGCTCATCAGGTCGGAGAGCTCGCCGTAGTCGAGCTCGACGATGCTGCGTGGATCGAAGGCGGCGATCCACTGGTGCAGGTCGACGAGCAGCTCGCCCAGCTGCCCCAGGTCGGAACGGCGCAGGATCGGGATCGCGTTCTCCGCACGGCGCATCGCGCGGCGCGCCGGCGTGCGGTAGCGCAGGCGCAGCCGCCCTGCCGGGTCGTCGGCGATCGTGCGCTCCTCCGGTCGGAACAGCACGAACCAACGCAACGGGACGTGCCACGCGCTCTGCTGGACGAAGGGCTCGGAGAGCGGATCGCGCCGACGCAGCCGCGCGAGCTGGCGGCGCGCCCGCCGGGCCTCCCGCTTGGGCACGAAGGCGTCCCACAGCTCGACGGGCTCCTCCTCGCGGAAGGTGGCGATCGTTTCGAGCACCCGCAGGCGCATCCGGTGCGGCGCCAGGTACGTGCGCCCCTCGAAGACGCGGACGTCGGCGGTTTCCGGGCCCGCGGGGGCCAGCAACCCGACGCCGGGGCCGGTGGCGCGGTCGGCGTAGCGCGGCCGCCCGGCGGCCGTGCGCCCCGTCACCAGCCAGCGCTCCCAGTGCAGCTGCTCCTGACGCTCGAACCCGTCGAGCGGCTGCAGCACGCGGAGGTAGGCGGAGGGCACCATCGGTTTGGATTCTAGCGAGCGGGACCGTCACGTATCCTCTCGGCATCCGTCGCAAGGAGCTTCAGCCGTGGCCGATCCCGAGGTCCAGCCGCCCGCGCACTGGGCCGGCACCGCGCCCCAGCGCATCCTCGCTCCCGACGGAACCGCCGTCGGCGATCCGGCCGTCGGGCTCGACCCCGCCGGGCTCCGGGAGCTGCTTCGCTGGATGCTCGTGGCCCGTCGTCTGGACCGCGAGTGCATCGCCCTGCAGCGTCAGGGGCAGCTGACCGTCTATCCCGGGTTCGAGGGCCAGGAGGCCGCCCAGATCGGGTCCGCGACGGCCCTTGGCCGCCTCCGATTTCGTCTGGCCGACCTTCCGGGAGCTGGCGGTGGCGCTCGTGCGAGGCGTCGATCCCGTCCAGTACCTCCAGTACCACCGAGGGACCTGGCACGGGGGTCCGTACGATCCGCGGGCCACGCGCTTCGGGCCGATCTGCATCCCGATCGCGACCCAGATCCCGCATGCGGCCGGCTATGCGCTGGGACAGCAGCTGGAGGGCACCGACGTCGTGTCGATCGCCTACTTCGGCGACGGCGCCACGAGCGAGGGCGACTTCCACGAGGCGGCCAACCTCGCCGGCGTCTGGCGCCTGCCGTTGGTGCTGTTCTGCCAGAACAACGGCTGGGCGATCAGCATGCCCACCCAGCAGCAGACCGCGGGTGAGATCTGGCGGCGTGCCGAGGGATACGGTTTCCCGGGCGTCCGCGTCGACGGGAACGACGTGCTGGCGGTGTACGCGGCCACGCGCGAGGCACTCGAGCGGGCGCGGCGCGGCGACGGGCCGACGTTGATCGAGGCGATGACGTATCGGATCGGCGCGCATTCCACCGCTGATGACGACGGACGCTACCGCGCCGATCCGGACGTGGAGGCGGCGCGGGCGTTCGACCCGATCGCGCGATTCCGCACGTGGCTGCTCGCGGCCGGCCACGCGGACGAGGCGTTCGCGACGGCGTGCGAACAGGAGGCGGAGGCGTTCGCGCTGGAGGTACGCGAGGGCGTGATCGCAACACCGGCGCCGCCCGCCGAGTGGCAGTTCGATTGGGTGTATGCGGATCCGCCGGCCACCTTCGAACGGATGCGCGACGAGGCGCTCGCATGACGACGTGGACGCTGAGCGCCGCATTGAACCGCGCCTTGTTCGACGCCTTGGCGACGGACCCGAGGGTCGTCGTGTTCGGCGAGGACGTCGGCACGAGCGGCGGCGTGTTCCGGGTGACCGACGGGCTCCAGGCCGAGTACGGGGATCGGCGGGTGTTCGACACGCCGATCAGCGAGGCCGGCATCGTCGGCGCGGCCGTGGGCCTGTGCTTCGCCGGATGGCGCCCGGTGCTCGAGCTGCAGTTCGACGCGTTCTCCTATCCCGCGCTCGAGCAGATCATCGATCACGTCGCGAAGATGCGGATGCGCACGCGCGGACGAGTCGACATGCCGATCACGATCCGCATCCCCGCGTTCGGCGGCATCAAGGGCAAGGAGCACCACGGAGAGAGCCCGGAGACCTACTACGCCCACACCGCCGGTCTCAAGGTGGTCGTGCCGTCGAGCGCCCTCGATGGCTACACGCTGCTTCGCCACGCGATCGCAGACCCCGACCCGGTGATCGTGCTCGAACCCAAGGCCAAGTACTGGGCGAAGGAGGACGGCGAGCTCGACGACCACGGGCCCGGCGATCGGCGTCGGCCGTGTGCTCCGAGAAGGCGACGACGTCACGCTGGTGGCCTACGGGTCGATGGTGTCGCGCGCCCGCGAGGCCGCCGACGCGCTCGACGCGGACGGCATCGAGGCTCGCGTCGTCGACCTCCGATCGCTCTCCCCGATCGACGACGACCTGCTGCGACGCTGCGCCGAGGAGACGGGCCGGATCGTCGTGATCCACGAGGCCCCGCGCCACGTCGGCATCGGCGCCGAGATCGCCGCCCGAGTGATGGAGCTCGCGTTCGACTCCCTCGCCGCACCCGTCCAGCGCGTGACCGGCTGGGACACGCCGTATCCGCCCGCCTCGCTCGAGGACGGCTACCTGCCGAGCGTCGAGCGGATCGCGGCCGCCGCCCGAACGGCGGTGGCCTACTGATGACCGAGCGCGTGTTCGTCATGCCGGACCTCGGCGAAGGCCTCGAGGAGGGCACGATCGTGGAATGGCTCGTCGCCACGGGCGACACGGTCGAGCTGAACCAACCGTTCGTGGAGGTCGAGACGGCCAAGGCGGCGGTCGAGATCCCGTCGCCGTTCGCCGGCACGATCGTGGCTCTGCACGGGAGCGTCGGCGAGGCTGTGCCGGTCGGCGATCCGTTGGTGACGTTCGAGGTGGAGGGGCCGGCGGGGTCGGCGCCCGGGACCGCTTCCCTCGCGGCTTCGCCGCTCGGTCCAGATGGTCCCGGGTCGCCGACCCCGCCGGCCCGTGACCGGTCCTCTGGTTCGAAGGCGACACCTCCTGTTCGGAGGCTCGCGAAGGAACTTGGGGTCGATCTGACGCAGTCGGTCCGGGAGCGGGCCCGACGGGCGCATCACCGAGAACGACGTTCGGACAGCCACGGAGGGCGAGCGGGCGGGTAACCACGTCACCGTCGAGGAGCGTCATCGCCGCGAACCTCGAGCGGCAGGCCAGCGATCCCGCAGGTAACGACGTTCCGCACCGTCGATTGCACGGCGCTTCAGGCGTTCCGCGCCGAGGTCGGGCTCTCGCCGCTGCCGATCGTCCTCGCGGCGGTCGCTCGAACCGCGGCCCTTCACCCGTTGCTCACGGCAGTATGGGACGGCGATCAACCCGCGATGCGTGCCGGGGTCAACGTCGGGCTCGCCGTCGACAGCGAGCGCGGGCTGGTGGTGCCGGTGGTGCATGCCGCCGAGACGAAGGGACTTGCCGCGATCGCGGAGGAGATCCGCGCGCTCGCCGAAGGCGCTCGCGCCGGCAGCCTCGCGCCGCAGGCGCTGACGGGCGCCACGATCGCCGTGAGCAACACCGGCTCGTACGGGTCTGAAGCGGGCACGCCGATCCTGTCGCCGGGCACGTCGGTGACGCTCGCGTTCGGTGTGATCGAGGACCGGGCGCTCGTCGTGGACGGCGCTGTCGTCGCCCGGCCGGCCGCCACGATCTCGCTCACGTTCGACCATCGGGTGCTCGACGGCGCCACCGCCGGACGCGCCCTGACCGATCTCGTGGCGCTGTTACAGTCGCCCGAACGTCTGGGGGAACTGCCTCGATGAAGATCGCCTCGCTGCTGCCGTCCGCCACCGAGATCGTCTATGCACTCGGCCTCGGCGACTCCTTGATCGGCGTGACCGACGAATGCGACTACCCGCCCGCCGCCGTCACGAAGCCCGTGATCAGCCGCAGCGCCCTGTCGCAGGGGCACCTGCAGACGCCGCGAGAGATCGACGATGCGGTCCGTGCGAAGGTCGGCGCCCAGCAGCCGCTCTACCAGCTGGACGTCGACCTCCTCCGCCGGGAACAGCCCGACGTGATCCTCACGCAGGACCTGTGCCGCGTGTGCGCGGTGCCGAGCGGGCAGGTCCAGCAGGCGCTCGACCAGATCGGGCTGCCGGAGGCGACCGTCGTGTCGCTCGACGCGAACACCCTCGACGAGGTCATCGCGACGATCGGCGCGGTCGGGGCGGCGGTCGACCGCGAGGAGAAGGCGAACGAGTTGATGGCGGCGCTGCGGCAACGCGTGGCCGCCGTCAAGGAGACCGCCAAGCGTCTGCCGACGGTCGGGGTCTTCGCACTGGAGTGGTCGGATCCGCCGTTCGCCGCCGGTCACTGGATGCCCGGCATGATCACGGCTGCGGCGGGCATCCCGATCCTCGCCGAGGACGGGCTGCCGAGCCGCGAGACCGCGTGGCACGAGATCCGCGACGCGATGCCCGAGGTGATCGTGTTCATGCCCTGCGGCTACTACCTCGAGGAGGCGGAGGAGGAAGCCGGCGCGTTCCTGCGCCAGCCCGAGTTCGCCGACACACCGGCCGCGCGCAACGGCAACGTGTACGCCGTGGACGCGACGTCGTTCTTCTCCCGACCCGGCCCCCGGCTGGTCGACGGGCTCGAGATCCTGGCGTGGGCGGCGCACCCCGACTCCTACCCCACCCCGCCCGACGGGACGATCGCCAAGCTCGGGTGATGGACGCCGACGCGCCCATCCTGGAGTTCGATCCCGCTCCCACCGCGGTCATCGAGCCCAACGAGGTCGTCGATCAGATCGACATCCCACCGCACGTGGTGCTGTGCTTCTTCCAGGACGTGATCCAAGACGTCGTGGAACGCCACGGCGCTAGGCAGATCGACGTGCTGATCAGTGAGATCGGACACAACCCGGTCTATGAGCTGGAGTTGGGCGGGTCCCGCCTGGCGTTGGTGCATCCGGGCGTCGGCGCGCCGCTGGCGGCCGCGTTCCTCGAGGAGCTGATCGCCCGACGGATGCCGCGCGTTCGTCGGCGTGCGGACGGCGCCGGGATCCTGGTCCCGGACGTCGCGCTCGGCCACGTGATCGTCCCGACGTCGGCCGTGCGCGATGAGGGCACGAGCTACCACTACCTCGCCGCACGAGCCGGACCGTCGCGCCGTCGGCCGAGGCGGTCGACGCGATCCGCGTCACGCTGCGACGCCCACGACGTGCCGTTCGTCGAGGGGGCGACCTGGACCACCGACGCCCTCTACCGCGAGACGCGAGGGAAGGTGGAGCGCCGCGTCGCCGAGGGCTGCCTCACGGTCGAGATGGAGGCAGCGGCGTTCTTCGCGGTGGCGGCGTTCCGCGACGTCACCATCGGGCAACTGCTCTACGCCGGCGACGATCTCTCGGGCGACGGGTGGGATGGGCGCGGCTGGGACGAGCACCTCGAGAGGACGCGAGCTGCTGTTCCGGCTGGCGGCCGAGGCGGTGCTCGCCCTTTAGTACCCTGACCGGCCTGATGACCGGCCAGAACCTCGTCACGCCCGACGACCTCGGCAAGCGCGTCACGTTCCAGTTCGATCTTCCCAACGGCTTCCGCGGCGAGGCCGTCGGCATCTTCGAACGGTGGGACCACGAGGCCGAGACCTACCTCGTGCGCAAGAAGGACGGCACCCAGGTGCGCGTGCCGGCCCGCGGTGTCCGACACGGAAAGGTGATCCCGCAGTGAGCGACCAACTTCCCACGAGCCTGATCCGGCTTCGCCTCGGGCAGGAGGATGCGCACTACGGCGGCAACCTCGTCGCGGGCGCGACGCAGCTGAAGATCGTCGGGGACCTGATCACCGAGCTCGCGATGCGCTACGACGGCGACGAGGGCCTGTTCCGCGCCTACGAGTCGGTGGAGTTCCTCGCACCGCTGTACGCCGGCGACTGGATCGAGGCGCGCGGCCGCATCGTCAGCGTCGGCAACTCCAGCCGTCGATGCGAGTTCGAGATCCACAAGATCGGCGCCGCGCGTACCGACATCAGCGACTCAGCCGCGGAGTTCCTCGAGGAGCCGATCCTGACGCTGAAGGCCGTCGGCACCACCGTCGTGCCGAAGGGGCATCAGCGGTTCAGTCACTGAACGCGGCGGCCAGCTGTGGCCCGATGATCGTCTTCGATCCGCGTTCGCGCCCTTCGAGCACCGCCTCGCAGTAGGTGAGCAGTCCCGCCCGCGCGAGGAAGACGGCGCGGTCGAGCGTGCCCTCGTCCGCCGGGCCCTTGTAGGCGGCGATCACCTGGCGGGCGAACGACGGGCCGAGCCAGATCACGAGCCCGGCGAAATCCATCGCCGGGTCGGCGATCGTCATGTCCTCCCAATCGATGAGCGCGGTCACGCGCGTGCCGTCCTCCGACACGAAGATGTGCTCGCCCTTGAGGTCGGCGTGGCACACGACCGTCTTGCCCGCCGAGCGCGCATCCGAGGACAACGGCGAGATCAAGAACGTGTCCACGGCGTCGCCCGCAACCTTGCGAGCCCACGCGATCGCGCCCTCGCCGGTGTCGATGCCGGTGTCGAGCCCCACCTTGGACGGACGGATCCCCGCGGCGCGCGCCTTCGAGGCCGGCATCGCGTGCACCTTCGTGAGGGTCTCGGCGATGTGTTTGGCGAGCGCCGTGCGCGCCCACGGCTTCGGTCGAACCATCGGACCTTCCGGCTCTTGTCCGGGTCGCCCGCGCGCGCGCTGGTATGCGACGGCCCGCCACGGGAAGTCCTTCGTCGCTTGTCCGAGCGCAACGACCGCCGGGCACGACCGGGCCGACGCGGGCGACGAGCTCGTCACGGATCGCGACGGCGACGTGCAGCTTGTCCGCGTGCTCCTCGCTCTTGGGGAATTTCACGACCATGTCGCGCACGCGCCACGTGTCGTACTCGTCGCCGGCCAACAGGAGTTTCGGAGCGGTGAGCTTCAGCTCGGGAAAGACGGAGGGCCAGAGCGCCTTGATCGTTGCCAGATTCGACGTATCCAGGGAAGCGCTCACACCATGACGCTACCAGCGTCTCAGGAGGCTAGCGCGGAGAAGCCCTGCAGAACGCCGACCAGATGGTCCATGTCGAAGGGCTTCGGGACGAAGGCCTCCGCACCCAGCCGCTCGGCTCGTTCGCGATCGCTCGCCGATGCCAGCGCGGTCACCATGACCACGCGCGGGCGCTCGGCTGCCGGCATCGTGCCGAGCGCCTCGAGCACGGACCAGCCGTCCATGCGCGGCATCATCACGTCGAGCACCATGAGGTCGGGGTGATGGCGCCGGATCTGGTCCAGCGCCTCCATCCCGTCGTGCGCGGAGAACGTCTCGTATCCCTCGCCCTGCAGGCTGAACTCCAGGATCCAGACGACTTGGGGCTCGTCGTCGACGACCAGGACGCTCGGGCGCTGGGTGGAAACCATCACCCATACCTACGGTCGTTCGGAGGGCGAACATGGACACGTCGAAGGGCTCGTTCTGCGCATGGGCCGGGCGGGACCGCGCAGGCGGAAGTCCGGGGTGGTCGGGTGAGTCGCGACTAGTCAGCTCGGGTGGTGTGCTTCAGACAACCCGCACGCCCGCACCGGCCTCGACGAGGCCCACGACGGGTCCGTGCGCGGCAACCTCATCCGCATGCTCGGGCGCCACGGCCAGGACCATCCCGAGCCCCATGTTGAACGTGGCGAAGAGATCGTCGTCGGACAGGTCGGCCTCGCGCTGCAGCAGCCCGAAGATCGCCGGCTCGGTCCACGTCCCTCGGTCCAGGCGAGCGCCGAGGCCCTCGGGCAGCATCCGGGGCACGTTCTCCGCGAGCCCGCCGCCGGTGATGTGCGCGGCCGCGTGCAGCAGCCCGCGCCGGTGCAGATCGAGCACCACGGGCGCATGGATCGTGCACGGCTCCAGCAGCTCGTCGGCCAAGGGGCGGCCCAGCTCGGGCACGACGGCGTCCAACGGCCGACCGTCGAGCAGCGCACGGCGCACCAGCGAGTAGCCGTTGGCGTGGAGCCCGCTGGACGCAAGACCGATCAGAACGTCCCCCTCCCGGACCCGGTGGGGCCCGAGCAGCGCGGTGTCCTGCACGACGCCGACGCAGAAGCCGGCCAGGTCGAACTGGTCCTCCGGCATCGTGCCCGGGTGCTCGGCCGTCTCGCCACCGAGCAGCGCGCAGCCGGCCCGGCGGCATCCCTCGGCCACGCCCTCGACCAGCTCGGCCACCTGCTCGGGCACCACCCGCCCGACCGCCAGGTAGTCGAGGAAGAACAGCGGCTCGGCGCCGACACAGACGATGTCGTCGACGCACATCGCCACCAGATCGATCCCGACGGTCCGGCGACGACCGGTCAGGCGGGCGATCTCCAGCTTCGTCCCGACGCCGTCGGTGGCGGCGGCCAGCAGCTTGCCGCCGCCGATATCGAACAACCCCGCGAAGCCCCCGAGGGTGTCGGCGACCTCGGGACGCCGTGTGGACGCGGCAAGCTCTGCGATCAGGCCGACGGCCTTGGCGGCCGCTTCGGTGTCGACGCCCGCGGCGCGGTAGGCCTCGCTCACGAGGTCGGCAGCTGCAGCTGATCTTCCAGCACGAACTTGCCCGCGCCCTCGGGCACGGGGACCGGGTACTGGCCGTCGAAGCACGCGCTGCAGAAGGAATCGGTGTCGCCGTCGCCGGCTGCCGCCTCGACCATCGCGTCGAGGGAGAGGTAGCCGAGCGAGTCGGCGCCGACATAGCTGCGGATCTGCTCCACGGTGAGGTCGGCCCCGATCAGCTCCTGCCGCGTCGGCATGTCGATCCCGTAGAAGCACGGCCATTGGATCGGCGGGCACGTGATCCGGATGTGGACCGAGATCGCACCGGCTTCGCGCAGCATCTGCACGACCTGTTTCGTCGTCGTGCCCCGCACGATCGAGTCGTCGACCACGACGAGCCGCTTGCCGCGGATCGAGTCGGGCAGCGGGTTGAGCTTGAGCTTCACGCCGAGGTCGCGCAACGACTGGGACGGTTGGATGAACGTCCGTCCCACGTAGTTGTTCTTGTACAGGCCGTCGCCGTAGGGCAGGCCGCTCACCTCGCTGAAGCCCTGGGCCGCGGAATGGCTCGTCGTCGGCACCGCGATGACCATGTCGGCCTCCGCCGGAGATTCGAGGGCGAGCCGTCGCCCCATCTCACGGCGAGCCTCGTGCACGGTGCGACCGCGGAGCCTCGAGTCGGGGCGGGCGAGGTAGACGTACTCGAAGACGCACAGGGAGCCTCGTGGCGCATCCGCGAACCGCCGGCTGTGCAGCCCGCGATCGTCGATGCGGACCATCTCCCCCGGCTCCACGTCGCGGACGAACGTCGCGCCGACGATGTCCAGCGCGCAGGTCTCGGAGGCGACGACGAAACCGTTGGGCAGGCGCCCGATCGACAGCGGCCGGAACCCCCGCGGATCGCGCGCCGCGTAGACGCTTCGCTCGTCCATGAACACGAAGCAGAACGCGCCGGTCAGCGATGGCAGCACGCGCATCGCGGCTTCTTCCAGACCGCCCGCCACCTGCATCTCGTTGACGATCATCGTCGTGACCACGTCGGTGTCGGTCGTGGCGCCGCCCGAGATGCCGACGGTCGCGGCGAGCTCGGGGGTATTCACGAGGTTGCCGTTGTGCCCCAGCGCCAAGGAGTGCACCCCGTCGGTCTTGAACACGGGCTGCGCGTTGTCCCACGTATTCGAACCGGTGGTCGAGTACCGCGTGTGGCCGACGGCGAGATCGCCGTGCAGCGTGGTCAGGGTCGCCTCATTGAACACCTGGCTGACGAGCCCGAGGTCCTTGTACACCAGGATGTTGTGATCGTCGGAGACCGCGATCCCGGCCGACTCCTGGCCACGATGCTGCTGGGCGAACAGTCCGAAGTACGTCAGCCGCGCGACGTCGTCACCGGGTGCCCAGACGCCGAACAGGCCACATTCTTCTTTGGGGGATTCCGCGCCCATCGAGGCACTCAGTGTACCGGGGCGGGGTCCGATGGCCGGACATCGGCACCGACGGCGCGCACGGCGGATCCAGACGAGGGCCGTGAGCCCGGCGATGAGCAGCAACACGATGGTGCTCCCCACGAGGACGGGCAGCAGGGACGCCTCGGTGACGGGCCCGATCGCGAGCGTCGCGGTCCAGTCGACGCCGTCCTTGGCGATCGAGGACCCCACGACCTGACAGACGCCGGAGACGACGTCGCTCGAGACGGCACCGGGGGCCTGGGTCGCGACCTGGATCGTCCGTCGATCCGAGCATGCCCACAGCGCGGTCGAGCGCGGCTTCAGGACCCGGAGGGCCTCGTCCACGGTCGTCTCGTTGATGGCGAGCTGCGTCCCCTCGGTGGGGATCGGGACCTGCACGGATGTACTCAGAAGGGTGTCGGGGATCGCGCCGGTGTCCGCGCTGGTCGGCGTCGCCTCGCCGACGTTTTCCGCTCCGAACAGATCGCTCGCCATCTGGGTCGCGGCGCTCCGCAGATCCACCGCCGACACCCCCACGCCCAAGAGGTCGAGTCGCCCACCGTCGGCGTCGGCGCGGATCACGGCCGTCACCGAAGGATAGGGCCCGGTCAGGTCGGGCGAGGAGGACTCCGAAGCCGCGCACGCCCCGAGCGCGAACACCGCCACCACGAGCATGAGCCGCGTGGCCGTCCTCACGGCGCTTCCTCGGGCACGACCGTGATCGGCACGTCGCGCGCGATGACGTCGAAGTCGCGACGGTCGAACGTCAGCACGGCTCCGCCGTTGCGTTCCGCGCAGGCGACGACGGCCGCATCCGCGAACCCCAGATGCAGGTCCCGGTACCGCGTCATCAGCTCGCGGATGCGCGGGACGTCGACATCTCCACAGTCCAGCAACGACTCTCCACGCTCCAGGCCCTCGAGGAAGGCGACCGATGCACTCGGCGCCAACCGAGAGCTCAAGAGGTACTCCACCTCCGCGAGGATACCGACGGGAACGACCGTCGGACCTCGATGCTTCGCCAGCGCTCTCGCCGCGTCGGCGTGGTGCCGGTCGCTGCGGCTCAGGAGGGCGACGATCGCCGAGGTGTCCAGGGTGATCATCGAGGGTTGCGGTCCAGCGCGGCCGCCCACTCGGCCCGTGCCTCGCGCTTGATCGTCGCCGCGTCCGTTTGGGGACCCAGCTTCCATGAGCCGACCCAGGGCGGGAGCTCGTAGTCCGCGGCGCGGTCGAGATACTGCGCCAGCGCCTCCCGGATCAGCTCCGCCTGCGGGCGGCGCTGGGCACGCGACAGGGCGCGCAGCCCACGCTGGACCTCGGGATCGAGATAGACCGTCGTCTTCTGCATGTCCGCGATAGTGCCATACGCCATATATGGCTGTCCACTACGCATACGGCAAGCACACCACGGGAGAGGAAGGGCCGTTGTGCGGCCCGTCACATCCCGAAGAGGGTCGGATCGCCCTCGAGACGCAGGAGGAACGCCTTTCTGTCCAGACCTCCTGCGTAGCCGGTCAGGGCGCCCGAGGCGCCCACGACCCGGTGGCAGGGCACGACGATCGGGATCGGGTTGGAGCCGAGCGCGGCGCCGACCGCGCGTGCGGCCGTGGGCTTTCCGATGCGCTCGGCGACCGCCCCGTAGGTGGCCACCTCGCCGAACGGAACGCGCGCGGTCGCGCCCAACACCTCACGAGCGAAGGGCGTCATCAGCCGGCGATCCAGGCGCAGCTCGAACCGCTGCCGGTGCCCATCGAAGTACTCCCCGAGCTGCCGGCGCGCCTCGTCGGTCAGCCGCGACGCGGCGAGCACCCGTGGGGACAGGACCGAGGCGAACCGGCGCGCCAGGGCGTCCCGGTCCTGCCCGTCGAAGGCGATGCAGGCGAGCCCCCTGGGCGTGACCGCCACCCACAGCTCGCCGATCGGCGAATCGAGCGTCCCGAGGGCGACGTCGATCTCGCCCGCGGCCTCCGCCGCGGCGCGGAGCGTGTCATCGGCCGCCCGCGCCCGAGACCGTGCCTCGGCGGCGGGAACCAGGGTGCGAAGGTCCTTCGTCATCTCATCGTCTCCCGCAGTGTCTTCAGGCCCGCGCTCACATTCGCGCGGGCGGCGTCGTTCGAGCAACCGAGCACGTCGGCGATCTCGTCGTAGGGACGGTCGAGCACGTGTCGCAGCACGACCGCAACCCGCTGCTTCCCGGGCAGGGCACCGACGGCCGCCCACAGGGCCGCGTCGGCCGGCTCCGGATCGTGCACGGGGTGGTCGGGCACCTCCCGGCTCGGCGTGGCGCCGCGCGCGCGGCGCCGATGGTGGTCGATCGCCGTCCGCGAGGCGATCCGCAGGATCCACCGGTCCAATCGCCCGTCGTCGCGCACCCGGGCATACCCGCGCAGGGCGGACAGGAACGTCTCCTGGTAGGCGTCGTCGGCGTGGTCCGGCCCGACCGCCACGAGGAGAAAGCGCATCACCGCCGTGCCGTGCTCGGCCAGGAACTCCTCGAACGGCGGCGGCGTGCGCGTCCTCACGATCGCTGATGCAACCACACCCGAACAACGCGCGACGCGGCCGCCTTGTGAGATGCCTAGAAGCCGAGGACGCCGGGCACCTCGGCCAGGTCGTCGACGACGTGGTCCGCCAGCCGGCTCGGTGATAGCTGCTCGGGGAGCCACCCGCCGAGCTTGGCCAGCCCCGTGTACTGCACCGCGACCATCCCCAACGCCTTGGCGCCCGCGACGTCGGTGCGCTCGTTGTCGCCCACGTGTGCGGCGTCGGCGGCGGGAACGCCGAGGCCCTCGAGGGCGGGCCGGAACGCCTCGGCCGCAGGCTTGAACCACCCGGTCTCGTCGCTGAAGGACCACGCGTCGAAGAAGTCCAACAACCCGAAGCCATCCAGACGCGCGCGCAGCGTGGGGGAGTCGGTGAGCCCGACATCGCAGACGATCCCGAGCACGCAGCCGGCACCCTTCAGCGCTTCGAGACACGCCCGGACGCCCGGGGCCGGGTGCAGCTCGGCGGTCCGACCGACGATGCGGAAGTTCTCGATGAGGGCCGCTCGGAGGTCGTCGTTCATCTCGAGGCCGAGGTGCTCGCTCACGAACCCGACGCTGGCGGCCGCGCCCCAGGGGCCGGCGTTCGTCCGCCACCGCTCCTCGAAGACCTCCCAGTTGGCGGCGAACGCCCCGGTGAGATCGACCTCGGTCCGCGACTGACCGGCCGCCGCCAGCGTCGTGAGCCAGCGATCGATCTGCATGGCGCGCATCTCGCCGCGTCGCTCCGACACGAGCGTCTGCCAGTAGTCGAAGGTGACGGCGAGCGGGGGCGTCACACGGCCTCGCCGAGCAGCAGCGGGATCGCCGAGGCCCAGATCTGCTCCAGCTCCGCGACCGGGATGTCGATCGCCGCGTCGATCACGGCTCGCGGCCCGCCGGTCTCGCCGATCCGCGCCACGGGGACGCCGTGCGCCGCGGCGAGCGCTCGGAAGGCCTCTTCGTCCAGCGGCGCCACGCTCACGACCGCGCGCGATGCCGACTCGCTGAACAGGGCCACGTGCGCGGGCAGATCGGTGGGGATCGACACGGCGAACCCATGCCCCGCCCCGATGGCGCATTCGGCCAGGGCCACCGCGACCCCGCCGTCCCCGCAGTCGTGCGCACTGACGAGGATCGCGTCGGCCGCCGCAGCCACGAGCAGATCGAGGAGTGCCCGCTCCCGGGCCAGATCGAGCGCCGGCGGCATGCCGGTCACCGAACCGAGGACCGCCTCGGCGAACTCGGAGCCGCCCAGCTCGGCGGCGGTCTCGCCGACGAGATAGATGGCCAGGCCCGGGCCGGGGAAGGCGCTCGGCACGCGCAACCGGTAGTCGGGAAGCAACCCGAGCATGCCGATCACCGGCGTCGGATCGATCGCGCTGTCGCCGCTCTCGTTGTAGAAGCTCACGTTGCCGCCGGTCACGGGCGTGCCGAGCCCCTCGCACGCGTCGCGGATGCCGCGGATCGACTCCGCGAACTGCCACATCACCTCGGGCCGCTCGGGGTTGCCGAAGTTCAGGCAGTTCGTGATCGCGAGCGGCCGGGCACCGGTCACCGCGACGTTGCGCGCGGACTCGGCCACCGCGTGCATCGCGCCCAGGTAGGGGTCGAGCCGGCCGAAGCGGCCCTTGCCGTCGCTCGAGACGACGACGCCCTTCAGCGAGTTCGGCACGCGGATCACGGCGCCGTCGGACTCGGGGCCCGCCACCGTGTTGCCCTGGACGATGCGGTCGTACTGCCGCCACACCCAGGCCTTGGAGGCGATCGCCGGAGCCGCGAGGACCGCGCGAAGCGCGTCGCCGAGATCACCGTCGAACGGCGTGAGCGCAGGATCGGCGGCGTCGGCGCGCTCGGGCTCGGCGATCGGACGGTCGTACTCGGGCCCGTCGTCGGCAAGCGAGCGCGCCGGCACCTCGGCGACCACCTGGCCACCGTGGCGGATCGCGAGGGTGCCGCCCTCGACCAGCGTGGCGATCACCGCGGTGCGCAACCCCCATCGGGCGCACAGCGCCTGCACCGCCTCCAGCTTCGAGGGATGGACGATCGCGAGCATCCGTTCCTGGGACTCCGAGGTCAGGATCTCGAAGGGCTCCATGTCGGCCTCGCGCAGCGGCACGACGTCGAGGTCCACCTCCGCGCCCATCCCGGCCCGCGCCGCCGACTCGCTGAGCGCGCAGCTGATGCCGGCCCCGCCGAGGTCCTGCAGACCCTCGAGGAGCCCTTCGCCGATCAGCTCGAGCGAGGCCTCGATCAGCAGCTTCTCCGCGAACGGATCGCCGATCTGCACCGACGGACGCGACGCCTCGGCGCCGGCTTCGATCGTGGCGCTCGCGAGCACGGACACGCCGCCGATCCCGTCGCGGCCGGTCGCGGCGCCGTAGAGCACCATGAACGAGCCGACGTGCGGGGTGAGCGACTGCGCCGTCACGAGCTCGTCGGCCTTCGCAAGCCCGACGCACATGACGTTGACGCACGGGTTGGACGAGTGCGCCTCGGCGAAGTGGATCTCGCCGCCGACCGTCGGCACGCCGATGCAGTTGCCGTACCCGCCGATCCCGGCGACCACGCCTTCGAAGAGCCATCGGTTCCGCGGCTCGGTCAGCGGGCCGAACATCAGCGGGTCGAGCAGCGCCACGGGCCGCGCGCCCATCGAGATGATGTCGCGCACGATCCCGCCGACGCCGGTCGCCGCGCCCTGGTAGGGCTCGATCGCGCTCGGGTGGGAGTGCGACTCCATCTTGAACACGACGGCGTCGCCATCGCCGATGTCCACCGCGCCCGCGTCCTGGCCCGGGCCGACGAGCACCGCGGGACCTTCGGTCGGCAAGGTCTGCAGGTGGATCTTCGAGGACTTGTAGGAGCAATGCTCCGACCACATCACCGAGTACATCGCGAGCTCGGCGCGGTTCGGCTCTCGCCCCAACGTCGCGACGATCCGCTCGTACTCGTCGTCTTGCAGCCCCAGCTGCCGATGCAACGGCTCGCTCACGCGGTTGCCCCCGCGAGCGTGGCCTCGAACAGGGAGGCGAACAGGGACTGCCCGCCGGTGGGGCCGACATCGGGATCCACCGCGTGCTCGGGATGCGGCATCAGCCCGACCACGTTGCCGGCGGCGTTGCGGACGCCGGCGATGTGGTTCGTGGCGCCGTTCGGATTGAACGCGTCGCCGAGCTCACCGTCGGAGCCCGCGTAGCGGAACACGACGAGTCCGTCTCGCCTCGACGCGCTCGAGCTGTTCGGGCGTCGCGACCCATTGCCCCTCGCCGTGCTTGACGGGCACCTCGATCGTCTCGCCCGGCACGAGCCCGGCCGTCACGCAGCTCTGCGAGGTCTCGACGCGGAGCCAGACGTTCTCGCACACGAACCGGAGCGAGGCGTTGCGGATCAGTGCGCCCGGCAAGAGCCCTGCTTCACAGAGGATCTGGAAGCCGTTGCAGATCCCGAGCACGGGCGCGTCCCCGGTCGGCGAACGCGCGGATCTCCGCCATCAAGGGGGCGCGCGCAGCGATCGCGCCGCAGCGCAGGTAGTCGCCGTAGCTGAACCCGCCCGGCAGCACCACCGCGTCGACCTCGCGAAGATCGTGGTCGGCGTGCCAGAGGGCGACGCCCTCGCCGCCCATCGCCTCGATCGCGTGCAGCGCGTCGCGATCGTCGAGCGACCCCGGGAACGTCACCACGCCGATGCGCGGGGTGTCGCTCACGTCGCCGAGACCTCGAGCACCTCGAAGTCCTCGATCACCGGGTTGGACAGGATCGCGTCCGGCCATGTCCTGCACCTGCGTCCGCGCGGTCGCCTCGTCCTCGGCCTCGACCGCGAGCTTGATGTGCTTGCCGACGCGCACGCCCGAGACGTTCGTCCACCCCATCGCGGGCAAGGAGCCCTCGACCGCCTTGCCCTGCGGGTCGAGCAGCCCGGGCTTGAGCGAGACGAGCACCTCGAAGGTGAACGTCACCCAGTGACTCCCATGCGGTGGAGGTAGTCGGCGAACGGTTCCCCACTGATGCGCTCGTAGGCCTCCTGGTACTTGGCGGCGGTCACGTCGACGACGTCGTCGGGCAGCGCGGGCGGCGGCGGCTCGTGGTTCCAACCGCTGGCGTCCAGCCAGTCCCGCACGTACTGCTTGTCGAACGAGGGCTGCCCGTGCCCGGCCTCGTAGACGTCGGCCGGCCAGAAGCGCGAGGAGTCGGGCGTGCCGACCTCGTCGATCAGCGTCAGGTCCTTCGTCTCGCGGTCGAAGCCGAACTCGAACTTGGTGTCGGCCAGGATCAGGCCGTTCGTCGCGGCGCCGGTGGCGATCCGTTCGAAGATGCCGATCGACAGCTCCTTGAGGCGCTCGTACAGGCCGTCGCCGACGAGCTCCCGCGCCTCGTCGGGCGTGAGGGGCATGTCGTGGCCCTCGGCCGCCTTCGTCGTCGGGGTGAAGATCGGCTCGGGCAGCTGCTGGGACTCGATCAGGCCCTCGGGCAGCGCGATGCCGCACACGACGCCCTCTCGCTTGTACTGCGACCACCCGCTGCCGGTCAGGTAGCCGCGCACGACGCATTCCATCGGGACGACGTCGGCGGTGCGCACGAGCGTCGCGCGGCCGGCCAGCTCGGCGTCGGCGTCGAACGGTGCCGGGAACCCGGCGCGGTCGGCCGACAGCACGTGGTTCGGCACGAGGTCGCTCGTCTGCTCGAACCAGTACAGCGAGCACGCGGTCAGCACGCGCCCCTTGTGCGGGATCGGCGTCGGCAGCACCACGTCGAACGCGCTGATGCGGTCGGTGGCGACCAGCAGCAGCCGGTCGTCGCCTGCTTCGAAGATGTCGCGGACCTTGCCTTGGGCTACGAGTGTCACGATGTGTTGACCTCCATGGCGTCGAGTCGTTCGAACAAGGGACCGAGGTTCATGAGGAAGCGTTGGGGATCGAACAGGGCATCCAGCGACGCGGCGTCCAGTCGCGACGTCACCTCCGGGTCGGCGGTGACCATCTCGCGGAAGCTCGCGTCCTCGTCCCAGGCCGCGGCCGCGGCACGCTGGACGATCCGGTAGGCCTCGTCGCGCGGAAGCCCCGCCTCGATCAAGGCGAGCAGCACCGTCTGGCTGAACGCGATGCCGCCGCGGCTGTCGACCAGCTCGCGCATCCGCTCGGGGAACACGACGAGCCCGTCCATCACCCACGCCATGTCGCGCAGCATGAACGCGAGCAACCCGGTCGCATCGGGGAAGATCATGCGCTCGGCCGAGGAGTGCGAGATGTCGCGCTCGTGCCAGAGCGCGACGTTCTCCAGCGCGGTGACCGCGTGGCCGCGGATCACGCGAGCCAGGCCGCTGACCCGCTCGCAGACGACCGGGTTCCGCTTGTGCGGCATGGCGCTGGACCCCTTCTGACCTGCGGCGAAGGGCTCCTGCACCTCGCGCACCTCGGTGCGGGCGAGGTGACGGATCTCGGTGGCGAGCGCGTCGAGCGTGGACGCGCACACGGCGAGCGCGGTCATGAGCTCGGCGTGCCGGTCGCGCTGGATCACCTGGGTCGAGGCGTCGGCGGGCCGCAGACCGAGCCGCTCACAGACGAGCTGCTCGATCTCGGGGTCCACGCTCGCGTAGGAGCCGACGACCCCGCTGATCGCGCCGACACCGACCGCCTCGCGCGCTCGCCGCAGACGCGTCCGGTCGCGATCCAACTGGAACGCGAACACGGCGAGCTTGTGCCCGAAGGACGTGGGCTCGGCGTGGATGCCGTGCGAACGCCCCATGCACACCGTGTCGCGGAACTCGAGCGCCCGGCGCTTGAGGACCGCGAGCAGCGTCTCGAGGTCGGCGAGCACCACGTCGGTGCTCCTGCGCAACTGCAGGGCGAACCCCGTGTCGAGCACGTCGGAGGACGTCATGCCGTAGTGGATCCAGCGCCCCTCGGGCCCGATCGAGGCGGCGACGACATCGACGAACGCGGCGACGTCGTGTCGGGTCACGCGCTCCCGCTCGAGCACGTCCTCGACCTCGAACGACGCGCGCTCGCGGCAGGCGAACGCGTCCTCCTTCGGCACCGCGCCGAGCACCGCCCAGGCCTCGACCGCGGCGAGCTCGATCTCGAGCCAGTTGTCCATGCGCGCCCGGTCGGACCAGAGGACCGAGACCTCGGGCACGTCGTAGCGCTCGATCACAGCTTCAGACCCTCCGCCAGGTCGTCCTTGAACTTCCAGAGTTTCGCCTGCACCTCTTCGTCGCCGACCCCGAGGATCTGTGCGGCCAGGATGGCGGCGTTCACGGCCGCGTCGACCCCGACCGTGGCGATCGGCACACCGGTGGGCATCTGCGCCGTGATCGCGAGCGCCTCGTTGCCGACCATCTGGGGCGCCGTCGCGATCGGGATGCCGATCACCGGCAGCACCGTCCTCGCGGCGACGGCGGCCGCCAGGTGGCCCGACAACCCGGTCGAGCAGATCAGGACCTTCAGGCCGCGCTCGAACGCCGTGCGCGCGTACTCGTCGACCAGATCCGGATTCCGGGACGAGGACATGATCCGCACTTCGTGCGGGATATCGAACTTCTCCAGGATCAGGCCGGACTGACGCATGATCGGCAGCTCCGACGGCGAGGCCGCCAGGACCCCGATCAGGGTGGGCTCCTCGTTCATCGTTCCTCCTCGGCCGCGCGCGCGGCGATGTCGGTACGGAACTGCATGCCCTCGAAGTGGATCTCCGACACGCCGCGCGTAGGCCCGCTCGCGCGCCTCGCGCAGCGACCCGCCCGTGCCCGTCACCGCGAGCACTCGCCCGCCGGCGGTCACCAGCCCGCCCGCCGCATCCCGGGCGGTGCCGGCGTGGAAGACCGTGACGCCTTCGATCGCGTCGCGCGTCGTCGACCCCGTCGATCGGACACACCGGTCGGGTAGCTCCCCGGATAGCCCTCGCTCGCGAGCACCACGGTGACGGCCGCGCCGTCGTCGAACCCCGCCTGCCCCGCCTCGAAGGCCAGCCGCCCGGTCGCGCACGCGTGGAGGAGCGACCCCACGCGGTATGGCATGCGGGGCAGCAGGACCTCGGTCTCCGGGTCACCGAACCGACAGTTGTACTCGAGCACCTTCGGCCCGTCGTCGGTGAGCATCACGCCCGCGAACAGGACGCCTTGATAGGGGCGCAGTTCGTCGACGACCGGCGCGATGCAGGTGTCGAGGATCTGCGTCGCGAGCGCCTGGTCCACCGCCGGAACGGGTGAGTAGGCCCCCATGCCGCCCGTGTTCGGGCCCGTGTCGCCGTCGCCGACACGCTTGTGATCGGCGGCGACGTCGAGCAGCACACACGCGCCGGTGCCGTCGGTCACCGCGAACACCGAGACCTCGGGACCTTCGAGCAGCTCCTCGACGAGGATCGTCGAACCGGCCGCGCCGAACGCCCCCTCGAGCAGGCACGCCTCGATCGCCGCGACGGCGTCCTCACGTTGCGTCGCGACCGTCACACCCTTGCCGGCGGCCAGCCCGTCGGCCTTGATCACCGCACGGCCGCCGAGCTCGTCGACGAACGCGACCGCCTTCTCGACGTCCTCGAACGCGCCGGCCCGCGCGGTGGGCACGCCTCGGCGCGCCATCACGTCCTTCGCGAACGCCTTGGAGCCTTCGATGCGAGCGGCGGCCGCCGACGGCCCGAAGACGTTGTGCCTCCGCTTTCGCAACGAGTCCGCGAGACCGGCCACGAGCGGCGCCTCCGGACCCACGACGGTCAGGTCCACCGCCTGTTGGTCAACCAAGTTGACGATCGCGTCCACGTCGTCCGCGGCCACGTCGGGGAAACAGTCGGCGATCGCGGCGATGCCGGCGTTCCCGGGGGCCGCGAGCACGCGCGTCACGGTGGGATCCTGCGCGAGACGCCAGGCAAGCGCGTGCTCGCGCCCCCCTCCCCCGACGACCAGCACCTTCACGAGCGCACCACGAGGCTCTGCTCACGCGCCGGGCCGACCCCGACGATCGAGATCGGCACCCCGCCGAGATCCTCGAGCATGTGGACGTAGCTCTGCGCTTCCTTGGGCAGGTCGTCGAACGATCGCACGTCGCCGAGCTCGTCGGCCCAACCGGGCACCTCTTCCCAGACGGGCTCGGCCTCGTGGAACAAGGTCTGGTTCGGCGGCACGTCGTCCCAGGTCTCGCCGCCCGCCCGATAGCCGACGCACACGCGCAGCGTCTCGAAGCCGCTGAGCACGTCCAGCTTGGTGAGGATCACGTCGGTGAGACCGTTCAGCCGCGCCGCGTACCGAAGCACGCATCCGTCGAACCAGCCACAGCGACGCTTCCGCCCGGTGGTCGTGCCGAACTCCGCACCTCGCTCGCCCATCCGCTCGCCGTCGGCATCGAGCGCCTCGGTCGGGAACGGTCCGCTGCCCACGCGCGTCACATAGGCCTTCGTGATGCCGATCACGCGCTCGACGTGCTGGGGACCGAACCCCGCGCTCGCCAGCCCGTACCCGGTGACCGGCGTCGAGGACGTCACGAAGGGGTACGTGCCGTGGTCCAGATCGAGCATCGTGCCCTGCGCGCCCTCGAGCATCACATGCTTGCCGGCCACCAGCCCGTCGTGCAGCAGGCGCCCGGTGTCGGCCACGTGACCCCGCAACCGCTCGGCGTACCCCAGGTAGTCCTCGAAGATCTGCTCCGGCGCGATCGCCAGCCGGCCATAGACCTTCGTCAGGATCTGGTTCTTCTCCTTGAGGACCACGTCGAGCTTGGCGCGCAGGATCTTTTCGTCGTAGAGGTCCTGGACGCGGATACCGACGCGGGCCGCGCGGTCCGCGTAGGCGGGGCCGATCCCGCGCTTGGTCGTGCCCAGCGCGTTGGAGCCGAGGAACCGCTGGGTCACCTTCTCCAGCTCGAGGTGGTAGGGCATGATCAGGTGCGCGTTGAGCGACAGCTTGAGCCCGCTCACGTCGACCCCCGAGGCGGTCAGCTCGTCGAGCTCGCGCAGCAGGACGGCCGGGTCGACGACCACGCCGTCGGCGATCACGTTCGTGATGTGGGGGTACAGCACGCCCGAGGGCACGAGGTTGAGCTTGAGCAGCCGTCCCTCGGCGATGATCGTGTGGCCCGCGTTGTTCCCGCCCTGGTAGCGGACCACGAAGTCCATCCGGTCGGCGAGGTAATCGACCGCCTTGCCCTTGCCCTCATCCCCCCATTGGGTTCCGAGTACGACGGTGGCCGGCATGACCGCACCAGTCTACGAAACGGACAGGGCGGGCCTCGGGCGCGCCGTCAGTCCAGGCGGAACTTCTCGGAGGTCTCGATCTGGACGACCGCGCCCTGATGCATGACCAGCTCGATCGTGCCGAACGGGATCGACCCGATCAGGTCGTGGATCTTCAACAGGAGGGTCTGATCGTCCTCGGTCATCCCGGCGAATCGCAGCACGGTCCCGGGCACGTCGGTGCTCACGGCGCGACTTCCTCGACCTCGATCTCGGGTGCGGGGGCGAAGAACGCCTTCGGGTTCCGCAGGTCGACCTGGACCTCGTCGCCCTCGCCCGCGCCGTGGAGATCCTCCTTCGGGACGTGGGCCACCAGCGTCTCCCCGCCGGGAAGCCGCAGCGACACGCGGGCCAACCACCCGAGCGAGGCGACCCGCTCGACGACGGCGGTGACGTCTCCCCCGTCGCGGTTGACCATCACGTCGTGCGGACGCACGTAGGCGGCCGCGCTCGTCCCTTCGTCCAGGTGCGCGGCGCCGGGGATCCGCATCGAGCCGAGGTGGACGTGCCCATCGACCACCTCGCCGTGCAGCACGTTCGCCGAGCCGACGAAGCCGGCGACGAACGGGGTGGCGGGGTCGTCGTAGATCTCGCCCGGCGAGCCCACCTGTTCGACACGGCCCTCGTGCATCACGACGATCTGGTTCGCAAGCTCCATGGCTTCTTCCTGGTCGTGGGTGACGAGCAGGCTGGTGACGCCGAGCTCGCGGTGCAGCTCGTCGAGCCAGCGGCGCAGGTCTTGGCGCACCTTGGCGTCGAGCGCGCCGAACGGCTCATCGAGCAACAGGACGCTGGGCTGCGGCGCCAGCGCGCGCGCCAGCGCCACGCGTTGCCGCTGACCGCCGGAGAGCTGATCGGGATAGCGATCCGCGAACGGGGCCATGTGCACCAGCTCGAGCAGGTCCGCCACGCGGGTGCGTCGCTTGTCGACGTCGGCCTTCCGGACCCGCAGGCCGAACTCCACGTTCTGCTGCACCGTCATGTGGCGAAACAGCGCGTAGTGCTGGAACACGAACCCGACCCGGCGCTCCTGCACGCTCTTGACGGTGAGCTCCTCGTCGCCCATGAAGATCCGGCCGGCCGTCGGCTCCTCGAGACCGGCGATCATCCGCAGCACCGTGCTCTTGCCGGATCCCGAGGGCCCGAGCAGCGCCGTCACGGCCCCCGCAGGCGCCGTGAACGTGACGTCCGTGACTGCGTCGAACGAACCGAACCGTTTGCAGAGTCCTTCGACGACGATGGGGGTGCTCATGCGCGGGTCCTTTCCCGTTCTTCATGATGCCGGAAGAGCTCGATCGCAAGCAAGAGCGCCACCGACACGCTGGCGAGCACCAACGCCACGACGTAGGCCTCGGGCGTCTGCCGATCCTCATAGGCTCGATAGATGAACAGCGTCGCGGTCTCCGTCTTGCCCTGCAGGAGACCGCTGACGATCAGCACGGCGCCGATCTCGCCGATCGCGCGTGCGGTCGTCAAGGCGATGCCGTAGGCCAACGCCCACCGGATGTTCGGCAGGGTGACCCGGAAGAAGGTGTGCCACACGGAGGCGCCCAGCGTGCGGGAGGCATCCTCCTCGTCGAGACCGATCTCTTCGAGGACCGGCACGACCTCCCGGATCGTGAACGGGATGCAGATGAAGATCGTGACCAGGACCATCGATGGCAGCGCGAAGATGACCTGGATCCCTCGCTGCTGGAAGAACGGCGCGAACCACCCGCCCGGACCGAAGAGGATCACGCACGCGAGCCCGACCGTGACCGGCGAGAGCGCGAACGGCAGATCGACGACGGCGTTCATCAGCGAGCGACCGCGGAAGCGTTGCCGCACCAGGACCCAGGCGACCATCACGCCGAAGGCGGTCGTCACGAGCACCGTGATGACGGTGATCTGCGCGGTGAGCAGGAACGCGTGGAGCACATCGGGTGCCTGCAACGTATCGAGCACGGTCTGCGCTCCGGACCGGACGACGGTGATCACGATCGCGACGAGCGGCAGCAGCAGCAACAGCCCCACCCACGCGAGGCAGCCGATCAGGATCCAGCGCTTCCCCCAACGCCCGCGCTGCGTGATCGGGATCGCGGAGGTCGCTGCCGCGCTCATCCGTCGGTCTCCTTGCGTCGGAGCAGCCGTCCGGTGGCGAGCACCAGCACGAAGGAGATCGCGAACAACAGGGTTGCGACGGCCGCCGCTTCCGCGAATCGGAACTGACCGGTCAGCTGGAAGATGAACACCGGCGCCGTCAGCGTGTGACCGGTGCGGTTCCCGGAGACGAGGATGACGCTGCCGATCTCCCCCAGGCACCGGGAGAACGTCAGCAGCGCGCCCGCCGCGACCGCCGAACGGATCGCCGGGAAGACCACGCGGCGGAACGAGACCCGAGGGCTCGCGCCCAGCGTGGCGGCCGCTTCCTCCTCCGCAACATCCAGCTCCTGCAGGACCGGCTGGACGTTGCGGACGACGAAGGGCAGCGTGACGGTGCAGAGTGCGAGGAAGATCGCGATCGGCGTGAACAGGACCTGGATCCCCAGCCGGTCGGCGAACCCGCCGATCACGCTGTTGGGTCCGTAGAGCACCAGGATCATGACGCCCCACACCAGCGTGGGGATGGCGAGCGGAAGATCGACGGCGGTCGACAGCGCCCGCCGTCCCGGAAACTCGTAGCGCACGAGCACCCACGCGAGCGCCGTGCCGACGACCGCGTTGACCGCACCGACCACGGCCGCCATCCACAGGGTCAGCTCGATCGCGGCCCAGGCGCCCGGCGCGTCCATCGCGTGCGTGAACGCGCCGAGTCCCTCGCCGAAGCCCTTCGTGATCACCGCGATCACGGGCAGGACGACGAGCAGTCCGAGGTACACGATGGCCGCGCCGCGCAGGGCGAGATGGCGGAGTACCGCCGCCGTCCGGTGGGGTATCCGAAGACCCCGCCGTGTCTCGACCTGCGCGACGCTGCTCATCGTGTCGCTACTCAGCCCGCGTTCGCCTTGGCCTGGGTCGCGATCCCGTCCGTTCCGAACAGGGTCGTGTCCAGCGCGTCCCAGCCACCGAGGTCCTCGACCGTGAAGAGGTCCTTGATCGCCGGGAACCCGTTGGCGGGGTCACCCGCCGCGGCCTTCGTCGCGATCGGTGGAGCGCAGGTAGCCGGTGGTCGTGTAGTACTCCTTCGCTTCCTTCGAGTGGAGGAACTCCACGAAGGCGTTCGCCACGTCCGAGACGCAGTGCGCGTCCGCGTTCGCGTCGACGACCGCGACCGGGTTCTCGATCAGGATCGAGCCGGCCGGGTAGACCGCCTCGTCCTCGAGGCCGCTGGCCTGTGCGGTCTTGACCTCGTTCTCGTAGGTGATGGCGACGTCGCCGTTCCCGCCCTCGAAGTTCTGGATCGAGCCGCGAGCGCTCGAGTCCCAGGCGAGCACGTTGGCCGCGAAGTCGTTCATCAGGGTCGTCGCCGCAGCGTCGTCACCCTTCGAGATGCCCGGCACGTCGCCGCGGGTGGCAGCCCCCCACAGGGAGACCAGGTTCCACCGTGCGCCGCCGCTCTGATCCGGGTCCGGCGTCAGCACGCCCGTGCCCGACGTCGCGACGTCGTTCCAGTCCGCGATGCCCTTCGGGTTGCCCGGCCGGACGTCGAAGACCACGACCGAGCTCGACACCATGCCCTTGTCGGGCGCGGTGGTCCAGTCATGCGTGATGAGACCGGCGTCGGCGATCGTGTCGACGTCGGGGGCGAGCGACAGGGCCACCACGTCGGCGCCGGAGCCGTTCACGACGTTCTGGGCCTGCGTCGTCGACCCCGTGTAGGACTCGAAGAACTGCGGCTCGACGCCGGTCTGCTCCTTCCACATGGCCTTGAACGCCGGGATGATCTTGGCGTCATAGACCTCGCGCGGCGTGCTGTAGGCCGCGAAGATGATCGTGGGAGTCGCGGGCGGGGTGCACGCCGCACCTTCGGCCGCCGAATCGGCGCTCGACGACGAGGACGTGCACGCGGACAGGGCGAGGATCGAAACAACCACTGCGGTCGGCATGAGCCGACGAACGAACCAGCGAGGCATACGCCTACTCCTTCCTTCAGGTTGGACGCGTGTCGCGCCAACCTCTGGGCTAGGGGCGGCCTCCGGTGGTCCGGTCAACCGAAACGATATGTGCCGACGAGCGCGCGGGGAACCGAGCCGTCATCGACACGACGACATCCGATGCTCGGACCATTGCGCGCCATACGGATACAGGCCCGCGGGCGTCAGTGTCAACCATCCTCTGCGGCGCAGCCGCTCCGACCACGGTCTGCATGACCACCGATGGTTGACCCCAGGCCACCGGCTCCGGTACGGTCGGTTCGCTGCTGACCAGACGACTGGAGGCCGCGACGCCGGATCGATGCGTCGCGGCCTTTCTGCATGATGGGACCGATCGTGACGGACAACGACAGACCCCCGCGAGCCACGAGGCGTAGCATCGGCGCGATGAGCGACACGACCGACCGCGCCGCCGGGGACGATCTCGAGGCGCTCGAACTCAGCGACGACGAGAAGGTCGTGCTCGCTCGCGTGGGCGAGATCCTCCGGCGCCTGAACTTCGGCACGGTCGTGCTCGTGGTCCAGGACGGAAAGGTCGTGCAGATCGAGATGGCGGAGAAGTTCCGACTGCGCTGATGGCCGATCTCAACCCGACGCCGGCGGCACGCGAGAGCCCAACAGGGCCCAAGCTCGCGTTGCGCAACCTGACGGTGTCGCGTCGATCCGCAGGCGGCGACACTGATCACGGCCGCAAGCGACGTGTCCTTCGAGGTCGAACCCGGCGAGTTCGTCTGCCTGCTCGGGCCGAGCGGCTGCGGCAAGACCTCGATCCTGAACGTGCTCGCGGGCCTCGAGCGTCCGAGCGGTGGCCAGGCATTGCTCGACGGCGCGCCGATCACCGGGCCGGGCCCCGATCGTGCGGTTCTGTTCCAAGAGCCCGCGCTGTTCCCGTGGCTCTCGGTCCGAGGCAACATCGAGCTCGCGCTCGAGCTGGAGCACGTCGCCCGTCGCGCGAACGCCGGGACCGCGCGAACCCAATGGCTCGCCAACGTGCATCTCGAGCGGTGGGCGGACGCCCAGCCGCACGAACTCTCCGCGGGCATGCGACAGCGCGCGGCTCTGGCGCGGGCGCTCGCGGCCGACCCCGACATCCTGCTGGGCGACGAGCCGTTCGGCGCGCTCGACGCGCAGGCGCGCGAGATCCTGCAGAACGAGGTCCAGCGAGTGTGGGTGGAATCGCAGGGGCGCAAGACGTTCCTCTTCGTCACGCACAACGTGCGCGAGGCCGTCGTGCTGGCCGATCGCGTGTTCGTGATGTCGGCGGCGCCCGGGCGACTGCTCGAGGAGTTCCGGATCCATACCGATCGGCCGCGCGATCTCGACGACGTGCTGGTCACACGCGTCGTCTCGGAGATCCACGAGCTCCTGATGCAGGAGGTGGATGCCAGTGTCGCGCGCGAGATGGCTCGCTAGGGAGCTCGCCCCGCCGCTCACCGGCATCGTCGGCGCGATCGCCGTGTGGGCGATCGTGGCCGCCGCCACCGACAGCGCCGCGATCCCATCCCCGCTGCTCGTGTGGGACGCGTTCGTTGCCGGCATGCGCGACGGCACGATCCCGGAGGCGGCGATCAAGACGTTGATCCGGCTCACCTTCTCGTTCGTGGTCGCGGTCGTGTTCGGGGTCGCGCTCGGCCTCGGGCTGGCGTTCAACGAGTTCGCGCGGCGAGCGATCCGGCCGCTCGTGGTCGCGTTGCAGATCACGCCGTTCGTCGCGTGGGTGCCGCTGGCCGTGATCTGGTTCGGGGTGACGGAGCGCGCGGTGGTGTTCGTCGCGATCGTCGGGTCGTTCCCGGCGATGACGCTCGCGACCCTGCAGGCGATCCGACAGGTGCCGCCGCTGTACGAGCGAGCCGGGCGCACGCTCGGCGCCGGCGGCTGGGCGCTCTATCGGAAGGTCATCTTCCCGGCCGCGCTCCCGGGCGTGATGGCCGGCCTGCAGCAGGCCTGGGGCTTCGCGTGGAAGGCGCTGATGGCCGGGGAGCTGGTCGTGACGGCGGCGTCGGCGACCGGGCTCGGGCACCTGCTCGGCCGGCCCGGGACGGATGTGCCGACGCTGCTCGCGGCGCTGGCCGTCATCCTCGTGATCGGCGTCGCCGTCGATTACCTCTTGTTCGGGCAGCTCGACCGCCGGATCCGGCGGCGTCGAGGCCTCCTGCTCGAGACCTGAGCGAACGGACCACTCGTTGACCCTTCGCGGGGGGTTGAGTACCGTGGGCGGCCAACGGCCGACCTGCAGCGGAACCTTCCCCGGGCAGATCGGGCTCCCCCGTTGCCAGGAGCGGCTCCGATGTCCAAGACACACCGCGACCTCGCGAAGATGGAGCGCGCCGCGAGCGAGGTCGACGGCGAGTTCTGCATCCCACAGGAAGAGGGCGAGGTCCGCCACCACATCGACCTCGGCCCGATCCTGGGCGACGTCGAGCGCCCAGGCTATTTCCTCCTCCGCAAGGCTCTGCTGTTCGTGCCGGCGATGTTCTTGTTCATCCTGGCGATCCAGCTGATGAAGACCGGCGCCGCCGCGATCGGTCCCTCGATCGAAGGCTCGTTCCCGTTCGCGAACCCGCTGTCGACGATGGGGACGGGCTGGCTCGGCGCCTACCTCGTGCTGTCGGGCTCACCCGTGGCCGCCACGACGATCAGCCTGTTCGGCGCCGGTTCGATCACGAAGCTCGAGACCCTGACGATGCTGTCGGGCTCGCGGCTCGGGGCATCGTTCATCGTGCTCGTCACCGGGTTCCTCTACACGCTTCGCAACAAGAGCCAGCGGTCTGTGGGGCTCGGCGTCGGTATCCAGGCGATGACGATGACGATGGTCCAATACCTGCCCGGGATGGTCCTCGCGTTCTTCATCCTGCGCAGCGGCGCGCTCGACGGGATCCAGTGGCACGCATCGGGCAAGCTCGACGCCGTCCTCGGGCGGCTGTGGGGGCCCATCGTCGATGCGGCCGAGGCGCGCCTGCCGGGTTGGGCGCTGTTCGTGGTCGGCATCGCAACGATCCTGCTGTCGTTCAACCTGATCGATCGCGTGCTGCCGCAGATCGACTCGAACGCCACCGTCTCGAAGCGGCGCGCATGGCTCACCCGCCCCTGGACGATGTTCCTGCTCGGCTGCATCGTCGCGACCCTGACGCTGTCGGTCTCCGTGGCACTCACGGTCCTCGTTCCGCTCGCGGTGAAGGGCTACGTCAAACGAGACGAGGCGCTGCCGTACATCATGGGAGCGAACATCACGACACTCGCCGACACCCTCGTCGTCGCGATGCTGCAGAAGACGCCGGTCGCCGCGCAGATCGTGCTGGCAGAGGCGATCGGCGTCACGATCGTGTCCGTCACGATCCTTGCGTTCTTCTACAAGCCGATGAAGCGCTCGGTGCTCGGCCTCGACGATTGGCTCGTGGCGGACAACAAGCGCCTCGCCGGCTTCGTCGGTGCGTTGTTCCTCGTGCCCCTGCTGGCCCTCGGCTCCGGGCTCGTGTGGCGCCTCGCCTGAGGCTCAGGGCCGCTCGAACGGGTTTTCCGGCGTCATCGTCTCGACCGTGATCGGCGCCGCCGCCTCCCGGAACCGGTCCGCGTCCGACGGCGAGCCGACCACGAATCCGAAATGCATGGGCACCGCCAGCCGCGGTGCGATCGCGCGGGCGAGCCCGCCGGCCTCGACGGCGTTCATGGTGTAGTGCCCGCCGATCGGCAACAGCGCCACGTCGCTGCGGACATCGCTCAACTCCGGCGCGTGGTCCGTGTCACCGGCGTGGTAGTAGGTGATGCCGCCGAGCTCGAGCACGTAGCCCACCCAACGCTTCGCCTTGGGATGGAAGTCCAGCGCCTCCTCGCGCGTGTTGTAGGCCGGCACCGTCTCGAACCGCAGTCCGTCGCCCTCGTAGGTCCCACCCGGTTCGACCGGCGTGATGTTGCCTCGCAGCTCGGCGGCGACGTCGTGCGGCGCGTAGACACGCGTTCGGGGTGTCGACAACCGAGCGATCTCGTCCGGCCGGAAATGGTCGTGATGCGCGTGCGTGATGCAGATGACGTCGGCGGGCGCGGCGTCCTCGGGAGTGCCCCAGGGATCGACGTAGATCGTGCGTTCGCCGTCGGACCACCGGAACGCGGCCTGTCGGAACCACGTCAGGTGCCGCAGCAACTCGGCTTCTTCCATCGGTCTCACGGGTAGTCTGGCACGCCATGAGCGAGACCCCCGCCGAGCGCACGACCGGCGCTCGGGCCTCGGTCGAGCTCCTGCGGCGCAACAGGGATTTCCGCCGGTTGTTCGTCGCGTCGGTGATCTCGCTCGGCGGCGACTGGTTCCTGTTCGTCGCCCTGGGCGGCCTCCTGCTGGAAGCGACCGGCAAAGCCACGGCCGTGGGAATCATGATCTTCGCGCAGGAGGTCCCGGTCTTCCTTGCGACTCCGTGGGCGGGGTGGCTGGCCGACCGCCTGGACCGGCGGCGGCTCATGATCGTCTGCGACCTGGCGCGCACGGTGATCTGCGCGTCGTTCCTGCTGGTGGGTCCCGACAACCTGTGGCTCGCCTACGTGCTGCTCGCGACGCTGTCGATCTTCGCGGCGGTGTTCGACCCCGCCTCGTCGGCGGCGCTGCCCAACGTCGTCGACCCCGAGGACCTGCCGACCGCCAACGCGCTCAGCGGCTCGCTGTGGGGCACGATGCTCGCGGTCGGCGCGGCGGCCGGTGGCGTCGTCGCCACGCTGTTCGGTCCGAACGCGGCGTTCGCGGTCGACGCGGCGTCGTTCGCGGTCTCCGCGCTGCTGTTGCTCGGCGTGCACCGAGCCTTTTCCGAGGCCCGCGAGCACGACGAGCACATCGGGATCACGGCGGCCGCCCGCGAGACCGTGCGCTACGCCCGACAGGATCGCCGTGTCTGGGCCCTCGTGTCGGTGAAGTTCGGATTCGGCGCGGCGGCGGGCGTGCTGGCGTTGATCGCCGTCTTCGCGAAGGAGCTCTTCCACGCGGGCGACGTGGGCTTCGGCCTCCTCATGGCCGCTCGCGGCGTCGGGGCGCTGATCGGACCGTTCGTCGGCCATCGGCTGGCCGGGCGGGGCCACCGGCGACTGCTCCCGGTGATCGCCTGCTCGCTCGCCACGTTCGGCACCGGGTACGCGCTGCTCGGCGTCACGCCCACCCTGTGGCTGGCGGCCCTCGCGATCCTGATCGCGCACCTGGGCGGCGGGTCGCAATGGGTGCTGTCGAGCTACGGGCTGCAGCGGCTGGTCCCGGACCACATCCGCGGCCGGATCTTCGCCTTCGACTTCGCCTTGATCACGCTGTCGCTCGGCGTATCCAGCCTGATCGCCTCGACCCTGGCCGACCAGATCGGGCCGCGCCCCGCGGTGATGATCGCGGGAGGGATCGCGCTGACCTGGGCGGGTATCTGGTGGCTGCTCACCCGCTCGGTGCGCCGTACCCCGATCTTCGCGCCGAGCGACAGCCCGACGCCCCACGACCGAGTCGAGCCCCGACCCCCCGGCGCCGAATAGCTATCCGGGCGGGGGCGGCGGCGCGTCGTCGGCGGCGATCGGGGGCGCGGGCGGCGTTTCGGGCACGTCCGAGGCCTGCGGGAGCGGGCGTCGACAGCGACGAGAAGTCCACCTTCGGAACGCCGGCGTCACCGCGAAGCGCCTCGTCGACCTCGAAGAATTCCTCGAGCTCGAAGTGACCGAAGTTCGCCACGATCATCGACGGGAACGACTGCACCCGCCGGTTGTAGTCCCGGACGTTGCCGTTGTAGTAGCGCCGCGCCGTCTGCAGCCGATCCTCCGTGTTCGACAACTCGGCCTGCAGGGCGAGGAAGTTCTCGTTCGCCTTCAGGTCCGGGTAGTTCTCGGCCACCGCGAGCAACTGACGCAGGGCGGCCACGAACGGCCCTTCGGCCGCGGCCTGCGCACCGGGCGAGCCGGTCGCCGAGGTCGCCATCGCACGTGCCTTCGTCACGTTCTCGAAGACCTCGCGCTCGTGCGTCGCGTAGCCCTGCACCGTGGAGACGAGGTTCGGGATCAGGTCGTAGCGTCGGCGCAGCTCGGTGTCGATGTTGGCCCAGGCGTCCTTGATCAGGTTGCGCTGGGACACGAAGCGGTTGTAGCTGCTGATCGCGCCGATCACGAAGACCACGATCAGCACCAGCGGGACGATCCAGACAATCACGGCACACCCTCCTCGTTCAGACGGGAGCCTACCCCGGATACAGGGACGGCACGACCTTCGGTACGTGCTGCACGAAGCCTCGCGCGACGCCGAGGAGCTCGGTGAAGGCCAGGGGGTCGATCTTGGGGCCCGCCACCAGGACGCGGTTCCCGATCACCTCGTACGCGTGCTCGGACCCGGTGCCCTGCAGCCATTGCATCATCCGCCCATCGATCAGGTCGTTCGCGAACTTCGGTTCCTCGCACGTGACCGTGAAGTCGCGGTTGAACTCCTCGGACTCGAACTGGATGTCGTGGAAGCTGAGTGCATCGGCCAGCCGCGTGAACAGGTTCTCCCGATCGATGCACAGGCGCGGGCAATCGGCCGGCATCGGCAGGATGGCGCAATCGAAGCGATGATAGGTGCGGCTCGTGCCTCCCTTCGAGTCGGTCGACTCGTCGTAGTACCAGTAGTCGAACGCCACGACGTCGACCTCCTGCCATGCGCCGTGCAGGACGTGCTCGATCCCACGCCCGTCGCCCTTGTGGAACAACCCGAACGGGTAGCCGAGGAGCCCGAACGGGTCCTCCTCGCTGTAGGTCAGGTGCAACTGGACTGCCATCTGCACGAACGCCGCCCGGCGCCGCTGCTTGGAGGCGTAGCCGAGGTAGATGAACAGGATGACCAGGAACAGGCCGCCGACGAACAGCAGCAGGGGCCAGATGAACATGCCGCCCCCGTTGTCCGTGACGCTCGGGCCCCCGAAGTCGGGCGGCGGTGTGTAGGAGTGCTTGCGCGCCAAGATCTCGACAACGCCCGCGATGGTGCCCCTCGTCCACATCACCCATCATTCTCCGCGACGTCGGCCTCGGTTCGGGCCGCCGCGGCGTGATCGGCGCGGGTCCTCGCGTACAGCGCGTAGTCGCGCGTGGTCGCGTCCGGCACGTTCCAGAACCCGCGCATCACGCCCTCCAGCGCGAATCCGGCCTTCTCAGCGGCGCGCCGCATGGCGAGGTTGTCGACGTCGGTGCTGAGCTGGACGCGGTTGGCTCGCTCCTCATCGAAGAGGAACGTGGTGATCAGGGCGATCGCCGTGGTGCCGATCCCCCGGCCCCGGCGCTCTCGGAACAGCCCGATACCCAGGTCGAAGATGCCCGGTGGGGCGTAGTCGAGATCGCGACGTGCCTGGACGTCGCCGACGACCTGGCCGTCGACCTCCACCGCGAGGTCGAGCACACGCTCCTGCCGCCATGACCCCGAGTACTCGATCCTGGCCGACACGCGTTCTCTCGCGCGCTCGTCGTCGATCGCCCAGGGCGATTCGAAGGCACCGCGGTCGCGCGTCTCCTCCGCCCAGACGAGGTCGAAGTCCGAGGGCGTGAAGGGACGGAGGGTCACCACGCCTGCGCGCAGGACGAGCGTCATCGCGGTCGCTTCGCCTGCCACGGGGGAAGGAACACGCTGTGCAGGGGCACGATCTTGCCGCTGGTCCGTGCGGCGTCGGCCTCGTCCTGGCGGGCGCGCAGCTGCTCCTGCAGCGCGTCGGTCCGTGTCCGGAGCGCGTCGAGTTGCGCCTGCAGCTCGATGATCACCTTGACGCCGGCAAGGTTCACGCCGGACTCCTGGGTGAGGTCCTGGATCTGTCGAAGCAACTGGATGTCGCGCTCGGAGTACCGACGCGTGTTGCCCGACGTCCGTTGGGGCGCGAGCGAGTCCCTTGCGCTCATAGATGCGCAGCGTCTGTGGATGCACGCCGGCGAGCTCGGCGGCCACGCTGATGATGTAGACGGCGCGCTCCTCGTCGTGCACCGGAGTCGTCCCACGCTCCTCGTTCGGTTCCGTCGTCATCACCGCGCTCCCATCGCTCCTCTGGGCGACTCGGACGTCGCCTCGCGCAACTGCTCCACGAGTTTCTTCTGCTCCCGCGTGAGTTTCCCGGGCACGTCGACCTCGACCGTGGCCAGGAGATCGCCGTGTCCCCCTTTCTTCTTCGGGGCGCCCTTCCCGCGGATCCGGAAGGTCTTGCCGCTCGGCGTACCGGCGGGCACCTTGAGGGTGACGGGGCCGTTGAGCGTCGGCACCTCCACGTTCGCTCCGAGCGCCGCCTCCGGGAAGGTCACGGGCAGCTCGACGGTCAGATCGTCGCCGCGGCGACCGAACAGCCGATGCGGCTGCACGTGCACGCGCACGAACAGATCGCCGGCCGTGCCGCCGGCACCGCCCGGTTCGCCCTTGCCCGCCACGCGGATGCGGGCGCCGTCCTTGACACCGGTGGCCACCTTCACCTGGATGGTGCGAGTGCGTCGCTGCACGCCGGCGCCGGCGCAGGTCGGGCAGGGCGTCTGCACCATCCGGCCGGTCCCGCGGCACGTGGTGCAGGTCTGCGCCATCGAGAAGAAACCCTGATTGACGGCGACCTGTCCGGACCCGCCACAGGTCGTGCACGTCACCGGCTGCGTCCCCGGGGCGGCACCCGAACCGTGGCACGTCGTGCACGGCGCGGGGCCGGTGAGGGTGACGGGCACCGTGACGCCGGCCATCGCGTCGTCGAACGACAGGGTGACCTCGGTCTCGAGGTCCGCGCCGCGGCGACGGCGCTGCCCGCGGCCGGAGCCCGGAGCCGCCGAACATCCCGCCGAGCAGGTCGCCGAGATCGACCCCCGCATCCTCGAAGCGCACGCCGCCGGGATAGCCGCCGAACCCGCCCCCGGGACCGCCGGGACCGCCCGCACCCGGGAAGCCGCCCGGGATGCCGCCGGCGCCCATCTCGCGCACACGGTCATAGCTCGGGCGCTTCTTCTCGTCGCCGAGCACGTCGTAGGCCGAGGAGACCTCCTTGAAGCGTTCCTCGGCGGCCGGATTGCCGGCGTTCGTGTCGGGATGGTGCTGCTGCGCGAGCTTGCGGTAGGCCTTCTTGATCTCGGCCTGGCTCGCGTTCTTGGGCACACCGAGGATCGCGTAGTAGTCCTTCTCGAACCACTCGCGACGGAACTCCTCGGTGGCGGCCATCCGCTTAGGCCCGCTCGACGCGCACGCCTGCGGGGCGGATCACCCGGCCGCGCAGCGCGTAGCCCGGGCGGAAGACCTCGGCCACGTGTGGCTCGCCCACACCCTCTCCGGTCTGCATCAGCGCCTCGTGCAGCTCGGGATCGAACGGCGCGCCTTCGGCCTGGATGCGCTGGAGCCCTTCGGCCTGCAGGGCATCGAGGAGCTTCGCGTACACCAGCTCCACACCCTTGAGCAGTCGATCCGAGTCGACATCCTCGCCCGCATGCATCAACGCCAGCTCGAAGTCGTCGAGCACCTCGAGCAGACGTCGCATCACCGGCTCGGCCGCCATCTCGACCGCCGAGGTCTGTTCGCGAAGGACGCGCTTGCGGTAGTTGTCGAACTCCGCCTGCAGCCGCTGCAGGTGCTCGCGCAGTTCGCGGGTCTCGTCCCCACCGTCGGAGGGGCCGTCTACCGACGGCTCCTCCGACGACGGCTCGGCGTCGGTGGAGGGGACGGCCTCCTCGGCCGACCCCTCCACCTCGGTCAGTCGCGCGAACCGGCGCTTGTCGGTGACCTTGATCACCGGCGCGTCATCGTTGCGTTCGTCGGTCACCTGGCGATGACCTCCCGGAAGCGCTCCCCTCTCGCGAGACTCACTGGGCGCCTCCTTCTTCCACGATCTCGCCTTCGACGACCTCGTCGTCGTCGGACGAGGCGTCTGCGTCCGCGGGGGCCGCGCCCGCTGCGGCCTCGGAGGCCTGTGCGTGCTCGTACATGGCCTGGCCGATGCGGCTGAACACGGTCATCACGGCTTCGCTGGCGGCGTTGAGCGTGGCCGCGTCGGCCTCCTGGTCCTTGAGCGCCTCCTGCAGCTCCCCGTTGACCTTGGTCAGCTCGTCGCGATCGGCCTGCGGCACCTTGTCGCCCCAATCGCCCAGCGACTTGTCGACGTTGTACGTGAGCTGATCGGCCTGGTTGCGGGCCTCGGCGGCCTCGCGCCGCTTGTGATCCTCGGCGGCGAAGGCCTCGGCCTCCTTCACCATGCGGTCGATCTCGTCCCTGCCGAGCGCGGTCCCGCCGGTGATCGTCATGGCCTGCTCCTTGCCGGTGGCAAGGTCCTTGGCGGTGACGTTGACGATGCCGTTCGCGTCGATGTCAAAGCTGACCTCGATCTGCGGCACGCCGCGCGGCGCCGGCGGGATACCCACCAGGTTGAACCGGCCGAGCGACTTGACGCCGGGCGACAGGACGGTCTCGCCCTCGCCTTGCAACACGTTGATCTCCACCTGTGTCTGGTTGTCGGCCGCCGTCGTGAACGTCTCGGTCTTCTTCGTGGGGATCGTCGTGTTGCGCTCGATCATGCGCTGCACGATCCCGCCGAGCGTCTCGACACCGAGGGACAGCGGCGTGACGTCGAGCAGCAGGATGTCCTTCACGTCGCCCTTGAGGACGCCCGCCTGGACCGCCGCACCGATCGCCACGACCTCGTCGGGGTTCACGCCCTTGTGGGGCTCCTTGCCGCCGGTGAGCTTCTTCACGAGCTCCTGGATCATCGGCATCCGGGTGGACCCGCCGACGAGGACCACGTGGTCGATCGCCGAGACGTCCTTGCTCCAGTCCTTGACCGCAAGGTCGAACGGGACGCGGCATCGCTCGACGAGGTCCTCCGTCTGCCGCTCGAACTCGGCGCGGGAGAGCTTGAGCTCCAGGTGCAGCGGGCCGTCGGCGGTCGCGGTCACGAACGGCAGGTTGATCGTCGTCTCGGCCACCTGGCTGAGCTCGATCTTCGCCTTCTCCGCGGCATCCTTCAGCCGCTGCAGCGCCATCTTGTCGGCGCTGAGGTCGACGCCGTGTCCGTCTTTGAACGACTTCACGAGCCAATCGATGATGCGCTGATCCCAGTCGTCGCCGCCCAGGTGCGTATCGCCGTGGGTGGCTTTGACCTCGAAGACGCCGTCGCCGATCTCGAGCAACGAAACGTCGAACGTGCCGCCCCCGAGGTCGAAGACGAGGACGGTGTGATCCGCTTCACTCTTGTCGAGCCCGTAGGCGAGCGCGGCCGCGGTCGGCTCGTTGATGATGCGGAGGACTTCCAATCCCGCGATCTGGCCGGCCTCCTTGGTGGCCTGGCGCTGCGCGTCGTCGAAGTACGCGGGGACCGTGATGACGGCCTGCGTCACGGTATCGCCGAGGTAGGACTCGGCATCCCGCTTGAGCTTGAGCAGGATCTGGGCGCTGACCTCCTGCGGGGTCCAGTCCTTGCCGTCGATCGACAACGTCCACGACTTCTCGCCCATATGCCGCTTGACCGAACGGACCGTGCGGTCGGGGTTCGTGATCGCCTGTCGCTTGGCGACCTCCCCGACGAGCACCTCTCCGTTCTTCGCGTAGCCCACGACGGACGGCGTGGTCCTCGTGCCCTCCGCATTGGGGATGACGACCGGCTCACCGGCCTCCAGCACCGACACCACCGAGTTGGTCGTGCCCAGGTCGATCCCGACCGCTCGCGCCATGGAATTCCTCCTTCGTCTCCGGCGGCATTTGCCGCCGTGGTTCGTGCACTGTTTGCCGGCGCTCTTGCGCCTTCACAGACCATAGAACCTGAGCGTCCTATTGACAACTTTTCTCACCAGATCCTCCGAAGAGATTGCGGCGCAACATCTTCAGCGGCACCTCCAGTGAGGCGCGGGATGGCCCGATCGACCGGCTCCTGCGTATCGACGGCCGATCACCGACCCGACCACCGAAAAGGAACAGGGCCAGAAGGTTCAAGCCACACGGACCTTCGTCCGAAAACGCACTAGTACCGAAGGACCTATTCGGAAGGGATCGAAGAGTGCGAGTCGGCGCAAACACGCCTGAGCGCGAGAACGCCATCGCGGGTGGTCACCCGACGGTTCGTCACGCCGTGGAGTCGATCCTGCTCGAGGAGCGCACCCGTTGGGCGATGCAGATCCACGACGGCCTCACACAATCCGTGACCTCGGCCATCCTGGAGCTGCAGACGCTGCGCCACCGGATCGCGACCGATCCCGAGGGTGCCGTCGCCGTCTTGCACGAGATCGAAACGGAGATCCGGGAGGATCTGCGTCACATCCGCGAGCTGCTCTTCGAGATGACGTCGGAGGACGTCATCACCTCCGAGCCCACGCTCGCCGCATTGATCCGCGACTTCGCGGCCCGCTGGCGACTGCCGGCGACCGTGACGGTGGAGGGAGACATCGAGGCGCTCGATGACGCCACGGTGGAGGCCGCCTACGCGATCGCCAGCGAGGCGCTCGCCAACGCGGCCAAGCATTCGGGAGCTCCCGATGCACACGTAGCAATGTCGGTAGACGCCGACTCGCTCCGCATCGAGGTGCAGGACCGGGGGCGTGGCATGGTTGCCATGCCCGACACCGACCCGCACTTCGGCATTCGGATCATGAAGGCTCGTGCCGAAGCACTCGGCGGCAGCCTGGACATGACGTCGATCCCCGGACACGGCACCACCGTGGTGGCCGTGATCCCCGTTACGAGGGCAGGTGAAGGACGATGAGGATCTTGATCGTGGACGACCACGCGCTCGTACGGCGTGGCTTGTATTACGTCGTGAAGGAAGGGTTCCCGGACGCCGACGTGGTCGAGGCGGAGTCTTCGGCCGCGGCGCTGGAGGTGCTCCGCACCACCAAAGCGTTCGATCTGGCGCTCGTCGATGTGCGGATGCCCGACCTCGACGGTCTGGAGCTGCTGCGCGTGGTCAAGGGCGAGTGGCCCGACGTGCCGGTGATCATGCTGTCGACCTACGAGAACGCGCCGTACGTCAAGCGAGCGCTCGCCGACGGCGCGGCCGGCTACCTGTTGAAGGACGCGACCCCCGAGGACCTCAGTCAGGCGATCAACGTCGCGATGTCGGGCAGCGGCAACGTGCTCAGCCCGCGCGTGATCCAGAACCTGTTCGAGGACCAGGAGTCGTCCAACGCTTCATCCAACGGACGCCGCAGCGAGTACAGCCTGACCCAGCGGGAGCACGACATCCTTGCCCTGCTCGCCGAAGGTCGCTCGAACCGCGAGATCGCGGGCGCGCTCTACCTGTCGGAGAAGACGGTCAAGGCGCACCTCGCGGCGATCTTCCGCAAGCTCGGTGTCACGAACCGGACGCAGGCCGCGATGATGGCCGTGCAGATGGGCGTGGGACCGGTCCCGGGGGCGCTGGTCCACGACTGAGGCGCGGGCTCAACCGTCGAAGTCGCGGAAGAAGCGGCTCGCCGTGGGGCCGCGCTGTCCCTGGTACTTGTTGCCGGCCTTGCCGTACGGCGTCTCGGCCGGCGAGGTCAGCTGGAAGAACGAGATCTGTCCGATCTTCATCCCTGGGTAGAGGGTGATCGGCAGGTTTGCGACGTTGGACAGCTCGAGCGTCAGGTACCCGTCCCATCCCGGGTCGACGTAGCCGGCGGTCGAATGGATCAACAGGCCGAGGCGCCCGAGCGAGGACTTCCCCTCGAGGCGCGCAACGAGATCGTCGGGCAGCGCCACGCGCTCGAGCGTGGAGCCCAGCACGAACTCCCCGGGGTGCAGGATGAACGGCTCGTCGGGCTTGACCTCGACCAGCTCGGTGAGGTCGGGCATCTCCTCACGCACGTCGATGTACGCGTAGCGCGAATTCGCGAACACCCGGAACTGGCTGTCGACGTGCAGATCGACCGAGGACGGCTGGATGCACGCCGCGTCGAACGGGTCGATCACGATGTGTCCGGCTTCGATCTCGGTGCGGATGTCGCGGTCGGAAAGGATCATCGGCGGCCAGATGCTACTCGGCGTTCGAGGCCGCAACCCATCGGGCAAGGGTCTTGGCCGCCTCGCCGTCATCGATCGCGCGAGCCGCGGTCGCCATCCCTTCATCGAGGGTGCTCGCGAAACCCGCGACCTTGAGGGCCGCGCCCGCGTTCAGGAGGACGACGTCGCGCTGGGGCCCCGGCTCCCCATCGAGGATCCGCCGGGCGATGGCGGCGTTGTACGGAGCGTCCCCGCCCGCGAGGTCCTCCGGCTTGACCCTCCCGAGCCCGAGCTTGCCCGGGTCCAGATGGGTTTCGCGCACCGTGCCGTCCTTCACGTCATAGACCGCCGACAGGTCGGTGGTCGTCAGCTCGTCGAGTCCGTCGACCCCGCGGAACAACATCGCGCGGGTGCCGCGCCGGGCGAGCACCTCGGCCATCAGCGGCAACATCCGCTCGTCGGACACGCCCACCACCTGCGCGTAGGGTCGCGCGGGGTTCGTGAGCGGACCGAGGAAGTTGAACATGGTGGGGACACGGAGCTCCGCGCGCACCGGCGCCACATGGGCCATCGCCGGGTGGAAACTCCGCGCGAACATGAAGCCGATGCCCACCTCCCGCAGGCACCGCTCGACGCCGGCACCGTCCAGGTCGATCCGCACGCCGAGCTCCTCGAGCAGGTCGGCCGAGCCGCAGCTGCTCGATGCCGCGCGATTGCCGTGCTTGGCGACGGGCACACCGGCGCCGGCGACGACCATCGCGGCGATCGTCGAGATGTTGAACGTCCCGGCCCGATCGCCACCGGTTCCGCACGTGTCGATCACCGGCTCCGGCGCATGCACGGGGACGGCGAAGTCGAGCATCGCGCGGGCGAAGCCCTCGATCTCCTCGACCGTCTCGCCCTTGGTGCGCAGCGCCAGGAGGAACGCGCCGATCTGCGCCTCGGTCGCGTCGCCCTGCATCACGGCCTGCATCGCCTCGGTGGCTTGCTCACTGTCGAGCGATCGCCGGTGCGACAGCGCGGTCAGCACGCGAGGCCACAGATCGGGGTCGGTCATAGGTCGGCCAGGCTAGCAGCGGGTGGGGTGCCCGCCCGGCGACGGCTCGCTAGACTGGGCGTCCGCCGCCCTCGGACGGCCGGGCCACGCGGGTGTGGTTCAATGGCAGAACGCAAGCTTCCCAAGCTTGAAACGGGGGTTCGATTCCCCTCACCCGCTCTCTCGGACCATGCGGAGGCCGCCCTCAACCGTTCCGGTTCGTGGCGTCGCGGGTACGGTCGACCGCGACCCGAGGGAAGGGCCAGCCAGTGCGCAATGCGATCGACGCAGCCAAGGGGACGACCCGGCGCCGTCGCGCGCTGGTGAGCGTCGCCGCCGCGTTGCTCCTGATGGGCGGATCCGTGGTCGCGACGCCTCTCGCGTCGGCCGCGGTCACCAAGCCCGGCGACTGCCGGAGACCACAGGTGCCGGGCGGCTTCCACAAGCAGGTCGTCACGGCGATCCGCGCTCTCCGGGAACCTGCCGATGGCGTGGGCGGATTCGCCCTCGCTCGCGAAGATCGTGTGCTGGCAGGACACCGCGTTCGATCCGGCGTTCTTTGCCCGAGCGCCGTGGCACCGGTGGCACGGCGAGTTCGCCATGACCGTCGAGGAGATGAAGACGATCGCGGGCCCGTGGCTCAGCAACGATCGCCACGAGCTGATCCTGCGGGCGCGGTGCTTCGTGCGCGGCTGGGACGCATGCCCGCACACGACCGCGAACGCCCGCATCGTCCAACAACTGATCGCCGGCATGCGCTGGATCTGGCTGGTCTACGGTCGCCCGATCGTCGCGTGGCGCCACATCGAGCGGACGGGCCGATTCAATTCCTACCCGCGTCCGGGCACCGACGACACGGCGACGAAGGCTCCCTTCGCCACGTGTCCCGTGACGGGCAGGGTCGCCTATCGGGACGACTTCGGCGTGCCGCGCGGCACGGGTGGCTACCACCCGCATTCGGGCAACGACATCCACGCGCCGATCGGCCGGGCGATCCGCGCCCCGTTCGCCGGACTCGCGGTCGCGCATACCGACGATTGGTTCGCGGGCCGCTCCGTGGGTCTGGTCGGCGCGGAGGGGTTCGTCCGCAACTCGCACCTGAGCCGGTTCGCCCACCTCGGCTACGTTCGAGCCGGCGCCGTGATCGGCTACGTCGGACAGACCGGTGACGCGCTGACGCCGCATGACCACTTCTCGTGGCATCCGTGGAACGTGCCGGATCCGCTGCACATCGCTCCCTCCGGCTTCAAACGCGTCCTCGACGCGATCGACCCCTTTCCGTTCCTGAATCAGGTGTGCTCCAAGGCCTGAGCGGCGTCATGGCGAAGATGCACGACGGCGAGATCGACATCGACCTGCCGCTTGTCGCTCGGCTGGTGGCCGCGCAGTTCCCCCGGTGGGCAGAGCTCCCCCTGCAGCCGGTCGAGCCGGCCGGGACGGACAACGCCATCTTTCGGCTCGGAGACACGATGGCGGTCCGCCTGCCGCGGATCCACTGGGCGATCGACCAGCCGGCGAAGGAACGCGAGTGGCTGCCCGTACTGGCTCCACATCTGTCGCTGGCGATACCGACACCGCTGGCGCTCGGTGAACCCGCAGACGGGTATCCCTGGCACTGGTCCGTGTGCACGTGGCTCCCGGGCGATATCGCGACGCCCGACCACCTCGGATCGCCGCGGGAGGTGGCGGACGATCTCGCGCGCTTCGTGCGGGAGTTGGAGACGATCGACACCGACGGCGGACCCGCCCCCGCGGGACGTGGCGAACCACTCGCCACGCGCGACGGCGCCACCCGGGAGGCGATCGCGAAGCTCGGCGACGCGATCGACACGAACCGAGTCGAGGACATCTGGGAAGCGGCGCTCGGCGCGCCGTTGTGGTCGCGGCCGCCGGTGTGGCTCCACGGCGACCTCGACGCTCGGAACCTGCTCGCGACGGATGGGCGACTCAGCGGCGTGCTCGACTTCGGCGCGCTCGCCGTCGGTGATCCCGCGGCGGATGTGATGGTCGCATGGAAGATGTTCGGCGCGAACGATCGAGCCTCCTTCCGTAGCCTCCTCGACATCGACGACGCGACCTGGCTTCGGGCGCAGGGATGGGTGCTGTCGCAGGCCCTGATGATCCTGTCGTACTACACCCTCGAGACGAACCGGATCCTCGTCCTCGAGGCGCAGCGGTGGATGCACGCAGTGCTCGGCGACCCCGTGTGAGGGGTCAGGCGCGCCGCGGTGCTCGTGTGGGCAGATAGCGCGGCGCGGTCGGACACAGGTCCTTCAGGGGGCACGCGGCGCAGCGCGGTGTCGGCGCCTTGCAGATCTGCCTGCCCAACCGGATGAACGCGACGTGCAGCGGCGTCCGCAGGCCGTCGGGGATCAGGTCGTGGAGCAGCCGGTCGGCGCGCTCGGCGGACGCCTTCGACGGGATGATCCCGAGCCGTTTCGTCACGCGATGCACGTGCGTGTCGACGGGCATCGCGTCACGCCCGAGGGCGAAGCTCAGCACGACGGCCGCGGTCTTCGGTCCGATCCCGGGCAGCGACATCAGGTACGCGCGCGCATCGGCGTCGGAGAGCGTGCGCAAGCGGTTCAGGCTGTATGCGCCCTCGCGTTCGCGGACCTCGCGCAGGATCGCCTGGATGCGCGGTGCCTTCGTGTTGGCGAGCCCGCCGCTTCGGATCACGTCGGCGACCGCCGTGCTCGGCGAGTCGACCACCTGTTGCCAGCTCGGAAACGCGGCGCGGAGCTCACCGAACGCACGCTCCGCGTTCAGATCGCTGGTGTGTTGGCTGAGCACGGTCAGGATCAACTCGTCGAGCGGGTCGGCCGCGCGCGGCGGCTCCAGCGGACCGAAGGCCTTCGCGAGGCGGGCGTAGATCGCACGCAGACGGCGCGGCGTCGCGTTGGGCAGCTCCGGTGTGCTCACACGCCTTGGTCGCGCGCCGCGTTGCGGAACATCGTGAGCGAGGGCTCGAAGTGCAGCCGGACGTTGCCCGTGGGTCCGTTGCGGTGCTTCGCGATGATCAGCTCGGCGTCGCGCTTCTTCTCGGGGTCCAGATCGTCGCGGTGGATGAACATCACGAGGTCCGAGTCCTGCTCGATCGCGCCCGATTCACGCAGATCCGACAGCTGCGGTCGCTTGTCGGCGCGGGCCTCCGGGTTTCGGTTGAGCTGCGAAAGCGCGATGACGGGGATGTGCAGCTCCTTGGCCAGGAGCTTGAGCGAACGGGAGATCTCGGCCACTTCCTGTTGGCGGTTGTCGGGACGCCGGGCGTTCGGGGAGGTCATCAGCTGGAGATAGTCGACGATGATCATCGAGAGGCCTTGGCGACCGGTCTTCATGCGTCGCGCCTTCGCCCGGATGTCGACGATGTTGACGTTGCCCGAGTCGACGATGTGCAACGGCGCCTCGTGCAGCGTCTCCCCCGCCTGCACGACGCGGATCCAGTCGTCGGGGCCGACGCGCTTGTTGCGGATGCGATCCCAGGGCACACGCGCCTCACCGCAGAGCAGCCGCATGCCGATCTCGTAGCGGCTCATCTCGAGCGAGAACACCGCGACCGGCTCTCCGGTGACCGCAACGTTGCGCGCCACGTTCATCGCCAGCGAGGACTTCCCGATGCCTGGGCGCGCGGCGACGATGATGAGGTTGCCGGGTTGCAGTCCCGAGGTGAGGTCGTCGAGATCGCGGAAGCCCGTGGGCAGGCCCGTGTAGGCGGACTCGCGGTTCTGGATCGACTCGAGGTCGGACATCGCCTGGTTGATGAGGTCGCCGATCTCCGCGGCGTCCTCGTTGTCCTCACGGCGGGCCACGTCGTAGATGCGCTGCTCGGCACCGTCGGCGATGTCGTCGGCGTCGCTGGCGCCGAGGTACGCGGTGTCGATGATGTCGGCGGCCGCGCCGATCAACCGGCGCCGCAGCGCCGCGTCGGACACGATCTTGGCGTAGTGGGGAGCGCCGGCGGGGGTCGGAACCTCGTCGACCAGGTCGCGCAGGTACAGGGCGCCGCCCACATCGTCCAGGATGCCCGTCCGCCGCAGGGCGTCGACGGCGGTGATGATGTCGATCGGCTCGCCCTGGGCGAAGAGCGTGCGCAGGGCCTGGTAGATCTTGCCGTGCGCCTGGCGGTAGAAGTCGTCGGCCTCGAGGATCTCGACGACGTCGGCCATCGCCTCGGTGGACAACAGCATCGAACCGAGGACCGAGCGCTCGGCATCGAGGTCCTGGGGCGGTACGCGATGGCCGGGGATCTTGACGACCTCGTCAGCGACGCGCACCACGCTGACCCCCCTCTCGACCGACACGAACCCGACGACCGACGCTACGCTTCGCACCCACCCGCCGACAGTGGAGAACGGGTGTGGATTGCCGCACCGCAGGTGGGGATCGGAAGTTTGTTGTCACTCCCCGCCTGACCTGCATTTCCACCATGTGGACAGTCATGTGGACAAGTGTGGAGAACGCTACTGACACGCGAAACGGCCGGGCCGGCGGGGTGAGGGAACCCGCGCAGGCGCCGAAGGCGCCGAGCAGTTCCCGAACCCCGCCGGCCCGGCCGGTCAAGCCTGTGCGCTGACCTCGACCGTCAGGATCGGCTCGACCTCCTGGAAGAGCTTGACCTTGACCTCGTGGGTGCCCACCGAGCGGATCGGCTCCTCGAGATGGACGTCGCGCTTGTCGATCGGCGTCTCGAGTCGAGCCGAGATCGCCTCGGCGATGTCCGTGGACGTGACGGAGCCGAAGAGCTTGCCCTCCTCACCGGCGCGGGCCGCGATCTGCAGCGGTCCGCCGGCGATGAGCTTGCTCGCAAGCGCCTCGTACTCGCCCTTCTGCTTGCCCACGCGGAGCTTGTGCGAGCGCGCCAATGACTCGGCGTGCTTGAGCGCACCCTTCTCCGCCCGGATGGCGAAGCCCCTGGGGATCAGGTAGTTGCGCGCGTAGCCGTCGGCGACCTCGGCGATGTCCCCGGGGCTCCCGAGGTTGTCGACGGACTTCTGCAGGATGATCTTCATCGCGAGCTGTAGGGGAGCAGGGCCATCTCACGGGCGTTCTTGACGGCCTGGGCCACATCGCGCTGGTGTTGCACGCAGTTGCCCGTGACGCGCCGGGCGCGGAGCTTGCCGCGCTCGGAGGTGAACTTCCGCAGCGTGATGACGTCCTTATAGTCCACGTGGTCGACCTTGTCTTTGCAGAAGATGCAGAACTTGCGTTTGCCCTTCTTCGCCCACTTGTCGTCCTTGTCCTTCTTGTCCTTGCGCGGGCGCTTCGGCCCAGATGGTTTACCCGGCATCCAGTGGTGTCTCCTCGCTCGATGAGGCCCCAACCGGTGCCGCGACGGCCGCACCCCAGTCCCCGCCGGATGACGAGGAGGCAGCGGATGAGCGGTTGGCCTTCGTGACGGTGGCGGTGGCCCACTTCAGACTGGGACCGAGGTCGTCTGCCTCGATCTCGACGACGGTGCGCTTCTCGCCCTCTTGGTTCTCCCACGAGCGCTGCTTGAGCCGCCCGGTCACCACCACGCGCGTGCCTCGCGTGAGCGTCTCGGCCGCGTTCTCCGCCAAGGCGCGCCAGCAGTTGATCGTGAAGAACGAGGTTTCCCCGTCCGTCCAGTTGCCGGCCGCGTCGCGGATGCGCGTCGAATACGCCACTCGGAAGTTGGCCACCGCGGCGCCATTGGCCGTGTAGCGCAGTTCCGGGTCGTCCGTGAGGTTTCCAACGATGGTGATCTGGTTGTCGCTCGCCATGAGCGGGTCCCCCTTCTTGTTCGGTTACGCCTTGCGAGAGGCGGGGGAAGCGGTTGCCTTCTTCTTTTCGGGCTGAAGCATGACCTTGTGCCGGATCACCTCGTCGGCGATCTTCAGCGCGCGGTCGAGCTCCTGCTGGGTCGCGGGCTCCGCTTTGAACTGCACCAGGACGTAGTACCCCTCCGTCTGGTGTGCGATCTCATAGGCAAAGCGCTTGCGGCCCCAGCGATCGAGCTTGGTCACTTCGCCACCTGACGGTTCGATGACCTTTGTGATGCGCTCGACGGCCGTGGTCACCAAAGCCTCATCGGCTTCGGCGGGCAGGATGAGCATGCATTCGTACTCCCTCAACGTTCACCTCCTCTGGTCTGGACGGCCCCCCCACTCGAGGGGGAGCAGAAAGGAAATGAGGGCTGCCCAGCAGTGTACGGGAACGGTCTGTCAGCGGACGCCGGGCCGTGGGGCCTGCCGCCCCATCGGCCTCGAACGTCTACGCCGCAGTCCGTTCCGCGCGCTGGTACCGATAGAGCCCGCCACGGAGGACGTAGTGAAGCGGCGGTGACGCGCCCGGCCCGGGCCCCGGTACATCGAGCACCTCGGGGATCGGCCCCTCGGGCAACGGGTAGCAGCGGCCGTCGAACGGTCCGCCGGCGAGCACGCCGAATCGAGTGTCTCCCAGGGTGAGGATCTCGGCCCATGGTTCGGTCTGCTTACCGTCATCCGTTCCTCCTTCACGATCACACGACCGACCCTAGCGGGCACCTCTGACACGATTCGGCGAACGACCGTTACACTGCAACCGACAGCCGTGCACTCCCAAGGAGGTGCGAGCACATGATCACGATCCACGACCTTCGCGCATGGAAGACCGACGCAACCCGGTGGACCATGCTCACGGCCTACGACTTCCCCACCGCACAGATCCTCGACGCCGCCGGCGTGCCCGTGATACTGGTCGGAGATTCCGTCGGGCGAAACGTCCTCGGGTATCCCAACGAGCTGCCCGTCACGATGGAGGAGATGCTGCATCACACCCGTGCGGTCACCCGTGGGGTCGAGCGCGCGATGGTGGTGGGCGACATGCCCTTCATGTCGTTCCAGGCGTCCACCGACGACGGCGTCCGCAACGCCGGTCGACTGATCAAGGAGGGCGGCGCCCACGCGGTCAAGATCGAGGGCCCGCAATACGAGCTGATCCACCGGCTCGTCGACGTCGGCATCCCCGTGATGGCCCACATCGGGCTGACACCGCAGTCGGTCTACGGGCTCGGCGGCTACAAGGTGCAGGGGCGCGGCGAGGCCGCCCACACGGTGCTCGATCAGGCCCACAATCTCGAGAAGGCCGGCGCGTTCGCCATCGTGCTGGAGGCGATGCCCGCCGAGCTCGGGGGGGACATCACGCGCGAGCTGCAGATCCCGACGATCGGCATCGGGGCGGGCCACGACACCGACGCCCAGGTCCTCGTGATCAACGACCTGCTCGGCATCAACGAGACCGTTCCGAAGCTCGCCAAGAAGTACGCCGACCTGCGCACCGTGATGACCGACGCGGTCTCCTCGTTCATGCGCGACGTCGCCGATGGCTGCTATCCGGACGACGACCACAGCTACTCCTAACCTCCCGGGTCCGGCGAGGTCCCCGGCCTAGACTCGCCCCGTGACGAAGTGGAAGTCCTACCTCGGCGTGGCCGTCGTTGCCGTCACTCGTGCTGGGCGGCATCGTCGTCGGCGATCGAGGCGCCGTCTTGGTGGACAGCGTCATCGGCGGGCTGGCAGAGGGGCTGTTCGCGGCGGTCGCCGTCTTCGCACTCTCCGCCTATGCAGACCGGCGCGACCCACCGCTGTTGCTCGTCGGGGTGGGAGCAGCCACGTGGTCGTCCATCAGGCCGTCGTGACATCCATCTACGTGATCAAGCCCCCGGACAACACGGCCTCGCTCGCGTTCTACGGATTCTCGACGCTGGCAGGACTCCTGGTGTTGCTCGGCAACCTCCTGAACGTCGTGCCGTGGCGCGATCGGCGAGGTCGTCCGCCGTTGCAGCCGGGTTTCGTGGTCGCCGCGAGCGTCGCCGGCGTCGTCGTCTTGGACGTACTCGCCGTTGTGACGCGCGGGTCGGGGAGCTGGGATGGGTCCGGAGGGCTCGCGAAGACGGCGATGGCTGTGCTGCTCGTCGGCGGGATCACCGTGATGGTCCGTTCGTTGCGATGGGGCGGTCGATTCGGGTGGGTGGCGGCCGCAGGACTCGCGCTGGCGATCGCCGGCGCGGCGTTGCTCGTTGCCAGCACCGCCGAGGGCGACACGTTCGCGTGGGTCGGTCGCGCCTACGCCGGCACCCAAGGCCTCGCCGCGGCATCGCTCGCTCTGTTCGTCCTCGCGAGCCTGCAGCTGGAGTCCACGCGGTCGCGACGCGCGACCGACCGCGCCACCGAGGTGATGGAGGGCCGAGCCGAGATCGCGAGCATCGTCGCCCACGACGTCCGCGGTCCCGCCGGCACGATCCGAAGCGTCGCCGGGTCGCTGCGCACGAGCTACCAACGCCTCGGCGACCCCGAGCGGCTCGAATTCGTCGGCATGATCGAACAGGAATCGCTGCGCCTGCTGCGCGTCGCCGACCAGATGTCGCTCGGCCTGAAGACCGACGCGGGCACGCTCGCGTTCACGTTCGTCGTGCGAGACCTCGAGGGCCCCGTGCTGCAGGGCCTGCACGACGCCGAGGTCGGCGACCGGGAGGTCCGCGTCGACGCGGACAGCGACGTCCGCGCCTCGATCGACGGCCGCTGGGTGGCGGAAGCAGCCCGCCAGGGCATCGAGAACGCACTGAAGTTCTCCCCCGCCGACACGCCGATCGACCTCAGCGTGCGGCGCGACGGCGACGAAGCCGTGATCGAGGTTGCCGACCGCGGCCCCGGGATCCCGCCGGAGATGCATGAACAGGTCTTCGAGAAGTTCTGCCGGTGGCGCCCGTACGGCTACGAGGACCGATCGGGGTCGGGCCTCGGCCTGTTCATCACGAGGTCGATCGCCCGGGAACACAAGGGCACCGCCGTCGTGGTCGACCGTCCGGATGGGGGTACCATCCTGCAGATCCGGGTGCCGCTCGGAGGGGAGACGTGATGGCGAACGATCCGACGGTTTCCCTGCTGATCTGTGACGACCACAAGGTCTTGACCGACGCGTTGTCGATGGTCGTGGGACTGGATCCGTCCCTCTCCCTGGTCGCCGCGCCCGTCCACAGCCCCGAGGAGGGCGTGGCGCTCGCCGAAGAGCAGCTCCCCGACGTGGTCCTGATGGACATCGTGTTCAAAGGGAGCGCGATGACCGGGATCGAGGCCACCCGCCGCATCAAGGAAGGCTCGCCGTCCACCAAGGTGGTCATCATGACCGCGCACGATGACGACCGTCTGATGGTGGAGGCGGTCGAGGCCGGCGCGTCGGGTTTCCTGTCCAAAGACCTGCCCGTCGACGAGATCCTGAGCGCCACGAAGGCCGCCGCCGAGGGCGAGGTGCTGATCGATCCGGCGACGCTGACCCGGCTGCTGGCCCAGGTGGCGCGCGAGCGCGAGGAGCAGCGCGACGCGATGGCGCTCCTGGGCGATCTCACCGATCGCGAGCGGCAGATCCTGCAGCTGCTGGCCCAGGGCAAGCGCAACGACGACATCGCCGCAGAGCTCTACATCAGCCCGCAAACCGTCCAGACGCACGTCCGGAACATCCTCGGAAAGCTCCGCGTCCACTCCAAGCTCGAGGCCGTGGCGTTCGCGGTCAAACACGGTGTGATCCAGGTCACCTGAGCCTTACCCACATTCGGGTATCCAGCCGTCGCGGCCCAGGGGCCGAAGCCTCGGGTGCGACGCCAAGGACAACCTCAGGGCCCGCCAACCCCCTCGGCGGGACCCGGAGACTGAAGGCCCGAGCGAACCCCTCCCTCGCTCGGGCCTTCACCATTGTCAGGGCAAAGCCGAGCGGCGGACCTTCCCGTTCGCGGTTCGCGGCAGCGTCGTCACCATCCGGACATCGCGCGGCGCCTTGAACCGCGCCAGGGCGTCGCGACAGTGCTCGCGAAGCTGCTCCAAGCTCGGAGGGTCCGTCGGATCGCGTGGGACGACCCACGCGACCACGTGCGCGCCCCACTCGGGATCGGGGCGCCCCGCGACCGCGACGTCGGCAACCTTCGGGTGGGTCCGAAGGACCGCCTCCACCTCGTCGGGCCACACGGTCTCGGCACCGGTGCGGATCGCATCGTCCGAGCGGCCGCGCACCTGCAGCCGCCCCTCGTCGTCGACCCGCCCGAGATCGCCCGTGCGCAGCCACCCGTCCGCGGCGAACGCCTCCGCGGTCGCGGCGTGGTCGGCTCGATACCCGTCCATGAGCGTCGGGCCCGCCACCTCGATGCCCCCGATCGCGTCGGGCCTGTCGGCGGCGATCCGGACGCGTGTGCCCTCGAACGCCACGCCGTCGTAGACGACGCCACCACAGGACTCGGTGCAGCCGTACGTCGAGACGATGCGGCCGCCCAGGCGCTGAGCGGCGTCACGGAGCGCGGGGTCGAGCGCCCCGCCGCCGACCACGATCGCGCCGAGCCCCGACAGGTCGGGCGCGCCGCGGACCAGTCGCTCGAGCATGGTCGGCACCAACGACACGTGTGCGCCGGTCGGTGCATGGGCCAGCAGCGCACCGGGCTCGAACCGCTCCTGCACGATGATCCGAGAACCGGTGAGCACACCGCGCAGGAGCACGAGCAGACCGCCGATGTGCGTCGGTGGAAGGCACGACACCCACGGGTCGTACGCCGAGGCGTCGAGTGCATCCAACGACGACGCGACCGCCGACCCGACGGCGGCGCGCGGCAGCTGCGCCAGGCGGGGCTGCCCGGACGTCCCGCTCGTCGCCACGACCGCCCAGGCGCGCTCGGGATCGATCGGCGCGGCGTCGGCGAGCACGGTTTCCTCGTCGGGACGCACGACGACCGAGGGCCGCGCGAGGTCGATCAGCCGCCGCTGCTCCCGGGCGGTCAGCCGCACGTCGATCGGCAGGAACGAGGCCCCCGATTGCGCGTGGGCGTCCAGGATCTCCAACCAGTGGAAGCCCGGCGGAAGCGCGTAGGCGACCAGCTCCCCAGGGCTCGCCCAACGGTGCGCCGTGCCTTCCACGTCGGGTAGCCTAACCGTTCGAGTGCACGCTCTAGGAGTTGATGGTCACATGGTTGATATCGAGTGGCAGGCGCAGGGCGAGTGGACGGACATCCGCTACGAGACCGCCGATGGCATCGCGAAGATCACGATCGACCGGCCCGAGGTGCGCAACGCCTTCCGGCCCCTCACCACGCGCGAACTGATCAAGGCCTTCGACGCGGCGCGCGATGACCCGGGGATCGGCGTGGTCATCCTGACCGGGGAGGGGCCCGACGCCTTCAGCTCCGGCGGCGACCAGAAGATCCGTGGCGACGACGGCTACGTCGACGAACAGGGGATCGGGCGGCTCAACGTGCTCGACCTCCAGATCCAGATCCGGCGGTTCCCGAAGCCGGTGATCGCCATGGTCGCGGGGTACGCGATCGGGGGCGGGCACGTGCTGCACCTGTGCTGCGACCTCACGGTCGCCGCGGACAACGCGCGGTTCGGCCAGACGGGTCCCCGTGTCGGCTCGTTCGACGGTGGCTACGGCATCGGCCTGCTCGCGCGTCAGATCGGCGAGAAGCGAGCCAAGGAGGTGTGGCTGCTCTGCCGCCAGTACGACGCCGCGACCGCGCTGGAATGGGGCCTCGTCAACGCGGTGGTCGGACTGGACGAACTCGAGGCCACCACCGTCGCATGGGCGCGCGAGCTCCTCGAGAAATCCCCGCTGGCGCTGCGGCTGTTGAAGGCCGGCTACAACGCCGGCGTCGACGGCCTGGCCGGCGTCCAGCAACTGGCCGGGGACGCCACCCTCCTCTACTACATGTCGGAGGAGGCGCAGGAGGGGCGCGACGCGTTCCAGCAGAAGCGCGACCCAGACTTCTCGCGCTTCCCGAAACGGCCATGACCGGCATCGCCACCTGGTGGCTCGGCGCGCGGCCCCGCACGCTGGGCGCCGGGTTGATCCCGGTCGTCGTGGGCACGGCGGCCGCGGGCCATGTCGTCTGGTGGCGCTTCGGTGCGGCGCTCATCGTGGCCGCGGGGCTGCAGATCGGCGTCAACCTCGCCAACGACGCGTTCGACGGGATGAAGGGCGTCGACACGCCCGAGCGCGTGGGACCGCCGCGACTCACGCAGACCGGTGCCGCGTCGCCGCGGGCCGTGCTGGCCGCGGCGTGCCTCGCGATCGGGATCGCAGCCCTCGCGGGGATCGCGCTCGCGATCGCGACGGCGCCCGTGTTGATCCTGGTGGTCGGCGCGCTCGCGATCGTCGCGGCGTTGCTGTACAGCGGCGGCCCGCGCCCCTACGCCGGGCTCGGGCTCGGCGAAGTGATGGTGTTCGTGTTCTTCGGGCTCGTGGCGACGTGCGGGACGAGCTTCGTGATGGTCGAGACCGTGCCCGCGAACGCCTGGTGGTGCGCGGCGGTCGTCGGCCTGCTGGCGGTCGCGATCCTGGAGGCCAACAACGTGCGCGATATCGCCACCGACGAAGCGGCGGGCAAGCGGACGCTGGCGGTTCGGTTGGGCGACGCGCGCGCGCGCCGCCTCTACGCGGGGCTCGTGATCGGCGCCTTCGTGACGATCGTCCTCGGGTTCCTCGTGTACCTCGTGTGGCCGGACGCCGGGCTCGTGCAGTGGGGGTTGTTCGGGCTGGCGGCGTGGCCGCTGGCGATCAAGCCGCTGGAGGCCTCGCGCACGGCCGCCGGGCGCGATCTGATCCCGGTGCTCGTCGGCACGGCGTCGGTGCACGCGGCGACCGGCCTGCTGCTCGCGCTCGGCCTGGTGCTGGCGCAGACGGTGTGATGGGCCTCGGCGACATCTCGCTCGCGTGCGCGACCGGCCTGGTCGACGCGCTCGCCGGCCGCGGCGTGCGCGAGGCGTGCGTCTCGCCGGGCTCCCGCTCGACCCCGCTCGCGCTGGCGTTGGCGCGCGACGAGCGGATCCGCGTGCACGTCCATCTGGACGAACGCGGCGCGGCCTTCTTCGCACTCGGGCTTGCCAAGGCGAGCGGCACGCCGGTCGCGCTCGCGTGCACGAGCGGCACCGCGGCCGCGGAATACTTCCCCGCGATCGTCGAGGCGTCGCAGGCACGGGTGCCCCTGCTCGTGCTGACGGCGGACCGTCCTCCACGGCTGCGCGGCACCGGCGCGAACCAGACGATCGATCAGACCGAGCTGTACGGGCGCTACGCGCGCGCCTACCTCGAGCCACCGGTGCCGGACACGCTCGAGGATGCCGAGGCCTGGTTCGACGCGGGGGTGCGGGCACACGACGCGGCCACCGGCAGTCCGCCCGGCCCGGTGCAGATCAACGCCCCCTTCGAGGAGCCGCTCGTCCCCGACTCGCAGGGAGCAGCAGGCTGGACCCGACGGGCGGCGCCGGACGCACCCGGGCGCGCCCATGACGCCGACGCGGCGCGAACCGCGCTCGGCGCGTTCCTCGAGCGCTACGCGGGCCGCCGGGGTGTGATCGCGCTCGGCGCCGGGGACCCTCCCGCGAGCCTGTCGCTGTTGGCACTCGGGACGCTCCTTGGATGGCCGGTCCTGGCGGAACCGCTGTCCGGATTGCGTCTCGACGCCGGGCAGGCAGGTCGGGCGCTGTCGGCCGGCCAGCTCGTGATCGGAGATGACGCGTGGCTCGCGAGCCATCCACCCGAGGTCGTCCTGCAGGTGGGGGCGATACCGACGACGCGCGCCACCCAACGGCTCGTCACGCGGGCCGACGCGCTCGTCGTGTTGGACCGCGACCACCTGAGCCCGGATCCCGAGGGCCACGCCGAGCGGCGGATCGCCGTCGAGCCGGAGTTGTTCGCGGCGCTGGCATGGGACGACCGCGAGGCGCTGTCGATCGAGGCGGCCGACCGCCGCTGGATGGAGGCCTGGCGCGAGGCGGATCTCCTGGCGCGCCATGCCGCCGATCTGCTGCTCGACGCCTGGGACGAACCGTTCGAGGGCCGCGTCGCACGCGATGTCGCATCGTTCCTGCCGCACGGCGCGACGCTCGTGATCGGCTCCTCGACGCCGGTCCGCGATCTCGACGTGTTCATGGCGCCGCGGCGCCCGCCGCGCATCTGGACCGCGCCGGACCTGCTGCGCGTCGTCGGGAACCGAGGCGCCAGCGGGATCGACGGCCTGGTCGCCACGACGCTCGGCGTTGCCGCGGGCAGCCCGGGACCGACGTTCGCGCTCCTCGGCGATCTGTCCTTCCTGTACGACGCGAGCTCGTTCCTCTGGTCCTCGCGTCTCGGCCTCGACGCGGTCTTCGTGGTGCTCGCCAACGGTGGCGGCCAGATCTTCTCGATGCTCGATCAGGCCTCGCTGCCCGAGCACGAGCGCCTGTTCACGACGCCGCATCCCGCATCGATCGGCTCGCTGTGCGCGGCCGCATCGGCGGGGCACGCTCGGGTCGAGCGCGCCGGCGACCTCGTGTCCGCGCTGGAGCGGGCGGCCCGAGACGGCGGTGTCCAGGTCGTCGAGGTCGCGATCGACGCCGAGCGCGACCGCGTGCGACGAGCGGAGCTCCGCGCGGCGGTGTCCATCGCGCTCGCCGGTCGCTGATCAGCCGCACGGGCACCTTGTCCGACGTCCCGTCACCGCCGACGTGCAGGACGAAGCATCGGTAGTCGGCCGACGATGCGCGGAACGACCGCACCTCGTGCGGCTCCACCGCGAGCACATCGCCCGCCTCGATCTCGATCTCGACGCCGTCGACGACGGCGATCGACGAGCCCGCGGCGACCAGGTAGATCTCGGTGGTCCGTTCGTGACGATGGGGCGCATCCAGGCCCGTGGTCGCGTACCCGATCGCCACGGTCAGTCCCCAGTTCCACGCGCCGCCGATCCATCCCGACGCGTCGGTGCCCATCCTCCCGAGATGCATCGCTCACCCCCAGCGCAGCGCGTCCAGGAACGCGCGGAACTTCCGGTCGGTCTCGTCGACCTCGGCGTCGGGGTCACTGGCGCCGACGATCCCCGCGCCCGCATACAGCGTCGCGCGTGCACCTTCCAAGAGGGCGCACCGAAGCGCGATCGCCCATTCGCCGTTCCCGGCGGCGTCGACCCAACCCACGGGCCCCGCGTAGGACCCGCGGTCGAAGCCCTCGAGCTGGTCGAGCACGGCGCGTGCCGCGTCGGTCGGCGCGCCGCCGACCGCCGGCGTGGGGTGCAGCGCCACCGCGAGGTCGAGCGCCGACGGCGCGGGCTGGCGCAACTGCCCGCGGAACCGTGTCGACAGGTGCCACACGTTGGGCGTCTCCTGGATCACCGGCTGGGGATCCCAGGTCAGCGACACGCAGAGCGGCTCGAGCGCGGTGGCGACCGCCTCGACGACGACCGCGTGCTCCTCACGATCCTTCGCCGAGGCGATCAGGCGAACGGCGTTGGCGCGATCGACCACCGGGTCCCCCGATCGGGGCGCGGAGCCGGCGAGGGGGTTCGTGCGGACCTCACTGCCGTGCCGCGCAACCAGGAGCTCCGGCGAGGCACCGACGAGCACGCCGTGGGCCGCCGGCGCGATGAACGTGTACGCGTGCGGATCGACCGCGCGGAGCCGATGGGCGAGCCGACGAGGATCGAACACGCGACCGCCGACCTCGATCGTGCGCGCGAGCACCACCTTGCGAAGGTCGCCGGCGCGGACCCGCCGAGCGGCCTCCGCCACGGCGCCGGCATACACCGCGGGAGCGGGCGACATCGTGAGCTCCGCGTCCAGGAACGCGTCCGCGGGGATCAGACCCGTCACGAGGACCGGCTGGGTTGCCGGTCCGATCCGCGCGGTCACGAACGGATCCGTGCGACGCACCTGTGCGTCGGCGAGCACCAACGAGCCGTCGCCGGCAAACGGCAGGGCCCCGCACGCGACCGCGCCCTCCGGTCGATCCGCCAGCGCGGCCATCACCTCGCTCGTTGCCACCGACGCGCCCGGACCGGTCGCGATGCCCTGTCCGTCGCGCTCGAAGTACACACCGTCGTCCTGCCAGGCCGCGAGCAGATCGAACGCGGCGCCGAGCTGCTCGGGACTCACGCCCGAACCCCGACGAGCAGCTGCGTGATGCCACCGGACAGCTGGAGGCGTCGCGCCGATGGGAAGCCGGCCGCCCGCAGCATCGCGAGCATCTCGGTTGGCGGCGGCAGGTAGGCCATCGACTTCGGCAGGTAGGCGTACGCGTCACGATCCGACAGCAGACCGCCGATCATCGGCACCACACGCTCGAAGTACACGGCGTGGCCCGCGCGAAGCACGGCGTTGTCCGGCCGGCTCGCGTCCAGGAGCGCGATCGCGCCGCCCGGACGCACCACCCGCCCGAGCTCGGCGAACAGGTCGGGCAGCGACACGACGTTCCGCAGTGCAAACCCGCAGGTCACACCGTCGGCACTCGCGTCGCCGACCGGCAGGCGGAGCGCGTCGGCCTGCACCAGCGGCACATCGGTGCGCGCCGCCGCGAGCATGCCGAACGAGAAGTCGAAGCCCACGGCGAGATAGCCGGCCCGCCGGAGTTCCCGGCAGAAGTCGCCGGTGCCACAGGCGAGATCGAACACACGCGACCCCGCCGGCAGGTGGAGCTCGCGGATCGCGCGCCGCCGCCAGCCGATGTCCATGCCGACGGTCATCACCCGGTTCACGAGGTCGTACCGCGGGCTGATCCGATCGAACAGCCCGCGGACCGTCGCGGCCTTCTCGTCGCCGCTCGGGAGGTCCGGATCCCTCATTTCTCGATCCGCCGTTCCGCTTCCTCCAGCAGGAGCCGTCGGAAATGGTTCGACACGAGCGACGTCACGGCGGGCAGCAGCGTCTCGAACGCCTCGACCGTGCGCGCCGCCGCCTGGGGGTCGGTGCCGGCCGTGTCGCGGATCGGCTCGCGCACGTTGGCGTCGAAGAGGTCGACGGCACGCACGGCCAGACTCCGGAGCGAGTCGTCGGCCTCACGAGCGAGGCCGAGCAGGTCCCCCACCGGCAACCCGAACTCCAACAACCGAAGCGCCGTGCGCATCACCTCGGCGTCGCCGGCCGAGTAGCGGACCTCGCCGTCGATGCGGCGCCCGATGGTGATCCCTTCGCGCTCGACCGCCTGGATGAGCGACGCGGGCACGCCGGAGACCGACGCGAGGTCTTCGAGGGTCAAGGTGGCGTCCTCGGTGACGCCGACGCCGCGGGCGACCGCGACGGCGGCCGCCAGGTCTGCGTCGGACGGATCGAGCTCGCCGGTCACCACCCGTCCGATCGCGGCGAGGGTCAGTCCCTTGCCCTGCAGATCGCGGATCCGCCGGATCCGCTCGGCGTGGTCGTCCCCGTACCAGGCCACCCGCCCCTCCCGCGCGGGCTGCGGCAGCAGACCCCGTGACTGGTAGAAGCGCACGGTGTCCACCGAGACATCGCAGGCGGCCGCCAGCTGTTCGACCCGATACCTCACGATCAGACACTCTACGAGTGCGCACTCCAACCTTCACACCAAGCACTCGAACGACGGTCCCGCACCGGCCCCGGATACGATGCGCCGCGTGAGGCAGGCTCGTCGCGCGATCGGCATCGGCGTGGTGCTCGCCTGTGTGTTCGGGACCATGGCGGTCGGCACCGCCCTGAAGTCCCCATGTGCGGGAGGGGACTTCAGCAACGGGCGCCAGTATCGCCTGCTCTGCTACACCGACATCGTGCCCCTGCTCGCGACCGAGCAGCTGGCCGGCGGGCGCCTTCCGTTCTTCGATCGGTGCGAAGCCACGGAGAACAACTGCGACGAGTACCCGGTCCTGACGATGTACCTGATGCGCGTCGCGGCGTGGTTCTCGGGCAACGACTACGCATCCTTCTTCTACGCGAACGCGGTGCTCCTGCTCGGGTTCGCCATGGTGACGGCGCTTTGTCTCTGGCTCCTCGGAGGCTCGCGGGCGCTGTGGTTCGCCCTCGCCCCCACCCTGCTGGTGTACGGCACGATCAACTGGGATCTCGCGGCGGTGGCCTGCGCGACGGCCGCCCTCGTCGCGTTCGCGAAACGACGAGACGGGTGGGCGGGGGTGTTGATCGGGCTCGGTGCCGCGACGAAGTTCTACCCGGCGCTGGTGCTCGTGCCGCTGTTCCTGCAGGGACTGCAGGATCGGGAGCCGGATCGATCGGTGCGACTGCTCTGGTGGTCGGCGGGCACGTGGGTCGCGATCAACCTGCCGTTCGCGGTCGCCGCGCCCGGCTCCTGGTGGGAGTTCTTCAGCTTCAATACGTCGCGGACACCCGACTTCGACAGCTTCTGGTACCAGGCATGCCGTCACGTGGACGCGCTCTGCATCTCGATCGACAACGTCAACCTGCTCGCGTTGACGGGGTTCCTCGTCTCGGCGTTCATCGCGATCTATCTGAAGGGCCGCCGCGATCCGTCGTTCCCGCGATGGGCGTGCGGCGTGCCGTTGCTGATCTGCTTCCTGCTGACGAACAAGGTGTACTCGCCGCAGTACTCGCTGTGGCTCCTGCCGTGGTTCGCGCTCACCATGCCGCGGTTGCGACGGTTCGTGGCGTTCGAAGTGGCCGACGTCGCCGTGTTCGTCACCCGGTTCTGGTTCTTCGGGGCGTACACGGGCACGATGACCGTGCCGCGGGAGTGGTGGTTCGAGTGGGCGCTCGTGATCCGTGCCGGCGTGCTCGTGTGGTGCCTCATCGCGTGGGTCCGCGACGACATCCCGCCGCTGCGGGTCCTCGACGAAGGAACCCGTCCCGCTCCCGGCGACACCGGTGGTCGCGTGAGCGACTCCGGACACGTCCGCGTTCGCGACGGCTGGCGGGAGACCCTGTGGGCGTTCCTCGGTGCGCGGATCCTGCTGGCGGTGATCGGGGCGATCGGTGGCGGCATGCTCGCGCTGCCGCCGGGCCAGCCGCCCACCGACGCGGGCTTTCCCAACCCGGTCCTGACGCCCGGGTGGCACATGCTGTTCACGTCGCTGCAGCGGCAGGACGCCCAATGGTTCCTTCGTCTGGCGACCACGGGGTACGCGCCGGGGGATCACAGCGCCGCTTTCTTCCCCGCCTTCCCGGTCTCCGTGCGGCTGGTCGACCTGGTGCCGGGCATCGGGCCCCTCGCCGCGGCGTTGCTCGTCGCGAACGTCGCGGCGTTCGCGGCGCTGCTGTTGCTCCACGCGCTGACGCGCCTCGAGCTCGGGAACGAGGCCGCACGCCGAGCGGTGCTGTTCACCGCCTTGTTTCCGACCGCGTTCTTCCTGTACGCGCCGTACACGGAGTCGCTGTTCCTGCTCGCGTCGATCGCGACGTTCTGGTTCGCCCGGCGCGATCGCTGGGCCTGGGCGGCCGTGGCCGGCGCGGCGGCGGCGGCGACCCGCAGCGTCGGCATCCTGTTGATCCTCGCCCTCTGGGTCGAGGCGATCGCGCAACAGCGGCGCGATGGCCGGCCACTCCTGCCGCGCCTGGCCGCCGCTGCGGCGGTCGCCCTCGGGCCGCTGCTGTATTTCGGGTGGTGGCAGTGGCGCCACGCCGATTTCTGGGCGCCACTGGACGCGCAACGAGCCTGGCGCCCCGGTGGGACGCACCAACCGTTCGAGGTGATCGTCGGAGCGATCCAACTGGCGTGGCGCTACCAGACCTGGTGGCTGCTGGACGTCACGGTGGTCGCGCTGGCCGTGGCCGGCATCGTGCTCGCCGCGCGGCGCATCCCCCTGACCTACACGGTCTACGCCTCGGCGAGCCTCGCGTTGCCGCTGCTCCTGCCCCTGGACAGCCGACCCCTGCTGTCGATGCCACGCTTCGCGGCAGTGGTGTTCCCGGTGTCGTGGGGCTGGGCCCTTGCCGCTGCTCGGCGCCGGCCACCCGAGACCGCGATCCTCGTCGCGTTCGCGGGCGGATTCGCCCTGCTCGCCTACCTGTTCATCAACTGGCAACCGGTCTTCTGAGCCCGGATCGACCCCGAGACCCCGGGAAACCGTCTAGGATTGCCGCAACCCGGGGGCGGCCCGGTGCGAAAGGAGGAGGGGCCCGGTGACGATCAAGGTCGCGATCGCGGATGACCACTCCTTGGTGCGCCAGGGGCTGCGGCGCTACCTCGACATGGCCGAGGGCATCGAGGTGGTCGGCGAGGCCGCCAACGGCAAGGAACTGCTCGATCTGGTCGCCGCAGAGGACCCCGACATCGCCCTGATCGACATCCGCATGCCCGAGATGGACGGCCTCGAGGCCGCCCGCGAGCTGCGCGACAACCATCCGAAGGTCGGCGTCATCATGCTCACCGCCTACGACGACCGTCAGTTCGTGGTGGAGGCCGTACGCAGCGGGGCGCGAGGCTACGTCTTGAAGGCCCGCGATGCGGAGCACCTGATCCAGACGGTGCGGCTGGTCGCCGGCGGCAACATGGTGATCGATCCCCAGCTGGTGGTCGCCCTCGCGGAGGAGCTCTCCACCGCCAAGGAGCGCGACCGCAAGGCCGAGACGCTGACCGCACGCGAGATCGAGGTCCTGCAGCTGCTGGCGTTCGGGCACACCAACCGCGATATCGCCGAGCGTCTCTACATCTCACCCGATACCGTCAAGACCCACCTCGAGCACATCTTCGAGAAGCTCGGCGCCTCGGATCGAACCGCCGCAGTCGCGGAAGCGCTGCGCCGCCGGCTGATCGAGTAGCGCCCATCCTCCCTGTGGTCTAGTTCGTTCGGCAGGGATCACCGTTGCCTGGGTGATGGAGCCCGGGGCGTCCAGCCGCCATCATGGGAGCTCTCATGGATGCCGCCCCATCCCCACGGCATGCCGGTGCCCTCGCCGGCCTTGTTGCGGTTGCCCTGCTCGGTGCCGCAACGCTGCTGCTCGTGACGCCCGGCTCGGAGCACTATGCCGTCGTGCGCTCCGCGACGGCCGCCGTCGCGTGCATCGTCGCTGGGCTCGTGATCGCCACCTCCGCCTCGACCTGGCCGGGAGCCCGGGCGGTCGGTCTCGCCTTCCTGCTCGTGGGTGGCGCCGCCGCGGTGTTCGCGATCGCGGGCGCCGTCACCGACGTCGGCGCTCCGGCCGCACGTGGCCGACGTCGCGATGCTCGTGCTCGTGGTGCCGTTCGCCATGGCGGGACGCGAGGAGTTCGCCGCGCACGTCGCGTCGCGCGATCGACGCGAGGTGCTTGCAGATGTGTTGCTGCTCACCCTGTCGCTGTCGGCGATCGGCTACGTGGCCCTGCGCCCCGCGGGTGCGACGGTCGCGGCCGGGATCTCCGCCGCCACGTTCGCGATCCTCGCCGCAACGATCGTCGCCATCTTCGGCACGCTCGCGCTCTGGGTGCCCACCCGGGGTCACCTCCTCGTCTCCCTCGGCTTCGTGCTCCTCGCGCTGGCGACCGCGCGATTCGGCGCCGCGTGGGCGGACGCCACGAGCGACCGCGCGCCGACCTGGAGCGGCCTCGCCGTCGCCGTGATCCCGCCGGTGCTCGCGTGCATCTACCTCCGGATGCCGCACGTCGATCTCGGGCTGCGCACAGAGAGCTCGACACGTCTCGCCCGCCCGGTGCTCACCAGCGTGGCGGTCCTGACGGCGTGCGCGGCACTCTCCTACGTGGCCGTCCTCGACGACGCCCGTGGCATCGCCGGCGTGCACTCGACCGCGCTGCTCCTGCTGCTCGGCATCGCGATCGCCGCGCGGGTGCTCACGAACCAGTTCTCGAGCAGGGAGGCGTCCGTCCAGGCCCAGGATGCGCTCGAGCGGCAGGAGTCCGCCCTCGCGGCGACCGATGCCGCGCTCGATCGCGTCCAGGAGGCGAACGAGTCGCTGCGCCGCTCCGAGGAACACCTGCGGCTCGTCTTCGATGCCGCGGTCGACGGGTTCGTGGAGCTCGACGATCATCGGCAGGTGCTCCGCGCGAACGACGCGTTCGCGCGCATGGTGTCGCTCGACTCGCTCGCGCTCGTCGGCATGTCGTGGACCGCGCTCGGCGCAGCGATCGACGGGGCCGACCCGGCGTTCGCCCGGTTGGTGACCGGCGGCCCCGCGACGATCAATCGCTCCGACGGTCAGACCCTGCACCTGGAGTCGACCGCCTCCGTGATCCCCACCGATCCCCCGCGGACCCTCGTGCTGGTCCGCGATGTCAGCGCGGCGAAGGTGGCCGATCAGACGATCCGATCGCTGTTCCAGTTCCTGCAGGACCGCGACGAAGACCGTACGCGCCTGTTCCGGCGGTCGAACGCGGCCATCGAACAGGAGCGCAACCGGATCGCCCGTGACCTCCACGACGGGCCCGTGCAGGGCGTGTCCGCCGCGTCGCTGTCCCTCGAGGCGGCGTTGCTGATGATCAAGGCCGGCGATGTCGAGCGCGGAACCGACGTGCTCGTGAAGATCCGCGAAGAGCTCGCGGGCGAGGCCGATGCATTGCGCCGGCTCATGGCCGGGCTCCGCCCGCCGGTGCTCGAGGAGCGCGGGCTGATCCCGGCCCTCCGCGAGACCCTCTCGCGGTTCGGCATCGAGACCGGCGTGGTCACGTCATTCGAGGGCGAACTCAAACGAACCGTCCCGCGCGACGTCGAGACGCTCGCGTATCGACTGGTGCAGGAAGCGCTGTCCAACGTCGGCAAACACGCGGAGGCGGCGACGGTCACGGTCCTGGTGACCGCCGACGGGAGCCAGCTGCGGGTCGAGATCGAGGACGACGGCCGTGGGTTCGAGACCCATCGAACGCGCGACTTCCTGCGCTCGGGCCGCGTGGGCCTCGCGTCGATGCGCGAGCGGGTCGAGCTCGCCAGCGGGACCTTCACCCTGCGCTCGACGCCGGGTCGGGGCACGGTCGTGACCGCGTTGATCCCCGTGGACGAGGCGCTGGTCGCGGTCCCGGTGCTCTAGCGTCAGGGAGGGCTGGGCGTCGGGGAAGGCGTGCTCGTCGGCGAGGGCGTCGTCGACGGCGAGGGCGTCGGCGAGGGCGTGTGGGTCGGCTTCGGCGTCGGGCTCGGCGTCTCGCTCGGCGTCGCGCTCGGGATCGGCGAGGGCGTCGGCGACGAGACCACGACCGACGGGCCGACGGAGTAGCCGTCGAAGGACGGCAGCGGGAACGACTCGGGGGTCTGACCCTCCATCGCGATCGTCATGAAGTCATGCCAGATCGCCGCCGGGATCGTGCCGCCGTAGACCGACGGCACGCCCTCGACGTTCTCCAGTGGGATCTCGCCCTGTGGGTAGCCCATCCACACGCAGGTCGCGATCTGCACGGTGTACCCGCAGAACCAGGCGTCGACGTTCTCGTTGGCCGTCCCGGTCTTGCCGGCCACCGGGAATCCGGAGATCGCCGCGGCGGTCCCGGTCCCCTCGCGCACGACCCCCTGGAGCGCGTACGTCACCAGGTTGGCATCGTTCGCGTCCAGCTCGGACTCTCCCGGCGAGGTGACGGTGTCGTCGATCTGTCCGTCGGTTTTGACCTGCAGCAGCGGCGTCGCCCAGTGTCGCTCGCCCTGGTCGGCGATCGTCGCGTAGGCGTTCGTCATCTCCAGCGGGTTCACGGCCACCGACCCCAGCGTGATGGAGCAGACCTCGGGCAGGTCCGACCTGATGCCGAGGGCGTGGGCCATGTCCACGACGGGCGCGGGGCCGAGCTGCGCGATCAGCTGTGCGAACACCGTGTTGACCGAGTGCGCGGTCGCGCCGGCCAGCGTGAAGGTGCCCGCCTCGCCGTCGCCCGCGTTGACGGGGTGCCAGATGCCGTCCGGTTGGGTGGAATCGGGGCATTGCGGTACCCCGATCGTGGACGGGCCGTTCCAGTACTTGTGCAGGTCGTAGCCCTGCTGCATGGCGGCCGCCAGGGTGAACGCCTTGAAGGCCGACCCGGCCTGACGCCCGGAGCCGCCCGCGCCCGTCGCGTAGTTGACCTTGTTGGTGGACCAGTCGCGTCCACCGGCCATCGCGAGGATCTCGCCCGTCTGCGTGTCGATCGACACCAGCGCGGCCGCGGGGTCGTTGGCGGCGTCCGGGAGCGCGTCGACGATCGCGTGCTCGGCGGCCCGCTGCAGGTTGAGATCCAGGGTCGTCGTGACACGCATGCCGCCCGAGTACACGGCGGCCTCGCCGTACCGGTCGAACAGCAGCTTGCGGACGTAGGAGACGAAGTACTCCGACTGGCCGGGCGCGACCAGGAGGTCCTGTTGATCGGCGATCGTGCCGCAGCACTTGTGCTTCTCGAGCCGATCGCCTTCGGCCTTCCGCAGGTAGCCGTAGCTGCACCATCTGGTCGATCGCGTAGTTGCGCCGGTACCAGTTGTCGCTCGGGCGATCCATCGGATCGTAGAGCTCGGGCGCGTGCAGCACCCCGGCGAGCGAGGCCGACTCCAGGATCGTGAGCTGGCTCGCATGCTTGCCGAAGTACGTCTGCGCGGCGGCCTCGACCCCGTAGGCGCCGTGCCCGAAGTAGACGGTGTTGAGGTAGGTCTCGAGGATCTGGTCCTTGCCGAGCTGTTGCTCGAGCTTCACCGCGAGCAGCGCCTCGCGGATCTTCTCCGGGACCGAACGCTGCGGGAGGACATAGGTCTGCACGCCGTTGGCATCGGTCGAGTAGGAACCGGCGTAGACGTTCTTCACGAGCTGCTCGGTGAGCGTCGAGGCGCCCTGCACCGTGCTGCGCTTCACGACGTCGGTGTAGGCGGCACGCAGGATGCCGCCGACGTCGACCCCGGGGTGGTTGTAGAAGTCGTGGTCCTCGGTGGCGATCACGGCGTCGATCATGTGCGGCGAGATCTGCGACAAGGGCACCAACGTGCGATCGACCGCCCCGTGCAGCGTCGTGAGCAGATGCCCGTTGCGGTCATACAGATAGGTGGTCTGGATCGGCGGCAGGGTCTCGGGCAGCGTGATGCGCGCGTAGGCGACGTACAGGCCGATGCCGGCGAACGCCATCACCACGAGCGGCGTCAACAACAGCAGGAGCCACCACTTCCGACGCAGGAAGGACTTCTTCTTCGGGCCGGTGGACGCCTTCGCGGAGCGCGTCGACGCCGGGCCGGTCGATGCGGCTGCCCGCCCGGAAGCCGTCGTGCGCTTCGGAGCGTGTCTGGGAGCGTAGGGCTCCCGATTGGGGGGTGGCGTCGAACCGCCTGTCACGGTGATTCCGATGCTAGCAACGCCCTCACCCGGACCGGTGGGTCGGGTTGTGGCATCCGTGTGACGGCGGCTCGGTTCGCGGCTAGCCGACGGCACTGCGCCGAGCCGTGAACGCCTCGCGCAGGTGGTTCCACTGGCAGGCACGGCAGACCTCGACCACGTAGCAGCAGGCCCCCGGATAGGCCGCCGCCATGCGCAGACCCGTGTCGAGGGACCAGACACGCCCGTTGTCGTGCTTCAGCGTGTCGCCGTACACGTAGGCGAGCAGCACCAGCTTGTCCTTGCCGCACACCGGACAGTCGACCCGGGTCGGCTCGCCCACGTAGCGGGCGGCGCGGATCAGCTCGGGGTGCGCGTCGCAGAGGTCGTTGACCGATTGCAGCCCCATCTGCGAGTCGCGAAGGAGCGCGCGCTTGGCCAGCGTGTAGTCGATCACGTTCAGCTCGGCCCGCGGGGACCGGCCCAGCGGGGTGCGTGCGGGCTTCTTCGCCATGGTCCGGCGATGGTACACCCCTATCCCGACACCGTGGAGTGCCGGAGGTCGTAGCCTTTTGTCTCGACTTCGATGGGAAAGGACGAGGGATGAGCACGATCCGCGTGATCCCCGAGGGCGGGCGGGCCTGGCGCCCGCTGGTGGACCCGCCGGGCGCGATCCCCTCGGGCGGCGCCGAGGCGGACGCCTTCGCCACCGCCGAGGGCTCCTTCACGACCGGATTCTGGGAGCGCGAGCCCGACACGTGGTCGTTCGTCCGACCCTACGACGAGGTCGCGTTGATCTTGGCGGGTGTGGCCGACATCGAAACGGATGACGGCGAGGTGCACACGGTACGGGCGGGCGACGTCCTGATCACGCCGAAGGGCTCGGCCGGCACGTGGCGCATCACCGAGACGATCGTGAAGTTCTACGCGATCTTCTCCGAGTAGGAGGAACGCATCACGGGCGACCCGTACGCGTGGTTGGACCCGGACGCGAAGCGTCCGGGTCCGGCGCCCCTGCTGGTGGAAGCGCGCCCCGCGCGCGTCTTCGCGCGCGGGGCGCGCAAGCGCTGCCCACGGTGCGGCGAGCGCGACCTGTGGGTGACCTGGTTCCGATGCAAGCCGAGGTGCCCGGTCTGCGACCTGCGCTTCGAGCAGGAGGAGGGCGGCTACCTCGGCGCGATGGTGATCAACTACACGGTCGCGTTCGCCTTCTGGATCGTCATGATGGCGATCGCGATGGCGCTGACGGTGCCGTTCATCCCGGTCATGCCGCTGATCGGCGCGAGCGTCGTGGTGCTCGGCGGCGTGCCGCTGTGGTTCTACCCGCGGTCGAAGATGCTGTGGGCGGCGGTGGAGTTCCTGACGGCTCGCAGCGAGCCCGGCTACCACACGCCGACGGCGCGCGATCCCCGGGCCGAGTCGCTGGAGTGAGGCGCCGCTAGGAGATCGCGAGCGGGAGCAGCTTGCCGGTGAACGATCCGGAGCGCAGCGGTTCCTCGGCGATCACGGCGACCCCGTAGCCCGCGCGGATCACCGCCGACACGATCGCGTCGCGCGCGTCGTCCGTCGCGGCCCGCTCGAGATCGGCCTGCGCCAGCTCCACGCGCGCGGTCGTGCCGAGGTGCCGCACCCGCAGGTCCCGGTACCCGAGGGCGCGGACCGCCCGCTCCGCCCGATCGACCTGCGCGAGGACCTCCGGGTCGACCCGCGTGCCGTAGGGCAGCCGCGACGCGAGGCAGGGCATCGCCGGCTTGTCGGCGCTCGGGATCGCGAGCGCCGCGGCCCACCGTCGGACGTCGGACTTTCCGAACCCCGACTCGACGAGCGGGTGCCGAACGTCGTGTTCGGCCGCGGCACGCAACCCCGGCCGCCAGTCGCCCAGATCGTCGACGTTGGCCCCGGAGAACACGACCGCGTACCCCTCGCCGGCGCCCAACGCCGCCAGCCGGTCGTAGAGCTCCGACTTGCAGTGGTAGCAGCGGTCCTCACCGTTGCGCCGGTAGCCCTCGCGGGAGAGCTCGTCGGTCGTGATCGTGCGGTGGACGATGCCGACGGCGGCGGCCACGCTGCGCGCGCCGTCGAGCTCGCCCGTCGCGAGGGCGGGCGAGACGGCGGTGACGGCCACCGCGCGCTCCCCCAGCACGCGCGCCGACGCCGCGGCGACGAGCGAGGAGTCGACCCCGCCGGAGAACGCGACGATCGCGCTCGGCACGGTGGCGATCGCCCGTTCGAGGGCGACGAGCTCAGCGCGCGCGCTCATCGGTCTCCGCGGGCATCGACGTGGCCGCCGCCATCGCCTCGGCCCAGATCTGCTTGACGGGCCGGCCGGTCGCGTCGGCGACCGCGACGCAGTCGTCGTGCTCGGGCGCCACGTTGACCACGGCGCCGGCCAGCAGGCCGAGCTTCACCCGGATCGTCCGGCCCTCGACCTGGACCTCGCGGATGGCCCGATCGAGCTCGTAGCGCGTCTGCCGCTGGACCCGGACGCCGAGGGTGCTCGAGTGTCGCAACAGGGTGTCGGCCAGCCGCGCCTCGTCCGCGGGCCGGGCGAGCACGCTGAGGAGCAGTCCCGGCCGGCCCTTCTTCATCTGGATCGGCTCGACCCAGGCGTCGAGCGCGCCGGCGCGAAGGCACGCCTCGAGCACGTCCGGCACCAGCTCGGGCAGCAGATCGTCGACGTTGGCCCGCAGCTCGACGACCTCGCCGCTGCCCGGGACGCCGGTCGAGGCGCTCTGCGCCCAACACCACCCGCACGACGTTCGGCCGATCGGCGTGCTCGCGCGTGCCGGCCCCGTAGCCGACCGCCTCGAGCGTCATCGCGGGCATCGGACCGACCGCGCTCGCGCTCGCCGCGATCGCGGCGCCCGTCGGCGTCACCAGCTCACCGGCGGTCTCGACCCCGACGATCGGGAGCCCGGCGAGGATCGCCAGCGTGGCGGGCGCCGGCAGCGGCGTCGGCCCGTGCTGGGTCGTCGTGAGACCGCCGCCCATCGGCAGCGGACCGCACGTGAGCCGCTGCACGCCGAGAGCCCGCAGCAGCGCGAAGACGCCGCAGAGATCGACCAGGGTGTCGTCGCCGCCGAGCTCGTGCAGCACGACGTCGCGCGCCGAGACCCCGTGGAGCGACGCTTCCGCGGCAGCCAGGCGATCGAACGCCGCGAGCGCACCCGCGCCGACCTCGTCCGGGAGGGGCGCGTCGGTCAGGATCGCCCGGAGCTCGCCGGCGGGGCGACCGCTCGAGCGTTCCGTGGTGACGACGTGCACGTGGGTGGCGGCGATCCCCGAACGCTGCACCCGGCCGACCTCGATCCGAACGTCGAGGCCGAGCGCCGCGACGGTCTCCTCGAGGGCGGCGACCGGCGCGCCGGCGTCGAGCAGCGCCGCCAGGACCATGTCGCCCGCCAGCCCCCCGATCGGATCGAGATGCGCGATGCGGGTCACGGGGCGAGCACCTCTGCGCGCCGGGCGATGCGCGCCGCGACCGAACCGGCCCCGAGCCCGTCGTCGATCCCCACGACCGCGAGCCCGTCGGCGCAGGAACACAGCATCGCGTTGAGCGCGGTCTGCCCGCCGTGCGCCGACCCGTAGCCCACGCTGGTCGGCACGCCGATCACGGGACAGGGGGCGAGGCCGCCGATGACGCTGGCGAGCGCGGCGTCCATGCCGGCGACCACCACGACCACGTCGGCGCGATCGAGATCCGGGATCACGGGCGCGAGGCGGTGCAGGCCGGCGACGCCGACGTCCTCGTGCACCGTCACGTCGGTGCCGAGCAGCTCCGCTCGGATCCTGGCCTCGTGCAGGACCGGCCCGTCGGACGTGCCGGCGGACACGATCAGGACCCGACCCCGCCGCTCGAGCGGGTGTCGCTCCACCCAGATCGCGCGGGCGAGCTCGTGCTCGAGCGCGTCCGGCAATGCCTCGCGGACGGCCGCGCGCATCTCGGCATCGGCCCGCGTGACCAGGACGCTCGAGGCGCCGGCCTCGGCAAGCGCCCGCGCGATCGCGGCGGCCTGCTCGGGCGTCTTGCCGGACCCGAGGATCACCTCCGGCGCGCCCTGGCGGAGCTCACGGTGGGTGTCCACTCGGGCGAAGCCCAGGTCGCGGTACGGCAGCTGGGCGATCCGATCGGCCGCGGCCTGCGGCGCCACATCGTGGTCGGCGACGGCCTCGAGGAGCTCTTCCAGGCGATGCCGGGAGGTCATGGGCCGAGTCTACGCGGCCGTCGCCGCTCGGCTTCGCTCAGGGAGCGGGGCCGCCGGGCCGACACCTCAGGGATGAGGAAGCACGTCCGCCGTTCCGTGGCGCTCATCGCGATCGTCGCCAGCGCGATCGCGATCGCGACCGCCTCGACGCCCACACCGGCCGCCACGGCGCGGGACGCCTGCGGCGACCTCCAGCGCGTGGTGATCGCCGGCGTGGCGACCTGCACGCACGGCGGTGACGAGCCGGTGCCCGACATCGTGGCGTCGGGCTCGCGGAGCCTCGCCACGCGGTCGGCGACCCCGCCGGCGCCCTGCCCGGGGAACGGACACGGCGGGCGGCGGATCCGGGTCTTCCTCGGCTACCCGTCGGACACCACCGCACCGGATGCCGCCGCGGCGCGTCCGATGATCAGGCAGGCGCTCGCGCTGGCCGACCAGAACCTCGACGCGCAATCCCCGGCCGAGGTCGGGCAGCACTACCGTTTCTGGTGCGGCACCGACCGCGCGGTGACGATCACGACCGTGCGCCTGTCGGCGATCGGCGCCGACAACACCTACACGTTCGCCAACGTGGCCAACGCCCTCGACGCGAAGGGGTACGACGATCCGGCGTTCGTGTACGTCGCCTTCGTCGCGAACATCGACTGCTGCTACCCCTACGGTGGGCAAGGGTCGCTCGCGCTGGACGATCAGCCCGATCCTTCGTACAACGCGAACAACGGCCTCGGCACGAAGTACTCGATGATCCGCTTCGGTCTCGGCTACGCCACCGGCAGCCTGGCGCTCGCGTTCCAGCACGAGACCGGGCACAACCTGGGCGCGGTGCAGAACTCGGCGCCGCACGCGAGCGGCGGCTTCCACTGCTACGAGACCTACGACACCATGTGCTACAACGACGGTGGGTCCTACTTCGCCGGCGGGGGAACGCTCACCGCCTCGTGCCCGGACGTGTCACCGACCGGCATGTACGCATTCGACTGCCACGGCGACGACTACTACAACGTCGCGCCCGCCCCGAGCACGTACATCTCCGATCACTGGAACGTCGCCGACAGCTCGTGGCTGACCCCGGTGGGCGCCAGCGGGAAGTAGAACGCCCGCCGTCACGGAAGATCGACCACCGCCCGAGCCTGGACGTCGAGCGTGAGGCTCCGGGGCACCAGCAGCAGGTCGGTCGGGGCGCTGCGCACGGTCACCGTCGCTTCGAACGACCCCGCGTCGCACGCGCACGCGATCAGCTCCGTGCCGTTGCGTTGGGCCAGGAGGGCCGCCTGCTCGGCCGGCGTGGCGCCGCTCGGGAACGCGAGCTCCTGGGCGGCGGCGAGCGCGGCCGCGTCAGCGGCCGCGCGGGTGTGGGCGCGGGCCGCAAGGACGGACCCGACATCGGCGATGCCCATCGTGCAGACGAGCAGCACGAACGCGATCGCCGCCACCACGACCGAGATCGAGCCGCGCTCCCCCCTCATCCGAACTCCTGGCGCATCGTGGCGGTGGCGGACAGGTGGATCGCCGAGCCCACCAGCCAACCGACCAACGGCACGCGGACATCGTCGTCGTAGCCCACCTGCACCGTCACCGGAGCCCCTCGTCCGCCCTCACGCGCGATCGACACCGTGGTCGTCGCCGGGTCGAGGGCGGGTGCCGCGGCGGAGACCGCGGCCTCGACCTCGGCGGGATCGTCCTGGATGGCGGCGGCGCGCGCTCCAGCGCGCGCCGCCGCTTCCACCAGCAATCGATCCCGTGCGAGCAATCCGACCTGGATCATCCCGAGGGTGAGGACGAGGAGCAGCGGCAGCACGAGCGAGAACTCGACCGTCGCCGAGCCCCGTTCGGGATGCGGCCGCCGCGTCACGCGGCCGAGGCATCGCCGATCACCGTATCGATGATCTGATCGAAGAACGCCGGGAGCTTGCCCGACGAGTGCGCCCACGTGATGAGCACCACCGCCACCGCGGCGGCGGCCAGGATCACGAGCGCGTACTCGGCGGTGGTCTGGCCCTCCTCGCGACGGATGGTGCGCACCGCGCGCAGGTACCACGACACCAGGTACGACATCGAATCACCTCCTCTCAGTCGATGGTGCGAACGGTGGTGATCAGCACAGGCACCACCGTGAGGAGGAGGAATGCAGGCAGGATGAGGAACACCAGGGGGAACAACATCTTGACCGGCGCCGTCCGCGCCCGTTCGAGCGTTTCGGAACGCCGCGCCTCTCGGACCGTGCGCGCAAGCTCGCGGGTCGCCTCGCTGAGGGGAACCCCCAGGGTCTCCGTCCGGGCGAGCACCGCCACGGTGCGGCGAAGATCGGCGTCGCCCGACGTTTCCGCGTAGGTGGCGAACGCCTGCCGCCACGGCGTGCCGAGGTCGATCGCATGGACCACGTCGCCGAGCGCGCGAGCCAGCGAGCCGCGCAGGCAGGCGACCGCCCGCCGGAACGACAGTTCGGCGGACAAGCCCGCCGTCGACCCGGCCGCCAGAAGATCGAGGAACTGCGGCACCTCCCGATGCGCGTTCCGGCTCTCCGCCCGTTGGGCCCGCCGAGGACTCGATGCCGGCCGCGTTCGCGGATCCTCGCCGAGGGCGAGGGGATGCCGGCGGCCTGCCCGCAGGCCCGCCACCGCCACCATCCACGCGGCAGCCGCGGCAAGCGGTGCCACCAGCTCGAGGACGCTCATTCGACCACCAGCAACGATCGGATCCACAGGAACGCACCGCCTTCGAGCCCGAGCCCCACGACGATGCAGATGATCCCGACGGGCGTCCCAAGCGCCCCTTCGATCTCGTCGCGGGCCGTCAGCAAGAGAAACGCGAAGAAGCCGACCGGAAGCATCCCGAGGATCCACGCGGACAGCCGCGCCTGCGCGGTGAGGGAACGCACCTCCCGCGCGATCCCCACCCGGTCACGGATCGTCGCGGTCACCTGGTCGAGGACGGCGGGGAGATCGCCGCCGCTGCGCCGGTGCAGGTCGAGCGCGCCGGCGACGAGATCTCCGTCGTCGGTGCCGAGTTCGCGCGCCCAGCCATCGATCGCCACATCGAGTGGGACCCCGAGATCGAGTTCGGCAACGAGGGCGGCGAGGCGTTCCCGGATCGGCGACTCGGCCTCCCCCGCGGCGTATCGGATCGCCTGGTCGAGCGACGATCCCGCCCGCACCGCGGCGGCGATCGCCCCGACGGCATCCGCGAAACGCTCCTGCACCACCACCGGCGGCAGCGACCTGGCGCGCCGCGCGTGCATCCGTCGTGCCCCGTAGGCGGCCAGACCGATCGGCACCGACCAGACCGGCCCGAGCAGCACGCCACCGATGAGGGCTGCGGCGCCGGCGATGGCGGCATCGTCACGGCGGATCGGCGGTACGTTCGCCCATCGTTCCCTCACAAGCCCAAGCCGGATCGTCACCCGCTCGCGACGCGCCGCATCGACGGCCGCCGTCGCGGCCCCGCCGGCGACGACGAGCAACGTTGCGACAAGCAGCGCCCTCACGCGTCGACCCCGGCCTCGAACAGCGCCTCGGGAAGCGGTTCTCCTTTGGTGCGCAATGACGCCGCCAACAGGGGGATCAACCCCGTCGCCTCGAACGCGGTCCCGTCTCCGCGCGACGTACAGCGGAACACCGGCTCGACGACCGGCTCCCCGCGACGGGTGCCTTCGATGACGGCGATCTCCCAGACGACGCGACGTCCGTCGCGCAGCCGCGCGAGTTGGACGATGACGTCGATCGCCGAGGCGACCTGGGCTCGGATGTGGGCGGCCGGCAGGTCGACGTCGGACATCATCGCCATCGTCTCGAGGCGCCACAACACGTGTCGGGCGGAGTTGGCGTGCGCCGTGGACAGCGAACCCTCGTGGCCGGTGTTCATCGCCTGCAGCATGTCGAGCGCCTCGCCGCCCCGGACCTCCCCGACGATGATGCGATCGGGTCGCATCCGCAGCGCGTTGCGCACCAACTCGCGCACGGTGACCTCGCCGCGGCCCTCGACGTTGGCCGGACGCGCCTCGAGCGACACCACGTGCGGGTTGGTCAGCCGGAGCTCCGCGGCGTCTTCGATCGTGATCAGGCGCTCGTCGGCCGGGATCGCCGCGGCGAGGATGCCGAGCAGCGTCGTCTTTCCGCTGCCGGCGCCACCGCTGATCACCATGTTCGCGCGCCCGCGCACGCACGACAGCAGGAAGCGCATCGCGCGGGGACCGATCGAGTTCGTTCGCAGCAGCGTGTCGGGCGTGAGCGGCACCGCCGAGAACTTGCGGATCGTCAGCGTCGGACCGCGGAGCGAGAGGGGCGGCACGATCGCGTGGACCCGCGAACCGTCCGGTAGTCGAGCGTCCACCCATGGTGACGCGTGATCGACTCGGAGGCCCAAGGGTCCCACGATGCGTTCGATCAGATGCATGATCGGCTCCTCCCCCTCGAATAGCCGGTCACGCACCCGTTCGATGCGCCCCTCCCGCTCCACGAATACGTCGTCGGGTCCGTTCACCATGACCTCGGTGACCATCGGGTCCCGCAGCAGGGACTCGACCGGACCGAACCCGACGACCTCGTCGGAGACTTCGTTCACGATGCGCGAGAGCTCGCGATGCGGCAGCAGGGCGCCGCGCTCCCTGAGGAGCTCGAGCGCCTCGGCTCGCACGCGCACCCGGCGCTCCGCCGGGGGCGAGCTCGCGAGCCCCCTCGCGTCGATCCGCACGCGGAGTTGATCGCGCACGTCGCGTCGCAGCGCCCGCAAGGGATCCCTCGCGTTCACGGCGCCACCTCTCGGCGGCCCTCGTCGCGCCCTCACGCGGCACCTCGGGCGTCGGCCGGAGCACGAAGCAACTGGTCTCCCCAACGGGCGATGCCCCGAGCGGTCCGGGAACGACGCGACAGGAGGCTCCCGTGATCCTGCAGTCGGGGCACGGAACCGTCGAACGGCACCACCGCGGCGGCCGCGTTGCCCGAACACGCGCTCGACGTCGGCCGGCACGACCTCGGAGCGCGCCGCTCGGTTGACCACGAACCGCACCCGGTCCGCCTCGACGTCCGGCGCCAGCCGCGCCAGCAGGCGCGTGGACGCTCGGAACGACATCACGTCGAGCGCGAGGACCTCCACGATCACATCGGCGGTCGTCAAACACCACCGCGTGCCGGCATCCAACGATGCGGGCGTGTGCACGATCACGACGTCGACGCTCGCCCCCGCGACCTCGACCATGCGCCGCAGCGACGCCTGGTCCACCGCCGCACCATCGCGTGGCGCCACCACCACGCGGAACCCTGCCGGATGCGCCCACGTCGCGGCGTCGAATTGCTCCGGGGTCAGCTCGGCGACGACCCCCGCGAGCTCGTCGAGGGAATGGACGCCGTCGGCTCCCTCGGGGATGCCGAGGGCCGAAGCCACATCGTCCCCCCAGGGGTCGACGTCCAACACGACGCACGAGCGGTCCGACTGCGCGATGGCCTGGGCGAGATGGGTCGCGATGAACGTGCAACCGGCGCCGCCTCGCGCCGCGTGGACCGCGACCACGATCGCGCGACGCTCGAGGGGTCGTCGTGCGACGGCGAACGTGCGCACGCGAGACAGCAGCTCATCGCGTTCGACCGGCCAGACGGTAAAGGCGGCAACGCCGGCCGCGATGGCCGCCCGGAGCGCCGCAACCGATTCCCGGCTGGCGATCGCGATGCAGGGCGTGCCCTCCGGCACGAACGGAGCAAGCCGCGGCTCCGCAAGAACGAGGTCGGGCTCGAGATGACGAGCGGCGGCCTCGACCTGCTGCGCGTCGCTGACGGTCGCCAAGACCTGCGCGACGCCGCTTCGATCGAGGAAATGCAGCAGCTCATCGAGCACCTCGGGCGCGTCGAGCGCCAACACCACGCGGGTGACCGGTTCCATGCCTCGGTCCTTCACCTCTCGGGTCGGCATGTGGTCCACGCCGAACGACACCTGTGGGGAAGTGCGAGGGGGTGACCGAGCGGAGGGGCGCGTCGGCACGACGAACGCTACCGCCCGGCAGGGCGCGGGCGGAATCCCCGGACCGACCTATCCGTCGTTTTTGTCGGGGGATGTCGGTGTGCGATGTGTCACACCGTGGAACGACGAACGGCCCGGGGATCCCCGGGCCGTTCGGTGTTCCTGTCGAGACGAGATCGTCAGACCTTGACGATGCCCTTCACGACGTCGACCTTGCCGCTGTCGCCGGCCGAGCGGGCCAGCACCTTGACGACCTTGGTGCTGCCGGACGAGACGCCGGTGCCTGCCTTCACCGTCACCACGATCGTCTTCGTGGCGCCGGGTGCAAGGGTCAGCCAGTAGGAGCCGCTGACGACGGCCGACTTGATGTTCTTGCCGCCGGTCCCGTAGCCGACCGCGAACCCGTTGCCGCCCTTGGCGCCCTGGATGAAGAACGAATCCGTGACGTTGGAGTCGTTCTGCACCTTGACGTACAGACGCGTGGTGCCGCCGGGGTTGATCGACGCCGCACGCGTCTGGTTCTTCCCCGACTTGTTGTAGACACCGTTGCCGACGTAGCCGCCGCCCGCGAACTTCGAGATCGACTCGTCGGGCCGGTAGTTCTTGGCGTTGGCGCCGCGGAGCTTGCGGACCGTGATCGGGATGTGCCGCTCCGACCGTCGTGCCGTCGCCGATCTGGCCACCGTGGCTGTCGATCGGCTCCAGGCCGGACACGCCGTGGTTGGCGCCGAAGCACCGCACGGCCCCCTTCGTGGTGAGCAGGCACGTGAGCCCCGCCCGCTGCCATCCGCCGGCCGAGATCGACTCGACGCCGCTCGTGCTGCGGTACACGTTGGTCGGGGTCTTCCGGTTCGCGGTGTTGCCGTTGCCGAGCTCGCCCGAGCCGTTGCTGCCCCAGCACTTCGCCCCGCCCGCAGTGGTCACGGCGCAGGTGTGGTTGTACCCGGCGGAGATCGAGCCCACGCTGCTCAGCCCCGACACGTTGACCGGCTGTCTTGCGGGACCTGGTCGTTCCGTCACCGAGCTCGCCGGTGGCGTTGTTGCCCCAGCACTTCACGCTCCCGCTGTTCAGCAGCGCGCAGGTGTGGTCGTAGCCCGCCGAGACGGCTGCGACGCCGCCGGAGAGCCCCGACACCGGGACCGGCTTCAGGGCGTCCGTGTGCGAGCCGTTGCCGATCTCGCCGTGCGAGTTGTTGCCCCAGCACATGACGCCGCCGGTGTTCAGCAACGCGCAGGTGTGATCCCAGCCGGCCGAGATGGCCGCGACGCCGCTGCTGAGCCCGAAGACGTCGACCGGGGTCTTGCGCAGGGTGCGCGTGCCATCGCCGAGCTGCCCGTTGCCGTTGTAGCCCCAACACTTGACGCCACCACCGGTGGTGAGGGCGCAACCGGAATCGAAGCCGAGAGAGATCGCTGCGACGCCGTTATGCAGAGAGTCGACGTTGGTCGGCACGAGCCGCTGGATCTTCGTGCCGTCGCCGATCTCGCCATCGCCGTTGTGGCCCCAGCACATGACGCCGCCACCGTTGGTCAGGGCGCAGGTGTGGTCCCACACGGCCTGGACGTCCGCCACGCCGCTGGACAGCCCCGTCACGCTGACGGGCGTCCGACTGTCGTGCTTCGTGCCGTTGCCCAGCATGCCGGTGCCGTTGAAGCCCCAGCACTTGACGCCGCCACCGGACGTCAGGACGCAGGAGTGCACCGCGCCGGTGGACACGCTGTCCGCCGACACCGCGCCGGCGGATGGAACATTGAACGCGAGGACGCCGGCGATCAGGCCGATCGTCGCGATGATCCGGGTCGTACGCGACCCGAGACGGGGGGTTCGCAAATGCATGCTGCAGTTCCTCCTTGTGAGCTGAGCCCGAGGCCGCTCGAGAACGGGGGTGCGATCGAGCGGCAGGGACACACCCTAGCTGCGCGTTCCTCGCAAAGACAAGTCGCGCGGCGCGGGTCACGCCCCTCGACCTAGGTCCTTCTCCGAGGTTCCCAGCGGGGAGCCGTTGCGGGGCTGTGGTCTAGCCTGGGTGGATGACCAGTCGATCCGGCACGCGCGATCGCCGCCTGATGTTCCTCGCGACGATGGCCGTGTTGATCGGGCTCCTCGCCTGGGCGTTGCTGCGACCGGGCGACCCGAACCCGCCGGCCGCGACGGCGGCGCCGACCACATCCGCGACACACTCGGCGCCACACCCGACGCCGACCGCGACGCCGAGCGACGAGATGCCACCCGCCTGGCTGGCGTGGATCTCGGGCTCGCTGCCATCGGGCTTCGGCGTGGACGTCCACGCCGCGCCCACGCTCGGAACCACGGTCATCGTCGCCGGCGACACGCGGTGGATGACGTCCTCCCACGACGCCGACGGAGGCGTGGTCGACAAGCCGAGCCCACCGTTCGAGATCCCGATCGACGCGTTCGCCGTCGATCCCGGCGCCTATGCGCCGTTCGTGCCCGAGTCCAGCCGTTCGCAGGTCGTCGATGCCCTTCGTGCGGGCGAGGCGGTGCTCGGCACCTCCAGCGCGCAGCTCCGGCATCTCACGGTGGGCGGGTCGCTCACGTTCGACCAGACGACGGTGCCCGTCGGCGCGATCGTGCCCGATCCCGTTGCCGGCTGGAGCGAGATGCTCGTGTCCCGCACCGTCGGACGCACCCTCGGGATCGTCGATGACCGGTACCTGTTGTCGATGCCCGATGGCGCGATGACCGAACGGCGGTTCGCCTCGGTCCTGGCAACGTTGATCCCCGAGGTGCCGGTGCGCACCGTGGCACCGGACGGATCGCCGTTCATGCGCATCGCCTCGGGCGTGAACCCTCCCGTCGTGATGAAGGGCGTCTTCGGTGAGTTCGCCGCCTATCCGCGAACCGACGATCCGGCGTATCTCACCATGTCGCCGAGTTGGTACGACGCCCACATCGTGACGCGCTCGGTGCCGCTGCTCGGAGAGGTGACCTGCAACGTGGCGTTGTTCCCCGCGCTGATCGGCGCGCTGCGCGACGTGGAGGCCGCGGGCCTCGGGGACGAGATCCACACGTACTCCGGGTGCTACGCGCCGCGAACGGTGGCGCGCAGCCCGACGGCGCCGCCTTCGAACCATGCCTACGGCGCCGCGATCGACATCAACGCCCCCGAGAACCCGTACGGAGCCACCCCCACGATGGACCCGAAGATCGTGACGATCTTCGAGCGGTGGGGCTTCCTGTGGGGCGGGAAGTATCTGACCCCCGACGGGATGCATTTCGAGTACGGCTCGCCGCCCCCATGACCGGTCGTGCCCGTGTCCGCGGGTCGCGTTAGGCTGCTCCGATGCCGGTCGTGCTCTTGCGTTCGCCGTTGCGGGATCTCGCGGGCGGGAACCGCTCGCTGGAGATCCCGGGTGCCACCGTCGGAGAGGTGCTGCGCGAGCTCGAAGGTGCGTGGCCCAAGACGACCGGCTGGGTTCTGGACGAACGAGGCGTCATCCGCCGCCACGTGAACGTGTTCGTCAACGGTGAGCGAGCGTCCGCCGACGCATCCGTCACCGAGGGCGACCGCCTGCACGTGCTGCCATCGATCACAGGGGGGTAGTCGAATGAAGGAGTTGCTGGTCGGCACCAGGAAAGGGCTGTTCGTGCTTCGGGGCGACGGGCCGGAGGCGTTCGAGATCGTGACGCGGGCCTTCGCCGGCGACGTGGTCGAATACGCGATGCGCGACGCGCGCTCGGGCCGCTACTTCGCAAGCGTCACCTCGGGCTTCTACGGGCCGCGGCTGATGTGGACCGAGGACCCCGCCGGCGAATGGGAACACGCCCCCACGCTGGCGATGCCCGCCGACACCGACGCCACCCTCGAGCGGACCTGGGTCGTGCGCACCGGCGAAGCGCCCGGCCAGCTGTGGGCCGGCGTCGCGCCCGCCGCGCTGTTCGAGTCTCGCGACGACGGCTCGACCTGGGAGCTGAATCGCGGCCTGTGGGACCAGCCGTCGCGACCCGATTGGAACCCCGGCAACGGCGGCCTCTGCCTGCACTCGATCTGCACGTGGCCGGGCGACCCGCAGCGTCTCTCGCTCGGCATCAGCGCGGTCGGCACCTGGCACACGATCGATGGCGGCGAGACCTGGACCCCCGGCACGAAGGGGTTGAACCCTCGATACGTGCCCGAGGAGGTCCGCGATACCCCCGGGGCGCCACTGTGCGTCCACAACCTGTGGCGACCGCCCACGATGCCCGAGCGGCTGTTCATGCAGTTCCACGGTGGCGTCTACCGCAGCGACGACGCCGGCAGCACGTGGATCGACATCGCGGCCGGGCTGCCGAGCGACTTCGGCTTCCCGATCGTCGGCGACCCGTCGGACCCCGACCGCGCGTTCGTCATCCCGATGAACGCCGACGTCGACCGGGTGACGGTCGATGGCAAGGTGCGCGTCTACGAGACGCGCGACGCGGGCGCCACGTGGGCCGCTCGGGGCGACGGACTGCCGGACACGGGCGCGTACTTGACGGTGCTTCGGGAGGCCTTCGATCGCGACGGCGAGGGCGATGCGATGGGGCTGTGGTTCGGTGCCACCTCCGGCGAGGTCTTCGGCTCGATGGACGCCGGCGATTCCTGGTTCACCGTCTCGCCTCGGTTAGCACCTGTGACCAGCGTGCGCGTAGCCTGAGGGGGTGAACGAACCCCCGGGTGCCGATGAGCGTGCCGTGTCAGACCCCCCGGCTACGGTGGGAGACATGGGAGAGGTCATCTCGCTCGCGGACTACCGGGAGGACGCCACACAGCCGCGCCAGCTCCTGAGCAGGCTCGACGCGGCGGTCAGCCGGCTCGACCCGCTGGTCAGGGCGCGCGCATCGGCCCTGTCGCCCACGGTCGAGCGCGAGCTCCGGGCGATCGCGGTCGCCGTCAACGCCGGACGTCCCCGTCAGGCAGCCCGGCGGGCCGAGCGCCTCGCAGGGCTCTTGCAGCATCCCGCCTCCAGCTGACGCCCCTGCCGGGGCGCCGCGAACTCGGCCGTAGACTCGCGCGCAGATGGACGACCTGCATCGCCGAGCGCTCATTCGTGGTGTCGCCACCTTCGCCGGGGTCGCCGTGATCGGCTCGATCCTGGTCTCGGCCCTCGGCGGGGGCGACTCCGAGGCGACCTCCTCGCCGACACCGACGACGGCACCGCCGCCATCGTCGGTCGCGCCTCCGGCCCCGCAGGCATGGCTCACCTGGGTGCCGGGCGGGCTGCCCCCCAGCTACGGCGACCTCGTGAGCACCGTCCCCGACATCGTGGCCTCGACCACGGCGACCGCCGACATCGCGTGGATGACCGCGTCGCTGGACGCCGACGGCAACGGCGTCGACGAACCGCAGGCGCCCATGATGATCCCGATGGAGGTCACCGGCGTCGATCCGACCTTCGCGGCGTTCATCCCGGAGCCGGAGCGACAGCTGGTGCAGAACCTGCGCCCCGGCGAAGGCATCCTGTCCGAATCGGAGGCGAACCTGCGGGGCCTCGGCCCCGGATCCACACTGCTGTTCCGCGGGGGTGAGCAGGTCGACGTGATCGGCACCCTGCCGGACGCGCTCATGGGTGACTACGAGGTGCTCGTGACGCGCGAGACGGCCCGCCAGCTCGGCGTCACCCACGACCGCTACGTCTTGTTCCACGTGCGGCCGGGGACCGACCTCACGCCGACCGATCTCGTCCCGGCGTTCCGCGACCTGCTGCCGGCGGACACCCCGTATCCGGCGATCGAGGTCCGGGCACCCGGTGAGACCGCGTACCTGCGGGCCAACGACCGGGCGATCACACCGATCGCGCTCAAGCTCAAGTTCGGCGAGTTCACCGCCGTGCCCGGCGTGACCGATCCGACGCAGCTCGAGATCGATCCCACGTGGATCAACGACAACATCCAGTCGGCGACGCTGCCGCTGCTCGGCACGGTCACCTGTCATACGAAGACGTTGTTCCTGCTGAAGCGCGCGATGCGTGCGCTGGTCGAGGCGGGCGCCGGCGACGAGGTCACCGACGTGGGCGCATGCTTCGATCCGATCGCCTCACCGGATGACCCGAGCGGACCGCTCACCGCCGCCGCGTGGGGGGCATCGATCCTGCTCAACCCCGCGGGGAACGCGCCGGGCGACGCACCGACCCAGTCGAAGGACCTGGTGCACGAGCTCTATCGGTGGGGCTACGGGTGGGGCGGCAACGACGCGTACCCGCAGGGGGCGCTGTTCCGGTATCGGAAGCCGCCGACGGCGCAGGACTGATCCGGTCGTAGAGCGAGGGGAGCAGGTATCAAGCGCTGTCCGCACGTGTCCCTGGAGCCGGGTTCATCCGCCCCGGGTCCTGGGACATGCCTCCCGCGGCATGACTCGCGCGTGGGTTCTGCTCCCCTCGCGGGCGCCTTTCGGCATCCCATTCGACGCTACACCCGCTCGCGAGTTGGCGCCACTCCGAATCAGGCGAGCGCGCGCCGTTCGCGGGCACGAAGCGAGACCCACACCAAGACACTCGCCACCGCCACGGCCCCGACAACGGCCGCGGCCACCCCGGCGCGCTTGGGCGGCACCGCCTCTGCGATCCTCGAACGCAGCCGCACCGGGTTGTCGAAGTCCCGGATCTCCCACTCGCGTTCGTCCGCCACGTGTCGCAGATCCTTGTCCGGGTTGACCGCGACGGGGTGACCGACGGCCTCGAGCATCGGGACGTCGGTGATCGAGTCGGTGTAGGCGTAGCAGCCGAGAAGGTCGATGTCGTCGCGATCGGCCAGCGCCCGGATCGCATCCGCCTTCTGCTGGCCGTGGGCGTAGAACTCCAGCTCGCCCGTGTAGCGGTTGTCGGGCCCGACCTGTGCGCGGGTCGCGATCACGCCCGACACGCCGAAGTGTCGCGCGAGCGGGCGCACGACCTCCTCGGGCGAGGACGACACGATGTAGATGCGACGGCCCGCGGCCTGATGCTCCGCGATCAGATCGAGGGCCTCCTGATAGACGAAGGGGTCGATCACGTCGAGCATCACGTCCTGCACCAGTCGTTCGACCTGACCGCGGTCCCACCCCTTCGTGAGCTGGAGCATGCCCTCCTTGAGACGCTCCATGCGGGCTTCGTCCGCGCCCACCAGCAGGTAGACGAGCTGCGCGTAGGCGCCGCGCATCAACTGGCCGCGCGAGACCATGCCGGCGCGATACAGCGGCCGTCCGAGTGCGAGCGACGACGACCGACTGATGATCGTCTTGTCCAGGTCGAAGAACGCAGCTTCCACGGAACCATCGTAGGCCACAGGCCCGACAGATCGGGAACGTCAGAGCGGGCGGGGCGCACCGCGCGCCCCGCCCGCCTCTGCACCCTGGTTGGTCAGCCGATCGAGCCTCGGCCCAGACAGCTCTCATCGGTCGCCACGTTCGTGGCCGACGCGCGGAAGCTGTCGGTTCCCGCGTGGTTCTGCGCGAACAACCGCACGGTGAACGATCCGCTCGGTGCCTTCGTCACCCGCTTGCCGGCGAAGATGCGCGTGCCGTTCTGCTTGATCCGAACCGCCCACGTCGCGCCGACCTTGTTCTGGTCGACCTCGAACTCGAGCTCGATCCGACCGTTGTCGGGGCTGAGCTTGAGCTTCCAATCGCTCGCCCCGCTGCACGCGCCGGTCCTGACGACGTCGCCGGCCTTGGCGCTCGCCGCGGTTCCCGCCGCCAGCAGGCTCGTTGCGAGCCCCACCGCCAGCATCACTCGTCCGATCGTCCGCTTCATGCGGACCCCCTCTCTCGTCGTGCGTCCGGTCATGTGGCCTTCCGGACGAGAGTGCCGAAGGGTTCGTGCATCGCTCGAAAAGGATCGACCCGGGTATGGTTCCCGCCGGAGGCGTCAGGGTTCCTGGTGGGCCTCGCGGTCTTCAAAACCGTAGAGGGGGCGACGAGTCCCCTGGCGGGTTCGATTCCCGTCCGCCTCCGCTCGTGCTCCTGCGTGGTACCCCAACGGCAAACAGCGCTAGGGTGGGGATTCGCTCTGGGAGGGGCCCCCCGTGAACATCGGCAGTCGGAAGAAGTGGGCGAGCGTGTCCGTCGCGACGCTCCTGATCGGGCTCGCGCTGCCGCTCGGCGGCTCCACCGCGGCGGCCGCGTCCGTCGTTCCGACGGGCTTCGAGGACCAGCTGGTGGCCAAGGTGGGCGGCCCCACCGCCATCGCCTTCACCCCGGATGGCCGGATCCTCGTGACGAGCCACTTCGGTCAGCTGTTCGTGATCCAGGGCGGCGCCCTCGTCCCGACCCCGGCGATCGACCTCGGCGCCAAGGTCTGCGACGACAAGGAGCGGGGACTGCTGGGGGTTGCGGTCGACCCGGCGTTCGCCTCGAACCACTACATCTATCTCTATTACACCTTCAAGAAGTTCGGGTCCTGCCCCTACGACACCACCGGCGTGCCGGTGAACCGCGTGTCGCGGTTCGTGCTCCCGAACACCAACGTGGTCGACCCGGCGACCGAGACGATCCTGATCGACAACGTTCCGAACGAGGACGGCATCCACAACGCGGGAGACCTCGAGTTCGGGAAGGACGGCAATCTCTACATCAGCATCGGCGACGGCGGTTGCGACTACATGTTCGACAGCGGGTGCGGCAGCCAGAACAACGCGGCGCGCGATCAGAACATCCTGCTCGGCAAGATCCTGCGCATCACGCCCAGCGGAGGCATCCCGGCGGGCAATCCGTTCACCGGAGCCGGCACCGCGCGGTGCAACACGACCGGCATGACGACCGTGGGCACGAAGTGTCAGGAAACCTTCGCGTGGGGGCTGCGCAACCCGTTCCGGATCGCGTTCGATCCGAACGCCGCGGGCACGAAGTTCCACATCAACGACGTGGGCCAATCCACCTGGGAGGAGATCGACCTCGGCCAGGCCGGTGCGGACTACGGATGGAACGTGCGCGAAGGGCCCGTGCGCCAGAGGCTCGCGGACCGACTGCGGTCCCCCGCCGGCCGGGATGACGAACCCCGTGTACGCGTATGACCACAACACCGGCTGTACGGCCGTGACCGGCGGCGCCTTCGTCCCCAACGGCGTCTGGCCGGCCGCCTTCGACAACACCTACCTGTACGGCGACTTCGTCTGCGGCAAGATCATCCGGTTGACACCCGCCGCCGGCGGGGGCTTCACCGCCGCGGACTTCGTCACGGGCCTCGGGACCAACAGCATCACGACCCTGAAGTTCGGACCCTACGGGTCCACGCAGGCCGCCTACTACCTCAACTACCTCAACGGCGGCGAGGTGCGACGGATCGCGTTCACCGGCACCGCCAACCGCGCCCCGACCGCCGTCGCGACCGCGAACAAGACGTCGGGCCCGACCCCGCTCGCGGTGGCGATTCGACGGGCGCGGGAGCAGCGATCCCGACGGCGACCCGCTGACCTTCGACTGGAACTTCGGCGACGGCTCGGCGCACGCGACGGGATCCACTGCCGCGCACACGTACTCGACGGCGGGGACGTACACGGTGACGCTGACGGTCAAGGACGGCCGAGGGGGCCAGGCCAGCGCGACGATCCGCATCGACGCGGGCAACACCGCGCCGGTCCCGGTCATCTCCTCACCGTCGGCCACCAAGACCTTCGCCGTCGGCGAGACGATCACCTTGCACGGGAGCGCCACCGATCAGCAGGACGGAACGCTCTCCAACGCGAGGCTCTCGTGGGTCGTGACCAAGCATCACGACACGCACATGCATCCATTCCTGCCGGTCACGACCGGCAACGACATCCCGATCGTCGGACCCGACCCGGAGGACTTCGCCGCAACCGACACCACCTATCTGGAGATCCAGCTCACCGCCACCGATTCGCAGGGCCTGTCCGCAACGGTGACGAGGAACCTCTATCCGGCGAAGGTGCCGATCACACTGGCAACCGACCCGCCGGGCCTGCGGCTGGGCGTGAACGGCACCACGGTCACCGGCCCGACGACCGTCACCTCGTGGAAGGCCTACACGCTGAACGTGAGCGCGGCCACTCAGGTCGACGGGGCGGGCAGGTCGTGGACCTTCGCGGGATGGTCCGACGGTGGCGCTGCGTCGCACGCGATCACGACGCCGAGCACGGCCACGACCTACACGGCGACGTTCACCTCCTCGGCGCTGTTCCGCGACGGCTTCGAGCTCGGGAACCTGTCGCGCTGGAGCAGCAGCACCGGCCTGACCGTCCAGCAGCAGGAGGTCTACGTCGGTTTGTACGCGGCGCGCGCGACGAGTACGGGGCAGGCCACCTACGCGAACGCGCAACTCGCCTCGACCCAGACCGGAGCTGTACGACCGCTTCCGGTTCAAGGTCATCAGCTCGGCCGCCAACAACGTCACCCTCGGCAAGTTCCGCACCGCAGCCGGGGGCGCGATCCTCGCGTTCTACCGCTCGGGCACCGGCAGGCTCTGCCTCCGCAACGAGATCTCGACCGCCAGCTTCTGCTCGGCGACCAAACCGTCGATCGGTGCGTGGCACACGGTGCAGGTGCACGCCCGTGTCGGGAGCTCGGGCCTGACCGAGGTGTGGCTCGACGGCGTCCGGCTCGCGGACCTCAGCCGATCGCAAGCGCTCGGGTCCGCACCGATCGGCCGCGTGCAGCTCGGCAACAACCAGACCGGGCGGACCTACGACGTCGCGTTCGACGACATCGTGATCGACACGGCGCAGATCTAGCCGGCGACGGTCAGCACGCGCCCCACAGCCCGCGTTCCGTCGCCTTCGCGGCCCGCTGGGCTGCTTCGAATCGCTGCACGTAGCGCGTGTCCGGCGGGTACGTCGCCACCGTCGCGAACCCGCGGCGCACCAACGTCTCGTTGAACATCGAGCCGTCGCGCATCCACAGGTAGGCGAGCGTCCGTCCGAAGGGATCGATGCGGTCGACGTCGAACTCGAGGCGGATCCGCTCGGCCCGTGAGCTGCCGCGTCGTGAAGTGGGAGGCCTCGGGCCCGTAGCACTCGATCGGCTGACCGGGCGCCACCGTCTCCGGCGTGTCGACGCCGATGAACCGGACCGTCACGTCCCTGCCCCGGAAGAGCACGTGCGCCGTGTCGCCGTCGACCACACGGGTCACCGTCGCCAGAGGCTTCCCGCTTGCTCGCACCGGAAGGCGACGGCGAGACAGGAGCGCGCCGATCGCCCGTGACGGTCACGGTCGCCGTGGTGCAGGCCAGCAGGAGCACGAGGGGGATCGCGAGGAAGGTTCGCACGAGCTGCAGCATGACCGAAGCCACCGACATCGATCCGCCGCCCCCGGCCGGCACGGCCTCGCCGCGATACCCTTGCGCGCCATGACGCTGCGCATCTTCATCTCCGTGGACATGGAGGGCATCGGGGGGATCACCACCGTGCGCCAGATCACCCGCGGCACCGACGACTACTCCTGGGCGCGCCGATTGATGACCGAGGAGGCCAACGCGGCGATCGCGGGAGCCACCGACGCGGGCGCGCTCAAGATCGTCGTGTCGGACGCGCACGGCGACATGGGCAACATCCTGCCGATGGAGCTCGACCCCCGCGCCGAGCTCGTCCAGGGCACGCCGAAGCTCCCCTGGAGCATGATGACCGGCATCGAGGAGGGCTTCACCGGCTGCGTCTTCCTCGGGTATCACGCGGGCTCGGGCACCGCGAACGCGATCCTCGATCACACCTACACCGGATGGTTCGCCGACATCCGCGTCAACGGCCTGTCCTGGAACGAGACCCACCTGAACGCCGCGTTGGCGGGGACGTTCAACGTGCCGCTGTTGTTCGTCAGCGGCGACGACGAGTGCTGCAACCAGGCCACCGCCGCGTTGCCGTGGGTGCGCGCGTTCTCGACGAAGACGGCCTTCGCCTCGCGCGCCGCCAGATCGAAATCGCCCAAGACCGTGCAGGACGCGACCCGGCGGCTGGTCGCGGAGTCGATCAAGCACGCGGATCGTGCGCAGGTCTGGAAGCCCGACGGACCGTTCACGCTGGAGGCCCTGCTCACCACCACCGCGCTGGGCGACATGCTGGCGATCGCGCCGGGCACCGATCGCACGAGCCCGCGCTCGGTGCAGTTCCAGACCGACGACATCCGGATGCTGTATCGCATGCTGCTGACCTGGATGAACCTCGGCCGGCGCGTGGCGCCCGAGTCGCCGGTCGAGTAGACCCGCCGGCGCGGACCCTCAGGCGGTCCCCTCGCCCCAGAATCGCTGGTGATCTCGCTCCGGAGTCGCGCCGCCGCGTTCACCGTGATGGGCATCTTCGCCAGCTCCATGGCCATCAACGCCGCGCCGACCACGGGCGGGGAGCCGAGCAACCGCAGCTCTGCCCGTGGCGCCGTGTGCCGCACGCCGAACTCCAGCTCGTCGAGCAGGTAGCGGTTGGGCGTCCGGAACAACCCACCGGCGAGCACCACTTCGACCGGCAGGTTCGACAGGTTCAGACGGCGAGCGACCACGCCCGCGGCCTCGCCGAGCGCCCGGCCGATGTCCTCGAGCACGTTGCGGGCGACCAGGTCTCCCCCTTCGGTGGCGGCCAGCACCATCGGGGTCAGGTTCTGCAGCTCGGGGGCGCGGAAGCGCGGATCGTACCGAGCGAGCCGCTCGAGCAGCGACTCGACCGACGGCTCACCCAACCGCTCGCACAGCATGTCGCTCAGCATCGTGGCGGGCCCGCGGCCGGTGTATTGGTCGGCGACCGCGCGCACGGCGAGCTCCGACACGTCGAACTCGTCGCCGAAGTCACCGAACGCACGCCCCTCCCCGATCGTTCGGAACTCGTTGCCCACCGGGTCGCGTCCGACCGCCACGGTGCCGGTGCCGGCGATCACCGCGATGCCCCAGGACTCCGAGGTGCCGGAGCGCAGCGCGATGAAGGCATCGTTGACGATCCGCCGCTCGACGCCCGGGGTGACGGGCTCCACGAGAGCGGTCAGTCGCGGGCCGTCGGAGGGCCAGTCCATGCCGGCGAGCCCGAAGGCGCTCGCCGCGATCGAGTCCGCGGACGCGCTTGCCTCCTCGAGCGCGGCGCCGACGGCAACGGCGATCGCGGTCTCGGCGTCGTCCGTCCCGGCGATCTCCCAGTTCGAGGCGCCCGCCTCACCGGCTCCCCGCACGGCCCCGTCGTCGTCCGTCACCACCGCGTAGGTCTTGCGGCCGCCCCCGTCGACACCCAGCACGAGGCTCATGCGACACCGGCCGCCGACGCGTACGCCCGCTCCACCACGTCGAGCACGACCCGGCCGTCGGCTCCGCTCGGCGTCGGCTGGCGGCCCGCTTCGATCGCGCCCAGGAACTCCCGCATCTGCGCGGTGTACATCGGTTGCGTGCAGTGCTCGTAGTCCTCGCTGGGCTCCTCGCGCGGGAAGATCCGGCTATAGCCCTTCGTGCCGTAGACCTCCGTCTCGGCCTCGAGGCCCTCCTTGTGGGCGTGCCACCAACCGGATTCGACGATCGAGTTCGTCCCCTGGGACCACGAGATCAGCAGGATGCCGTCGTCGTCCACGTCGTAGGTGCCGTAGCGCGTGCCGACCACCGCGCAGACGCGGCCCGGCGCCGGGTCGCCGAGCAGGTAGCGGACGGTGTCGATCGCGTGCACGCCCATGTCGGGCAGCGCCCCACCGCCCGCGAGCGCCTTCTGCGTGAACCACCCCGAGGGGCCCCAGCCGGCGTGCACCCCGTACCCCCGCGTCTTGACGACCTCGCCCAGCTCACCGGTGACGATGCGCGCGCGCATGGCCTGGACGTCGGGGTGGAACCGCCAGCAGTGCGCCACCATCAGCGACGCGCCGCCGCGGGCCGCCGCCTCGATCATCGCGTCGCATTCGGCCACCGAGGTTGCCATCGGCTTCTCGACCAGGACGTGCTTCCCGGCCTCGAGCAGCGCGATCGATTGGGGCGCGTGCAGCGCGTTGGGCGTGGACACGACCGCCGCGTCGACCTCGGGATCGCGGGCCAGGGCCTCCCAGTCGGTCGTGACGCGCGGGATGTCGTGGCGCTCGGCGAACGCGCGGGCCGACTCCTCCCGGTGGTTGGCCACGGCCACGACCTCATGCCCGCATGCGCGCACCCCGCGCGCGTGGAAGTCCTGGATCCATCCGCAGCCGAACAGCGCCACCCGCATCAGCGCACCTCGCCCGTCGCGATCACGTCCAAGAGTCTTTCACGGCGCGCGCCCGGGTGCCGGAAGGGCACGGGCAAGACCGGCGGGAGGTCGCCCCTACTCCTTCGACCCCGTGAGCGTGACGCCCTCGACGAACACACGCTGGGCCAGGAAGAACAGCACGATCACCGGGATCATGAACATCACGGAGGCCGCCATGATGAGGTTGTACTCGACGTGGTGCTGACCACGGAACGCGTCCAACCCGATCGCGAGTGTGAACAGATGCGGATTGTCGCCCACGAACAGCAGCGGCCCGAAGAAGTCGTTCCAGTTGTAGAGGAAGTTGAAGAGTGCGATCGCCGCGATCGCCGCCTTCGACAGCGGCACCATGATCCGCGTCATGATCTGCCAGTGGCTGGCACCGTCGACACGCGCCGCATCGGCCAGATCCTCGGGCACCGACATGAAGAACTGTCGCAACAGGAAGATCGAGAACGCATCGCCGAGGAAGTTCGGCACGATCAACGGCTTGAACGACGGGATCCAGTGGATCTTCGAGAACCACACGTACAAGGGCACGACGGTCACCTGATAGGGCAGCATCAGCGTCGACAGGACGAGCACGAACACGACCTGGCGCCCTTTCCACCGCATCCTGGCCAGGGCGTAGGCCACCGGGATCGACGACACGACGATGCCGATGGTCGACATGACGGCGATCTGCACCGTGTTCCAGGCGTACAACCCGAGCGGGATCGTGTGCCAGACCGTCGGGTAGTTGTTCCACTGGAACGGTCGGGGCCAGAAGTTGGCGCTCAGGACCTGGTCGTTGGTCATCAGCGAGCTCAAGACGACGAACACCATCGGCAACATGAATGCGATCGCGAACGTGATCAGGAGCGCGTGCGACGTCGTGGTGCGTATCTGCTGACGTCGACGTGTCCGCTGGGCAGCTCGCCGCGGCGTGACGTCCGCCGCGCTCGCATGGATCGTCGAACGGCGCCGAGCTGCGCCGACACGCCGATGCCAGGCGTGTCGGCGCTCCCGGCTCATCGGAGGAACGCTCCGCCCTGGTAGTGCACCCATCGCCGTGAGCCGCGCAGGATCGCCACCGTGCAGACGAGGGAGATGACCAGCAACACCCAGGCCATCGCCGACGCGTAGCCCATCTTGAAGTTGATGAAGCCTTGTCCGTACAGATGGACCGAGTAGAACAGCGTCGAGTTCTGCGGGTCGCCGAGCGCACCGCCGGAGCTGACCCCGGCGACGACGTAGGCCTGCGTGAAGTACTGGAATCCGAAGATGATCCCCGTGACGACCTCGAAGAAGATCACGGGCGACACCATGGGCAGGCTCACGTGCCGGAACTTTGCGAACCCGTTGGCCCCCTCCAGATCGGCCGCCTCATAGAGGTGCTTGGGCACGTCGAGGAACCCCGCGAGGAAGATGATCATCGCGTCGCCCACGCCCCAGAGGCCGAGGAGGACGAGTCCCGGCTTCGACCACTGGGGTGAGAAGAACCAGAGGGGCGGATGCTCGATACCGATCTTGCGCAACAGGACGTTGACCGGCCCGTACTCGGGATTCAACAGATACGCGAACACGAGCGTCGCGGCGACCACCGGGGCCATCGTGGGCAGGAAGAACATCGTTCGGTAGCTGTTCACCCCACGACGCTTCCTGGTCAGCAGCAGCGCGGTGATGATGCCGAACGCGATCCGGATCGGGAGGCCCACCACGATGATCCAGATCGTGTTCCGCACCGCGACCCAGAAGAACGGGTCCTTCGTGAACATGAACTCGTAGTTCAAGGTGCCGATCCACTTCGGGGGCGCCGGCAGCTGGTACTTCGTGAACGACCAGTACAGGCTCGCGATCATCGGCGCGAGCGTGAAGATCGCGAAGCCGATGATCCACGGGGACAGGTAGACGAGCACCGCGCCGCGCTCACGCCAGCGCCGAGGACGGCGGCGGCGAGGAACCGCCGCCGCCGTCTCGAACACGGCCGTCGTGGAGGTTGCCGTCGCTCCTCCTAGATCTGCGCCTGTGCGAGCGCGTCGTTCGTCTGGTCTTGCGCGTCCTGCAGTCCTTGTGTCAGGTCGGTCGCGTTCCCGGCCTGCCATTTCGCCATGAACGCGTTGATGTAGGTGTCCATCTCGATGCCGATCGGGGTCGTCGGCACCCATCCCGAGTTCGGGTTCTGGAACACGTCCATGAACGTCCCGAACTGTGGCGGCAGATCCAGGTTGGGTGAGGAGATCGCCGCGTTCGTGGTGGGCACGTTGTTGATCCTGTTCGCCACGTCCACCAGCGTGTCGGTGTCGGTCGCCAACCACTTCAGCAGCAGCCATGCCTCGGGGGGATGCGGTGACCCCTTCGGCAGGGCGATCACCGTTCCGCCGGACGGGCCGCCGCCGTAGAGGTCCGTGCGATCGGGCGTCACGGGGAGCGGGGCGGTGTCGTAGTTGAGGTCGTCCGGCACGAAGGCGTTGCGCCATTCACCGTCGATCGTCATCGCCACGCGACCCGTGCCGAGGTCCTGCTGCGCGTTCCACTCGTTGCCCGCACCGGAGATGAACTCCGTCAGCTTGTCGGCGCCCGTCTGGAAGTCTCCATCGCCGTACACATCGGCGATGAAGTCGTGTTGCCATTGCAGTGCGGTCGCCCACGCCGGGTCCGAGGCGAAGGATGCCTGTCCGCTGTCGTCCAGATACTTCGCGCCGAACATGTAGGCCAGGTTCACGGCCGTGAACGCACAGCAGTAGTACGTGGAGTTGGGAACGAAGCCGGCCACCTTGATCGACCCGTCCGGGTTCCACTGTGTCAGCTTCTTCGCGTAGTCCTGCAGCTCGGTCGTGTTCTTCGGCGGACCGGAGAGGCCCGCTGCCTCGAGCGAGTCGGTGTTGTAGTAGAGGCCGAACGTGTCGGTCAGGAACGGCAACGCGCACTGCTCGTCGTTCCACGCCGTGTAGGTCAGCGCGGCCGCCGGGAACTGGCTCATGTCGATCCCGTCGCCACCCTCGATGTAGGGGTTCAGGTCCTGCCAGGCGCCCGAGTTGCAGAACGACCCGACGTTGTCGACGCCGAAGGACTGCACCACGTCGGGCGCGTTGCCCGCGTTGATCAGCTTGATGGCCTTGTCGTCGTTCACGTTGCAGATCGGCTCGACCGTCGCCCAGGGGTAGACCTCGGTGAACGCCGGGAAGATCTCCTTCCACTTGTCGCACTCGACGCCGGTCCACTCGCCGGTGATCGTGAGCGTGACCGGGTCGTGTGTGGTGGTGTCCACCGCCGACGAACTCGAATCGCCGCCGGAACTGCACGCCGCCGCTACGAGGGCGAACATCGCCGCCGCCACCGCCATGGTCCGTCGCATCCTGGCCTCCCTTTCGATCGTATTACCCGTGCCTACGCAAGTCTTGCCGTACGGGATTCCATACGGGGTCCCGCCTCATACCGCGATCTCACCTTTCATCTCCGCTCTCGCGAACAAGCGCTCCTGTGCAACGCCGAGCGCCATCGAGACCGCGCCCAGCAGTTCCGCATCCTCGCCGAGCTGCGACACCACCACGGACGGGTGGACGGGCGCCAGCGACGCCAGCTCCGACTGGATCGGCTCGAGCAGGAGATCGCCGTTGCGGCCGATCCCGCCCCCCAGGATCACCAGCGCCGGATCGAGCACCGACACGATGGCGGCAAGCGCGAGCCCGATGCGGGCGCCGAGCTCCCGGACGACGCCCTGGGCGCGCGCGTCGCCTCGGCGTGCCGCGTCGACGACCTGCTCGGCGGTCAGTCCCGATCGCCGGAGGCCCGCGTCTCGCGCGGACTTGACCACCGACGCGGCCCCGATCGCCGATTCGAGCGGACCTCGCCGTCGGTAGCCGCGATCGTGCGGGTCGCTGATGGCCAGCGGGAGATAGCCCACCTCGCCGGCCGCTCCGTTCGCCCCGCGATAGACCTGGCCGTCGATCACGATGCCCATGCCGACCCCCGTGCCCACGTGCAGATACACGAAATCCTCGACGCCACGCCCGAGGCCGAATCGGCGCTCGCCGAGCGCGCCGAGGTTCACATCGTTCTCGAAGAGCACGTGCGTCCCGAGCTCCGCGCGGACCGCGTCGAGCAGCCCGGCCCGGCTCCATCCGGGCAGGTTGTGGGCAAGCGTCGGGTGATCTTCGTCGTCGGCGAACACGCCCGGGCTCCCGATGCACGCGACGGTGACGTCGCGCCACCGCAGCCCCGCGTCCTTCGCCACATCGCGAGCGACCCGGCCCAGCTGGGCGATCAAGACCTTCGCGCTCGACAGCCGGGCGGGCTCGTCGGTCCGGGCGGCGATCGTGCCGGCGAGGTCGGTGACCGCCGCGCGCACGCCCTCGCGGCCGACGTCGATCCCGACCACGTGCCCCGCCGAAGGGTTCAGCTCGTACAGCACGGCGGTCGGTCCCTTGCCGCCCGAGGAGCGGCCCGCCTCACGAACGAGGCGGGCCTTCTCGAGCACCGAGAGCGCTTGCGAGACCGTCGGCTTCGAAACGCCGGAGACACGGGCGATCTGCGCGCGGGATGCGGGACCGATCTGACGGATGCACTCCAGGACGGTGCGCTCGTTGATGGCGCGCAGCAAGCTCGGGGTCCCGGCGGCGAAGGTCTGCTGAACGCCCGTGACCTCACTCCTCGCGAGTCAGTCAGGAAACTTTCCTAACGAACAGACCGGATGCTAGCCTCCCCATCGGGAGGCGGTCAAGGCGAGGATGCGCGAGACGGGCGCCACCCACCGAAACAGCGCTCTCGGAAGGAGCTGATCACCCGTGGCAACGCTTGCGATCAACGGTGGCACCCCGGTCCGCGCGACGCCGTATCCATCCTGGCCGCAGACCGACGACGACGAGTACGTCGCCGCCGTCTCGGCGGTCGTCCGCAGCGGCGTCTGGGGTGGCTTCCCCGAGCCCGGCCTGCACGGCGGCGCCTTCGAGGAGGCGTTCGCCACCTACCAGGGGGCTCGCCACGGCATCCTGATGATGAACGGAACCGTGACGATGGAGGTCGCGTGCAAGGCCCTCGGCATCGGGTGGGGCGACGAGGTCATCATCCCCGCGTTGACGTTCGCCGCGACGGCGTACGCGCCGATGGCCGCCGGCGCGCTGCCCGTCATCGTCGACGTCACGCCCGACACGTGGACGATCGACCCCGATCTGGTCGAGGCCGCGATCACGGACCGCACGCGAGCGATCATCCCCGTGCACCTCGGGCATCAGATGGCCGACATGGACCGGATCATGGAGATCGCGCGGCGCCACGGCCTGGCCGTGATCGAGGATTGCGCGCACGCCCACGGGCAACGCTGGAGGGACCACGGCGCCGGTTGCATCGGCGACATCGGTTCCTTCAGTCACCAATCGTCCAAGATCCTGACCTCGGGCGAAGGCGGCACGCTGTTGACGAACGACGACGACCTCGCCCGGCGCGCCCACTCGCTCATCGACTGCGGGCGCGCGAAGGACCCCGACGAGAAGGACTTCACGTTCGGCGCGAACTACCGGCTGTCGGAGTTGAACGCGGCGCTCCTCGAGGTCGCGATGCGACGCTTCCCCGCCCAGCAGGAGCAGCGCGCGATCGCCGGCAAGGCGTTCGAGGCGATGGCCGCCGGGATCCCGGGCGTGACGACCATGCCCGTGGATGCGCGCGTCACGCGCTGGAGCTTCTACAACTACATCCTGAAGATCGACCCCGACGCGTTCGCGGGCCGGACGAACGGGGTCGTCTGCGCCGCCATGGAGGCCGAGGGCATCGAGGCCGAGGTCCAGTATCCGTCGATGAACCGCTACGAGCTCTTCCAGCCGTCGCTGTCCCGTCTGCCGGTTGCCGTGGAGCACGCCGATCGCCTCGACCCGGCGACGATGTCCTTCCCCGTCGCCGAGGCCGCCGGTCAGCGCGAGTCCGTGTACTTCATGGAGACCACCTTCCGCGACGGGGAGCGGGGGGTCCGCGACGCCGCCGAGGCGCTTGCGAAGATCCAGGCCAACGCCGCGGAGTTGCCCGAGGGGTAGGTCAGCCGTCGGGGAAGAACCGCGGCAGGTACCGGCGGTTGACCTCGAGGAGCGAATCGAGCAGCGGCCGCGCGGTGTCCCAGTCCGGGATCAACGGGTTCGCCATGAGCGCCTTGAGGGCGTCGGTGCGGCTGCCCGACATCGCCGCCGTGACGGTCAGCTTCTCGTAGGCCTTGGCGTGCGCCACGAGCCCGTGCATCTCCGGCGCCAGCGGCGCCACCGGCAGCGGGCGGGCGCCGTCGCGATCGACGGTGCACGTGACCTCGACGATGTCGTCCGGCGCCAGATTGGGGATCGCCCCGTCGTTTCGGACGTTCACGACCTGGACGTCGCCGGTGTCCGCATGCAGCGACGCGATCAGCGCGGCGGCCGCATCGGAGTAGAAGGCGCCGCCCCGCTCCTCCAGCAGCTTCGGCTTCGTGTCGAGGGTCGGGTCCTTGTACAGCTCGAGGAGGCCGGCTTCGATCTCCATCACCTCTTCGGCCCGGGTCTTGCCGGTGCGCTGGTGCGCGAGCACCGCAGAGGTCCGGTAGTAGTAGTGCAGGTAGTAGCTCGGGATCGCGCCGAGCTCGCGGATGAACTCGATCGGCATGCCCTCGAACTCGTCCTGGCCCGGCTCGAGCGGCGGATCCGCGAGCAACTCGGGGAGCCGGTCCACCCCGTCGACCAGCACCTTGCGTTCCCACGTCAGGTGGTTGAGGCCGACGTGCTCGAGCTGGACCCGCTCGGGCTCGACGCCGAAATGCTTCGCGAACTCCCGCTGGAACCCGATCGCCACGTTGCACAGCCCCAGCGCGCGATGGCCGTGATCCAGGAGCGCCTGGGTGACGAGGCCGGTTGGGTTCGTGAAGTCGACGAACCATGCGCCGGGCGCGCCGATCTCCTGGGTCAGCTCGGCCAGGTCGAGCACGACCGGCACGGTCCGCAGCGCCTTGGCGAATCCGCCCGCGCCGGTCGTCTCCTGCCCGATGCAGTCGAACTCCAACGGCAGCGTCTCGTCCGTGTAGCGCGCCTTGTTCCCGCCGACACGCAGCTGGACGATCACGAAATCGGCGCCCTCGATGGCCTCGCGCTTGTCCCCGGTGAGCCGCAGCGTGCCGCCCCAGCCGGCGCGACGCATCATCCGTTCGGCGAGCGCACCGACGATGCCGAGGCGCTCCGGGTCGATGTCGAGCAGCGTCAGCGCGTCGACCGGAAGGCGATCGCCACGGGTCACGAACCCCTCCACGAGCTCGGGTGTGTACGTGCTGCCCGCACCCACCACCGCCACCTTCACACCCATGATTCCGCATCGTACACTCCGGTCGTGAAATCGTTAGGAAACTTTCCTGACCCATTCATCGCGGAGATCTCCGGGCAGCCCGACGCACTCCGGCGGGCCGCCGTCGGCCTTGCCTCACAGACGGAAGCACTCGACGCCGTTGCTGCCCGCAGGGGTGGCGCCCTGGTGTTCGCAGGCATGGGAAGTTCCTATGACGCGTGCTACCCCGCCGTGACGTCGCTCGCGCGAGACGGCGTCGCGGCGGTCATGACCGACACCGCGGAGCTGCTCCATTTCCGGCTGCCGATGCTGCATGCGGGCGACGATCTGATCCTCGTCAGCCAGTCGGGCGAGAGCGCCGAGACCGTGCGCGTGGCCGAACAGCTGCGGGCGCGCGGCGACGCCCCCCGCATCGTCGCCGTGACGAACGATCCGGACAGCTCGCTCGCCCGGGTCGCGGACCTGACCCTGCAGACCCTTGCGGGCGAGGAGACGGGGCCGAGCACGATGACCTTCGCCGCGGCGCTGGTCGTGATCGGCGCGTCCGCGCTGGCGATCGCCGGCGTGCGCGCCGACGAGGTCGCCGAACGGTTGCAGATCGACGCGGAGATGACCGCGGCGGCGATCGACGACCTGCTCGCACGGGGCACGCTGGCCGACGACCTCGTGACCTGGCACGGCGGCCGCGCGACGACGGTGATCCTCGCGCGAGGTGGTGCCCGCGCGGCCGCCGAGATGGGCGCCCTCACCCTGAAGGAGGCGGTCGGCATGCCCGTCGAGTCCCTCCAGACCGCGCAGTTCCGCCACGGCCCGCTCGAGCTGGCCGGCCCCGGGCTCGCGGCCATGGTGATCGCGACCGAGCCCGAGACCCGCGAGCTCGACCTCGGCATCGCCGACGAGTTGCGCAGGCTGGGCGCCGCCGTGTGGACGGTCACCGCGGGCGTCTCGGCCACGGGCGCGACCGACGTCGGCCCGCTCGGGCGCCTGCTCAGTCCTGCGGCCGCGATCGTGCCCGCGCAGCTGCTCGCCTGGCGACTCGCGGTCCTCGCCGGCCGCGAGCCCGGCGCGTACGTCCACGCCGCGAAGGTGACGACCCGTGAGTGAGCCCTTCCGCGTCGCGTTGACCTTCGATGCGGAGCACCCGGATCGACCCTGGTGCCCGCCCGGCAATGCCGAGCGCATCCTCGACGTGCTCGCGTCCGACGGCGTGCGTGCGACGTTCTTCGTCCAGGGCCGATGGGCGGAGGCCTATCCCGAGACCGCGCGCCGGATCGCCGATGAGGGACACCTGGTCGGGCACCACTCCCACTATCACGCCAGGATGCCCCTGCTCCTCGGCGGCGGCCTCCCCTCCGACATCGCCGACGGAGCGCGCGCGATCACCGAGGCGACCGGTGCGGATCCCGCGCCGTGGTTCCGGTGCCCGTTCGGCGCAGGTCACGACGATCCGCAGGTGCTCGAGGCATTGGAGACGGCCGGCTATCGCGATGTGCATTGGCACGTCGAGCTCGAGGACTGGGAGCCGTGGCGCACGGGCCCCGCGATCGCGGCGGACGGCGTCGCGGGCGCGACGGCCCACGGCGACGGCGCCGTGGTGCTGCTGCACACCTGGCCCGGCGGGACCGGGGACGCGATCGCGACCATGATCGAGGGTCTCGCCGAGGCCGGGGCAACGTTCGTGCGGATCGACGAGCTCGAGGACCTTCCGTGAGACGGCCGGCGTTGCTCGCGGTCGACGGGGGCGGCTCGAAGATCGACGCGACGCTGCTGCGCCGCGACGGGACCGTGCTCGGCGCCGCCCGGGTCGCCGCGGGCGACTACGAGCAGACCGGCGACGACGCCTTCCTCGACCCGATCGACGAGGCGATCCGCGCCGCGTGGGCCGATGCCGGGCTCTCGACGATGCCGCACCCCGTCGCCGACCTCGGCGTGTTCTGTCTCGCCGGCGCCGACCTTCCGGTGGACGATCGGCGCATCGGCCGCGGCCTCGCACGGCGCGGATGGGTCGGCGAGCACGTCCTGCGCAACGACACCTTCGCCGTCCTGCGCGCCGGCACCGACCGCACCTGGGGCGTGGGCATCGTCTGTGGCTTCGGAACGAACTGCAGCGGGGTCTCGCCGGAGGGCCGCGTGTTCCGCCTGCCGGCGATCGGACCGGTCAGCGGAGACTGGGGTGGCGCCGGCGACCTCGGCAGGACCGCGCTCTATCACGCCATCCGGGCGGGCGACGGGCGCGGGGGCCGAACCGGGCTCCAACGCAGCGTCCCCGCGCACTTCGGCCTTCGAACCGCCCGTCAGGTGATGGAGGCGTTGTACGCGGAGCGACTCGCAGACGAGCGCCTCGCGGAGCTCGCGCCGGTCGTCTTCGCGGAGGCCGCCGCGGGCGACGCGATCGCGACCGAGCTCGTCGGCAAGCAGGCGGACGAGATCGCGGTCATGGCGACCGCCGCGATCCGCAAGCTCGGGATGCGCGCGCTCGATCCCGACGTGGTGCTCGGCGGCGGCATCTTCCGCAACGAGTGGAGCCCGTTCCTGGAGCGCATCATCGCTGGCGTGCACGCGGTGGCGCCGGCCGCGCGAATCGTCCGGTTGACCGCCCCACCCGTGGTCGGCGCGGCCATGCTCGGGCTCGACCTGCTGGGCTCGGGGCGGGCGGCGCATGCCCGGACACGTGCGAGCTTGACCCATCGACGGCTGGACCCGCACACTCGCGGCCGGAAGGAGCGCTAAATGGCAGAGATCGTGCTCGACGGTGTGACGAAAGTCTTCGGCGAGGTGATCGCCGTGAACGCGGTGTCGCTCCAGGTGCACGACGGTGAGTTCATGGTGCTCGTCGGTCCCTCCGGGTGTGGCAAGTCCACGGTGCTGCGCATGCTCGCCGGTCTGGAAGAGGTCACCGCCGGGGAGATCTGGATCGGCGGCGAGCAGGTGACCGACCTCGAGCCGAAGCTCCGCGACATCGCCATGGTGTTCCAGAACTACGCCCTGTACCCGCACATGACCGTCGAGGCGAACCTCGGGTTCGGCCTCAAGCTGCGGCACATGCCGAAGGAGGAGCGACAGCGCCGGGTGCTCGACGCCGCCGCGATCCTCGGCCTCGAGGGGCTGATGCATCGGAAGCCCTCCGAGCTGTCCGGCGGGCAGCGCCAGCGGGTCGCGATCGGCCGCGCCATGGTGCGCGAGCCGAAGGCGTTCCTGATGGACGAGCCGCTGTCGAACCTCGACGCGAAGCTTCGCGTGCATATGCGCGCCGAACTCCAGCGCCTGCACGAGCGGCTCGGCACGACGACCGTCTATGTGACGCACGACCAGGTGGAGGCGATGACGCTCGGGGATCGCGTCGCGGTGATGCGCGACGGCATCCTGCAGCAGGTGGACACGCCGCAGAACCTCTATCGGCATCCGGCCAATCTGTTCGTGGCCGCGTTCATCGGCTCCCCGCCGATGAACCTGGTGGAGGCGACGGTGACCGGCGACCGGGTGGCCTTCGCGGGGTTCGACATCCCGATCCAGCCGGGTGCGCTCAGTGCCTTCGACGGCCGCACGGTGATCCTCGGGATCCGCCCCTCCGACATCGAGGATGCGTCGCTGTGGCACGGCGAGGACCTGCCCACGATCGAGGTGACGGTCGACGTCACCGAGGAGCTCGGCTCGGAGGTCAACGTGATCTTCCGCGTGGACGCGCCGCCGGTTGCGACCGAGGAGATCCGCGCGGCGACCGACGAGGAGGACGAGGAGATCCTGCTCATGGCGGAGGACCATCCGCTCTGCGTGTTCTGCGCCCGCGTCGACGCACGCACCACCTCGACGCCGGGGTCCACGATCCGCCTCACGTTGGACCCGTCGCGGTTCCATTTCTTCGATCCCGCGTCGGGGCTCGCGATCGACCCGGCGCTCTCGCCGGCCGGAACCTAGTCGTTCGGTTCGGGCGCGGCCGACAACCGCGCGAGATCGGGATCGCCCGACGCGATGTCGACGGGCAACCAGCACTCGACGGTGGTCCCCTCGTCCCGGCGCGCTGATCACCCGAGCCCACCCCCCGGCGAGCTCGGCACGCTCCACCATCGTGGAGATGCCGAGGTGTCCGGGCTCCGGGGCGGACTGGAGATCGGGCACGAAACCCCGCCCGTCGTCGATCACACGCACCACGATGCCATCCGCGGCCTCCGCGACCTCGATCCGGACCGACGCTGCCTCCGCGTGCTTGCGCACGTTGACGACGGCCTCCTGCGCGATCCGGTACAGGAGCGCGGCCATGTCCGCGTCGGGCGTGGACCGCAGCTCGTCCAGCACGGACACCGACCAGCCCGTTGTCGTCGCCGTGTGCTCCAGATAGAGCCGGAGCGCCGACACCAGCCCGTCGCGCTCCAGCGCCGTCGGACGCAGCTCGAACAACAGCGAGCGGAGTCGCTCGATCGCCTCGGCGACCTCGCGCTCGATCTCCCCGAGGGTCTCCGGCGTCACCGACTCGGGGAATCCCTGCAGCATCTGCAGGCGCATGTCGACGGCGCTCATCACCTGGATCGGGTCGTCGTGGATGTCGGCCGCGATCTGCCGACGCTCCACCTCCTGTGCGTGTTGCAGCCGCTGCGCGAGCTCGCGGCGCTGCTGCAGCGTGCGCCGCAGGATGTCGAGGCTCCACCGGAGCTTGTCCTCGGCTTCCTTCCGCTCGGTGATGTCGAGCATGACACCGCGCCAGAACAGGATCGAGCCGTCCTCCGACAGCACCGGCCAGGCCTCGTCGCGGATCCACAGGGTGCGCCCGTCCTTCGTCAAGATGCGGTATTCGTCCAGGTACGGCGTCGCGGCCGCGTTGGACCGCCGGTGGGTGTCGAGCGCCTGCGTCGCGATCGTCGGGGTGCAGCTGCTTGCGCCACAACTCCGGGTCCGCGACCCACTCCGTCACCGAGAACCCGAGGATCGGCTCGATCTGGGGGCTCGTGTAGAGGTTCGTCGAGAGCTCGTCGGGGCGATCGATGTACAGGATCGCGGGCACGCCCTCGACCAGCGTCCGATAGGCCTCGGGGTGCAGATCGTCGAGCCAGCCGTCGCGCGCGCTCACGGAAGCCCGATCAGTCCGGCAAGCAGCGCCGTGCGCGGCACGACGCTGTCCAGGTCGAGCCATTCCGCCGGCGCATGGTCGTCGCCGCCGACGGGGCCGAGCCCATCGATCACCGGGGTCGCGGTCGCCGCGATCGTGTTCGCGTCGGACATGCCGCCGGTCGCCGCGTCGGCGAGCTCGAACCCGAGCTCCGCGGCCAGCGCCACCGCGCGATCCACCAGTGCGGCGATCGCGGGTGTCTTCTCCATCGGGAGGTGGCCCGCGTCGCGCACCACCTCGATGGAGATATCGGGCTGCGCCGGCGACGGCACACAGGCGCTCGATCTCCGCCTGCGCCGCCTCCAGGTCCGCGACGGTCGGGGAACGAAGGTCCACCTGCAGCGTGCACCGCTCGGGGACGACGTTGCGACGCGTGCCACCGTCGATCGTGCCCACGTTCACCGTCACGCCCGGCCAGCGTCCGTTGAGCGCCTGCAGCGCCTCGATCAGCGTCGCCGCCGCCGCGATCGCGTTGCGCCCCTTCTCGGGCTCCACGCCGGCGTGCGCCGCACGGCCGTGCACGGTGAGGTCGTAGTCGGTGGTCGCCTTGCGCGCGGACACGATGTCGCCGTTGGCGCGCGCGCCCTCCAGCACGAAGCCGACGTCGTGTGCCAGCGCCAGCTCCCGGATCGTCGGCCCCGAGAACGGCGATCCGATCTCCTCATCCGGGTTGCACACGTAGGTGACGTGGTCGAACGACTCGAGCCCCGCGTCCTGCAGGGCATGCATCGCGAAGAACCCGGTGAGCAGCCCCGCCTTCATATCGGAGACCCCCGGACCGCGTGCCCGCGACCCCTCGATCCGAAAGGGGCGCTCGGCGGCCGTCCCGTCGTCGAAGACCGTGTCCGTGTGCCCGACGAGCAGGATCCGTGGTCCGCCGCTTCCCTGCCGCCGTCCGATCACGAGGTCGCCGAGCTGCGGCTCGCCCGGCCCCGGCGCATGGCGGTGACGCGCAACGTCCCATCCGAAGTCGTGGAACCGCTGCTCGCACCGATCCGCGACCAGATTCACGCCGAGCGGTGAGAACGACCCGCTGTCGATGTTGACGAGCGTCTCCAGTTCGGCCAGGTACTCGTCGGAGCGGGTGGCGACGAGGTCACGGAGGCTCCGTACATCCATCCGCCGGACGCTAGCATGCGCGTCGGCCGCGAACCATGGAGGATGGGCGGATGCCCGACGCACGAGGAGTGGTCATCGACGCGCCCGGCGCCCCCGCGCGCATCGAGCCCATCGTGGTGGATCCGCCCGGCCCCGCGGAGGTCCTCGTCCGCATCGAGGCCAACGGCGTGTGCCATTCCGACCTCTGGGCGATCGAGCACGGCAACTGGGGCGCCCCGTTCCCGATGCTGCTCGGCCACGAGGCGGCCGGCATCGTGGAGGAGGTCGGGGACGGCGTCGATCACGTCGCCACCGGCGATCGTGTGCTTCTGGCCTGGGCGGTCCCCTGCGGTGACTGTCCGGCGTGCCGGCGTGGCCGCCCGCGCCGCTGCGCGCATGGCTGGGAGCAGCCGCGACGCCTGCACACGATGGACGGTCGTCCGCTCGTGGGAACACTGTCGATCGGCGGATTGGCAACCCACACCGTGGTCCATGCTGCGCAGGTCATCCCCGTGCCCGCCGAGCTCGAGCTCGAAGCCGCGTGCCTCCTCGGTTGCGGCGCATCCACCGGGGTCGGCGCGGCCGTCAACACCGCACCCGTCCTGCCGGGCGACACGATCGCCGTGATCGGCCTCGGTGGCATCGGGCTGTCCGCCCTCCAGGGCGCGCGGCTGGCGGGTGCCGAGCGGCTGATCGCGATCGACCGCGTGGCCGCCAAGCTCGAGATCGCCCGAACCCTCGGCGCCACCGACGTGGTCGCCGCCGCCGTCGACGACCCCGTCACGGCGGTTCGCTCCCTCACCGACGGCGCCGGCGTCGATGTGTCCTTCGAGGCGACCGGCAACGCGGCGGTGGTCGCGCAGGCCATGGCGATGCTCGCACGCGGGGGCACCGCGGTGGCGATCGGGGTGCCGGCGCCCGACAGCACGGTCACGATCGACTGGGGTCAGGACACCCTCGGTGCCGCCTACCCACGGAAGGCCTCGTTGCGGATCACGGATGGCGGCGATCCCCTCGCCGAGGACTTCACCGCGTGGCTCGAGGCCGCCGCCGATGGCCGGCTGGACCTTGCCGGCCTCGTCTCGCGCGTCGCGCCGTTCACCGACGAGGCCATCGCCGAATCGTTCCGGGCGATGCGTGCGGGCGAGGTCATCCGGACCGTGATCCGCTTCGACTGAGGAGCGCGCTCGCTCGCGGCGGCGTAGCATCCCACCGTGGCGGCAGGCGAATTGAATCCGTGGTGGCGCTTCGGCCTGCTGCTCATCGCGCCGGTTGTGCGTGCGCTGTTTCGCGTCCGGATCGTCGGCGTCGAGCATGTGCCGGCCCGGGGCGCGGCGATCGTGGCGTTCAACCACGTCAGCGCGCTCGACGGCCCCGCGCTCGCGATCGAGCTGAGCCGCCGCACACGGCGCGAGACCCGCTTCCTGGTGGCCGCCGAGTTCTTCCAGCAAGACGTTCTTCGGCTGGGTGCTGCGCACGTTCGATCAGATCCCGATCCGCCGCGGGAAGGGTGATGCGCACGCGCTCGACCTCGCGTTGGCGTCGCTGCACGATGGGTCCGTGCTGGCGATCGCCCCGGAGGGCGGGGTGAACCCCGAGCCGCGCGGCGACCTGCAACGGATCCGCAGCGGCATCGCCCGCCTCGCGCTGCCCACCGGCGTCCCGATCGTGCCGGTGGGGTTGTGGGGAACCCAGGAGCGCTGGCCGAAGACCGGCATCATCTGGCGGGGACTGTGGCGCCGCCCCCGGCTGGCGATCGTGTTCGGCCCGCCGCTGTTGCCCGACGGGGAGGCGGGTACCGATGCCGACGTCGAGGATCTGAAGGAGCGGCTCCGCGTGCGGCTCGAGGAGCAGGTGACGGCCGCCCGCGAGCTTGCGGAAGACCCCGCGCAGTGACCGATCGCGACGCCCGCTACCGGCGCAAGCTGCTGGTCCTGCTGTCCTCGGCCACCTTCTTCGAGGGGTACGACAACTACGTCCTGGCGTTCGTGCTGGCGCTCGTGCTGGGCAGCCTGGGGGGAAGCGAGGCCGACGCCGGCTGGATCCGAGGGATCACCGCCCTCGGTGCGGCGGCCGCGTTCTTCCTGGCAGGGCAGGCGGACCGGATCGGGCGCAGGCGCCTGCTGCTGATCACGATCGTCGGCTACACCGCGGCAACCGCCCTCACGGCGCTGTCCCCCGGCTTGTGGTGGCTGACCGTCGCGCAGTTCGGCGCGCAGGTCTTCCTCGGCGCCGAATGGGCGGTCGCGATCACGATCGTCGTGGAGGAGTTCCCCCGCGAGCATCGCGGCAAGACGCTCGGCATCGTCGCATCGATGAACACGCTGGGCGGCATCTTCGTGGGCATCCTCGCGTTCCTCGGCCTCCAGGACACGGCCCTCGGCTGGCGCGCGTTCTTCCTGGTCGGGCTGATCCCCCTCGCGTTGATCGCCTGGGGCAGGCGCTCGATGCTCGAGACCGAGCGCTACGCCGCCGTCCGCGCCGACGAGCGCGGCGCCCACCTCGACCACACGTCGATGCTGGAACCGTGGAAGCCCGCCTTCCGCACGACGGTGCTCGCGGTCGGACTGGTCACCTTCTTCCGATACTTCGTGATCTCCTCCGGCGCGTTCTGGTGGGCCTACTACGCCCAGCAGGAGATCGGGATGAGCGTCGCGACCTCGGGGCTGTACCTGGCCGCCGCGGGCCTCGCCGGCGCGACGGGGTTCCTGGTCGCCGGGCGCCTGATGGATCGTTTCGGACGCAAGCCGATGTTCGAGGTCTACATGGCGGGCGCGCTCGTGTTCGGCGTCTGGACGTTTCAGACGACCAACACCGGGGCGGAGCTCCCGGCGTTGTGCCTCACGATCTTCTTCGGGCTCGGATCGGTGTCGATGACGTCGGCGTTCGCGACCGAGCCGTTCCCCACCTACGTGCGCTCGCGCGCGGCCGCGTGGTGCCGCAACGCCTTCGAGATCGTCGGGGGCGTGCTCGGGGCGCTGGTCGTGGGGATCCTCGGTGACCACGTCACCGGACGGGTGGGCTCGATCGGCGACGCGATGGCGCTGATCACGATCGCGATGCTGCCCGCCGCGATGATCGTCTGCTGGCTTTTCGTGCCGGAAACGAACGCCGAGGACATGGTCGCGATGGACGAGGCGGTCCGGTCGTGAGACGCGCGCTGCTCGTCGCGGTCGTCGCGCTCGTCGCGCTCACGTCGGCGTGCTCGAGCGAGCAGCGGCCGGAAGGGATCACCGAGCGATGGCTCCTGTCGTTGAACCAGGGGGCGGCGGGGCAGCCGGACCGGTACGCGCCGGACGAGGTCTCCGAGCAGGTCGTCCCCGGGTGGCACGAACTCGATCCCGGCTTCCTCGATGTGATCACCGTCGAGCCCGCGCTGTTCATCCGGGCGAGCCATACCGGGCGCGTTCGTTCCCTTCCACCTGGTGACGAAGGACGGGGACGAGATCGATGGCACCGCGCATCTCCTGCAGACCGGCGACTCCTGGCGGATCACGCGAGTGTCGAGCCGGGCGCGCCACGCCGACCGAGGGCGGCTCGCCGTTCGGCGCCGGGCTCCCCGGGTGGCCGATCGCGCTCGCCGTGGGGGCGCTGCTGGCGCTTGCCGCGCTCGGGCTCCTCACCATCGTCCAGCGGCGCGCGACGGCCAGGCCTGAGACGCGGAAGAGCCGGCCCGAAGGCCGGCCCGTCCGATGCAGCCAGGTCCATGGCGAGGGCGCGAGGGTTGGAGACCAGCTCCCGTCGCCGAGGGGGATGGGGTTTGGATGTCCTGGCGTTGTCACCCTTCCCATCGAGGGAACCGGGCGAGATATACGCGAGATCCGAGAAAAAGTTCCGAGAAACGGGCTCAGTGATCCGAGCCGCCGTGGGACGAGCCGCCGTGGGACGAGCCGCCGTGGGACGAGCCGCCCGAGGTGCTCGGGTGCGTGCCCTCGGGACCGTTGTTGCCGCCGCCGTGATCGTTGTGCTGCCCGTCGTTGCCCGTGCCCTGGTCCCGGTCGTTCGGATCGTCGCCGGGTTTGGAGGTGCCGTCCCCGCTCCCGCTGGGGCTCGGGGCACCGCCCGCGTCACCGGTGCCCGACGTCCCGCCGTGTTTCGTTCCGCCGGCGTGTCGTGGTGGGGACTCGGTCGTTGCTCGGCGGGTGGACCCGAGAACGGTGCGTGCGCGTGCGGTCCGGTCACCGACGTGTGGACGGGTGACACGGCCGGAGCGATGGGATCGACGCGTGTATCGCGGACGTGCGATACCGCCGCGAACGCACTGCCCGCCACCATGAGCGCGGCGGCGACGGCAAACGCGACGAACCGCCCGCGGGTGGACGTGCGCAGCGGAACGACCGGCGCGATCGGCGCCTCGAGCTGCGCGGCCAACGCCGCCCAGCCGGCTTCCACGTCGGGGGCGCGCATCGACGAGACCGCCTGCTCCAGCCGTTCGTGCACGAGCACCGCCGCGGGATCCGGCTCGAGCGTCATGCCCTCTCCTCCAACACGTCTGCGAGCGCCTTCAGGGCGCGCCACTGCTTCGCGTTGATCGCGCCGGGCGACGAGTCCATCGCGGCGGCAACCTCGGCGTTGGAAAGCCCCACCAGGTACTTCAGTTCGATCACCTGGCGCTGCTCGGTCGGCAGCTGCTCGATCGCATCGTGCAGCGTCAGCAGCTCGGCGGTCATCGGTTCGACCTCGGCGTCCGGAAGTTCCGCTCGCGGCTCGGTGCGGATCGACGCCCGGAGCGCATCGATGGCGACGTGGCGGGCGATCCCGTAGAGCCACCCGGCGAACGGGACGCCGGTGTCGCGATACGCGCCGAGACCACGCCAGGCGCGCAGGAAGACCTCGGAGACCGCGTCCTCGTCCTCTCGGCCGAGGCGGAAGCGAACGAGCCGCGAGACGGCAGCGACGTGCTCCCGATACAGCGCTCCGAACGCATCCTGATCACCTTCCTTGGCCCGCGCCACGAGGGCACGTTCGCGCTCCCGCCCGTCGGGCTCTTCACCCTTCCCATCGGACGAAACGCGCGAGATGTTCGCCGCGGATGCCTGGAACGCAGAAACCTCCATCCCGCGTAGGTCATCGGCAGGACGGGGTGTCGGACTGAACGACTTTCAGCGGTCGGCCGCCAGCTCCCCCGGCAGCCAGAACCATCGGAGACGCTCGAAGGCGTCCCCCGTGGGGCCCTCCGGCGCTTCCGGCGCCGGTGCAGCCGGCAGGTCGGCGAGCAGGGCGCGAGCTTCGGCCAGATAGCGTTGCAGCGCAGGTTCCTGTTCGTGATGCCGATGGGTGGCGGCGTGGAGCCCCTCGGCGTCGAAGGACACGGCGTCCAGCGACATCGGGGGCTCGGCGAGTCCGGCCTCGTGCCGCCACAGCCCCGTGGCGGCATCGAACCGGTACCACGGCAGGAGCTTCCAGCCCTCCGAGGCCACCAGATCCACCGCGTCCAGGATGAACGAGAACACCGCCTCGGAGAGGAAATACGTGAAGTTGACGCGCACCCAGCCGGGCTTGATGCCCTCGCACCCGAGCGCGATCTGCTCCTGGAACTCGAGCGACGTGGTGATGTCGATGCCGAGCAGGCGGTGCCCGTAGGGGCCGGCGCACGAGCATCCCCCGCGCGCCTGGATCCCGAAGAGGTCGTTCAACAACGCGACGACGAAGTTGTGATGCAGATACCTGCCCTCGTGCCGCACGACGAACGACACGATCGACAGCCGCGGCAGGTCGTGGCTGCCGAGCACCTCGATCGCGGGGTTCGTCTCCCATCGGTCCAGCGCGCGGTGCGTGAACGACTCCTCGCGCTCGCGGATCGCGTCGGCGCCGACCGCGTCCTTCAACCGGAAGACGAGGCCGGCGCGGATCGAACCGACGATGTCGGGGGTGCCGCCCTCCTCCCGGCGTTCGATGTCGCGCACATAGACATGCTCGAGCGGGTTGACGTACTCCACCGTGCCGCCGCCGGGAACGCTCGGCACGGTGTTGTGGAAGAGATCCCGACGCGCCACCAACACGCCCGGCGTCCCCGGCCCACCGATGAACTTGTGCGGTGACAGGAAGATCGCATCCTTGTAGTCGAGGTCGGCCTCCTCGCCGTCACGACGCGGCGCCATCTCGATCTCGACGTACGGAGCGGCCGCGGCGAAGTCCCAGAACGACAGCGCCCCGAAGCGATGCAGCGCCACGGAGATGGCGCGTGTGTCCGACAGGATGCCGGTGACGTTCGACGCGACCGAGAAGCTGCCGATCTTCAACGGTCGGTCGGCGTGCGCGCTCAGCGCCGCTTCGAGCGCCGCCAGATCGATCCGCCCGTCGTGGTCCTCGGGGATCTCGATCACATCGGCGATCGACTCTCGCCACGGCAGCTCGTTCGAGTGGTGCTCGTACGGGCCGATGAACACCACCGGACGCTCGGCGGCCGGGATGCGATCGCGAAGCTGGTAGCGCGCATCGAGATCGGCCGGGAGCCGCAGGTTGAGGCAGGTGATGAGCGTGTCGATCGCCCCGGTCGAGCCCGAGCCGGCGAACAGCACCACATGCTCGAGCGGATCGCCACCGCACGCCTCGACGATCAACCGGCGCGCGTCCTCGCGGAACCGCGTGGTCTGCATGCCGGTGCCCGAGGACTCGCTGTGGGTGTTCGCATACAGCGGCAGCACCGCGTCGCGGATGTAGTCCTCGATCGGAGCGAGCGACCGGCCCGAGGCCGTGTAGTCCGCGTACGTGACACGTCGGAGCCCGTAGGGCCCCATCACCGCCTCGTCGGCACCGATCACCGAGTTGCGGATCCAGTCGAGCAAGGTCTCGGCGGTCACGCGAGCATCGTAGCGGGGCGCGGACGTCGCTCCGAGGCCGGCGCGCTGAATCATGCGCATCCCGCTTCGAAAGACCCGTAGAACCTCTCATCCCTTGGGCTGCAAGACCTCCTACGTTCCCCTTGTCGGAAACAGGACAGGGGCGCCCTACCAAGCAGGTCGCCCCGGAAAGGGGCCAGAGATGGCGGCCACGACTCTCGTACGGGGCGGTCTCGCGCTCGCCTTGTCGCTGTTGGCGATGCTCGGCGGTGTCGGATGGGGCGACGCCCTCCACGAGCGGAGGCGCCGAGGGACGCCGATGCTGCCGCTCTCACGGCCGACAGATCCTCGACTCGGCAACCCAATATCGTGTACATCGTCACCGACGACCAACGCTTCGACGAGTTGGCCGACATGCCGGCCGTGCATCGCACGCTCATCGACCGAGGCATGTCACTCAAGCGCGCCTACGTCGTCAACTCGTTGTGTTGTCCCTCACGGGCCGCTCTCCTGAAAGGCGCCTACTCGCACACGACGGGGATCTATCTGAACGGCGACGGCGGGGGGCCCGGCGGCTTCCGCGACTTCGACGATCGGTCCACCCTCGCGGTGTGGCTGCACCAGGCCGGGTACAAGACGGGCTTGATCGGCAAGTACCTCAACAACTACGTACCGGGCACCTACGTGCCGCCGGGGTGGAGTTTCTGGGGAGGATTGGTGGGTGCCAACTCGGCCTACTACGACTACGACCTCTCGATCAACGGGCGCCTGCAGCACCACGGTGAACACGCGAGCGACTACGCGACCGACGTCTTTGCCGGTCTGGCGGAGGGGTTCATCCGACGCACGCCGTCGGACCGCCCCCTCTTCCTGTACTTCTCCCCGCCCTCGCCGCACGGGCCGCACACGCCGCCACCGCGGTACATGGATGCGCCCACCGATCCCATGCCGCGCTACCCCTCCTTCAATGAATCGGACGTCACCGACAAACCAGCGTGGGTCGGCGACGCAGCCAAGGCTCAGCTCGGCCCAGCTCGCCACCGTTCGGTACCAATGGTCGTTGAAGGCGCGAACCTTGATGGCCGTCGATGACGCCGTGAAGGGGATCGTGAACGCGCTCGCAGACACCGGGCGGCTGCAGAACACGCTCTTCGTCCTCACGAGCGACAACGGTCTGTCCATGGGCGAGCACCGGCTGCGTTACAAGATGAACGCATATGAGGAATCCATCCGAGTCCCCATGATCGTCCGGTGGGACGGCCACGTGCCCGCCGGGCTCGTCCTCGATGCACCTCGCGACCAACATCGACCTCGCGCCGACCTTCGCCGCCGTTGCCGATGCGGTCGTGCCGCGGACGGTGGAAGGTGTGTCGCTGCTGCCGCTGCTGCAGACACAAGGAGGCGGTTCGCCGTTCCTTCCTGATCGAGCATCAGTTCCAGAACCGGCCCGAGGATCCGCCGACCTACTGCGCGGTCAGGACGGTCAAGTGGAAGCTCGTGCGCTACTCGGGATCGGCTATGGAGCTCTTCCACCTGACGAACGATCCTTGGGAGCTGCACAACCTCGCCTCTCGTCCTTCGCTGAAGAACACCAGGAGAGCCCTCATGACCAAGTTGCGCAGACTGTGCGATCCGCTTCCTCCAGGGATGAGGGCGTTCTGATGAACGCCCTCATCGGCTGGGCTATCGCTACGCCCGAAGCCCCGTCCACAGTCGTGCTCTGTTGCCTCCTTCGCCGAACGCGAGAACCCGGTGTTTCTCATCGAACATCTTGAGAGCCCGGATCACCTGTGACCCACTGCCCCCGAGGTGTTCCGTCTTCACCGTGAGCGGCTGGCGGGTCCAGGTGCGTCCGTCGGCTGACGACCAGACGGCGGCATCCTGAATCTCCCGCCTTGGACGTCGCCCACCCGGCAGCGAGGAAGTACCGATCCCGCGCGGAGATCACCGCGCCGAGCGAGGAGGCGCCGCTCGCCTGGGGAAGCGCAGTCTCGCTCCACGTGCCGGGGCTCGGCAGGCGCGAGGGGGGACCCGGTGCGCGAGCCTTCGGCCGCGTGAGCGGTCTCGGAAACGACGAGGCGGGCCCGAAGGGCCGCCTTGATGACGCTGGATGTCCACGCCGAAGATTACTCACGGCCGCGAGGAACCTCCGCCGCGTGAATGGCCCCGGAAACGACCGAGGCGGTCCGGAAACGACGAGGCGGCCCCGAAGGGCCGCCTCGATGCGTTGGATGTCCTCGACGTTAGCTGCCGAGCGCCACCGCGTTGATCAGGTTCGAGTCACGCAGCTTGCGCAGCGCCTCGCGCTCGATCAGCCGAACGCGCTCGCCCGACAGACCGAGCACCTTGCCGGTCTCGCGCAGGCTGAGCGGCTGGCCGTTCTCCAGGCCGTAGCGCAGCGCCACCACGTGACGCTCGCGCTCGTCGAGCACCTGGTCGACGGCACCGCCGATCTCCTCGCGGAGCAGCTGATCCTCGACCTCGTTGAACCCGGCGTCGGAGTCGATCTCCTCGATCAGGTCGCCGAGCTCGGTGTCCTCGCCCACGGGCGACTGCAGGGACAGCGGCTCACGACGGCCCATCTCGGTCAGATCGTCGATCTCCTCCACCGTGGTGTCGAGGGCCTTGGCCAGCTCCTCGCGGGTGGGCTCGCGGCCGACGGACTGCGCGAACTGGAACCGCGTGCGGTTCAGCTTGCGCAGGCGGTCGTGGATGTGGACCGGCAGGCGGATCGAGCGCGAGCGATCGGCGATCGCACGCGTGATGCCCTGGCGGATCCACCACGTCGCGTACGTGGAGAACTTGAAGCCACGGCGCCAGTCGAACAGCTCGACCGCGCGCATCAGGCCGATGTTGCCCTCCTGGATCAGGTCGAGCAGCGGCAGTCCCTGGCCCTGGTACTTGCGGGCCACGGACACCACGAGACGGAGGTTGGCCATGATGAACCGCTGGCGGGCGGCCTCGGCCTTGCGCACGTCGGCGCGGGCCTTCGCGATGGACTTCTCGGAACGCAGGCGGCCGGCGCGGAGTCGCTCCTCGCCCTCCTTGCCGCCTTCGATGGTCATGGCGAGTTCGACCTCTTCCTCCTTGGTCAGCAGCGGCTCGCGGGCCGCCGCCTCGAGGTAGAGGCGCAGGTCGTCAGCGTCGTCGGTCCCTAGGGGACGAGCTGGGTCTGGCACTTCGTATCAGCCTCCTCCTCGAAGCCGCTTCGCCGCAGGGCGCAGCGTCGCCGGTCTTCGGGAACTCGGGGTCGCTCCTCCGGATACGTCACGAACGGGCACCAGGTTCGCAATCCCCTTGCGATCCCCTTGCGCAAACGCATTCGCCGTTCTGTAGCCATGGTAAGAGGGGTAGGTGAAAAAGTAAAGCTCAGAGCATGTGAAGGTCTTGTGAAGCGCTTCACAAGCGTGCAAAACACCCTTCGGCGGGGGGCATCTGGCCCCGACTGTAGGCTGACCGGGTGACACTCGATCTGCCGCCGCTCGAGACCGTCGACGTCGACGGGCCCGTCGTCTACAGGTCCTGGGACGGGCCCTCCGACCAGACGTTCGTGCTCGTCCACGGGCTGGGCGGCTCGCACCTCACCTGGGTGCAGGTCGCTCCCGGACTGGCGGGACTCGGACGGGTCCTCGCGCCGGATCTGCCCGGGTTCGGGCGATCGCCCAGAGCCGGGCGCAGCGCCACCCTGATGGGCGAACGCCGCTGGTTGTCGCGGTTCCTCGAGGCAACCACCGAGGGGCCCGTGATCCTGGCAGGCAACTCGATGGGGGGCCTGGTGGCGCTCCTGGAGGCAGCGGTCGAACCCGATCGGGTCGCGGGGCTGGTGCTCACATCGACGGTCTTCCCGCTTGCCCGCGGTGGGCTCCCGCACCCGATCGTGCTGGGCTCCTTCGCCGCCTACGACGTGCCGAGGCTCGGTGAGGCGCTGGTGCGTGCGCGACGAGCTGCCGTCGATCCGGAATCGTTCGTGCGCCTCGGGCTGCGGATGCTCACCGTCGATCCGAGCTCGATCCCGGAGGACGTGATCACCCTGCACGCCGACCTGATCCGGGACCTCCGGGCCGATCCGGAGGCGCCGGTCGCGTTCCTCGAGGCGGCGCGTTCGATCAACGCCTACGTGCGGAGCCGCTCGCTCGGCGTGCGCGCCATGAGCAACGTGCGCTGCCCCGTGCTCGTGATCCACGGCCGGAAGGACCGATTCGTGCCGGTCGGCAACGCCCTGGTCGCGCTGCAGACCTACCCGGCGTGGCGAGGCCGTTTGCTGGCCGGCGTGGGCCACGTGCCACAGATGGAGGCGCCCGCTCGCTGGCTGACCGAGGTCGCCGACTGGTACGCGGCTGCGATGCGCTGATCCCGTGCTAGCGTCCGCGCCGATGGGTCGGCGAGCGGTGACGGTGTTCCTGATCGGCGTCGTCGGCTGGCTCGCGATACCCGCGCTCTGCGCCTCGGCGGCCGGGTACGACGCCACCGTTGAGGCGCTCGACAACGTGTTCGCCGAGCAGATCGTGCGGATCCAGCCCGGGCAGACGGTCGAGTGGACGAACGAAGGCCACATGCCCCACACCGTGACCGCCGACGACGGTTCATGGGATTCCGGCGATCTGCAGCCGGGCGCGTCGTTCTCCCGAACGTTCGATACACCCGGCATCTACACGTACTACTGCCGGTACCACGGAAGCCCGGGGGCGGGGATGATCGGCACGGTTGCGGTCGGCGACGTGCCGCTTCCCGGGGGCACCGGATCGGTCACGCCCGAGATCGAGCAACCGCCCGCGGGCTTCTCCGACACGGTGCGGGTGCCGCACGACGAGCCCACGATCCAGGCCGGGGTCGACGCGGTGAAGCCCGGCGGCATGGTGCTCGTCGCCCCGGGTGTCTACGACGAGCAGGTCACCGTGACCACGCCGTACATCACGATCCGCGGCGAGAACCGCAACACGACGATCATCGACGGCGGCTTCGAACGCGCGAACGGGATCCAGGTGATCGAGGCCGACGGCGTCGTGATCCAGAACCTGACGGCACGCAACAACCTGTTGAACGGTTTCTATTGGAGTCGCGTCCACGGCTACTGGGGCTCCTATCTGACCGCGTACGACAACGGTGACTACGGGCTGTTCGCCTATGACTCCGTGTACGGCCAGTTCGATCACTCCTACGCGAGCGGCTCGCCGGACTCGGGGTTCTACATCGGACAGTGCTCGCCCTGCCATGCCGTGATCACCGACGTGACCTCCACGAACAACGCGGCCGGCTTCTCGGGGACGAACGCCGGCGGCGACCTCGCGATCGTGAACAGCGAGTGGTTCGGCAACCTCGCGGGGATCGTGCCCAACACGCTCGACTCGGAGCGGTACCCGCCGCAGCGAGACGCCGTGATCGCGGGCAACGACGTGCACGACAACGGGAACCCGGGCGCGCCCACGCTTGCACTCACGTATCCGGCGTTCGGCACCGGCATCCTCGTGACGGGAGGACGCGACAACCTCGTGAGCCAGAACCTGGTGGAGGACTCGGGGACCTACGGCATCTTGGTCGTGCCGATCTTCGACGAGCACCTGTGGGTGACGGCGGGCAACGCCGTGCGCGACAACATCGTGCACCGCAGTGGCGTCGCCGACCTCGGGCTCGGCGCTCCCTCGGAGGGCGGCGACTGCTTCGCGAACAACGACGCCGCCACGAGCCAGCCGCCGGCGATCGAGCTGCTGTACCCGTGCTCCGGCGTGCGGCCGTTCCCGGCCGGCGGCGGGTCGATGGCGCCGACGATCTCGTTCCTCGCGCGCTACCTGGAGGTGCTCGACGGGGCGGTGCCCGGCGGGGACTGGCGTACGCAACCCGCTCCGCCGCCACAACCACAGATGGAGGGCGACCCCGCCGACGCGCCGCCGATCATCGCGATCGGCGGCGAGAACGTGCCGCAACCGTTCCGCATCCGCGACGCGACATCGATCCGACCCACGTCCGGACCGACCGTATCCAAGGAGATCGCCATCATGGGTGTCCCGCTCGCAACGTCGTGGGGAGGCCTGCTGATCGGGCTCTACGGCTACGTCCTGCCGTTCGTGCTGTACGCCACCTGGGTCGCGGTCGCCATGTGGGACCTGATCCGGCAGGAGTCCGCGCCCATGCCGCATCGCACGCGGTGGATGCTCGTCGTGCTCGTCGTACCGTTCATCGGGCCGCTGTTGTACTTCGGGTTCGGGCGCTCCCCGATCCCGCGGCAGCTCCGACTCGTGCTCACGGTCGGTGGCGTCGTGACCTACCTGCTGTTCCTGGGACTCGGAACGCTGATCAGCTAGCTATGCGAGGCGGATGCGCATCCGCTTGTTGGCCTTGCCCTTCGACTCGGTCTTTGTGACCTCCACGTGCCCGACCTCGGCGGTGGAGTGGACGTGGGTGCCGCCGTCGGCCTGCTTGTCGATCCCCTCGATGTCGATCACACGGATCGGATCGACGTGGGCCGGGATCAGGTTCGCCTTCGTGCGGATCAGATCGGGGTCGGCGAGCGCCTCGGCGCGCGGCAGGAACAGCACGTTGACCGCGTGCGCCTCGGCGAGCGCGGCGTTGAGTCGTTCCTCGACCTCGCGCCCGAACTCCTGGCTGATGGCGTCGAGCTCGAAATCCATCCTGGCGGTTCCGTCGTCGGCCATGTTGCCGCCCGTCACCTTCGCGCCGAACGACGTGAAGACGATGCCGCTGAGGGCGTGCAGCGCCGTATGGGTCCGCATGATCCTTCGGCGCCGGTCGGCGTCGATCGCCACGCGAACCGGCGCGCCGACCGCGGGCGGCGCGGATCCCTCGGCCAGCGCGTGGATCAGCTCGCCGGACTCGCGATCGACGAAGGAGTCGACGATCACCAGCTCGCCGGCGTCGGTGGTGAGGATGCCGGTGTCCCCGGGCTGGCCGCCACCACGCGCATACGCGACGGTCCGATCGAGCACCAAACCAAGAGGCGTCACGGCGACCACGCGCGCGTCGCACTGGTCCAGGTAGGCATCGGTGCTGTAGAGCCGGTCGGTCATGGGGACGTCGGGCGCTCCAGCTCGACGAAGAGACCGCTGTGATCCAGCTCGCCGTCGCCCGCATCGACCGCACGCTGTAGCTGTTCGGCGACGACGGTGAATGACGGGATCGGCGTGCCCGTTGCGGCGGCAGCCTCTTCCACGATCCGCGCATCCTTGCGGTGCAATCGGATCCGGAACCCGGGCGCGAACGAGCGATCCAGCATGCGCTGCCCGTGCACCTCGAGGATCTTCGAGCCCGCGAAACCCCCGAGCAGCGCCTCGCGCACCTTGGCGGCATCCACGCCGGAGCGCTCCGCCAGCAGGAGGGCCTCGGCCACCGCCTCGATCGTCGCCGCGACGACGAGCTGGTTGCACGCCTTGGCCACCTGCCCCGCGCCGCTCGGACCGATGTGCACGATGTTCTTTCCGAGCGCGTCGAAGATCGGAGCGGCGCGGCGAAACGCGTCGTCGGTGCCACCGACCATGATCGACAACGTGGCGTCGATCGCGCCGCGCTCCCCACCGCTGACCGGCGCGTCCAACATCGCGATACCTCGTGCGTCGAACGCGGCGGCCATCGTCCGGGTCGCCCCGGGGTCGATCGAGCTCATGTCGATGACGAGCGATCCCGGGGCGGCGCCCTCGATCACGCCCGGCGATCCCACGAGGACCATCTCGACGTCGGGCGTGTCGGGGAGCATGGTGATCGTGATGTCGCTGGCGGACGCGACGGCGGCGGGATCCGACCCGCGCGTCGCTCCCGCAGCCACCAGCTCGTCCACAGGCTCGGGGCTGCGCGAGTGGACCGTCAGGTCGAATCCCGCTGCCAGCAGGTTCCGGGCCATGGGCTTGCCCATGATGCCCAGTCCGATGAAACCGATCCGATCGGGCACGGACGCTCAGCCCTCCATCGCCGCGTCGGCGATCGCCAGCGAGCGGTCGAGGATCTCGAACCCTTCGGCCAATTGCTCCTCGGTGATGCACAGCGGTGGGTTCGTCATGACGTTCCACCAGCGGATGAACGTGGACAGGCCGTTGTCGATCAGGGATCGGCCGAGCTGCTGCATCGTGTCGTTCAGCGTGTTGAACGGCGTCAGCGGCTCCATCGTCTCGCGATTCTTGACGAGCTCGATGATGCCGAACAATCCGATGTTGCGCGTGCGTCCGACGCTGGGGTGCGCCGCGGCCAGCGCCTCGTGATGCGCACGCATGACCGGGTCGAGACGCTTGGCGTTCCCGATCAGGTCGTCGTCCTCGAGCACGTCGATCGCGGCGATCGCGGCGGCGACGCCGAGGGGATGCGTGTTGTAGGTGAGCCCGCCCCAGAACATGTTCTCGTCGAAGTACGCCGCGACGTGCGGGGCCAGCCCCACCGCACCCAACGGGGCATAGGACGACGTGAGCCCCTTGGCCGTGGTGATGATGTCGGGCACGACCTTCCAGTTGTCGACCGCGAACCATTCGCCGGTCCGGCCCCAGCCGCACATCACCTCGTCGGCGATCATCTGGATGCCGAACCTGCTGCAGAGTTCCCGGACGCCCTGCAGGTACCCCTCGGGCGGGATCAGGATGCCGTTCGTGCCCGTCACCGGCTCCAGGATGAAGGCGGCGATCGTCTCCGGTCCCTCGAGCTCGATCGTTTCCTCGAGCAGTTCGAGCGCGGTCGCGGCGTCGTCGAACCCGCGCTTCGGGCCGTGATAGGGATCCAGGACGTGCACGACCCCGGGCATCGGCGGGACCTCGTTCGGCCAGCGACGAGGGTCGCCCGTCATCGACATCGTGGCGTACGTCGAGCCGTGGTAGCTGCGATACCGAGCCAGCACCTTCTGCCGTCCGGTCACGGCCTTCGCCATCTTGACGGCGTTCTCGTTGGCCTCGGCGCCGCCGAGCGTGAAGAAGGTCTTCTCGATCGCACCGGGCCACAGACCGGCCAGACGCTTGCCGAGCACCGCGCGTCCTTCGAAGGCGTGGAACGGCGACAGGTAGGGCAGTTTCTCGGCCTGACGTGCGATCGCGTCGGTCACGCGCTTGTCGCCGTGGCCGATGTTCACCCCCATCAGCTGGGAGCTGAAGTCGAGCCACCGCCGCCCGTCGACCCCGTACATGTACACGCCTTCGGCGCGGTCGATCGCGAGCGGCGACACCTTGGACTGCACGTGCCAGTCGTACATCGTGTACCGCTTGGCGTCGGCCACGATCTGCTCTGCCGTCATGGAGCCGGTCTCGATGGCCATCCGGTCGTCCTTCCTCGTCTCTCGTCCTACGTCTCGGAGGATCCGGCGTCGGTTGCCGACCCCACGATGTAGCTGTGCTCGGCTGCCCAACGCAACATCACCTGCTCGCCGGGCCGGGGGTCGATCGCGCCGACCTCGTCGTTGAGCTGATGCACGGTCAACCGCTCACCGGTCTGCAACAGCACGATCAGCTGCGTGATCGATCCGAGATAGACCACGTCGACGACGGTGCCGCCCACGTACGAGGCGCGGTCGTCCGCCGTGCCGTTGGCGAGCTTGATCCATTCGGGCCGAACCGTGATCGTCGCTCGGTCTCGATGCTGCCCGTCCCGTGGGTCCACGGCGAGGATGCGCTGTTGGTTGCCGAGGTCCATCGCCAGGACGACATCGTCGCGCCGGTCGATCCGGAGCTCGATCAGGTTCGACGTCCCGATGAACCCCGCCACGAAGGCGCTGGCCGGTCGTTGGTACAGCTCGCGCGGCGTCGCCAGCTGCTCCACGACCCCGCCGTTCATCACGGCGATACGGTCGCTCATCGTCATCGCTTCCTCCTGGTCGTGCGTGACGTAGACGAACGTGGTGCCGGTGCGCTGCTGGAGATCCTTCAGCTCCAGCTGCATCTCTTTGCGCAGCTTGAGATCGAGCGCGCCGAGCGGTTCGTCGAGGAGGAGGGCCGCGGGCCGGTTCACCAGGGCGCGGGCGAGCGCCACCCGCTGCTGCTGGCCTCCCGACAGCTGGTTCGGACGTCGATCCTCGAGACCATCGAGCTGCACGGTCCGGATCACGTCCTGCAGGCGCGAGGCGATCTCCGCCCGGCCGAGCTTCTTGATCTTCGGTCCGAACGCGATGTTCTCCGCGACGGTCATGTGCGGGAAGAGCCCGTAGGCCTGGAACACCATGTTGACGTTGCGCTTCGCGGGCGGGACGTAGGTGACGTCGTTGCCCTGGAGCAGGATCCTTCCCGCGTCCGGCGTCTCGAAACCGGCGATCATCCGCAGCGTCGTGGTCTTGCCGCACCCGCTGGGACCGAGCATCGAGAAGAACTCGGCGCCGGGGATCGTGATCGACACGTCGTTCACCGCGACGACATCCTCGAACTGCTTCGTCACCCCATCGACGACGATCTCGCCCTCGTGCGTGGGTTCGGTGGCCGCAGCCGGCGTCGGATCGATCGCGCTCATGTCTGGATCCTGTTCAGTCGGGCCAGCTTGTAGGCGAGCAGCGAGAAGACGACGGACAGCGTCAGCAGGACGAGGTTGAGCGCGGAGCCCGCGCCCCAGTCACCCGCGCCGAGGATCAGGTCCCGCACACGCTGGCCCATCATGTAGCTGCCCGTGCCGCCCACGATGTCGGCGGTGACGAAGTCGGTGAGCATGGGGATGTACACCAGGATCATCGCGATGAAGATGCCGGGCGCCGCCAGCGGGATCAGGATGCGCCGAGCCTGCACCCACCAGCCCGCACCGAGATCGATCGCGGATTCGAACATCGAGGCGTCGATCGCCTTCATCGCGGCATAGATCGGGATGGTCGTGTACGTGATGTACGTGGCCGCCAGCGTCACGATCACGGCGAAGGAGCTGAACAAGAGCCACGATCGCGGTGGTCCCGGGATCAGCCAGTTGAGGATGCCGTTGCGGCCCAGGATGACCTGCCAGGCGTAGATCTTGACCACCGGCGCGAGCTCGTCGGCCAACACGAGCGCGAGCAGCAGGAACAGCTCCCACTTCCCTGCTCGGAACACCATGTAGTACGCCAGCGGGATCGAGATCGCGAGCATGATGACCATGGCGATGGTGGCGATCCAGAACGTGGTCCAGGCGATCTTCAGGTTGAGCGGGTTCGTCAGCACGTCGACGTAGTGGGAGAAGGTGTAGCCGCTGGCCGTGTTCGGCGGGAACTTCAACAGGCTCATCGCGGCCATGATCACCATCGGCCCGAGGAACAGGACCACCAGCAGCGTGACCGGTGCGAACAGGATCCCCATCGCCCCGCGACCCGACCCGCGGGAGCGCCGAGCCGGAGCGACCGCCACGGAGCCCCCGACCGTCGCCATCCCCTAGCTCCTCGCCGCCGGGGCCATCGAATCGGTGCCCGCGAGCATGCCGCGCGTCGCGTCGTCGCCGGTGTGCGTCCGCAGCAGCATGAGCGCCGCCCAGATCAACAGCACCTGCACGAGCGAGATGACCGCCGAGATCGAGTTGACGACGGCGGTGTGATCCGGGTTGCGCACGTTGGAGTACACCCACACCGGGAAGGTCTGCTGGAACCCGATCGTGAACGCGCTGATCTCGTAGTTGTTGAACGACCAGGTGAACGCGAAGATCGCGCTCGCGGCGAGCGCGGGGGCGATGTGGGGCAGGATGATGTACCGCAGGACCTGCATGCGCGAGCAGCCGAGGTCGATCGCCGCCTCCTCCTGCACCCGCTGGAATCGGAAGAGCTGCGCGGCCACGATCGCCGTCACCAACGGGAAGGTGCAGACGATCTGCGTCCCGATCACCGTCTTCAACGACAGGTCGACATCGAAGCGGACGTAGAACATCAACGCGGCGATGCCGATGATCAGCCACGGCAGGATCAACGGTGCGCCGACCAGCCCGCCCACCGCCGCGCGGCCCCGGAACCGGAACCGGGTCAGCCCGAACGCCGCCAGGGTGCCCAGGACCAGACACACCGGCGCCACGATCGCCGCGACGACGATCGAGTTCACCAGCGCCTCGCGAAGCAGTTGATCGCGGAAGGCGTCGCCGTACCAATGGAGCGTCACGCCCTCGAGCGGGAACGCCAGGATGTTCGAGTCGTTGAAGCTGAACAGGACGAGGATCACGAGCGGTCCGAACAGCAGCAGGAACACGCTCCCGAGAAAGACCCTCCAGCCCCACGCGACGCCGGCCGCGCGGGCGCGAACGCCACCGGGCGGCGGAACCGTCGAGCCGCCGGGGGCGATCGCGCGTTCCGCGACGCCGGTTGCCATCAGGTCGTTGCCCGGTCCACTAGCTCGCCTTCACCTCGGTCCAGGCCGCCACCCACGCGTCGCGGTTCGCCGGTGGGCTGGCAGGGATGGCGTTCTCCAGGTGGAACGGCGCATCGAGCGAGGCCTCTTCGATGAGCTCGGGCGAGGCGAGGTCCAGCACCTTGGCGTTGGCCACCTGGTAGTTCCAGTGCTCGGCCTCGTAGAGCTCCGCCTCGGGGCTCGAGTAGTAGTTGAGCAGCGCATACGCCGCGTCGAGGTTCTCCGGCGCGACGTCGGGGGTGAGCCCGTATCCGCAGGCCCACAGGAACTGACCCTCGTTCGCCACCGCGAACTTCGCGTTGACGCCTTCCTTCTGGAGCGCCTTCGCGGTGTCGGGATAGCCCGAGCTGATGACGATCTCGCCGGACTTGAACAGCGACTTCACTTCCGCGTCGCCCTTCCAGAACGTGCGGAACTGCGACTTGTGATCGATGAGGAACTGCTTCACCTGATCGATCTGCGTTTGATCCATGTTGATCGGATCGGGGATGCCGTTCGTGAGCGCCCCGATCATGAACGCCGTCACCGCGATGTCCTCCATGCCCGCACGTCCGGCCCACTGCGGATCGAACAGATCGGACCATGAGTCCGGCGGCGTCGTGACGACGTCGGCGTTGTACACGATGCCCGACGTGCCCGCGTCCACCGGCACCATGTAGACCTGCCCGTCGGACTGCACACCGGGCAGGGTCTGCATCGACGGGAACAGGTCGGCCCAGTTCTCCAGACGCTGCGAGTCCAACGGGGCGTAGATGCCCTTCTGGACCATCTCGAGCGTTGCCTCGTCGACACAGCTGTTGACGACGTCCGCGTCGAAGCCCGCCTGGATCTTCGCGATCGCCTCCTCGTTGGAGCCCATCGAGGAGGACTCGATCTTGATGTTCGGATACTGCTGCTCGAAGGCGGCCAGGTAGCCGGGGTCGAACCCGTCGGAGTAGCTCAGCAGCCGGATCGTCCCGGTGATCGAGGCGGGGTCGACCGAGGTGCCCGGCGCCGCGGCCGTGCTCGAGGTCGACGAGTCGCCACCGCACCCGGCCGCCACGAGGGCCATCGCGATGCCGAGCGCTGCACAACGGACCAACGATCTCATCGCCGAACCCTCCTCACGTTGCCCACCGCGACCGGGCGAACCTAGGTCACGGAAGGTAGATTGTCAACGGTCAACAACAGGGGCAGCCGGGCGCTCGTTGGCCGCGACGACCTCGGCGATGAGCTCCCCCGCCTCCTCGGAATGCTCTGCGAGCAAGCGGGCCGCCTTGTCCTCGTCTCCCGCCTCGATGGCCTCGAGGAACGGTCGATGCTGCAGCGAGACGTCGCTGAGGGACCGAAGCACGAGCTCGTCGAGGCGCAGGAGCGCGCGCAGCGTGGGGACGTACCGGTCGAAGACCTCGAGGATGCGGGAGTTGCCGCACTGCTCGCACAGGCCGTGATGGAACGCGAGATCGGCCCGAGATACCGCCGCCGCATCGCCGGCGGCGACGGCGGCGTCGATCTCGTCGACCAACACGCGAAGGCGGGCCAGCGCCGCGGTGTCACGTCCGCGCGCAAGCAGGCGCGCGGCGCGTCCCTCGAGCGCGGCACGAAGCCCGTAGATCTCGCGCACGTCGTCGGCGGTGAGGCTCACGACGAACGTGCCCCGCCTCGGTTCTTCCTTCAGAAGCCCTTCCGCCCGGAGCAGCTTGAACGCCTCGCGCACGGGCCCTCGGCTGATCGCGAGCTGTTCGGCGATCTTGGCCTCGACCAGATGTTCGCCTTGGCTGAAGCCCCCCGAAAGGATCTGCGCACGGATCCGATCGGCGGCGTCTTCTGCGAGCGAGCGGGGCGCCGCCAACGGAGCCAATGGAGCCTGGCCGCTCATGGAGATAACCTAGCATGGCGCTGTCGACAGTCGACCGCCGACCATGCAACGACACAGGAGGGCACGATGCGGTTCGACGGTACCCGGGTGATCGTGACCGGTGGGGCGCGCGGGATCGGACGCGGGATCGTCGACGCGTTCCTGGCCGAGGGCGCGCACGTCGTGGCGACCGACCGGCTGGACGACGCCCTCGCGACGCTTCGAGCCACCCACCCGGAGAGCGACCGGTTGTCCGTGCACACCGCCGACCTCGCGGACGTCGATCAGGTGCACGGGATCGTGCCGGCCGCGGTCGGTCTGTTGGGGGGCGTCGACGTGCTGGTCAACAACGCCGGCGTCCAGCCGGACGGACCCGTTCCTCGACATCGGCGCCGGCCGACATCGACGAATGCCTCGCGGTGAACGTCCGGGCGCCGATGCTGCTCATGCGCGACGTGTGCCGCCACCTGATCGATCGCGGCGCACCCGGATCGATCGTCAACATCGCCAGCGCGAACGCGTTCCAGAACGAATCGCCGGAAGCCATCTACAACGCGTCCAAGGCCGCGCTGGTGGCGCTGACGAACGCGCTCGCCCACGAGGTGGGACACCTCGGCATCCGCGCGAACTGCGTGGCGCCCGGCGAGACGATCACGCCGGAGGCGACTCGGGAGCTGGAGCACGATCCGCGTGAGCTCGACGTCGTACGCCGCTACCTCTCGCGGATACCGCTGCAGCACGCCGGGACGCCGAGGGATCAGGCGATGGCCGTGCTGTTCCTCGCGAGCGACGACGCGCGATTCATCTCCGCCCAGACGCTCGTGGTCGACGGCGGCGAGATCGGGGGCGGCAGGTGGTACGACGACGACCAGGCTCCGCCGCCTCCATGCTCCGGACAGCCCGATCACGGGGTGAGCTATGTCTCTCCCCGCGCTCGGCGCATCGCCTCTTTCACCTCCTCGACGTCCAAGGTCATCTCGAAGAAGCCGATCTGCTCCTCGTACACGGAGCGGTCGGACTGCTCTTTGACGTCGTCTTCGAAGACATGCAGCACGGGGAGCCCCAACTGGACTCCCGCCAATGGACCCACCCACGCGGGGTCGCCGTCGCGCACGGTCTCGGCGGCCACCTCGACCGCCTCCGCGTCGCCGGCGCCGAGCATCACGACGATGTCATCGGCGCCGAACTCCTCGACGATCCGCTTGATCAGGGCTTGGTTCTCCGGGTCCATCGCGCCGGACGCCGTTCAGACGAAGCACTCGGTGCGTACCTCGATGACCTCGGCGCCGGCGCTTCGCGCGACCGCCGCGATCGCCTCGCCGGGCACGCTGTCGCGCTCGCCGAGCGCGATGACCTTCTTGCCGTGCAGCTCCATGGGTGGTTCACCTCCCCTCGGTGCGTAGGTGTTCGGGAACCGGCGGGCCGACGGCGGGCGCGCCGTCGAGCAGCCGGATGATCGCCTGTTCGATCTGCTCGGGCGTGGTGCCGTTGCTCGTGAGTCGCTCGACCTCGACGCCGTCGCGCATCGTCAGATAGGCCGGCAACCCGGCGACGCGAAGATCCCGGCAGACCGTGCGGTTGTCGGGCGCGTTGACCGTCAGGAACCGCACCCGGTCGCCGTAGGTCGCCTCCAGCGCCTCGACCGCGGGCATCAACGCGAGACAGGGCTGGCACTGCGGTCCCCAGATGTCGACGAGCACCTCCCCGACGCCGCTGAGGTCGGCGAACGTCTCGACCGTCGCCTCGATCATCGCCATGTGCGGTCTCCTTTCACGCTTCGAGGGTCACGGACACGCCGTCCCACTGGCGCGTCAGCCGTCCGAGGAACAGCGAGCCCTTGGCCATCAGCATCGTTCGGTGCAGATCGCCTGCGCGCATGCGCGCAAGGGCGTGCGGAAGCCAGGGCATCGCGCTCGCGATGTGGCCCTGGGTCGGCGCGAACCCGGGCAAGCCGTGGGCGCGCGCGAACCCCGGGATGTCGGCGCGTGTGAGCTCGTCGCGCAGCACGCCCAGCCCCGCGAGCATCTTGTAGTTGCGGTCGGCCACGTCGCCGCCACCCTGGGGCTCGGTGATCTCGGGGTTGTGGATCTCCGTGGCGTAGGTGCCGACGTCGGCGATGCCGATGCCGAGCGCGTCGAGCGGGTTGCCGACGAGCGCGCCGAGCTGCGCCTGCGGCGTCTCACCGGCATCGATCGGCATGCGGCCGACGGCGTCGGTGCGCAGCACGGGTCCGTTGGAGCCGTCGGCGGGCTCGAGCACGACGGCCAGCCCGGCGAGGACGTCCTCGAGGATCGGGAACCCCTTGGCGAGCGCCCCTTCGAACTTCATGCCGAGCTTGCCGAGCGAACCGCCCGCAACGACGACGACGCGCTGCTCGATGCCCGCCTCGATCAGGGCCGCCGCGATCACGAGCGCGTGCACCGGGGCCGCGCAGAACGACTTCACGTCGATGGCGCTCGCGCGCGACAGTCCGCACTCCTCGGCGATCGCCTTGGCCATGTTGCCGCCACCGCGCTGGTACCGGTCCCCCACCGCCTCCTCGCCGCAGCCGATCGCGTGCGTGATGGACGCGGGGTCGATGTCGGTGCGCGCCAGCAGGTCGCGCAGCGCGTGGACGCCGCTCGCCTTGATCGCGAGGTTCTCCAGGAGCACGTGGGCGCTGAGCGACTCGTCGAGGTCGTGGTCGCCGACGAACGAGCCGATGCGCTTGTCGCCGTCGAAGAGCGGAAGCCCGTCGGCGTCGGTCGCCGTCTGCACCAGATCGAAACGATCGACCTCTGCGAGGAGATCGTAGAAGGCGGCCTGCGGCATGATGTCGCCGGTCGTGCCGGTCGGCGATGCATCGCCGACCGGGTGTTGCCACCAGTTGCGCGGCCGGTCCCAGAGGTCCTCCGGCGGGAGGTTCCCGATGAACACCTGGTTGGGCGCGTAGGCGACCGCGTCGTCGAAGGTGCGCAGCGAGCCCTGGAGCGCGTCGAGCTTCGCGGGCTCGCGACTCGGCTTGGAGCCGTATCGCACGAGGTCGGGCACGTGCTCGAGGACGAGCGACGCATGCGTGACCGCGGCTCGTCGTGGCGCAGTCATCGCTCGAGCTCCCACACCGTGCCGGGCTCGACCTCGACCGTCAGCATCTCGAGCGCACGGCGGACGATCGCGACGCGCAGGTCGTGTTCGTCGCCGGTCGCCAGGGACGGATCGCCCGTCGGGTGGGTGATCGACACCCCGCGCAGGATGCGGTTCGCGCCCACCATCTGGGCGATCGTGGGAAGTGCGGTGATGAACACGGTCGGTATGCCCTCTCGTTCGAACTCCTTCGCCAGCGTTGCCCCGCAACGCGTTCCTGTGCCTCAGGTGCCGGTGAGTATCACCGCGCCCACCTTGGCCTCTCGGAGATCGGCCGCGATCTCCTGCCCGTGGCGCGCGGCGATCGCGATCGGCGTGTCGACCCCGCTCGTCGTGTAGAAGGCGTCGTGCAACGAGCCGAACCCGTGCTCGAGTTCGAGCGCCCGCGCGGCGTCGAGCGGCACCAAGCGGTTGGGATCTTGGTTGGCGAACGTCGTGTCGAACCCGGCGTGCACCGACTCGTAGGCGTCTGCGCTCAGGGAATCGACGTCGACGATCGGGTAGCGCAGCCACACGTTCGCGTGGCGGGTCGGCAGGCGATCGGGGTTGCCCTGCGGCACGCAGCCCGCTTCGGTCACGAGCGCGATCTTCGTCGCCGTCAGGTCGGCGACGGGCGCGGGCGGTGGGACTCGGTCCCCGCGCGGCTCGACCTCCGTGCGGACATCGCCGGCGAGCTTGGCGAGCAGCAGCTCGAGGGCGCGCTGCGCGCCGGTGCGGTCGGACAGGACGTTCACACGGACGCCTCGCGGAAGGTACCCCTCCGCGTCGGCATCACCGATGGGCTCGCCCGCCGCGAGCCTCGCAGCGAGCGAGGCCACGAGCGGCACGACGTCCCGCATGCTCGCGACGTTCGAGCCGGTAGGCACGATGTACGCGGCGCCCTCGGCAGCGAGCACGCCCGGTGAGTCAGGCGTCATCGCGGCGACGACCGGGATGCCGGCGCGCCCCGCCTCGCGCGCCAGCACGCCGCACGCGTAGCCGTAGCGCCCCGAACCGAAGGCGGGACCACAGATCAGAACGTCGGGCGCGAGCTCGTCGAGCCAGCCGAGCAGCGTGGAGATGGCGTCGGTCTCGTGTTCGCCGAAGTAGTCGTCGCCACACGCGAGCGTCACGTCGGGAGCGACACCGGCGGCAGCGAGGGCGCGACCGGGACCCTGCGGTCCGTCGAGCCGCACCGGCTCGTGCCCGGCGGCCTCCTCTGCCCCGAGGCCGGCGAAGAACTGATTGAGGTAGTGGACGACCGTCATGCGGGCACCGCCGTCCATCGAGCGTCGCCGGTCTGGACGAGGCCGCCGACGTAGTGCACCGCCGGAACGCGTTCGCCGATCAGCGCGAGCTCTCTCCCACCGATGACCCGCTCGGGCGTCCACGCCTCGACGAGCTCGTCCTCGTTCCCGGTGCTGATCAACGAGGTGGCTTCGGGGACGTGGTCGGTGAGCCCGCCGTTGGTCTCACAGACGAGGGCGACGGTGCGGATCCCGAGACGCTCGCAGGCCTGCACGGTGAGCATCGTGTCCGTGTGGGAGTTCCCCGACGAGAAGGTCGTGCAGACGACGCCGTCGGCGCCGAGCTCGGCGGCCAGCGACGCGGACCCTTCGGCGGCGAGCCGCTTCTGGGTCGCCCCGTCGAGATAGCCCGGTGCGAGGATCACGCCGACGAATCGAAGCGTCGTGCCGTGCGCCGCGTGCAGCTCCCTGATCAGGGCGTTGTCTTGGTACACGGCCGTGACGTTGCGAACGCCCGGCCAGTCGTAGGCACCGTTCGTCAGGGAGCCGGCGAGCACGTTGCGGGCGGGGATGATCCCGCGGCTCGAAGACATCGAGCGGCCGTCCGTCCCAGAACGTGTCCACGAGGGGTCCCTCGGAGGCGACCTGCAGGATGAGTGCGACGCCGGGCAAGGATCCGTCTGCCGGCGAGAGCGGGCCGTAGGCGTCGATGCGTGTCGGCTCTCGACCGCTCGTCGCCAACGCAAGCTCGCGGGCGACGCGAGCCGCGAGCCGGCGGATCGCGGCGTCCGCTTCGGGGATGGCGGCCCCCGGCGCCGGGATACAGCGCACGACGACGTTCGCGGTGCCGCCCCAGGGGCTGCGATCGGAGGCCGGGCCGGCCATGTCGATCAGCGACGCGGGCAGCTCGTCCGCCTCCGGATAGCCGGCCGCCACCCAGTCGCAGACGGTGACCACGGCGACGCCGTCGAGTCGATGGAGGCGGGCATCGTCGACGAGGACGTCGGGCAGCACGACATCGAGAACGTTCGAGATGCGAACGGGATCGCCGGGACGGACGACCTCGACCGTGGCCTCCGCCAACGCCGGTTCCCCGGCCCCGACCGCGAGCTGCGGTAGCGACACGGTCAGACGCCGGTCGCTCCACCCTGTCTGGGTCCCCTCGACGACCTCGTCGACCGCAAACGTCGCGATCTCGAGATCAACGAGCGTGGATTCCAAGTGACGTGAGTCTATTCGAAAGGCAGTCACCGGTCGAGTTCCTCGGGTCCGGGTGCCAGCACCACTCGGGCGCGGGGGTCTGCCCAGGCCGATTTTCCTCGCGTTCCCACGCTTTCGTTCTTGGCCGCATGGGGAAAGAATCGCCTCGAGGATGACGTCGAGGACCGCTTCCAGGCTCGCGTGGGCGATCGGGATCGTGTCGATCGCGCTGATGATCGGCGCACTTGCAGTGATGTACATCGATCGCGGGACCGAACTGCCGACCACGGACGTCGCGGCTGCCAGTTCCTGGAACTTCGCCAACGTGCTCAACAGCGCGGTCAACATCGCGGCAACCTGCTTCGGGATCCTCCTTGCGTCGCGGAGGCCCAAGAACCCGATCGGCTGGTTGTTCCTGACAGCCGGACTCACGCTCGGCATCTCCACCTTCGGAACCGCCTACGGCTTGCACGCATTGCTCGTGGAGCCGGGGTCGTTGCCCGCGGGCCGGGCCGCTGCGTGGATCTCCAACTCCATGGGCCTGATCCCGCTCGGCATCCTGTGCTTCCTGTTCCTGCTGTTTCCGACAGGTCATCTGAAGTCGTCTCGGTGGCGCGTGGCCGCGTGGTTCGTCGCGGGGGTGTTCACGATCGTCACTGGGTTCTTCTTCGTGTTCGCAACGATGAGCTGGGACGACCCCTATGGCCCGCCTCCCCCCGGCGGCAGCCCATTGTGGGTGCTCCTGCCGGTGTCCCTGTTGGCGGCCCTCGTGGTGTCCGTGGCGGCGGTGATCGTGCGGTTCCGGGGCTCGATCGGAGAGGAGCGGCTGCAGCTGCAATGGTTCGCAACCGGTGCGTCGGTCTTCATCGTGTTGTTCATCCCGACGTTCGCCTCCAACGCGCCGGTGTGGCTGGTCGTCCAGAGCCTGGCGTTCGTCTTCCTGTTCACGACGATCGCCGTTGCGGTCCTGAAGTACCGCCTGTACGACCTCGACTTCGTCATCAGCAAGACGGTCCTGTACGGATCGCTTGCCGCCTTCTTCACCGTCGTCTACCTCGCGGTGGTGATCGGGCTCGGCACCGCGGTCGGGTCGACGCACAACCCGTTCCTGACCGTGGCGGCCGCCACGGTGATCGCCGTCGCCTTCAACCCGGTGCGCGAGCGAGCGAAACGGCTCGCGGACCGTCTCGTCTACGGACGGCGCGCGACGCCCTACGAGGTCCTGTCAGAGTTCTCGGAGCGGATGGTCGGCAGCTACGACTTGAACGAGATCCTGCCCCGCATGGCTCGCGTACTGGCGGAGGGGACCGGAGGGCGCGCCGACATCTGGTTGCGGGCCGGCCACCTGCTGCGTCCGGCGGCGACGTGGCCGATCGGCAGCGAGCCGTCGCCAGAGCCGGTGCCGGTCGACGGCGACGATTTGCCCGCATTTCCGACGGCCTCGAGCGTCTCTCCGGTCCGGCATCAGGGCGAGCTGCTGGGCGCCATCACCCTGACCAAGCCGCCGAACGATCCGCTGCGACCCACCGAAGCCAAGTTGATCGACGACGTGGCATCGCAGGCCGGTCTCGTGATGTTCAACGTCCGGCTGATCGAGGAGCTTCGCGCCTCGCGGCAGCGTTTGGTGAAGGCGCAGGACGAGGAACGCCGGAAGCTGGAGCGAAACATCCACGACGGCGCCCAGCAACAGCTCGTCGCGTTGGCGGTGAAGGCGAACCTGGCGCAGTCCCTCGCCACACGTGATCCGGCGGCGACCGAGACGATGCTCGCCCAGCTGAAGGCCGACGCGACCGACGCCCTCGAGAACCTGCGCGACCTCGCTCGCGGCATCTACCCGCCGCTGCTCGCCGACAAGGGACTTGCGACCGCGCTCGAGTCGCAAGCCAGGAAGTCGGCGGTCCCGGTCTCCTTGGAATCCGACGGCATCGCGCGCTACCCGCAGGAGGTCGAGGCCGCGGTCTACTTCTGCTGCCTCGAGGCGTTGCAGAACGTCGCCAAGTACGCGAGCGCGAGCGAAGCGACGATCCGACTCACCGACAGCACGGGCATGCTCGCGTTCGAGGTCATCGACGACGGCGTAGGGTTCGATCAAGGGTCGACCGGCTACGGCACGGGGCTGCAGGGCATGGCGGACCGCCTCGACGCCCTGGGCGGACACGCTCGAGGTGCGAAGCGTGCCGGGCCGAGGCACGACCGTCGCGGGTCGAGTGCCGAGCTCGCAGTCCTAGGGGTCAGTCGAAGACCGGGTAGTGCAGGGGTTCGCCCGCGGCGTCGACGTCGCCGATCGACAGGAACGTATCGCCGACGTTGGCGACCACGACACGATCGAGCTCGGCCCCGACCCACGCGATGTTCGTCGGCGCGTCGAACGTCTGGGCGAGATGGTCGTCGAGGACCAACTCGACGTCCGCCGTCGGGCCCGATCCGAACGAGCCCGTCCGGTCGATAGAGCGTGACCCAGAGTGACCCGTCGGTGGCGAGCGCCACTCCGTCGGCGTCCGTGTCGGGAAGTTCGGCGATCACCGACACGTCGCCTGCGGCACCGTCCGGATCGATCTCGACGAGAACGAGCCGTTGGGCGTGCGACTCGACCACGATCAACGCCGAGCCGTCCGGCGTGACCAACGCTCCGTTGGGATACGCGGGAACCGCGTCGGTCCAGCGCTCCACCGGGTCCCCACCCGGCGCGATCCGCAGGATCTCGGGACGTCCCGCCTCCCCTGAGCAGGTCACGTACAACGCGCCGTCGGGGCCGAACGCCGCGACGTTCGGGCAGTCCATGTCCTCGCCGCCGACGCCGCGCGCATAGGTCGTGATCTCCTTCGTCACGGGATCCCAGCGTGCGATCTCGCCGTTGCCCTCGTCGCACGCGTACACGCGCCCTCGTCCGTCGACCGTCACGCCGAGCATCGATCCGCCGGTCGAGCCGACCACGGTCACCTCACCGTCGAGCGTCACCGTGTAGATCTCTCCGCCCTCGCCGCCGGCGACCACTCGGCCGCCGACAGGGTCCCACGCGACTCCCTCGGGGTGGTTCAGGCCGCCGGCCAGCTCGTCGAACCGATCGGCGTCGATCACGCGCCCGACCCCACTGCCTCGCCGATCGCCTCGTCGAGGATGTCGAGGACGGTTCCCATGACGTCGACCGGCATCATCAGCGAGGGCTGGATGTTCAACGACGTCGTGGACGGGTCGAGCAGCAGACCTCGCTGCACACAGGCGTTCGCGACGCGCGTTTGCAGCTCCAGGTCGCGGTCCTTCGTGACGCGGTCCTTCACGAACTCGACCGCCATGAAACAGCCCACGGCGCGCACGTCGCCGATGGCCGGGTACTTCGCCATGAGCTCCCGAAGCCCCTCGATCCCCGCCGTCTCCAGGGCACGAACGTTCTCCAGGACCGGTTCGCGGTCGAAGACATCCAGCGTGGCCAGCGCCGCCGCGCACGCCGCCGGCAGCCACGACCAGGTGGAACCGGTCGAGACGTCGTCGAAGTCCATCGAGGCCTCCGTGCCGAGCACCGCGCCGATCGGCATCACGCCACCGCCCATCGACTTGCCGAGCGCCATCAGGTCGGGCTCGACGCCCCACCGCTCCACGGCGAACATGTGCCCGGTTCGACCGAACCCCGTCTTGACCTCGTCCACGGCCAACAGGAAGTCGAACTCGCGGCAGAGATCGAGCAAGGCCGGCCAGAACGCGTCCGGCGGCGCGACACAGCCCCCCGATCCCATGACGGGCTCGATCATGAAACCGGCCAGCGAAGCGTGACCCCGAACTCGACCGGCTTGCCGGCGTACGGGTTCTCCGGGCCGCCGCCCACGAAACCGCCGTGGTGGCTGGGGAAGACCACCAGCTCCGACCCGAGGCGCTCGGCCACGGCCTGAGCGGTGCGGGCGGTGATCGTGGTGCCCGTCTCCTCGCCCACTCCCAGCACGACGCGGGTGGGTGCGGCCTTGATGGCGTCGAGGTCGTACTCGTGGGTGGTCACCGTCACCGCTCGTTCCGACAGCAGCGCGTCGTCGCGCTGGCCGTCGTCCTCGGTCGACATCCCGAACATGGCTGGGTCGGGGGCCGGTTGGGCGAAGTACGCGTCGGTGAACTCGCCCGGCCACATGGTCAGGCCGATGAACGTCGCCATGCCGGCGCCCACGCCCTTGGCCTGGTAGGCCTCCCGCACCCCACGGAACGCACGGTCGGCCGCCTCGGCGTCGTTCGGCAGGGCCCAGGTCGACGGCGGCTCGTGCGCGACGAGGGTCGCCACGTCGTCGGGGTGCAGCGACACCCAGGTGAGCCCGGCCACCGCGCCACCACTGCTGCCGAACACGTCGACCGGCCCGGCACCTCCCAGCGACGACAGGTGCTCGACCAGAGCGTGCAGGTCGGCTGCCTGGTCCTCGGGTCGCTGGTCGTCGCGACCGTCACGTCGCACGCTGCTGCGCCCGAGGCCGCGCGGGTCGTAGGTGACCACCGTGCGGTCGGGGAACTGGGCCGCCAGGTCGCCGAACCCGTCGGCCTGCATGGGCTGGCCGATCATCAGCAGCAGCGGGCGGCCGTCGGCGGTCGGGATCGGTCCACGTACGTCGTAGGTGAGGTCGACGTCGGGCAGCTCGAGGGTCTGGGTCTGGGTGGTCACGGTGGTCTCCTTGGTCTGGGTCATGCCTGTGCCTCGATCAGCGGCCGAGGGTTTCGACATCGGCTCGCCGGCAAACTCATCGGTGCTCGCCTCAGACGACCTTCCTGTCCCTGCCTTCCCAGTAGGGCTTGCGCAGGTCGGCGCTTGAGGATCTTGCCGGTCGGGTTGCGCGGGAGGGCGGCGAGGATGTCGACGGAGGTCGGGCACTTGTACGCCGCGAGGTGCTCGCGGCAGTACGCGATCAGCTCGTCGTCGGTCGCCGTCGTGTCCGGCTTGAGCGCCACGACCGCCTTCACCGTCTCGCCCCAGCGGTCGTCGGGGACGCCGATGATCGCGACCTCCATGACGGCAGGGTGCTCGGCCAGCACGCGCTCGATCTCGGGCGAGTAGATGTTCTCGCCGCCGCTGATGATCATGTCCTTGATCCGGTCCTCGACGAACACGAACCCCTCGTCGTCGACCTTGCCCATGTCACCGGTGCGGAACCACCCGTCGGACCGCACCACCTCGGCCGTCGCCTCCGGCTTGCCCAGGAAACCCTTCATCAGCTGGCTGGTGCGCAACCAGATCTCGCCGTTCTCGCCGGCCGGCAGCTCGTCGAGCGTGACCGGGTCGACGATCTTCAGCTCCATCCCGGGGATCGGCTGTCCCGCCGACACCAGCCGCTCCGGGTGGCCCGATGACACCGCGTCGCGATGGGCCTCGGGCATCAGGTGGGTAGCCACGCCACCGACCTCGGTCAGCCCGTAGACCTGGATGAAGTCGGTCGCCGGCCACGCCTCCATCGCGGCCCGCAGCAGCGGCAGCGGCATCGGGGACGCGCCGTACGTGTAGGTCTTGAGCCTGCCGAACACCGCGACCGCCTGCTCGCCGCTCTGCAGCACCTGGGCGAGCACAGCCGGCACCAGGAAGGTCCGGTTGGCGCCGGCCATGATCGCGCCGGCCAGCGAGGCGCCGTCGGGGTCGCGGGTCATCAGGCTGGGGGTGCCGTCGTGGACGCCGAACAGCACGTACGACGACCCGCCGACGTGGAACAGCGGCATCGCGACGAGGTTGACGTCGCCGTCCTCGAAAACCCAGCCGTCGTGGGCGTTCACGGTGTGGGCGAGCATGTTGGCCTGCGAGAGCATCACGCCCTTGGGGTGTCCGGTCGTGCCGGAGGAGTACATGACCAGCACGACGTCGTCGGGCGTCACCGCGGGGTCGCGGTCGACGGGGGTCGCGGCGGCGAGCAGCGCTTCGTACTCGTCTCCTGCCGCGCCGTCCGGCGTCACCTCGACCACCCGCTCCACGCGGGGCAGACGGTCGCGCAGCTTCTCGACCAGCGGCATCAGCTCGCTGCCGACGAGCAGCATCCGGGAGCCCGCGTCGTTGACGGCGTAGTCGACCTCGTCGCCGGCCAGCCGGAAGTTGACGATCGCGTTGGCCGCGCCGACCAGGGAGCAGGCGAAGGTCAGCTCCACGCAGGCCGGGTGGTTCTTGTCGAGGAACGACACCACGTCGCCGCGCCCGATCCCCATGTCCTGCAGGGCTCCGGCGAGCCGGCGCACCCGGTCGTACCACTGCGCCCAGGTCCACGACCGGTTCAGGTACGTCACCGCGGTCTCGTCGGGCTTCACCTCCGCCCAGTGCGCCAGTCGGTCGGCCAGGAAGACGGGATCGGCGAGCGGCATGGGGTTCACTCTCCCGCGCGGACGACCTCCGCGTAAGCGGGCAGCGTCAGGAAGTCGACGAACTCGTCGTCGAGCGCGGTGGCGACGAAGACGTCGCGCGCCGCGTCGAGGTGGTCGGCGTACCAACCGGCGTCGCGCAACGCGGTCAGCTCGTCGGTCACCACCGACTCGACGAGCTCCCGGGTCACCGTCTCCCCGGTCGCCAGGGTGACCGAGCTGTGCGTCCACTGCCAGATCTGCGAGCGGGAGATCTCGGCGGTGGCCGCATCCTCCATGAGGTTGTGGATCGCGGCCGCGCCGTTGCCGGCCAGCCACGCGGCGACGTACGCGATGCCCACGTTGATGTTGAGCCGTAGCCCGTCCATGGTCCGCTCGCCGGGCGTGGCGGCGGCCGCGAGCAGGTCGGCGGCGGTCACGCGGACGTCGTCGCGCTGACGGGTGACCTGGTTGTCGCCGTCGAGCACGTCGTCGAAGATCTCCGCGCAGACCGGCACCAGGTCCGGGTGGGCGACCCACGAACCGTCGAAGCCGGCACGGGCCTCGCGTTCCTTGTCCTCGCGGACCTTGGCGAACGCCGCGTCGTTGACCGCCGCGTCCTTGCGGGACGGGATGAACGCTGCCATCCCGCCCATCGCGAAGGCCCCCCGCTTGTGGCAGGTCTGCACCAGCAGGTCGGCGTACGCCTGCATCATCGGCGCCTTCATGGTGATCGCGCTGCGGTCGGGGAGGGTGAACCCGTCGGCCTCGCGGAAGTTCTTGATGATGCTGAACAGGTAGTCCCAGCGGCCGGCGTTCAGCCCGCTGGCGTGGTCGCGAAGCTCCCAGAGGATCTCCTCCATCTCGAACGCCGCGGTGATCGTCTCGATCAGCACGGTCGCGCGGACCGAGCCCTGCGGGATCCCGAGCTCGTGCTGCGCGTGGCAGAAGACGTCGTTCCAGAGCCGCGCCTCGAGGTGCGACTCCATCTTCGGCAGGTAGAAGTACGGGCCGCTGCCGCGCGAGAGCTGTTCGGCGGCGTTGTGGAAGAAGTACAGGCCGAAGTCGACGAGCCCGCCCACGAGCGGCCTGCCGTCCAGCGTCAGGTGCGCCTCGTCGAGGTGCCAGCCGCGCGGCCGGGGCAGGATCACCGGCAGGTGGTCGGGGTCCTTCAGCTGGTAGCCCTTGCCCTCCGGCGAGGTGAAGGCGATGGTGCGCCGGACGGCGTCGGCCAGGTTGACCTGGCCCTCGACGACGTTGCGCCAGTGGGGCGTGTTGGCGTCCTCGAGGTCGGCGAGCCAGACGCGGGCGTCGGAGTTGAGCGCGTTGATCGCCATCTTGCGGCTGGTCGGCCCGGTGATCTCGACCCGGCGGTCGCGCAGGTCGCGCGGGGCCGGCGCGACCTGCCAGTCGGCGCCGCGGATCTCGGCGGTGGAGTCCAGGAACGCCGGCCGCTCGCCGGCCGCGATCCGCTCCCGGCGGGTACGTCGCGCGGCGAGCAGCTCGTTGCGGCGACCGCCGAACTGCCGCTGCAGGTCGGCCACGAACGCCAGCGCCTCGGGGGTCAGCACCTCCTCGGAGCGGTCGACGGCCGGTCCGGACACCTCGATGCTCGCCATCGACGCAGCGTAGCCAGCCCGCCTCTCGTGGGTCGTGTGCCTGAACCAGCGCCATAGCGCTGCGTGGGACCCACGACCCTGACGCGGACGGGTCAGACGACGAGATTGAGCAGCAGGACGCAGATGATGCCGACGACGGAGATCGCCGTCTCCATCACCGACCACGACCTGATGGTCTGCCCGACGGTGAGGCCGAAGTACTCCTTGACGAGCCAGAAGCCCGCGTCGTTGACGTGGCTGAAGAACAGCGAGCCACAACCGATCGCGAGCACCAGCAGCGAGAGCTCGTTGGTCCCCATGCCCGTCGCGATGCCGCTGACGATGCCCGCGGCGGTGATCGTGGCCACCGTGGCCGAGCCGGTCGCGAGCCGGACGCCCACTGCTACCAGCCAGCCGAGCACCAGCGTCGAGATCCCCGAGCCGTCTGCCCAGTCCGCGATCACTCCGCCGGCCCCCGCGTCCACGAGCATCTGCTTGAACCCTCCGCCGGCCGCGACGATGAGCAGGATGCCTGCGATGCCCGGCAGGCCCGACCCCATCGCCTTCTCCACGCCCTCGCGGCTCATCCCGGTGCTGTAGCCCAGCAGGAACATCGAGAGCAGGACGGCCAGCAGCAGTGCCACCGCGGGGGTGCCGATGAACTCCAGGAAGGTGCGAGGCTGCGTCCCCTCGTCCATGGTCAGCTCGGCGATGGCCCGGACGAGCATCAAGATCACCGGCAGCGTGATCGACACCACCGCGAACGCGAACGAAGGCCGGCGACGGCCACCGTCCGCAGCCGGAGTGCGTTCAGGATCCTCGCCGGTGGCCGTGCCCGCGGTGGTCCTACCCCCGGTGGCGCCGGCGGTCTGCGGGCCGGCGGGGTCCGGCGCCGTGGCGTCGGCCCGTGACCCGAGGTTGCCGCCTGTGACACGCGCGACCGCTTCGTCGGTGGCGTGGAGGGGCACCCACTGTTCGACGAACCGGGCCAGCAGCGGACCGCAGATCAGCAGCGTCGGCGCGGCGACGACCAACCCGAAGAGCAGCGTCAGACCGAGGTCGGCGCCGAGGGCGTCGATGGCGACCAGCGGACCGGGGTGGGGCGGGACCAGGCCGTGGAGGATCGAGAGACCGGCCAGCGCAGGAATGCCGACCCGCATCAAGGGGACGTCCGTCCGGCGCGCCACGAGGATGACCACCGGGACCAGCAGGACGACGCCCACCTCGAAGAACAGGGGGAGACCCAAGATGGCCGCGATCAGCGCCATCGCCCACGGCAGTCCCCGGGAGCCGACCTTGCCGATGATCGTGTCCACGATCGTGTCCGCCCCGCCGGAGTCGGCGAGCAGTGCACCGATCATCGCGCCCAGGCCGATCAGCAGCCCCACGGCTCCCACGGTGCCTCCGAAGCCGGTGGTGAAGCTGGTGACGATGTCGAGTGGGGCGACCCCGGCCACGATCCCCATCACTGCGGTGCCCAGCATGAGCGCGAGGAACGGGTGCATCTTGGCCCAGACGATCAGCACGACCACGGCGGCGATGCCGAGCAGGACGGCGAGCACGATCTGGGTGTTGCCGGCGTCGGTCAAGGTGGGCGTGTCCTCGGCGAGCGGCAGCAGATGGGGCGGGCCGGTCGTCAGGCCGGTCATCAGGGTGGTCATGGGCTGTTCCCTTCGCTCGGTCCTCTGTTGGTGTCCGGACGTGCCAGGCCCAGCCCGGTCAGGGCGTGGGCGATCACCTCGGCTGCCTCTCCGTCGACGGAGACCACCACGCCTGGCTCGTCCGGCTCGAGAGGCTCGAGCGTGG
>CAWAAO010000005.1:0-293040 GCA_963780015.1 uncultured Actinomycetes bacterium
CGGAAGGCCCCTGGTTTGCGCGCTCGTCGCGCCCTTACAAGGCGAAGGTCGGGGGTTCGAGCCCCTCAGCGCCCACCCATTAACCTGAACCTGCTCGTTCCCGGCCATCACTCGGTCGGTGAGAAGGCGGCTCGCCTATACGCTGCACCCATGCCGGACGCGGTCGTGATCGGTGGAGGCGTCGTGGGCGCGGCATGTGCCTACGAACTCGCACGCCGTGGCTCGACCGTGATGCTCGTCGAGCGTGACGAGCTCGCCGCCGGCGCCTCGGGCCGCAACCAGGGTTGGTTCGTCCTCTCTGACGATCCACCGCTGCGGCCGATGAGTGCTGGAAGCCTCGCGATGTACCGCGAGGTGATCGAGGGCTCGGAGGTGCCGGTCCGGTTCGACCCGGACCCGGTTGGGCACCGATGGTGGCCACGACGGCCGCGGGCGCGGATGTGCTCCGATCGCGCGTCGCCGATCGGGAGGCCGCGGGCACCCAAGCCGAGCGTCTCGACGGCGCCACCTTGCGGAACGTCGAGCCGGCGCTCGCGCCGGACCTCGCGGAGGCGTGGCTGCTGGACCAGGGACGACGGATCGACCCCGGTGCGCTGACCGTGGCGCTCGCGCTCGCCGCGCGGGCGAGCGGCGCCGACGTGCGAACGCACTGCACCGTGCGCGACGTCGTCCAGGACGGTTCTCGGGTGACGGGTGTCGTGACCGACGAGGGGGTCATTCGCGCCGACGCCGTCGTGCTCGCGGCAGGTCCGTGGTCGTCGCCGCTCGCACTCAAGCGCGGCATCGTCCTTCCCGTCAGCGGGGCGCGGGGCTGGATCGTGGAGCTCAACGGCACGCCCGGCCTCTTGCGGCATCTGATCGAGGAAGAGGACGGCGACTGGAGTGAGCGCGAGACCGGGCCGACTGCCGCCGAGCTCGGTGAGGCGCCACCGCGCGACCCCGGCGTTTCCGCGCTGCTGCACCAGTCCTACGACGGCGCAATCGTGTGCGGCGCGTCGCACCACCTGGCGCTACGGCCCGAGGCGGAAGATGTCGACGCACCTGCGCGGATCGCGCGCCGCGCCGTGCGCATCGCGCCGGCGCTCGCACGCCTGACGGTGGGTGGCATCCGATGGGGGATCCGTCCGATGTCGCCTGATGACCGGCCGCTCGTCGGCTGGTTGCGCGACGGCTTGCTCGCGGCCACGGGTCACGGCCCCGAGGGGGTGCTGCTGGCAGGTGGAACGGCCCAACTGGTGGCGTCGATGGTGCTCGATGAACCGCACCCGTTCGACGCGGACGCGTTCGATCCGTTCCGCTTCGAGGCCTGACGCGTTCGCCGCACTCGGTGGCACCATGAGATGGTCACTGCGCTCCCGCATGCCTGGTCGCGCCAGGGTGCCGCGGTTTCTGGTGAATGAAGTGGATCACGGCGATCGACGCCGATGACGAGCCGTGATGGTGGCAACCTCCGTTTCCCCTCACGGAGGGCGAAGGGTCGAACGGGCTCACCGGGTTGGAGCGCGTATCAGATGTGCTCACGGTCTTCTTCAAGGCCAGCAAGACCGAAGGGTGTGGGTTCGGGGAACTGGTCAACGTCACCGTCGCGGGCATCGACTGGGTCTACAGCGATGGCCACGAAGTGTCGGTGACCAACGCGAGGATCAACATCACGAACGTCGAGTCGGGCAGGTCCTACCTTCAGACATCCACCTACCACCGCACGGTCACGGCGCAAGCCGATGGCACCTTCCTCGTCGTGATCGACGGATCGCGCTGGGAGGACTTCTCGGAAGGGGAACCGGGTCCGTACGGAACGGTCGGTCCCGGCGGCCATGAGTACTTCGTGAGCGGTCACCAGACGATAGTCCTCGACTCGAAGGAGCGCATCCTCTCGTACTCGGTGACTGGTCAGGTGCTCGACGCCTGCAAGCTCCTCGCGTAGAGGGATCCGGTAACCGCATGCCGTCCACGGTGACGGTGGACACCTCCGATGCTTCGGGCACTCTCCACGTCGACCTCGATTGGGCCGCCGCCGTGGGCTACACGCCCTAGGGCGTCCCGGTCGTCGCGGATCAGGACGGTGCGAAGGTGATCCCGCGTCGAGGGCGAGAGTTGCAGCAGCAGGTCGCGGAGTCCGTCGTCCACAGTGCGCGACCTAGCCGTTTAGCGCCCATTCGCACGCTACGTAGCGGGTCCTGATCCATCTATCTGCACCGTCGGTTCTGTACCACAGCAAGGCGAGGTCCTTTCCGTCGCGTCGTACCAAGAACGCGATGGTGTTGGGTGGTGTTGGGATGCCAGACGTGGCATCACCTCCACCGACGATTGCTTGAGCCCAACTATCGACGTCGGTCTCGACGTCGTTTACGACCACACCGGTGGAGGGATCGTAGGTGCCGACCACCTCCGCGTCGCCCTTGCAGTCCGGCGTGGGAATCCCGCAATCAGTCTCCGGACAGGGCGAGGGAGTGACCACCCTGACCTGGATCGAGGCCGTGACGCTCGACCCTTCGGCCGTGAGCGGCGTGGTTGAGGCACAAGCGGCGAGCGCCCAGCCGAGACCCAGCGCCGCGAAAGATCGCAGAATCCGTGTCATACCGCAGCAACCCTATGCGAGGCCCGCGGCCACTGGAACACCCCGAGCAAACGCGGGGCGTTACGTCGGCCACCCGTACAGCTCGACCATCCGCTCCCAGCACCTCCCTCCACCCCCTGAGCACCTGGCGTCGCGCCGGACTAGCGAGCGCGATGCCTACGAGGGGAAGGAAACATCCTTCAGTAGGGACGTGAACCAGCCGCGTGTGAACGTATCCGTGTCCGCGTCCTTCGCAGGCGAGAAGGTGAAGAAGACGTATCCGTGACCGGAGTGGACCACGTACGCCAAGATCACGTAAGCACCATGGCAATGCTCATCGTCGAGGATGGCCCGCTCGCTCCCGACCGAAATGGCGTCGGTTGTCTCGGGTTTCACCGGACAAGGGTGGACGGTCGCATCCACCTTGCGCGAGGTGGCGGTGAACTTCTCGAGCGTGTCCGTCGTAGGCTCGCCGTACGCATACGCTGTCTGCCCCTTCGCACCGAAGAGGGTGTCAACGCTCGGATCGGTGTCCCCGGGCGCGCCGGTACCGTCCCACGCGGTGGTCGCCTGTGCGCCCTTCCAATCGGTCGAAGTAATCGAGTAGCCGTAGTGGCTGGATGCGAACGCTTCCTGGGAAGAGCCCGTGGGAGATACGCCCGTCGAATTGCTTGCCCCGGAACAGGCGCCTGTCCCAATCAGGAGCATGGCCACGATGAACGGGCGCGGATCACGCCAGCTTCGCCATGACTGCGAGCGCGGCCCAGGTCGCCGGCCATTAAGCGCTGGCCGGGCGATGGGACCGCGGAAGCTCGTCACCAGCTCTTCACCTCGGATTCCGTGATCCGCTCGGGCGAGCCAGAACCGTCGGCGTTCACGGCCAGCCAGTCTGGGTACGAGACGTCGATGTCGTCGCGGAACGCGATCCTGCTGCCGTCCGGAGACCAGATCGGACCGTCCCAGTCAACGATGCAGCAATTGCCCTGAAAGAGTCGGGTTGAGCCCGAACCATCGGCTCCGACCACCCAGACGTCGAAGGAGAAATGTTCATCACTGGTGCCTGCGTGCCGTGGTGTCGAAACATAGGCTATGCGCGTGCCGTCAGGGGACCACGCCGGGGCGCCCGGGCCCGCAGAAGCATCCGCATCGGCGAGGACGCGCGGATCTGATCCGTCCTGGTTCATGACGACGATCCTGTTCCTTCCGGCGAGGGTGTCGTCAAGCACGAGTCGCGACCCGTCAGGTGACCAGTCGATGCTAATGACGCCGCCCACGGTGCTCGGCAGCGTGGTGGTCTCGCCGCTTTCGAGGTCAACCGATTCAAGTCCGCCATCGGCGTAGATGATGCTCGCTCCATCGGGCGACCAGGTGAGAACGGAGACATCGGCGTTCGGCCTCGCGATGGTTGTTCGATCCCCGCTCTGTGGGTCGATGGTGAACAGCTGGGGTTCATCGCCCCCTTCGTAAACAGCCAGCGTGGCTCCCTGTGGCGACCACGCCAGCCTTTCCGCGTGACAGGAATCCAGTTGGTCGCACGCTTGGGTCAACTGCCGCGGCAAACCGAGCGCGTTCGTGACCCAGATGCCGGCTTCGGATTCGCACGGTCCGGCAGCGGCGCACGTCGAGACTCCGTAGGCCAGCCACCGACCGTCGGCCGAAATGGCTTGGACATATGTGCCGACGCAGGGTTTCACGCACTCGACGAGCGCGCGTCGTTCTCCTGTGCTCGTGTCGAGTGCGTCGACCCGAGCGAGCCCATCACCCTCGACCAGGACTTCTCCTGCGTGAAGCAGGCGAGGGAGATCGCTCGCCACGCTCGTTATCGAGGGCGCTGGTGTTGGGTTGGCGGGGACCACAACAGCCGAACGCACCACGCTCGATCCGACCAGGATCGCTGCGAGACCGATCACCACTCCGAGCACACCGGCGGTGATCCGCTGGTTGCGGCGCTTGCGATCGCGCCGGCGATAAAGCTCTTCAAGCGACTGCCCGGGCGCGGGGAAGAACGGTGAGAAGCGGTCAAGGACGTCGTGCTTGTCACTCATGAGGATCGACCACCTCCTGCTTCATCTGGGCCCGGGCACGTGTCGTGAGTGAGCGCACGGACGAGGCCTTGATGCCGAGCATCTCGCCTGCGTCTTCGGCCGAGTAATCGAGGAGGGCGGTTAGCAGGACTGCGGCGCGTTGGGGCGGACTCAGCGGCCGGAGCAGCCGTACGACTTCGTCGTGGGTCTCGACTGCCGCAAGGTCGTCCGTAACCGGTGCGAGCGAGAGGGCACGACGAACCGCGAGTGAAGCGCGCCGATAGCGATTGCGGAACACATTCATAGAAACGCGGAACAAGTAGCCAGTCGGATCATCGAAGGCTCCGACCCGGTCCCAGCGCTCGAACATCCGGAGGAACGCATCCTGGGCGATCTCCTCAGCCTCGTGGCGGTTCCCGGTCACCAGACAGAGCGTCGTGAAGATGCGTTGGAAATTCGCGTCGTAGAACTCCGCAAAGCTGAGAGCAGATTCGGCCACGCCGGCCTCCTCGACGGTCGCCTCAGGCACGGATCGAAGATGTGATTCCATCGTGCTACATGAACACGCGACAGGGGCTTCGCGCTGCACATCTTGGTCATACCGAGATGTCCGGCGACCATAGAACCCGCTCGCGATCGTGCGCCTGATCGGTGGTGCATAGGAAGATCTTTATGCGAACCTTGAGCTGCTCATCCTCCTGGGCAGGGCCGGGGGCGAAGGGGATAATCTGTTCGGGGTTGTTGGGGATTGTCAGGGCTTCTGAGCATGCCGGACATCGAAATGCACGTCCCGTCGGACGCGAAGCAGTCCGGCGCGGTCGGGCCAGGAGGTCGGAGAGCAGATCCGAGCCGCGGGGCAAACGCGATTAGCCTCCCGCAAGTGCCGCTTCTGCGGCTATGTTTCAGCCAGAGTCCGCCACCAGCTAGGGCATGCGGTTCATCGGATGTTCGGCGCCGCTTCGCGACATCAAGTCTCGCATCCCACGCCATCACCATCGGAGTCGAAGTTGTGCGGGTCAGGGGCAAGCACCTTGAAGTTTCGATAGGCGATGTCGCCGCAGTCAAGATCGGGAGGGGGCGGTGGGATGCACACGGTTGGATAGGCAGGGTCGCACTTGCCTCCTCCGCCACCATCGCCGGGGTCCTTCGGGGCCCGCTGCGGCAGTTTTATCACCCTGTCTACGCCGGCTGGACAGGAATTTCGCGAGCACGCGCTTCTCAGGAGGGTCGATCGAGAGCCGCCACCGATACTTCACCCGGATGAGGGCGAAGCCCAGCAACGAACGTCCCACTTAGCCCTCCGAAGGGGTGAAGGACACAGTGCTCGGTTGGCCGGAGTCGATCTTCACCGTGCCGCGGTCGTTGGACGTAGTGGTTATATCCGGTATCGAAGAAGTCGATAGTATGACTTCAAAGCCTTGCCGGGACACAGGGGCGATGCGTTCCCAGCGACCCCCACTCACCGGCACCCAGGCGACGAGGTGCCATTTGTCCGAGCCCGCCGACCGCTCGCGACCTCCAACCCCTCCGTCGTGCGCACTGATCCACGAGATCGATTGGATGCCGGTACCACCGAACATCGATTCATCGGGGACCGATTCCCAGGACTTCCCGTCCTCGGATCGCCAGACGTACCCATCGTCGCCCGCGCCGCCCCAGGCGAGCAGTACCGAGTCGACCTCGACCACCCCGAGCATGACGGCGTCGCCGCGACCCGGCGCAGCCACTGCTGCTCGGTCCCACCGCTGTCCGTCGCTCGAGTACCACGCATCGGCGCCACGATTCGCGTCGACCCCGACGGCCACGAAGAGCGTTCCGAGCGTAGCGACGGCGCGGATTTCAAAAGAGGAAGGGAAGTTGATAGCCGTCGTCTTCACGTCTGGTGATGTCTGGGTGGAAGGTGTCGGCACGTTCGAAATGCCCGGCACGACCGCCTGGTCCGAGAACGAGCGGAGGAACAGGACGACCGTGAGCAGCACGATAACGAATGCCGTCGTTGCTGCGCCAACCCGCCGTCGGGTCTGTCGTTGCCCCTTCCGTCGGTAGATGTCGTCTACCTTGAGAGCCGACGGGCGGATCCCGATTCGGGCTCGTTCCAGCGCGTCGTGTTCTGTCATCGGTCCTCACTCATGGTCGATCGGAGGGCTGCTCGTGCGATCGAGACGTGCGCTCGCACGGTAGATGCGCGGATCGCCAACATCCGCCCCGCTTCCTCGGAGGAGTAGCCGAGCAGGTCGGTCAGAACGATCGCCGCACGCTGACGATCGCTGAGCGTGGCCAGCGCCCGGATCGCGGCATCTCTGGTGTCGACCTCAGCGATCGGATCGGGCCGCGGAGCAGGCCTCAAGGTTCGCCGGATCGCCACGAGGCTGCGGCGGTACCGTTTACGGAAGGTATTCATCGCGGTGCGGTACAGATAGCCCTCGGAGTCATCCATCACGCTCACCCGGTCCCAGCGCTCCAGAACCTGCACGAAGGCCTCCTGCGTGATGTCCTCGGCCTCGCTCCGGTCGCGCGTCACCAGGCACATCGCCGTGAACAGTCGATGCTGATGTGTCGTGAAGAACGCGTCGAAGGCCCTGTCGTCGGTGGCCACGACACGGTCAGACTCGCTCGCCGACCTGGACAGCGATTCATTCATCGGCGCATGAACCCCCAGCCACGCGTGATCGCTGAGGAGAGCCTAGAACTCTCTGGTACCCCAGATGATCGTCTCGGAGGCCAGGGGAGGACGAGCGGCTGTATCACGCCGCCGTGGGCAGCATCTCGATCGCGTATCCCTCCGTGAGCGCTGCGAGGACGCCTTCGACCGGCAGGGCATCGCGGGTCCGCCGTCCGGTCTCGACAGCGACCCCGAGGTGCCGCGAGCAAAGCGGCGTCAGCACGTCTCGCTCCTGGACGACGACGGTGGGCAAGGCGCCGGTGAGTGCGCGCTGGGAGAGACACACATGGCAGACGAGGGCGATCCGTTGGGGATACGCGTAACCGGCGCGCCAACCGATGTCGTGCACCACCACCCGCCCCCACAGCGCGACCGTGCCGACGACCGCCGGGGAGCGCGCCCACCGGAGATGTCTCGGATCGTCGACCGCGTAGAGGCCACAGGTGCACGCAACGTCCGGCGCGCGATGTCGGCGATGCCTCCAGCATCTCGCATTCGCAGGCTGGAGCGGCAGCCAGGGGCGCCCCTTGCCGATCGGCATCAGCAAGGGTCCTCGTTCGGTCGACCGAAGGTGCCAGGCACGCCAGCCCTCGACTGGTTCCACGCTCAGCTGATCACACACCGCTGCTCATCTCGCGGGTGCGACGACCGGCTCAGGAACGGGATCTGGGATCGGGATCACCTCTGGCACCGGGACGGTGAGCGGCTCCACCTCGATCACCCTTCGAATCTCGCCGATGTCCATCGCGTTCGCCTTCCCTCGTCCACACATGAACACCCGAGGTGACCGATTCGTTGACATCGAGTCCGAACGTTTCACACGACGGCTCCGAAGCTGTGTCACGTGAACGGCGGCAAGCTCGTGTTCGAGCGTTATCGCGACTCGGACAGCAGTTCTGTTCGAGCGATACAGGGATCGCGCTGATGCGCCAGACGGGAGCGGGATCGTCGACCTCACGGCGGGCGAAGCGGTCGGCTTGCGTCGGAAGAGCCATCAGGCGCCCCAGGATAGCGGCGCGGCCATCCCGCTCGCGCCGCCGCGAACAACCTCTTACGGTCGTTCAGCGAACGGACCCCCTCGATGGTCCATGGCCTGATGAACGAACCGACTAAGGCGACCTCGGCGCCGGCGGTCGTGGCCAACGCCGCGGCCGTTCCCTTCGACGCCTTCTTCGCGACGCACCGCGACCGTCTCTACGGGGCGATGTGCCTCGTCACCCGCGATCGTGGCGAGGCCGAGGACATCGCCCAGGAGGCCTTCGTCAAGATCTTGGAACGGTGGGACCGGGTCGGCGCGCTCGAGGATCCCGAGGCGTACCTGTACCGGACCGCGATGAACGCCTTCCGCAGCCGCTACCGGCGGAGCGTCATGGCAACTAAGCGCACGCTCGGCATCGTCCCGCCGCCCGACCCGATCGACGCCGTGGACGTCCACGACGCCGCGATCCGCGCACTCGCCACCCTGAGCCCCCGGCAGCGGGCGGCGATCGTGCTCACCGACCTGCTCGGCTACTCCTCGGAGGAGGCCGCCCGGATGCTCGGGGTCGGACCGTCCACGGTCCGGGCACACGCGTCCCACGGGCGCGCCGCCCTCCGCGAAACCCTGAGAGGCGAACGATGAACGAACACGACGTGCTCGAGCGTGCGCTCGAGCGGATGGGGAGCTCGGCGGTCGAGCTTGACGAGGTGTATCGCCTGCGAGACCGCCGTCGCCTCCGCCGCCGGGTGGCCGCCGGGTCGACCGCGATCGCGATCGTGATCCTCTCGGTGGGACTGTTCGTGCGGTCGCTCGACCAGGCCTCGCACGTCACCCCTGGCGGCGCGTCCACCTCGCCGACGGTGACCGGCGGAGCGGACGCGGTCGTGTACGACGCGTTCCCGAGCTGGGTTCAGCTCCGCGCGATCGCCGGGAACGCGACCGGTTACGTCGCCGTGGGCGACGTGTCCGACGGCGACTCCACCGACCCGGTGTGGTTCTCTCCCGACGGGACCACTTGGACCAGGGCGCCGAATAGCACCGGCCCGCGATCGCCAAACCTCTGGGACGTGATAGCCAACCAGCAGGGGTTCGTCGCGGTGGGCTTGGACCAGCACTACGCCGCCGCGGCGTGGTACTCCACCGACGGCCTCACCTGGGCAAGCGCGCCGGTCGAGGCGGCTCCGGGCGATATGGCGATGTTCGGTGTGGTGCAGATCGCCGATCGGTACTACACGTGGGGATGGTCGGTGACCAACGGCGCCTTCGTGTGGACGTCGCCGGACGGCCGCTCATGGTCGGCCCTGCCGGATGAGTCGATCTTCGTTACCACATACAAAGAAACGAAGGGAATCTACGGCGCCGTCGGGCAGATCCTCTGGATGGGGCAGGACGCGGCCGGGCTGTTCTACGCCGGAGGTGAGGATAAGGGGAACCCCGCGCTGTGGCGGTCCCGCGATGGCATCACGTGGGATCAGATCCCGGTCTCGAGCGAAGAACTTCAGCAACTTCGACAGGACCTGCAGATCCGCGACCGGACGACCGCCACGAACGACCTAGGGAAGGCGCATGTCGGCTTCGGGGACGCGGGGTCTTCGATCACGTTCACCCCGGTCGCCTGATGGCGGCGCGGGTGATAGCCCTACTACTTGTCGACGTCGCCGACGACGAAGAGGATCGAGCCGAGGATCGCGATCGGGTCGCGCGAGTTCAGTCCTTCTTACTCGTTCGTGGACCTTCAGCATGACAACTTCAACCCAACTTTCGACCCGTCTGCGTTTACGCCCTAGACCCGCTTCCGGCACAACATCGGTACAACGACGCAACGGAACTCAACGACACTCAACCGACCTCGTGAGGCGGAGTTTCGAGGCAGCAAGCCTCTGACCTGCAGGTTCGTCTCGCCCTTACAAGGCGAAGGTCGGGGTTCGAGCCCCTCAGCGTCCACCAATAAACACGCAGGAGAAGTCGAGGTCGAGATCAAGCACCGCATCCACGTCCAAGCTACCTCTCGATAACGGGGTTTGCCCGCCAACGAGCGTCGCCCATGTTGGGCGCGTCTTAGTTCATAGAAGGCTGTCGAGGGGACGCGGTGGCGAAAGGTCTGTCGCAAGCTGCCGTAAGAACTGGGTCGGTCTCGTGCTCACACGCCGATGGGTCTGCACCTCGGCAGGCGGCGGCCATTCGACCTAAGATGAGGGCCTTCATGCGTCATTTCACCCAAAAGCTCGCCCTCACGCTGGCCGTGGCCCTGCTCATCCCGCTTCCTGCTGTGGCAGCCCAGCGGACGGTCCGGGCATCCCAGCCCAAGGTCTGGAAGATCGGCCTCGAGGGACCGCTCACCGGAAGCCAGTCCGATATCGGGATCGGCATGCTCGAGGGTGCTCAGCTGGCCGCCGACGAGATCAACGCAGCCGGTGGGGTGCTCGGACGTCAGGTCCAGATCATCCCGATCGACGACGCGGCCGATCCCGCCGTCGGCGTGGCCGCAGCCAAGGCTGCCATCCAGGCCGGACTCGACGGGGTGGTCGGTCCGTACAACTCCGGAGTAGGCCTGCAAACTTTGCCGCTTTACATCAAGGACAAGCTGGTCCCGATCCGCCTTACGTCCTCGACCTCGACCGAAGGCTACGGCGTCACGCTCCAGCCTATGAACGACCAGATCTCGCCGGTCGCCGTGCAGGCTCTGACCACCTGGCAGAAGAACACCTCGGTGGCCATCATCTATGACAACTCCACCGCCTATACCCAGGGGGCAGACACCTCGCTGGTGGCGGGGCTCGAGACCGCTGGAGTCACCGTATCCGCCAACATCCCGATCATCCCCAGCGCCATCAACGATCCGGCAGTGATCCAGGCAGCTGTTACTGAGGCTCTGGCAACACATCCGACCGGGGTGTACGCCGATCTGTACTACCCCGAAGGCGCGCTGGTGGCCGACCAAATGCTTCAGTCCGGCACGGGCACGAACTGCCTGTCTGACTACGCCTCGGCTTCCGTCGGCTACGTGACCGAAGCCGGGATCCCCGCCGTCCAGAACTGCCCCGTCCTCGGCGTGCCCGCCCCGTCCGACTTCGCAGGCTCGGCCCCGTTCCTATCCGCGTTCGAGGCCAAATTCCACTCGGCACCCGGCCTATGGAGTCCTTACACCTTCGACTCCGTCAACCTCCTGGTGCAGAGTGCGGTCAAGGCCCACAGCTTCCAGCAGGTACCACTAGCCAGAGTGCTTTACTCCACCAAAGACTTCGTGGGCTGGACCGGATCGGCCACCATCCTGTCGCCCTCCGGCAACCGCATGCCGTCCACGGTGACGGTGGACACCTCCGATGCTTCGGGCATTCTCCACGTCGACCTCGATTGGGCCGCCGCCGTGGGCTACACGCCCTAGAGCCCTTTCGGCCAGGTCTTCAACGCACAGGTGCTCGTGGGTACTGAGAGGTACTCACAGGCACTCGATTCGGACGTCACAACCCTCTGACCTGCAGGTCGTTTCGTCCCTACAAGGCGAAGGTCGGGGGTTCGAGCCCCTCAGCGCCCACCGATTCGACCTGCACGTTTGCTCACGCGGCCCGAGCGACAACTCTCCTCCCGTTAGTCTCATCCTCGGTGGGGGTAGATGGGGATGATGAGGTGGGCGGCGAGCATCGCGGTGCTGGTGGCCATCGTGTTGCTCGCTGGCCCTGCGTGGGCGAAGAAGCCTTCGCCCACACCGGTGCCAACCCCGACCCCCACCCCGACAGTCTCTCCCAGTGCAACCGAGTCTCCGCCTCCGGTCCCATCCGATACTCCAAGTCCCTCGGACACGCCGACCGACACACAGTCGCCCACCGATCCTCCGATCCCGTCGCCAACAGCCCCCGCGACCTCGAACTCGTCGGTCCCCCCGACGACGCACCCTGCGCCGGGCAACCACCACGCGGCAGGACCATCGCTGCCGAGCGACAAGCCGGCTGGATTCGGCGGGTTCCCGGGGGGATTTGTCCTGGATTCATCTTCACCCGTGAAGCCGTCCCAAACTCCGGCCGCGAGCATCTCGGCGGACGATCCCGGGAGCGTGTCGCGTTTCCCGGCACCGACTGACCCTCCTGACGTAGGTATGAACCAGAGCGATGTGGGTTTCGTGGCGATGTTTATTGGTATCGGAGTCGTCATATTTGCCGTCGCCGCGTTCGCTGGCTGGCATTCGCGGGACTAGGAGAAGCGGGCTCGTCGTTTCCGGTGCTGAAGACGCTAGCCTCGGGCTCAACGCGATAGTGCACGCGAGCCATCAGGACTTCAGAGTTCTCGAGTAGTCGGGAGGGGTTGTCGTGGTCGGGAGTTCGGGGGACTTCCGGCGAACGCTGCCAGCGCTGATCGCCTCCGTCCCGATCACGATCGTGTACTTCGCGGTGCTCGGCATCATCCTCACAGCGGCGGGGCCGAATGGTCTCGCACTCACGGACGCCGAGACGAGCGGATGGATCGCGGTGCTCTACGGCCTGCCGACCCTCATCGCTCTCGCTATGACCCTCCGCTTTCGCCAGCCTCTCCTGATCACCGGGAACATCTTCGCGATCATCTTCTTCGCGTCGCTCGGAGATCGGCTTGGTTTCGCCGAGCTCGTAGGAGCCTCGATCGTGGCCGGCGCCGTCGTACTCGCGGCGGCGATCCTCGGAGTGACCGATCGGATCGCCGAGTGGCTCCCGGCACCGATCGTGTACGGCCTGATCGCGGGCGCCGTGATGCCCTTCGTCGCCGACGTCTTCACCTCGCTGAGCACGTCGCAAGAAGGCGTGCGGATCCCGGCCGAGGTTCCGCTGATGGTAGGCGCGGCGCTCGTCGCATACCTCGTGAGCCAGCGCGCGTTCGGCACGCGGGTCCCGCCGATCCTGGCGGCGTTCGTCGCCGGGCTCCTCGTCGCCGCGCTTACCGGGCAACTTGGGGAACTCCCATCGTCGTTTGCATTGCCCGACCTACAGGTGATCAGGCCCGACTTCTCCTGGAAGGCAATCCTCACGGCGACCCCGGTGCTCGTCGCGCTCATGACGGTGCAAGCGACCATCCCGTCCGTCATCTACATGCGGAGCCAGGGGTTCCATCCCCCGGAGCGCACCCTGAACATCGTCAGCGGCCTCGGCACTGTGGTGGGGTCGCTCCTCGGACCGGTCGCGGTCTCGCTCGCGCTCCCGCCAGTGCTCTTGACGGCCGGGCCCGAAGCCGGTCCGCCCGCCATCCGGTATCGGTCCGTCTACCTCCCCGTTGTCGCCGGCCTGCTGATCGCGGTGTGCGCCAGCCTCGCCGCGGAACTCGCGGTGCTCGTTCCGTCCACGTTGCTCCTTGCGATGGCCGGGTTGGCTCTTGTTGCCGCGCTCGTCGGAGCCCTGAAGGAGATCGTCCGCGGCCCACTGATCATCGGTCCGGTGGTCGCCTTCGCGATCGCGCTCTCGAGCATGACCTTGTTCGAGCTCGGGCCGTTCTTCTGGTCGCTCATCCTCGGTTCGGGCGTCTCGTTGCTCCTCGAGCGGGACGGATGGAAGCAGCTACACGCCACCGCAGCGAGGCGAGCTCTTGAGAGGTCTTAGGCCGTCGATCGTTCTGAGCCAGCCAGGGCTGGCCTAGACCGAGAGGCGTTCCGCGAGGTAACGGAGGCTGAGCGGATACCGGTAGTCGATGCCCATGTGCGTGGCGTCGAACAACTCGAAGAAGATAGTCGCTGACGCCGATCTTCTCGAGCTCGAGGCGGAAGGCCTCGGCCCCGAGGTCGAGGTAGAACTGGTCGCGCTTGCCGCAGTCGATGTAGATGGCGCGCATCGATCGAAGCGTCTCGGCGTGGCCGGCGACCATCCGGACGGGGTCGACCGCGAGCCACCGTTCCCAGATCTCGGGGATCAGCTCGCCGGTCACGGTGTCGTACGGCAGCCGCACCGTGCCGTCGGGGTCCGTCGAGTAGCAGGCCGCCATGCACCAGTCGTTCAGCAGCGTGTCGTCGCTGTCCTTCGAGAACGACGGGCGGCTCCGGAAGTCCTTCCAGAAGTTGTCGAACGACCCGTCGTAGTCGTCGCGAAGCGCGCGAACCGACTCGCGGAATTCCGGCAGGTAGCACATCTCGAACATCGCGTCGCCGGCGTGGGTGGCGAGCCCGCCCCACAGCTCCGGCCGGAGCATCGGGACCACCATCGCGCCGTAGCCGCCGCTCGACTTGCCCTGGATCCCTCGGTGGTCGCGGTCGGCGATCGTCCGGTAGGTGGCGTCGACGAACGGGACGATCTCGTCGCAGAGATAGGTCAGGTAGTTGCCTGTGCCGGGGGAGTCGAGGAACTGGCTGCCGCCGAGCGAGGTCCAGCAGTCGACCCAGACCACGACGACCGGCGGTGCGTCGCCCGCGGCGAACATCGCGTCGGCGGTCTCGGGGAAGTTCCGCCGGAAGGGCGTCCGGTTGCGCCACATGTCGAGCTGACCGGTGAGGCCCTGGATCACATAGACCGACGCGTATCGGCGGTCCGGGTCGTCGTCGTATCCCGGCGGGACATAGACCCAGAGCGGCCGCTCGTGCGGGTCACCGAGCGCGTTGCCTCGAAGCGCCTCGCTGGTGAGCACGTGCTCGTCGAGTCGCCCTTGCACCTCGAAGGACCAAGGTTCCATCTCGTCCCTCCCATTCGCATGACGTGGCCTACCGTACGACGAAGCGACACCATGCGACGGCGAGGTTGTGTGCCATTCGCACCGGGTAGGTGAGAGGTATGTCGAAAGCGAAGTTCGTGCTGATCCCCGGCGCCGGCGGGGACGGCCGCTACTGGTACTTGGTCGCGCGTCTGTTGCACGCAAGGGGCCACGATGCCGTTCCGCTCTCCCTTCCTTCCGGTGACGATTCGGCCGGTTGGAAGGAGTACGCGGATGTCGCCGTGGATGCGGTCGGGGACCGTCGCGGCGTGGTCGTCGTCGCCCAGTCACTCGGCGGGTTCAGCGCACCGCTTGTCTGCGAGCGGATCCAGGTCGAACGCCTGGTGTTGCTGAACGCGATGATCCCAGAACCGGGTGAGACCGGGGAAGCATGGTGGTCGAACACCGGACAAGGCGACGCGATGCGCGATCATCTAATCGGCCTCGGGCTTACACCGAAGGACGCAGAAGATGACGACGTCGTGTACTTCCACGATGTCTCTGCGAAGGTCCGCGAGGAGGCCTTCGGACAGGTGGAACCTCAACAGTCGTGGACGCCGATGACCGAGCCGTGGCCGCTCGACGCCTGGCCGGATGTGCCGACACGAGTCCTCGTCGGTCGTGACGACCGGCTCTTCCCGGCGGCCTTCCAGCGGCGCGTCGCCCGTGAGCGACTGGGCATCGAGGCCGACGAGATCCGCGGCGGCCATCTGCTGGCCCTCAGCGAACCAGAGCTCCTGGTGGAGCGGCTCGAGGCGTCTCTCGGCTGAGCGCTACGCCAGTCCTGCGACGAGAGCAGCGATATCGTCCTGGTCGTTGTAGGGGGCCAAGGACACCCGAAGCCGGTCGCCGCGAAGGCCGCACACGATCCCCGCCTTGCGCAGCTCCGTCTGGACATTCGCCGATTCCGTGCCCGGCCGTCCGAGCGAGACGATGTGCGAGGCGGCTGCGGGGTCTGACCTGCGACGGAACGGTTGCCAGCCACGGTCCTCGATCGCATCGAGCAACAGGTCGCGCAGTCGCGTCGTGTGTTGCTCGACCGGGTCCAGGCCGATCGCCAGGAGCTGATCGATCGCGGTCGTCAGGCCGGCCACCGAGAGATAGGACATCGTCGACTGCGTGAACCGCCGGGCACCCTGGGCCAGACCGATCTGGGTGGCATCGAACGCGAACGGGGAGGCAGCGCCCATCCACCCCGGCAGGGGCGGTATCTGGTCGACGACATCGGGCGCGAGCGCCCCGATCGCCACCCCTCCCGGGCCACCGAGCCATTTGTAGCCGCTGGACACCAAGAGGTCGGCGCGCCAGGCGCCCCCGTCGCACCTCATCGCACCGGCCCCCTGCGTGGCGTCGAGGACGAGCCGTGACCCCGGCCTCTTCGGTGGCCGCTCGGAGCCGGGGAACGTCGACGGTTGTCCCCGTGGCGTATTGGACCCACCCCACCGCAATCACCGACGTACGAGCATCGATCCGAGCGATGAGATCGTCCGTCAGGTCTGACTCGGGGCGATCCTCGACGAACTCGACGTGACACGCACCGCGCTCTTGCAGACGCAACCAAGGTCGTGTGATCGCGGGGAAGTCCGTGGACACGAGGATCACCTTCGACCCCTGGGGCGGCGGTAACAGGAGCGGTGCTTGGCCCAAGAGTTCGCTCGCGCCGGACACGATCGCGATGTCCGCGTCGCGCACCGATAACAAGCGGGCAGCGCGCTGACGCAGGCCGTCGAGGAAGCCGGCTTCGTCCTCGTCGGACATGTGGAGATTGCCATGGCGCACGACGCGATCGAGCAGATCGTGCATGGCTTCGACCGCCGGTTCGGCGATCAGGCCCAGGGAGGCCTGATTGAGATAGACGCACTGCTGGAGCGTCGCGTATTCGCGACGGTCGACGAACGATGAGAGCAAAGGGAACCTGCCTTGCGTGCGCGCTCGCGCTCGACCGTACGCTACCAATCGAGGCATAGGATTCTCCCGTGATGAGTCGATGATCGGCGAGGCCCTCCTCGCGGCGGCGGTTATCCATCCGCCCTTGTGGATCGAGATGCCCGCGGTGGTCGCCGGCGCGCTTGCGGGCTCGCTGTTCGCTCACAAGCGGGGCCTCGACGTCATCGGGGTGCTTGCGTTCGCGGTCGTGAACGGCCTCGGAGGAGGGCTGCTTCGCGACGTCCTGCTTGCCAAGGTTCCCCTCGCGCTTGAAGAGCCCCGCTACCTGGCGGCCGTCGTCGGGGCGGCCGCGATCGGCGCGTTCTTCGCGCGCGCCGTCTCGCGGATCCGGCTCGCGATGGCCGCGATCGATGCGATATCGCTCGGGTTGTTCGCGGTGATCGGAGCGCAAAGCGCGCTCCTGGTAGGGCTGCCTTTGCTCTCCGCGATCTTCCTCGGGACGATTACCGGGATCGGCGGAGGCTTGCTGCGAGATGTCTTTGCTGGCGACCTTCCCCCCGAAGCGTTCCGCCGGGGGCCCCCGTACGCATCGGCGGCGTTCCTCGGCGCCACGCTCTACGTTGGCCTGGTTCACGGGCTCGACGTCCCGAAGGGCGTGGCGCAGATCGCAGCCGTCGCGCTCGTCTGCGCGATCCGCTGGGTGGCGGTGTGGAGGGGGTGGCAGTCACCGCGCCCGTACGACCTGACCGAGAGGATGAGCCGTGCGGTCCCCAGGCGCAGGGCAGGACGGAGAACGCAGAAGGCGCTTGACGATCTGCCCGGATCAGGCGACGCGACTGACGCAGGTTGACCTGCTCAGTCGCCTTCACCAAACGTTCACGATCGGAAGGGTCGACATCGGCCCGCGCGCGGGGGATGCTTCCCGGATCGACGTTCGGGGAGGGGGGTTGACCGTGCGGCGCACGACGACTTGCCGATCCAGGTTTCGCGCGGCATGGATCTCAGTCGTGCTCGCTGGCGCGTTCCTGGTGCCCTTGCTGATCGTGCCGACGGCGCGCGCCGAGTCTGAGCTGCGTGTTTCGGCCGAGCCGCGACCGTGGTGGGAACGTCGTCGGACGATCGTCTCGACGGGACCGAGGGCGACGACGTGATCGTGGGCCTGGGTGGTCGGGACATCCTGAACGGCCTCGGCGGCAACGACGTGATCTGCGGCGGCGGCGGTCAGGACATCGTCAACGGCGGGTCCGGTGAAGACGTCATGGACGGTGCGGGACGGGTCGACTACATCACGGGCGAGGACGGGAACGACGTGCTGCTCGGTCGGCGTGGCGACGATGTGCTCAATTTCGGTGACGCCGAGGATGGGGACGATGTCGTCGTTGGTGGCATGGGGAACGATGACCTGCACGCCGGGGTCGGCGCGGATGTGCTCCTGGCGGGCGCCGGGAGACGATCGACTCGCCGAGGGTGAGGTCGACGCGCCGATCGTCGATCTCTTCGCCGGCGGCTCCGGCACCGACACGTGCGGTGTCGGCCTCGAAGATGTCGTCACGGGATGCGACGTCCCGATCTAGTCCCACGCCGGCAGGAAATCGTTCATCCGGTGGACACCGAGGCGTCATCGGCGCGGCGTAGCGTGGTAGTCGTGGGACACGAATACCGCATCTTCCGGTCCGATCAGTCGGTCGCCCGAGCCGAGGCGCGCACGCTCGCCGCGCGCCAGTTCGACGTCGAACCCGAGGAAGTCCTCGTCGTCGGGGCGGTTCCGCTCGAGGAAGACGACGGTCCGCTGGGCTGGCTCGTCAGCGTCCGCCTCGGCTGACCGGGTCGCTTGACGTGACGCCCACATCCGCAGGGCGATCGAGATCGGCGAGCGAAGGCGCCCAGATCGTGAGCGCCGCGACCACGGCGTAGATACCGCCGGTTGCCAGCAGCGTCGCACGCAGCCCGAACGCTTCGATCGCCGGGCCCGCGACGAGGACGCCGAGCGGCATCGCGATCCAGGCCGCGGCGTTCCCCACGCCGAACACCCGACCTCGCATCCCGTCGGGAACGCGTTCCAGGAAGACCGTGTCGATCACGGGGTTGATCGGGCCGGCGGCGAGGCCCGAGATCCCCCTCGCGGCCAGCAGGACGGCGAGCGGCGGGAACAGAGCCGCGATCGGATACCAGATCGTCGCGCCGGCGATGCCCCACGAGAACACGGTGCGCCGCGAGAGCCGCTCGCCATACGCCGAATACGCGAGCGCGCCCGCAACCGAGCCCGCCGCCGTGACGCCGATCATCAGCCCCAGACTCCACGCCGTGCCGTACACGCGGATCGCGTAGACGGGCACCGCGACGATCGCGACGGCGTCGAGCATGTTCGTGACCGTGACGACGATGGTCAGGACGAACAGCGCCCGCCGCTCGTAGAGGAACGCGAACCCTTCTTTGATCTCGCTGATGTAGTTGGTGCGCTCGCCTTCCTTGTGCACCGGCGCCGTCGCGCGCGCAGGCACCCCGCCCGCGATCGCGGCCGCTGAGAACAGGAAGGTGACGGCGTCGATCCAGAGCACGTTCGTGGGACCGACGAACGCGATCAGCAGCCCGGCGATCGGCGCGCCGGCGAGACGGGCCGAGCGGTTCACCGCCGCCGCGGCGCCGCTCACTCGCTCGAGGCTCCACCCCGCGGGCTCGGCGACCTCGGGGAGCATCGAGGCTCGAGCGGTGACGCCCGGCGCATCGAGCAACGCCCCGAGGAACACGAGCAGGACGAGCTGCCAGAACGCGAGGCCGACCGTCGAATACAGCAAGGGGATCGCGGCGACGGCGGCGAAGCTCGCGAGGTCGGAGACGATGCTCGCGCGACGATAGCCGAGCCGGTCGACGTACGGTCCGCCGACCAGGCCCCCGACGATGACCGGCACGATGCCGGCGGCCGCGGTGATGCCGGTCTTCGATGCGCTCCCCGTGGTCTGCAGCACGAACCACGGGATCGCGACGAGGGCCGCCGCGTTCCCGGCCATGGAAATCGCGTCCGCGGACAACATCGCCACCAGCGGAACGCGGGTGCGGTCCGGCGACCGGTTCCTCACCTGCACGAGGCTAGCGCGGTCCGTCGATCCCTGCCTGCACCTCGGGACACCTCGGAGCCGGCGATTGGGAAGGCACCGTGTTCGGGTATCTCCGAACGATGGCTTCCTACACCGTGAACAAGCCCGCCGTCGTCAAGGCTCGACAGCTGATCGAGGCGCGCCAGTACGTGCTCGAGAGCGACTGGGGCGAGTCGCAGCCGACCGCTGAGTCCGAGAACGCGTTCCTCGAGGCGCACTCGTGGGATGAGTACGCGGCGTGGCATCTTGGGCTGACCGAGGGTGCCGGCGACGAGACGAAGGCCCGCTACGGCTTCGTGTTCGGCGATCTCCGACGCATCCACCGAGAAGGCCTGATCGCATGCGTCTACCGCGCAAGCGAGTGGCGTCACAAGGAGATCGAGCTGGTCGCCACGACCTGCTCCAGTTGCTCGACGAGACCAGCGCCTAGCTGTTCGCCCTAGGCCTAAAGGTCCCCTCGCCGGTTGCCGACGAAAGAAGGATGAGCGACCACCGCTCGGATTCCGACCTGGCCGATGACCCGATCCGTCTGTTGATCGCCGATGACGACGATCGCACGACGATGGTCCTGCGCGACAGCCTGCCGGCGTTCGGCTTCGACATCGTGGGCAGCGCCCGGAACGGCATCGAGGCCGGTGAACAGGCCGCCCGACTCCGGCCCGAGGTCGTGCTGATGGACATGCGCATGCCGGAGGTCGACGGGATCGAGGCGACCGTGCTCGTGAAGGCGCAGGACCCCAGGACGCAGGTCGTGATCCTCACGGCGTTCTCGGAGAAGGATTCCAAGTGGGCGGCGGAGTTCATGGGCGCCGCGAGCCTGCTGGAGAAGGACGCGTCGCTCGAGGAACTGGTCGACACGCTCCGTGCGGCAGCGCAGATCTATCGCGCATCGCCGACCTCGTAGGCGACTCAGCTCGTTCGCGGGGATCTCCTTCTTCGGGTCGAGGAACGGGATCGGTGTCACGGTGGCGGTCATGACGCCCTTCGGGTGACTCGATCTCGAGTCGCGTGCCCGCGCCCGCGTGCTCGATGGGCACCCAGGCGTAGCCCATGTTGATGTCGAGGCGAGGGGAGTGGCCGGCCGAGGTGAGACGCCCGACCGCGTTGCCGTCGATGCGCACCGGCCAGAAATCCTCCAGCCACATGCCGAGCGGTGGACCGTCGATGGTCACTCCGACGAGCTTTCGGCTGACCCCGTCCGCCTTGATCTTCTCGAGGGCCGCGCGGGACGCGACCTGGTTGTCGTTGTCGAGCTCCACGAGCCGTTCGAGACCGGTGACCTCATACGGGTTGTTGGTGACGTCCATGTCGTTGCCGTAGTTGAAGATCCCCGCCTCGAGGCGACGCTGATCGCTCGGCGCGGTCACGCGAAGCTCGAACTCCTCACCGGCGTCGACGATGGCGTCCCACAGGTCGAGGGCGCGACTCGAGTCGCGCAGGTACACCTCGTAGCCGAGCTCGGCGGTCCACCCCGTGCGTGAGACCACGACGGGGATGCCCTGCAGCTCGGTCTGCTTGTGCCAGTAGTAGCGCTGGTCGGCGACCTCGTCACCGAACAGCTTCCGCACGAGCGGCTTCGACTTCGGCCCCTGGATCTGCAGCGGGCTGACGTCGGGTTCGCCGAGCTCGACGTCCATGTTCGCGAACGCCTGCACGCCCTTCGCGTACAGCAGGGCGTCGGAGTCGGCCAGCGAGAGCCAGAAATGGTCGTCCGCGAGCTTGAGCAGGATGGGGTCGTTCACGATGCCGCCGTCGGGCGCGCAGATGAGCACGTACTTGCACTGTTCGGGCACGGTGGCCGACAGGTCTCGCGGCGTCAGCAGCTGCGTGAATGCGGCGGCGTCCGGGCCACGGATCTCCAGCTGCCGTTCCACCGCGACGTCCCACAGGGTCACGTGATCCACGAGGTGCCAGTACTCCTTGACGTCGTCGTCGTAGAGCGTGGGGATCAGCATGTGGTTGTAGAGATCCCAGCTCGTGCAACCGGCCTCCACGGCCCGCCGGTGATACGGCGACTTCTTGTAGTAGGTCGCGTAGTAGAACTTGAACCAGTCGTTCTCCTGCTCCACGTTGATCCCTCCCGCTGCAGCTCAGGCCGCGCTCGAAGCTCGTCTCTCTCCGAGCCTTATACAGGCATCGGTGCGGCTACTGATAACGGGCTGCGACGGGAGTGATCGAGCTGTCTTAGCCTCGCCGGAAGTACAGCGCGGGGCCGATGGCGTTCCCTCCCGAGTCGCGCCAGCGCACCTTGTACTCGCCGGGTCCCTCGTTCGGGTAGTTCCCCTGTCGCCGGATGTTCCAGAAGTACAGGCCGTTGTCTTTGCGTGGAGAGGTCGAGCGGCACACCCGCGTTTCCTTCTTCACACACGCCTTGGCCTGCCCGAAGTAGTTGGCGAAGGCCCGGATACTGAACACGATCGAGCCGTCCGCTTTCTTGACGATCTGGGTGCAATAGTCGCCGGTCGGGCTGCAGTAGCTGTCCACGACGCTGGACGCGGCACTCGCCGCGGGGAGCGCGGTCAGGGACACGACGGCGGCGAGCGCATCGACAGGAGGATCTTGGTCGGTCTCAGTCGCACTACCTCCATCTCGCGGGACGTGCCAGTACAGCACCTGCCTTGCCGAACAGGCAACACATGCGAGACAGAAACGGTTCCCGCGCGGAGCCTCGACCGGGGCATCAGCCTGGCGACACCGCCAACATCACGTTGGCACCCTGGCAATCGGGCGGTCCCGAGCGATGTTCCCGTGCCCGGATCGCGGGCCTGGATCCCGTCGGCGGTGGACAGGAACAGGATCGTGTCGTCGAGGCTCAGACGCCTCGTCGAGGATGACGGAATCCGATGTCCAGCCCGGTCCCGGCGTCATCGTCCCGATGTCGAACATCGAGACGCGGTCGCCACCGCTCACATAGAGGGTTCCGTCGGGCGCGAGCGATGCGGAGGCGGGCTCATTTCCCTGCGGCGAAGGCACGTCCGCGAGATCGGTCGTTTGGACCGCGAATCGACTCGTGTTGATCGTCGCGATGAGCTGCGCGTCGGCATCGGTCACGTAGAGACGCTTCCCGTCGGGGGAACCGACCATCGCCTTCGCGTTCGGTCTGCTCGAGCCGAACGACGCCGGCAGATCGATGCAATGCGCCCACTTCTCCTTCAGGTTGAGCACGTGCACGAAGGTCAAGGGAGCGCCGGATGAGACCTGGTTTGTGTAGAGCGTGTAGAGCACGCTTCGGTCAGGCGCCCACACCTGCTGCAGTCGGGTCCCCTGCATCGAGCTGGGGGGAACCTTGTCGGGGCTCGCGACTCGGAAGATCTTCTCGCTGGCCAGGTCGAGCTCCATCACTCGGTAGTGATCGGGCGCCGCGGCCGGCAGGTACTGGATGAGGAACAGGCTCCGACCGTCGGTGGAGAACGCTTCGGGCTCGAAGTTCCCGTGCAGGTTCAGGTGCTGCGCGTCGCCGTTCTCGGTATCCGTGATATCGACCGGCGTCGACCGTCGCCCTTCCGCCGCGCGAGGATAGGTCGCGGACCCCGCGGCGATCAGGGCGACGAGGCCTCCCTCCGATGCGGCGATCGGGATGGTGCCGGCGGGCGCCGGGAACGAGTCCACGACGTCGCCCGTGTCGGCCTCGAGGACACGCAGGGCACCATGGGACGTGGAGTAGACGAGCGATCGGTCGGGAGAGGCGATCGCGCGCTCCTCGTTGAACAGCACCTTGCCGGTGGACATGTCGGCAGCGGCCATCCCGCCGTTCGTTCGGACGAGGACGAGCCCGCCCACCGGGGTGGTCGGGGTGGTCGAGGCGTCGCCGGAACGCTCGGCGGCCTGCGACACGCACGCGGACAGCAGACCGAGGATCAGGATCGGGATCACCACGTGCCGCTTCATGCCAGGCTCCTTCCGCCCGCGATCCCGCCGAGGGATCGCCGCTCATGGAAGAAGACACCGCTCGACGCCCGATGGTTCCCTCGCGGGAACCTCTCCGGAGCGACCGGTGTAGAAACAGCCAGGTGGAGGGCTGACCACTGGACGATGCACAGCTGGTTCGGGAGGCGAAGGGTGGCGACGTGGCGTCGTATGAAGAGCTCGTGCGCCGGCATCAGACGGTCGCCCTACGTGCGGCCGCGTTGATCGCGGGGCCAGATGGTCCCGACGCGGTTCAGGAGGCGTTCGTGAAGGCGTATGCGGCGCTCGGTCGGTTCCGCGCGGATGCCCCGTTCCGACCGTGGTTGCTTCGGATCGTTGCCAACGAGGCGCGGAACGCTCGCAGGGCGGCCGGGCGACGCGGGACCCTCGCCGTTCGTCTGGCAACCGAGCGGGGCCCGGGCGATGCAGCCCCATCGCCCGAGGCCACGCTCCTGAGCGACGAGGACAAGCAAGAGCTGTACGGCGCGCTGCTGCGTTTGAGCGAGCGGGACCGGTTGGTCCTCGGATACCGCTTCCTGCTCGGTCTCTCCGAACGTGAAACCGCCGAGGCGCTCGAGATCCGTCCGGGAACCGTGAAGTCGCGGACGGCCAGAGGGCTCGGGCGGCTGCGCGTGCTGCTCGCCGAGGAGGCGTCGTCATGAGTCGCCGATGGGCGAGCGATGAAGAACTGACCCGGGCGCTCTGCGGCGCTGGAACCGCCGATCGAGCCGCACGACATGGCTGCCGCCGTCTCGCGGCGGATCGTCTGAAGGGCCGCAACGGCTGCGGGCTCGCGACCGCTTTTCGATCCATGCTTCACGCGGGCGCGGAGGGCGGTCGTCGTGGTGCTTGCGATCCTCGTCCTCGGCGCGACGATCGCGGCCGGCACGAAGCTGGTCGTCGGCGCGATCGAGATCCGGGAGACGGATACGCCGAGCGACTCGACCACGGCTGCACTGCCCGAGACCGGTCCGAACCTCGGTCGCTCGACGACAGTCGATGCCGCCGGTGCGGCCCTGGGGTTCGACGTCCTGGTGCCCGCCGAGCTCGGTGAGCCCGACGGGGTGTTCATCGATGGCGACGCGTCGCACGTGTCCCTGACCTGGCTGCCCGATGGTCGCCTGCCTCGGATCCCAGGAACGCCGTGGGGGGCGATCCTCATCGAATTCGGGGGTGACGAGGTGCAGGCCGTGAAATCGGTGTTGATCGATGGCGCCGAGTGGGTCGACGCAGGCGGAGTCCGCGGATACTGGCTCGCCGAGCCTCACGTGCTGCAGCTGGCCGATGGGACGACGTTCCGCGTTCGTGGCAACGTGCTGATCTTCCAAAGGGGTCGGACGACGCTGCGCCTGGAGTCAGGGTTGGATCAGGCCGCCGCGATCAGGCTTCCGCGTCGCTCTGAGTCAGGGGGACTCAGATCGAGGCCGCCCGGCCACTCGGGCCGGCGGCGGCCTCGTCGATCGCAAGCAGCGCCTCCTCGGGGAGACCCTGGCGCTCGGCGTTGGCGCGCAGCATCGCGACGTAGCGCTCGTTCGGCCGGATGAACCCGCCATCGGTCGCCACGACCAGGGTCTTGGCAGGCAGAGAGCCGTCGGGACCCTCGACGGTCACCTCGACGACGCCGTGGGCGATCTCGTCGTCGCCGCGGAACGAGTCGAGCCCGGCCGTGTCGTCATCGCGGATATCCCACAACACGCCCCACATCGAGCCGCGCGGATCGGGCACCGCGTTCGCCGCGCCACCGCCCCACGCACGACTCGCGACGTTGAAGGCGAGCCGGTACCCGGTGAGCCGCGCTGCCCCGACAAGCGTGGCGTCCGGCGCGAACTGGCCCATCCGTTCCGAGCTCATACGGTCCCCGTACGTGAAGAAATAGGTCATGTCCGTATGGTAGCGGCGCCCGGTCCCTCGACCCAGAGAAGGAACCCTGCCGTGTAGGTAGGATTCGCGGATGGCGACGAGCATCGCGAGCTGACGTGCTGGAGATCCGGCGCGACGCCGAGATCCACGCCGAAGAGGGCGGGTGGTTCACGGCGCGATGGCACTTCTCCTTCGATCGGTACCGCGATCCGAACCAGATGGGGATCGGACCACTCCGGGTCTTCAACGACGATCGGCTCGTGGCCGGCGCGGAGTGGCCGATGCATCCGCACGCCGATGTCGAGGGGCTTACCTACGTGGTCGAGGGCACCTTCGACCACGCCGATTCGCTCGGGAATGGCGGACAGCTGCAGCCCGGCGGGGTCCAGCGTATGACGCTCGGGTCCGGCGCCCTGCACTCCGAACGGAACGGCTCGCAGACCGAGCCGATGCGCTTCCTGCAGTTCTGGATCCTGCCCGACACGCCGGGGCTCGAGCCCAGCCTGGAGCAACGGCAGTTCACTCGCGAGGACCGGCACAACGTGCTCCTCGAGGTGGTCGGGCCCCAGGGCGGCGACGTCGTGATGGTCCACCAGAACGCGAGGGCGTTCGTCGCGTCGCTCGACCCCGGCGTCGGGGTCACGCACGCGTTCGAAGCCGACCGCGCGGGCTACCTGTACGTCATCGGCGGGGCTACGAAACTCGGTTCCGACGACCGGTTGGGGACAGGCGACGCGGTGAAGATCGCGGGACCCGAGCAGGTCGGGCTCGAGGCGATCGAGGAGACCGAGCTCATCCTGATCGACGTGCCCGCGCAGTACACACCCGTCGGCGTGTGGAGCCGCTGAGTCGGGGGCGATCGACGACGGATCCTCGATTGGAATGCGACGGCGAGACCGCCACCCTGGAGCAGATCTGGGCACTCGATCTGAGCCCGTCCGGGCACTTCACGGCGATGCAGGTGAGGGGCCGGCGCACGCTCGGTATCGACTTCCATGTGGCTCGGCTCGACGCCGCCACTCGCGAGCTGTTCGACGTCGGCCTGGACGGCGAGCGTGTGTGCGAGTACATCCGCCACGCGTTGGCCGACATCGAAGACGCGTCGGTGCGGGTCAACGTGTTCCGGCCGGACGCCGCGGTGGCCGACGTATCCGTCGTGGTCAGCGTGCGCCCGCCCGCACCCACGCCGACCGATCCGCAAGGCCTGCTTCCCGTCGAGTACCTGCGACCGCGCGCCCACATCAAGCATGCCTCCGGGTTCGGGCAGGGCTACTTCGCGGGGCTCGCGCAGGCCAACGGGTTCGACGAGGCGCTGTTCGTCGGACCAGACGGACGCATCGCCGAGGGCTCGATCACCAACATCGGCTTCGTGTCGGGCGACGAGATCGTGTGGCCCGAGGCGCCGCGGCTGGACGGGGTGATGATGCAGGTGCTTCAGCGAGAGCTCGATCGCGCGCACATCTCCTGGCGGTACGAGCCCGTGCGCATCGAGGACGTTGCCTCGCTCGACGGGGCGTTCGTCACGAACTCCCGCGGCTTCGCGTCCGTGGCGCGTATCGGGGAGTTCGAGCTGCCGACCGATACGGCCTTGGAGCGCACCGCGCGGCAGCTCCTCGCGGCCGCGCCGTACGATCAGATCTGAGCTGCAGGCTCCGTCAAGACGTCGGTTCGGTTTCGGTCACGGTGCCCTGCTGTGCGCCGAAATCCCAGACGTCGATGAATGGCGGCTCGATGCCGAGCGACGTCAGCGCGGTGCAGATCTGGCTGCGATGATCGGTCCCGTGATGCACCGCCTGCGCCAGGCGGATGCCGATCGGCGCTTCGGTCGCGGAGCCGTCGTCGCGGTGTCGAACCAGAACCTTGGCTGGGTCAGGTTCCTCCGACAACAGCCGCGCCCAGTCGTCGCCGTGACGGACCATCGCGGCCCGGAGCTCCGCCAGGTCCATCCGATCCTCGTCGATGCGAGCGGCGCGGCCGCCGGTCGTCACGAACAGATACGACGCATCGGCACCGACGAGATGCCGCTGGGTGTCGAGGATCGAGCCGTAGGTTCCCGGGACAGAGGTTTGGAGCTGCTCGGGGCTGAGTTCGAGACACGCGTCGAGCAATCGCACGGTGGCCCATACGTGGTGCCCGAACGCGTCGTCCATCAATGAAGTGCTCATCCGCGTACCGTAGCAAATGCCCCGCTGTCGGCCAGAACGCGATGACACCAGGTTTGCGTTCGCGCGCACGGGACCCTACGTCGCGCAGTGCTCGTTCATCGGCGGCGGCACGTCGAGCGCCGGGCTGCGGTCGAAGAACCCCCGCGGCCGCAACATGAAGCCGATCTTGACCACCGGCATCACCGGCCAGTCCTCGGGGCGCGGCACGTGGTGGGCGCCGAAGGTGTACCACAGCACCACGTCGGCGGCCTCGATCGAACGATCCGCCGCCGTCCACGCCGGCAGGCCGTCTCCACCGGCGTGCCCGTTGGGGTACGCACCGGCGGCATACCGTTCGGCCGGATCGAACGGGGTCACCCACAGGTGATGGTCGACGAAGCCGGCGCGGCGTCGGAAGCTCGAATCCGGCGCCGCGAACGGCTGGACGTTGTCGCCGGGCACCAGGTCGTAGGCGACCGGCTGCCCGAGACCGTTGCGGACCTCGGGATTCACCACCCGCCACGAGCGCGCCCGCAGCGGGTCGATGCTGGAGCGGGCTTCGAGCTCGGTCCGAAACAGACGCTCCTGCGCGTGGAACGCGTTCCCGTGGGGGTTGGCAGGCCCCGGTGCATCCGCCACGCTCTGCACCTCGTAGACGGAGTTCCGATCGCCGTCGACCGTCATGTCGAGCCGCACGTTGAAGAAGTGTTGGTGGACGGGCGCCGACACGAGCGGGGCCACCACCGTCCCGTGCGCGGGCTCCTCGCCCGGCGCGAGCCCGCGTGTGTGCAGGATGCCGGTCAGCTTCACCTCCGACTGGATCGTCCCGTCTTGATACAGGTACCAATAGAAGCCGTACTCGTAGTTGCCGACCGTCGCGATCGAGGAGATCACCATCCGCCGAGAACGGCGGACCTCGCCGACACCGGTGCGCCAGTCCAGGTGCTTCCAGAGCAGGCCGTCGTCCTCTTCGTGCAGGCAGATCGCGTTACGAAGCGTCGTCACCTCTCCTCGGGAATCGGCCAGGGACACGTCGAGGTACCGGATCTCGCCGAGGCAGTCGCAGCCGAGTTCGAGCGAGTCCGTGAGCGGCCCCAAGCCGTGCTCGCCGATGTCGAAGGCGTTCTTGAAGAACACCGTGGGGCTCGGGTCGCCGTAGGGGATCACCATCTCGCTGAACGAGGCCCGGTGCACGATCGGACGAACGCGACCGCCGTCCTCGTAGCCGATCGTGTGCAGCACGAGCCCTTCGCGCGGTGTGAATCCGATCCGCAGGCGCCACTTCTGCCAACGCAGGCCGAACCCGTCGAGCTCGAAGCTGGGCCCCTCGGGCTGGACGATCTCGATCGGGCGGAGATCGTCCCGAAGGGGAGCGACGTCCTCGGGGCCGTAGTTGCCGTCAGCGGTCGCGAGCGGCACCCGGCCGTGATCGTCGATGCGCAGCACCCGCATCGCGTTCAGATCCACGAGCGCCACGAGACCCTCGATGGGACGGGCGTAGCCGTTGTCCGTGGGGCCGTTGCGGTACCAGGACAGGCCCTTGGCGACGCGGCCCTCGGTGTCGGCGGTGCCGAAGTTGCCCGCCGACCAGATGTCGACCATCACCGCGTCGACATCGCCGATGCCACGGGCGGCCAGGGCACCGAGGAACGCGGGGTCGGCCTTGATGACCGCCTCCGCCTCGACCGCCTCGTCGGGGTGGATCGCGGGATGGATGCCCTCCGCGATCTGCCGTGTCTCGATGTCACCCGTGAGGACCGCGACCACCACCTCGGTCGTCGTGCTCGACGCGGGCTCGAGCACGACCGCGAAGGCGCGCCGGGGCAGCGTGGCGCCTTCGTCGAACCGACGGAGGTCCTCCTTCGACGGCTCGACGAGCTCCAATGAGATGAGTCTGCGTTCGTCGGTGAGGTCGCCCGCCCCGCGCAGCGCCGCCACGGCCGCTTCGAGCTCCACCGGGTTGAGGGGATCGAGCGGGTGCGGCGTCGCCATGGCGCGACAGGGTAGCCCACCGGTTGCGGGAGGTCCTCGGTCGTACTCGCTCGGGGCGCGGCCTCAGCCGCCCAGGAGGTTCATCTCGTCGAGTCCGGCCGCGTCGGCGGCCATCTGGCGGCGCTCGGTGAGCAGCCCTTCGAGCTCCTCATCGGGCAGCGGCTTGGCGAAGTAGAAGCCCTGCCCCAGGTCGCACTGCATGTCGAGGAGTCGTTCCAGCTGATCGGCGCGCTCGATGCCTTCGGCGACCGGCTTCAGGTTCAGGATCCCCGCCAGCTCGATCACCGCTGCGGTCAGAGCAGAGGACTCGCCGCCGTCGGTGACGCCGTCGATGAAGGACTTGTCGACCTTCAGGATGTCCACCGGGAACCGCCGCACGTAGTTGAGGGAGGAATACCCGGTCCCGAAGTCGTCGATCGCAAGCTGCACGCCGAGGCTCTTCAGCTCGGTGAGACGGGCGATCGCCATCTCCATGTCCTGCATCATCACGGACTCCGTGATCTCCAGGATCAACGTCGACGGGGCGAGGCCCGTCTCGGCCAGGATCTGGCGGACGTCCTCGACGATCTCGGGACGCGCCACCTGGCGGGCGGAGAGGTTGACGGCCATGTGCAGCGGTGGGTCGGTGGGATACCGGACCTGCAGCTCGGCTGCGTACCGACAGGCCTCCAGGAGCACCCATCTGCCGATCGGCACGATCAGCCCGGTCTCCTCGGCCAGCGGGATGAATTCGAGTGGCGCCACGATGCCTCGATCCGGATGGAACCAGCGGATCAGCGCCTCGACTCCCGAGATCCGTCCCGAATCCAGTTCGATCACCGGCTGATAGAAGAGTCGGAACTCACCGTGCTCGAGCGCGCGTTGCAACGACGCCTTCAGCTCCAGGCGCTTCAGCGCGGTGTCGTGCATCGCCGGCTCGAACAGCTGGTAGCGAGACTTGCCGTTCTCCTTGGCCATGTACATCGCCACGTCGGCGTTGCGGAGGAGCTCCTCCGCGCCGTCGGCGACCACGTCGCCGGGCTCGGCCACCGAGATGCCGATCGACGCCCGGGCGTACACCTCCGTGTCGTCCAGCATGAACGGGTCCTCGAGCATCTCGAGCATGCGCTGCGCCACGTCGGCGGCCGTCATCCCGTCGTCGTAGCCGTCCTCCAGCAGCACAGCGAACTCGTCGCCGCCCAGGCGGGCCCCCGTGTCGCCGGTGCGCAGGTTGCCCAGCAAGCGCACGCTCAGGTCTCGCAGGAGCTGATCTCCCGCCGCATGCCCCAGCGAGTCGTTGATCGTCTTGAAGTCGTCGAGGTCCATGAACAAGACCGACACCGGCTTGCCGTCGCGGGACTGACGCTCGAGCGCGTGGGTCACGCGGTCGCGGAACAGCGCGCGGTTCGCGAGCCCCGTCACCTGGTCGTGGAACGCCTGATGGGACAGCTGCTCTTCGAACTCCTTGCGCTCGGAGATGTCGCGTGTGTTCAGCACGATCCCCTTCACGTTCGGGTCGTGCAACAGGTTGGTGCGGAGGGTCTCGACCGTCCGCAATCCGCCATCGGTGTGCGCCACGCGGAACTCCGTCAGGCCCGTGTGCCCCTCGCCTTCGGCCATCGTCGTCAGGAAGGTGAGCACACGACCCTTGTCCTCGGGAGGGATCAGATCGGCGAAACGTGTCCCTTCCAGGGCGGCGGCAGGGATGCCGAGCACACGCTCGGCCGACGGGCTCGCGTAGGTGATGGTGGTGTCGGGCTCGATCAACATCACGAGGTCCGAGGAGTTGCGCACGAGCGAGGCGAACCGCGCCTGACTCTGCTGGATCAACAGATCCTCGGTGAGGGCCGCGCTCTCGAGGGCGAGGGCGACCTGTGAGGTCAGCGTTTCGAGAGCGTCTTCGACCGTCCGGGGAAGCGGTCCGGGAAGGGTCACGACCATGATGCCGGCCAGCTCGTCCCGGATCGACAGCGGAGCGACGAACGCGGTGGTGTGTTCCTCAGGCAGCGCCAGCTCCTCGCGGAGCACGGTGTCGGCGATGTCGATGCGGTAGGCCTGACCGGCGACGAGCCGCTCGCGCTTCCAACCTTCGAGTGCGTCGAGGGTCGTGGTCGCCGACCCGGTGATGTCCCCGCCGCCGAGTGCGGTCACGACCGTCAGTGCGCCGGTCTCGGGGCTGACCTCGCAGATGCGGACGCATGCGTCGTCGCCGGCGATCCCGAGGATCGCGCGGGCGGCCGCCTCGTGGATCGAGGCCGCACTGGTCGCAGTCACGAGCGCCGCGCCGGCTTCGCGCAGGGTCCGCTCGCGCCCGAGGTACTCCTGTTGGCGCTCCATCAGGCCCCACATGCGGATCACGGACAGGATGAACAGCAAGGCTGTGGCGCCGATCAACACCGGGAAGTTCTGCGTAACGCCCTTGTTCGACTCGTACGCGAGCAGCGACAGCGCGACGAGCGAGGTCGCTGCGAGCACGATGAGCCGGCGACGCTTGAGGACCTGGTCCGCCTCATGCGCGCGTTCCGAGAGTTGGCGCATCGAGACGTGCAAGGCCGCAGCGCCGAACAGGATGTAGAACCCCATCCAGCCGGCCTCCAGCGGTCCCGACCCGGGCTGATACCCGTCCGCGGTGTACAGGTTGATCCAGCCGTAGATCGCGTCGGTGGCGAACAGGGTCACGAACGCGGCGGTCATCAGCCAGAACGACACAGACTTCCGCCCGGCGCCGACCGCCAGCCGGATCACCGCGGCCAACAACAAGACGTCGGCCATCGGGTAGGCCATCGACGTCAGCTTGACGGACAGCGGCACGTCCTCGGCGTAGATCTGCGGCGAGATGAGCAGCACCCACGAGACCGTGCCGAGCGCCACCGACAGCATCAACGCGTCCACCAGACTGGCGCGGTCGCGACCCGGCGTGCGATCCCGGATCAAGAGCACGACGCCCGCGATCAAGAACGCGTACACCGCGAGGTAGAACCCGTCGGCCCATCCCGGGAAGGGAACGAACCCGTCCGCGTCCAGCGGGAACAAACCCGGCATCTTGGGGTTGAACAACGTCTCGTAGTTGTAGGAGATCACGTCGCCCGCGATGAAGACGAACTGGCCGATCGCGAACAAGATCCATGGCAGACGATGCTTGGGCTTCCACATCCACAGGGCGACCAGGATCAGGATGGGGGACAGCAGACCGGTGACGTTGAAGATCCAGGGAACGCGCCCCGTCGCGAACCACACGGCGGTCAGGGCAGCTGCGACGACGGGATAGATGATCCAGGCGAGTTTCCGCATGACCTAGGTCGTATCGGACTGCCGGGGGGTGGGCTAAAGCCTAAAGGTGCTCGCTCAGAAGCCTTGCGCGGGACCTGCTCTTAGGGGCGCCATCTCCTCAGTGGAGACTGCCGATCACCTGGTGGAGCTGGAAGCGCTCCTTGAGGGACGTGAGCACCGAGATCAACTCCTCTATCTCGTCGTCGCCGTTGGCCGCCGTGATCTGGATCCGGAACCCCACCTCGCGCTTGGGCACGAGCGGAAACGCCGCCATCGTGGTGTAGATGCCGTGATCGAACAGGTATCGGCCGACCTCGTCGATCGTCTCGTGATCGGCCAGTGGGATCTCGATGATCGGCAGCCCCGAGGTGTTCGGCGTCTCGATCCCGAGCGTGTCGAGTGCCTCGAGGACACGGTGGGTCTTGCGCCACACCTCGCGGCGGATCTCGTCGCCGCGGCGTCGGTTGACGTCGAGGCCCGCGATCACGGTCGCGAGCGATGCGACCGGCGACGGCCCCGAGTAGAGGTACGGCGGTGCCAGCACCTTCAAGGCGTTCTTCAGCGACGTCGGCAATGCGAGGAAGGCCAGGAGCGAGGAGTAGGACTTCGAGAAGCCGGCGACGAGGATCGCGTTGTCGTACGGGACGTCGAGGTGACGGAAGATGCTGTTGCCCGTCGAACCGTAGTCGCAGGGCTCGTCCGCGGTCCGTTCCCCGATCACACCGAAGCCGTGGGCATCGTCCACGTAGAGCAGCGCTTGATACTGATCCGCCAGCTCGGAGAATCGGTGCAGGTCCGGGGCGTTGCCGGTCATCGAGTTCACACCGTCCAGCGCGATCACCCTCGGGTACGGGTACATCGTGTCGCCCAGCAGTTCCGCCAGGTGGTCGGGATCGTCGTGCCGGAAACGGACGATCGTGGCGCCGTGACCCGCCGCGTACATGGCGCCGTCATAGATCGTCTTGTGGGCACGGCCGTCCAAGAAGATCGTGCCGTCGCCGACCAGGACCGGGATGACCGATGTATGGATGTGCGTGATCGTCGGCAGCACGAGGACGTCCTCGCAGCCGAGGAGGTCGGTCATCTCCTCCTCGATCTGGGGATACATCCTCGGGTTGCCGAGGAGCCGGGACCAGGACGGGTGCGTGCCCCACTTGGCCAGGTATTCGGGGACGGCGGCGATGATCTCCGGCTCGAGGTCGAATCCGAGGTAGTTGCACGAGGCGAAGTCGGCGAGCCACTGGTCGCCGATGCGGATCCGACGGCCCCGCTGCTCGTCGATCACGGCATCCATCATCGGGTGCGTGGTGGTGAGACGGGTGAGGTCGGCGACCGTCGCCACCCATCGGTCGAGCCAACCGTCATCGGACCGTCTGCGCGGCTTTCCGTTGGGCGATGGCTCCATCGGCATGTCGGAGACACGCCGAACCGGCCGGGAGGAACCGTTGTTGCCCATGGTCCTAGACCATCGGGCGGCTTGAGCGCCCGCTTGAGCGTGAGCGAGCGTGGTTCTGGCCGAGGTGTGGCGGGCCACCTATGCTCGGTCGATGGTGCGTCCCCTGCAGGTCGGCGTCCAGCTGCCCGAGGCCGAGCGCGAAGCGCCGTGGCCGGAGTACGCAGCCATGGCGCTGGCGGCCGAAGCGGTGGGCTTCGATTCCGTGTGGATGGGCGATCACCTCCTCTATCGGGACCCGGGCGATCCGGAGCGTGGCCCGTGGGACGCCTGGACGATTCTGGGGGGGCTCGCCGCCGTGACGCAACGCGTCCGCGTGGGCCCGTTGGTCGCCTGCCTCGCCTTTCACCGCCCGGGCATGTTGGCGCGGATGGCCGCAACCGTGAACGAGATCGCCGGCGGTCGGCTCACCCTCGGGGTCGGCGCCGGATGGAACGAGCCGGAGTTCCGAGCGTTCGGCGTGCCCTTCGACCACCGGGTCGCTCGGTTCGAGGAGTCCTTCGAGGTGATCAGGCGGCTGCTCGCCGGTGAACGCGTCACCACGCACGGCGCGTTCATCGAGGTGGAGGATGCCGTCCTGTATCCGCGGATCGCACAGCCGCCTCGGTTGATGGTGGGTTCCACCGGAGAGCGCGTCCTGCGCGCCACGCTGCCGTGGGTGGCGGCGTGGAACGCGTGGGGGCCCTGGTGCGGGAACGATCCGGACGGGTTCGCGCGCGAGAGCGACCGGGTCTCCACGCTCGCGCGCGGAGTGGCGCGCGACCCCTCCGAGATCCAGCGGTCGGTCTGCGTCTATGTCGAGGTCGATGTCGCCCCGGGGGAGCGGGCCTTCGAAGAGGACGCGCCCCCGCTCACGGGCGGCGCCCGGGGGATCGCCGACGGCCTCCGTGCATTCGCCGAGGCGGGCGCGCACGAGGTGATCCTCGTGGTGAACGTCGTGACGGAACGATCGATCCGTGCACTCGGCGACGCGCTGGCGCTGCTGGACGCCTGAGATGGGACGAACCGTCGGGCTCCTGCGGATGTCCGAACACCCCGGCGAACGCCGGGACTTCCTGCCGAGGCTCGTCCGGTCGCTCGCCCGTCTCGGCGCCGACGAGATCGTGCTCGAGACCGGCTACGGCCAGGGCTTGGGCCTCGCGCCCGACGCGTACACCTCCGAGGGCGACGTGCGGTTCGCCGAGCGCGACGAGGTCTTCGCACAAGACGTCGTGCTCGTCCTCCGCTGTCCGCCGGACGCGGACCTCGGCAAGCTGCGTCCCGGGTCGACGCTCGTCTCGATGCTGCACTACGTCACGAGGCCCACGCGCAACGAGCTGCTCCGCGACCGGGGTGTCGTGGCGGTGAGCCTCGACGCCGTCACGGACGATCGGGGCCGCCGCATGATCGAGAACCTCGAGATCACCGCGTGGGCCGGGGTCGAGGCGGCCTTCCGGGAGCTGGCGCTGCGGTGGGCCGCGTTCGACGAACCCGGCCGCGCGCCGATCCGCGTGACCCTGCTCGGGTCGGGCGCCCTCGGCGCGCACGCGATGCATGCCGCGACCCGCTACGGGAACCACGATGTGCGCAACGCGTTGCATCGGGCGGGCATCCCCGGTGTGGAGGTCGCCGTGATCGATCACGATCTGTCCTGGCACGAGGAGTACATGCTGGGGCGGCTGCACGCCTCCGACCTGCTGATGGACGCGACGATGCGACCCGACCCGAGCGTGCCGGTCGTGCCGAACGGGTGGCTGGCGGTCATGCCCTCCCACGCCGTGCTGTTGGATCTCGCCGCCGACCCCTACGACGGCGCCACGGATCCTCCGACCGTCAAAGGTCTGGAGGGCGTGCCGCACGGGTCGCTCGCCCAGCACGTCTTCGAGGAGGACGATCCGGCCTGGGACATCGAGGAGGCGATCGCGGACAGCCGCGTGCGGCGCACCGCGCTGTCGTGCAACGCCTGGCCCGGACTGCGACCGACGGAGAGCATGGAGCGGTACGGCGAACAGGTGGAAGACGTGCTGGAGGTCGTGCTCGCGGTGCCGGAGCCCGACTGGGATCGCGCGAGCCGGCATCTGCGGGTGCGTGCCGTCGCGAGAGCGGAGTTGGAACGATGGACAGCGGCCCACGAACGATAGGCGTCGGGTTCCCGCGGATGCACAAGGAGGCGGCGGAGCGGCGCGACTACCTCCCCGACCTGGTCGCCGCCGTCGCCGACGCCGGGGCCGAGGTCGTGATCGAGGATGGGCTGGGCTCGGGCGTCGGCCTGGCCCACGCGGACTACACGTCGCGCTCGCCCCGGATCCGCATCGGCACGAACGCGGAGGCGTTCGGGCAGGACATCATCGTGACGTTGCGATGCCCCGAGACCGACGAGCTCGCCGGGATCCGGGCAGGCGCAACGCTCGTGGCCATGCTGCATTACTCGACCCGCCCGGCTCGGATCGAGGCGTTGGTCGCGGCGGGGATCGAGGGGGTCTCGCTCGACGGCATCGTCGACGACATCGGGCGGCGTTTGGTCGTCAACGCGCCGGCCGTGGCCTGGAACGGCGTGGAGGCGGCCTTCGATCTGCTGGAGGTGACGTGGCCCGCTCTGCGGACGACCGCGAGAGGGCCGGTGCAGGGGCTCGTGCTCGGGATCGGGACGATCGGTCGCCATGCGGTCGAGGCGGTGTCGAACTTCGGCTCGACCACCCGCCGTGATGCATACCTGGCCGCGGGATTCCGCGGTGTCGTCGTCCACGCGATCGGGCGCAACGTCACCGAAGACGAACGAACGATGCTCGAGCTCCTCGCGAGCGCCGACGTGCTCGTCGATGCGAGCCAGCGCGACGACCCGTCGAGGCCGCTTGTCCCCAATCGGTGGCTAGACGTGATGCCGCCCCACACCGTGATCAGCGATCTGGTGGTCGATCCGTACCTGCTCGACACGACGCCGCCCACCGTTCGCAGCATCGAGGGCATCCCGCGCGGCAACCTCGATCACTACGCGTTCGCTCCCGACGATGCGACCTGGACCGATACGATCCCCGCCGGGATCCCCACGGAGCATCGACGTCATGTCGTGTCGTGCTACTCGTGGCCCGGCGTTCGTCCGCTTCCGTGTATGGAGCTCTACGGCGGGCAGCTGGCGTCGTTGCTGCAGGTGCTGGTCGAGCGTGGCGGCGCGACGGGTTTGCGGCCCGACGGCCCGCTAGAGGAACGCGCGCTGCATCGCGCGTGGCTCCGCACGTGGCAGGGCACCGGCGGGGCCGCACACCACGGCGGCCGGGGCGCGCTCCTGCCGACCTGACGGTTCAGCCGCGCAGGGTCGGGCCGTAGTACCCGTCGATGAAGCCCGCATCGGCGAGCGCGCCGACGGACGGGTGCTCCCGCGCGGGCACGCCGTCGATCTGGCGAAGCTCGATCGCGCGCACGCGCCCGTCCTTGGCCAGCGACGCCACCGCGTCGGCCCACACCGACGGGTCGGCGCCGGAGAAGGTCACCAGCGTCTTGGCGCCACGTTCGAGGAACGCCGCCGGCGCGCCGTCGACCAGCACGACGAACGAGCCGGCGGAGCGCGACGGCCGACCCCCGGTCTCGGGCCAGGGCAGCGCGGCACCGTACGGCTGTGCGGGGTCGGCCGCGGCGAGCGTCTGCACCGCGGACCCGGGGTCCCGAGCCACGCGCAGCCGATCGACCGCGCCCGGCACCGCGAACTGCGCCGCCCCGAGCCCGGCCACGAAGTAGCCGCGCCGCGCCCTGCCGGATTCCTCCATCGCGCGGAGCACCGGGTAGACGCCGGCGAACCCTCCGGGCGTGTTCTCGGCCAGCACCGCTTCGCGGGTCACGACGCCGTATCGATCGAGCAACCGCTCGGCGCGGGCGACGGCGCGCTCGGTGGGGCCGACCGTCGCGGTACGAAGATCGGCCACCAACGACCACCGTCCGGCGCCGGCGGGCGGTCCCGCGCGACGAAGCTGTCCGGGTCTGGGTCTGGCGGGCGTGCGGGCGCGGCGACGGCCCGATCGCGCGAACGCCCGCAGCGGGGCGAGCGTGTCGTTCGTGACCTCGCCGGCCCAGACGAGGTCCCAGAGCGATCGCAACAGCACCGCCGTATCGGCCGTGCCCGCTGCCTGCACGAGGTCGGGCCAGAACGAGGCTCCTCGGTCCGGCCAGGTGGGTGCGGATGGCATCGTGCACCGGTCCGGCCGGCCCCTCGACCGGCTCCGGCACGAGCGCGGCCGCCCCCTCGCGGAACAGCAACATGACGCGCCCGTCGTCGGTCCCGAGCGCCCCCGCTCCGATCCAGACGAGCTCGCCGCTCGCCGTGAGGGCATCGAGGTCGGCCGAGCGGAACCCCTGGACCCGAGCGGGCAGCACGTCCCGCTCGAGGATCGAGGCGGGAATGGCGGAGCCCTGCAGCCGCTGCAGAGCCTGGGTCAGCGCGTCGGGTCCCTGCTGCGGCCGATCGGCACCCTGCCACGCGGGCAGGAACCGGGCGAAGGCCGCGGCATCGACCGGCTCCACCTCCCGGCGCAGCGCCGCCAGCGAACGACGACGGATCCGACGGAGCACGTTCGCGTCGCACCATTCGCGCTCGAAGCCGCCGGGCCGGAACTCGCCGTGCACGATGCGGTCGGCGGCGGCGAGGGCCTCCAACGCCTCACGGACACGGCCGGCGTCGAGTCCGAGCCGGCGAGCGATGTCGGCCGTGACGAACGGACCATGGGTGCGGGCGTACCGAGCGACCAGGTCCTCGATGGGATGCTCCGGGGCCTCGCCGAACACGCTCGGGAGGTCGTCGGGGAGCGCGGCGCCCAACGCCGCGCGCAGCAGCCCCGCATCCTCCGCGGCGGCGACCTGCTCCACCCCGGCGATCGTGACACGGAACGCCCGGTGCTCGGCGACCAGCGTGCGGACCCCATCGCTCGCCGGAGGGTCCGCCCGCGCCGCGATCTCGGCGTCGCTGAGCGGACCGAGGTCTCGCAGCAGGTCGTGGACCCCGTCGAGGGAGCGAGCCTGCCGCCCGTCGACGAGGCGTTGCAGCTCGAGCTCGACGGCGTCGAGCGCTGCCGGGTCGAGCAGCTCGCGCAGATCTTCGGAGCCGAGCAGGTCTCGCAGCAGGTCGCGGTCCAGCGACAGCGCGGCCGCACGCCGCTCCGCCAACGGTGCGTCGCCCTCGTACATGAACACCGCGATCCAGGCGAACAGCAGAGACTGTGCGAACGGCGACGCTCGCTCGGTGTCGATCGCGATCATCCTCGTGCGGCGCGACGCGAGCGACGCCATCAGCTCCTGCAGCGCGGGCACGTCGAAGTGGTCCCGGAGACATTCGCGCGTGGCCTCCAGCAACATCGGGAACTCCGGATAGTGGCCCGCCGCGCTCAACAGGTCGGCGCTCCGCTGGCGCTGCTGCCACAAGGCCGTGCGCTGGCCGGGCATCCGTCGCGGCAGCAGCAGGGCCCGTGCCGAGGCCTCACGGAAGATGCTTGCGAACAGCGCGGTGCCGGGCAGCGTGGCGACGACCGCCTCCTCGATCTCCTCGGGGGTGAACACCAGGTCGTCCAGCGGGATCGAATCGACCGCCTCGGGCAGCCGGATCACGATGCCGTCGTCGGACCACAGCACCTGCGCCCCGGGACCGAGCCGCTCCTGCAGACGCGCCTCGATCGCCAGCGCCCACGGCGTGAGCACCCGCGCGCCGATCGGCGACAGGACGCACACCCGCCAGTCGCCGAGCTCGTCGCGGAACCGCTCGACGACGATCGTGCGATCGTCCGGCACGGCGCTCACCACCGACTGTTCGTCAACATAGTTGACCAAGTTGGCGGCGGCGCGTTCGTCCAGCCCGAGGTCCTCGCGCAGCGTCGTGAGCGCCTCCTCGGCGTGCTTCGAACGCAGCTCCCGGGTGAAGCGCCCGATCGCTAGGCCGAGCTCGACGGGCCGGCCGGGACCGGGCGCCTTCCAGAAGGGGAGCTTGCCGTGCTCACCCGGTGCGGGGGTCACGACCACCTGGTCGCGGGTGATGTCTTCGATCCGCCAGGAGGACGCACCGAGCAGGAAGACCTCGCCGCGCCGCGACTCGTAGACGCATTCCTCGTCGAGCTCGCCGACGCGCGACCCATCGGTGGTGAACACCCCGAACAGGCCACGGTCCGGGATCGTGCCCCCAGACGTGATGGCCAGACGGCCGGCACCCTCGCGGGCGCGCACCGTGTCCCCGGTACGGTCCCACACGACGCGCGGCCGCAGCTGGGCGAACGCATCGGACGGGTAGCGACCGGCGAGCATGTCGAGCACGCCACGGAACACATCGTCGGAGAGATCGGCGAACGGAGCCGCGCGACGCACCGTCGCCGCCAGGTCCTCGACCGACCAGGTCTCGACGGCGGTCATCGCCACGATCTGCTGCGCGAGGACGTCGAGCGGGTTGCGCGGGTAGTGCGTGGCCTCGATGTCGGCCGCCAGCATGCGCTCGGCGACGACCGCCGTCTGCAGGAGGTCGCCGCGATACTTCGGGATCAGCTTGCCCACGCTGGGCGCGCCCACCTGATGGCCGGCGCGGCCGATCCGTTGCAGACCGCTCGCGACCGATTGGGGCGCCTCGACCTGCACGACGAGGTCGACCGCGCCCATGTCGATCCCGAGCTCCAGCGACGAGGTGGCGACGATCGCGGGCAACCATCCCGCCTTGAGAGCGCTCTCGACCTCGACGCGTTGCTCGCGTGCGAGCGAGCCGTGGTGGGCGCGCGCGATCTCCTGCTCGGCCAACTCGTTGAGGTTCGCGGCGAGCCGCTCGGCGCTGCGGCGGTTGTTGACGAACACGATCGTGGAGCGGTGGGTGCGGATCAGGTCGAGCAACACGGGGTGGATGGAGGGCCAGATCGAGGATCGGTCGACGCCGCCGCGGTCCTCGTTGGGACGGCCGACCAGGCTCATGTCGTCGATCGGCACGAGCACCTCGAGGTCGAGTTGCTTGCGCACCCCCGCGTCGACCACGGCCACGTCGCGGGGCCGGCCGGGTTCCTCGAAGCCGCCGAGGAACCGCGCGATCTCATCCAGCGGCCGCTGCGTCGCCGACAGACCGATCCGTTGGAAGGGACGCTGCGTCTCGGTCGCGAGGCGCTCGAGCGACAGCATCAGGTGCGAGCCGCGCTTGGTCGCGGCCATGACGTGGATCTCATCGACGATCACGGTCGTGACGCTGCGAAGCGTTTCGCGCGCCTGCGAGGTCAGCATCAGGTAGAGCGATTCCGGCGTCGTGATCAGGATGTCGGGAGGCGTCCGCAGCAGACGGCGACGTTCTCGGGCGTCCGTGTCGCCGGTACGGACGCCGACCGTCGGCACGTGGGGCAGCGGCGTCCCGAGACGCTCGGCTTCCGCCTGGATGCCCGTCAGCGGCGCGCGGAGGTTCTTCTCGACGTCGACCGCGAGCGCCCGCAGCGGCGAGATGTACAGCACGCGCGTCCGCGCTTCGTGCTCGGGCGGCGGCTCGGCGGCCATCCGGTCGATCGCCCACAGGAACGCCGCGAGGGTCTTGCCCGAGCCGGTGGGCGCGAGGAGCAGCGTGTTGCGTCCCTCGGCGATCGGCGGCCAGCCCTGGCGCTGGGCATCGGTCGGTTCGCCGAACGACGACGCGAACCAGGACCGAGCGGCGGGAGAGAAGGCGGTGAGCGTCACGGCGCTTCCACGCTACCTCGTGGCTCAGACACGGGCGGCGCCGCCCGGCGGCCGGACATGCCGGGAGCGTATTCGAGCTTGACGCGGAGCGCCGCCATCGGTCACTGTCCGGCGATGCGACCCCCGCGCTTCCTGTCGATGGTGCTCTCGATCCTGGTCGTCGGTGCCATGCTCTCGGCCGTGGGCACCGCGGGCGCGACCGAACGCCGTGGGCACGGCTACCGCTCGTGGCTCCGCGGCGACCCGGCCGACGTGCACCCGGTCACCACCGGCGGCGCCATGCTCGCGGGCGGCGCCTACGACCGCGCCACCGCCTGGCGGTGGTTCCTCGAGCACGCGGGCTACGGCGACATCGTGACGATCTGCGCGACCTGCGACGCGGTCTACAACGGCTACATCTACAACCTGCACGAGGTCGACTCGGCCCAGACGCTGAAGCTCACGAAACGCATCGCGTCCTCGGACCCGTTCGTCCTCGATGCGCTTGCCGGCGCCGACGGCATCTTCTTCGCCGGGGGCGACCAGTCCGACTACGTGCGCATCTGGAAGGACTCCCCGGTCGAGGATGCGATCAACGACGCGATCGCGCGCGGCGTGCCCGTCGGCGGGATCAGCGCCGGGCTCGCGATCCAGGGCGAGTTCCTGTTCTCGGCCGAGAAGAACACGATCACGTCGGATCGAGCCCTGTTGAACCCCTTCAACGGCAAGGTGACGCTCCAGCGGGACATGCTGCGGGTGCCGCACCTGGCGGCGACGATCACCGACTCGCACTTCAGCGAGCGGCAGCGCCAGGGTCGACTGCTGACCTTCATGGCGCGCACGATCGCCGACGGGTGGACGAGCGAGGTGCGCGGGATCGGGGTCGACGAGGCGACCGCGGTCCTGCTCGAGGCCGACGGCTCGGCCAGCGTGGTCGGGCCCGGTGCGGGCTGGTTCTTCCGCATGCGTGCCGGCGACGTCGTGACCTGCGCGGACGGGCAGCCGCTGGAGACGCGCGCGATCGACGTCGTCGGCGTCCACCGCGGCGATGCGTTCGACCTCACCACGTGGTCGGGAACCGGCGAGCGGCACACGATCCGCGCCGCCGACGGCGCCGTCGTCTGGGACGCCTAGCTACGGGTTCCGCACGAACATGCCGCGCGCGGCCCACTGCTGCGCCGGATCGGCGCTGATCGCAGCGTCAGCGAGCCACCGACCGGCGATCCGTGCTCCAGCCCCGGCGTCCAGCCCGCCGACCAGAGCGTGCCGTCGGCCCGCGCGAGGTAGAGCGTGCCACCGGCCAGCGTGAGCCCGCGGACCGACCCTCAGTCGAACCTGCTCTCCACTGAACGCCGCCCAGAAGGCCTACATCGCCACCTGGAACGACGACTGAGGCCCGTACACTGCCGGGCCGTGGACCAGCAGAGCGTGTATGAGGCCGCCGGCGGGATGCCGTTCTTCGAGGCGCTGGTGGACCGGTTCTACGACGGTGTTGCCGCCGATCCCGTGCTGCTGTCGTTGTACCCGGAGCCCGAGGACCTCAGCAACGCCCGGCATCGATTGACGTTGTTCCTCGCCCAGTACTGGGGTGGCCCGGCGACGTACAGCGAGGAGCGCGGCCACCCGCGCCTGCGGATGCGACACGCACCGTTCGCGATCGGCCCGGAGCAACGCGACCATTGGATCGCGCACATGACCGACGCGCTCGACGTCGTGGCGCCGAGCCCCGAGCTGCGCGCACGCTTCGACGAGTACTTCGCCTTCGCCGCCGAGTCGATGCGCAACCGGGACTGAGGGATCGGGTGTCGGGGGACCTCGTCATCGTCAACGGCGCGGTCCACACCGTCGATCCCGCGGTCCCGCACGCGCGGGCGGTGGCCATCGTCGGCGGCAGGATCGCGGGCGTCGGGGACGACGCGGAGATGCGTGCGCTTGGTGGCCCCGGGCGCACGGGTGATCGATGCGGGCGGCGCGAGCGTCCTGCCGGGCTTCGTGGACGCGCACAACCACGTCCGGCTCGGGTCCAACCCGGGCGCCGTCCAGCTGACCGGTGCGACCAGCCTGACGGAGATCCGCGCTCGGATCGACGCCTTCGCCGACGCGCATCCGGATGCCGCCTGGGTCGAGGGTGAGGGCTGGAACTACACGGCGATCCCCGGCGGCTCGCCCACCGCCTCGATGCTCGAGGGCGTCGGGCGCGGCAAGGCCCTGTTCCTGTTCTCCTACGACGTGCACACCGTGTGGCTGAATCGGGAGGCGATGACGCGCCTCGATATCACCGCGGACCGGGTGCACCTGCCCTGGGGCACCGTCGAGCTCGACGCCGCGGGCGCGCCCACGGGCTACATCCACGACTTCGCGGTGCTCGGGATCAGCGAGGAGGGCCAGCGCGCCCTCGAGCCGCACATCCCCGGCTACGCGCCCGATGCCCAGTACGCGCGGACCGTGCAGTCGCTCGACATGGCCACCGCGTTCGGGATCACCACGATCGTCGAGCCGCAGAACGGGCTGGACGACATCGCGTTGTTCGTGCGAGCCCGCGACGAAGGGCACGCTTCGATCGCGACTGATCGCGGCGATGCTCTGTCTGCCCGGCACGAGCGCCGAGCGGCTCGACGCGCTCGCGGAGGCGAAACGCACGTACGCCGACGACCGGTTCCGGGTGGGACCGATCAAGCTCTACATCGACGATGTGATCGAGCCGCACACCGCGGCCATGCTCGAGCCCTACGCCAACGCCGCCACGAGCGGCGACACGTTCTGGCCACCCGAGGAGTTCGCGGCGTTCCTCCGCGAGCTCGAACGCCGCGGGTTCCAGGCGTTCACGCACGCGACGGGGGACCGCGGCATCCGCACGGTGCTCGACGCGGTGGAGGGTTGCCGGCGCGCCACCGGTCCCGCGGACGTCCGTCACCAGATCGTGCACGTCGAATGCGTCCATCCCGACGACGTCGCGCGCTTCGGGGCGCTGGGCGTGGTGGCGTGCATGCAGCCACGCCACTGCGCGCCCGACATCGTGGCCGAGTGGCGCGAGAACGTCGGTCCGGCCCGCGAGCGCTACGCCTGGCCGTTCCGCTCGATCGCGGCGACCGGCGGCACGCTCGCGTTCAGCTCGGATTGGAACGTGGCCGAGATGGACCCGATGGTCTGGCTGTACACGGCCGTCACGCGAGCCGATCTCGAGGGCAACGGCGCATGGAACCTCGAGGAGACGGTCGACCTCGCGACGGCGGTGCGGGCGGCGACCCTCGGCTCCGCGTACGCGAACTTCGTCGAGGACCGGCGGGGGTCGTTGACGCCGGGGAAGGATGCCGACGTGGTCGTGCTCTCGCGAGATCTCTTCGCCGAGGACGATCCGCGGGCGATCCTCGAGACGCGCGTCACCCACACGGTGGTGGCAGGCGAGGTCGTCCACCGCGCGGGGGATCGATAGGTCAGCTGCGGGCGATGTCGGGCGGGATCCGGCCCATGCGGCCCGCCTGGTAGTCCTCGATCGCCTGCACGAGCTCCTTGCGGTCGTTCATCACGAACGGGCCGTACCACGCGATCTGCTCGCGGATCGGCAGCCCGCCGAGCAGCAGGACGTCCATGCCCGCCGCGTGCCGTGCGTCCTGGGACCCGGCGGCGCGCAGCTCGAGGGCCTCGCCCGGTCCGAAGACCGCGATCTGCCCTTCGTGGATCGGGCGGGCCTCGGCGCCGACCGACCCGGTCCCCGACACGACGTAGGCCAACGCGTTGAAGTCCGACCGCCACGCCGTCCGCAGCCGGGCGCCCGGCGCGATCGTCGCGTGCCCGTACGTGATGGGGGTGCGGGTGTCGCCGGGGCCGCGGACGCCGCCGAGCTCGCCCGCGATCAACCGCACGACGGCGCCGGCGTCCGCCGACGCCAGCAGCCCGACGTCGGCCGCTTCGAGGTCCTGATAGCGCGGGTCTGCCCATTTCTGCGCGGCGGGCAGGTTCACCCACAGCTGGAAGCCGTGGAACAGCCCGCCGCCATCGAGCAGGTCCTGGGTCGGCATCTCGGAATGCACGACGCCCGATCCGGCGGTCATCCACTGCGTGGCGCCGTCGGTGATGACGCCGCCCCCACCGTGGGAATCGAGGTGACGCATCTTCCCGTCGAGCATGTAGGTCACCGTCTCGAACCCGCGGTGCGGGTGGTCCGGCGCCCCCTTGGCCTCGCCGGGCGCGTACTCCACGGCCCCCATGTGATCGAGCATCAGGAACGGATCGGCCAGCGCGAGATCGATGCCGGCCGTCGCCCGGCGCACCTTGAAGCCCTCGCCCTCGAGGAACGACGGCGCGTCGGCGATGTGCTGCACGGGGCGCGTCGGCGCGTCCTCGGCGGGGTCGAGCCGGACGAGCGTGGTGGCGTCGGCTGGGGTGATCGCGGGCATGTGGCCTCCAACGGTCCGCCCCGTGGTCGTTATTCCCGGACCGGCTTCGGGTCGCGTCGAAGCAGGACGACACAGCCGACGATCGCGATCGTCGCGAACGCGAACCATTGGATCGCGTAGGACAGATGGGGGCCTTCGTCGAGGGTCGGCGGCACGCCCGGGATGGGCGAGCCCGACGCCTGCGCGGGATCCTGCGTCTGCAGCAGGACGTACACCGGGACGAGGCGATACGGCAGGGCGGCGATGCCGAGGTCGATGCGCGTCACCACCGACGGAGCGGGCGAGACCGGCGACGCAGAGATCGAGTCCGGCGGCAGGGCGAGCCCCGACACGGTCACGTGCCCGGTGGGCGCCGCCGCCGCGCCCGCCACCGGCGGGGAGGCGACGTCGAGCGGGACCCAGCCGCGATCCACGAGCACGGCGCGCCCATCCTCGAGCACCAGCGGCGTGAGGATGTGGTTGCCCGCCATCCCCTGATAGCTCCGGCCCGACAGCACGATCTCGTGCGTCGGGTCGTAGGTCCCGGCGACGGTGACGTGCGCGTAGGGAACGCTCTCGGGATCGGCGGTCGCGAGGTCGACGGGAGGCAGCGCTCCGCGCGCCGCGAGCATCGCGTTCACGTCGCGACGACCGTGCAGCCGGTCGAGCTGCCAGAAGCCCAGACGGATGCAGACGGCGGCGATGACCACCGCGATGACGACCAGCGCGACCTGTCGCGCCCGGATGCGCACCTACGGGCCCTTGGTCTCCTGGATCGTGTTGCCCCCGTCGACCACGATCGAGGTGCCGATCACGTAGCTCGCGCGGTCGCTCGCGAGGAACGCGATCACCTCGGCGATCTCCGCCGGCGTGCCCGATCGGCCGATCGGCGTGTGGCGACCGGCCGACGCCTCGCTCGGCAGCTGCGAGCCCGTCGCGATCCACCCCGGCGCCACCGAGTTCACCGTCACGCCGGCCGCCGCGACCTCGATCGCGACCCCGCGCATCAGTCCGTCCATGCCCGCCTTGGCGGCGCTGTAGCCGACCGATCCCGGGTCGGTGACGACCGGGCCGGTGACGGAGGACACCATCACGACGCGGCCCCAGCCGCGCTCGACCATCCCGGGCATCACCGCGCGCGTCACGTTGAAGGCGGTGCCCAGGTTCCGGGCGATGGCGAGGTCCCATTGTTCGTCCGTGAGGGTCAGGAAGGCGGGCGGCTCATCGTCGTCCGGGTCATCGACCGTCACCATGCCCGCGTTGTTGACCAGGATGTCGATGCGCCCGTACCGCGCGAGCACATCGCCCACGAGCGCGCGCACCTGCGCCCGATCGACGAGGTCGGCGACGAACCCTGCCGCCTCGTAGCCCATCGCTTGCAGGGCAGCGGCCTGCGCGTGGATCCGGTCGGTGGTCGAGCAGATCGCGAGGGCGGCGCCCTCGCGGCCGAGCGCCGTCGCGGCGGCGAACCCGATCCCGGTCGGGGACCCCGCGCCCGTGATGAGCGCAACACGGCCGTCGGCCTCTCCTTGCACGGGTTCAGCCTATCGGCCACTCAAGACCTTCTGCCCTTTGGGCCGATGAACATGGTAAGACGGCGCGGTGGGGCCGCTTGTCCGGTGAGGCAGGTGCCCCCCACGACCGGCTCGGAGGATGGGGGTGACACGATGCGCCAGATCCAACGGCGCGTGCTCGCGACGCTTCGCCGCCTGGGAGGGCAGGACGGAGCGACGGCGATCGAGTACGCCTTGATGGTCGCGTTGATCGCGATGGCCGTGTTCGTTGCGGTGCAGTTCCTCGGGCAGTCGACGGCGAGCGGTTTCAGCAGCATGTCGTTCTCGCCGTAGGTCGTTGTATCGCCCCGTACCCCATGGGAGGGTTCCCCGTGGACCTACCCGGAAAGGGGTGCGGAATGCTTGCCGATACCACGTCGGACGCCGACGCGGGCGCGGGCCTGCGTCTGCTCTGGTACATCGTGCTGTACGTCATCGGTGCCCTGCGCCTTCTACGGCATCTTCAAGAAGGCGAACAAGACACCGTGGGCGGCGTTCGTGCCGTTCTACGACTTCTACATCCTGCTGGAGGTCGTCGGCCGCCCGGCTGGTGGCTGATCCTCTGACTTCATCCCGATCGTGAACCTGGTCGTCTTCATCATCGTGATGATACGACCTGGCCAAGAGCTTCGGGAAGGGCGGCGGCTACGCGGTCGGCCTGATCTTCTTGTTCTGGATCTTCCCGATGATCCTGGGCTTCGGTGCGCTGCGCAGTACCGCGGGGCCGTCGGTCGGCGGCGCCGCCGTCGCCGCGCCACCACCACCACCACCGCCCTATGGCGCCGTAGCGCCTTCCACCGTTCGTGGTCGCCCCCATCGGCTAGGCTTGCCGGCCGATGGGGGCCACGACGCATCTGCTGGACCTGCAAGCGCTCGATCTGGCGATCGACCGTCTTCGTGCCCGGAAAGCCGCGATCGAGTCCGGCGGCGAGCTCGCGTCCGCACGCACCGAGGCCGACGCCGCCGAGGCCAGGTTCGGCGAGCACAAGCTGCAGATCGACACGCTCGACCGCGACTCCTTGAAGGTCGAGCACGAGATCGACTCGCTGTCGCAGAAGGCCGCCGCCGAGGAGCAGCGCATGAGCAGCGGGGCGATCGCCAACGCCCGCGAGCTCGAGGCGATCGGCCACGAGATCACCAACCTCAAGCGCCGCATCGGCGACCGTGAGGACGAGTTGCTCGCGATCATGGAGCGTCGCGAGTCGATCGAGGCCGGCGCGAAGGAGGCCGAGGCCGTCGCGGGGGAGCGTCGCGCGATCGCCGAGCGGGTCGCGGTCGCGTCCGCCGACGAGCTCGGCACCGTCGAGGCGGAGCTCGCCGCGCGCGAGGCCGAGCGCCCGCCGCTGGCCGCGACGATCGATCCGGACACCCTCGAGCTCTACGAGGAGCTGCGTCCCCAGAAGAAGGGCGTCGGCGCGGCGGCGCTCGTCGACAACGTCTGCCAGGGCTGTCACGAGCAACTCTCGTCGGTGGAGCTCGACCGCGCGCGTCATGCCGACGGCATCGTGCGCTGCGACCACTGCCGCCGGATCCTCGTCCTGTGAGCGGACCGGCGCGCGTGATCATCAACTGCGACGGGGCGGCCCGTGGCAATCCCGGGCCCGCCGGCGCAGGTGCGATCGTCGTCGACGAGAACGGCGCGGTGCTCGCGGAGGTGGCCGAAGGGCTCGGGGAGACCACGAACAACGTGGCCGAGTACACGGCGGTGATCCGCGGGCTGGAGGAGGCCAAGCGCCTGGGGGCACGCGAGGTGCTGCTGCGTTCCGACAGCCAGCTGCTGATCAACCAGCTCACCGGCCGCTACCGGGTCAAGGCGCCGCACCTGCAACCGTTGCACAAGCGGGTGCGCGATCTGATGCGCGCGTTCACCCGGGTCGACCTCGAGCACGTCCCGCGCGAGCGCAATGCGGCCGCAGACAGCCTGGCGAACCTCGGCGTCGACCGCTGGCTGGCCGAGGGCCGCCCGTAACGGGTACGGTTCCCGCGGAGGAGCCGGCCGGGCGGCCGCGGGCGGTCAGCGATGGTCGTTCGAGGAAAGTCCGGACTCCACAGGGCAGGACGCTGGCGCGAGCCAGGCGGGGGCGACCTCGCGAAGGGGCAACAGAAAGGAAACCGCCGCCGACGGCGACGTCGGCGGTAAGGGTGCAACGGTGGGGTAAGAGCCCACCAGCGCGGCGGGCGACCGTCGCGGCTCGGTAACCCCCGTCCGGAGCAAGGTCGAGCAGGAAGCGTTCGAGGGCGGCCCGTCCGAGCTTCCGGGTAGACCGCAGCGACCCGGCGAACGGGTCGCCGTCGCGCGCGAGCGCGGACGAGAGAGATGGTCGCCGGCGGGGCAACCCGCGCACAGGATCCGGCTTACAGGCCGGCTCCTCCGTTCCTCAGGCGCCGACGCCCGCTGCGACGGCACGCCGCAGCTGCTTCCCCGCGTGATAGCTCGACCGCACGAGCGGTCCGGCCTCGATGTGCGGGATGCCGATCGCCTCGCCCGCCTCCTTGTGCCGGGCGAACTCCTCCGGCGTCGCCCATCGATCCACCGGCAGGTGCTGGGGCGTCGGCTGCAGGTACTGACCCATCGTCACGATGTCCACACCGGTCGCCTGCAGATCGCGCAGCGCGTCGAGGACCTCCTCGGGCGTCTCGCCCATCCCGAGGATCAGGTTCGACTTCGTCACCTGGCCGGCTCGGTGGCGCTTCGCGAAGCGCAGCACCTCGAGGGAGCGGTCGTACCCGAAGGCCGGCCGGATCCGATCGTGCAGCCGCGGCACGGTTTCGAGGTTGTGGGCGAACACGGTCGGGTCTGCATCCAGCACGGTGCCGATATCCCGCTCGCCCCCCTTGAAGTCGCTGGGGAGGACCTCGACGTCGATGCCGGGCACCGCCGCACGACACGCGCGGATCGCCGCCGCCCAGATCGAGGCGCCGCCGTCGGCGAGGTCGTCGCGAGCCACCCCGGTGAGGACGACGTACCGCAGGCCCATCCGGGCCACGGTCTCGGCGATGCGGTCGGGCTCCGCCGGATCGACCGGGTCGGGCTTGGCGGTCATCACGTCGCAGAACCCGCAGCGCCGCGTGCACTTCGTGCCCAGGATCAAGAACGTCGCCTCGCGTTCCTCCCAGCACTCGCCGATGTTGGGGCACATCGCCTCTTCGCAGACCGTGTGGAGGTCGGCGTCGCGCATCAGGTGTTTGAGGGCGGTGTAGTTGGGGCCCGACGCCAACCGCACCTTCAACCAGGGCGGTTTGCGCACGCCCGGCTGGTTCACGCCGGGGCCGTTCGTCACCCCCACGATCGGCAGGTGCAGGCGTCGCCCACTGGGATTGTGGTCGCGTTCGGTCATCGACCTGCGAGTGTACGCTCGCGCGATGCGTCGGATCGGCCCGTGGCTGCTCGCCGCCGCCGTGCTCTGGGTCGCATGCGGCGGCTCCTCGAGCGCGGCGACGCAAGCACTGTGCCAGGACCTCACGAACCTGGCGCCGACGGTGGCGTTCCTGGCCGCGCCACCGGCGACCGCAACGGTCGGTGAGGTCCGCGGTGCCCTCGACAAGCTCGACTCCACCTGGCAGGCCGTGCACGACCGCGCCGACGTCCCGGACGACGAGGACGACGCGTTGCTCGCGGGTCAGGAGGACTACCGGGACGTGCTCGAAGGCGTGGGTGACGACGACTCCTTCGCCCCGTACCTCCCGGCGACCGCGGGGATCGCGCAAGGGCTTGCGCACAGCTACGAAGCGGTTCGTGTGCGCCTCGTGTGTCCGGCCTACCTCCAGCCGGGGTAGCGCTCAGCCTGCGTCGGCGTGGCGGGACGCGTCTGCCGCGCCCGCGTGGTCGGGAACGCGTCCGGGGATCACCACGTGGAACGCAGCCCCGCCGCCCTCGCGCTCGTCGACCCACGCGGTCCCGCCGTGGAGCTCGGCGAAGCGGGCCACGAGCGAAAGCCCGATCCCCGTTCCCGGTGTGTGCGAGGACTGGGTGGGTCCCTGGTGGAACGGCTCGAAGATCGCACGGCGGATGTCGACCGGCACGCCGGGGCCGTCGTCCTCGACGCTGATCCGCACGCCGCCTTCGTGCGGCGTCACCGTCAGCCAGATCTTGCGATCCGCGGTCGTGTGTCGCACCGCGTTCGTGAGCAGGTTCTCCACGATCCGCTCGACCTTCGGCGCGTCGATCGGGATGACGACCGGATCGGTGTGCACGATGACCTCGCGTTCCGAGAGCACGTCGAGATGCTCGACGGTCCGGCGCGCAACCGCGGCGACGTCGGTCACCCGGTACTGGGGCTCGACGATGCCGCGGTTCAGACGATCGATGTCGAGCAGGTCCTTGAGCAGCCGGTCGAGCTTCTTCGCGTTCGCAGACAATCGTGTCAGCAGGTCGGCCCGATCGGCGCCGTCGATGTCGGGTGCGCGCTCCAGCGTGAGCGACAGGCCCAGGATCGACGTCAGGGGGCTCCGCAGCTCGTGTGAAACAGCGGCGAGGAAGGTGTTCTTCATGTCGTCGAGCGCACGAAGGCGTTCGGCGGCATCGCGCTCCCGCCGTTCGCTTTCCCGCAGCGCCTGCTCCGCGAGCTTGCGTTCGGTGATGTCGAACAGCACCCCTTGGAGGAACAGGGGCGTTCCGTCGGGGTCGTACAGGATCGTCGTCTCGTCGTGGATCCAGACCGTTCGTCCGTCCGGCCTGTGGACCCGGTACTCGGCGCGCCACGGCTCTCCGTCGCCGACGGCGCGCGCGTACGAGGACTCGACCGCGGGCCGGTCCTCGGCGTCGATCAGGCGCAACCACAATGTCGGGTCGGCGACCCACTCCTCCGGGGTCACCCCGGCGATGTCTGCGATCTGCGGGCTCATGTAGATCGTCTCCATGCCGCCGTCGGGGCGGTCGAGATAGATCGCGGCCGGCACGTGCTCGACGATCGCCCGGTACCGCTGCTCCGCATCCCGGAGACGTTCTTCCGATTCCTTCGCGTCGGTGATGTCGAAGCGGACACCCTGCCAGTAGCGCGGCGCCCCATCGGCGTCATGCACGAGCGTCGCCTCGTCTCGCACCCACACGACCGCGCCGCTCTTCGTCAGCATCCGGTATTCGGCGCGATACAGCTCGCCGGTGTCGCCCAGCTTCTCGTCGTGCGCCACGACCCGCTCGCGGTCCTCGGGGTGGATCGCCTCGACCCATTGCGCATGGGATCCCCACTCGTCGCTCGTGTAGCCGAGCAGCGCCTCGGTCTGCGGGCTCGAGTAGCTCTCGTCGCCGGTCTCGAGCTCCTCGATGTAGGTGACGGCGGGCAACTGTTCGATCAGGGTGCGGTACAGCGCCTGGGCCTCGTCGAGGCGGCCGACGGCGCGCTCGCGCTCGATCGCGGCGCCGATCGTGCTCGCGGTCAAGCTGAGCGCCTCCATGTCGGCTTCCGACCAGCGTCGGTCTTCGCTCACGTGATCGAAGCTGATGTAGCCCCACCACGCATCGTCGACGAAGATCGGGATGGCCACGAGGGATCGGATCGACAGCTTCCCCTCCTCGAGGACCTCGCGCTCCGCCGGCGGGAAGGTGCTGACGATCCCGTGGATCGGTCGCCCCGCGGACATCTCGGTGGCCCACCGGTCGAAGCCCCCGGATGCCCACGCGAAGCCGCTCGCGGTGCGGTCGTCCTCGATCCGGTGCCCCTCGCTCAGCCAGGCATCGACGATCGACACGCCGAGCTCGCCCGAGGGCAACGAGTGATTGCGGAACACCGCGCATCGCGTCGCCTCGCCGGCGAGCCCGAGCCGGGTCAAGACCTCCGGGAGATGCTCCTGCCACGACGGCGCGCGAAGGAAGCGCTCCGCCGCGAAGCTCGTCGCCTCGAGGATCGCGTCGCGGCGAGCGATCGCCTCGGCGCTTCGCCGATTCTCGGTGATGTCTTGCAGCACGCCGTGCCAGCGCGCCTGACCGTTGGACTCGTGGACCTGCATCGCATGATCGTGCACCCACACGACGTGGCCGTCGGCGGCCACGATCCGGTACTCGATGTCGAAGGGCTCACCGGTCTCGTTCGTCTCGACCGAGCGGGCGAGCACGCGGTCTCGGTCCTCGGGGTGCAGCATCTTCACCCACAGATCCGGATCGAGCAGGCGCTGCTCGGGGGTGTAGCCGGTGAGTTGCTCGTACTGCGGGCTGATGTAGAGCGCGGTGCTGAGATCGTCCACGGCGTCGGTGTAGATCGCGACGGGGAGCTGCTCGACGAGGGTGCGGTAGCGCTCCTCCGCCGCCCGGAGCCGCTCCTCGGCCTGCATGCGCTCGGTGATGTCGTAGGCCACGCCCTGCCAATACAGCGGGGTACCTTCGTGGTCGCGGATCAGCCGCGCGTCGTTGTGGATCCACACGACGCTGCCGTCCTTGCGCAACGAGCGGTAGTCGATGCTCCATTCGTCGCCGGTTTCCGCGTCATTGGAGGCCATCACCCGATCGCGATCCTCGGGGTGCAGGCGCTGCTCCCACAGCGTGGAGTCCGCCATCCATTCCTCGGCGGTGTAGCCGTAGACGGCCTCGATCTGTGGGCTGACGTAGAGGTTGGCGCCCGTGTCGATCTCCTCGATGAAGGTGATCGCCGGGAGCTGCTCGACCAGGGTGCGGAACCGATCCTCGGCGATCCCGAGCGCCGCCTCGGCGTCGTGTCGCGCCGTGATGTCGGCGAGGGCGCCCTCGACCACGCGCGCACCGTCGCGCTCGGTGATCACCGCGCGGTCGTGCACCCAGACGATGCCGCCGTCGTGACGGCGCAGGCGGTACTGGCGGTCGAACGGCGCCTGGTCCCGCTTGAGGGCCTCCCAACCGTCGAGCACCGCGGCTCGGTCGTCTTCGTGGATGAGGTTGTCCCAGATGTCGGCGTCGGCCAGCCACTCGAGCGCGGTCACCCCCACGAGCTGGTAGATCCCGCCCGCAACCCAACGATCGAACGTCGCCCCCTCCGGATCGAAGGACACCTGGTAGGCCACGATCGGCAGGTGTTCGAGCAGCAGACGCCACCGCTGCTCCGCGGCACGGACCTCCTCTTCGGCGGCGTGCTGCTCGGTGATGTCGATGATGACGCCCTGATAGACCGGCGCCTCGCGGACGCCCGGCCCGACCGGGTTCGCGTCGTCACGTACCCAGAGCCACGCACCGTCGGATGTGCGCAGCCGGTACTCCTGCGTGAACGGCGCGCCGGCCGCGGTCGCCGCGTCCCAGGCGGCGGTGACGCGTTCGATGTCGTGCGGGTGCACGCGATCCGCCCAGGCGGCCGGATCGTCGAGCCAGTCCTGGGCGGTCACGCCGAGGAGACGTTCGATCTGCGGGCTGATGTAGTCGGCCGGCGCGGTCCCGGGGGCGAACGCCGTGTCCCACGCGTAGGCGATCGCCGGGACGCGCTCGACGAGGGTCCGATATCGCCCCTCGGCGTCGGCCGCCCGTGCCTCGGCCTCGATGCGCTCGGTGACGTCGAACATGACGCCCTGTGCCAGCGCGGGCCGGCCGTCGGGGCCGGGGTGATGGTAGTGGGATTCATCGTGGATCCATCGGATCGAGCCGTCGGGGCGGATGATCCGATACTCCGCCAGGTACGTCGTGCGCGTGTCGTCGGCGCGCGCCGAGATCGCGCGCACCCGCTCGAGGTCCTCGGGGTGGATCTGCGCCGCCCACTCGTCCGTGTGCGCATCGGCCGAGACGCCGAACAGCGCTTCGATCTGCGGGCTGATGAAGAGGTAGCGCCGTTCCCCGGGGTCCCAGCTATAGGAGACGACCGGCGATTCGGCGATGAGCGCGCGGAGGCGCTCGTCGGCGATCTCGCGTCGCTGGGTTTGTTCCCGCACGCTGTGGGCGCGACGGATCGCGATCGTCGCCACGCCGCCGAGGGCGAGGATCAGCAGGCCGATCAGCTCGTCGCCGCTCTCCAGACGTGTGTACAGCGGCTCGAATCGGTCGTACACGTCGAACGCGACGCCGAGCAGGAACAGCACGGCAACCGCCGCGACGACGTAGAGGACATCGCGACGGGCCGCATCGGGCTCGCTCGGGCGGTTCTGCTCAGGTTGGGGCACGTCTCAAGGGGTATCGGAGCCAGGCAGGGACACTGAAACGACTCGCGGCCGGGTCCCGCTCGGGTGGATCTCAGAAGTGCGCGAGGTCCCGCATCGCCCGGTAGAGGTGATCGGGCTCCGGCTCGGTGTAGTAGTGCTCGAGCGATGCGGCGTAAGGCATCGCGGGGATGTCCGGTCCGCCGATCCGCACGATCGGGGCGTCCAGGTCGAACATGGCCAGCTCGGCGATCGAGGCGGCGATCTCGGCTCCGGCACCGTAGGTGCGGTTGTCCTCATAGACCACCATCGCTCGCGACGTGGCGCGGACCGAGGTCAAGATCGTCTCCAGGTCCAGCGGCGCCAGCGACCGGACGTCGACGATCTCGGCCTCCACGCCCTCATCGGCGGCGAGCCGATCCGCGGCCTCGAGACAGCGGTGCAGTTCGTAGCCGTACGTGATCACGGACAGGTCCGCGCCCGGTCGCTTCACATCCGCAACGCCGATGGTCTCCACATGGTCGCCGGCCGGCACGTCGCCGGTGATCGCTCGGTAACACCTTTTGTGCTCGAGGAAGAGGACCGGGTCGGGGTCGCGGATCGCCGCACGCAGCAGCCCGGCGGCATCGGCGGGCGTCGATGGCATCACCACCTTGAGCCCGGGCACGTGCGCGTAGAAGGCCTCGATCGACTGCGAATGGTAGAGGGCGCCGTGGATGCCCCCACCACACGGGGCGCGCACGACCAGCGGGCATCCCCAGTCGCCGTTCGTTCGATATCGCATGCGCGCGGCCTCGGACACGATCTGATCGAACGCGGGGTGGATGAAGTCGGCGAACTCGATCTCGGCGACCGGCACCATGCCGTGCAGGGCCATCCCGATCGCCACACCCACGATGCCCGACTCCGCAAGCGGCGTGTCGATCACGCGCAGCTCGCCGAAGTCCTCCAGGAAGCCCTGCGAGACCTTGAAGACACCGCCGCGTGTGCCGACATCCTCGCCCAGCAGGACGATCCGATCATCCGCCGCCATCTCGGCGTGCAGCGTGTCGCGGATCGCGGTGACGAGGTTGACGGGGCTCACGGTTCCTCGTCCGCGAACACGTGGCGAAGCACGGTGGCCGGATCGGGATCGGGAGCCTCCCAGGCCGCGATGATCGCGGTCTCCACCTCCGTCTTGACCTCGTCGTGCAGGGTCTGCATGCGATCGTGATCCCACAGGCCCTGCGCGATCAGGTAGGCGGTGAATCGGTCGATCGGGTCCCGGTCCTTGTGCTCGGCGACCTCCTCGCGCGACCGATACGACTTGTCGTCGTCATCGGACGTGTGCCCGTGATATCGGTACGTCTTGCATTCGATCAGGGTCGGGCCGTCGCCGGCGATCGCGCGCGCACGCGCCTCCTGCATCACGCGGAAGCACGCGAGCACGTCGCTGCCGTCGACGACGACGCCGGGCATGCCGTAGCCCTCGGCCCTGGTCGCGACGTCGCGCACGGCCATCTGCTTGTCCTGACGCACGCTGATCGCGTACTCGTTGTTCTCACAGACGAACAGCACGGGCAGGTGATGGATCGCGGCGAAATTGAGCCCCTCGTGCCAGTCGCCCTCGCTCGTCGCCCCCTCGCCGAACCACGACGCGACCACGGCGTCTTCCTGCCGGTAGCGCATCGCGTACGCGATGCCGGCGGCGTGGGGGACCTGCGTGGCGATCGGGGAGGAGTGGCTCACGATCCCCAGGCGCTTGCTGCCCCAGTGGCTGGGCATCTGCCGACCGCCCGAGCTCGGGTCGTCGGCCTTGGAGAAGACGCCGAGGAAGATCTCGTACGGCGTCAGACCCGCGACCAGCACCACACCGAGGTCGCGGTAGTACGGCACCCAGATGTCGGTGCCGGCCCGCAGCGCCGAGGCCGTGCCGACCTGGCAGCCTTCGTGACCCGAGACGGGAACGACGAAGGGCGCGCGACCCATCCGATTCTGCCGGAGCGAGGCTTCGTCGATCAGCCGCGCCGTCAGCATCTGGCGTTGCATGCGAAGCAGGTCCTCGGTCGTGAGTCCGAGCGCCTCGTGTGGCGCGTCGGTCACCTGTGCGGACACCTCGAGCCTCCTCGCACCCTCCGCGGAGTCTACACCCGGACCCCCGCTGACACCGCGGCGGCCTCTCCGGTTGCCACCCATACCCCCTAGGGGTATCATCCGAGCGACGGGCGAGACGAGGAGCGTATCGATGCACACGGATCCGGTTTGCGGGATGACGATCACGGTGGATGCGGCCGCCGGAGCCTGGGAGCACGATGGAACGACGTACTTCTTCTGCTCGGTCGCGTGCCTGGAGCGGTTTCGCCAGGACCCCACGGCGTTCCTGACGAAAGACCCGTCCGACCGGTCGATGTGACCAAGCCCCCGGGGGGTAGCCGACCGGGGTATCCGAGAAGAAGGGGAAACGATGTACGGATATGCGTCCAAGAAAGACGACCTGCATTCGAGGCTGCGCAAGATCGAAGGCCAGGTGCGCGGCCTGCAGCGCATGGTCGACGAGGATCAGTACTGCCTCGACATCCTCACGCAGGTGAACTCGGTCACCGCGGCGCTGCGTGCGGTCGGCATGGGGCTGCTCGACGACCACGTCCGCCATTGCGTGGCCGAGAGCATCTCGGCGGGGGACGGCGAGGCGAAGATCGAAGAGCTGATGGCGGCCGTGGCTCGTTTCTCGGGGAAGTGACCTCGGATGGCCACGACGGATCTCGTGCTCGACATCGAGGGCATGACCTGTGCCTCGTGCGTGCAGAAGGTGGAGCGGGCGCTCGGCGATGTCGACGGGGTCCAGGCCGCCGCGGTCAACCTCGCCACCCGGACCGCCACCGTTCGAGGTGCGGTCGACGGTTTCGAGCCCTTGATCGGCGCCGTGGCGCGCGTCGGCTACGGCGCCCGGCCACACGACGAGGATCGCGACCCGACGCAGGAGGAGCGCGCCTACCGCCGCCGGCTGCTCGTGGCGGCGCCGCTCACGGCGGTCATCCTCGTCCTGACCTTCGGGTTCGCCGATTGGGGACCGTCCGTATGGCTGGCGTGGGCGCTGGCGACCCCCGTGCAGTTCTACGCGGGCTGGCCGTTCCTGCGCAGCGCGTGGCGCACGGGCAGGCATGGGTCGGCCACGATGGACACGCTGATCGCCCTGGGTTCGTTGGCGGCCTACCTGTATTCCGTCTGGGCCGTGCTCGCGTCGGCGCGCACCGGCGTGGGCGAGCCCGTCGAGGCGTACTTCGACACCGGCGCGGTGATCATCACCTTGATCCTCGTCGGCAAGATGCTCGAGGCGCGGGCCCGCGCCGCGGCCGCGGATGCCTCCCGGGTGCTCCTGGAGCGTGGCGCGAAACAGGCTCGGATCGTCCAGGCCGACGGAACGGAGCGTTCGATCGAGATCGAGGATGTTCGTCCCGGGATGCGGGCCGTCGTGCTGCCCGGCGAGAAGATCCCCGCCGACGGCGTCGTGAAGGAAGGCGAGTCGTGGGTGGATCTCTCCCTGCTGACGGGTGAGTCGGTGCCGGTCGACGTCGGTCCGGGCAGCGACGTGGTCGGCGCATCGATCAACGGTCACGGCCGGCTCGTGGTGTTCATCACGAAGGTCGGCGCCCACACGAAGCTCTCCGAGATCGTCCGGCTGTTGCAGGCCGCCCAGGGCTCGAAGGCGCCCGTGCAGCGGCTGGCGGATCGGATCTCGGCCGTCTTCGTCCCGATCGTGCTGGGCCTGGCCGCCGCCACGTTCCTGGGGTGGATGGTCATCGCGGGCGCGTCGCCGGGCGAGGCGTTGTTGCACGCGACCGCCGTTCTCCTGATCGCGTGTCCCTGCGCGCTCGGGCTGGCGACACCGGCCGCGATCATGGCGGGCACGGGCCGCGCCGCGGAGTTGGGCGTGTTGTGCAAGGGCGGCGAGGTGTTCGAGGCGGCCCGGTCGGTCGATACGGTGCTGCTGGACAAGACGGGAACCGTGACCGAGGGCTCGATGCGACTCGAGGGGGTCGTGGCGGTCAACGGGGCCACGCAGGACGACGTGCTCTCGTGGGCCGCCGCCGCCGAGTCGGGCTCCGAGCATCCGATCGCGCGTGCCGTCGTGCAGGGCGCGCGCGACCGTGGGCTCGACATCCCGCCGGTGACGGATGCCCGCGTCGAGCCGGGCGCCGGCGCGGGCGCGCTGCTCGACGGCGAGATCGTGCGGGTCGGACGGCCCGACGGGTTGCCGACGGCGATGGCGACGATCGCCGAGGAAAGCGCGAGGGACGGCCTGACCCCGATCGCGGTCTGGCGTGACGGGATCCCGTTCGGCCTGCTCACGGTGTCGGACACGGTCAAGCCCGAGGCGGCCGAGGCCGTCGCGGCGCTGCGGGCGCTCGGGTTGTCGGTGCAGATGGTGACGGGCGATCGGCAGGCGACCGCCGACGCGATCGGCGCACGGATCGGGATCGACGACGTGCTCGCCGAGGTCTTGCCGGACCAGAAGGTGGACGCGGTGCGCCGATCCCAGGCCGCGGGGCACCGCGTCGCGTTCGTGGGGGACGGCCTGAACGACGCCCCGGCGTTGGCGGCCGCGACCGTGGGCATCGCGATGGGCACGGGGACCGACGTGGCGATCGCCGCCGCCGATGTGACCCTCCTCGGCGGGTCGCTGCGATCGGTCGCGCTCGCGATCGATCTCGCTCGCCGCACGTATCGGATCATCCAGGAGAACCTGTTCTGGGCGTTCGCCTACAACGTGGTCATGATCCCGCTTGCCATCGTCGGCCTGCTCAACCCGATGTGGGCCGCCGCCGCGATGGCGATCTCCAGCGTGACCGTCGTGCTCAACGCGCTCCGTCTCCGGCGCTTCGAAAACGGTGAGAGCCCGTAGCATGGATGCCATGACGCAGGCGATCGATGTGACCGACGAGACCTTCGAACAGGTCGTGATCGAGGGGTCGAAGACGACCCCCGTCGTCGTCGACCTCTGGGCAGCCTGGTGCGGACCCTGCCGCACCCTGGGACCGATGCTGGAGAAGGTGGCGACCGAGCGTGACGGCGCCTTCACCTTGGCCAAGATCGATGTCGACGCCCAGCAGGTGGGCAACGCGCTGCTCCAGGCGGTGCAGTCCCAGAGCATCCCGACCGTGATCGCGTTCCGCGACGGACAGCCGGTGAGCATGTTCATCGGCGCCTACCCCGAGACCGAGCTGAACCGGTTCGTCGATTCGATCCTGCCCTCGGAGGCCGAGCGGGAAGCCGAAGCCGCGGCGGAGGTGCTGGAGGCGGGCGAGACCGCCGAAGCGGAAGCGGGGTTCCGGGACGCGCTGGCGAAGGAGCCGGGCAACCGGGAGGCGGGCCTGGGCCTCGCGCGCATCCTGCTCTCGCGTGGCGCGTTCGACGAGGCACGGCCCTTCGTGATGCAGCACCTGCCGGACCCGGAGGCCGAGCACCTCCACGCCCAGCTCGAGGTGGCCGAATGGGCCGGCGAACCCGCGGTCGGGCGCCCTGGGCGCGGCGAAGCGTGCGGCCGCCGGGGGCGACTGGTCCGCGGCGCTCGACGGCATGATCGCAGCACTCGGTGACGATCGCGATGCCGCTCGGCAGGCGCTCGTCACCGCGTTCGCGGCGCTGGGTGACGAGGACCCGCTCGTCCCGGAATATCGTCGTCGTCTTGCGGCGGCGCTGTTCTGAGGCCGCGCTCGTGAGTCAGCCGCAGGACCGCATCCGCCGGTGGTGGGACGCGGACGCTCACGTCTACGACGACGCCGCCGGCCACGCGTTGTCCGACCCCGTCGAGGCCGCCGTCTGGCGGCGCATCCTCGAACGCTCGCTGCCCCCCGCCCCGGCGCGCGTGCTCGATGTCGGCACCGGCACGGGCTCGCTCGCGTTCGCCGCCGCCGACCTCGGGTTCGACGTGACCGGGGTGGACCTGTCCGAAGGCATGCTCGAGCGTGCACGCGCCAAGGCCGTGGCGCGCGGCGCCCGGATCGAGTTCGTGCACGGCGCTGCGGAGGCGCCACCCGCGGGCCCGTTCGACGCGGTCATCGAGCGTCACGTGCTGTGGACGATCCCCGACCCCGTGGCCGCGCTGACCGCCTGGCGCTCCGTCGCGACGCCCGGTGGGCGCCTGGTGCTGCTCGAGGGCTCCTGGGGCGGGGAAGGACCGTTCGTGGCCGCGACCGACGCACTCGCGCGCCTGGTGGAGCGCGCCTTCGGCATCGCGGACCACCACCACGAGACCTACCCGGACGATCTGCCACTGCCGCTGCAGGGACTCCACGACCCGACGCCGTTCGTCGGCGTCGTCGAAGAAGCGGGGTGGGAGCGGATCCGCATCGCGCGTCTCCGCGATGTGGAGTGGGCGATCGAGCGGCGGCAGCGCTGGCCGCTCGGACCGCTGACGCGTCGAGCCCGCTACGCGATCATCGCCGACGCGCCGCGCTGAGGCCCGAAGGCCGACGCGACGTCTGCCGGGGCGGCCTCGAAGGCGACGTCGAACACATCGGCCAGATTGCGAGCGAGCAACGGCCGGACCTCCTCGACCGTCACATCGCGACCGAGCGTCCGCGTGAGGGAGGTCACCCCGTGCTCGGGCAAGCCGCAGGCGACGATCCCGTCGAACCACGACAGGTCGGTGTCGCAGTTGAGGGCGAAGCCGTGCAGCGTGACGCGCGTCCGCAGGAGCCGCACGCCGATCGCACAGATCTTCTCGTCGCCCACCCACACGCCGGTCTGGACGTCATCGCGGCGCGTGACCGAGGCGCCGAGCTCGGCGCACGTGCGGATCACGGCCTCTTCCAGCCGGCGGAGGTAGCGCGCCGGCGTCGGGCTTCGGCCCCAGCCCGAGGATCGGGTAGCCCACGAGCTGCCCGGGCCCATGGAAGGTGAACGAGCCGCCGCGATCGATCCGGCGCACGAGTCCGCCGCGAGCCACGACACCGGGCTCGGTCCACAGGAGTTCCTCCGCCTTCGCGCGGCGGCCGGCGGTGAACACGGGTGGGTGCTCCAGCAGGATCACCGTGTCGGGGATCTCGTCGGTGAGCCGGCGCTCGGCGAGGGCGTGCATCGCTTCGTTGGCGCGGTCGTAGGGCACCGGGCCGGCCGGCGTCAGCAGCCAGGCGGGACGAACGGCCGTCACAGCCCGAGGTCCTCGGCGAAGTCCCAGGATTCGAGGTTGTGCTTGACCCGCGCGAGGAACCGGGTGGCGAGCTCGCCGTCGATCAGTCGGTGGTCCCACGACATCGAGATGTAGACCATGTGCCGCACGGCGATCGCGTCCTCCTCGACGACGACCGGGCGCTTCTGGATCGCGTCCAGCGACAGGATCCCGGCGTTCGGCTGGTTGATGATCGGCACCGAGACCAACGACCCGTACGGTCCCGGGTTCGTGATCGTGAACGTGGCCCCCTGCACCTCGTCGGGGCGCAGCTGATGCGCGCGCGCCCGCGTCGCGAGGTCGGCGATCGCGCGGGCGATGCCGACGGTGTTCATCGCGTCGACGCCTTTGATGACCGGCACGATCAGCCCGGCGTCGTAGGACACGGCGATGCCCATGTTCACGAACCGCGGCGTCACGATGTCGGCGCCCTGCACGCGAGAGTTCACGAGCGGAAACTCGCGGAGCGCGTCGACCGTGGCCCGCGTCACCATCGGCAGGTACGTGAGCTTGACGCCGTACTTCTCCTGGAATCCGTCCTTCGCGGCCGTGCGCAGACGGACGAGACGCTCCACGTTGACCTCGACCATCGTCCAGGCGCGGGCGGTCTCGTTGACGGAGGCGAGCATGTGCGTGGCGATCGCCGTGCGGATGTGCGACATCGGCTGGACGTCCTCGCCGGTGCCCGCCGGTGCCGAGGCGGGCGCCTGCGCCACCGCGGGAGCCGTCGTCGCCGGCACGACCACCCCCAACGCCGCCGCGGCAGGAGCCGCCCCACCCGCAGCCGCCAGCACGTCGGTCTTCGTGATCCGCCCACCCTCACCGGACCCGACCACGGTCGCCAGATCGATCCCGCGCTCCTTCGCCAACCGCCGCACGATCGGCGACAAGATCTGCGACCGAGGCCCCCGATCCGCCACCGCTACCGGAGCGGCCGCAGCGGGCGCAGCGGTGCAGCGGCAGGCGCGGCGGCCGGTGCGGCGGAGACGGGGGCGGTCGGCGGGGGTCCGACGGGCGCCGCAGCAGCAACCGACGAGGTGTCGGGTCCCGTCGACCCCCCCGCCGCGCCGCCCCCGTCGGAGCCAACGCCAGCCCCAGCCCCGGTCCCGTCATCGATCTCCATCACAGCCGTCCCCACCGGAACGGTCGCCCCCTCCGCGACGAGCAACTTCGTCACGGTGCCAGCGACGGGCGAGGGCACCTCGGTGTCCACCTTGTCGGTCGAGATCTCGAAGAGCGGCTCGTCGGCCGCGACCGCGTCGCCCTCCTGCTTGAGCCACTTCAAGATCGTCCCCTCGACGATCGTCTCGCCGAGCTGCGGCATCTGGATCGACGTCACGGCAGTCTCCTCACCAGGCGGACAGTCGGTCGACGGCGGCCTCGATATCGGCCACCTGCGGCAGGAACGCGTCCTCCAAGGGCGGGGAGAACGGCACGGGATGGTTCGGCGGCGCCAGGCGCATCACCGGCGCGTCCAGGTGCTCGAACGCGCGCTCCGCGATCACCGAGGCGACCTCCGCACCGATCCCGAGGAATCGGAACGACTCGTAGAGCACCAGTGCCCGCGAGGTCTTCTCGATCGAGCGCAGCACGGTGTCCTCGTCGATCGGGTAGACCGTGCGCAGATCGACGACCTCGACCGAGACCCCGCGGCCCTCCAGCGCCTCGGCCGCCTCGAGCGCTTTGTGCACCATCGCGCCGTAGGTGACGATGGTCACGTCGTCCCCGGCGCGCTTCACGTCCGCGGACCCGATCGGCACCAGCAGCTCCGGGTCCTCGGACACGTGCTCCTTGATCCGGCGATAGAGGGCCTTGTGTTCGAGGAACAGGCTCGGGTTGTCGTCGCGGATCGCCGATTTCAGCAGGCCCTTCGCGTCCGACGGCGTCGCCGGACACATGATCTTGATGCCCCCCGTGTAGGCGAACCACGTTTCCGGGTTGATCGAGTGGAAGTTCGACGCGCGGACGCCACCGCCGCTCGGGCCCCGCAGGACCACCGGCAAGGGCACCCCGGCGCGGTAGTGATAGCGCGCCAGCACGGTCGTGATCTCGTCGAATCCGCTCGACATGAAATCGGCGTACTGGAACTCGGCGACCGGACGAAGGCCTTCCATCGCGGCGCCGGCGGCCATGCCGACGATCGTCTCCTCGGCGATCGGCATGTCGACGACGCGTTCGGCGCCGAAGCGGTCGAGGAACCCCTCGGTCACCTTGAAGGCGCCGCCGTAGACGCCGATGTCCTCGCCGAGCATGAAGACGCGCTCGTCGCGCTCCATCTCTTCCCACAACGCCTCGGCGATCGCCACGAGATAGGTGGCCTGGCCGTCCTCGGAGCGCTTCCCGCGGGGTTCGGCGCCGTGGCCCGCCGCCGCGGCCTCGACCTGTTGGGTCGCCATCAACCCGCCTCCGTCCCGCCATCGCGGCCCGGCTCGGATCGCCAGTAGCCGTCCTCCACCCAGACACCCTTCGACACGTCGCCGGGCTCGGGGAACGGGGACGCGAGCGCGTAGTCGTGGGCCGCCGCGAACGCCTGCTCGACGCGCTCCTGGATGGCGGCGACCGCCGCGTCGTCCACGACACCGAGACTCAGGAGGTGGGCCTCGAAGTTCTTCACGGGGTCCTTCGACAGCATGTAGTGCTCGAGGAGCTCCCGGGGCACGTACTTCGCGGGGTCGTGACCCGCGTGCCCACGCCACCGGAGCGACACCGCTTCGATCAAGGTGGGACCGCCACCGGTTCGCGCGCGCTCGACCGCTTCGCGAGCCGCCGTGTAGACCTCCAGCACGTCCGTGCCGTCGACGCGCACGCCCGGGATCCCGTAGGCGGCGGCGCGCTCCGCGATCGTCGGCACCGCGAACTCTCGCTCGTTGGGCGTGGAGTAGGCGAACTGGTTGTTGTTCACGACCCACACGACCGGCAGACGCATGATCGCCGACGTGTTGATCGACTCGTGCCACCGTCCGTTCGACGTGGCGCCGTCGCCGCAGATGGCCAACGCGACCCGGCCGTCGTCCGCCCGCTGGTAGGCCCACGCAGCGCCCACGGCCACCGGGTAGGCGATCGGCAGGTGCGACATCACCGCGAAGGTGCGGTTGCCGTCCCAGTCGCCGATGTGGCTGTTGCCGTCGCGACCCCGGAGATAGCCGTCGATGCGGCCCCAGAACTGCGCCAGGACCCGATCGAGGTCGAGACCCTTCGCGAGCTGTGCCGTGAGATCGCGGTGGGTGGGGAACAGCGAGTCGGTGGCCTCCAAGGCGTAGGCCACGCCCACGTGCGTGCCCTCCTGTCCCCGTCCGGAGTACAGCGCGCCGGGCAGGCGACCCTGGCGGTAGAGCGCCTCGAGCCGTTCGTCCACGTATCGCGCGAGCTTGAGCAGGTAGAGCATGTCGCGCAACTGCTCATCGGGCAACGGACGCTCGTTGGCGGCCGCGTCGGGTTCGAAAGTGGTTGCCACGATCCTCCTCAGGCGGTGTGCAGGGCTTTGCCGGCAAGCGCGAGCATCGCCTCGCCCACGCCTTCTGACAACGAGGGGTGCGGGTGGATGTGCGCCGCAACGTCGCTCGGCGACGCCTCCCACGAGGTGATCAACATCGCCTCGGCGATCAGGTCCGTGACGTGCGGTCCGATCATGTGGACGCCCAACACGGGCCCGTCGTCGACCGCGGCCACCACCTTCACGAAGCCGCCCTCGCCCACGATGTTGGCCTTTCCGATGGCGCGAAGATCGAGCTTCTCGATCACGACCTCGTTGCCGGCAGCCCGTGCCTGTGCCTCGGTGAGGCCCACACTGGCGATCTCGGGAGAGCTGTAGGTGACGCGCGGGATGTTGACGTAGTCGATCGGCGCCACGTCGATCCCGGCGATGCGCTCGGCCACGGCGATGCCCTCGGTGAAGGCGACATGCGCGAGTTGCAGGGGAGTGGCGGCGACGTCGCCCACGGCCCAGATGTGGGGCACGTTCGTCCGCAGCTGGTCGTCGACCTCGACGAAGCCTTTCGGGTGCATGGAGACCCCGACCTCCTCGAGACCGAGGCCCTCGGTCACCGGGCCTCGGCCGACCGCGACCAGGCAGATGTCGGCCGTCACGCTCGTCGGAGCGTCGCCGAGCTGGTAGGTGACCGTGGCGCCGGTCCCGTCGTCGACGATCGAGGTCACGGAGGCGCCGACGGCGGTGGCGATGCCGCGCTTGCGGAACGCCCGGGCGATCTCCTTGGAAACGGCCTCGTCCTCCAACGGCGCGAGACCGGGCAGGGCCTCGAGCACCGTGACGTCGGCACCGAAGGACCGGTAGAGGGAGGCGAACTCCAATCCCACGGCGCCGGCGCCGATCACGATGACCGAGGTCGGGATCCGATCCAGGCGCAGGGCCTCATCGCTGGTGATCACACGGGGGCCGACCTGCAACCCCGGCAACAGCCTGGGCGCCGACCCCGTCGCGACGACGATGTCCGTGGTTGCCACGGCCGCGCCGTCGACCTCGAGCTCCGGGCCCGGTCGCAGGCGAGCCGTGCCGGTCAGCACATCGATCCCGCGCAGCTTCACCAGGCCCGTGACCCCTTTCACGAGCTTGTCGACCATCGCGTCCTGAAACGTCTGGATCGCGGACCAGTCGGGCTCACCGGATGCCTTGATGCCCCACTCGGAGGCGCGTTCGACGGTGTCGAGCACCTCGGCGGAGCGCAACAGGGCCTTGGTCGGGATGCAGCCGCGGAGCAGACACGTGCCACCCAACCGCTGATCACGCTCGACGATGGCGACGCGTTTGCCCAGTTGCGCGGCACGCAGGGCGGTCGTGTACCCGCCTGTGCCGGCGCCGATCACGACTACGTCGTAGGGGTCGCCCATGCGGAGAGCAAGTCTACCGCCGTTCTCCATACCGGCAGGGGTGGCGCGTCGATCGGCCGCGTACCATCGGCCGCATGGACGACCCCGGGGAGCTGAAGCACTCGCCGCTGGAGGCCGAGCACATCGCACTCGGGGCCAAGCTCGGGCCGTTCGGGGGCTGGAACATGCCCATCGAATACGCGGGCGCGCTCGCAGAGCACCGGGCGGTGCGCGAGCGTGTCGGGCTCTTCGATCTCACGCACCTCGGCAAGGTCGAGGTCGACGGGCCGGGCGCGCTGGCGCTCCTGCAGGGGGTCGTCACGAACGACGTCGCGGCGATCGAGGTGGGGGAGGCGCAGTACAACCTCGTGCTCAACGAGGGCGGGGGCGTGATCGAGGACTTGATCGTGTACCGGATGCACGACCAGCGATACTTCGTGGTGCCGAACGCCTCCAACACCCACCGCGTGCTGCAGGTCCTTGGGGAGGCCGAGACACCGGACACGGTCCACCTGATGTACCACCAGGATTGGTGCTTCCTGGCGGTCCAGGGCGAGATGTCCCCGCCCATCGTCGAGACGCTGTTCCCGGAGGCCGACGGGCTGTCCTTCATGCGGTGCACGGAGTCCTCGTTCCGGCGTCGCCCGGTGATCGTGACCAGGTCCGGATACACGGGCGAGGTGGGCTTCGAGTTGTTCACCTACCAGGACATCGCCGTTGAACTTTGGCGCGTGCTCCTCGGGGCGGTGCGCGACGCCGGAGGTGGTCCGTGCGGGCTCGCCGCACGCGATGTGCTCCGGCTCGAGATGGGCTATCCGCTCTACGGTCAGGATCTCTTCGAGTCCTCGACCGCGTTCGAGGCGGGCCTGTCCTGGGCCGTCTCGATGGACAAGGGCCCGTTCCGCGGCCGCGAGGCGCTCGCCCGGCAACGGGCCGAGGGCCTGCCCAGCCGTCTCCGCGGCCTGCGGATGCACGAACGCCGGCACATCCCGCGGGCCCAGTACCCGGTCTTCGTCGGCGATCGGGTGATCGGCGAGGTGACCAGCGGCACCTTCTCGCCGTCACTGCAGACCGGGATCGGGCTGGCGTACCTCTGGCCGGCCGATGTCGTGGACGTGGGCGACGAGGTGGAGGTCGATATCCGGGGCCGCCGCGGTGCGGCGACGGTCGTTCGCCCGCCGTTCGTCGATCGGAGCCCGCGCTAGGCGGTGTGGAGGGCCTGCACGAAATCGCGGGCCGTGTCGCCCCCGAAACGCACGTTGCGAAGCATGCGTGCGAGCGTTCGACCGGCACCGGGCGTCTTCGGCGTCGACACGACGATCACGTACAGCCCCGAGCCGGGGATGCCCGCCTCCCGCGCCGGCCCGTAGCCGGGGGCCGCCACGAAATAGGACCAGCGGGTCACCGAGGCACCGCGCCCACACGTCCCGCCGCCGCTGGCCATGAAGTCGCCGGGGGAGCGACGCCCGCCGGCCATCGACGCGGGGGCGTGATCGACGAAGATCCGTTGCCTGGTCACGGTGCATCGAGGGCGGTCCGTGACGCGCGCCAGGATCGGCCCTTTCGCCGCCAGGTAATACAGGTCGCTGGGGACGCCGACCTCGGTGGCGTCCAGGCGGGTCGCGACCAGCCCCTGCTCGGGTATCGCGACCGCGCCGGCCAGCGGGCCGGGCGACGCGGCGACGCCGACGGAGTACGCGGCATCAGCCGCCGGTTGCACCACCCAATCTCCGGGAACGCGGGCGGAGACGCCGAAGGCGGAGACCCGTGTGTACGAGCGGCCGACCGCCGCGACGGCCGCAGCGTCCGGGGTCGTCGTTGCACCGACACCGCCGCAACTGGCGGTACCGAGTGCGAGGAGCAGCAGGAGCGCGAGGGGTCGGGCCAGGGGTTCAACCTCCAGCCTGAGGATACGCCCCGGCGACCCCCTCGTGCTTGAACCGTCGCTCAGGACCGATCAGGCGGCGCCGGCCGCGCTCGCGGGTGGAGCGGCCAATCGCTGGCCTTCGTTGATCGGGATACAGAACGAGACCCGTGTGCCGCCGCCCGGCAACGGGTCGGACCACATCACGCCACCGTGTTCGATCACGATCTTGCGCGCGAGGTGCAACCCGACACCCACGCCCGCCTTCTCCTTGCGGAGGGTCGCCTCGCCGGTGGAGAAGGGCTGATCGAACGCCTTCATCGCCAGCGAGCGGTCCAGCCCGACACCGTGGTCGGTCACGATCACCACGACGCCCTCGTCCAGCATGCGGGCGCTCAGCTCGATCCCGCGGCCGAGCGGGGAGTAGCGGCATGCGTTGTCCAGCAACTCTCGAACCACGCCACCGATCCGCGGGCCGTCGGCGATCGCGCGAAGCTCGTCCGGCAGCTGCGCGTCGATGGGGGTCTCCGGATACTCCCGCCCGACCTCATCGACCGCGTGGCGGATCAGGGGCGCCAGATCCATCGGCGTGATGTCGAGCTCGAACGTTCCGCGCTCGAGCTCGGCGATCGTGATGATCTCGTCGACGATGGCCATCAGCTTGTCGAGCGAGGACTGGAGTTGGCCGAGGAACTGATCGCGCTCGCCCTCCGGGCACGGCGGGATTGCGCAGCACGTAGGCGATCCCCTTGGCGACGGTCACCGGCGTTCGGAGCTCGTGAGAGATGTTCGCCAGGAAGTCGGCCTTGGCCGACGTGCCCTGCGTGACCGACGATCGGATCTCCTCGAGTTCCGCCGCCAGGCTTCGTTCGGAGGCGACCAGCCGGGCGACCTCGGATCCGAACGCCGTCGCAACGACCGGCGACAGCACGGCCGCCCCGGTCAGCGCGGCCCGGACGGCGGCCAGCAACGCATCCGGTCCGTCCTCGCGCAACACGTACCCGGTCGCGCCGGCGCCGAGCGCCTCCGCCACCGCCGCCGCCTCGCGAGAGGACGAGCGGGCGATCACCCGGGTCCCCGGGGTCGAGGCACAGAGCCGACGGATCAGCTCGGTCCCCCCCAGGCCGTCGAGGCCGAGATCGACGGTGATCACGTCGGGACGAGCGCGCGCCGCGGCCTCGACCGCTCGGAACGGGTCGGAGGTGACGTCGACGACCAGGTCCGGCGCCTCCCGCAGCAGGTGGTACTGCAGGTAGGCGACCTCGTCGGCCGCATCGCATACGAGCACGGTTGCACCCATCTTGTCGGGGTATCGGCCCAGCGGTCGCAGGGTTGAGATGTGGGTCGAACGGGGGAGCGGGCGGCGCGGAGCCTCAGTGGACGATGCCGGTGCGGATCGCGATCGCCACGGCCTGGGCTCGATCGTTCGCCCCGAGCTTCTCGAAGATGCGCTCCAGGTGCGTCTTGACGGTGTGGGGAGAGATCCCGAGGTCGGAGGCCACCTGGCGTGTGGTGGCGCCGTCGGCGACGCGCTGCAGGATCTCGCGTTCGCGCTTGGACAGCGGTGTCGTGCGGGGCTCGTCGGTCGCGCTGCGGGCCTCTTCGATGAAGGTCTTCGTGAGCTGGGGGTGGATCACCGCGTTGCCCTCGATCGCGTTGCGCGCGGCGTCGATCAACGCCTCGGGGGTCGCGTCCTTGAGCAGATAGCCCGAGACGCCCGCCTGGATCGCCTCCGAGACGGCGCTGCGCGACTCGTCGACCGTGATCAGGATCACCTTGGTGTCCGGGGCGGCGTCCTTGATCCGACGCGTCGCTTCGATCCCGTCCATACCGGGCATCCGCACGTCCATGAACACGACGTCCGGCGACAGCGTGCGCGCCTGCTCGACGGCCTCCTCGCCCGACGCCGCCTCCCCCACGACCACCACGACGTCCTCGGAGAGCTCGAGCGCCGTTCGCAGACCCTCCCGCGTGACGGGGTGGTCATCGACGATGAGCGCGCGGATCGAGGTCACTGGTCTCCTTCGCCCGACATACCGGTACCCTGGAACCGCAAGCATATGCCGGAAAGGGGGCAGGTGGCCGATATGGACGACGACATCCAGACACAGGAGGCCGCGACGGCGACCGACGCGACCGCCGGTGCGAACGAGGAGCGGGTGCGTCAGGCGTTGATGCAGGTGTTCGACCCCGAGCTCGGCATCAACATCGTCGATCTCGGTCTCGTCTACGAGATCGATGTGCACGACAACGGCGACGTCGACATCCAATACAGCCTGACGACCATGGGCTGCCCGATCGGTCCCCTGATCGAGGACCAGATGCGGGCGTTCCTTGCGCCGATCGACGGGATCGGCGAGGTGCGGCCCGACCTCGTCTTCCGCCCGGCATGGAGCCCGGAGATGATGTCCGAGGAAGCCAAGGCCGCGCTCGGCGTCTTCTGAGCCTTGACGGAGGGTCTCGGCCTGCGGTAGTTCTTGCACCTGCAACAACCGAAGGAGGGTGCAGGTGATCCGGACACGATGCCGCGGGCTCGTCGCGGCGATGATCCCGTCCCGCCTGTGCTGTCTCGCCGCCGCCGGCTGAGCGCCGGCGCACGTCCGCTCATTCCGCGACACAACCGGGAGGACAAGCAATGACCGACTACGCCAACCCCGATGCGCTCGTGACCACCGAGTGGCTCGAGGAACACCTCGACGACCCGACCGTTCGCGTGATCGAGGTCGATGAAGACACGAACGCCTATGAGAAGGGCCACATCCGCGGTGCGGTCGGCTGGAACTGGACGACCGACCTGCACACCGAGGTGGGTCGCGACTACAAGGACCAGGCCGGGTTCGCCGACCTGCTTTCGGCCGCCGGTGTCGGCGCGGAGACGACCGTCGTGCTCTACGGAGGCAACAACAACTGGTTCGCCGCCTACGCCTACTGGCTGCTCAAGCTCCGTGGGTTCGACGCCGTGCAGCTGCTCAACGGTGGCCGGAAGAAGTGGGAGCTCGAGAGCCGCGAGCTGGTCCCCGAGGTCCCGACCTATGAGGCATCCGAGCACGTGTTCCTGGGCGAGGAACGCCCGGAGATCCGCGCGTTCCGCGATGAGGTCGTCGGCAAGGTGGGCACCAAGACCGGATTCGTCGACGTGCGCTCGCCCGAGGAGTACCGCGGCGAGAAGCTGGCCCCCGACCACCTGCCGCAGGAGCAGTCGCAGGTGCCCGGGCACATCGCCGGGGCCGCGAACATCCCGTGGGTGCAGGCGGCCAACGACGACGGCACCTTCAAGAGCGCCGATGAGCTGCGCGCCCTGTACGAGGCGCAGGGGATCACCGCGGACCAAGAGGTGATCGCGTACTGCCGGATCGGGGAGCGTTCCTCCCACACCTGGTTCGCGTTGCAGGAGTTGCTCGGGTTCCCCACGGTGAAGAACTACGACGGATCCTGGACGGAGTACGGATCGCTCGTCGGGGTGCCCGTCGAGCTCGGCTGAGTCCCGTCGGCGGCGGGGCGGTAGCATCGGCGGGTGCAACCTGCCGAGGTGGTCCCCGCCGCCGGCCGCCATGGCCATCCCAACCCGCTCCTGACCGACCACCGCCGCGCGTTCCTGTACGGCGGCGTCCTGATCGCGTTGACGATCGGCATGCTGCTGGGCGTCGGTGTCCATCCCTCCGCGTCGGCGCCGATCACCACGCTGCCCGTGATCGGCCGCGTCGACGCATCGTTCTACGACGCAACGGTGCGCATCCGCGGACCGGTCCTGACGGCGATCTTCAAGGTGTTCGATCTGACGGGCAAGGGGATCGTCACGATCCCCTTGCGTATCGCGCTGCTGGCCGTGTTGCTCTGGCGGCGCCGCTGGGGCGCCGCCTGCGCGTTCGCGATCGTGTGGCTCGTCTCGGAGGTCGGTGTGGAGGTGCTCAAGGTGACCTACCACCGGGGCCGCCCGCCCCTCCCGCTGGTCGCCACGGCGGGCTCGTACTCGTTCCCGTCGGGGCACGCGACGGCCGGGGCGGCGATCGCGGTGTCCGTCGTGCTGGCGTTCTTCCCCCACGGCGCCCGGCGGCGGAAATGGATCGTCGCGGCGATCGCGTTCGCGTTCGCGATGGCGTTTTCCCGGGTGTACCTCGGGGTCCACTGGCTCTCCGATGTCGAGACCGGCGTCCTGCTGGGCACCTCCGTTGCGCTGCTGACCTTCGCGGTCGTCGATGAGATCCGCCACTCGGCGCTTCGTCGAGGTGGTGTCGACGCTCCTGCGGTCGGCGAGGTGGCTCCCGCGGGCTGACGCCCGCGAGACCAACGTCTGGCCGTAAATCCTACCTATCCGATAGACTTTCCTCGTTCGGCGGGTGCAGGCTCGCCGCGGTCGCGAACAGAGGGGGACCCTCGTGGTCATCAGCCAGGAAGAGCACCTCAAAGAGCTCAGCAAGGACTATCGGTTCGACTGGAAGGACGAGTCCCATTCCGTCTTCGAGCCCAAGCGCGGGCTGTCGAAGGCGGTCGTCGAGGAGATCTCGGGGCTGAAGGACGAGCCGGATTGGATGCGCAAGCGCCGGCTGAAGGCGCTCGAGCACTTCGACGCGCGTCCGATGCCCTGGTGGGGCGCCGACCTGTCCGACATCGACTTCGCCAACATCTTCTACTTCATCCGGTCGACCGAGAAGATGGCGGCCAACTGGGAGGACCTGCCCGACGACATCAAGGGCACCTGGGACAAGCTCGGCATCCCCGAGGCCGAGAAGAAATACCTCGGCGGCGTGAGCGCCCAGTACGAGTCCGAGGTCGTCTATCACAAGATCAAGAAGGAGCTCGACGACATCGGCGTGCTCTTCACCGACATGGACTCCGCCCTGCGCGACTACCCCGATCTGGTCAAGGAGCACTTCGGCACGATCATCCCGTCCAACGACAACAAGTTCGCGGCGCTCAACACCGCCGTGTGGTCGGGCGGGTCGTTCATCTACGTGCCGCCGGGCGTGCAGGTCGACATCCCGCTGCAGGCGTACTTCCGGATCAACGCCGAGAACATGGGTCAGTTCGAGCGCACGCTGATCATCGCCGACGAGGGCAGCTACGTGCACTACGTCGAGGGCTGTTCGGCGCCGATCTACTCGAGCGATTCGCTGCACTCCGCCGTGGTCGAGATCAAGGCGATGAAGGGCGCACGGGTGCGCTACACGACGATCCAGAACTGGTCGACCAACGTCTACAACCTGGTGACGAAGCGGGCCGCCGCCTACGAGGACGCCGTGATGGAGTGGGTCGACGGCAACATCGGCTCCAAGGTCACGATGAAGTACCCGTCGATCTACCTGCTGGGCGAGGGCGCGCGTGGCGAGATCCTGTCGGTGGCGTTCGCCGGCAAGGGCATGCACACCGACGCGGGCGGCAAGGCGATCCACGCCGCGCCACACACGACCAGCGTGATCAACTCGAAGTCCGTCTCGAAGGACGGCGGTCGCACCGGGTACCGCGGGCTCGTGCGTGTGGAGCCCGACGCGCACCACGCGAAGTCGACGGTGCGCTGCGACGCGCTGATCCTGGACGACGAGTCGCGTTCGGACACCTACCCCTACATCGAGGTGGAGGACGAGACGGCGTCGCTGGGCCACGAGGCCACGGTCTCGAAGGTCGGCGACGACCAGCTCTTCTACCTGATGAGCCGCGGGCTGTCCGAGGTCGAGGCGACGGCGATGATCGTGAACGGGTTCATCGAGCCGATCACGCGCGAGCTGCCGATGGAGTACGCGGTCGAGCTGAACCGGCTGATCGAGCTGCAGATGGAGGGCTCCGTCGGATGACGACGTTCGATCGAGCGGCGCTCGAGGCGCTGCCGGTCGCACCGGGGTTCACCGGCGCGATCCGCGCGCGCGCCTTCGATCAGTTCGAAGCCTTGCCGACGCCCTCCCAGGGGACCGAGGAGTGGCGCTACACCGACCTGTCCGCGTTCGAGCTGGACTTCGTGCCGCACATGCCCGGGCACGGCCGGGGCGTGCCGGCACACGACGACGCCGGGATCGCGGCCACGATGCTGCACCACAACTCGAGCAACGTCATGACCACCTCCGGACAGGACGTGGAGGCCAAGGGGGTCGTCTTCTGCGACCTGGATGTGGCCGCCGAGAAATACCCGGAGCTGGTCGAGCCGCATCTGCACGAGCTGGTGCCGACCGATCGCACGAAGTTCACCGCGCTGCACGCGGCGTTCCGCACGGGCGGCACGTTCCTCTACGTGCCCGCCGACGTGGCGATCGAGCTGCCGCTGCAGACGCTCACCTACCTCGACGCCGAGGGCGCGGCGGTGTTCCCCCACACGCTGTTGATCGCCGAGCGCGGCGCGGAGGTCACGCTGATCGACCGCTACACGTCGCCGGACCTCGGGCGCGCGTTTTCCGATGCCGTCGTCGAGATCGTGGTGGGCGACGGCGCGCACGTGCGCTACGCCTCGATCCAGGAGTGGGGCACGGGCATGACGCACCTGTCCGTCCAGCGGGCGCGTGTCGGCCGGGACGCGGACTTCCGTTCGCTGTCGGTCGGGTTCGGCGGGTCGCTGTCGCGAGCCGAGGCCGAGACCATCCTGGCCGAGCCCGGCGGGTTCTCCGAGATGCTCGGGGTGTTCTTCGGCGACGGCGACCAGCACTTCGATCACCGGTCGGTGCAGGACCACGTGGCGCCGAACTGCACCAGCGACCTGTTGTACAAGGGCGCCCTGCGCGATGCGAGCCGCGCGGTCTTCAGCGGCTGGGTCCACGTGCGCCCCGACGCGCAGAAGACGATCGCGATGCAGACCTCGCGCAACATCGTGCTGTCCGAGCACGCGAAGGCCGACGCGATCCCCAACCTCGAGATCGAGGCGAACGACGTGCGATGCGGCCACGCGGCCAGCGTCGGCCCCGTCGAGGAGGACATGCTCTTCTACCTGGAGAGCCGCGGCATCCCGCGCGACGAGGCCGAACGGCTGGTCGTGACCGGGTTCTTCCAGGAGGTCCTCGATCGCGTCACGCTCGAGGGCGTCCGTCACGGCGCGGAGCTGGCGATCCAGGAAGAGCTGGGGAGGTCCGCATGAGCGAGGTGCGGGTCTGCGACGTCGCCGACGTGCCGGTCGGCGAGGCGAAGCGGTTCGCCGTCGCGGACCAGCAGGTCGCGGTGGTGAACCTCGGCGAGGACGGCTTCCGCGCGATCGACGCGATCTGCTCGCACGAGCACTATTTCCTGGACGAGGGAGACGTCGACGTAGACGAGGGCACGATCGAGTGCCCGAAACACGGCTCGCTGTTCGATGTGGGATCGGGCAAGCCGCTGGGGCTGCCCGCGATCAAGCCCGTCGCCACGTTCGCGGTGACGCTGACCGATGACGCTGTCTGGATCGAAGTGTGAGGACGAGATGACGACCGAGAACACGACGCCCGCCACCCTGGAGGTCCACGGGCTGCACGCCACCGTGGAGGGCAAGCCGATCCTGCGCGGGATCGACCTGACCATCCGCCAGGGTGAGATCCATGCGCTCATGGGCCCCAACGGGTCCGGCAAGTCCACCCTGTCCAACGTGATCATGGGCCGCCCCGGCTACGTGGTCACCGAGGGGCAGGTGCAGCTCAACGGCGAGGACATCACGAAGCTGACGGCCGACGAACGGGCCAAGCGCGGCTTGTTCCTGGCGATGCAGTACCCGACCGAGATCCCCGGCGTGTCGGTGGTGAACTTCATGCGGACGGCCTACCAGTCCATCAAGGGCGAGCAGATCTCCGCGCTTGCGTTCCGCAAGCACATGAAGACGCAGATGGAGCGGCTCGGCATCGAGGACTCGATGGTGCAGCGCTACGTGAACCAGGGCTTCTCCGGCGGCGAGAAGAAGCGGAACGAGGTCCTGCAGCTGGCGGTGCTGGAGCCGAAGATCGCGCTGCTCGACGAGACCGACTCCGGGCTGGACATCGACTCGCTGAAGCTGGTGGCCGAGTCCGTCAACGAGCTGATCGGGCCGGAGCTCGGCGTGCTGGTGATCACGCACTACCAGCGCATGCTGAACTACATCACCCCGGACTTCGTCCACGTGATGATGGCGGGCCGCATCGTGCAGTCCGGTGGTCCGGAGCTGTCCCACGAGCTCGAGGACAAGGGCTACGAGGGCATCCGGCGCGAGCTCGGTCTCGAGGAGAGCGCGGTCGCCGAGGAGGCGCAGGTCTAGCCGTGGGCTTCGACGCCGCGTCCGTCCGTCTCGACTTCCCGATCCTTTCTCGCACGTTCGAGGGGAAGCCGTTGGTGTACCTGGACTCGGCGTCCACGTCGCAGAAGCCCACCGCGGTGATCGAGGCCGAGGCCGACTTCTACCGGCTCGCACAACGCGAACGCGCATCGCGGCATCTACACGCTCGGGGAAGAGGCCACGGAGCTGTTCGAACAGGCTCGCTCGACGATCGCCGGGTTCTTCGGTGTCGGCGATCCCGCGCGGCTCGTCTTCACCCGCGGCACCACGGAGTCGATCAACCTCGTCGCGCTCGCGTGGGGCAGGGCGCACGTGCGTGCGGGCGACACGATCGTCCTGACCGAGATGGAACACCACTCGAACATCGTCCCCTGGCAACTCCTGGCGAAGGCGACCGGTGCCGAGCTTCGCTACATCGGGCTCACCGACGACGGGCAGCTCGATCTGTCGAACCTGGACGAGCTGCTGACCGACGCGCACCAAGGTGCTTGCGGTCACGGCCATGTCCAACGCGCTCGGCACGATCACGCCGCTCGCGCAGCTGGTCGACGCGGCCCACGCGGTCGGCGCGATCGTCGTGGTCGACGCGGCCCAGGCGGCGCCGCACCTCACGCTGGACCTGCAGACCCTCGGTGCGGACGCGGTGGCCTTCTCCGGCCACAAGATGCTCGGTCCGACCGCCAGCGGCGGACTTGCTGGCAACACGGGAGCTCCTCGATGACATGGAGCCGCTGTTCGGGGGCGGCGACATGATCCGCGAGGTATTCCACGATCACTCGACCTGGAACGACGTGCCGTTCCGGTTCGAGGCGGGCACGATGCAGGTCGCGCAGCAGATCGGACTGGCGGAAGCCGTTCGGCTACCTGCAGGCGCTCGGCATGGATGAGGTGCGTGCGCCACGAGCGCGACCTGACGCAATACGCGATCGAGCAGCTGCAGGCCGCCGGCGCCACGGTCTACGGACCGACGGATGTCGAGGACCGGGGCGGCGCGGTGAGCTTCTGGTTCCGCAACGTGCACCCGCACGATCTCGCGCAGGTGCTCAACGAAGAGGGCGTCTGCGTCCGTGCCGGTCATCACTGCGCCCAGCTCGTGATGCGCCGATACGGGACGCCCGCCACCGCGCGTGCGTCGTTCTACGTGTACAACACCGCCGACGAGGTCGACGCGCTCGTCGCCGCTCTCGACAAGGCGGGCGACGTCTTCGCGTTCTAGGCTGGCGCGGCGAGAAACCCAGGGGGAGACCACGTGGCGCTAGACGAGATCTACAAGGAAGTCATCCTCGATCACTACAAGAGCCCGCGAAACAAGCGGGAGCTGCCCGATGCGACGTTCACGTGCAGTCGGAACAACCCGTTGTGCGGTGACGAGATCCGCGTCTCGGCCATCGTGGACGGCGACCGACTGACGGACGTGACGTTCCAGGGCGCGGGGTGCTCCATCTCGCAGAGCTCCGCCTCGATGATGACCGAGGCCGTCACGGGTCGGTCGGTTCCCGAGGCGCTGGACCTTGCCGCGGCCTTCCGCGGGATGATGGCCGGCGAGGTCGAGCCCGACGAGGATCGGTTCGGCGATCTGGTCGCGCTGAAGGGCGTCGTGAAGTACCCGATCCGGATCAAGTGCGCGGTGCTCGCCTGGGACGTCCTCCAGGAGGCCCTGTCGGGCGACGGCGAAGCCGGCGCCACGCACGACCACTGAGCCGCCCATGCCCTAGGCTTCGCGGCGTGCGTGTGCTCGCTCGACTCGTCGCCTCCGGGCTGCTGGCGGCTCGTCTGCGTCTCGCTGCCGACGTCGGCGCAGGGCGCGACGTTCGAGTCGATCCGCTCCTACGACGTCGACATCCAGATCCAAACCAACGGCGATCTGGCGATCGTCGAGACGATCGACTACGACTTCGGGACCGAGCCGCACCACGGGATCTTCCGCGACATCCCCACCCGGCTGCGCTACGACGACCGATTCGACCGCGTCTTCCCCCTGCGCGTCGACGACGTGTCCGGATCCGCCGACACGCCGGTGGACTACACGATCGAAGATGCGGACGGTGGCATGACGCGGATCAAGATCGGTGACCCCGACCGGACGATCACCGGGGAGCACACCTATCGGATCGCCTACACGGTCCAGGGCGCCATGAACGCGTTCGCGTCGCACGACGAGCTGTACTGGAACGCGATCGGGGACGAGTGGACGACCGTGATCGATCGAGCGACCGTCCGGGTGAGCTCGCCCGGCGCGGTCACCGCGGTCGCGTGTTACGCGGGGGCCGAGGGATCGCGGCAGCCGTGTGACGCAGCCGCCGCGCGCGGGTCGACGGCACGGTTCGCCCAGGATCTGCTGTTCCCCTACGAGGGGCTCACGGTCGTGGTCTCCATCGAGAAAGGAGCCGTCGCGGTCTCCCCGCCGATCCTCGAGGAGCGCTGGAGCGTCGGGCGGGCCTTCCGGGTGGACGGCGGCACGTCATCTGCGGCCGCGGCGGTGCTGCTCCTCGGGTGCGGCGCGTTCGGCTACGCGGTGTGGACGCGCGGACGCGACCGTCGCTACCAGGGCTCACCGGTCGACCAGGTCATGGGCAACCCGCACGGAGGCACCCAGCGCGTACCGATCGGGGAGGGCGACGCCTCGGCACCGGTGGAGTTCGGGCCGCCCGAGGGCATCAAGCCCGGGCAGGTCGGGACGCTGATCGATGAGCGCGCGAACACGTTGGACGTGAGCGCCACGATCGTCGATCTCGCCGTCCGCGGGTACCTCATGATCCAGGAGATCCCGAAGGAGGGCCTCTTCGGCAAGCCGGACTGGCGTCTGGTGCGCCTGGACGCTCCGGCCGACCAACTGCAGGCCTACGAACGGCTGCTGCTGGACGGGCTGTTCCGCGACGGCGGCGACGTCACCCTGTCGTCGCTCCGCACCACGTTCTCGGAGCGCCTGCAGACGGTCGAGGACAGCCTGTACAGCGACGCGAAACAGCAGGGGTGGTTCACGGCGCGCCCCGACAAGGTGCGCGGGCGATGGGCGCTCGGCGGCGTCGGGCTCACCGCGCTGGCGATCGGGATCGCGGTGCTGCTCGCGATGTTCACCGGGCTCGGGCTGATCGGGCTCGCCCTGGTCGTCGTCGGGTTGGTCTTCCTGTTCGGCGCCGGACGGATGCCGGCCCGCACGGCCAAGGGCACGGCGATGCTCCGGCGGGTGCGCGGGTTCCGCCAGGTGATCGAGACCGCGGACCGGTACTTCGCGCAGTGGGCGGAGCAGGAGAACGTCTTTCCGAAGATGCTTCCCTACGCGATCGTGTTCGGTCTCACCGAGAAGTGGGCCGCCGCATTCGCATCGCTGGCGCAGGACCCGACGACCACGCCGGCGATGGCGTGGTACGTACCCCACGGCGTGGCCTCCCTCGGTGACTTCGCCGAGTCGATCGACGGGTTCACGGTGGCCACGAGCGGCACGATCGCCTCGACGCCGGCCGGCTCCGGCTCGAGCGGGTTCGGCGGTGGCGGGTTCTCCGGGGGCGGCGGCGGTGGTGGCGGAGGCGGTTCGTGGTGAACGGTGGGTCGTGGCGCCCAGCCCGTAGCATGGGCGACGTGCAGATCACCGTGTCCGAAGACGCTCGGGATTTCCAGCGCCGCAACTGGTCGGCGCTGGTGCAGCAGGATCCCTCCGGTTCGTTTTTCCATCAGCCCGCGTACCTGAAGCTCTACTGGGAGGAGTTCGGGGAGTCGCCCGAACATCTGCTGCTCGTCTTCGGTGCTGACGACGACGACGCGCAGGTTGCCGCGGTGGGCTTCGAGCGCAGCGGAGACGTGCTGCGGTTCCTGGGGGGTACGGAGATCACCGACTACCTCGGACCGGTCGCCCTCCCCGAGGCCAAGGCGACCTTCGTCGACGAGCTGTGGGATGTCCTGCTGGAGCGCACCGACTGGGCGTCGGCCGACCTGTGGGGACTGGCGGAGGACACGGGGTGGTACGACCTGCTCGCGGAGGCGGCGTCTGCGCGCGGGCTCGACGTCGCGGAGGCGCCCGACCACGACGGGGTGGCCCCGTTCCTCTCGTTGCCGCCGACCTGGGACGGCTATCTCGAAACGTTGCCCGCGAAGATGCGCCATGAGGTCAAGCGCAAGGCCAAGAAGCTCGAAGCGGAGGCCGGTCCGGTACGGATCGTCACCGCGGGAACCGAGGACCTCGTGCCGCTGCTCGATCGCTTCGTCGAGCTCCACCACATGAGCGAGGGGCCCAAGGGCGTGTTCATGATGCCCGGCATGGAGATCTTCTTCCGGCGGTTGGGGGAGGCGTTCCTGTCGGCGGGCGCCTTCCGGTTGAACTTCATCGAGGTCGGCGGGCAGCTGGCGGCGGGCACGATCGGGTTCCGATGGGCCGACCGCTTCTACCTCTACAACTCGGCCTTCGATCGGTCCTGGGGGTCGCTGGCCCCCGGCATGGTGCTCGTCGGGGAGGACATCCGCCTCGCGATCGAGGATGGGGCGACCGGGTTCGACATGCTCAAGGGCGACTACGACTACAAGTATCGGTTCGGCGCGGTGGCGCGGCGTGTGCGCCGGCTCGTCGTGACGCGGTAGCTACGGGTAGGCGCGGATGGTTCGCAGGACGAGCTCGGCGAGCGCCGTGTCGCCACCGGTCACGAGGACCCCGGACGCCAGCACGTCGTCGACCGACAACCGTCGCCCGGCGACGAGGGCGAGCTGGGGAGCGCGTCCGCCGATGATCGCGTCGGGGTCACTCGTCGCCGTCGGGACCTCGCCGGCGCCGAGACCCCAATGCCAGACGCCGGCGCCCGCCCCGCTGACGTCGATCTTGATCGAGCGCCCGGCGAGGTCGTGCCCCGCCTGCGCCAGCGCCCAGGGCAGCATCCGGACGCCGAGGTCGATCGTGAGGAAGACCGGCCAGTGCTGCCAGTTGACCTGCCAGCCCTCGGCGACGCCGTTGGTCGCACGCATGTCCTCGCCGTGCAGGAACCACTCGACGACCCGCGACTGCACCAGATAGGCGGGCGCGATGTCGCCGGCGAGCCATCCGTAGCGTTGCTCCCGCCACTCGTCGTCGCTCAGAGCGGGTCGCGTGCTCCAGGAGTGACTCGGCGGCCAGCCCCCAGGTGTCCAACAGCTCGCGGGTCGGTGCCTCCGCGCGCCGGTTCACCGTCCAGGCGTTCCAGGCGTCGGTCGAAAACGGTGTGGTCCCGAGCTCGGACCGGAAGAGGTCCAGCTCCTCGGCGGGCTGGCCCGCCAGCAGCTGGGCGGCCGCGGTGTCGCCCGCACCGAGGTGCGCCATGACGTCCCGGTTCCACCAGCCGGCGGCCGCGCTGGCCTTTTCCCAGCTGGCGGGGTCGGCGAACTGGACCATGCGACCGAGTCGCTGGCGCTCGGCGTGGGCGATCCCCACCAACTCTTCGCGGCTCATCGTCACGTCGCTCGGGCCCTTCCCGGTCGGTTCGGGCGGGATTGTACAGTCGCGGCCATGCGCGTCCTGGTGGCCCCCGACAAGTTCCGCGGCACGCTGACCGCTCGCCAGGCGGCGGAGGCGATCGAGTCCGGCTGGCTGCGCGAACGGCCCGATGACGCGCTCGATCTGGTGCCGCTTGCCGACGGCGGGGAGGGGACGCTGGAGGCGCTCGTGCCGCCGGATGCCGGTCGACGCGTGCGACGCCGCGTGACCGGTCCGCTCGGCGGCACGGTCGAGGCCGAGGCGGGCATCCGCGACGGGATCGGGGTGGTCGAGATGGCGCGAGCCTCCGGCCTCGACCTCGTGGGAACGGATCATCGCGATCCCGTGCACGCGACGACCCGCGGCACCGGGGAACTGATGGCCGCGGTGCTTGCGGAGGGGGTGTCGACCCTGTTGGTGTGTCTCGGCGGCTCCGCCACGAACGACGGCGGCGTCGGGATGGCCGTCGCGCTCGGCGGCCGGTTCCTCGATGGGCAGCGCAACGACCTGCCGGACGGCGGCGGCGCGCTGCTGCAGCTGGCCTCGATCGACGTGCGCCGGGTGTTGGATACCGTGCGGACGGTGGAGGTCGTCGCCGTCACCGACGTGGACAACCCGTTGTGCGGACCGGCCGGCGCGAGCGCGGTCTTCGGGCCGCAGAAGGGGGCGGGGCCCGACGACGTGCTCCTGCTCGATCGCGCGCTCCGGCATCTGGCCGCCGTCGCCGCGCAGGATCTCGGCGTCGATCGTTCGCACGAGGCCGGCGCGGGCGCCGCCGGTGGACTCGGCTTCGGCCTCCTGGCCTTCGCCGGCGCGCGTCTCCGTCCGGGGGTCGAGGTCGTGATGGACGCGGTCGGGTTCGAGGAACGGATCGGCGGGGCCGATCTGGTCATCACGGGGGAGGGGTCGCTGGACGAACAGTCCTTGCGGGGCAAGGTACCGGCGGGAGTGCTTGCGAGCGGCACAGGCCGCGGGCGTCCCCGCGGCGATCCTCTGTGGCGTGGCGACGGTGCAGCCGGAGGGCGCCGTCGTTCGATCGCTCGCCGATCGGGTCGGCCTCGAGGCGGCCATGACCGATGCTCGCCGGTCGCTGGAGCTGCTCGCCCAGGAGCTCGCGCTCGAGCTGGGTGGGGCGCGGTCCGAAACCTGACCGGTTGGGTAGGGTTTCGCCGGCCCGACCGTTACACTGGCTGCGACCGCACCGCCACCCACGGAGGAACGATGCTGACGCTCACCGAAACCGCCGCCAGCAAGGTGAAGGAACTGCTCGCCGAAGAGGGACGCGAGGACATCGCCCTGCGGGTCGCCGTCTCACCCGGCGGGTGCTCCGGACTCCGGTACGCGATGTACCTCGACGACCAGTCCACCGAGAAGGATGCCATCGAGGAGCAGCACGGTGTGCGGATCGTGATCGACAAGATGTCGGTGCCCTACCTGTCTGCCGCGACGGTCGACTTCATCGATTCCCTCGAGCAGACCGGCTTCACGATCGACAACCCGGCCGCCCAGGGCGGCTGCGCCTGCGGCAACTCCTTCCACTAACAGCCCTTCGCGGGGATCCCGGCGAACCCTCCTCGGCATTCGCCGGTCGTCCGGCTAGCAGGCCGGCTTGCAGATGTTGATCGACATCCCCAGGAACAGCGTCGCCTGGCTTCGCATCCACGCGGCGCGGTAGTCGAGAACGATCGTGTTCAGACCGACCGCGGTGTTCGCGCCGAACCCCGACGACTTGACGTGCACGTCGACGAACAGCTCGATGCCTTCGCCGGGCTGGAGGGTGAACGGAGCGAACGGGGTCGCCATCCTGCCCTGTGTGCGCGCATCCACGGCGTCGTGCCCGCGAGGGTCGTGACGACCTCGTCGCGCGGATCCACCGCGGTTCCGAGTCCGAGGATCGTCACGGGAAGGCGACCTCGGTTCCACAACGGGAATCCAACCCGATATCTCGTGTCGGGAACCATGCGGAGCTCGTATTGGGTGAACGAGCCGTCCTGCCAACCGTCGGCATCGAACGACCTCGTCACGAGGCGGTTGGGTTGGACGGAGAACGAGCCGTTGCCGGTCGCGAGCGGTTGGTAGGCGCGGAGCCACAGCGCCGATGCGAACAGCACCGTGACGATCAAGGCGATACATGCTGCCAGGCAGCCGCTTCGGCCATCGACGCGGGGCGCTGGCCACCGAGCGTGGCATGACGGGCGTCTGGGGAGGACGGGTCCGCACGACCATGCGGCGACCCTAGACCCGAGTGGCCGAGGACGCTAGTCGGGGTCGTAGGCGAGGTTCGGTCGGAGCCAGCGCTCGGCTTCCTTGGCGCTCTCGCCGAGGCGACGCGCGTAGTCCTCGAGCTGATCCTTGCCGATCGGGCCGACGTTGAAGTAGCGCGCCGCCGGGTGCTGGAAGTACAGGCCGCTCACGCTCGCGGCCGGCATCATGGCGAAGTGCTCGGTGAGGTCCATCCCGAGCTCTTGGGCCTCCAGCAGATCGAAGAGCCGCCGCTTCAGGGCGTGGTCGGGGCAGGCCGGGTAGCCGATCGCCGGGCGGATCCCGCGATACGCCTCACCGATCAGCTCCTCGGGGGACAGCGCCTCGTCCGGCGCGTACCAGGAGCGGCGCACCTCCCGGTGCATCCACTCGGCGCCGGCCTCCGCCAACCGGTCGGCGATCGCCTTGACCATGATCGCTCGATAGTCGTCGTGCTCGGCCTCGTACCGCTTGACGAGGTCGTCGGCACCGAGCCCGGCCGTGATCGCGAACGCGCCGATGTGGTCGGGGAGTCCAACCTCGGCGGGCGCCACGAAGTCCGCGAGCGATCGGTTCGGCTCCTCGCCCCGATCGGTCTGTTGCCGGAGCATGGGGAGGGTGAGGCCGTTGTCCAAGCACGATGTCGTCGCCCTCGCTGACCGCAGGCCACAGACCGTAGGCACCGCGGATCTGCAGCGAGCCGTCCGCCTCGATCTCGGCGAGGAGCTCTTGGCAGTCCGCGAAGAGCTCGCGTGCCTGCTCGCCGTAGACGGAGTGCTCCAGGATCTGCGGATAGGAGCCCTTCAGCTCCCACGCGGTGAAGAAGAAGGTCCAGTCGATGACGTCGCGAAGCTCCGCGATCGACGGCTCGACGACCTGGACGCCCACGAACGGGGCGGGCGCGATGTCCTCGGCCCGCCACTCGATCGGCGTGCGGCGTTCCAGCGCGATCCGGATCGGCAGCAGCGGCGTGCGCTGGCGCTCCTCGTGCTGCGCGCGCAGGTGCGTCTGGAGCGTGCGGTTGTCTGCGTCGAAGGAGGGCTTGCGCTCGGGGTCCAGCAGCGCCGAGGCAACGCCGACCACGCGGGAGGCGTCCACGACGTGCACGACGGGCTGGTCGTAGGCGGGTGCGATGCGCACCGACGTGTGCTGGCGCGAGGTGGTGGCGCCGCCGACAAGCAGGGGCGTGTCGAGGCCGCGGCGCTGCATCTCCTTTGCGACGACGACCATCTCGTCCAGTGACGGCGTGATCAGGCCCGAACAGCCGATCAGATCGGCGCCCGCCTCCGCCGCGGTATCCAGCAGCCGGTCGGCCGGCACCATCACGCCGAGGTCGATCACCTTGTAGTTGTTGCAGCCGAGCACGACGCCCACGATGTTCTTGCCGATGTCGTGGACGTCGCCCTTGACGGTGCACAGCACGACGGTCCCCTGGACCGCGCCGCCTTCCTTCTCCTCTTCCATGAAGGGCTCGAGGTGCGCGACCGCCTTCTTCATGGCGCGGGCACTCTTCACGACCTGCGGCAGGAACATCTTGCCCGCGCCGAAGAGGTCGCCGACCACCGACATGCCGGCCATGAGCGGGCCCTCGATCACGTCGAGCGGGCGCGCCGCCACCAAGCGCGCTTCCTCGGTGTCCTCGACGATCCAGCGGTCGATGCCGTGGACGAGTGCGTGCGAGAGTCGGTCGTCGACGGACGCCTCGCGCCAGCTGAGGTCCTCTTCCCGCGTGAGCGCGCCTTCATCCTTGAGCGCGTCCGCGAACTGCACGAGGCGCTCCGTCGCGTCGTCGCGACGGTTGAAGATCACGTCCTCCACGTGCTCGAGCAGGTCCTTGGGGATGTCCTCGTACACGTCGAGCTGGCCGGCGTTGACGATCGCCATGTCGAGCCCGGCCGAGATCGCGTGGTACAGGAACGCCGAGTGCATCGCACGGCGCACCGTCTCGTTCCCGCGGAACGAGAAGCTCAGGTTCGACACGCCGCCGGAGACCTTCGCACCGGGACACCGGCGCTTGATCTCGCGCGTCGACTCGATGAACGCCTTCGCGTACTCGTTGTGCTCCTCGATCCCCGTGGCGACCGCCAGGATGTTCGGGTCCACGATGACGTCCTCGGGCTCGAAACCCGCGCGATCGACCAGGAGTCGGAACGAGCGCTCCGCGATCGAGAGCTTGCGCTCGACCGTGTCGGCCTGGCCGGTCTCGTCGAAGCACATCACGACCGCCGCGGCGCCGAAGTGTCGGATCGTCTTGGCCTTCGCGAGGAAGTCGTCCTCTCCCTCCTTGAGGCTGATCGAGTTCACGACCGCCTTGCCCTGGACGCAGCGGAGACCGGCTTGCAGGATCGACCACTTCGACGAGTCGATCATGATCGGCACCTTCGCGATCTCGGGCTCCGTGGCCACGAGGTTCAGGAAGGTCGTCATGGCCTGCTCACCGTCGATCAGGTCGGCGTCCATGTTGACGTCGATCAGGTTGGCGCCGTTGTCCACCTGCTGTCGGGCGACGTCGACGGCCGCCTGGAAGTCGCCCGATTCGATCAACCGCGCGAACACCTTCGACCCGGTGATGTTCGTGCGCTCGCCGACCATGACGAACCCGGTCTCGGGGGTGATCCGGAACGGCTCCAGCCCGGAGAAGGTCGTGACCGGTTCGTGCGGCGGGATCGCTCGCGGCGCGACCCCGCGGACCGCCTCGGCGATCTGGCGGATGTGCTCGGGCGTCGTGCCGCAGCACCCGCCGACGACGTTCACGAGACCTGCGTGCGCGAACTCGCCGAGGAGCCCGCTCGTGATCTCCGCGGTCTCGTCGAACCCCCCGAACGCGTTGGGGAGGCCGGCGTTGGGATAGCTCGCCACGGGCACCGAGGCGACCCGTGCGAGCGCCTCGACCGAGGGTCGCATCTCCCGGGCGCCCAGCGAGCAGTTCACGCCGACGATGACCGGGTCGGCATGCGCCACCGACGTCCAGAAGGCCTCGACGGTCTGCCCCGACAGCGTGCGCCCGCTCCGGTCGACGATCGTGACCGAGATCCATCGGGGAAGGTCCGGGGCGACGTCCATCGCGGCGGCGATCGCGGCTTTGGCGTTCAATGTGTCGAAGATCGTCTCGACGAGGAGCAGGTCGACCCCCCCGTCACGCAGGGCCTCGATCTGCTCGGCGTAGGACTCGTACACCTGCTGGAACGACACCGGCCGGAACGCGGGATCATCCACCTTGGGAGACAGCGACAGGGTGACGTTCAGGGGGCCGAGCGAGCCCGCGACGAGCCCGCCCGCCTGGTCGGCCGCCTCGCGCGCCAGACGCGCTCCCTCGAGGTTCATATCCCGGACGGCGGCCTGGAGCCCGTAGTCGGCCTGTCCGATCGACGTGGCCGTGAAGGTGTTCGTCGTCGTGATGTCGGCCCCGGCCTCGAAGTAGGCGTCGTGGATCGAGCGGACGATGTCGGGCCGCGTCAGGTTGAGCAGATCGGGGTCGCCCTTGACGTCGCGGTCGTGCTCGGCGAACCGCTCGCCCCGGAAGTCGGCCTCGTCGAGCCCCGACCCCTGCAGGAGCACCCCCCAGGCGCCGTCGAGCACGACGATGCGCTCGGCGAGCAGGGTCTCCAAACGGGTCAGGGCATCGGTGGGCATGGTCCATCGAGACTACCCGAGGGCTCCGCCGATGTGGCCGAACGGCCTGCGCGGGTGCGTTGGCGGGGAGGCCGGGGTAGGCTGCGAGCCATGAGTCAGAGCGCACCCGACATGCTGCTTCGAGGGGCGGGACGGGGCATGGACGCCCGCCAGCCCGAGCAGCCGCCGCGGCGCACGGTCCGTGAGAACGCCGCCACCTTGTCCGCGGTTCCTCTGTTCGTGGGCTTCTCGAAGAAGCACCTCCAGCGGCTGGCCGCCGAGGCCGACGAGCTGACCTTCGACAAGCGAGAGGTCATCGTCGAGGAGGGGATGCTGGGCGAGACCCTGTTCGTCGTGCTGTCGGGCAAGGGCAAGGTCAGCCGGAACGGCAAGAAGGTCGGCGAGGTGTTGCCCGGGGACTTCTTCGGGGAGCTGTCGGCGCTGGACGGTGGCCCGCGGACCGCGACGATCGCCGCCGAGACGCCGATGCGGGTGCTGCGACTGTTCCGCCACACGCTCGTGTCGTTGCTGCGCGACGAGCCCCGGCTGACCCTGAAGCTGCTCGACGGGATCGTGCGCCGGATCCGCGAGGTCCAGCGCCGGAACCTGGGTCGCTAGCCCGCGAGCAGCGTCTCGACCTCGGCGATCGTCGCCGCGTCGAGCGCGAGGTCGCCGGCATCGGCGTTCTGGCGCATGTGCTCGCCGCTGCGACTGCCGGCGATCGCGGCCGTCACGCCGGGCTGCGAGATGTTCCAGGCGAGCGCGAGCTGTCCCATCGTGATCCCGAGGCGCTCCGCGATCGGCCGGAGCCCGTCGACGATCGCGAAGACGGCGTCCAGCCGCGCCGGCGAGGTCCACTCCGCCTCGCCGCTGCGCCAATCGTCGATCGCCTCTGCGGACGCACGCGTGTAGCGCCCGGTGAGGAAACCGACGCCGAGCGGCGAGTAGGAGACGACGCCGATGCCCTGTTCGCCACACCAACGGATCAGCTCGCGATCCTCGAGCGCCAGCATCGAGAACTCCTGTTGGAGCGAGTCCACATGCCGGATCGCGAGGCACCGCTCGAGCAAGTCGCGATCGAAGTTCGAGACGCCGGCGAACCGGATCTTGCCGGCGGCGACCAGCTCGACCATCGCGCCCCATGTGTCCTCGATCGGCACGCCCGATTCGTCGGGCCAGTGCAGCTGGTAGAGGTCGATCACGTCGATGCCGAGTCGCGCCAGCGAGGCGTCACACGCGTCCTGGACCTGGTCGGGGAGGAACCCCGAGCCCCCGTCGGACGGGGCGACCTTCGTCGCCACGACGAGCTCATCGCGACGCCCCGCGATCGCTTTGGCGACGATCCCCTCCGAGACGCCGGACCCGTAGACCTCCGCCGTGTCGACCCAGGTCACCCCCGCATCGAAGGCGGCGTGGTAGGCCCGCACGACGTCGTCGTCGTCGGGGTTCGCGCCCCACGCGTCGCCGCCCGCCTCCCAGGCACCGAGTCCGATCACCGAGATATCCGGGCCCGCAGCCCCAAGCCGTCGCGTTCGCATGTGGAGATACAACCACGTCCCCGTCAAGTCGTGTCCGCGGGCAGTACGCTGTGTATTCGACGGCTTCGTGACCGAATCGATGAGGAGAGACCCGCCCGCAGGCACCCGATGAGCAAGACCGTCGAGGAACGTGAGCACGTCGTCGTCCGGTTCGCCGGCGACTCGGGCGACGGGATGCAGCTGACGGGGGACCGGTTCACGAGCGCCACGGCCCTGCTCGGCAACGACCTCGCCACCCTTCCGGACTTCCCGGCCGAGATCCGCGCCCCGGCGGGCACCGTGCACGGGGTCTCCGCCTTTCAGATCCAGTTCGCGTCCTCGGACGTCGCCACCCCGGGGGACCACGCCGACGTGTTGGTGGCGATGAACCCCGCCGCGCTCAAGGCCGACCTCGCGACGGTGATCAAGGGCGGCAACCTGATCCTCAACGAGGACGCGTTCACCACACGCAACCTCGAGAAGGCGGGCTACGCATCCGATCCGCGATCCTCGGGCGAGCTGGATGGCTACCAGGTCTACTCCGTGCCCATGACCTCGATCACGGTGCGTGCCGTGGAGCCGGTCGGCGTCAGCAAGAAGGAAGCCGAGCGCGCCAAGAACATGTTCGCCCTGGGTCTCGTGTCCTGGATGTACGGCCGCCCGACCGAGCCGACCCTGGAGTGGCTCGAGCGGAAGTTCGGCAGCAAGCCGGAGATCCACGATGCGAACGTGGCCGCCTTCCACGCCGGGTACAACTTCGGTGAGACGACCGAGCTGTTCGCCCACCAGATCCTCGTCAAGGCCGCCCCCGCCGAACAGGGCACCTACCGGAACATCGCGGGCGCCCAGGCGTTGGCGTGGGGCCTGATCGCGGCGTCGCAGACGAGCGGCCTCCCGCTGTTCTACGCGAGCTATCCCATCACCCCGGCCTCCGATCTGCTGCACGAGCTGTCCCGGCACAAGAACTTCGGCGTCGTGACCGTCCAGGCCGAGGATGAGATCGCGGCGGCCAACATGGCGCTGGGGGCGGCGTTCGCGGGCCAGCTGGCGGTGACCGGGACGAGCGGGCCCGGGCTCGACCTCAAGGCCGAGACGATCGGGCTCGCGGTGATCACCGAGCTGCCGATGATCGTCGTCGACGTGCAGCGGGCCGGCCCGTCGACGGGTCTGCCGACCAAGACCGAGCAGGGCGACCTGCTGACGGCGATGTTCGGCCGCCACGGGGAGTCCCCGATCCCGATCGTGGCCGCGTCGTCTCCGTCGGACTGCTTCGAGGTTGCGTTGGATGCCGTGCGGGTCGCCGTCCGGTACCGGACCCCGGTGATCGTGCTGTCCGACAGCTTCCTGCAGAACTCCTCCGAGCCGTGGCTGCTGCCGGATCTGGCGTCGCTGCCGGCGATCGATCCCGCGTTCGCGGAGCCCAACGGCGAGCCGTTCCTCCCGTATGCGCGCAACGCCGACGGCGCGCGGCCGTGGGCGATCCCGGGGACGCCGGGGCTCCAACACCGCATCGGCGGGCTGGAGCGCGAGGACGGCACCGGCGCGATCAGCTACGAACCGGAGAACCACGAGCTGATGACGCATCTGCGACGCGCCAAGGTCGAGGGGATCGCGTCCTCGCTGCCACCCCTCGACGTCGATGACCCCGACGGCGACGCCGAGCTGCTGGTGCTCGGATGGGGCTCGACGGCCGGCACCATCCGCGCGGCCGTCCAGCGCGCGCGCGCGGGCGGCACCAAGATCGCGAGCGCCCATCTCCGCTGGCTGAACCCGATGCCGTCCAACACCGGGGAGGTCGTGCGGCGCTATCCGAAGGTGCTGATCCCGGAGATCAACGAAGGCCAGTTGGCGATGCTGATCCGGGCGCGCTTCCTGGTCGACGCGCGCTCCTTCTCGCGGGTCCAGGGACGGCCCCTGTGGGCCGATGAGCTCGACGAGGCGATCGAGGAGGCCATCCGTGGCTGACACCCTGTCCTTCACGAAGAAGACGTTCACGTCGGACCAGGAGCCGCGATGGTGTCCGGGGTGCGGGGACTACGCGATCCTGGCCGCGGTGCAGGCGTTCATGCCCGAGCTCGGCATCGCGCCGGAGAACACGGTGTTCGTGTCGGGCATCGGCTGCAGCGGGCGGTTCACCTACTACATGGACACCTACGGGTTCCACGGCATCCACGGGCGGGCGCCGGCGATCGCCACCGGCATCGCGACGGCGAGGCCCGACCTCAATGTCTGGGTCGTCACGGGCGACGGCGACGCGCTGTCGATCGGCGGCAACCACCTGATCCACGCGCTTCGACGCAACGTGAACCTGAAGATCCTGCTGTTCAACAACCAGATCTACGGGCTCACGAAGGGCCAGTACTCGCCGACCTCGGAGGTTGGGAAGGTCACGAAGTCGACACCGTTCGGCTCGGTCGATCGTCCCTTCGATCCGGTCGCGCTCGCGCTGGGCGCCGCGGCCACCTTCGTCGCGCGGACGATCGACAACGATCGCAAGCATCTGACGGAGGTCCTGCGTCAGGCCGCGGAGCACCAAGGCGCGGCGTTCGTGGAGATCTACCAGAACTGCAACGTGTTCAACGACGGCGCGTTCGACCTGCTCCGGGACAAGACGCAGGGGGCGCACAACCAGATCCGGCTCGTCCACGGCGAGCCCATCGTGTTCGACGAGGGCACGAAGTGCGTCCGGCTGGGGGCGAACGGGCGCCTCGAGATCGCCGCGGTCGCCGACACCGATCCGGATGCGATCATCACCCACGACGTGCACGGGCCGCCGTCGCTCGCGTTCACCCTGGCGCATCTGTCGCAGGGCCCGACCGAGCCGACGTGCATGGGGGTGTTCCGCCAGGTCGAGCGCGACACGTACGGCGAGGCGATCCACGCGCAGATCGGACATGCGAAGGAACGGCTCGGCGAGGGCGATCTGCACGGACTGCTCTACGGCGGCGATACCTGGGACGTCGAGGCCTAGCCGCCGCCGCGGCGACGCCGGAGCGCGAACGACACCAGGGCACCGCCGGCGCCGCCGAGCAGGACGCCCGCCAGGAGCCCGGCGCCGCTGCCGCCACCGCCGGAGCCGATCGCGCCGCCGATCGCCGCGCCGATCACGACCCACACGGGCATCGGCAGGATCTCCCTCGGTTCGCTCATCCCTCGACCTCCGTCCCGGGCGGCTGGAATCGAGCCATGGAGGCCGCCGCGATCTGTTGGACATGCTGGAGTTCCTCGACGATCCCCGGCAGCACCGCGACGAACCGATCGATGTCTGCGACGGTGTTGGTGGGTCCGACGCTCACGCGGAACGCGGGCACGGCGCCGGCCCCCATCCGCTCCAGGACCGGTGAGGGGTCCTCCGGCCGTCCGCTCGCGAGCGATCCGGCGCCGACGTGGATGCCTCGGTCGTCGAGCGCCATCGCCAGCGTTGCGGGATCGAGCCCCTGGACCGAGAAGCAGACCAGGTGGGGGGTCCGGTGGGTTGGATGCCCGTGCACCCGCGCCCCCGGCACCGTCGTCTCGATCCGTTCGCGCACGGTCGCCGTGAGCGCCCATGCTCGCGCCGCCTCGTCCGCCAGGCTCGCGAGCGAGACCTCGAGCGCGGCGGCCATGCCGGCGATACCCGGTGTGTTCTCCATGCCGGCGCGCCGTTTTCGCTCGCGGTCGTCGCCGCTCGGATACGGGGTGAGCTCCACGCCGCGACGGATGTACAGCGCACCGGCGCCGGGTGGCCCGCCGAACTTGTGCCCCGACAGGCTGAGGAGATCGACGCCGAGCGCGTCCACGTCGATCGGGAGCCGGCCGGCCGTCTGCGCGGCGTCGGAGTGGAACCGCACGCCGGCGGCGCGGGCGAGCCGCGCGGCCTCCCCGATCTGCTGCATCGTGCCGGTCTCGTGGCTCGCGTGCTGCAGGGTCGCGATCGTCGTGCCCGGCACGCGGACCGCGGCGGCGAAGCGGTCGAGGTCGACGCGACCCTGTCCATCGCACGGCACGGTCACGATCTCGAAGCCGTCCGCGGCCAGACGTCCGCAGATGCCGAGGACCGCCGGGTGCTCGATCCCGCTCGTCACGATGCGACGTCCCGAGTCGCGCCGGGCGTGCGCGACGCCCCAGATCCCGAGCGCCACCGACTCCGTGCCGCCGGATGTGAACGCGATCTCGTCTGCCTGGGCGCCGATCGCGCGCGCCACGACGCCGCGTGCATCCTCGAGGAGCGCCCGCGCCGCGCGGCCGGGGGCGTGGATCATGAGTGGGTCGCCGTACGTGTCCAGTGCGGCCACGACCGCCTCGCGGGCCGCGGGCGCCAGCGGGGTGGCGCCGGCGGGGTCGAGGTACAACTCGAGCGTCACAGCGCCAGCCTCCCGGCGGAAAGGGGATGGGGCCGGCGAAGCCGGCCCCATCCCAACGTCGATGCGCCGCTACGGGGTCGCGGTCTCGCGACCCCGGAGGAACAGGTACCAGTAGCCGACGCCCGCGATGATGCCGCCGGCGATCGGGCCGACGATCCACACCCACCAGTTCGACCAGTCGTTCGTGATCAAGGCGGGCCCGAACCACCGCGCCGGGTTCATCGCGGCGCCGGTCAGGTTCGCGCCCACGAAGATGTCGATCGTGATCATCAAGCCGATCGTGAAGCCGGCGGTGATGCGCGAAGGATCCGCGATCGTCGACGGCGGTGCCGAACACCGCCCAGACGAGGAAGAAGGTCAAGAGCGCTTCGATCACGACGGCCTTGCCGAGCGCGAGGCCGGGTGCGACGGCGGGGATGCCGCCGTTGGTCGCGTCGAAGGCCGCCGTCGGCAAGATGTACTTCAACGTGGCCGCGGCCGCCACCGCCCCCAAGAGCTGCGCGACGATGTAGACGCCCGAACGAGCGGTCGGCATCTTGCCCGTGACCCACAGCGCCACCTGGATCGCCGGGTTGAAGACCCCGCCGGAGATCTGGACCATGACCGAGACCATGATGGCGATCGCCAGCCCGTGCGCGAGCGCGATCACGACGAGGTTCCCCCCGTCATTGGGGCCGCCGGTCATGACGATGGCGCCCGCGCCGAAGAAGATCAGCGCGAAGGTCCCAACGAACTCCGCGACGGCGGCTTTGCCGACGTTGTCCACGTTCCCCTCCTTGGTGGATGACGGTGCGGCGCCCAACGTAGCCGAGCGAGGCCCGACGGGGCAAAGACCCGCAGGTCGCGTGGTAGCCTCCCGCGCGTGGAGGTCCTGCTCATGTCGCCCGATCCGAGGTCGCGTGAGCTCATGGCGCTGACCGTCCGGAGCATCGAGCGCCGCCTCGGGTCGCCGCTGCGATTCCGCGCCGCCGCCAACGGCGAACTCGCCCTGCGGGCCGCGCTTCGAGACCGCCCCGACGTCGTGATCGCCGACGAGATCGCATCGCGCATGGGGGCCTTCGCCCTGGCGCGATCGCTCCGCGACGACGCGGATCCGTTCCAGGGCGTGATCGTCGTGTTGCTGGAGCGCGTGCACGACGCCTGGCTGGCATCGTGGTCGGGCGCCGATGCCTGGTACGTGAAGCCCGCCGACCCCTTCGCCGTCGCCGATCGGCTGTGGGAGCTGCTGGAGCAACGGGGGCTCGTCCCCCAGGAGGAACGCGTGTGAAGATCAAGGGAACCTGCAAGCGCTGCGGCCGGGACGTGTTCGCCGAGCAGATCGTCGCCGCCGGCGGCGCCTGCCCGTGGGACGGCGAGCCGTTCAACGCGGATTACGCCGTCGTGCTCGTCGAGGCGCTGCGCGAGGCCGAGGTCGCCGGCTCGCGACTCGAAGCCGCCCTGGAGGAGATCGCGGCGCTGCGACCCGCGTTCACGATCGAGGCGAGCTCCGTGCTCGGGAAACTCCAGGCACCGATCGCCGAACTGTCCCGGAACCTCATCACCCAGGGGTAGCGATCCGCGCGATGGGCTTCAACGCGATGCAGCCGGGCAAGATCAAGCGGGGCGACCTGCTGTTCCTGCTGGCGGCGGTGATCGTCATCGGGGCGCTGCTGCTCTGGGCGTTCTTCGGGTGAGTTCCGTCGCCGACCTGGCGGATGTGGAGTTCTGCTACCTGACGACGACGGGACGGACCAGCGGGGATCTCCATCGGATCGAGATCTGGTTCGTCGCGCACGCGGACGGGGCCTATCTGCTGTCGAACAGCACGGACGCCGACTGGTACCGCAACCTCGTGGCCGAGCCGCGGGTCGTGCTCGAGATCGCGGGGGAGCGGCGGGACACGACCGCTCGTGCCCGGTGGATGCGACCGATCCGGCGAACCGCACCGTGCGCCCCGCCATGGTTGCGAAGTACCAGGCGGGCTACGCACAGGAGGACCTCCGCGACTGGAGCGACACCGCGTCGCTCGTGCGGGTGGACTGGCCGGCCTGAGTCAGGCGCGCTCGAGCACGACCGCCAGCCCCTGACCGCCGCTGATGCACAGGGTCGCCAGCCCGAGGCTCGCGCCGACGTGCCGCATCTCGTAGGCGAGCGTGAGGAGGATCCGCGCGCCGCTCATGCCGATCGGGTGCCCGATGCTGATACCGCCGCCGCGCACGTTCAGCTTGTCGCGGTCGAACTTCAGTTCACGCTCGCAGGCGAGCACCTGGGCGGCGAAGGCCTCGTTGATCTCGATCAGGTCGATGTCGGCCATCGTGAGGCCGGTGCGATCCAGGACCTTCTGCGTGGCCGGCACCGGACCGATCCCCATGATCTCGGGGGGCACGCCCGCCCAGCTCCAGCCGACGATTCGGGCCAGCGGGCTGCGACCCTCCGCCGTCGCGCGGGCCTCGCTCATCAGCACCATCGCGGCCGCGCCGTCGGTGAGGCCGCTGGCGTTGCCCGCCGTGACGCTGCCGCCCTCCCGGAACACCGGGGGGAGCTTGGCGAGGGAAGCCATCGTCGTGTCGGGGCGCGGATGCTCGTCGGCGCGGACCGTGACGGTGGCTCGGCCGACCGTCGCCTCGACCGGGATCATCTCCGCGGCGCGCCGTTCGGCGCTCTCGGCCGCCTTGTGCTGTGACTCGAGCGCGAACGCGTCCTGTTCCTCGCGCGAGATGTCGTAGCGGTCGACGAGGTTCTCCGCGGTCTCGCCCATGATGAGACCGCACAGGGGGTCGAGCAGACCGTCGGCGTACATCGCGTCGATCGCCTCGGTGTTCCCGAGCCGGTGCCCGAGGCGCATGTGGGGCAGGAGGAACGGGACCCGCGTCATGTTCTCCATGCCGCCGGCGAGGACGACCTCCGCGTCGCCCAACGCGATCTGTTGCGCACCCAGCTGGACGGCCTTCATGCCCGAGCCACAGGCCATGTTCACGTTGTAGCCGCTGACCTCCACCGGCACGCCGGCGCGAACGGAGACCTGACGGCCGGTGTTCGGACCGTTTCCCGCCTGCCGCGCGTGGCCCAGGATGGTCTGATCGATGTCCTCGGGCGTCACGCCCGCGCGCTGCATCGCCTCGACCGCGGCGATCGTACCGAGCTCGACGGTGGTGGTCTCGGCGTAGCTGCCGAGGAACTTCCCGACCGGCGTGCGGGCGCCCTCGAGGATGACGGCGGTGTCCATCGAGCCAGTTTACCGGCGGGTCGGCACAGGCACGGGCGCTCGTGCGCGGCGGTCGCGACCTCTTCGCCGGCCCGCGCCCGGCTCCTCGGCGGCGCGGATCTGGCCGAGCAGCCGGGCGAGCTCCGCGCCCCCGTCGACCGGCTCGGCCGGCGCCGTGTCGGCCTCGAGGACGCGCACCCGGTTGCGCCGCACCCACGACCGGACCACCGACAGCTCGTCGGCCCGCTCGCGAGGGGCGGGCGCGCCGATCGGCCCACCGGCCCCCAGCTTTCCGTCGGGGCGGACCAGCGCGCCGCCCGCGAGCTCGAGACGCTCGCCGCCCGGGCCGGCCACCACGAGCCGGCCCGCCGTCAGCCACCGGTCGGTGCGCATGCGCGCCAAGATGTCCGCCAGCGCCCGCACGCGGTCGCGCGCGAGCGCCGCCTCTTCGAACCGTTCCTGCGCCGCGAGCTCGTGCATCCGTGCCTCGAGTCCCCGGAGGAGCCGGCCCGGCGCGCGAAGCGCCGCCAGCAACTCATCGACCATCGCGCCGTAGCGCTCCGGATCGGTGCGGCCGTCGCACGGGGCCTGGCACCGGCCCATGTCGGCGAGCGCACACGCGGCGAACCGGGTGCGGCGCCCCATCGCTCGCGTGCATCGCCGGATGCGGAAGGACTCCTCCAGCGCCTCTTTCGCGAGGGTCGCGCTCCCCGAGGAGGCGAACGGACCGAGGTAGATCGCCCCGTCGCTCGCGTCGATCGACCGGGCGATCTTGAGTCGGGGCCACGCCTCGACGCGGGTCCAACTTCACGTAGGCGAATCGGCGCCATCGTTTCCCGTGGGCGTTGAACCGCGGCAGATGCTCGGCGATCAGCCGGATCTCCAGCACGAGCGCCTCCAGCTCGCCGCCGGTGGTGAGGGCCTCGATCCGCGACACGGAGGCCACCAGGTCCTGCACCTTCTTGCGCTCGTCGCCGTAGAAATAGGACTTCACGCGCGAGCGCAGATCGTTCGCCTTGCCGACGTAGAGGATCTGGTCCGCGCGGTCCCGGAAGACGTAGACGCCGGGCGCTCGCGGGAGCTCCTGCGCGAGCGCGATCTTGGCGTAGTGCGGCCGCCCGCGCGCGCTGCACGCGTGCGCCAGCTCGCCCAGCGTCTGGATGCCGAGGTGCTGGCCGACGTCGAGCAGGCCCTGGAGGACCTCGCCGGTCGCCTCCGCGTCATCCAGCGCGCGGTGGGTGGGCTTCGTGCGCGTGCGGAAGTACGCGGCGAGCGTCTGGAGCTTGACGTTCGGAACGTCGGGCCAGACCAAACGGCGGGCGAGCTTCGCGGTGCAGATCGCGGGCGCCGGGAGGACGTCGTAGTCGAGGCGCAGCAGGTTCGCGTTGAGGAAGCCGACATCGAACGTGGCGTTGTGCGCCACGATGACGGCGCCGCGCGCGAACTCCAGGAAGCTCGGCAGGACCTGCGGCAGCGCCGGCGCGCCGGCGACGAGCCGATCGTCGATCCCGGTCAGGTGCGCGATGTAGGGCGGGATCGGCCGCTCGGGGTCGACCAGGGACTGGAACGCCCCGATGCGCTCGAGGCCGTGGAACCGCACGGCGCCGATCTCGGTGATGCCGTCGTCGACGGGCGAGCCGCCGGTGGTCTCGAGATCCACGACGACGAAGTCGATCTCGGTCAGCGGGAGTGCGTCGCCCAAGGCGGTCTGGACCGGCTCGAACAGCGGCGACATGGGCAAGTCGGGACCATATCGAACAGACGTTCGAGTGTCGAGCCTTCTGGGGGAGTCGCCGGGCATCACCGACCATGGTGCGGGCCCGCTCTGACACGCGAGCCGAGTCGGGGATCGCTCAGCCCGCGCCGGGGTGGATCGCGCGCTCGGCGAGGGATGCGAGGAGCTGCTCGATCGCGAGATGGCACTCCTGGATATGGGCGGTCACCGTGGAGGGCACACGCACGGCCACATCCGCGAGCGGTGCCAGCCCACCGCCCGATGCCCCGGTCAGCGCGACCACGCGCATCGCCTGCGCGTGGGCGCTCTCGGCGGCGGCCAGCACGTTGGCGGAGTTCCCGCTCGTCGAGATCGCGAGCAAGACGTCGCCGGCCCGTCCGATCGCCTCGACCTGTCGAGCGAACATGCGATCGACGCCGAAGTCGTTCGCGATCGCGGTGAGCGCCGAGGAGTCCGTGGTGAGTGCGATCGCCCGCATCGCGGGTCGGATGCGATCCAGGGTGAGCGCGCTCACGAACTCGGTCGCGAGGTGCTGCGCGTCCGCCGCGCTCCCGCCGTTGCCGCAGATCAGCAACGTGCCGCCTGCGCGGAACGACTCGATCAGGATCTCCGAGGCCGCGACGATGTCCTCGAGGCACGTGTCGGTCACGGCGACCATGAGGTCGGCCGCGTCGGACAGATATTCGCGCGCCAGCTCACGCGTGTCGGTCGGCTCCACGCACCCCTCCTCGTTCGACGAGCCCGGCGATGATAGCCACGGCGCCCGCCAGGTCGTCGGCCACGTGGTCCGCCAGGGGGGCGGCGGCGGCTTCCTCCTCGCGACCGTGGCCGGTGCGCACGAACACGGTCGTGGCGCCCACGGCCCGACCGAGGCCCATGTCGCTCGCGTGGTCGCCGATCACGAAGCTGTCGCGAAGGTCGAACCCGAACCGCTCGGCCGCGGCCAGCGCCATGCCGGGCGCCGGCTTGCGACACGCGCAGCCATCTTCGGGCCGGTGGGGACAGACCTCGATCGCGTCGACGCTCGCCCCGGCGGCCGCCAGGAGCGACCGCAGGCGCGCGTGGATCCGCTCCAGGTCCTCGATCGCGAGGTTGCCCCTCCCGACCTCGGCCTGGTTGGTGAGGACCACGATGCCCATGTCGAGCTCCTCGCGGAGTCGGATCAACGCATCGGCCGCCCCGGGGATCAGTGCGAGCTGCTCGGGATCGCGCAGGTGGTGTCGCTCTTCGTTGATGGTCCCGTCCCGGTCGACCAGGGCGTAGCGGCGGGTCACGCGCGCGGCGCCCACGTGTCGTCGCCACGTCGGGCACGGACGCCGGCCTGCGTGAAGCCGAACGGCGCGAACTGGGCGCCGAGCCGTTCCAGCTCGGTGCGGATCGCGCGCATGCCGCTCGAGCGGCGCGGCCAGCAGGAGGTAGCCGCCGCCTCCCGCCCCGCAGACCTTGCCGCCGTAGGCGCCGGCGTCGCGCGCCGCCGCGAGCATCGCCTCGATCGGGGTCTCCTCCGCGATGTGCGGGTTCATCTGCTTCTTCGCGAGGAAGGCCTCGTGCAGCAGCGCGCCAAGACCGGGCAGGTCCGCGCGCTCGACGACGTCGCGCATCGCGTAGGCCATCTCGTGCAGGCGCTTCATCCCGAGCAGCGTTTCCTCGCGACCCTCGCGATGCAGCGCGATCTGCCGGTCGATCAGGCCGACGTTGCGACGGACGTGGCCCGTGTAGCAGAGCAGGAGGCCCGCGGCGAGCCGATCCATGCAGGCGGCGTCGGCGACGGTCTCGACGCGGACGCCGCTGCGGGAGAACTCGATCAGGTTGCAGCCGCCCCAGGCGGCCGCGTACTGATCCTGCCAACCGCCGCTGATGCCCAGGTCGTCGCGCTCGATCCGGTACGCCGCGCGGGCGAGCGACGCGGCGTCGAGGCTCCGACCGCGGAGCATCGCCAGACCGGCGACCATCGCGGTCACCAGCGCGGAGGATCCGCCGAGACCGCTGCCCGGCGGCGCCTCGCTGCGGATCTCGACGGACATGCCGACATCGGTGCCGGCGTCGGCGATCGCCGCCTTCACGAGGTCCAGGGCGCCGTCGTACACGGGCCCCTCGTCGAGGTGATAGGCGACGAGGCGATCGAGATCGAGCGAGCGCACCTCGACGACGCGGTCGGTTCGCGGGGTGATCCGCACCCGGACGACGTGATCGATCGTTGCGGACACGACGGCGCCGCCGTGCTCCTCGTACCAATGGGGGAAGTCGGTGCCGCCGCCGACGAAGCTGATGCGCAGCGGCGCGACGGCATCGATCGGCTCGGCGGATGGCATCGCGCCCCAGTCTAGGGGGAGCGTCAGGCGACGTGGCGCTGCAAACGGCGCCGCTGTTGCTCGGTCGTGCCGCCCCACACGCCGTATCGCTCGCCGTTCTTCAGTGCCCAGGACAGGCACTCCTCGCGGATGCGGCACGATCCACAGAAGGTCAGCGCCGGGCCGGCCTCTTCTTCGGAGATCGGGAAGAACACGTCGGGCTCGACGCCGAAACAGGCGGCGCGATCCTGCCAGTAATCGGGTGGTGTCGGATGCAACGGAAGGGTCGACAAATCGACGTCCGGGAACCGCTCGATCCTCACGTATTTCCCCCTCGGCTCACCCCCGGCATCACCCGGGGAACCGTTTCATAGCAGATGGCATGGCGCGAACGGAAGGGGTCTGGGGCAGGTGATGGTCCGATGGCGGCCTCCGGGCATGGAAATGACACGGAAGGACTAGCCCGTCGCCGGTACGTCCTGCAACGGACGCCCCTGCATGTCGGTCAACTGGGTGGTTGCGGCGTCCCACACGACACGGACGAACCCGACGCAGGCATCGGGCAGGGGCGCCGCGCTCGTGACCTCGCCGACCACATCGCCGGCGGCCAGCACCTCCGCGCCGGGCACGAACGGTGATGCGCTCTGCACGTGGCGCAGCAGGCGTGGCGGGTGCCCGAGGTTGCGGATCTTCGCGACGGCCTCCTGACCGAGGAAGCATCCCTTCGTGGCATCGATCGTGTCATCGAGCCCCGCCTCGGACGGCAGCGATCCTTGCTGGAAGTCGGCGCCCATCCGTGGCACGCCGATCAGGATCCGCCAGGCGTCCGCGGCCCGGTGGCTCACCTCGACGAGGTCGGCCTTCACCAGCGCGTCCCCCGCTCGCCACGCCGCCTTGCCCGACGCCGCAAGCAGGTCGACGCCCGGCCCGAGGACCGACGGTACGGTGCCCGGCAGCCCCACGACCGACGCTCCCGCGCCCGGGATCGCGAACAGATCCAGCGCGGTGGTCGCATCCTCGAGCAGCACGTCGGAGGACAGGATGTAGGGGGACAGCAGCAATCCGATGTGGTCGGGCTGCTCGGGGGACTGGACGAGCACCACGTCGTCGTCGCGCCGCAGCACCTGGACGTCGGCACGGATCCGACCGGTCGGCGTGAGCAGCAGCGAGCGACCGGACCGTCCGGGCTCGAGACCGGCGACGTCGGCCGTCAGGAGGTCGTGGAGCCAGGAAACGGCGTCCGCGCCCTCGACCCGCACCTTGCGCCAGTCGGACAGGTCGACGAACCCGCGGCCCTGGAGCAGCGCGGCGAGGTCGTGCGCGAAGGCAGCGTGGTCGGACATCCCCCTCGTCGGCCATTATCGGCATCGTGGACGTTCCCAGCACCCTCCTGGTCACCAACGACTTCCCCCCGCGGGTGGGAGGCATCCAGCGGACCCTGGAGGCGTTGTGGCGCGAGCTGCCCGCGGAGCGGGTCGGCGTGTTCTGCCCCGACTGGGACGACGCGGCGGCCTACGACGCCGGCGCGCCCTTCCGTGTCTTCCGACAGCCCGAGCGCTTCCTCTGGCCCACGTCGCAGATCGCCGACCGGATCGAGGACGCCGCGCGGGCGATGGGAGCGGAGGTGCTGTTGTTCGGCGCGACGTACCCGCTCGCCCTGCTCGGTCCTCGGCTGGCCGCCCGCGGATTGCCCTACCTGAGCGCCGCGCACGGGTTCGAGTACTGGTTGTCGATCGCGCCCGGCACGCATGCGTTGCTGCGTCACGCGACGTCGCGAGCCACGCGCGTGCCCGTGTTGTGCTCGGCGTTCATCGCGCGCACGGTGCGGACCGCCGTGCCTCGTTCGGTTCCGGTCTCGGTCCTGTATCCCGGCGCGGACGTGACGCGGTTTCGACCCGACCTCGCGACGGACGACATCCGCGAAACACTCGGGGTCGGCGCGCGTCCGCTCGTCGTCTGCGTGAGCCGGCTGGTCGCCCGCAAGGGCCAGGACACGCTGATCCGCGCGATGCCGGCCATCCGCCGGCGCGTTCCCGACGCCGCCCTCGCGATCGTGGGCGGCGGCCCCGGCGAGGATCGCCTGCGCGCGATGGCCGCGGAGCTCCCCAGCGGCGTGGTCGCCTTCTCGGGCCAGGTCGCCGAGGACGATCTGCCTCGCTACTACGCGGCCGGCGATGTCTTCGCGATGCCGTGCCGAACGAGATTGGGCGGGCTCGAGGTGGAGGGTTGGGGCAACGTCTTCATCGAGGCGGCCGCCTGCGGCAAGCCCGTGGTGGTCGGCGATTCCGGGGGCGCGCGGGAGTCGCTCGTGGACGGGGAGACGGGGCTCCTCGTGGACGGCACGCGGGTCGAGATGGTCGCCGATGCGGTCGGGAGCCTGCTGGCGGACCCCGAGCGGGCCCGGGCCATGGGGACCGCGGGGAGGGAGCGCGTCCTGCGCGCACACACCTGGCCGGCGATCGCCGAGCGTCTCGCCTCCTGGTTGGGTGAGGCCGCGGATACTCCATCGCCCCGGTAAGGTCCGGTGCTTCGCTTCCCGGGGCGGAGGTCGGGGGTACCCTGCCCGCGTGAGCCACGTCGAACGGCGATGTCCCAACTGCGACGCCCTGGTGAGCGAGGACGCGGACTGGTGCGGTCAGTGCTTCGCGGACCTGCGGCGGTCCCCGCCGCCGCCTCCGGCGCCACCGGTCGGGGCCGAGGAGCCCGCACTCGCCTCGCCCGATCCCGAGACCGCCGCTCTCGCCCGACAGGGCGATCCGTTCTGGCCGTGCAGCGTCTGCGGCGCGCACAACCCCATCGTGCTGGAGGTCTGCGAAACCTGTGGGACGCCGTTCGCCGCGGTCATGCGGGGCGTGACGAAGCGCGACGTCGATGCGCAGGCCGCCTTGACCCGGTCGCTCGTCTTCCCGGGCGCGGGGCACGCGATGCTCGGGTACCCGATCGACGGGTTCGCACGCGGCGTGCTGTTCGTCCTGTCGGTCGGGCTCGTGATCTTCCTGTCGATCGCGGCCCTGCACACCGCGGTGATGGTGCTGGCGATCCTGCTCATGCTCGCGCTGGCCATCGGCGTCTACGTGCTGTCGGCCGTGGAGATCAAAGAGCTGGCCGCCCGCGGGCGGCTGATGGTGCCGTCCAAGTTCCTGCTGTGGGTGTCGGTCGGCGTGATGTTCCTCGTCGTGGGGGCGATCGCGTTGTCCGTCGCGACCAGTACCCGACGGTAGTATCCGCGCGTATGGAGCACGCGGAGGGGTCCATCCGGATCGACGCGCCGCTCGATGACGTCGTGGACGTGATCGAGGACTACGAGGCCTACCCGGACTGGGCGGAGGTTCGTCGGGTCGAGGTCCGGCAGCGGGGCGAAGGGGGGCGGCCGACCGAGGTGGCCTTCGAGGTCGACGTGCCGGTGCTCGGGAAGGCCTCCTACACGCTGCGGTATCGGTACGCGCCGGGCGGCACCGGCATCTCGTGGGACTCGATCGAGGCGCACGGCGCCGTGCGTGAGATACACGGCGAGTACCTCCTGGATGATGCCGAGCCCGATGTCACCGGGGTGACCTACCGTCTGGCCGTCGAGCTCGGCCCGCTCGTGCCGGGGTTCCTGCGCACCGAGGGGGCGAAGCGCGTGATCGAGAACGCGCTCGAGCGCCTCAAACGCCGCGTCGAGATGGGCTGAGGGCGCTCCCCGGATCCCGTTTCGGCGCGTGCGGCTAAGCTGACGCGATGCGGGTGATCCTGTTCACGGGGAAAGGCGGCGTCGGCAAGACGACGATCGCGGCGTCGACGGCGGTGCGGTCGGCCGCGGCGGGCCGGCGCACGTTGATCATGAGCACCGACCCGGCGCACTCGTTGGCCGACGCGTTCGAGGTCGTGATCGGCAACGATCCGACCGAGATCGAGCCGAACCTCTGGGCGCAGCAGGTGGACGCGCAGGAGCGCCTCGAGGACAACTGGCGCGAGATCCAGGACTACATGGTGCAGGTCATGAACTGGGCGGGCACCGAGACGATCCAGGCGGAGGAGCTCACCGTGATCCCCGGGATCGACGAGATCTTCGCGCTGATCGACGTGAAGACGCATGTCGAGTCGGGCGCCTACGACGTGTTGATCGTCGACTGTGCGCCGACCGCGGAGACGCTGCGACTGCTCAGCCTGCCCGACATCATGACCTGGTACATCGAGCGGATCTTCCCGGTCCAGCGGCGGGTCGTGAAGGTCGTCCGGCCGCTGGTGTCGCGCACGACCAGCCTGCCGATCGCCGGCGACAAGGTGTTCGAGGCGGTCGAGCGGCTGCACCACAACCTGGAGGCCGTCCGTCACATCCTCGCCGATGCCGAGATGTCGTCGGTGCGCCTCGTCGTGAACGCCGAGAAGATGGTGATCGCCGAGGCGCGGCGGACCTACACGTACCTCGGGCTCTTCGGCTACCGGGTCGATGCCGTCGTCGTGAACCGCATCCTGCCGACCGATGTGACCGACCCGTACTTCGGCAAATGGAAGGACATCCAGGCCGAGCATCTCGCGACGGTGCACGAGTCCTTCGAGCCCGTGCCGATCCTGGAGGCCCGTCTGTTCGATCGCGAGATGGTCGGGGTCCGGCTGCTCGAGGAGATGGCCGGCGAGGTGTACGGGACGACCGATGCGACATCCGTCCTCTACCTCGACGATCCGATCCGGGTCGAGAAGCAGGGCGACGGCTATCTGTTGCGGCTGCGGTTGCCGTTCGTGACCGGCGGCGATCTCGATGTGCATCGCCGCGGCGATGAGCTGGTCGTGCGGGTCGGCCCGTACAAGCGCAACCTGCTGTTGCCGCAAACACTGAAACGCATGACCGTTCGGGGCGCGAACCTCGTCGAGGATCGGCTCGAGATCCTCTTCGAGCGTCCGCCCGACACGCCGAAGCAGGGGGGGAACTGATGGCAGGATCCGAACCGCACACCGAACAGACCCCGGAGCACGAGCCACCGAGCGGTGCCGGCGCGTGCTCCGTCGCGTGGTGCCCGTTCTGCCTGGCGGCCTCCGCGGTCCAGCCGCTGTCTCCGGACGTGGTCGGGCATCTGCTGAAGGCGGGCAGCGAGGTGTTCCTCGCGTTCCGGGCCGTGATCGACGCACGCGGCGACCAGCTCGACGGCACCGTCCCGGCCGCGCCCGTTCGTCTGGAGAAGATCGACGTCGGATGACCGACCGGGCCGTCGGGGTCGACGTCGGCGGCACGAAGGCTGCTGCGATCCAGGTCGACGCGACCGGTGCCGTGCGCAAGCGCGCGGTGGTGGACACCCCCGCCGACGACGTGCCCGCACTGCTGGCCGCGATGCGCGCCGTGACCACGGAGGTGCTCGCGTCCGATGTGATCGCGATCGGCGTCGGGGCGGCCGGGTTGGTCGAAACGGGGACGGGGCGGATCCGCTACGCGCCGAACATCGCCTGGCGGGAGGTCGATCTGCACGAGGCGCTGGGTGGCTTCGGGGTGCCCGTCGCGATCGACAACGACTGCACCGTCGCCGCGTTCGGTGAGCATGCGGTCGGCGCCGGGCGCGGGGTCGAGGACTTCCTCTACGTGGGGGTGGGTACGGGCATCGGCGGCGGGATCGTCCACGACGGTGCGCTGATGCGAGGAGCGCATGGATTCGCCGGCGAGATCGGCCACATCATCGTGGAGCCGGGCGGCGAAGCCTGCGGGTGCGGGAACCGCGGGTGTTGGGAGACCGTGGCAAGCGGTGCGGCGTTGACCCGGATCGGTCGCGAGCGGCTCGGCGCCGCACACGACGGTCCCGGGGTCGTCGCGGCGGCTCGCGACGGCGACGCCACGGCGCGGTCGGTGCTCGACGATGTGGGAACCCGACTCGGCGAGGGGATCGCGGGCCTCGTCAACGTGCTCGATCCGGAGCTCGTGATCGTCGGTGGCGGCGCCGCGGCCGGTGCCGGCGACCTCTTGCTCGAGCCGGCGAGAGCGGCGTGCGCGCGGGCGATCGAGGGTGCCGGGCATCGTCCCGCGGTGCCCCTGGTGCCCGCGACGCTCGGCGCCGACGGCGCTGCGATCGGCGCCGGGCTTTGGGCGCTGCGGGAGCTCGCATGAAGCTCGGTCTCTTCCTCTCGGCGTTCACCTCCAAGCCGCGAGGTCCGTTGGCGGTCGCGCAGCGGGCGGCCGCGGCCGGCTACGACGCGGTGTTCGTCTATGACCACCTCTTCCCACCCGGGGGGCCAGAACGCCCGTCGGTCGAACCGTTCACGCTGCTCGCCGCGGCCGCCGCGGCCAACCCCGGTCTCGGCGTCGGGGTGCTCGTCACACGCCCCGGCTACCGTCCGTTCGGCATCCTCGCGAAGGAGGCCGCCTCGCTGACGCAGATCAGCGGGCGCACGGCGGTGGTCGGGCTTGGGCTCGGCGATCGGTTCGGCAAGGCGGAGCACGCGGTGCTGGGGTTGCCGTATCCACCGCCCGACGAGCGGACCGTGCGGTTGGAAGACACGTCGCTGGCCCTGCGCGCGCTGTTTCGGGGCGAGCCCTGGCCGGGCGGAGCCGCGATCGGACCGGTGCCGGGGCCGCTGTTGCCGGCCGCCTCTGCGGAGGTGTGGATCGGCGGCACCTCCGAGCGCGTCGCCCGGTCGGCCGCGCGTGTGGCGGACGCCTGGAACGGCTGGGGGATGTCGATCGATGCGTTCGAGGCGCGCGCCGGCGAGTTGGCCGCCTGGGCCCGCGAGGCGGGCAGGGAGCCCGCCGAGGTGTCGCCCACCTGGGCGGGCATCGCGCTGGTCGGGGAGGACGCCGCGGCCCTGGCGTCGCTGGAGCGGGATCGGGAGACGAACGGTGGCTCGTTGGACATCTGGCGAGGCACCGTCGATGACCTGCGACGTCTTCGCGACCGCGTCGAGGCGACGGGGGCGACCTGGATGATCCCGCTGGCCGCCGGCCCGTCGGATCGGCTCGATCTGATCCACGAGACGCTCCGCTCGTGACGTCCGGGGAGCTGAAGCGCGCGAAGCGGGCGGTGCGCCGGCGCGTCCTGGCGGCCCGCGATGCGATCGATGCGACGACGCGCGAGGCGATGGCCATCCAGGTCGCGGATCGGTTCCTCGCGTTGCCCGAAGTCCAGGAAGCGAGAACGGTGATGGCCTTTTCCTCCTTCGGTTCGGAACTGTCGATGGAGCCGCTCATCGATGCGTTGTCCGCGCGGGACGTCCTCGTCGGGCTTCCGAAGATCGCGGCGGACGCGTTGGAGGTGCGCGCGTTCCGGCCGGGCGATCCGACGACCGTCACGCCGTTCGGTGCCCTCGAGCCCTCGAACGGGGCCCCGATCGATCCACAAGCGATCGACGTCGTCGTGACGCCCGCGGTGGCGTATGACCGGATGGGTCGGCGCGTCGGCTACGGGGGAGGGTTCTACGACCGCTTCCTGCCCCGCACGCGTCCCGACACCGTGCGCATCGGCATCGGCGCCCCCGTGCAGCTCGTCGACGAGGATCTGCCCGCGGGCGCGTTCGATCTTCGGGTGCACCTGATCGTGACGCCGAACGGGATCGTCCGTTGTCCGCCGTAGCGGCGGCGAACGCCGCCGGCAACCCGGTTACCGCCGAGCCGCCGATCCCCGGTACCGTCCAGAGCCAAGTCCCTCTACCATGCGAGCGAGACGACGGCCGCGCGCTCGAACGCCGGCAGGAAGGAGTCACCGATGACCGAGGACGCCCGATCACCGCTGCACGACTGGCACGTCGCACACGGGGCCGACATCATGTGGGAGGACGGGTTCCCCTGGAACATGGACCAGGGCGGCGACCCGATGGCGGAATACGAGGCCATCCGTACCGGGACCGGCATCTGGGATCTCTTCTCCACCTGCAAGTACGAGGTCACCGGGCCGGATGCGGCTCGCCTCATCCAACGGCGTTTCACCAACTCGCTTGCCGGCATGGCCGACGGCTCGGTCCGGTACGGCGCCTTCGTCAATGCCGGACGGGCTGATGATGGACGACGGCAACGTCTACAAGTTCGCCGACGACCGGTTCTGGGTGTTGATCAACTCCCCGGGGATCGAGGGCTGGTTCCGCGAGACGGCCGAGGGTCTCGACGCATCCATCGCGCACAAGACGCTCGATCTGGCGATGATCGCCGTGCAGGGCCCCACGTCGCAAACGACGTTGCAGCCGCTCGCCGGGCGCGACCTCGGCGAGCTGGGCTACTTCCGGTTCTGGCCCGCGATGACCACGGTCGCCGGCGTGCCGGCGCACGTGCTCCGAACGGGCTTCAGCGGCGAGCACGGATACGAGATCGTCCTGGACCCCTCGGACGCGCAGGTGGTGTGGGACGCGCTCGTCGCCGCCGGTGGGGTGCCGTTCGGTCTGACCGCCGTCGACCTTGCGCGCATCGAGGTCGGCTTGATCATCATCGGGGTGGACTACATGCCCGGCGAGCGGTCGCCCTGGGACCTCTCGATGGATCGGTTCATCAAGACCGACACCGAGTGCGTGGGCGCGGCCGCCCTCGCGGCCTACGGCGCCACGCCCCCGAAGCGCTTCAAGACCCTCCAGTTCGACGGCGCCGTGCCGGAGGCGGGCACCGCGGTCACCAAGGACGGTACCGAGGTGGGGACCGTCACCTCGCCGGTGGAGAGCCCGCGCCTCGGGTCGATCGGCCTCGCGATCCTGGATGCCGAGCTTGCCGAGGACGGCACGACGCTCGAGGTCGGCACCACGAAGGCGACGGTCGCTCCGTTGGCGATCCTGGACCCGCAGAAGCAGAAGCCGCGCGCCTGAGCGGGCGCGGGACGTCGGAGGGTCGGCCCCGGCCGGCCCTGGCACTATCCTGTCGTCCGTGAGCGCTCCGATCTACGGCGTCGTGCCGAACTTCTCGGAGGGCCGTCGCGTGGATGTGATGGATGCGATCTGCGACGCCTTGGCGGTGCCGGGGGCGCACCTGGTCTACCGACAGGCCGATCCCGACCACCACCGTCTCGACACGACGGTCTTGGGGGATCGCGACGCGGTTCGTCGATCGGCGATCGCGAGCGCACGCGTGGCCGCCGCGTTGATCGACATGGATCAGCACCACGGCGGTCATCCGCGGATGGGCGCGGTCGACGTGATCCCGTTCATGCCCGTGCGCGACGTCTCGATGCAGGACTGCGTCTCGTTGGCCGTCGAGGTGGGGGAGACGCTCGCGCGGGAGCTTTCGCTGCCCGTCTATCTGTACGACCGAGCCGCCCGCACGCCGGATCGCGCGTCGCTGGCCGAGGTCCGTCGCGGCGAGTACGAGGGCCTGCGCGAGGCCGTCGCGCGCGGCGAACGGCTGCCCGATCTGGGTCCCCACACGATCGGGAAGGCCGGCGCCACGGCGGTGGGCGCCCGCAAGCCGCTCGTCGCGTTCAACGTGTATCTCGCCGGCCGGGACGAACCCGCGGCGAAGGACATCGCGCGATCGATCCGCGCCTCGAGCGGGGGATTGCCCGCGCTGCGCGCGATCGGATTCCTGGTCCCCGAGCGGGACTGCATCACGGTCTCGATGAACCTCGTCGACTTCGAGGTCACCGGGGTCCGGACCGCCTACGATGCGGTGGTCGCGGCGGCCGGCGTCCGGGGGCTCGAGGTCACCGACTCCGAGATCGTGGGACTCGTGCCCGAGGCGGCGCTGTCGACGGACGATGCGGCGCATGTCCGGCTGCTGGGATTCGACCGCGCCACGCAGGTATTGGAACGGCTGATCGAGGAGGCTGCATGAGTGACCAGTGGGTGTCGCCGGAGCGAGGGACGGCGCCCGAGCCCGCGCCCACGTCCGCGTCCGTTCCCGATCTGTCGGGGGATGCCGGTGCCAGCGCTTGGGCCGGGTCCGCGACCGCGTCGTCGAAGCCCCCCGCGAAGGTTCCGATCGTCGACATGCCGACCGCGGGGACCCGGGTCGGCGCGTATCTGGAGGATCTGGCCTCGGACTCCCCGACGCCGGGCGGCGGTGCCTGGGCCGCCGTGTCCGCGGCCGCCGGCGCGTCGCTGATCGCGATGGTGGCCCGGCTCACGATCAAGAAGAAGGGCTTCGAGCACGTCGTCGAGCGGATGCGCGCCATCGCCGACGAGTGCGACGACGAGCGGTGGGCGTTGCTGGCGCTGGCCGATCGCGACGCCGAGGCCTACCAGGCCGTGATGGCCGCGTACAAGCTGCCGAAGGCGACCCCCGACGACGAGCGCACGTGGGCCGCGACGTTGCAGTCCGCGCTGGAACGCGCCGCGGACATCCCGCTCGAGGTGGCCCGCCGCTCCGTGTACCTGATGAGCCTGGCCGAGGAAACGCTCGCGAACGGCAATCCGAACGCGGCCTCCGACGCGCTGAGCGCCGCCACGTCGTTGCACGCGGCGACGCTGTCCGCGCTGGCGAACGTCGACATCAACGCGATCACCTTCTTGGACAAGACGCGTCAACAGGAGCTCGCCGACTCGGCGAACTCCCTGCGGCACCGTGCACAGTCGATCCTGCGCGATGTGAGCGAGGCGTTCCTCATCGCGCTGCACGTCTGAGCATCGCGGGGTTGCACTCGGGACCGGGTCGCGCCAGGCTCCTCGCGTGCGGATCGACGCGATCGTCTTCGACTGCCGTGACTCGGCGCCGCTGGCCCGCTTCTGGGCCGCGGCCCTCGGCTGGACGGTCGCGCCCTACGACGAGGTGGAGTTGGCGCGGCTGGCAGCCAACGGGATCACCGACCCCGAGGAGGATCCCAGCGTCATGGTCGAGCCGCCGGTCGGCGCCGATCTCCCGGTGCTGTTCTTCACCGAGGTGCCGGAGGGCAAGGTCACGAAGAACCGTCTGCATCTCGACGTGGCGGCCGACGAGGATCTCGAGGCCGAGGTGGAGCGACTCGAGGCGCTCGGGGCCTCGATCCACAATTGGGCGGAGGGCGACTCGGGGGTGTGGTGCGTGATGCTGGACCCGGAGGGCAACGAGTTCTGCGTGATGCCCGCCGACGACGACGTCGCCTAGCTCAGAACAGGCCGATCGTCGTGCCGTCCGCGTCGATGTCGACGCCCATGTAGTTGGGTGTCCGGCCGAGCCCGGGCATCCGTTGCATGTCGCCGCAGAGCACGACCACGAACCCCGCCCCCGCGCTCGGCACGACGCCCCGCACCGGCAGCCGGAATCCCGAGGGCCGGTTCAGGGCGAGCGGGTCGTGGCTCAGCGACAGGTGCGTCTTGGCCATGCACACGGGGACGGTGCCGAACCCCAGCGCATCCATCCGCGCGAGGTCCTTCTCCGCCTGCGGCAGGTAGTCGACCCCGTCGGCGCCGTACAGCTTGGTGGCGATCGCCTCGATCTGCCCGCGGAGCGTGGTTCCCTCGGGCGTCAGCTGGTGGAAGGTGTTCGGCCGCTCGCACGCCTCGACGACCGCCTCGGCGAGCTCGATCGCGCCTTTGCCGCCCTGCGCGAAACCGCGGTTCACGACCACCGTCTCGGCGCCGGCGTCGACCGCGAGCTCGCGGATCAGCTCGATCTCCGCGTCGGTGTCCGTCGGGAAGTTGTTGATCGAGACCACGCACGGCAACCCGTACGCACGCAGGATGCCGATGTGTGCGGCGAGGTTGTCGATGCCGCGGCGCAACGCATCCAGGTCTTCGTTCCCGAGATCGTCGAAGGACATGCCGCCGTGCGACTTCGTTGCCCGGACGGTCGTGACGAGCACCCCGGCGCTCGGTGCGAACCCTCCGAAGCGACACACGATGTCGCAGAACTTCTGGAAGCCGAGATCGCTCGCGAACCCCGCCTCGGTGATGACGTAGTCGGCGAGCTTGAGCGCGACGCGGTCTTCGATGATCGAGTTGTTGGCGTGGGCGATGTTGCCGAAGGGTCCGGCGTGCAGCAGGACGGGCTGATGCTCGAGGGTCTGCACGAGGTTCGGCTCGATCGCGTCGCGCATGATCACCGTCATCGCACCGGCCACCCGCAGATCGTCGGCCGTGACGGGAGCGCCGGTGGACGTGGACGCCACGATGATCCGCCCCAGCCGAGCGCGGAGGTCGTGCAGATCGCTCGCAAGCGCGAGGATCGCCATGATCTCGGACGCGGCGGTGATGACGAACCCCTCCTGTCGAGGCACGCCGTGCGCCTTGCCGCCGAGGCCGACCACCGTGTTGCGCAGTTCGCGATCGTTCACGTCGAGCGTGCGCGGCCAGGTGATCGACAACGGATCGATGTCGAGCTGGTTGCCGTGATAGATCGAGGCGTCCAGCGCGGCCGACAACAGGTTGTGGGCGGCCGTGATGGCATGGAAGTCGCCGTTGAAGTGCAGGTTGATCTCTTCCATCGGCACGACCTGCGCGTAGCCCCCACCGGTCCCGCCGCCTTTGATCCCGAAGACCGGGCCCATGCTGGGCTCCCGCAACGCCAGCATCACCCGCTTGCCGATCGCACCGAGCCCCTGCGTGAGCGAGACGGACGTCGTGGTCTTGCCCTCGCCGGCCTTGGTGGGCGTGATCGCGGTCGTGATGACCAGCTTGCCGTCGGGTCGATCGGCGAGCCGGTCCAGGATCGACAGCGACACCTTCGCCCGGGTCGAGCCGTAGGGCTTGAGTTCGTCCGGCTCGATGCCGGCGTCGGCGGCGACGTCGGCGATCGGACGGAGGACGGCTTCCTGGGCGATCTCGAGACCCGACTTCATGAGGGCGATGTGCTCCTTGGCAGGTGGGGTGGGCTGGGGGCAGGTGGGGTGGGCCCGGGCGCCTGCGACCTTAGCGCAGGGGTCCCGCGGCCGGAGAATCGACGTGATCGCCGGTTTGACCCCAGGTCAGCTCTCGGTGATCACCAGGAGCAACGTCCCGGCCGCGAGCACCGAGCATGGCGGCGGTGATGCCCCAGGTCACCGCGGCGGGCATCGCGCGGAACCGCCCTTCGGCGAGCGCGCGCTCCACCGCGCGATGACGGAGGGCTCCCAGCAGGATCAACGCGACGCCGAGGAGGGCGAATCCGGCGCCGAGCGCCACGAAGCCCGTCGAGCGTGCGCTCGTCCAGGAGGGCCGGCAGCAGCCGACCGACGGCGAGGGCGACCGCCAGCGCCGCGAGCCCCGAGCGCCACCACGCCAGCAGCGTGCGCTCCTCGGCGAGGTAGGTGCGTCGTGTCGGGTCGCCGAAATCGTGTTCATCCGGTGTCGCCATGTGTGCATCATGGCCGACCGGCGGCGCTCGCGTGCGGGAGGGATAGGCTGGGTGCCATGGCAGCGCCCGAGCAGGTTCGTCGCAACGTGACGCCCGTCCGGGTGGTGACGGTGCGCGAGGGTGCTCGCGGGGAGCGGGCCGACACCCTGGCGACCGAGGAGCCGCTGGAGATCCGCGTCCAGGGTCCGGGGCAGGAGGCCGCGCGCGTTGCGGTCACGATGCGCACGCCGGGTGGCGACTTCGAGCTCGCGGCGGGGTTCCTGTTCACGGAGGGGTTGGTGCAACCCGGCGAGGTTCGACGGGTGGCGTATTGCGACGATCTCGACGACGAAGAGCAGCGCTACAACGTCGTGACCGTGACGGTGACGACGCCGTTCGATGCGGAACGACTGCATCGGAACTTCTTCGCCACGTCCTCGTGCGGCGTGTGCGGGAAGGCCTCGCTGGACGACATCACGGTGCGCTGCCCGGTGGTGCCGATGGGTTTCTCGATGGCCGCCGACGTCGTGGTGGAGCTGCCGGACCGGCTCCGGGCGGCACAGCGGGTCTTCGACCGCACGGGCGGGCTCCATGCGGCCGGCCTGTTCACGGCGGCCGGGGAGCCGATCTCGGTCCGCGAGGACGTGGGTCGGCACAACGCCGTCGACAAGGTGATCGGGGAACAGCTGCTCGCCGACCGCCTCCCGCTGGCCGACGTGGCGATGCAGGTCTCGGGGAGGGTGTCGTTCGAGATCGTCCAGAAGGCCGCGGTGGCCGGGATCCCCGTGCTCAGCGCGGTGGGCGCGCCCTCATCCCTCGCCGTCGATGCGGGGGAGCGGCTGGGGGTCACGGTGCTCGGGTTCGTTCGCGACGGGCGCTGCAACATCTACAGCCACCCCGGGCCGCGTCGTCTGAGGACGCGGCTCGCCGCACGGCGCTCCAGTCATAGATCACGGACGTGCCCACGACGAGGTCCTGCACGGACCGGTTGTGTCGGCTGAAGGCAACCCACACGAGCAGCAGCGGGAAATGCACACAGAGCACGGCTCGCACGACGGCGCGCCAGAACCCCACGTCCTCGCCCTTCGCGGTCAGCACGCGCAGACCGAGCACCCGGTCGCCGTAGGTCCGACCCGCGCCCGCCCACGACACCGTGAAGTACACGACGAGCGCGATGACTCCCGCGACGTACACGACGCCGTACGTCACGATCGGGAAGGTGAACCGGGCCCCCTGCCGGAGGAACATGACTCCCGCGGTGCCCAGGTACACGGCCACGAGGCCGAGGATCACCACCGCCACATCGATGATGTTGGCCGCGACTCGAGTGATCAGTCCGGCCGCCTCGCCCTGGAAGCTTCGAGCCTCGACCGGGATCGTCTCGACGCGGATCCGGGGCGCGCTCACGATCCGGCTCCGGCATCGTCGGCGCGTCGCAGGAGGCGGTTCGCGACCTTGCTGATCGCGCGATCCGCGCCCACCCCGCGGAGGCGGACGTTTCGCACGCTCTCCGAGGTCGTCTGGGCGGTGGTCTCGCGGATCAGGTCGGGTATGTCGAGCTGGTCGATCACGTCCGCGACGATCGCCGCGACGTCCAAGCGACCGATGAGCGCCTCGATGTCGAGCCGGGCGACGAGCGCGTCGATGTCGATGCGATCGGTGAGCCGGTCCATGTCGAGCCGGTCGACGAGCGGGTTGATGTCGACGGTCTCGGCGATCCGCTGGATATCCACGTGCTCGAGCACGAGGTCGGTCGTGTCGAGCTGGTCCATCAGCGCGTCGGCCGCGCGTCGAATGCCGCGGCGAAGGGCCTCGGAGGCGGCGGGATCGCTGCGCTCGCGCTGCTCGTCCCACGAGTGCTGCCAGTGCTGGAGGAGCTCGTGGACCTCCGGGCGTTCGGCGGCCGTGCCCGCGGCGGCCGCGGTCGGCGCGACGACGGTGCGCTCCACCGCGGTGAGCATCGCGCCGGCCGCGCGCAGCCCTTCGATCAGGAATCCGGCGGCCGCTCCGGCCACGAGCGTGGCGTTGTCGGTGCCACCAGTGGGCTCTTCCTCGGGGCCCTGGACGATCGAGGTCGTGGCCGAGGCGCCCAGTGTGACGAGGCCGATCAGCACGTCGATGACCTGGTCGATGCCGCCGAGGTACCGACCTCGGTGGGCGCCGATCGTTCGTCGCCGGGCTCGGCCTCGGAGCCGGGCTCGGACGACAGGTCGTGGATCGGGATCGGTGTCGGTTCGTGCATCGGGCCATCATAGGACCCGTTCCGCCTCCACGGTCACCCGGCGTGTCGGCGGTGTGTCGTAGCGTGTGCCGATGCCGCGTCGCTGCCCGTGGGCGCCTCTCGACGATCCTCGCTACCTCGCGTATCACGACGAGGAGTGGGGCGTGCCCGTCCATGACGAGCGACACCTGTTCGAGATGCTCACCCTCGAGGGCGCCCAGGCGGGGCTGTCGTGGCGCACGATCCTGTACAAGCGGGAGGGGTACCGGCACGCGTTCGCGGGCTTCGACGCCGCCGCCGTCGCCCGGTTCACGCCCGCCCGCGTCGAGCGGCTCCTGGCGGATCCCTCGATCGTGCGCAACCGCCTGAAGGTGGAATCGACGATCGCGAACGCCCGGGCGGTGCTCGGGCTGGCCGACTCGGGATCGACGCTGGACGAGCTGGTGTGGAGCTTCGTCGGCGGGTCGCCCACGGTCAACCGGTGGCGCGAGCAGGGCGAGGTGCCCGCCGAGACCGCGGCGTCCAAGGCGATGTCGAAGGAACTGAAGCGTCGAGGGTTCCGGTTCGTCGGTCCGACCGTCTGCTACGCGTTCATGCAGGCGACCGGTCTGGTCAACGATCACGTGACCACCTGCTATCGGTATCGCGAGGTCATGTCCTCGACCTGATCGCCGGTCACTCGAGCCACCCACGCGTTCCCGACCAGGGGTCCCCGGGACGTACGATGGAACGCATCCGGACGTTCCGGAGGAAGGGGAACCCGCCGATGTCGGCAACGATGACCCGGCTCACCGAGCCCATGGTCCGTGAGAACGGCGCGCTGCGCACCGCCACCTGGGAGGAGGCCCTCGACCGGGCCGCCGAGGGGCTGCGCCGCGCGACCGAGCGGAACCCGGGCTGGGGAGCAGGGATCTTCAGCTGTTCGAAGGCCACGAACGAGATGAACTTCCTCGCGGGGAAGTTCGCTCGTCAGGTCCTTCGAACGAACAACATCGATAGCTGCAACCGCACCTGACACGCACCGTCGGTCGTCGGTCTGGCGACCGTGTTCGGTGCCGGTGGCGGTACCAGCTCGTACGAGGAGGTCGAGCAGACCGACCTCATCGTGCTGTGGGGGTCGAATGCGCGCGCCGCGCATCCGATCTTCTTCCACCATGTCCTGAAGGGGATGCAGCGCGGCGCGAAGCTGGTCGTGGTCGACCCGCGCCGCACCGAGTCGGCCGCGTTCGCCGATCAGTGGCTCGGGATCGACGTCGGGACCGACGTCGCCCTGTCCAACACGATCGCCCGCGAGATCATCCACGCCGGACTCACACACACGGCCTTCGTCGAGGGCGGCACGCTGAACTTCGACGAGTACGCGGCGAGCGTCGAGGACTGGACGCTGTCGCGCGGCGCCGAGGTGACCGGGGTCCCCGCCGAGGAGATCCGCGACCTCGCACACGCGTTCGCCACCGCCGAGAGCGCCATGATCTGTTGGACCCTCGGCATCACCGAGCACCACAACGCGGTGGACAACGTGCTGTCGTTGATCAATCTGGGCTTGCTGACCGGTCACGTCGGGCGCTACGGCAGCGGTCTCAACCCGCTGCGGGGACAGAACAACGTGCAGGGTGGCGGCGACATGGGTGCGATCCCGAACAAGCTGCCGGGGTTCCGGGACATCGAGCACGACCCGGCCGCGCGCGAGCGCTTCGAGGCCGCCTGGGGCGTGCCGATCCAGCCGCGACACGGATGGCACCTCACGGCGATGTTCGAGGCGATGGAGCGCGGCGAGCTGACCGCCGTCTACTGCATCGGCGAGAATCCAGCGACGTCCGAGGCGGACCAGGCCCATGCCGTGCATCGCCTCGAGGGCCTCGACTGCCTGATCGTGCAGGACATGTTCCTGACGAAGACGGCGGAGCTGGCGGACGTCGTCTTCCCCGCGGCGAACTCGGCGTTCGAGACCGACGGCACGGTGACGAACTCCGAGCGTCGCGTGCAACGCGTCCGCAAGGCCCTCGATCCGCCGGGCAACGCGCGCGACGACATCTGGGTGATCGCGCAGCTGGCGAAACGGCTCGGGGTCGATTGGGGCGAGGTGACCTCGGAACAGGCATGGGACGAGCTCCGCTCGCTGTCGAAGATGCACACGCTGATGTCCTGGCAACGCATCGAGGAGCTCGGCGGCATCCAGTGGCCGTGCAACGAGGAGTTCCCCGACGGGGCGCAGTTCCTCCACGGTCGGCTGTGGGCCTTCGACGACCCCGAGAAGCAGGGCCCCAAGGCGCCGTTCTCGGTGGTCATCGACATCCCGCCGGCCGACACGTTGACCGAGGAGTTCCCGATGCGCCTGACCACCGGGCGGCGGCTCGAGTCCTTCAACACGGGCGTGCAGACCAACGCGTTCTCGTCGCCGCTGCACCGAGGCGAGTCGCTCGACCTGTGCCCCGAGGACGCGGCTGCACTCGATGTCGTCGAAGGCGAGGTCGTGCGGATCGTGTCGCGTCGCGGCGCGATCGAGGCGCCGGTCCACCTCACGACGGCGCTGCGCGAAGGGCTGGCCTTCATGACGTTCCACTTCCCGGACGAGGTCGCCACGAACGTGATCACGAACGAGGCCTACGACCCGAAATCGGGCACGTCGGACTTCAAGGCGACGGCGATCCGTGTCGAGAAGCTCGCCGTCGGCGCGGGAAGGTAGCCTGCCCGCCGTGGATCTGCATCTGATGACGGCGGAACCGACCGCCGAGGAACGCGCGGCGGTCGACGCGCTGCTCGGAGCCCCGACGACGGGCTGGGACGGCGGCGAGCGCACCGCAGCGCGACCTCCGCGTGGCGCATGCGCCCGAGGACAATCGGACATCGCTGCTGCCGGTGCTGCACGCCCTCCAGGGGCGGATCGGCTGGATCAGCGAGGGCGGGCTGAACTACGCGTGCGAACGCCTGTCGGTGCCGCCCGCCGAGGCCTACGGGGTCGCGACGTTCTATGCGATGTTCAGCGTCGAGCCGCAGCCCGCCACCGTGCTGCACGTCTGCGACGACCTCGCCTGTCGCATCCGAGGGGGCGACGCCATGGCGGAGCGTCTCGCCGCCGAATGCGACGGCGATCCCAAGGTGGTCCGGAGCCCCTGTCTCGGCTTGTGCGAGGCGGCGCCGGCGGTGTTGTTCCAGGAGGCGGGTGCGGGAGCCACGTCCCACGCCGTGGCGCCGGCCGACCCGGACCAGATCCTTGCGACGATCCACGGCACGGGGGCGCTCGTGCCGCCGCCCGCGCTGGCGCCGCGTCACGGCGGGGAGCGGCTGCTGCGGCGTGTGGGCGCGGTGGATCCGACGTCGTTGCACGACTATCGCGCGAACGGAGGCTACGCCGCGCTGGCACGCGCGATCGAGCTCGGTCCCGACGCCGTGATCCAACAGGTGACCAATGCGAAGCTCCTGGGCCGCGGCGGTGCCGCGTTCCCGACGGGGGTCAAGTGGCGCGCGGTGGCCGATCAGCCCGGAAGCCCCAAGTTCGTCGTCGCCAACGCGGACGAATCAGAGCCCGGCACCTTCAAGGATCGCGTGCTCATGGAGAACGATCCGTTCGCCTGATCGAGGCGCTCACGATCGCCGGGTTCGCCACGGGGGCGGAGACCGGCTACCTGTACATCCGAGGCGAGTACCCGCGGGCGACGAAACACCTGCACGAGGCGATCGAGGAGGCGCGGGCGGCCGCCCTGCTCGGGCCCGACGTCATGCACGCGGGCTTCGCCTTCGACATCGAGCTGCGCCGCGGCGCCGGGGCCTACATCTGCGGGGAGGAGACCGCGCTGTTCAACTCGATCGAGGGCAAGCGCGGCGAGCCGCGCAACAAGCCGCCGTTCCCCGTGACCCACGGCGTGTTCGGACGTCCGACGGCGATCAACAACGTCGAGACGCTGCTCAACGTGCTCCAGATCCTCGAGCTCGGGGCCGACACCTACGCCGCGCTCGGCACCGAAGGCTCGACGGGGACGCGGTTGTTCTGTCTGTCCGGTCACGTCGAGCACCCCGGGGTGTATGAGGCCGAGCACGGCATCACGCTCGCCGAGGCGATCGACATGGCCGGCGGCCCCCGCGACGGCGCGCCGATCAAGGCGATCCTCCTCGGGGGTGCGGCCGGCGGGTTCCTCGGGCCGGACCGCCTCGACGTTCGGCTGACGTTCGAAGATGCCCGGGCGGGCGGGTACACGCTCGGCTCCGGCGTGATCATGGTGCTCGATGCGAGCGTCGATCTGGTCGATCTCTGTCTGCGGATCGCGCGATTCTTCCGCGACGAGTCCTGTGGCCAGTGCGTGCCGTGCCGCGTCGGCACCGTTCGCCAGGAGGAGGCCCTGCATCGACTCGTCGCCGGCCGCACCATCGGGACGACGGCCGACGAGCTCGGCTTGCTCGAGGACGTGGCGGCGGTCATGCGGGACGCGTCGATCTGCGGCCTCGGGCAGACCGCGGCCAGCGCGGTGCAATCGGCCATCGGCACCTTCGGCCTGTTCGGCTCGGGAGAGGGCTCGTGAGCGCCGTCCCGCTCGGCATGCCGCGCACCCTGATCGACGTCGAGATCGACGGTCGCACCGTGCGGGTGCCCGAGGGCGCGACGATCCTCGACGCGTGCCGAGCCGAGGGCATCGACACCCCGACGATGTGCTACGCCGAGAACCTCACCCCGATCAACGCGTGCCGGGTGTGCGTCGTGGAGGTCGAGGGGTCGCGCGTGCTCGTGCCGGCCTGCTCGCGAGCGGCCGAAGCGGGCATGAAGATCTCGACCGACACGGAACGCGTCCGGCGCTCGCGCACGCTCGTGTTCGAGTTCCTGGCGTCCTCGGTCGACACGTCGCTGGCGAGCCCCGACTGGCATCGGTGGCAGGACGAGTACGACGCGCACCCCGAGCGCTTCGGCGCCGTGATGGAGCCGATGGCGGCGGGGGAGCGCGACACGCGGGCCCCCGGGCACCATCACGATCCCGACGCGGCGGCCGCCGAGACGGTCGCGCAGCCGGTGAAGGTCGACAACGAGCTCTACGTGCGCGACTACGGCCGATGCGTCCTGTGCTACAAGTGCGTCGAGGCGTGCGGCACCGACGCCCAGTTCACCTTTGCGATCGCCGTCGCCGGCCGCGGGTTCGACGCCAGGATCTCCACGGAGTACGCCGTGCCGCTGGATGCCAGCGCCTGCGTCTACTGCGGGAACTGCATCGGCGTGTGCCCGACCGGCGCCCTGATGTTCACCAGCGAGCACGAGATGCGGGCCGCGGGCACGTGGGATGAGGACGCGCAAGCCGTGACGAACACGATCTGTCCCTATTGCGGGGTGGGTTGTGAGCTCGAGCTGCACGTCCAGGACAACGCGATCGTGAAGGTGACCTCGCCCGCCGATCACGGGGTCACGAACGGCCATCTCTGCGTGAAGGGCCGGTTCGGCTACCAGTTCGTGCAACGGCGGAAACGTCGAGACGGTGCCGCTCCTCGTTAGCGGGATCATCCTGGCCGGGGGCCGCGCAACACGATTCGGCGCGGACAAGCTCGCGGCGCCCTACCGGGGGCAGCCGCTGCTGCACCACGCCGTGCACCGGCTCGCGGAGGTGTGCGACGACGTGATCGTGGTGCTGGCACCCGGTGCTCGTGGCGCCGGGCTCCCCCCGGGTGTGCGCACCGTGAACGACACGACCGAGGGCGAGGGGCCGCTGGCGGGCCTGCACACGGGCCTGCTGGCCGCGGTCGCGCTCCGACCTCGTCGTCGTGGCCGGGGGCGACATGCCGGACCTCCAGCCGCCGGTGCTGCGGGAGATGCTGCGTGTGCTCGAGGAGGCGCAGGTCGATGCGGTGGCGCTCGCGCAGGACGAACGAGCCCGGCCGCTGCCGTGTGCGCTGCGCACCTGGCCCGCGGCGGACCTGACGCACACGCTGTTGCACGCGGGCCGGCGTCGCCTGCGCGACCTGCTGGACGCATCGCGGCTTGCCGTGATCGACGAGGCCACCTGGACCGCGCTCGATCCGGACCGACGAACGGTGTTCGATGTGGACGAGCCCGCAGACCTGACCCGGTAGGCTGCCGCCCCATGACGCACGTGGCACCGATCCATGTGGGCAGGTTCGAGATCCGCACCATCTGCGAGGGGTTCGCGCCGCTCCCACTGGCCGAAGAGTTCCCCGATGTCGTTGTGGATTGGGATGCCGAGCGGGTGCGCTACCCGTGGGGCTACCACGGGATCGACGCGTGGGCCTGGCACGTGCATGCGTTCGTGCTCGAAGGGCCGGACACGGTGGTCATGGTCGACACGGGGGCCGGGCCGTTCGGTCCGTACCGGCCGTGGGAGCACTGGAACGCGGACGCGTGGCACGGCGAGTCGCTGGCCGATGTCCGCCACGTCGTCCTGACGCACCTGCACGCCGACCACGCGGGTGGGATCGAGGCCGCCGAGCTGGAACCCCGATTCCCCAATGCCGCGTATCACCTGCATCCGGCGGATCTTCGCTTCTTCGAGGAAGCGCACGAGGACGCGTACGTCGCGATCCGACCGGCAGAGCGACTCGAGTCGCTCGGGGTCCTGCGGGTGGCCGACGCGAACCATGACATCGCGCCGGGCGTGCGGCTGATCCACTCGCCCGGCCACACGCCCGGACATCGGTCGGTGCTGGTCACCGATGGCGGCGAAGGACTGCTGCTGACCGGCGACCTGCTCCATCAGCCCGTCCAGGTCATGGAGCGCATGTGGTTCTCCGAGCACGACGAGGATCCCTTGCTGGGCGTCGCGTCCCGGCGGGTCCAGCTGTGGCGGGCGGAAACGAACGGCTACCGGGTCGGGGTCACCCATTTCGCGCACCCGTTCGGCTCGATCGATGAGGGCCGGTGGACGAGCGACCCCGTGTAGACGGGCCGCGTCGAGCGATCGGGTGGGTGCTGCTCGCGCTGGTGGTGGCGCTCGTCGGTCTGCTGCCCGCCTGCGAGACCGGTGAGCCGTCGGCGCCCTCGTCGGCGCCGGCCTCGAACGCCGCGAGCCCGAGCCCGAGCCCGGTCGAGGTTCGCCCGAGCGGTGGGCTCGTGCTGATCGCCGCCGGCGATATCGCGTGTGCGCCGGGCAGCTCGCCGACCCCGACCGGGTGTCACCAGGACACCACGGCGGCGCTCGTGACCGCGGGATCGGGGGCTCGTCTGACCGCCGCGCTGCTCTTGGGCGACACGCAGTACGAGTCCGGGCGCGCGGATGACTACGCGTCGTTCGACGCGACCTGGGGCCAGGCGATCCGTGCGGCCGGCGCCGACGTCGTGCCCGTGGCGGGCAACCATGAGTGGTATGACCCCGACCCGCCCGACAGCGGCTGCACGCTGCAACACGACGACCGCAACGCGTGCGGGTTCGAGTCCTACTTCGGGGTCCCGGCTCCGGACGGCACCATGTCGGATGGGGCCGGCGACTACGTCCGGATCTTCGCCGAGCAGGCCGCCCACCCGCTCGTCGTGATCATGATCGACGCCGGTGTCTGCGAGCACGATCCGACGGTCTGCGGTGTCCATGGAGCGGCGACTCGGTTCCTGACAGCGGCGTTGGCGGATCCGCGGGTGAATCCACCCTCCTCGTGCACGCTCGTGGCGTGGCATCAGGCCCGGTGGTCCGATGTCGGTCACGGCAGCATCGGCTACGTGGATCCGCTCTGGGAGGCGCTGTTCGGCGTGCCGGCCGCGCAGCGCCCCGACCTCGTCCTCAATGGCCACGACCACGTCTACGAGCGGATGCCGCCGCTGGGCAGCGGCGGACAACCCAACCCCGAGGGCATCCCGGAGATCGTGGCCGGCGCCGGTGGGCGTGAGATCGCCGGGTTGCCCTACGCCGGTCCCGTCCCCACCCGCGCCGCGTTCATGGACCTGCAACATTTCGGCGTCCTGCGCCTCGACTACCACCCGGCGACCGCGGACCTCGCGACATCGTTCCGCACGGAGGGCGGAGCGGTCGTGGATCCGCAGCACCTGACGTGCCGCACGTGACCGGGGACGCTCGACGCCGGACCGGTGCGCAGGGCTTGGAGTAGAGTCGGGCCGAAGAGCGGGGCCAGCGTGCTTCGAGGCCCGGGCCTTCCGCGCATCAGACATCTTCCAGCGGAAAGGATCCGGGTATGTCCCGACGTGTATTGATCATGGGAGCCGCCGGGCGCGACTTCCACAACTTCAACACCGTGTTTCGCGAGGATGCGGGCACGAACGTCGTCGCCTTCACCGCCACCCAGATCCCGTTCATCAACGACCGGCGCTACCCGCCATCGCTCGCGGGTCCGCACTACCCGGACGGCATCCAGATCTACGACGAGTCCGAGCTGGTGCGCCTGATCGGGGAGCTCGACGTCGACGACGTCGTGTTCAGCTACTCCGACGTCAAGCACGAGTACGTGATGCACAAGGCCTCGATCGTGATGGCGGCCGGAGCCAACTTCGTGCTCCTCGGTCCCGACGCCACGATGCTCAAGGCAACGGTTCCCACCGTGGCGGTGACGGCCGTGCGGACCGGGGTCGGCAAGTCGCAGACCACCCGTGCCGTCGCGGGCGCACTCAAGGATGCCGGCAAGCGCGTCGTCGCCGTCCGACACCCGATGCCCTACGGCGATCTGGCGGCGCAGGCGGTCCAGCGATTCGCGGCGTTGTCCGATCTCGATCTGCACAAGTGCACGATCGAGGAGCGCGAGGAATACGAGCCGCACATCACGAGCGGCACGGTCATCTACGCGGGCGTCGACTACGGGGCGATCCTCGAGCAGGCGCAGGCCGAGTGCGACGTCTTGTTGTGGGACGGCGGGAACAACGACATCCCGTTCTACACGCCCGACGTCTGGATCACGCTCGTCGACCCGCTGCGCGCCGGACACGAGCTCACCTATCACCCCGGCGAAACCAACCTCCGCGGCGCCCACGTCGTGATCATCAACAAGATGGACTCGGCCACGCCCGAGCAGGTCGCGCAGCTCGAGGCGACGATCGCCCAGGCGAACCCCGACGCCGTCGTCGCGAAGGCGAACTCGCTGGTGACCTGCGACGACCCCGACGCGATCGCCGGCAAGCGCGTGCTCGTGATCGAGGACGGGCCGACCCTCACGCACGGCGAGATGAAGATCGGCGCCGGTGTCGTCGCGGCGCAGCGGATGGGCGCCGCCGAGATCGTGGACCCGCGGCCCTGGGCGGTGGGCACCATCGCCGAGACGTTCGAGAAGTACGACGTCGGCCACGTGCTGCCGGCGATGGGCTATTCGGACGGCCAACTCGCGGAGATGGCCAAGATCATCGACGCGGCCGAGGTCGACGTCGTGGTGATCGGCACGCCGATCGATCTGCGCAGCGTGATCGAGATCTCGAAGCCGGCGGTGCGGGTGCGCTACGACCTCGAGATGCTCCCCGATTCGCCCCAGCTCACGGATATCCTCGCGCCGGTGCTCTAGCCGTCGGCCCCGCGGGCGGGCGCCCGGGAAGGAGTGCGATGCAGCGGGTCGTGATCGCCCTCGGTGGCAACGCGCTGCTGCGTCGCGGTGCCCCGGACACCTACGACGAGATGTACGCGGCCGCGCGTGGCGCCGCCGAGCGTATCGCCGACATCGCCGCCGACGGCTGGGAGGTCGTCGTGACGCACGGCAACGGGCCGCAGGTCGGTCGGATCCTGATGCAGCAGGAAGCGGCCGCCAAGCAGGTCCACCCGATGCCGCTGGATGTCTGCGGCGCCGAAAGCCAGGGCCAGATCGGCTATCTCCTGCAGGTCACGATCGGCGACGTCTTCTTCGAGCGCGGGATGGAGCGGCCGGTGGCAACGATCCTGACCCTGACGCGGGTGCGTGCGCAGGATCCGGCGTTCCGCAGCCCGACGAAGTACGTCGGGCCGTACTTCACCGAAGCCCAGGCGCATCGTCGGGAGGAACAGCGCGGGTGGGCGATGCGTCCCGACCCGCACGGCGGCTGGCGGCGGGTCGTGCCGAGCCCGAAGCCGTACTCGATCGTGGAGACCCCCGTGATCCGCCAGCTGATCGGCTCGGGCGTGGTCGTGATCGCCGGCGGCGGGGGCGGTGTCCCGGTGATCGAGAAGGGCCCCCGGCTGATCGGGAAGGAAGGCGTCGTGGACAAGGATCTCGCGGCCGCCATCCTGGCCCACGAGGTGGCGGCGCAGGTCCTGCTGATCCTGACGGACGTGCCGCAGGTCCAGCGGGGCTTCGGCTCGCTGATGCCCGAGCCGATCGAACGCATGGACGTGTCCGAGGCCCGGCGGCTGCTCAAACGTGGCGAGTTCGGCGGCGGATCGATGGGCCCGAAGGTCGAGGCGGCGGTGCGCTTCGTTCGCGGGGGTGATCGCCGAGCCGTGATCGCCGAGCTGGATCAGGCACGCGAGGCGCTCGCCGGCGCGGCGGGGACCGAGATCGTCGCCGCGCCGTCCTAGCGGCGCTCGGACCTGCCGGGGTTGCGGAACTGCTGGGAGACCACGTAGAGCGAGAAGAGGCCCACGACCGCCGTCAGGAGCAACAGACACCCGAGGAAGATCCCCTCGAGGATGCCGATGTGTTCCGGAAGCAGCCGGGCGAGCATGCCCTCATCCTACCGGTCGTTCCCGAGGCTGAGCGACCCGTCGGGTAGGGTGCTCGCATGCGGCTGGGGGTGCTGACGGGCGGCGGCGATTGTCCCGGTCTGAACGCGGTCATCCGGGCCGCCGTGCGCACGGGAGAGGCCCGCGGCGAGACCTCCTTCGTCGGTTTCAACGATGGCTGGCGAGGGGTGCTCGAGGATCAGGCGGTCGAGCTCGACCCCCCGACGACCCGCGGATTGCTGCACCGTGGCGGCACGATGCTCGGGAGCTCGGGCACCAACCCGATGCGGCGCCCCGACGGCCCCGACCTCGTCCGCGCGGCCATGGAGGCTCACGAACTCGACGGGCTCATCGTCATCGGGGGTGAGGGCACCTTGGGCGCGGCGGCCGAGCTCGCCGATCTCGGCGTGCCGATCGTCGGTGTGCCCAAGACGATCGACAACGATCTGCCGGGCACCGATGTGACGGTCGGGTTCCACACCGCCGTGCAGGTCGCGACCGATGCGATCGACCGGCTGCACACGACGGCGGAGAGCCACGACCGCGTCATCGTGATCGAGGTGATGGGGCGCCATGCGGGCTGGATCGCGCTGTACGCCGCCATGACCGGCGGCGCCGACATGCTGCTCATCCCCGAGATGCCGTTCGATATCGAGGAGGCCTGTCGGCACCTGCGCCACCGGCACATGCACACCAACTCGTTCTCGATCGTCGTGGTCGCCGAGGGCGCCGAGCCCATGGCCGGCACGATGGCCGCAGCCGGAGTACCCGGTGGACGAGAACGGGTTCCCCCGTCTCGGGGGCATCGCCAACCTCGTGGCGCCCGAGATCGAGCAACGGACGGGCTATGACACGCGGGTCACGATCCTGGGGCACGTCCAGCGCGGCGGGACCCCCGTCGCGTTCGACCGGTTGCTCGCGACGCGCTTCGGGATCGCCGCCGTCGAGCTCGCCCACGCCGGCGGCTGGGGACGGATGGTCTCGCGCAAAGGCCAGGACGTCGCCGACGTCCCGTTGCGCGAGGCGACCGGACCACGCAAGGTCGTTCCGCACGACCTCTACCGCGAGGCGGAGATCTTCTTCGGCTGAGCGGCGTCGTGTCCGTCGACGCGTACGGGCACGTCGGGTCGAGGCGCGCGGATAGACTGGCGGGATGCGTTTCCGGGTGGATCTGCGCTCCGACACGGTCTCGACCCCGTCGGACGCGATGCGGGCCGCGATGGCCGGCGCCGAGGTGGGCGACGCCTGGTACGGCGACGATCCGACCGTGAACCGCCTGCAGGAACGAGCGGCCGAGCTGACCGGGACCGAGGCGGCGCTGTACGTCGCGACCGGCACGATGGCCAACCAGATCGGTCTGCGGCTGCACATCAGCGGGCAGGGACACCTGGTGGCCGCCGAAGAGGGCGCCCATGTCGCCACCACCGAGATCATGACGAGCGCGAGCCTCGCGGGCATCTCGTTCCGCACCGGCACCGACCATCCGCACGGCTACATGACCGCCGCCTTGGCAGGGCGACTCCTCGAACCGGACGACTATTTCGACGTCGAGGTGCTCGACCTGCTGGCGGTCGAGAACACGGTCGGCGGTGCGGGCGGGACGGTCCTGCCGTCCGAGGAGCTCCGAGCGGTTCGGTCGATCACCGATCGGGCCGGCGTGCCGATCCACATGGACGGCGCGCGGATCTGGAACGCGGCCGCCGCCAGCGGAGAGCCCGTCACCGCCTGGACGTCCCAGGTCGACACGATGATGTTCTGCCTCTCCAAAGGCCTCGGGGCGCCGATCGGCTCGATGCTCTGCGGCCCCGCCGAGCTGATCCGCGAGGCCCGTCGCATCTGGATCCTCTACGGCGGCGCCTGGCGGCAGGCCGGCATCATGGCCGCCGCCGGCCTGATCGCCCTGGAGACCGGTCGCGAGCGACTGGTCGAGGACCATGCGCGCGCCCGCCGCCTGGGGGAAGCGGTCGAGGCGCTGTTGCCCGGCAGCGTCGCGTTGGATCGCGTCGTAACGAACATGGTCTTCGTCGACACCGATGCCGTGGGGTTGCGGACCGGAGATGTGCTCGACCGGCTCGCGGCCGCCGGCGTGGGGGCGGTCCCCGTCCCGCAGGGGGTCCGCATGGTGACCCACGTCGACGTGAACGACGAGGGCATCGGGATCGCGATCGACGCGTGGCGATCGATCGCCGCCGATGCTGCGAAGGAGGCTTCGTGAGCCTGTTCCAGAAGCACTATCCGCCGGAGATCGCCGATCGCGTGCCGCCGGGGCAGCGGCTGGTCAAGACCTGGCCCGTGTTGCACTACGGACCCGTCCCGTCATTCGACGGCGCGAACTGGGATCTCGAGGTCTACGGACTGGTCGAAGAGCCCTTCACGCTGTCCTACGAGCAGCTGCGCGCGCTCCCGAGCACGACCGTCCACGCCGACATGCACTGCGTGACGGGCTGGTCGCAGCTGGACAACAACTGGGAGGGCGTGTCGTTCCGCACGCTGATGGAGATGGCCCGGCCGACGCCGGATGCGAAATGGGTGATCGCGCACTGCGCGCACGGCTACACGTCGAACCTCTCGCTGGAGGCGATGGCCGACGACGACGTGCTCGTCGCCTGGCGCAAGGACGGGGAGGACCTGACGCCGGATCACGGTTGGCCGTTGCGCCTGGTCGTGCCCAAGCGCTACGCATGGAAGAGCGCGAAGTGGCTCACCGGCTTGGAGTTCGCCGCCAAGAACGTGCGCGGGTTCTGGGAGGTCCGGGGCTACCACATCCACGCGGAGCCCTTCGCCGAGGAGCGCTACAGCTATCAGGAAGGGCCCGGCGCCGAGCTCGAGGCGTGAGCCGCTCAGGCGACCCACAGCGTGATCGTGTCGCCCACATGCACCGTCGTGCCCGCCGTCGGGCATCTGGCTGATCACCATCGTCTGCGGCGTGCCCGGCACGTACGAAGAAGGCCACGTCCAGCCCGTACTCCTTCGCCTTGGCCTTCGGCAGCGGCGGGAGAGAGGCCGGTGAGCGTCGGCACTGGGAATGTCTCGGGGCCCTGCGAGACGAGGATCGTGACCGGGCTGCCGTAGGTCGGTCATCTCCGCCTCCGGTGGGTCGACCGAGATCACGTCGCCACGATCGATGTCGTTGGAGTACGCCGTCTTGATCACCGGAATGAATCCGGCCGCTCGAAGCACCCTCTCGGCGACCTGCTGGGTCTTGCCGACCACGGCGGGCACCGCGGCCGGCGCGTGGCCCTTGCTGATCCACAGATCGACCGCGGAGCCCTGCGGCGCCTTGCCGTCGGCCGGATCCTGCCGCACGACGTGACCCTCGGGCACCGTGTCGCTGTACACCTGCTTGATCGAGCCGACCGTGAACCCGGCGTCGCGCAGCGGCGCTCGTCGCGGCCTCCTGCGTGTCCTTCGTGACGTTGGGCACCGGCAACCGGGGGAGGGCCGAGCGACGGCGTCAGGGTGACGGTCTCGCCCTCCCGCAGCGACGTGCCCTCGGGCGGATCCACGCCGAGCACGGTCCCCTTCGGCTGGGCGTCGAAGCGCCCGTCGCCGAGCTGGACCGTGAAGCCGAGGTCGTGCAGCTGCTGGCTCGCCTCGTCGATGGGAAGCCCGACCACGCTCGGGATCGCGTGGCTGTGCGGGATCACGTAGCTCCACGCACCCCAGGCGGCGACCGCGACGGTGACCAGCGCGAGCAGGACGACGAGGAGGCCGCGGCCGCGACGGCGACGATGCCGCCCGACCTGGGGGATGGACTGGGTGATCGCGGCGGGTGGGATCGCCGCCGTGGCCTCGCCCGAGACGCGGGTCGCGCACCACCCGGGGCACGTCGTTCACGAGCGAGGCCAGCGTGCGCGCCCGCTCGAGGGTGGCGGAGAAGGTGGCGAGGTCGAGGCGCATCGCGGCGGCCGACTCCGGGCGCATCTCGCGGTCGGGATCGGTGGCGCTTTCGATGAAGCCGTCGAAGGCGGTCGGGACGGTCGGCGTCACGGACGACGGCGACGGCACGCGGTCGGACAGGTGCTTGTACGCGATCGCCATCGGCGTCTCGCCGGTGAACGGCAGCGTGTCGGTGAGCAGCTCGAAGCCGACGATGCCGAGCGAGTACAGATCGGAGCGCGGGTCCGCCGGTTCGCCGCGGATCTGCTCGGGGGCCAGATACTGCACGGTCCCGGTGACCGCGCCGGCTCGGGTGTTCTTCGCGTCGGCGAACGCGCGCGCCAGCCCGAGGTCGGTGACCTTCACGACCCCGTCGGTCGTGATCAGGATGTTCTCGGGCTTCAGGTCGCGGTGAACGATGCCCCGGGTATGCGCGTGGTCCAACGCCGCCAGCGTCTGGTCGAGCACGGCCGCGGCCTGGGCGGGGGCCAGGGCGCCGCGCGCGTTCAGGATCTCGCGCACGGAACGCCCGTGCACGTACTCCATCACCATGTAGTAGACGCCGTCGACGGCGCCCCAGTCGAACACGGTGACGAGGTTGGGATGGTTCAGCGTCGCGGCTGCGCGTGCCTCCCGGCGGAACCGGTCGACGAAGCCCTGGTCACCGGCGAGCGACCGGTGCAGCACCTTGATGGCGACCTCACGGGCCAGCACGGCGTCGTGGGCGCGGTAGACCTCGCCCATGCCGCCGGCCGCGATCCGCTCCGTGATGTGGTAGCGGCCGTCGAGGGTCACCAATGCGACGCTGGCCGCATCGCCGCCAGCGGTCGCCTGTGCCATGCTCTTGGACATCGACCTCCCATCGGGGAAGCGCTCGTTCCAGGGAGGAGCGCGTCGAGTTCGAATCCTAGACCCGAGGAGGGTCCGGACCGTGGAACCGCTGCGACCAACTCCCGATCAGGCGGCGATCGCCGACATGGGTCGGGAGCTGGATCGGATCGAGGCCGCGGTGGCCGCCGGCGACCGGGATCTGCGGACGCTGGGGTTCTGGAGGGTCGTGGGGGCGATCAAGCGTGACCGCGCGGCGATCGTCCGCCACGCCGACCAGGCCGGGCGCATCGACACGGCCGCGTTCCGCGCGGGCGTCCGAACGCGTGTTCGCCCCTGGGTCGGGGTGATCCTGATGGTGCTCCTGTCGCTGGCGGGGATCCTCGGCGTCGTCCTTGCCGCGACCTGGACCGGCACCTGGGCCGGCCTCGCGCTCCTCGCGGCCGGCGTCGCCTGGTCGGTCGGGTGGCACCTGCCGGCCCATGCGTTCGTCGGGTGGCTCGCGGGCATCCGCTTCACCGACGCCTTCCTGGGCGGCCCACCGCCGCCGCGGCCGGGCATCAAGACCGACTACGCCAGCTATCTGCGGGCCGAGCCGTCGATGCGGGCCTGGTTCCACGCGAGCGGAGCGATCGCGACGAAACTCGCGCCGTTCGTCGCCCTTGCGTTGTGGCCGGCCACGAACGCCCCCGCCTGGTGCGCCTGGGCGCTGCTGGCCCTCGGGGTGCTCCAGATCGTCACCGACATCACGCTCAGCACGAAGAGCAGCGACTGGAAGAAGTTCCGCCGCGAGCGAGGCGTCGCGCGCGACATCCAGGCGTCCCTGAGCCGGATCTAGCGATGGTCGGGGCCGGTCCTAGCGCAGCCAGGTCTGGATGATGACCTTCGAGAAGTTCCAGCCGTAGCGGAACGACGCCGGCTTCTTCGAGCTCCCGCTGGTGCGCGCCACGATCGTGACCGGCACCTCGACGACGCGGGCGCGATGGCGCAGCGCTTCGATCAGGATCTCGCTCGTCCAGAACTGATCCTGTTCCAGCACGAGCCGTTGGAGCAGGTCGGCGCGGGCGGCGCGGTAGCCGCTGGAGGGGTCCGTGATCCGCCGTCCGGTCAGGATCGAGACGATCCGCGAGAACACGTGGACACCGATGTGGCGGATCAAGCCGTCGCGCTCGAAGTCGCCCAGCAGGCGGGAGCCGCTCACGTAGTCGGCGCTGCCGTCCAGGATCGGCGCCACCATGACGGGCAGCTCCTCGGCAAGATGCTGACCGTCGGCGTCCATCGTGACGACCACCTCCGCGCCGAGCTGCAGCGCGATCTCATAGCCCACCCGAAGGGCCAGACCGCCGCCCCGGTTGATCGGGAGCTCCGTCACCAGCGCGCCCGCGGACCGGGCTTCCGCAGCGGTGGCATCGGCGCTGCCGTCGCTCACCACGACCGGGATGACCTGCAGATCCTCGAGCCGTGCCGGCAACGACGCGACCACCGGTCCGACGTTGCCCGCCTCGTTGAACGCCGGCAGGACCACCACGAGCCGACGGCCGTCGGGGAGGTCGGCCGCCCGGTCCCAGTCGAACCGCTCCCGGCCGAGCGCCTCGACGAGCAGCCGGATCATCCGTTCGTTCGTATCGCCCTCGGACTGCACCCGGACCACCAGGAAGAACAGGACGATGATCGCGAGGATCGCGACGAACAGCACACGTCGTTCGTTGCCCGGCGCGACATCGAACCAGCCGAACAGCGGCCCGTACACCGAGGGCCGGATCGCGAGCACCACCGTGCCGAGGGCGAGGCCCGCGACGATCAGGAGGCTGAGCCGGCTGATCCGCCGCCGATCGTAGGCGCGTGCGGCCAGGAACAGACACGCGACCGCCGCGACGACGCCCAGGAACCGGACGGTCGTCACCGGACGCTCACGTCTGCGGTCGCCACCGGTCGCGCGGCAGGATGTGGTCGGGGATGACCCGATCCTTGAATCGGGCGATCACCGAGAACATCGACTCGACAAGCTCGGCCGACAGCAGGTGCGGCCGCAGCCCGAGGTCGAGCAGCTTGGTGTGCGCCGGGTTGTAGTAGTGCTCCTCCTGCTCGACGCGTGGGTTGTCCACCGCGCCGATCGCGACGTCCAGACCGACCTCGGCCCCCGCCTTCTGCACGAGCTCGGCCAGGTCCAGCACGGAGAACGATTCGGTGAACTGGTTGAACACGCGGAACTCTCCGGCCTCGGCGGGGTGCGTCACCGCGAGCTCGATGCACCGCAGCGTGTCGACGATGTTGAGGTAGCCCCGCGTCTGCCCCCCCTTGCCGTAGACGGTCAGCGGGTGCCCGATCACGGCCTGCAGGCAGAACCGGTTGAGCGCGGTGCCGAACACGTCGTCGTAGTCGAACCGGGTGAGCAGGCGGTCGTCGAGTCGCGTCTCGTCGGTCTGGATCCCGTAGACCACACCTTGGTTGAGATCGGTGGCGCGGAGCCCCCAGACCCGGCAGGCGAAGTGGATGTTGTGGCTGTCGTGCACCTTGGACAGGTGGTACATCGAACCGGGCAGCTTCGGGAAGGGCAGGTAGTCGGTTCGGCCGTTGTGCACGATCTGGATGTACCCCTCTTCGATGTCGATGTTGGGCGTGCCGTACTCGCCCATCGTGCCGAGCTTCACGAGGTGGCAGTCGGGGGCGAGATCGCGGATCGCCCACAACACGTTGAGCGTGCCCACGACGTTGTTCGTCTGGGTGAAGACCGCGTGCGCGCGATCCTTCATCGAGTACGGCGCACTGGGCATCTCGCCGTAGTGCACGACGGCCTGCGGCTGCACGTCGCGGAACACCGTCTCGACCGTCTCCCAGTCGTTGAGGTCGCCCTCGGTGACGGTGATCGTTCGACCGGTCACCTCGTGCCAGGCGGCGACGCGGGCAGTGCAGGTCGGCCGCGATCGGCGTCAGCGAGTCGGTGCCGGCCTCCCGATGCGCGCTGCGGCGAAGGTAGTTGTCGACGACGTGGACATCGTGGCCGCGGCTCGAGAACCGCATGGCGGTCGGCCACCCGAGATACCCATCACCGCCCAAGATGAGGATGCGCATAGGAGGATCCTTCTGGCGAGGGGATACCCCCGATGGTACCGGGCCGCGGCCGCGCTCAGCGAGCGAGCTCGGCCAGCGCCGCCAGCACGCGCTCGACCTCCTCGAGGGTGTGGTAGTGACAGAAGCCGATCCGTACCGCGCCGCCGGACTCGAGCAAACCGAGCCGGTCGAAGACCTCGATCGCGTAGTAGTGCCCGTCCCAGGTGAAGATGCCGCGTTCGGCCAGGGCCGCGCACGTGTCGAGCGGGTGCTGCTCGCCGACGCGGACCGCGAAGGTCGGGGTGCGCTCGGCGAGGCGCTCGGGGTCGGCGATGCCGTACAGGCGCACGCCGGGAAGCTCGTCGATCCCTTCCAGGAATCGCCGCGCGAGCGTGCGCTCGTGGGCGTCGAACGCCGCGAACCCGGCGACGACCGCCGCGCGCCGATCCGCACCGCCGCCCCCGACCCCCGCGATGTAGTCGATCGCCGCGATCGTGCCCGCGAGCGCCTCGTGGCTCTGCGTGCCCGTCTCCCAGCGATCGGGGTCCTCGTCGGGCGCGGCGCGAAGCTTGTAGGGCTCGAGCGCGGCCAGCAGCTCCGCGCGAACGCCGAGCATGCCCTGGTGGGGACCGAAGTACTTGTACGGCGACGTCGCGACGATGTCGGCGCCGATCCCCGGCAGGTCGACCGCGTGGTGCTGCGAGAGGTGGACGCCGTCGACGGCGACCAGCGCCCCGACCGCCTTCGCTCGTGCGGTCAGTTCGGCGGCCGGTGGCATGGTGCCGACGGCGTTGGAGGCGAGCGTGAAGGCGACGAGCTTCGTGCGATCGGACAGCTGCGCGTCGAACGAATCGAGGTCCAGCGTGACGTCGTCCGTACGGACATCCACCCAACGGACGGTGGCGCCGGCGTCACGCGCAGCGAGCAGCCAGGGCCGGATGTTCGCGTCGTGGTCCAGCCGTGTCACGACGATCTCGTCCCCCGGTCCCCACGTCCGTCCGAGCGCGCGCGACAGATGCAGCAGCAGCGACGTCGCGTTCTGGCCGAAGACCACCTCGCCCGGGTCGCAGCCGATGAAGTCGGCACCCGCCCGGCGGGCGTCGGCGATCAACGCGTCGATCTCCTCGCTCGGCGCGAACACGCCGTGGGTGTTCGACGCGCCGGCGCGCATGCGGTCGGTCATCGCCGCGATCGCCGTGTCCACCAGTTGTGAGCCGCCGGGGGCGTCGGCCCACACGTAGGGCCGACCGTCGGGCGCGAGACGCGCGAGGGCGGGGAAGCGTGTGCGAACGGTGGTGGGATCGAGGGCGGCGACGTCGGTCATCCGGGGAGGTTCCCATACACGGTGCCCGCCGTGCTCGGAAACGCAAGAGGCGCCCCCCGAACGGGGAGCGCCTCTCGATGAACGAACGCGTCAGGCCTGGGCGGCGTCCAGCTGTGTGCCCAGCTGATCCGCGGTGAGCCCCTCGTGCCGTGAGCGCAAGTCGATGTACAGGATCACGGAGACGAGCGCGACGAATGGCGCGGTGATGCTTTGCGCGATCGCGGAGAAGATCCACGAGAGGAAGAAGTTGCTTCCTCCGATCGCGGTCAGGATCCCGTTGACGATCCCGGCGATGATGCCGGCGACGACGATCACGAGAAGCGTGTGCCACCAATGACCCTCGCACGAGCTTCCACGATCGCGACATCGAGTCGACCGCGCCGGTGCGTTCGATGATGAACGCCGGCACCGCCACGGCGAAGAAGACGCCGACGATGAGCGCGCCGATGAAGAAGACGAAGAAGCCGAGGAACACCGCCAACGCGATCAGCAGTGCGAGCCCGATCAATCCACCGAGCCGCGAGAAGGCGTATCGGTAGCTCGCATCGACATCGACGGGGCGACCGAGGACCGCCGCGGCTCCACCGCGGGTGACCGAGCCGAGGATGAGCTGTTGGATGGCGACCGCGATGAACCAGCCGATCGCCCCGAGGAGCAAGGAACGGCCGATGGTCCCGGAGCACCGGTTCACGAAGTTCTGCACGTCTTGGAACGTCTGGACGTTGTCGCCCGTCGCAGTTCTGTTTGAGCGCCACCTTCGTGAGCAGCGCGAGCACGAACGTGAGCGGCACGACGACGATCGCGACGATCTTGATCAGCTGCGCGGCGTTCGTGCGATAGAGCTCGAACGCCGTCGTCAGGATGTCACCGAGGCCGCGCTGCGGGATCGCACCGCCGCCTCCGGCGCTCGGTGGGGGTGGCGGCGGGGGAGCCGCGCCACCGTTGTCGAAACCAGACATAACCCAACCCTCCTCTGGGCTGCAAGGACGGCCGGATACTACGCCCCGGGCGGGCCGGCGTGGGGAGGTGGTGCCAACCGGCCTCAGGCCGGGACCAGATCCCAGTCGGCGGGCAGGACCGGTTCGTCCCAGGCGGGGTCGGGTCGCCAGGTCGACCAGTCCTCGTCGAAGGGTGGCTCTCGGAGCAGCACGTGTTCGACGGCGCGCTCGCCCCAGTAGCGGAACCACGCCGTGTCCTCGTCGGTGAACAGGCCGAGATCGACGGCCTCGGCCAGCTCGTCCTCGTCCTTCCATGCCCAGGTGCTGCGATCGGGTGGGATCCGCACGTCGAGGAGATGCTCCACGGTGTCGAAGCCGGCGGGGGAGCGCACGAGGGGCGTCTGCAGGTTGATGTAGTACTCGCGAAGCGTCCCGGAGGCCTCGAACCCGATGATCACCGAGTACGGGGTGTCGGGGAAGGCGAAGGAAAGGTTCCAGGTGTCGCCTCGATCGGTGTCGCGGAAGTCCCAGTCCGTCGTCGGGATCCGGAGCGGCGCACCCGTCGCGTCGACCGGCTCCTTCGCGCGCACGTGCGGCGGCACGAGCAGCATCGTGAGGTTCGGCTCGTCGAGGACGACCGTCGCCGGGCGGGCGTACCAGACGCGGCCGTTCCAGATCTCGCGGATCGCGACCGGGTCACCGGGGGTATACGGCTCGAGGCCGTCCGCGCTCGCGTCGTGCTGTGTTCCCCCCATGCTTCGAGCGTACCGCCGTCCGATGTCGCCGTCGGGACCGCACGGTGGAGCTTCGATGACGGTCTTGACGGATGTCGGCGCCGAGGGGTACCTTCATCCTCCCCTCGAACATATGTTCGATTCCGAAGGGGTGAGAAGCGAGGTACGACCGGGGATGACGAAGCGCTTCGACGAGGAGGTTCGGGTCGAACGCGATGCCGGCTTGCCGGCGGCGTTCGAGTGGCGAGGGCGGCGCTACGAGGTCGCCGATGTGATCGGCAAGTGGCGCATCGAAGGTCGGTGGTGGTCCGACGGGCGCGACCGCGAGTACTGGCGCGTCGAGGCGCGCGGCGGCGCGGTGTGGGATCTCTATTTCGACCGGCAGCGAGATCTCTGGCACATGGAACGCTTGTGGGACTGAGGTGGGCGGCGTGGCCTCCTCCTTCGCCCATCTCGACGTCCGCTCCTGCTTCTCTCTGAAAGAAGGCGCGTTCACACCCGAGCGGCTCGTGGCGCGCGCGGCGGCGCTCGGCATGCCGGCGGTGGCGCTCACCGATCGCGACGGGCTCTACGGGGCGGCACGGTTCGTCGCCGCATGCCAACGCGAAGGCGTCCGCCCGATCCTGGGCGCGTCGCTCACCGTGCGCGCGCCGGCACCGCCGCCGGGCGGGACGACGCATCGTGGTGCTGCTCGCCGAAGACGCGACCGGCTACGCGAACCTGTGCCGGCTGCTCACCGATGCGCACCTGTTGGGCACGCGCGGCGATCCGTGGGTGGCCACCGAACAGATCTGCGCACATGCCGCCGGGCTGACGGTGCTGCTCGGGCCGCATTCCCACCCGGGGCGCCTGGCGGCGACCGGTCGTCTCGACGCCGCCGCCACGCTCGCCGCGCCCTACCGTGAGGCGTTCGGTCCCGAGCGTTGCGTGGTCGCCGTCGAACATCGCGTGGAGGCCGGCTCCGATACCGAGATCCGCGCGATGCTGCGCTTCGCCGAGCGGCTCGACGCGGCGGCGGTCGCCAGCAACCCCGTGCGCTATCTGCAGCCGGCCGACGCCTTCGTCGCCGACGCGCTGGAGTGCATGCGCCGCATCGTGCCGATCGCGGCGTCCAACGTCACGCGCACCAATGCCGAGGGCTGGCTGAAGGAGCCCGCGGCGATGCGCGCGCTGTTCGCCGAACGACCGGACCTGTGCGACCGCACCCTGACGATCGCCGAGCGCGTCACGTTCGACCTCGGGCTCAAACAGGTGCATTTCCCCGACTTCCCCACGCCCGACGGGCGTAGTCCCGATGCGCTGCTCGCCGAGCGATGCTGGCGTGGGGTGCACGAGCGCGGCCTCCGCGAGGACGAACGCCTGCGCGACCGCATGCACCTGGAGCTGTCGATGATCCGGCAGATGGGCTACGCGGCCTACTTCCTGACCGTGGCCGACGTCGTGGCCGACATCAAGACGATGGGTATCTTCGCGGCCTGTCGCGGCAGCGCCGCGGGCTCGCTCGTGTGCTATGTCACCGGCATCTCCGACGTCGACGCATTGCGATACGACCTGTCGTTCGAGCGATTCTTGAATCCGATGCGCGAGGAGCTGCCCGACGTCGACATCGATGTGGAGTCGGCCCGGCGCGAGGACGTCTACGACATGATCCTCACCCGCCACGGGTATGAGCGGGCGGCCTGCGTCGCGATGGTCGACACCTACCGGGCTCGTTCCGCGATCCGGGAGGTCGGCAAGGCGCTCGGTCTGCCCGAGGTCGAGGTCGGCGTCGTGGCCAAGGCCTTCCCCCATATCTCGGCGCGGCACCTGCGCGAGGGGCTCGAACGGTTGCCCGAGCTGCAGGGGCTGCAGCTGCCGATGCGCCAGCTCGACCTGCTGTTCCGGGTGGCCGAGCGGCTCGACGGGTTCCCGCGGCACATCGCCTTGCATCCGTGCGGCATCGTGCTTGCCAGCCATGACCTGGTGCAGCGGGTGCCGCTGGAGCGCAGTGCGGGCGGTCACCGCATGATCCAGGCAGACAAGGACGACGTCGAGGCGCTCGGCTACCTGAAGCTCGACATCCTCGGGGTGCGCATGCTCTCGTCGATGCGTCATGCGATCGATGAGATCGCCCGCACCACCGGCCAGAAGGTCGATCTCGATCGGATCGCGCTCGACGACGAGCCGACCTTCGAGCTGATCCGCGCTTCCGACACCCTCGGCTGCTTCCAGATCGAGTCTCCGGGACAGCGCGAGCTGCTCCAGAAGCTCCAGCCCGAGCGGTTCGAGGACCTGATCGTCGACATCTCGCTGTTCCGTCCGGGCCCGGTGAAATCCGACATGATCCGGCCCTACATCGCCCGGCGTGCCGGGCTCGCGCGCCCGACCTATGCGCATCCCGAGCTGCGTCCCGCCTTGCAGGAGACCTTCGGGGTGATCGTCTTCCACGAACAGGTGATCCGCACGCTCGCGGCGCTCGCCGGCTACGACCTCACGTACGCCGATCACGTGCGCCGGCATCTGGACGACGCCGAGATGCTGCCCGCGCTGCGCGCCGACTTCCTGGCGCGGGCGATCGGCCGCGGGGTCGATCCGGCTGCGGCCGAGCAGACCTGGGACGACGTCGCCCAGTTCGCGAGCTTCGGGTTCTGCAAGGCGCACGCGGCCGCGTTCGCCGTGCCGACGTACCGCTCGTCCTGGCTCAAGACCCACTATCGCGCGCAGTTCCTTGCCGGGATCCTGACCCACGACCCGGGCATGTATCCCCGGCGGCTGCTGCTCGACGACGCGCGTCGCGCCGGGGTGCCGATCCTGCCGCTGGACGTGCATCGCAGCGAGCCCGACTACGTCACGGAAGAAACCGACGACGGCACGTTGGGCATCCGCATCGGCCTGCAGGACGTGCATGGGATCACGGCGGCCGATCTCCGCTCGATCCAGATCGCGCGGGCAGAACGGGCGTTCGCCGACGTGGGGGACTTCCTGCGGCGCACCATGGTGTCGAGGCCGGTCGCCGAGGCGCTGGCGCACGCCGGCGCGTTCGACGCGTTGCCCGGCGGGCGCCGCTCGCACCTGTACGACGCGATCACGGTCGAGGCGCCGCGCGAGGGCGACCAGCTGACGCTGACCGAGAGCACCGCATCGCGCCATGCCTTCCCCGACTACAGCGACGCCGAGGTGGTGCGCGCCGAGCTCGACGTCTTCGGGATGGACGCGACCCGTCACCTCGTGAGCTTCTATGAGCCGCTCCTGCACGACCTCGGCGTCACGCGGGCCGCCGACCTGTCCCGCAAGCGTCAGGGGGAGTGGGTCATGGTCGCCGGGGTCAAGATCGCCTCCCAGACGCCTGCGGTGCGCAGCGGGCAACGGATCATCTTCGTCTCGCTCGACGACGCCACGGGGCCCGTCGAGGTCACCGTCTTCCCGTCGGTGCAGCACAAGGTGGCGCGCACGGTGTTCCATGCCTACGCGATGGCGGTCTGGGGGCAGTTGCGTCGCACGGGCAAGCAGGGGGTCAGCGTGATCGCCGAGGACGTCTGGGATCTCGTGGCCCTGCAGGCGGCCCGGCGAGACGGCACGTTGCGCGAAGCGATGGGCAACCCCACCCAGCCCACCGCGGCCACACCGGGTCGCCGGCTGTGGCACGCGAGCCCTGGCTCCGCGGGTTGACCGCGAGCGGGCTAGGGTGACAGCGATGACGATCCGGCCGCTCGAGCCGATCCTGCACGTCGATCTTGACGCGTTCTACGCCGGGGTCGAGGTGATGAAGGATCCCTCCCTGCGAGGCAAACCGGTCGTCGTCGGCGGCACCGGGTCGCGCGGGGTGGTGTCGAGCGCCTCCTACGAGGCGCGCCGCGCCGGGGTCCGTTCGGCGATGCCCTCCGTGCGCGCGCGGCGCCTGTGTCCCGACGCGGTGTTCCTGCCGCCGGACTTCGAGGCCTATCGCATGCACTCGAACCGCTTCCGCGAAGTGCTGCTCGCCCACACACCGCTGGTCGAGCCGATCTCGCTGGATGAAGCGTTCCTCGACTGCAGCGGCGCCACAACCCTGTTCGGCGAGCCGGTGCGGATCGCGGAGAAGATCCGCGCCGAGGTGGCAGCTGAGGTCGGCGTCACGTGCTCGGCCGGCGTCGCGGCCACGAAGTTCGTCGCGAAGCTCGCGTCCGATCACCGCAAACCCGATGCGTTGGTACACGTACCGGTCGAACAGACGCTGGCCTTCCTCGATCCCTTGCCGGTGGGGCGTCTGTGGGGCGTCGGGGAGAAGACCGCCGACCTGTTGGGCCGCTTGGCCATCCGCACGATCGGCGACCTCGCACGCACCCCCCGCACGGTGTTGGATCGGCTGCTCGGCGAGGCATCGGCGGCGCATCTGAGCGAGCTCGCACACGGCTTCGACGATCGGGAGGTGATCCCCTACGAGGCACCGAAGTCCGTCGGCCACGAAGAGACGTTCGAGCGCGACCTCGACGATACGGGCGAGATCCTGCGCGAGCTCCTGCACCTGTCCGGGCGTGTGGCCGCACGGCTGCGCGACGATGGCTATCGCGCCCGCACGGTGACGCTGAAGGTCCGGCTGGCGAACTTCACGACGCTGTCGCGGGCGCGAACGCTCCCGGACGCGACCGACGTGGGCGCCGATCTCTATCACGTCGTCGCCGAGCTGTACGGCGCGCTGCCGGGGGCCGGCCGACGGGTGCGCCTGCTGGGCGTCCAGGCGTCGGGTTTGCAGGCCGCCGGCGCCGAACAGCTCGCGATGCTGCGCGGCGAGCGCTGGGGCGACGTGGAGCGCGCGATCGATCGCATCGAGCAGCGATTCGGGAAAGGGGCTGCAACACAGGCAACACTGCTCGACCGGCGCCGGGAACGCGTCCAGCCGCCCGAACCGAAACCGCAAGCGATCCCCGATCGTCGTTCCCCCTTCCGCAGGTCCTTCCTATAATCACTAGTGGTCGCACCCCGACGGCCGGAGGATCGATGCCACTCAACGACCACGAACAGCGCATCCTCGACGAGATCGAGCGACGCCTGACCGAAGACGACCCCGCGTTCGTCGAACAGGTGGGTCGCACCGACCTGTACACGCACCTGGCCCGTCGCATCCGCTGGGCCTCGATCGCGTTCGTCGTCGGTCTCGTGATGATCATGCTGTTCGTCGCGTCGGTGGTCGTCGCGGCGATCGGGTTCGTGGTCACGGTGATCTCGGCGGTCCTGCTGTATCGCTACGTCGGGCAGCTGGGGCGCGATCAGCTGCGTCTGATGCAGGACGACGGTTCGACGCTTTCGGGGTTGCTCGGACGGATCGCGTCGCGCTTCCGTCGACCGTAGGCGCACCACGCCACATCGCGCGCGAACGTCACGGTGCGCACACCCCGTACGCTCGACGCTTGCCACGGGGTGAACGCCCGGTGTACAACGGGCACCCCTTCCCCGGGGGCGTGCGACACGCAACAGCCGGATGGTGTTCCTTCCTCTCCGCGCGAGGCGGCGCCGGGAATGCGTGAGTTGACGAGGATCGGAACGGAGGACGGGCGTCCGCATGGAGGGGTTCACTGCTCACCAAGCCAGCAAGTTCACCGGATGCTCCGCCCGTCAGCTCCGCTATTGGGATCAGATCGGCCTGGTCTCACCGACCGTCCAGCGCACCGGTGGTCGCCCCGGTGTGCCGCGGCTCTATGCGTTCCGCGACCTCGTCGCGCTTCGCGTCGTGAAGTCGCTCCTGGACGGCGGCATGTCGCTGCAACGCGTGCGTCGCTCGTGGGAGTTCCTGAACAAGCGTGCCGGGCTCGATCAGCATCTCTCCGAGGTGCAGCTTGTGACCGATGGTCAGAGCATCTTCAAGATCTGTCGCCGCGACGGCGAAGTGATGGATGCGTTGAAGGAAGGTCAGATGGCGTTCTTCGTGGCGATCGACGACATCGCCACCTCGGTCGATTCCAACGTGCGCTCCTTCCAGGAGGACCGCGAGAAGTTCGTCCGCGCCTTGCGCGAGGCCGCGGCGGTCACCGCCACCGGTTCCTAAGCCTTCACGTGCGCCGGTACAAGCCGAGCAGTCGCTGGCGCAACGGCGCCGCCTCCCGCAGCTCGTGCAACACGGCATCGGCGTCGTCGGCCGCCTCGCTGGCCGCCCGCTCGTCGGGTTGCGTCGGCGCGTAGGCCGCGCGCACGACGGTGGAGGTCAGGCGCGCCAGCCGGGGGTCGTCGGTGTCGGCGAGCACGGCCGCCGTCGAGAGCCTGCGCCGGAACTCCTCAGGTGTCTCACCGGGGGACCGGCCCCATCCGAGCTCACCCGCCCGCTCGCCGAAGACGTCGTAGGTCGCCAGGATCAGCGTTCGCGGATCACGCGCCGCGTGCAGGCGTCGCCGCCGGCGCGCGCGGTGCAGCAACGGGATCCCGATCGCGGCGACCAGCGCGATGGCCGCGCCGGCGGCCAGCACGATGCCGACCGGGCGCGTGCAGCCAGGGGTCTCAGCGGTGGGCGCCGCGAGACGTCGCCCGCGACGTTGCCGAGCTCCTCGTTCAGCGCCGCCGCCCTTGACGTTGTGCGCTCCGCCGCCGTGTCCCGTGCCGGGTAGCCCCGTGTCGGTACAGCCTTGGAGTGGCCTCGGGCACGGCGGTGCCTCGTTGGCCGTCTTCGGCATCCAGGTTGCGCCCGGATCGGAAAAGCCCGGCGTCGGATCGAATCCGAGCCATCCGTAGCCCTGGAACGGCACCTCGACCCAGCTGTGCAGGTTGCGGGTGCGGATCGAGTACACGCCGTCGCCCAGCGCGGTGCCCTGGTTGAAGCCGAACGCGACGCGCGCCGGGATGTCGAGCTCCCGGAGCATGACCGCCATCAGGCTGGCGAACTGCTGGCAGAAGCCCTGCTTCTTGACGAGGAAGTCGGCCAGCGATTGGGCGTCGTCCCCGTAGGGCACATCGACCCGGTAGTGGAAGTCGCCGTGGGCCAGGTGCTGCCAGATCGCCATCACGCGGTCGTAGTCGTTGTCGAGCCCGGCGGTCCACACGCGGGCTTTCGCACCGACGGAGGACGGGATCGGGGGCAGCGCGAGATCGATGCGCCTTCGCTCCGCTGTTCCCGCCGCACGCAGGGTGGCGGCCGTCGGGCTGGGAGTGGTCGAGGTGACCGAGTACGACTCGCCGGCGTCGGGGTACTGGTCGAGCTCCAGGGACGAGGACGCCGCATGCCAGGTGAGCTCGTGGTCGACGTGGACCGTCACGGGATCGGGTGGCACCGCGAGCCACGGGTAGCCGAGGTCGCTCGAGATGGTGAACGTCTGGGTGCTCGGGTCGCCGCCGGTGCCGGCAACGCCGGGCATCTGGCTGTCCGACGCGATCACGACCCCGGCATCGGCCACCGGCTCCCAGGTCCCGGTATCCCCGTCGAAGGAGTCCAGCGCCACCATCCGCCAGTACGACGGGTGGTCGGACTGGACCTGGAAGACCTCGACGTTGCCGCCGTCCTGTTGCGCCTGCGACAGCACGGCTCCCATCGACACGAGCGGGCTCACCCGGATGCGGCCGTCGCTGTTGATCGAGGACAGATCGAAGACCGGTTTGGTGCCGAACCCGGGCATGAACACCGGTGCCAGGGCGGCGACCATGAGCGCCGTGAGCCCCACACGGCGGGCGTTGCGCCCGGCGGTCGGGAACAGGCGGTCGCGGTTGGCGGTCGGTGACCAGACGGGACCCCACCCCCGGATACGACGCAGCGAGTCCGCGAACAACACCGCGAGCGCGGCCACGAGGAACCACACGCCGAAGATCGGGCGCACGACCTCCTCGATCACGCTGTCGGCGAAGACGATGAGTGCCAGCGGGGGGATCAACGCGAGCAGCGGGCTCTGGGCGCGGAACGCCAAGGCGTAGCAGGAGAACACCGCCGCCCACACGGCGATCGTGCCGGCCAGGATCAGCGCGGGGGTCGCCGGCGCGGGGGAGACGTAGTCGCGCGCCTGCCCGCCGACCTGCGTGGCGAGCGAGCCGAGCGTGCGAAGCGTTTCGGCCGTCGGCAGCTGGAACCAGGTCGTCTGCGGGGCGGCGAGCCAGGTCAGGGCGAGCAGCAGCCCGGCCGCGCTGCAGAGGGTCGCAAGCAACATCCCGCGACGCTCGGTCGCCCACGCGATGAGCCCCGAGGCGACCCCGACGGCCAGCAGGCGCCATCCCGCGCTCGATCCCTGCAGGATCCGCCCGAACGCCAGGGCGATCGCCAGCGCCACCGCGAGGATCGCGATGAGCGAGCTCAGGCGCTGGATGCGGGCCGGTGTGCCCGGGGTGTGTGCCATCGTTCGCGCAACCTCGTCGTCGGGGACAGGACCAGACAGTCCCATCCGGCGCGGATCAGGGTCAGGTGGGCCTGGGTGGCCCGGGTTTCGAGCTGGGTGCGTCGGTTGGTGGGGGCGGTGGCCGGGTCGATCGGATGCACCAGCACCGCGAGCCGCTGCCCGAAGGAGGCGCCGGCGCGCACGAGCTGCGGCAGCTCCTGCGGTGCCAAGGGGGCGCCGATGAACACGAGCGACGTGTCGCCGCCGCCGGCGATCCGCAGCGACGTGAGGGCGCGCGCGATGGTCCGTCCCCGACCGTGCGCCAGACCCGACAGCGAATCGAGAAACGCCTCTTCGGACACGGTATGGATCGGCGTTTCGTCGGCGCCGAGCTGGAGGCTGAATCCGTTGCGGGCGAAGAGGGCGCCGATGCTCGCCGCACACGACACGGCGCGTTCGAAGGCGGCGCCGCGCGCCGGCCCCAGCATGGCCTCGCGGCTGTCGAGATAGATCAGTCCGCTCGCGCGTCGCGACGCCTCGTCCTGGCGGATCATGAGCTCGCCCGTGCGGGCGACCGAGGGCCAATGGATCCGGCGCAGGTCGTCGCCCTCCTGATACCCGCGCATCGTGAAGTACTCCTCACCGCTGCGCAGCAACTGGCGCGAGCGCGCGCTGCCGATGCTGCTGCCGCTCGCGGCATCGCTCGGCGCTCGGAGATCCTCGATCTCGGGCGTCACGAGCAGGTCCTCACGTCCCTCCAGGATCATCCGGCGCCGGGAGAGCCCGAACGCGTCGGTGCGATCGACCGTCAGCGGACCGATCGCGTAGCGTCCCCGCGCCTGGGGCACGATCGAGTAGGACACGCGTTGCGTGCCACGCGCGCCGACGCCGGTGACGACCAGACGCGCGGGGCGCCCGAGGGCCGGCGGCAGCCTGTCTTCGAGCAACAGGAACGACGTCGTCGACGGGGAGGGGTTGGAGACATCGAGGCGCACCGTCACCCGGGTGCCGGGCGGGACGCGCGCGTCGGAGAGGTGCCGGGCGACGGTGACGGGCTGGTTGCTCCATCGGAGGTACCCGCCGGCGATAAAGGGGAGCAGCGCCAGACCGATCCCGACGATCTCGAGCCCCGGGGAGCCGAGGATCCGCGCGGCCAGCCACATCGCCACGCCCGCGACGGCCACGCTGATGCCGCGGGGGGTGAGCATCACTCCCGCTCCGCGACCGGCACCTCGACGCTCGTCATGATGTCGTCGATCACGGCCGCCGTGTCGCGACCGTTCATCGATGCGTCGGCGGTGACGATGATCCGGTGCCCCAGGACGGGGACCGCCAGTACCTTCACATCATCGGGGATCACGAAGTCACGCCGATCGGATGCGGCGTAGGCGCGGGCCGCTCGCAGCAGCATGATCGAGGCCCGCGGGCTCGCGCCGAGGTACACGTCGGCGTGCTGGCGCGACGCCTCGACGAGGCTCACGATGTAGGAACGGATGGCGGGCGCGACGTGGACCTGTTGTGCCATCCCGATGAGTTCCGCCACGGCCATCGCGTCGCAGACGGGCCCGATCTCCTTGAGCGGTTCGCCCACGCTGTGGCTCGCGAGGATCTCGGCTTCGATCTCGGCGGAGGGATAGCCGACCGACAGACGCATCATGAATCGGTCCAGCTGCGCCTCGGGGAGGGGATAGGTGCCCTCGTGCTCGACGGGGTTCTGCGTGGCCACGACCAGGAAGGGCGTGCCGAGCGTGTGCGTCTCCGCGTCGATGGTGACCTGCCGCTCCTCCATGCACTCCAGGAGGGCGGACTGCGTCTTGGGCGAGGCGCGGTTGATCTCATCACCGAGCACGACGTTGGCGAACACCGCGCCGGGGCGGAACTCGAAGTCGCCGCGCTCCTGGTTGAACACGTTCACGCCGGTGATGTCGGTGGGCAGCATGTCGGGCGTGAACTGGATGCGCCGGAACGAGCAGTCGATCGAGCGAGCCAGGGCCTTGGCCAGCATCGTCTTGCCGACGCCGGGCACGTCTTCGATCAGGAGGTGTCCCTCGGCCACGAGACCCACCAGCGCCAGGCGGATCTGGGCGTGCTTGCCGCGCACGACCTTCTCGATGTTGTCTTCGAGCGCCTGGAACCGATCTCCGAAGGATTGCCAGTCGCGTGCTTCTTCACGCAGTTCCAACCGAAACCCCCGTATCCGCGCCAATGGTTGCGCCCCATCGTACCCCTGCGCCATGGTTGCGTGACCCCCCGGTATAGACGCTCGAGGCGGGCGGAACGCTCAGGCCGAGGACGGGAACCATCCGGAGAACGGTAAGGGGATCGGTCCGGACGTGCGGACGCCCCGCGCGGCCCCTGTTCGCAACTCCAGGCATCCCGTCCGGACCGATCCCGAGGCAAGGTTACACGCTTGTGATTCTTGCCGCGACCCGTAGACTTTCGTCATGGGTAGGGCGCTCGTGCTGAACGCCACCGAAGTGCCTCTCGCGGTGCTCCCGGCGAGGCGGGCCGTCGTGCTCGTGCTCAAGGAGAAGGCGGACGTCGTCGCCTCCAACGGTGCGATCTTCCGCAGCGAGCGACTCCACATCGACGCGCCCTCGGTGGTTCGCCTGCGCCACTTCGTTCGGGTCCCCTACCGGCAGCACGCGCCGCTGACGCGTCGGGCCGTGTTCGCGCGAGACGGTTGGGCCTGCCAGTACTGCGGCGCAACCGCGGAGAACCTCGACCACGTCCTGCCGCGCTCCCGCGGCGGCCTGCACGTCTGGGAGAACGTCGTGGCCGCCTGCCGACGCTGCAACGCCAAGAAGATGGACCGCACGCCGCAAGAGGCCGGGTTCCATCTCTCGAGGCGGCCGTTCGCTCCCTCCGACGGATTCCGCCTCACCCTCGGCTCGGTCGAACCGGGCTGGGAGCCCTACCTCCTGTAGTTAGGAGGTCCTCGTCGCGGTCTTCCTTCGCTCTCTCCGATCCTTTCCGTCTGCTCCCACGTCGGTCGAACAACAGTTCGGGCGCAATCGATGTTGACGTGGTGGAGTGCAGGTGGCATAAACGAGGACCACAGTGGAGGAAAGGGGAGGACGCGTGGCCGAACTGCTCGGCACGCATAGCTACCAGCTCGACCCGAAGGGGCGGCTGTCGTTGTCGGCGAGGTTCCGTGAGGCCTTCGTCGACGGGGCCTGGATCACGGTCGGCCAAGACGGCTGTCTCTTCGCCTTCCCCAGGGTCGAATGGGAGCGCCGCGCCGACGAGGTCTCTGCGTCCCCCCTTTCCGACGCGTCGGGTCGCGCGTATGCGCGTCTGTTCTTCGGATCGTCCGACGAGCTCAAGCTTGACAGCCAGGGACGGCTGACGTTGCCGGGGCGGTTGCGCGAGGCGGTCGGCATCAACAAGGACGTGATCGTGCTCGGAGTGCGCGACCGCATGGAGATCTGGGACCGGGCCAGCTATGAGCGCTATGAGGCCGCCTTCGCCGGCGCCTATCAAGCGGGCACGCTCGAAACCCACTGACGAAAAGGAGGTCGGGATGGCCGACAGGATCCAGGACACGCCGGGCAAGTTGGGTACGGAGGTTCGGCAGAGCTTGTCGCTGATCGGGATGACGGCGCTCACCCTCGTCGCGTCGATCGCGTTCGGATTGTTCGTCGGGCACATCGGGTGACCGAGGCGCCCCACCGTCCGGTGATGGTCGACGAGGTCGTGCAGCTGCTCGCAGGGGCCGATGTCGTCGTGGACATGACGCTCGGCGCCGGCGGGCATGCCGAGGCGCTCCTCGACGCCGGGGTGGCCGAGATCGTCGGCGTCGATCGCGATCCGGAGGCGCTCGCGATCGCGACCGAGCGGCTGCGCAGATTCGGAGACCGCGTTCGCGTCGTGCAGAGCCGCTTCTCCGAGGTGGATGAGGACGACGTCGGCGGCGCCGCCGGCGGCATGCTCTTCGACCTCGGGGTCTCCTCGATGCAGCTCGATGAGGCGGCGCGCGGGTTCTCCTTCCGGGAGGACGCACCGCTCGACATGCGGATGGCGGGGGCGAGCGCCGACGAACCGTCGGCCGCCGACCTGGTCAACGGCCTGTCCGAACGCGAGCTGGCCGACGTGATCTTCCACTACGGCGACGAGCGCCGATCGCGTCGGATCGCGGCCGCGATCGTGCGCAAGCGACCCATCACCACGACCGATCAGCTCGCCGGTGTCGTCGTGGGTGCCGTGGGACGACGTCCGGGGGGCCCCCACCCCGCGCGCCGCACGTTCCAGGCACTCCGCATCGCGGTCAACCGGGAACTCGAGGAGCTCGCCGCGTCGCTTCCGCACGCGACGGGGCTCCTCGTTCCCGGGGGCCGCGTGGTGGTGATCTCCTACCACTCGCTGGAAGACGGGATCGTCAAACGTGCCTTCCGCGACGACCCCGGATTCCGTGCGTTGACGAAGAAGCCCGTCGTCGCCACCGACGAAGAGGTCGACGCGAATCCTCGTGCCCGCAGCGCCAAGCTTCGGGCCGCCGAGCGGATCGAGGAGGCCGCGTGAGCACGCCGGCCCGCAAGCTGGAGGTCCCGGCATCCATTCCGATTCCCCGTGTGCGCCCCTCGCGCACGCCCGCGGCGCGCCCGCCTCGCGCCACCCCTCCCCGCCCTCATCGGCGGGCGCGCCGCGGCTCCCCGTTCGCCTTCTGGATCCTGGTGGCCGTGGTCGCGGGGGTCCTGATCATCGGGATCGCCTCGCTCTCGGCGCTGCTGGTGCAGACCAGTTTCCAGGGCGATGACCTCCGCACGCAGCTGACCTCGCTGCAGCAACAACACGAGGTGTTGCGCGAGCAGGTCGCCGCAGATTCTTCGCCGCAACGGATCATGGAATGGGCCCGGGTGCGAGGGATGCAGATGCCGGAGCGCGTGGTGATCCTGCACCTGCCGGCGGCCGCCGAGGCGCCCGCGTGACGCGTCCGCCCGCGGGGCGGCTGATCGCCCTGTTCGTCGGGATGGCCCTTGCGCTGGGTGGCCTGGTCGTGCGTCTCGGGGTGTTGCAGGTGCGTGAGTCCGGCGCCTACGCGGCGCTCGGGATCGAGCAACGTCTTCGCACCGAGCAGTTGAACGCGACCCGCGCCAAGATCCTGGATCGTTCGGGCAGCCCGCTCGCGGTGACCCTGGAGGCACGGGACGTGTACGTGAATCCCTCGCTGGTGATCGACCCGATCGGCGAGTCCGTCCAACTCGCGACGCTCCTCGGGCTCAAGAGCAAGGAGGTTGCGGCCAAGCTCGCGACGCCGGATTCGACCTTCGTGTACGTGGCCCGGGGCGTCGACATGGACGTGGCCGCGCGGATCGCGGATCTCGCGCTGCCGGGGGTCGGGCTCCTGCCGGCCGAGAAGCGCTACTACCCGGGCGGCTCGATCGCCGCGCAGGTCGTGGGGCTGGTCAACCTCGACGGCGTCGGGATCACCGGCCTGGAGTGGCAGTACGACACAGCGTTGGCCGGTACCCCCGGTGTCCGAACCGTGGAGCTGTCGGCGATGGGACAGGAGATCGCCGGTGGCGTGCAGATCCAGGCGGCCCCGCAGCCCGGCGCCGACCTCGAGCTCACGATCGATCGACAGATCCAGTTCCAGGCGCAGCAGTACCTCCGACTCGCCGTCCACGAGAACCACGCGAGAGGTGGCACCGTCATCGTCATGGATCCGCGGACCGGTGAGATCTACGCGATGGCGAACAATCCGAGCTTCGACCCCAACGCGTTCGCCGATGCGGATCCGAGTCTGCTGGTGAACCGGGCGGTGACGGACACGTGGGAGCCGGGCTCGGTGAACAAGACGATCACGGCGGGCGCGGCCCTCGAGTCCGGCGCGGTGTCCCCGACGGAACGGTTCGTGGTCCCCGCGACCCGTGACATCGAGGGATACACGATCCACGACGCGGAGGAGCACGCCACCGAGCCCATGACCCTGGGCGACATCATCGCCCACTCGAGCAACGTCGGGATCTCGATGGTGGCCGACCGCACCGGGAACGAGGCGTTGCAGAAGACCTTCGGGGACTTCGGATTCGGCTCCCCGACGGGCGTGGGGTTTCCGGGCGAGGCGGCGGGGCTGATGCCGACGACGACCGACTGGAGCGACATCACACGCGCAACGGTGGCCTTCGGTGCCGGGGTGGCCGTCTCGCCGTTGCAGATGGCCACGGTGTACGCCACGATCGCCAACGGCGGTGTGTACGTCCAGCCGACGCTTGTGCGCGGCTCGGTGGATGCCGACGGAACGCTCGAGGCGGCGCCGCCGAGCCCGCAGCGTCGTGTGCTGTCCACCGACACGACGCGGATGCTCACGGAGATGCTCGCCTACGCGGTCAAAGACGGGACGGGATACAACGCGCAGATCTCCGGATACCAGGTTGCCGGCAAGACCGGGACGGCCAAGAAGGTCGATGCCCAGGGCAACTACATCGATCGCTACGTCGCCTCGTTCATCGGCTTCCTCCCTGCCTCGCGGCCGCGGGTCGTGGTGGTCGCGATCTTGGATGAGCCCGACACGATCTATGGCGGCGTCGCCGCGGCGCCGCTGTTCCAGCATGTGGCGAGGTACGCGATCCAACGGCTCGGCATCGAGCCGAGCGACGCCGTGGGGCTTCCCCCGCACGCGCTCCCGGCTCCCTGAGCCCCGCGATGGGGCGTGTAGGCTCGCGAGCGGTGGACGTGACCTTCCCCCTGGTGCGCCTCGCCGACGTGGCGGCCGTCGTGGTCGGCGCGGACGTCCGGGGCGATCCGCAGACGCTTGTGCGCGACGGCGCGTATGACTCCCGCGCGGTGTCGGCCGGCTGCCTCTTCTTCTGCATCCCCGGGGCGGTCGCGGACGGACATGACTTCGCGATCGACGCGATCTCCGCGGGCGCCGCGGCGCTCGTGGTGGAGCGGCCGCTCGACGTTGCGGTACCGCAGGTGATCGTCGGCTCGGTTCGCGAAGCGATCGGACCCATGGCGGCGGAGCTGTTCGGGCACCCGGGGGCCGCGATGACCCTGGTCGGGGTGACCGGGACGAACGGCAAGACCACCTCGACGTACCTGCTCGAGGCGGTGTTTCGGACCGCCGGCTGGATCCCCGGCGTGATCGGCACGACCGGTCTGCGGATCGACGGCGAGGCCGGTCCGTTGGCCCATACGACGCCGGAGGCGCCCGACCTCCAACGGCTCCTCGCGCGGATGCGTGCCGCGGGCGTGGGCGCGGTCGCGATGGAGATCTCCTCGCATGCGCTCGCGCAGCATCGCACCGACGGCGTCGTTGCGGACGTCGTCTTGTTCACGAACCTGTCGCGCGATCATCTGGACTTCCATCCGTCGATGGAGGAGTACTTCGCGGCGAAGGCGACGCTGTTCCGGCCGTCGCACGCCCGCCGGGGGGTCGTCAACGCCGACGATGACTGGGCCCGGCGTCTGCTGGTGGACCCGGCGATCCCCACAACGACGTTCGGTGTCGAGCACGACGCCGACCTCCGTGCCCGCGGGGTCGAGGTGCGCGGCGACGGGATCCGGTTCGAGGTGGACGGGGTGGCGGTGCGCAGCGCCCTTCGCGGCCGGTTCAACGTGGAGAACTGTCTGGGGGTTCTGGCCGTCGCGGCGGCGCTCGACGTCCCGCTCGTCGACGCGGCACGGGCGATCGCGACCGTGCCGCTCGTTCCCGGCCGCATGGAGCCGGTGGAGACCGGGCAGGGGTTCGCGGTGGTAGTGGATTACGCACACACGCCGGATAGCATCCTCCACGTGCTCCGGGGTGCACGTGCGCTGGCCGCTGGCCGGGTGATCGTTGTGTTCGGTTGCGGTGGTGACCGCGATCGAGCCAAGCGACCCATGATGGGGCGCACCGCGGCCGCGGAGGCGGATCTCACCGTCGTGACCAGCGACAATCCGCGAACCGAAGACCCCGAGGCGATCATCGCGCAGATCGTGGCCGGGATGCCGCCGGGCTCGTCCGTTCGGATCGAGCCCGACCGCGGCGCCGCCATCGCCTTGGCCGTCGGGGAAGCCCGCGACGGCGACGTCGTCGTGATCGCCGGCAAGGGCCACGAGACCTACCAGGAGGTGCGCGGCACCGTGATCCCGTTCGACGATCGCGCGGTGGCGCGTACGGCGATCGCGGCGCGGGCGGGAACGCGATGAAGCCGCGTTCCCTCCTTGCGGTGGCCGGCGCGGTCGGTGGGGAGCCCGTCGACGCCGACGATGTGGGGGTCAGCAGCGTGCAGACCGACTCTCGGCTCGTGGGCGCCGGCGCCCTGTTCGTCGCGCTCGCGGGCGAGCATGCGGACGGGCATGCGTTCGTCGGGGACGCGTTCGACCACGGCGCGACGGCGGCGCTCGTTCGGTCCGGCTTCGTGGTGGACGGGCCGGCCGTGCTCGTCCCCGACACGGGGCAGGCGCTGTTGGACCTCGCCGCCGACGAGCGCCGTGGCTTTGCCGGCACCGTCGTCGCGATCACGGGAGCCAACGGCAAGACCTCGACCAAGGACATGGCCGCCGCCGTCTGTGCCGAGCGGTTCCGGACGCATGCCAGCCCCCGCTCGTTCAACAACGAGGTCGGCCTGCCGATGACGCTGCTCGGCGCATCGCCCGACACGGAGGTCGTGATCGCCGAGCTCGGCGCCCGACACGTCGGCGACGTCCAACGCCTCATGCCCATCGCGGATCCGTCGATCGCGGTGGTCACCAACGTGGGCGTCGCGCACATGGAGGTGTTCGGTTCCTGGGAAGCGATCGTCGAAGCATCGGCGGAACCGATCGAGGCGCTGGACGAGGAGGACCTCGCGATCCTGAACGCCGACGACGCGGTCGCCTCGACCTTCGCCGATCGCACCCGTGCCCGTGTGCGGTCGTTCGGCCGGGGCGCGGACGCGGCGGTACGGGCCGACGATGTCTCCCTGGCGCCCGACGGGTGCGCGTCGTTCGACCTGGTGGCCGATGGCCGGCGCGTCCGTGTCTCGCTCGCGGTGCCCGGCGAGCACATGGTGCACAACGCGTTGGCGGCCGCGGCGGTGGGGTTGGAGCTGGACGTGCCGCTGGCGGCGTGCGCGTCGGCGCTGTCGGCCGCCCGCATCACACCCTGGCGGATGGAGACGACCGCGACCGCTCGCGGGGTGCGCGTCGTCAACGACGCGTACAACGCGAACCCCGAATCCGTCGCCGCGGCGCTGAAGACCGCCCGGTGGATGGCGGCGGACGGCCGGTTGATCGCGGTGCTCGGGCAGATGGCGGAGCTCGGCGCGATCGCCGCCGAGGAGCACGAGCGCGTCGGCGAGCTGGCCGCCCGCCTGCACGTCGATCGGTTGATCACGATCGGACCGGAGGCCAAGGCGATCGCGGTGGCCGGCGTGCGCGAGGGCGTGGAGCCCGAGAACGTGGCGGACTACGACGACGCCGATGACGCGCTGACCGACGTGCTCGCCGCCGCCCGCTCCGGCGACGTGGTGCTGATCAAGGGCTCCCGCGTGGCCGGTCTCGAGCGGTTGGCCGCCCGGCTCGTGGAGGCGCTGTCGTGAAGTCGATCCTCGTCGCGATCGCCGTGTCGCTCAGCGTCGTGCTGCTCGGGACGCCGATCGCGATCCGCGCGTTCTCCTATTGGGGGTGGGGGCAGCGGATCCGCGAAGACGGACCGCACACGCATCTGGAGAAGATGGGCACGCCCACGATGGGCGGCATCGTGATCCTGATCGGGTTCGTGCTCGGCTATCTGGCGTCGTGGATCACGAGTCAGCGCTTCACGGCCACGGGCTTCTCCCTGGTCCTCGTGACGATCGGGTTCGGGATCGTGGGCTTCCTCGATGACTACGCGAAGGTCAAACGCCGCCGGTCGCTCGGCTTGACCAAACTCCAGAAGTTCATCGGGACCGCGATCGTGTCGCTCATCTTCGCGGGGCTCGTGATGCACTACGGGGCGAGCGCGGGGATCTCCACCCACGTCTCGTTCCTGCGGCCCACCGCGATCGCGCTCGGCGGTCTGTTCGCCGTCTGGGCCTTCTTCGTCCTCACCGGATCCTCCAACGCCGTCAACCTCACCGACGGGCTCGACGGGTTGGCCGCCGGCTCTTCGATCCTGGTCGCCGCGGCGTACATCTTCATCAGCTTCTGGCAGTTCCGCCACACCTGCGACCTGTTGAGCGGCGCGGCGGCCTGCTACAGCGTCCGCGGCGCCGATCTGCAGGATGCGGCAATCGTGGCGGCCGCGATGATGGGTGCCGCGACGGGGTTCCTCTGGTGGAACGCCGCGCCGGCGCGCATCTTCATGGGCGATACCGGTGCGCTGGCGCTCGGCGGGCTCTTCGGTGCCCTCGCACTGGTCACGAACACCGTCCTGCTGTTCGTCATCATCGGCGGGCTCTTCGTCATCGAGACGTTGTCCGTGATCGTGCAGGTGATCTCGTATCGCGGATTCGGGCGCCGCGTGTTCCGGATGTCGCCGGTGCATCACCACTTCGAGTTGCTCGGCTGGCCGGAGTTCACCGTGATCGTCCGATTCTGGATCATCGCCGGGCTCTGCTCGGCGGTCGGGATCGGTCTCTTCTACGCGGACTTCATCGCACGGGGAGGTTCGGGGTGAGCGACGCGTTCCGGGGGCGCCGTGTCGTCGTGCTCGGCGCCGGCGTCGCCGGCCGGGCCGCCGCCGAAGCGCTCGCCGCCGAGGGAGCGTCCGTCGTCATCACCGATGTGCGCGATGCGGGCGCGATCGGCGATGTCTCCGCGCTGGAGGCCCTTGGCGCCGATGTGCGGCTCGGTCGCCACGACCCGTCGGATCTCGACGGCGCGGACCTCCTGGTCGCGAGCCCCGGCATCCCGCCCTCGGCCGAGGTCTTCTCATGGGCTCGGGAGCGCGGGGTCCCCGCCTGGGGGGAGCTGGAGCTCGGCGCCCGTCTCGCAACGGCGCCCTATCTCGCCGTGACCGGCACGAACGGGAAGACGACGGCCACCGGGATGCTCGCGGCCTGCCTGCAGGCCGGTGGCATCGATGCGATCGCGTGCGGCAACATCGGGCATCCGTTCACGACGGCGGCGCGTGCGACCTACGAGGCGCTCGTGGTGGAGGTGTCGTCGTTCCAGCTGGACCTCCAGACGAGCTTCCACCCCGTCGTGTCGGTGTTGCTGAACCTCGCCCCCGACCATCTCGACCATCACGGGTCCTTCGATGCCTATCGGAGGGCCAAGGCCGCGATCTACGCGCGGCAGACCGGCCCGGACGTGCACGTCGGCAACCGTGACGATGCGGCCGCGGCCGCCGTCTCGGCGGCGGCGCCGTGCCGCGTCCGTTGGTTCCGCGCCGGGGAGCCGGGGGAGGACGAGGTCGGCTACGAACGCGACGAGCTCGTCGCGCGGATCGATCGCCGGGGGGTGGGGCTCGGGATCGTCGAGGCCGGGCGCGCCGGCTACCGGGAGGACGCCGCGGCCGCCGCCGCGGCCGCCCTCGCCTACGGGGTGGAACCCGACGCGATCGCCGCGGGCATCGCGGCGTTCGCGCCGGCGGCCCATCGCGGCGAGGTCGTCGCGGAGATCGACGGCGTGCGGTTCATCGACAACTCGAAGGCCACGAACGTCCACGCGGCGCTGGCCGCGATCGCCGAGGTGCGGGACGCGGTGCTCATCGCGGGCGGCCGGGCGAAGGGGCAGGACCTCGAACCCCTGCAGGCGGGCGCCCGCAACCTCGTCGCCGTCGTCGCCCTGGGCGAGGCGAGCGCCGAGATCGAGACGGTGTTCGCGGGTCGGCTCCCCGTCACGCCCGTCGGGTCGATCGAAGACGCCGTGCGGGCCGCGTTCGCGCAGGCCACCCGTCCGGGCGTCGTGCTGCTCGCGCCGGGCTGCGCGAGCTGGGATCAGTTCGCGTCCTACGTCGAGCGCGGAGATCGGTTCGCCGCGGCCGCGCGCGGGCTGGCGGCGCACGAGGACGCGAATGGCTGAGCGGAGCCAGGCGGCGCGGCGAACGGCGGCGAAGACGTCGAGTGCGCCGGCACGCAAGACCGCTCCGCCTCGCCGGCGGACGGGCGCCCGCGACGAGCGGCACACGTCATCTGCGCGTGCTCTCGCCTCCTCGCCGACGCAGCGCCGCCGAGGTGAAGCGTCTGGCCCGCCACGACCTCGCCCTGCTCGGCGCGGCGGCGGGGTTCCTCACGCTGGTCGGGCTTGTCATGGTGTTGTCGGCCGGCTCGGTGTCCGCCGCGCAGGGCTACGACGGCAACAGCTTCTGGTACTTCGAACGCCAGGTCGTCTACGCGTTGTTCGGGGTCGGTGCCGCTGTGCTCGCCGCGCGCCTGTCTCCGCGCGCGTGGAAGGCCCTCGGTCTCCCGCTGCTCGGCGGCGCGACGTTGCTGATGGTGATCGCGGCCCACCCGTCGTCGGGGACCTCCCTGTACGGCGCGTCGCGATGGATCGACCTTGGCCCGATCACCCTGCAGCCCTCGGAGTTCGCGAAGCTCGGCCTGGTCGCCGTCGCCGCGACGATCCTCACCAACAAGTGGAGCCGGCGGCACGAGCCGTTGCAGCTCCTGTTCCCGCTCGGGGTCATCGTCGGTGTGGTCGGCATGCTCGGGATCGCACAGCGAGACCTGGGCACCACGCTGATCCTGTGCGGTCTCGTGTTGATCATGCTCTTCGTCGCGGGCGTGCGGCTGCGGTATCTGGCGCTCGCGACGGGGGTGGGATTGGGAGGCGCGATGCTGCTGATCATCGGCGAGACCTACCGGCGCACCCGATTCTTCGACGCCTGGCTCAACCCGTGGGCGGACCGTCAGGGCAACGGCTTCCAGCTGATCCAGGGTTTGATCGCGATGGGTTCCGGCGGCTGGCTCGGCACCGGGCTCGGCACGAGCCGCGCGAAATGGGACTTCCTGCCGAACGCGCATTCGGACTTCATCTACGCGGTCATCGGTGAGGAGCTGGGGCTGCTCGGGGCGCTGGCGGTGGTGCTGGCCTTCGGGGTCCTGATCTACGCCGGCGTCCGGATCGCCCTGCACGCGCGCGGCACGTTCGAGCGGCTCCTGGCCGCCGGGGTGATCGGCTGGATCGGTCTGCAGGCGATCGTGAACATGGGCGCGGTGACCGGTCTGCTCCCCATCACCGGGGTGCCGCTGCCGCTCGTGTCGTTCGGCGGCACGGCGCTCGTGGTGACGCTGGCGGGCATCGGCGTCCTGGCGAGCGTGGCGCGTGATGCGGCGGCCAACCCGCCTCGGCGCGCGAAGCCGGCCGCGGCCACCACGACACGCCGCCCATCGCGATGAACGTCATCGTCACCGGCGGCGGCACGGCCGGCCACGTGTTCCCGGCGCTGGCGACCGCGCATGCGCTGCGCGACCGACACGGCGCGACGGTGCTGTTCATCGGCGCCGACGACGGGCAGGAAGCCGCCCTCGTGCCGGACGCCGGCTTCCCCTTCGTGGGGCTGCGGGTCGCCGCCGCACAGTCGCGGTTTTCGCTCGACACGCTCCGTGCGATCGCGCTGGCGTTCCGCGGCTCCCGACGCGCGCGCTCCCTGGTGCGTGGGGCCGACGTCGTGGTCAGCATCGGCGGGTTCGCGAGCGCGCCGGCCGTCCTCGCCGCCCGCCGCACCCATCGCCCGCTCGTCCTGATCGAACCGAACACGGTTCCCGGGGTCGTGAACCGGATCGCGGCGCGCTGGGCCTCGGTGGTGGCGACCACGTTCGCGGGGACCGCCGCCCGTCTCCCCGCGGGCACGCGCATCGAGCGCACCGGCAACCCGATCCGACAGGAGATCCGAGCCGTCGTCGCGGAGCGGGACCGACTGCGCGCCGAAGCGCGCGAGGCGTTCGACCTGGCGCCGGACCGCACGACGGTGCTGGTGTTCGGGGGCAGCCAGGGTGCGCTCCACATCGACCGGACGATCGCGGCGGCGTTGCCGCTCCTTCGGGACCGCGGTGATCTCCAGTTGCTCGTGAGCACCGGCGCCGACGCACCTCGAGGTCGTGCGCGCGGCGATCGAGCCGGACGCCGCGCTCCTCGTTCGCGACGCTGCCGTTCATCGAGCGGATGGACCGAGCGCTTGCGATCGCGGATCTGGCCGTCACGCGAGCCGGCGGGAGTGTCGCCGAGCTGGCGGCCGCAGCTCTGCCCTCGATCCTCGTGCCGTACCCGTTCGCGACGGAGAACCACCAGGAGGCGAACGCCCGCGAGCTCGTGACCGCGGGGGCCGCCGAGCTGCTCCTCGATGTCGACCTGTCGCCATCGGCGCTCGCAGCGTCCATCCTGTCTCTCGTGGACGATGACGAGCGACGACGGGGGATGGCGGCGGCCGCGCTCGCGTGGGCGCGGCCCGACGCGGCGGATCGGATCGCTGCGCTGGCCGTCGAGGTGGCGGGGGCGACGGATGACGGCACGTGATCGGTGGATCCCGCCGGCGGGCTCGATCCCGACGCTGCCGATCCCGTCGCTGCGCGATGTCCGGTGCGTCCATCTGGTCGGCATCGGCGGCGCCGGCATGCGGAACCTCGCACGGCTGTTACTGGCTCGCGGCGTCGAGGTGCACGGCTCCGATCTGAAGGACACGGGGGGATTGCGCGATCTGCGGGCCCAGGGCGCGACGCTGTGGATCGGTCACGACGCCGCGCACGTGGTCGAAGCATCGCCGGTGCCCGATGTCCTCGTCACGTCGAGCGCGATCCGGGATGACAACGCGGAGGTTCGCGCGGCCACGCAGGCGCAGATCCCGGTGTGGCGCCGGCAACAGGCCCTCGCGGCGCTGACGGCGGGCCATCGCACGATCGCGGTCGCGGGCACCCACGGGAAGACGACCACGACCTCGCTGCTCGCGCGCACCCTGGAGCATGCCGGACTCGACCCGTCGTACCTGATCGGCGGCGACCTGAACGAGACGGGCGGGGGCGCACGGCACGGCGCCGGCGACCTGTTCGTGTTCGAAGCCGACGAGAGCGATGGCTCGTTCCTGCTGGGGGCTCCGTGGACCGGGATCGTCACGAACATCGAGGTCGACCATGTCGACTTCTATCCGGGCGGTCTGCCCGAGATCGAGGCGGCGTTCGCCGCCTTCGCGGCCGCCTGCGAGGGCGTGGTGGCCTGCGGCGACGACCCGAGCGTGCGACGCGCCCTCGCGCTCGCGGGCGTCGGGGCGACCACCTACGGGACGGGCGACGACGTCGATCTGCACCTCACGATCGACGAGCTCGGGCCTCAGGGGGCGCGCGGGCGGGTCCGTGCCCTCGATGAGGAGGTGACCGTGACGCTGCGGGTCGATGGGCCGCACAACCTGCTGAACGCGACGGCGGTGATCGGCGCGGCCGCTCGGGCGGGCGTCCCCATGGCGGCCGCGGCCGAGGCGATGGCCTCGTTCGAGGGCGTCCATCGGCGCTTCGAATTGCGCGGCGAGGCGCGGGGTGCCGCCTTCTACGACGACTACGGACACACGCCGACGGAGATGGCGGTGACGATCGCGACCGCCCGGCGCCGCGAGCCTCGCCGGTTGATCGCGCTCGTCCAGCCGCACCGGTATCCGCGCGTGCAGGCGCTCTGGCGGGAGTTGGGCGCGAGCGTGGCCGCCGCGGACCTCGTCGTGGTCACGGACATCGACGGGGCGGCGCAGCCGCCGATCCCCGGCGTGACCGGGCGCATGGTCGCGGATGGCGTCGCGCTGGCGGCGCCGCAGACGCGCACCGTGTATCTGCCGCACCGCGGGGACGTCGTCGCGTTCCTCGCCGAGGAGATCTCCGACGGCGACCTCGTCGTGACGATGGGGTGCGGCGACGTGTGGATGCTGGGCGACGCCATCCGCGACCGGATCGCCGAGGTGGGTGGATGAGCGGCGATCTCGCTGCGGCGCGCGAGCTCCTGCGGTCGGCCTGCGGCGACCGGCTCCGCGAGGCGTTCCCGATGGCGTCGCTGACGACGTTTCGGATCGGCGGGGCAGCGGCCCTGTTCCTCGAGCCCGAGGACGAGCGGGATCTGGCCGCGGCGGCCGACGCGATCGTCCGTACCGACATCCCCTTCGTGGTCTTGGGGAAGGGATCCAACGTCCTCGTCGCCGACGCCGGCTTCCCCGGCCTCGTGCTGCGACTCGGGCGCGGCTTCCGCTGGGCGGCACGCGACGGCGATGTCCTGCGCGCCGGTGGGGCGATGCCGCTGCCGGCGCTGGCGGGCGTCGCGCTGCAACACGGGCTGGCGGGGCTGTCCTTCGCCGTGGCGATCCCGGCCAGCCTCGGCGGGGCGGTGCGGATGAACGCCGGGGCGCACGGCGGTCAATTGAGCGACGTCGTCGAGACGGTTGCGACATACGGGTTGCGCGGTGCCGGACCCCACGAGCTCCCGGCGGCGGCGGCCGGGTTCGGCTATCGCCACACCGACCTCGATGCCGACGCCGTGGTGACCGGCGCGCAGCTGCGTCTGCAACCGGGCGACCCGACGCGCATCCGCGCGGCGATGGACGACGCCCGTCGGTGGCGCCGCGAGACACAGCCGATCGCGGAGCCGAACTGTGGCAGCGTCTTCACGAATCCGCCGGGCGGGCACGCGGCCGCGCTGATCGATGCCGCCGGCCTCAAGGGAGCGCGCGTCGGCGGCGCCAGCGTCTCCGCCAAACACGCCAACTTCATCGTCACGGAGCCGGGGGCGACGGCCGCCGATGTCGAGGCGTTGATCCACATGATCCAGGGACGGGTCGAGGCCGAGACCGGGATCGCGTTGCTGCCGGAGGTCCGCGTGATCGGCGAGGCCGGTGACTGAGCGAACCGGCCGGCGGCGGCGTGTCGTCGCCCTGATCGTCGGGGCCCTCCTGCTCCTCGGGCTCGCGTGCTGGGCCCTGACCTACACGCCCTTGTTCCGGGCTCGCCATATCCGCGTCACGGGCGTCGACGTGCTCACCGCCGAGGAGGTCCGTGGACTCGGCGGGGTGGACGAGGCCACGAACGTCGTGCACGTGGATCGCGACGCGGTGGTCGGTCGGCTCGAAACGAGTCCGTGGGTCGCCGACGCCGCGGTCCTCGTCGATCTTCCCGACACGTTGGAGCTCCGGATCACGGAACGCCGTCCCGTCGGCCTCATCGACGCGCTGGGGGAGCACGGCGTGCTGGCGAGCGATGCATCGGTGTTGCCGATGGCCCCGGGTGTTCCGGACAAGCTCCCGGCGGTGCGAGCCGCCCTGGGCGCCCCGAGCGAGCAGCAGCGACAGGCGGCGGCCGCGATCCTCGTGGCGATCGATCCGGTCGTTTCCAAGCGGATCTCGGCGGTCACGGTCGGGCAGGACGGTCTCGTGACGCTCACGCTCACGTCCGGCACGACGGTCCAGACCGGGGCGGCGGGTGAGGAGGCCGCGAAGGCAGAGGCGTTGCGCGCGGTCCTGCGGTGGGCGTCCTCCGGCGACCTCGAGCTCACGTCCATCGATGTCTCAGCTCCAACCGCACCGAGTGCAACGCTGTCCGACGGGTCGACGTTGACCCCGTGAGGTTCGAGTCGGACACTCCGAACTGTCACCGCCACCACGAACCTCAGACTTGAAGTTGCTCCGTGCGCCGCTTGACGATGCACGTTACGACGGGTACTGTCACGACCTTGACTGAAGGTGGATATGACAATAACTATCTACTTAACGGTTATAGTTGTACGTAGTGATCGACGTTTCCCCAGGTAGGAGTTCGGTGTGTGGGCGACCGACGTGTCGCGCGGAGGACAGGACGAACCATGATGGACGCTCCCCAGAACTACCTCGCCGTCATCAAGGTGATCGGTATCGGTGGTGGCGGCGTGAACGCGGTGAACCGGATGATCGAGTCGGGTCTTCGGGGCGTCGAGTTCATCGCGGTGAACACCGACGCGCAGACCCTGCTGATGTCCGATGCCGAGGTGAAGCTCGACATCGGCCGGGAGACGACGAGGGGCCTCGGTGCGGGCTCCGACCCCGACGTCGGCAAGAACGCGGCCGATGAGCACGCCGACGAGATCGAAGAGATCCTCAAGGGCGCCGACATGGTGTTCATCACCGCGGGCGAGGGCGGCGGCACGGGCACCGGGGGTGCGCCGGTGGTCGCGGAGATCGCGCGGAACCTCGGGGCGCTCACGATCGGCGTCGTCACGCGGCCCTTCGGCTTCGAGGGGCGCAAGCGCGCGACGCAAGCCGACCTCGGCATCACCGAGCTGAAGAAGGCGGTCGACACGCTGATCGTGGTTCCCAACGATCGCCTGCTCCAGGTCGCCGACCCCTCGATGCCGATGGTCGATGCGTTCCGCATGGCCGACCAGGTGCTGTATCAGGGCGTGGACGGGATCACGTCGCTGATCACGACGCCCGGGCTGATCAACCTCGACTTCGCCGACGTGAAGTCGGTGATGGCGGGCGCCGGCTCGGCGCTGATGGGCATCGGCATCGGCTCGGGCACCGATCGGGCGACCGAGGCTGCCAAGGCCGCGATCTCGAGCCCACTGCTGGAGTCCTCGATCGACGGCGCCAAGGGCGTGCTGTTGTCGATCTCGGGCCCGACGGACCTGTCCCTGCACGAGGTGAACGCGGCGGCCGACGCGATCACCCGGGTGGCGCATCCCGACGCGAACATCATCTTCGGGGCGGTCGTGGACGACATGCTCGGCGAAGAGGTCCGGGTCACCGTCGTGGCCGCGGGGTTCGACAAGGTGGCCTTGTCCTCGGACAACCGGTTCGAGAGCCGGCTGTCTCGCCTGCTGGAGGAGCCCGTTCGGTCGGGCTCGGAGGAGCCCCTCCCGTCGCTCCTGCACGACGACGACGCGGACGTGTTCGCGACCGACCTGGATCAGCCGGCGTCGGTGTCCTTCGACGCGGAAGAGGATCTGGACATCCCGGACTTCCTGAAGAACTGATCCACAGCTCTGCCGCCCCGCGCGGCCCCGCGCGAACGTGGGGGCGGGCCGGGCTCGGCGCCGGAGGCGACCTTCCCCCGCCTCGAGGCACCGAGCCCCGCCCGCCCCCTTCCGTATGCTCGCGATGTGATCAGCGATGAGCAGATCGCGGCCAATCTGGCCGAGGTCCGGCGCCGTCTGGGGGAGGCCGCCGTCGCCGCGGGCCGTCTGCCGACCGACGTTCGCCTCGTGGCCGTGAGCAAGACGGTCGGGGCGGCCGCGATCCGGGCCGCGGTCGACGCGGGGGTCACCGATCTCGGCGAGAACTACGTCCGCGAGTTTCGAGACAAGCACCGCGCGCTCGAGGGGCTCGACGTGCGCTGGCATTTCATCGGGGCGCTGCAGTCGAGCACGGCTCACCACGTGGCCGATCTCGCCGATGTCGTCCACACGGTGGGCGGCGAGCACGCGGCGCGCCGGCTCGCGGGCCGGGCGGCGCGGGCCGGTCGCGTGCTGGACGTGCTGATCGAGGTCGACGCCACGGGGGAGCGGGCGGGCGTCGCCCCGGAGCTCGTGCCCGCCGCCGCCGACGCGATCGCCGCCCTCGGGGGCCTCCGGCTCTGCGGCCTGATGACCATCGCGCCGATCACCGAGACCCCGGAAGGAGCCCGCCCCTACTTCCGACAGCTGCGGCAGCTCCGCGATGACCTGCGGGAAAAGCACCCCCACGTGCTGGAACTGTCGATGGGGATGTCGTTGGATTACGGCGTCGCGGTGCAAGAAGGCGCTACGATGGTCCGGATCGGTACGGCGGTGTTCGGTGCCCGAACGCCCTGACCGGTCGGGGTCGTGAGCGGGAGGAAGCGAGGATGGCCGGCGTGTGGAAGAAGACCCTCAACTACCTGGGGCTCGTCGAAGAGGATGAAGACTTCGTCGACGAGATGCCCGAGGCGGAGCCGTCGACGGTTCGGCGGATGCGTCCGCAGCCGGTCGGCGACATGTCCGCCGATGCGGAGGGCGTGGTGCGCACGATCGCCGCACCCCGTCCGGCTGCCGCGGGTCCCTCGGCGATCCACAAGTCCGAGCCCAAGCGGTTCAACGAGGCCCGGGACGTCGCGGACCGGTTCAAGGAAGGCGCCGCGGTCATCATGAACCTCCAGAGCACCGAGGACGCCACGGCGCGCAGGCTCGTGGACTTCGCGTCCGGGCTCGTCTACGGGCTCGACGGCAAGATCGAGCTGATCGCCAACCGGGTCTACCTGTTGAGTCCCGCCGACGTCGAGGTGTCGGCCGAGGACCGCGAGAAGCTCGCCGGCGGCGCCTTCTACAACCAGTTCTAGTTGGCTCGGGTCGGGCACGGCCCCGTCGGCTGCTAGCCTTCCCGCCCGATGGTCGTTGCCGCCAACCCGTTCGGGCGCCTGATCTGCCTCGCACTCACCGTCGTGTGGCTGCTGCTCCTCGCGCGGGTGATCGTGAGCTGGATCGAGTACTTCGGCGGCAGACGGCCGATGACCGGACCGCTCCGATCGGCCTACGATCTCCTCATCGATGTCACCGAGGTGGGGCTCAAGCCGCTGCGACGCATCGTGCCGCCGGCCGGCATGTTCGACATCTCGGTCCTCGTGGCGTTCGTGATCATCTTCGTCGCACAGCAGGCGCTGTGCTGAGGTAGGAGGCACCGACATGGCGAACCACCAGGATCCCGCGACACCGGACCCCACCGGCGCAACGATCACGCCGGCAGACATCCAACGGCAGGAATTCGGCGTGTCCCGCTTCGGCGGCTATCGCATGCGCGACGTCGACGAGTTCCTCGATCGACTCACCGCCTCGACCGAGGCGATCATCGCCGAGAACGAGCGGATACGCGCCGGGGGCGCACCGATCGTCGGCACGTCGGATCTCGACGAGGTGAACCGCCAGGCGGACGAGATCGTGCAGCGGGCTCGCGACGAGGCGGCGCGGATCGTCGCGGAGGCCAACGAGCACGCGGCCGCGCTCGCCGGCGGGGCGACCGTCGTCGCGGGCAGCGGCGCCGACCGCGCGGCGGTCGACGCCTTCCTCACCCGGGAACGGGATTTCCTGCAGAGCCTGGCGACCCTGGTCCAGGGACACGCCGAGGCGGTGAAGGCCATGGCGAGGAAGGCGCGATCTGCGGCGCCGACCCCTCCCGCCGACCCGGCCGCAACCGCGCCGCAGGCGCCGGTCGCCGTGCCTGAGGCGGCGCCTGACGCCGCGCCTCGGGCCGGCGCCGACCGCCCCGGTGCCGACGACGCCCCGGGACGAGCCCGTCCGTGTCGACGAGCCGCAGCACGCGGCCGCGGGCGATCGCGAGGGTGACGGCGACCCGTCGCTGCGACGGCTCTTCTGGGGCGAAGAGGGCTAACCGGCCCCCGAGGGCCGGAGGGTCACGATGACCCGATGGCCGTCCAGCTCGGCGGTCGCCGTGTGCACCGGGTCCTCGAGCGGCTCGGAAACCAGCTCGCGGGCCAGCGTCTCACCGGCGATGAACGCCGCGTGGGCGTCCCGCGCCTCGGCGAGCTCGCCGTCGACCTCGATCCCGAGCGCGATGCGGTCGCTCACATCGAGCCCGGCCGCCTTGCGCGCGTCCTGGACGATGCGCACGAGCTCACGCGCCAGGCCCTCCCGGCGCAGCTCGGGCGACACGTCGAGCTCGAGCGCCATCGTGAGGCCGCCGTCGGAGGCGACCCCCCAGCCCTCGAGCACCTCCTGGGCGAGCTCGACGTCCTCGGGCTCGATCGAGACCGCGGGGCCGTCGTCGATCGTGACCTCGACGCCGGTGCCGGCCGCGAGACGTTCGGCGAGGGTGCCGTCGTCGGCTGCAAGCGTCGCCGCCAGGGCTTTCACCCGCGGACCGAGCCGCGGGCCCAGCACCTTGAAGTCGGGCTTCGCTCGCCACGTGCCGAACGCGTCTGCGTTCGTCGCGAGGCGCACCGTCTTCACGTTGAGCTCTTCGGCGACGATCGGGAGCAGCGCCTCGAGCGTCGGGCCGGGCGCGGGCACGTGCGCGACCGCCTCGGCGAGCGGTTGCCGGATGCGCACCTTCGTGTCGGCACGGACGCGCCGGCCGAGCTCGACCAGCTGCCGCGCCGTCGCCATCGCGTCGTCGAGCTCGGGATCGAGCGCCGCCTCATCGACGACGGGGAAGTCCGAGAGGTGCACGGAGTCCGGGCGACCGGCGCGCGCCGCCGCGAGGTTGCGCCACAACGCCTCGCTCACGAACGGTGTGAAGGGGGCCAGGAGCTGCGCGAGGGTCACCAGACAGGCGTGCAGCGTGCCGAACGCGGCGCGGGTGTCGGCGTCGACCGCCCCGCCCGGGTTCCAGAACCGACGACGACTCCGTCGGACGTACCACGTGGACAGGTCGTCGATGAGCCGCTGGATCCGACGGCCGGCGCCGGTCGCGTCGTAGGCATCCAGCCCCGCGCGCACGTCGCGCACCGCGCCCGCGAGCTGGGACAGGATCCACCGATCCAGCAACGCCGAGCGCCTCGTCGCCCGGCGCCTCGGCATCGGGATCGATCCCCGCCGCGTTGGCGTACGTGACATAGAAGGCGTAGATGTTCCACAGCGGCAGCAGGAACTGGCGCACGTGCTCGTCGAGGATCTCGTGGCCGATCCGGCGAGGCTCCCAGGGGGAGCCACTCGTGAGCATCCACCAGCGCAGGGCGTCGGCTCCCTGGCGGTTCAGGGCCTGCCACGGATCGAACTGGTTGCCGAGGGACTTCGACATCTTGCGGCCGTCTTCGGCGATCAGGTGGCCCAGGCAGACGACGTTGCGGTACGCCGTCTCATCGAAATGCAGCACGCCTTCGGCCATCAGGGTGTAGAACCACCCGCGGGTCTGGTCGATCGCCTCGGAGATGAAGTCGGCCGGGAAGCCGGTCTCGAACGCCTCGATGCCGCGGCCGAGCTCGGGGTGATAGCCCCACTGCGCGAACGGCATCGCGCCGGAGTCGTACCAGGCGTCGATCACCTCGGGGACGCGTGTCGCGACGCCCGCACACGTCGGGCAGGGGAACGTGATCTCGTCGAGGAACGGGCGATGCGGGTCGACGTCGTGCACGTCGCGTCCCGAGAGCTCGGAAAGCTCGGTCAGCGAGCCGATCGCCGTCTCGTGGCCCTCGGCGCATCGCCAGATCGGCAGCGGGGTGCCCCAGTACCGCTCGCGCGACAGCGCCCAGTCCACGTTGTTCTCCAGCCAGTTGCCGAAGCGGCCGTGCTTGATGTGCTCGGGGTACCAGTGGACACCGTCGTTCACCGCGAGCAGCCGGTCCTTGACCGCGGTCGTGCGGACGTACCACGACGTCCGCGCGAAGTAGAGCAGCGGCGTTCGGCAGCGCCAGCAGAACGGGTACGCGTGCTCGTAGGTGCCGGCGCTGATCAGGACGCCTCGGGCGCGAAGATCCTCGATGATCGCCGGGTCGGCATCCTTCACGAAGACCCCCTGCACGAACGCCGGCGCCTGCTCGGTGAAGGTGCCGTCGTCGGCGACCGGTCGCCACACCGGCCAGCCCTGCGTGCGCCCGATCGCGAGGTCCTCGGGCCCGAAGGCGGGCGCGATGTGGACGATCCCCGTGCCGTCCTCCAGGGAGACGTAGTCCGCCGCCACCACCGTGTGGGCGTCCTCGACGTTCGGGTACGGGGGCTCGTACCGGGCGCCGACGAGGCTGCGGCCGGCGACGCGACGAACCTCGCTCCAGCCCTCACCGAGCGCGCCGGCCAGCGGCGCGCCGACGATCATCCGCTCGTCGCCGCGGGCGAGCACCAGGTAGTCGGCGTCGGCCGCGACCGCCGCGCCGGTGTTGGACGGCAGCGTCCACGGCGTCGTCGTCCACACCGCGAGCGACGCCCCGATCAGGTCTCGGTCGGCCGCCTCCACGATCGGGAACCGCAGGAACACGCTGGGGTCCTCGACGTGCTCGTAGCCGAGCGCCACCTCCGCGTCCGACAGCGCCGTGCCGCAGCGCGGACAGTACGCGGTGACCTTGTGGTCCTCCACGAGGAGCCCCCGCTGATGCAGGCGTTTCAGGGACCACCACACCGACTCGATGTACGGCGTCGACATCGTCCAGTAGGCATCCGACATGTCGATCCAGAAGCCGATCCGGTCGGTCAGCCGCTCGAACTCGCCGACATAGCGCTGGACGGAGGCGCGACAGCGTTCGTTGAACGCCGCGACGCCGAACGCCTCGATGTCGCGCTTGCCGGTGGTGCCGATCTCCTTCTCCACCTCGAGCTCGACCGGCAGCCCGTGGCAGTCCCAGCCGCCCTTGCGGCGCACGAGGTGCCCCGTCATCGTCTTGTAGCGCGGGTAGACGTCCTTGAAGGTGCGAGGCTCGACGTGATGGATGCCCGGCTTCCCGTTCGCGGTGGGCGGTCCCTCGTAGAAGAGCCAGGTGGGCGCGTCGGCGCGGGCCCGCAGCGACCGCGCGAAGATGTCGGCCTCGCCCCACCACGCGAGGATCCGTTCCTCCAGCTCGGGGAACGACACCTTCGTGTCGACCGGGTCGTAGATCGTCATGGGGCCTCCGTCCGTGCGCTCGTCCTCGGGGCGAGGACGAGGCCTGGGCCCCGCGGTACCACCTCGCTTGCCGCACGTGGCTCGCGGCCGCTCGTCGGTCGACCGGCTCGAAGGCCGAACGACCCGTCGCCGTCACGGGCGACACCCGCCTGCGCCTACCGCGCTCGCGGGCCGTCCGCGAGCGGTTCGGGCAGGGGCTCGGGGAGGATGTCGACCGAGGGCGCGGCGCCGGCTCCCACCGTCCCGGCTCGCTCGTGTCGCGGTGACCTCGGCGACGCGTTCCCGTCCACGCCGATGCGAGGCATGCTACACGCAGGCATGGAGACGGTCACGGTGCGCGTGGTTTGGCAGTCGGTGACGCCATCCGAACCCTTGCGGCGCACCATGGACCGGCCCCGTCCGGCGGTCCGAAGGATCGGTCGTTGCGGCGGTTCCTGTTATCCTTCGCCGCCATGGCAACCGCCAAGCTCACGAAGAAGGAGATCGACGAGTTCGAGGCTCGTCTGCAGGTGGAGCGCACCGAGCTTGCCGAGCAGCTCGCGACGATCGAAGACCAGACCTTCGCCACGACGCAGTCCGATCTGTCCGGCGACGTCGGGGTGGATGACGAGTCCGCCGACGCGGGCACGGCCACGTTCGAACGCGAGAAGGAGCTCTCGATCGAGCAGAACGTGCGCGACCTGCTCCAGAAGATCGACCGTGCCCTCAAGCGCATCGATGCCGGCACCTACGGGATCTGCGAACGCTGCGGCAAGCCGATCGAGAAGGCGCGCATCAAGGCCCTGCCGTACGTGGATCTGTGCATCAAAGACGCACAGGCGCAGTCGCGCCGCTGACGGGTGGACCCGGCTCGCCGACGCGGCGGCCTCCTCATCCTTGGTACCGCCGGCGCGGTGATCCTCCTCGATCGCGCCAGCAAGATCTGGGCGGAGCGCTCCTTCGCCGCGCACCCGCGTGACGTGATCGAGGGCGTGCTCACCCTGCGGTTCACGACCAACAGCGGGGGCGCGTTCAGCTTCGGCGACCGCGCCCCGCTCCTGTTCGCAGCGGCCGCCATCGTCGTGTGTCTCGCGATCCTCGGCACCGCCTTCCGCGCCCGGCCGACCCTCCACGCGGTCGCCCTCGGGCTGATCCTGGGGGGCGCGTTCGGCAACCTCCTCGACCGCATCCTGCGCGGTCCGGGGCTCTCCGGTCGGGTCGTCGACTTCATCGATCCCCATGTGTGGCCGGTCTTCAACCTCGCCGACGCGGCCGTCGTGTCGGGGGCCGTGCTGCTGGCGATCCAGTCCTTCCGGGAGGGGCGGGCTGCGCAGGCGGACGTGACCACCGATGCCTGAGCGGTTCGAGGCGACGCCGGGTCGTCTCGACGTGGTCGTGACGGCCCTCACCGGTGTCCCGCGCGCCGACGTGCAGCGAGCGATCGCCGACGGGCTCGTCACGGTCGACGGCGTCGCGCGTCCCAAGTCGTTCCGGCTGTTGGGCGACGAGGAGCTCGAGGTCGATCTGCTCACCGACCGATCCCTCGCGCCCGACCCGCGGTCCGTGCCGGTGCGCTACCGCGACGAGCATCTGGTCGTCGTCGTGAAGCCGGCGGGCGTCATCACGCACCCGACCGCGACCCATCGAGCGGGCACGCTCGTGAACCGGCTGCTGGGCATGGGGGTCCCGCTCGCACCGGCGGGTGGCGTGGACCGCCCGGGGATCGTCCATCGTCTGGATGTGGGCACGAGCGGGTCTGATGCTGGTCGCGAGCTCCGACGCCGCGTTCGCGGGACTGCGGGCCCAGCTCAAGCGGCACGAGATCGATCGGCGCTACCTCGCGCTCGTCCGCGGCGCCCCCGAGCACGACGTCTTCAGCGTCGAGGCGCCGCTCGGCCGTCGCGCGGCCCGGATCATCGTCGACCGGGTCGAGGGACGGGCGGCGGCCACGGCCTTCGAGGTGCAGGAACGGCTGCCGCGCACCGCGCTGGTGGAGGCCGCGCCGCGGACCGGCCGGACGCATCAGATCCGCGTGCACCTGCAGGCGATCGGCCACCCGATCGTGGGCGATCGCAGCTACGGCGGCGGCGGTGACGAGGCCCGCCGGGTCGGCCTTCGCCGGCCGTTCCTGCACTCCTGGCGGCTGGCCTTCGACCATCCGATCACCGGCGAGCGCATCGAGGTGGAGGAAGCGCTGCCGCCGGACCTCTCGGATGCCCTTCGGCTCGCCCGCGCCGACCTGCGCTCTTGACGCCCCGGTGGCCTCGACGTAGGTTCGGGTCCCACCGAATCACATGCGTGTAAGTTGTCCACAAGCAGCGCCGGGCTGTGGAAAACACTGCCGGAAGGGCTACGACCAGCGACGATGACAGAGCCGGGCTTCGTTCACCTCCACACGCACACGGAGTACTCGCTGCTGGACGGGGCGGCGCGGATCGAGGCGCCGAAGTCCAACCCCTCGGCGCCGACGATCTTCACCGAGGCGGTCGCGCACGGCATGCCCGCCCTGGCGATGACCGATCACGGGGCGATGTTCGGCACGCTGAAGTTCTACGCGGCCGCGCGGGCCGTCGGCGTCAAGCCGATCATCGGCGTGGAGGCCTACGTCGCACCCGGATCGCGGTTCGATCGCAACCCGGGTGAGAGCGAGGAGAAGTACTACCACCTCACCCTTCTGGCGAGGAACGAGACCGGCTACCGCAACCTGCTCAAGCTCGTGTCGCAGGCCTACCTCGAGGGTTTCTACCACCGGCCGCGGATGGACAAACAACTGCTGGCCGAGCACGCCGAGGGCATCATCTGCCTGTCGGGGTGCCTGTCCTCGGAGATCGGCGTCCAGTTGCTCGCGGGCCAGCACGACCGGGCGCTCGCCGTCGCCGGCGAGTACCGCGACATCTTCGGCGCCGACGGCTACTTCATCGAGATGCAGGATCACGGGCTCGCCGACCAGCGGGCGATCCTGGCCAAGCAGGTGCAGCTCGCACGCGACATCGCGGTGCCGGTGGTCGCGACCAACGACCTGCACTACACGCGACCCGATGACGCCAAGCCGCACGACGTCTTGCTGTGCATCCAACAGCAGAAGCTGCAGTCGGACCCCAAGCGTCTGAAGTTCGACTCCGAGGACTTCTACCTCAAGAGCGCGGCCGAGATGCGACGGGTCTTCGCCGAGCTGCCCGAGGCGTGCGACCAGACCCTCGAGATCGCCGCACGCATCGAGCTGCTTCCCGAGCTCGAGCGTGTGCTGGTCGACGGCGTGACGGAGTATCGGCTGCCGCGGTTCGAAACCCCGGCCGGCGAACCGCTGGACAGCTACCTGCGCGAGCTCGTCGAGCGCGGGGCCGAGGACCGCTACGAGCGACCCATCCCGGCCGAGGTGACCGCCCGCATCGACCACGAGCTGTCGATCATCTCGAAGATGGGGTTCTCCGGGTACTTCCTGATCGTGTGGGACCTCATCCACTTCGCGCGCGAGCAGGGCATCCGCGTGGGCCCGGGGCGGGGATCGGCGGCCGGATCGGTCGTGTCGTACGCGCTGCGGATCACCGATCTCGATCCACTGCGCTACGGGCTGTTGTTCGAGCGGTTCCTCAATCCCGACCGGGTCGAGATGCCCGACATCGACATGGACTTCGACGAGCGCCGTCGCGACGAGGTGATCCGCTACGCGACCGAGAAGTACGGCGTGGATCACGTGGCCCAGATCGTCACGTTCCAGACGATCAAGGGCAAGCAGGGGATCCGCGACGCCGCTCGCGTGCTGGGCTTCCCGCCGCGGGTCGGCGACGAGCTCTGCAAGATGTACCCCCCGGCGATCATGGGCCGCGACGAGCCGATCGACTCCGCGCTGCAGACCAGCGCCGAGCTCCGCGAGGCCTACGAGCGCCAACCGGAGGCGAAGGAGATCATCGACACCGCGCGCGCCCTCGAGGGACTGCGGCGCGAGGACTCCGTGCACGCCGCCGGCGTCGTGATCGGCGACCGACCGCTCGTCGAATACCTGCCGCTCAAGTTGACGAAGGATTCCCGCGACGACGCGAAGAAGATGGTGACGCAGTTCGACATGAACGGCGTCGCGCAGCTCGGCCTGCTCAAGATGGACTTCCTCGGCTTGCGGAACCTCTCGGTGATCACCGAGACGCTGCGGCATCTGCACAACCGCGGGGTCGAGCTCGACATCGATCACGTGCCGCTGGATGACGACGAGACCTACGCGATGCTGCGCCGCGGCGACACGATCGGCGTGTTCCAGATGGAGTCCGCAGGGGTGAAGAACCTGATCAAGCTGCTGGAGCCGGATCGGTTCGAGGACCTGATGGCGTGCGTGGCCCTGTACCGGCCCGGTCTCCTGTCGATGGGGCAACACACCGAGTACGCGGAGCGCAAGCACGGCCGCAAGAAGGTCACCTACCCGCACCCCGACCTCGAGCCGGTGCTCAAGGACACCTACGGCATCATCGTCTACCAGGAGCAGGTCATGCAGACCGCGGTGGTGATGGCCGGGTTCACGATGGGCGAGGCCGACACGCTGCGCAAGGTCATGGGCAAGAAGATCCGCGAGAAGGTCGCCGCCGAGCGCGAGAAGTTCGTGAAGGGCGCCGTCGCGCTCGGCCGCGAGCAGCGGGCGGCCGAGAGCCTGTTCGAGTACATCGAGCCCTTCGCCGACTACGGGTTCAACGCCTCGCACGCCTGCGCCTACGGCTACGTCGCCTATCAGACCGCCTATCTGATGGCGCGCCACCCGGTCGAGTACATGGCGGCGATCCTCACGTCGGTCAAGGACGACAAGGATCGCAAGCCCTACTACCTGTACGCCTGTCGCGGGATGGGCATCGAGGTCCTGCCTCCCGACGTCAACGAATCCGACATGGACTTCGCCCCGGCGCCCGGCGACCGCCGTGCGATCCGCTACGGACTGTCGGCCGTGCGCAACGTGGGCGGCGGCGTGGTCGCCGGCATCCTGGAGGCACGTGCGGCCGGCGGGCCGTTCGAATCCTTCGCCGATTTCTGCCGACGGGTCGAGCCGACCTCGCTCACGAAGCGCGTGCTCGAGTCGCTCATCTTCGCCGGCGCGTTCGAGTCCCTGGGCTACACCCGTGGGGGCATGCTGCAGCAGGTGGGCGAGCAGCCGGCGTTCGAGCGCGTCTCGGCGCCGATCCTGGCCGAGCGCAAAGCCGAGGCCGCCGGCCAGTTCTCGCTGTTCGGGGGCGAGGAGGGTGTCGTCGAGATCGACGAGTCGGTCTTGGCCGGCGAGGAGCTCGACAAACGGCTCCTGCTGTCCAAGGAGAAGGAGATGCTCGGGCAGTTCGTGACCGACCATCCCTTGCTCGGCGTCGAGGACCAGCTGAAGGCACAGTGCACGTGTCAGATCACGGATCTGGAGAACCGAGACGACGGCGAGCTCGTCGTGTTGGGCGGCATCATCGGCACGCTGGCGCGGAAGTTCACGAAGCGGGGCGAGCCCTACGCGCAGTTCCGGTTGGAGAGTCTGACGGGCGGGGTCGAGGTGGTCGCCTTCCCGAGCGTGTTCGAGGCGGTGCCCGAACTGTTCGAGATGGACCGGATCGTGCTGGCGACCGGGCGGATCGACCGTCGGGGCCGCGAGCTGCAGATCCGGGCCACCGAGGTGCGCGAGCCGACGCTCGCGGCGGGCACGACCGGCCCCGGGGTGCTCGTCGTGGACCTGCCCGCCGCGATCTGCTCGCCCGGCGTCCTCAACAAGTTGAAGACGCTGCTGGAGAGCTCGCCGGGAGAGGTGCCGGTGCGCCTTCGCTTCCTGTCCTCCCAGGGCGTGCAGCCGCTGTCCCTGGGGGCGTTCACGGTCAACGGGCAGGGCTCGTTGCTCGACGAGCTCCGTCATCTGCTCGGCCCGTCCGCGGCGCGGCTCGAACACGAGACCGTCTGAAGGCCCGCTATCGTTCGCGGATGCCCTTCACGCTGCTTCCCGCGATCGATCTGACCGACGGCGGACTCGGGGTCTACACCCCGACGGGCCCCGCCCCGCTCGATGCGTTCGGCGGCGACCCGCTCCTCGCCGCTCGCTCGTGTCTCGAGGCGGGCGCACGGTGGCTGCACGTCGTCGACATGGATCTCGCGTTCGGCGGGACGGAGACCAACCTCGAGGTGGTTCGGGCCATCGCGGCGCTGCCCGGCGCGACGGTCCAGGCGAGCGGCGGGGTGCGCACCTGGGGTGAGATCGGCGCGCTCCTCGAGGCGGGCGCCTCCCGCGTGGTGGTGTCGTCCGCCGCGCTCGTCGAGGAGGACCTCGGTCGCCGAGATCCTCGCGCGCGCGCGGCCCGGCGAGGTGGTGTTCGGCATCGAGGTCGCGGACGGGCGCATCCGCGCACGGGGCGCCGAGGCGGTGGATCTCGACCTGATGTCGACGCTCGGGTGGCTCCGCACGGCGGGCGCGCCGGGCTTCCTCGTGACGGCGGTCGGGCGGGTCGGCAGGGAGTCGGGGCCGGACACGGAGCTCGTGCGGCGCGTCGCGCGCGCCGGCGTGCCGACGATCGGCGCCGGCGGGATCCGGTCGGTGGCCGACCTCGCGGCGGTCCGCGACGCCGGCGCGATCGGCGCGGTCGTCGGGCGTGCGGCGATGGATGGATCGCTCGATCTCGGCGAGGCCCTTCTCTGGGCCGCCGTGTAGGCCCCGATAGACTGCCCGCCCCATGGGTTTCCTCACCGATTTCGTCACGGAACGCAGACGCGCGCTGATCGAACGGCCGCTCGATCACGAGGCCCTGTCGGCCGCCGCCGCCGCCGCGCCGCCGGCCCGGAACCTTGCCTGGACGCTCCGTGGCTACGCGGAGGAAGACGGCGTCGCCGTGATCGCGGAGGTCAAGCGCGCCTCGCCGTCGGCGGGTGCGATCGCGATCGACGCCGACCCGGTGCTCCAGGCGACCGCCTACGACACGGGCGGGGCCGCGGTCATCTCGGTGCTCACCGAGCCCACGCACTTCGGCGGCGCGATGGAGGATCTCCGCGCGGTTCGAGCCGCGGTGGAGCACCCCGTCTTGCGGAAGGACTTCCTGCTCGATCCCGACGAGATCCTCGAAGCGCGCGCCGCCGGTGCCGATTCGGTGCTGCTGATCTCGTCCTGCCTGCCGGACGACGACCTGGCCGCGATGCTCACGGCGTCCCGAGAGCTCGGGATGGAACCCCTCGTCGAGACGCACTCCGACGCGGACCTGGAGCGGGCCCTCGCGACCGACGCCGCGGTGATCGGGGTGAACGCGCGCGATCTGGAGTCGCTCGTGGTCGACGTGCCGGCGGCGCTTCGCCGGCTCGAACGGATCGGACGCGATCGGGTCGCGGTCTTGGAGAGCGGGATCCGGTCCCGCGCCGACGTCGTGGCGGCGGTGGCCGCCGGCGCGTCTGCCATCCTGGTGGGCGAGGCACTGATGCGGGCGACCGACCCCGGCGCCGCGCTGCAGGAACTGATCCACGGGAAGGAGACCCGATGAGCACCGCCGCTCCCGAGCGTCCGAACGCCCGCGGCCGATTCGGCGCCTACGGAGGAAGGTACGCGCCCGAGATCCTGATCCCGGCGCTGGACGAGCTGGCAACGGCGTGGCAGACGCTCCGCGACGACCCGGCGTTCCGCGCGGAACTCGGCGGCCTGCTCGCCGACTTCGTCGGCCGGCCGACGCCGATCACGTACGCCGCACGCCTGTCCGAGGAGCTGGGGCAGTTCATCTGGCTCAAGCGCGAGGACCTGGCCCACACCGGGGCGCACAAGATCAACAACGCGCTCGGCCAGGTTCTCCTCGCGCGGCACCTGGGCAAGGAGCGGATCATCGCCGAGACCGGCGCCGGCCAGCACGGGGTGGCCACCGCCACGGCGTGCGCGCTGCTCGGTTTCCCCTGCGTCGTCTACATGGGGGAGGAGGACACGCACCGCCAGGCGCCCAACGTCGCCCGGATGGAGCTCCTCGGCGCGGAGGTCCGTCCCGTGCTGGCCGGCACGCGGACGTTGAAGGAGGCCGTGAACGAGGCGATGCGGGACTGGGCCGGCTCGGTGCGCACGACCCACTACGTGATCGGCTCCGTCGTGGGGCCGCACCCGTTCCCGGCGCTGGTGCGCGACCTGCAGCGGGTGATCGGCGACGAGGCTCGCGCCCAGTACGCGGCGCGCCTCGGCCTCGATCCGCAGTACGTGCTCGCCTGCGTCGGGGGCGGCTCGAACGCGATCGGCATGTTCACCGCGTTCGTGGGCGCGCCGGGGATCGAGCTGATCGGGGTCGAGGCCGGCGGGACCGGGATGGAGCTCGGTCGGCACTGCTCCTCCCTCACACAGGGTCAGCCCGGCGTGCTGCACGGCGCGCTGAGCTACCTGCTCCAGGATCCCGACGGGCAGGTGATCGAGACGCACTCCATCTCCGCGGGACTCGACTACCCGGGGGTCGGGCCGGAGCACGCCTACCTGCAGGACGCGGGGCTCGCCCGCTACGTGAGCGCGACCGACGACGAGGCGCTCGCCGGCTTCCAGCTCCTGGCGCGGACCGAGGGCATCCTGCCCGCGCTCGAGCCCTCGCACGTGATCGGCTGGCTGGCGCGCCGCGAGCTCCCGGAGGGCTCGCGGGTGCTGGTCTGCCTGTCGGGCCGCGGCGACAAGGATCTCGACACCGTGCGTGCGGCGCTGGGAACGACCTAGATGGGCCGCACTCGAGACGCGGCTGCGCGCCGTCCGCGATCGCGGCGACAAGGCCTTCCTGCCCTACGTGACCGGCGGCTTCCCCGGGGTCGATGCGGCGCTGCTGCGCGAGCTTGCCGCGGCCGGTGCCGACGCGATCGAGGTCGGCATCCCGCATTCCGATCCGATCATGGACGGCGGGGTGATCCAGGAGGCGTCTCGTGTCGCGCTCGAGCGCGGCGCCCATCCGCGCGACGTGCTCGCGACGATCGCCGACGCGGCGGTGGACGTGCCGATCTCCGTGATGACGTACGCGAACATCGTCAGGCGCCCGGGGCTCGCGTCGTTCTGCGAGGACGCCGCGGCCGCCGGCGTCGCCGGCCTGATCGTCCCGGATCTTCCGGTCGATGAGGCGGCGGAACTCGAGGCGCTCGCCGCCGAGCAGGCGATCGATGTCGTGCTGCTGGCGGCGCCGGGGACGACGTCCGAGCGCTACGCGGCGATCGGCGCCGCCTCCCGCGGCTTCGTCTACTGCGTGGCCACCTACGGCGTCACGGGCGTCCGCGGTGCGCTGGCGACGACCGCGCAGGAGGTCGTCACGGCGATGCGGCCGACCACGGACCTGCCGCTGATCGTCGGTGTCGGGATCGCCACGCCGGCGCACGCGACGGCCGCGTGTGCGTTCGCGGACGGTGTCGCCGTCGGCTCGGCGCTCATGGCGCGGCTGCTCGAGGACGATCGCGCCGGGATGCTCGACCTCGCGGCCGCGTTCCGCTCGGCGGTCGGGCAGGCGTAGATGCGGGTCGTCGAGGCCGACGAGCTCCGACGCGCGTTGCCCATGCGCGCCGCGATCGACGCGCTCGCGACCGCGTTCGCCCGCGAGGACCCATCCCTCGCGTCGCCGATGCGCACCACCCTGGCGACGGCGGCGGGCACCCTGATGACGATGCCGGCCACCGGCGACGCCGGCGTGGGCGTCAAGCTCGTCACCCTGTCGGAGTTCAACCCGCAGAAGGGACTGCCCTTCGTCCAGGCGACGTACGTCTTGTTCGACGTGGAGTCGCAGCGGCCCGAGGCGGTGATCGACGGGACCGAGCTCACCGCGATCCGGACCGCGGCGGTCAGCGGTGTCGCGACGAGCCTCCTGGCGCGTCCCGACGCGTCCCGGTTGGTGCTGTTCGGAGCCGGGAGTCCAGGCGACCGCCCACCTCGAGGCGATGTGTGTGGTTCGTCCCATCGAGGAGGTCGTCGTGGTGTCGCGGGGCGCCGCTCGCGCCGAGGCGCTGGTGGCGCGCGCCGCCGCGCTCGGGCTCGGCGCTCGGGTCGGGGTGCCCGAGGACGTTTCGGCGGCCGATCTCGTGTGCACCTGCACGACGTCGGCGGTCTCGGTCTTCCGGGGCGAGGATCTCGCCGCGGGCGCCCACGTCAACGCGGTCGGCGCGTCGCTGCCCCTGCAACGCGAGCTCGACACCGAGACGATCCGTCGTGCGAAGGTCGCGGTCGAAACGCGGCGCGAGGCACTGGCCGAGGCGGGGGATCTCCTGATCCCGATCGGCGAGGGCGTGATCGACGCGGATCACATCCGTGCCGATCTCACCGATCTCGCCCGCGGCGCTGTCCTGCGGACCGATCCCTCCGACATCACGGTGTTCAAGTCCGTCGGGATGGCCTACGAGGACCTCGTGATCGCCCGTGCGGCGCTCGACGCCCTCGGATAGGGCAAGACCACTCCGCCTGGTGCCGGGAGCGGGGGTCGAACCCGCACGCCCTTTCGGACACGGGATTTTGAGTCCCGCGCGTCTGCCTGTTCCGCCATCCCGGCCGGGGCGAGCAAGCGTACAAGCAGTCGAAGGCCTTGGGCGGCCAGTTGCGTTGCCCGGCCGTCGACACGGGCCTATAGTCCGGCCCAGCGTGCGGGCCCGCATCTCGGCGGGCCCACGAAGGAGGGATCTCATGATCAAGTTCCGACCCCGGGTGGCCCTTGCCGGCCTCGCGGTCCTCGCCATGATCGGTGCGGCGTGCTCGAACGACACTCGTCCACGTCGGCGGCGGCCCCGTCCGGCGGGAGCGGTACCGGCGTATGCGCCTCGGCGGACACCACCACCGGTGACGCGCTCGCGGAAGTCTGTTCCAGCGGTTCGCTCCGCGTCGCAACCGACCCGAAGTACAAGCCGCAATCGTGGTACGACGTGCAGACCAGCACCTGGAACGGTTTCGACGTCGATGTCGCGAATGAGATCGCGAACCGGCTCGGCGTCACGGCGGCCATCCAGGCCCAGAACACTGGAACACCATCACCGCGGGGTCGTGGAACGACCGGTGGGATGTGAGCGTGGGCTCGATGACCGATACGGTTGACCGCGAGAGCCTCTTCTACTTCACGCCCGCCTATTACTACACACCGGCGGCGATCTCGGTGTTCCAGGACAACACCACGATCAACGGCCCGGCCGACCTCACCGGCAAGACGGTGTGCGTCGGTGTGTCGACCACGTATCAGGACTATGTGGAGGGTGACCTCGTCCTCGGCGCCGCCGCACCCCCGTTCAAGTTCGAGATCAACGACGGGAACCTGCAGACGTTCGATACGGACACCGACGCGCTCGACAACCTGGCGCTCGGCGACGGGGTTCGCTGCGACGCGGCGATCAGCGCCCAGCAGACGATCCAGGCGTTCATCGACGACGGCGGTCCGATCAAGCTGGTCGGGGATTCGCTGTACTACGAGCCGCTCGCGATCGCCTTCGACAAGAACGATCCGACGGACGCCCAGAGCCTGAGCGACGCGGTGAGCCAGATCGTGGACGACATGCACGCGGACGGCACCCTGTCCGAGCTGTCGAAGAAGTGGTACGGCGGCGTCGACTGGACGACCGCCTCCGCCGGGGCCGCCCCGTCGAGCACACCTTCCTGATACCGACGGGAACGTGAGCGCGTTGGCGACGGCGACGGGCGGCGAGGGATCTCGCCGCCCGTCGCCGGAGCGGTTGGAGCAACCGCAGGCCAAATATCTGCTGTTCGGATCGTGGGTCGTGCTGCTCCAGGGCGCCCTCATCATGCTGTTCCTGCCGATCCTGGTCTTCACGACCAAAGAGAACATCCCGCCCGCGGAGATCGCGATGTTCGGGCTCATGGGGGTCCTGGCCCTGGCCGGTGGCGGCGCGCTCTACGTCGCCCGGCGTTGGACGTGGTGGGTCGCGGTGGCCGCCACCGTGACGTGCAGTGCCTACCTGCTGTCCGTCGGGGGCCTCACCGAGCCGCGGGAGGGCTACGTCGCGACGGCCTTCGCGGCGGTGGCGGTCGTCCTCCTGCTGCTCGGGAAGCCCGCTGCCGGGAACACGGAGGCGCTCGCGCTCGCGAGCGCGAAGGTCCCGTTTCGCCTGAAGGTGACGGCCACGTGGGTCGCGATCTTCTTCATCCTCGGCATCTTCCTCGTCCTGTCGGACCTCGATCGGGGCTTCATCCGGGAGAACTTCCGGTACATCGCGGGTGGGCTCAAATACACGATCCTGCTCGCGTTCTTCGCGATCATCCTGGCGACGATCCTCGCGCTGCTGGGTGCGCTCGGTCGCCTGTCGCACAACGCCGTCGCCTACGGCGTGTCGGGCTTCTACACGTCGTTCTTCCGTGGCACGCCGTTGATCGTGCAGCTGTTCCTGATCTACCTCGCCCTGCCGCAGATCGGGTTCAACCTCCATCGCACGCTCGCTCGTCAACATCCTCACCCTGACGACGTTCGTCGCCGGCGTGATCGGCCTCGGGCTGAACTACGGCGCGTACATGACCGAGATCTTCCGGGCGGGCATCCAGTCCGTCGGTCACGGACAGGCGGAGGCCGCCGACGCGCTCGGGATGACGTACGGGCAGCGGATGCGCCGCGTGGTGCTGCCGCAGGCGATCCGCGTGATCATCCCGCCCACCGGCAACGAGTTCATCGCGATGATGAAGGACACGGCGCTCGTCGGCTTCCTGGGAGCTGCGGTGGCGAACGCGGAGCTGTTCCTGCGCGCGACGCTCGCGTTCAGCGGCAGCGTCCGCAACCGTCTCGAGTCGCTGCTCGTCGCCGCGGCGCTGTACTGGCTGCTGACATCCATCTTCACGTTCTTCCAGAGCCGGTTGGAACGACGCATCTCGAAGGGGTACGTCCGCACCGAAGTGGGCGGTGGCGGAACGCGTCGTCGAACGATGTGGCTGCCCGTCGGCGGCGAGAGCAGCGGCGCGCAACAGATCGAGATCGAGCTTCCCGACGAGGAGGACGCGCCGTGAACGACGATCCGGTCGTCAAGGTCGAGAACCTCCACAAGTACTTCGGCGCGCTCGAGGTGCTGAAGGGCATCGACATGGAGGTGCGACGGGGCGAGGTCGTCGTGATCTTCGGGCGCTCGGGCTCGGGGAAATCCACGCTGCTGCGATGCATCAACTTCCTCGAGGATCCGACCTACGGGGCGATCGAGGTGGCCGGGGTCCGGCTCGAGGGAGGCCACCGGACCCGCCACAAACGAGAGCAGATCCGGCAGCTGCGGATCCACGCGGGGATGGTGTTCCAACAGTTCAACCTCTTCCCGAATATGACTGCGCTGCAGAACGTCATGGAAGGGCCGATGACCGTGAAGGGCATGAAGTCGGACATGATCCGGCCCGTGGGGCTCGAGCTGCTGGCGAAGGTGGGCCTGGCCGACAAGGCCGATCAGTACCCGATCCGTCTGTCCGGTGGGCAGCAGCAACGGGTCGCGATCGCGCGAGCCCTGGCGATGGAGCCCGACGTGATGCTGTTCGACGAGCCGACGTCGGCGCTCGATCCCGAGCTGATCGGCGAGGTGCTCTCGGTGATGAAGTCACTCGCCACCGACCTGCACATGACGATGATGGTCGTCACGCACGAGATGGGTTTCGCGCGCGAGGTCGCGAACCGTCTGTGCTTCTTCCACGAAGGCGTGATCCTCGAGCAAGGCACGCCCGACGAGCTCTTCGAACACACGCGCGAACCGGAGACGAAGAAGTTTCTCGACGCGGTGTTGTGACGTCTCGGCGCCGGAACGAAGCGACGGGCCGCAGCTCTCCTCGGTGTCGATCGCGCCTTCCCCATACGCGATCGTCACCTATCGAGGGCCACGGCCCGTCACGCTTCGAGTCTTCCGAAGAAGACCGCAGCGGAATCTAGACGCCAGGTTGAGACCTGTCAACTCACAAAGAATGTGTGTGCAACAAGACATGTCGTCGCGCGGTGGAGTATCGGTGCTGGTAGCGGCGTCGTCGTGAAGAGCGACAAGATCGAGGGTTGCACCAACCCTCGAGCGTTGCGCGAGGGTTGATTCAGACCACGCCGGCGGGTGTTGGCTCGGTCTGTGCGGGGACGCGTTTGGCCGGCGTTCGGCCGTGCGGCCACAGCACGTAGACGCTCATCGTGATGGCGTAGACGAGCCACAACGAGATCTCGGCAACCGTCGGAACCGGCTGCAGCCCCAGCATCCCGGTGATCAGCGACGCGCGGATCGTGCCGGGGGCGATCAACCAGCTGAGGTCGAACGCGGAGGCCTGCGCGATGTCGAACCAGTGCGCCTCGGCCGCCGCGTGCGCCGCCGCCGCGAGGAGCCCGGCCGCCACCAGCACGAGGATGAAGCCGGTCACGCGGAAGAACCGCGACAGGTTGATCCGGACCCCGCCCTTGTAGATGCCGTAGCCGAGGACGACGGCGGTCAGGATGCCGAGCATGGCCCCCGTGCCGGTCGCCCGCGGGTTCGTCGAGTTGCGGAACACGGCGATCAGGAAGACGGCCGTCTCGAGGCCCTCGCGGATCACCGCGAAGAACGCGAGGCCCACGAGCGCCCAGGTCGACCCGTCCAGCAGCGCGTCTTCGGCGTCGTGTTCCAGGGTGCGTTTCAGATCGCGGGAATGCCGCCGCATCCACACGATCATGTAGGTCACCCCGGCCACGGCCAGCAGGGCCATGATCGCGGCGAGCGATTCCTGCCCGCTGTGGGGCAGGGAGCGGTTGATGAGGCGGAACGCCAGCGCGACGCCCAGGCACAGGACCACCGCGAGCGCGACGCCGGCCCACATCCAGCGCAGCGCGCGACGCTCGCCCCGACGGAGCAGGAACGCCGCGATGATCCCGACGATCAGCGCGGCTTCGAGGCCCTCGCGGAGCCCGATGACGAACGTGGGCAGCACGTCGCGAATCCTACCCAAGGGGTCGGATTCACGACAAAGCTTAGGATGACCCCGTGTCAGAGCCCCCTCGCCGACTCTTCCTGCTGGACGGTCACAGCCTCGCGTACCGGGCGTTCTTCGCGCTGCCGCAGACGCTGGCGACCAGCTCGGGGACCATCACGAACGCGGTCTACGGCTTCACCTCGATGCTGATCAAGCTGCTGGGCGACGAGCATCCCGACCTCCTGGCGGTGGCCTTCGATATGGGCGCCCCCACCGTGCGGCTCGAGATGGACGCCGACTACAAGGCCGGGCGGGCCGAGACCCCCGCCGACTTCCGTCCGCAGCTCGGACTGATCGAGGAGGTGCTCGACGTCCTGCACATCCCGGTGATCCGGATGGCGGGCCACGAGGCCGACGACGCGATCGGCACGCTCGCCACGCAGGCCAGCGCCCAGGGGTTCGACGTCGTGATCGTCACCGCCGATCGGGACTTCTTCCAGCTCGTGCGGGAGCGCGACGGCGAGGCGGGTGCGATCGGCGTGCTGTTCAACCGGCGCGGCATCTCCGAGATCGATCGGATGGACCCCGCCGCGGTCGAGGCCAAGTACGGGGTGACGCCGGCGCAGTACCTCGACTTCGTGGCGCTCAAGGGCGACACCTCGGACAACATCCCGGGCGTCCCCGGGGTCGGGGAGAAGACGGCGGCCAAGCTCGTCCAGACGTTCGGCTCGGTCGAGGAGCTGCTCGCCCACACCGACCAACTCAAGGGCAAGCAGAAGGAGAACGTCGAGGCGGCCGCGGACCGGCTCGCGCTGAACAAGCAGCTGGCTCGGATCGTCACCGACGTCGACCTCGACGTGACCCCCGACGACTGCGTGATGGGTGCGTATGACCCGGAGCAGGTGCGCGGTCTGTTCACGTCGCTGGAGTTCCGGTCGTTGCTCGATCGCCTGTACGAGGCGACCGGCAGCATGAAGCCGGTCGCCGAGGTCGCCGAGCTGGATCTGCGGCAGGTCTCGGTCGGCCAGGTGGGCACGGCGCTGGCAGGCGGCGCCGCGGCCGTGGTGCTTCGGTTGGATGACGGGGTCATCCGCGGCGCCGCCGTCTCCGCCGGTGGTGCGCAAGCCTCCTACGCCGACCTCGCCGACCTCGGCCCCCTCGCGGCGCCGATCGCGGATGCGGCCGTGTCGAAGCTCACCCACGACTCGAAAGCGCTCGAGCGCGCCGTGACCGCGGCGGGGGGCGAGCTCGCGGGCGTGACCTTCGACACGCTGATCGGCGCGTACCTCCTCGACCCGGGCACGACCGACTACGGGCTGAGCGCCGTGAGCGAGCGGTATCTCGGCACCGACCTCCTCGCCGGGATCGACGAGGGCGACGGCGGGCAGCTGTTCGACGAGGACCCGTGGCGTCGCACCGCCGCGATGGCCGCGACCGTCGGCCTGCTCGTGCCGGTGATGGAAGAACAGATCGACAAGCAGGGCCTGGGCTCGCTCCTGACCGACGTCGAGCTGCCGCTGTCCTCGGTGCTGGCGCGGATGGAGGCGCGTGGGATCCGGCTCGACGGCGCCTACCTCGACGAGATGGGCGAGGGGGTCCGCGACCGGATGGCGACGCGCAAGGCCGAGATCTACGAGCGGGCCGGACGGGAGTTCAACCTGAACTCGCCGCCGCAGCTGCGCGAGGTGCTCTACGGCGAGCTCGGCCTGCAGCCCGGCAAGAAGACGCCGAAGGGGGAGCTGTCGACCGATGCGAGCGTGCTCGAGAAGCTCCGCGACGAGCACCCGATCGTCGATGCGCTCCTCGCGTGGCGCGAGCTCGACAAGCTGAACTCCACGTACCTCGAGGCGCTGCCGAAGCTCGCCGACGCCGGAGGGCGGATCCACACGACCTTCAACCAGGCCGCGGCGGCGACCGGCCGTCTGAGCAGCACGAACCCGAACCTGCAGAACATCCCGGTGCGCTCGGAGCTCGGGCGCGAGATCCGTCGGGCGTTCGTGCCCGGCGAGCCCGGCCAGGTGCTCCTGGTCGCCGACTACTCCCAGATCGAGCTGCGGGTGCTGGCGCACCTCTCGGGCGACGAGGGGTTGCGCGAGGCGTTCGCTGCCGGCGAGGACATCCATGCCGCCACGGCCGCGAAGGTGTTCGATCTGCCGATCGACCACGTCGACGGCGAGCTCCGCCGCCGGGCCAAGGCCGTCAACTTCGGCCTCGCCTACGGGATGAACGCGTGGGGGCTCGCGCAGCGGCTCGACATCGCGCCGGACGAGGCGCAGGAGATCATCGACGGGTACTTCGCCGGGTTCCCGAAGATCAAGGCGTACCTGGCCGCGCAGGTCGAGCGGGCGCGGCTCGACGGCTACACCGAGACGCTGCTCGGGCGACGCCGCTACATCCCCGAGCTCACCAGCGACAACCGCCGGCTGCGCGAGCTGGGGGAGCGTCAGGCGCTCAACGCGCCGATCCAGGGCGGCGCCTCCGACGTGTTCAAGATGGCGATGATCGAGGTGGACCGGGCGCTGCGCGACACGCCCGACCTGGACTGCCACATGCTCCTGACGGTGCACGACGAGCTCGTCTTCGAGGTGCGGGAGGCCTCGGTCGAGGCGGCCGCGGAGCTGGTGCGCGATCGGATGGAGCACGCGATCGACCTGGAGGTGCCGCTCGTGGCCTCGATCGGCTGGGGCCCGAACTGGTCCGACGCCGCCCCCGAGGGCCACTGACCCGTCGTTGACGCCGTTTCCGCTGGTCACCTACCATCTCCAACGGCCGCAGGACTCCTGTGCCGCTCGCAAATCCAAAGCCGCGAGTCGGTGAGCCCTGTGTGCCAGGAGGAGAACCACCGCATGAGTGACGTAGAGACCACCGCTGGCGCCGACGCGCCCGCTGCCGCACCGCCTGCCCCTGCACTGCCCGATCTGACCCCCGACGAGCTGATCGCGGCCATGGAGACCTCGTTCCGCGACTTCAAGGACGGCGACATCGTCGAGGGCGAGGTCGTCAAGATCGACCGCGACGAGGTCCTGCTCGATATCGGCTACAAGTCCGAGGGCGTGATCCCGTCCAAGGAGCTCTCGATCCGCCACGACGTGAAGCCGGGCGAGGTCGTCAAGGTCGGGGAGCACATGGAGGCCCTCGTCCTGCAGAAGGAGGACAAGGAAGGCCGCCTGATCCTGTCGAAGAAGCGCGCGCAGTACGAGCGCGCCTGGGGCCGGATCGAAGAGGTGATGACATCGGGCCAGACGATCAAGGGCCCGGTGATCGAGGTCGTGAAGGGCGGGCTGATCCTCGACATCGGTCTGCGCGGGTTCCTGCCCGCCTCGCTCGTCGATCTGCGCCGCGTGCGCGATCTGCAGCCCTTCGTCGGCACCGAGCTCGAGTGCAAGATCATCGAGCTCGACCGCAACCGCAACAACGTCGTCCTGAGCCGCCGCGCGTTCCTCGAGGAGTCGCAGTCCGAGGGCCGCAAGACCTTCCTGCAGAACCTGCAGAAGGGCGAGCGCCGCAAGGGCACCGTCAGCTCGATCGTGAACTTCGGCGCCTTCGTGGACCTCGGTGGCGTCGACGGCCTCGTGCACGTCTCGGAGCTGTCGTGGAAGCACGTCGATCACCCGCAGGAGGTCGTGACCGTCGGCCAGGAGGTCGAGGTCGAGGTGCTCGATGTCGACCTCGAGCGGGAGCGCGTGTCGCTGTCGCTCAAGGCGACCCAGGAGGATCCCTGGAAGGAGTTCGAGCGCACGTCGCAGGCCGGCGCGATCATCGACGGCACCGTGACCAAGCTCGTCCCCTTCGGCGCGTTCGTACGCGTCGCGCAGGGCATCGAGGGGCTCGTGCACATCTCCGAGATCAGCCACGAGCACGTGGACGCACCGGAATCGGTGCTGAGCGTCGGCCAGGAGGTCAAGGTCAAGGTCATCGATGTGGACGTGGCGCGCCGTCGCGTCAGCCTCTCGATGCGACAGGTGACCGCCGCGCCGCCCAAGCCCAAGGAGATCGAAGTCGAGGCGGAGGCCGCGCGCCCCGCCGGACCGGACATGAGCTCCACGATCGAGGTGCCGGCGGAGATCCTGGCCGCGGTCGCGGCCGCGGAGGCCGAGGCGGCAACCCGGGTCGAGGAGGCCGTCGAGGTCGCCGTCGTTGCGGAGGCCGTCGAGGAAGCCGCGACCGAAGAGGCGATCGAAGCCGCGGCTGAAGCCCCGACCGAAGCTGCGACTGAGGCAGCGGTCGAGCCAGCGGTCGAGGAGGCCGTCGAGGTCGCCGTGGCGGCCGAGGCCGTCGAGGAAGCCGCCGTGGAAACGGCCGAGGAGGCCGCCGACGAGGAGGTCTCGCTCGAGGCGATCCTGCAGGACCTCAAGCGGCGCGAGGGCCGCAACGAGTGACGCGTCGGGTGCGGGCGCGCTGACGCGCGCCCGCACCGGCGTCGTTCGGTTCCTATGCTGCTCGTCGGTCTGACCGGGGGGATCGGGTCCGGGAAGTCCACGGTCGCCCGGTTCCTCGGAGAGCACGGCGCCGTGATCGTGGACGCCGATGTCTTCGCGCGTGAGGCCGTGGGCGCCGGATCCGACGCATTCGAGGCGGTCGTCCAGCGTTTCGGCGACGAGGTGGTCGGCCCCGACGGCGAGCTCGATCGGCCGAAGCTCGCCTCGATCGTCTTCGCGGACCGTGCGGCGCTCGCCGACCTCGAGGCGATCGTCCACCCCGAGGTTCGTCGCATGATCGCCGACCGCATCCAGGCCGAGCTCGACACCGACCATGTGGTCGTGCTCGTGAACCCGTTGCTGATCGAGATGGGCGCCCATCGAGACTGCGACGTGGTGGTCGTGATCTCGGCCGACCCGGAGACCCAGGTCGCCAGGACGGTGGCGCGCGGCATGGACGAGGCCGATGTCCGCGCACGACTGGCCGCACAGCTCCCGATCGAGGAGCGCGCCGGGCGGCCGACGTGTTGCTCGACAACGAAGAGTCCCTCGAGGATCTCGAGGCCGAGGTCGCGGTCCTGTGGGCGTCGTTGGCGGCACGCGCGGCCGGAGGCTAGCCGCCCCCGTATCATCCTGCGCATGCCCGTTCGCGCGGTCCTGTTCGATGCGGGGGAGACGCTCGTGCACCCCGCACCGTCGTTCCCCGAGCTGTTCACGCACGTGCTCGCCGGCGCCGGACATCGGCGCGATCCCGACGCGGTGCTCGAGGCCTCGCGCAGCGTGTTCCACCGGTTCTCCGAGGCCGCACGGAACAACGACCTGTGGACGACCAGCCAGGAACGATCCGAGCGTTTCTGGAAGGGCGTCTACACCACGATGCTCGAGGAGCTCGGCCTCGGCGTCGACGAGCCGTTGCGCGACGAGCTGTACGCGACGTTCACCGACCCCGCGAACTACGCGTTGTTCGACGACGTGCTCGAGTCGGTGACCGCGCTCGAGGCCGACGGGCTCGCCCTCGGCATCGTGTCGAACTTCGAGGCGTGGCTCGAGGATCTGCTCGGCGCGCTCGGGGTGATCGACCGGTTCCCCGTGCGCGTCATCAGCGGTCTGGAGGGCGTCGAGAAACCGGACGCGCGCATCTTCACCCTCGCGCTGCAGCGGATCGGCGCCGATGCCGCCGACGCGGTCTACGTGGGCGACAACCCGGAGTTCGACGTGGAGCCGGCGCGTGCCGTGGGGATGATGCCGGTGCTGATCGACCGGCGTGGCCGGTTCCCGGACGCGGACTGCGTCCGGATCACGGATCTGCGGCACCTGGCCGCGGCGGTGGCCGGGGCATGACGACCACGCGGATGTTCACCGTCACCGATGCGAACGCCGAGCTTGCGGAGCTCCGCGAGCGGCTGCCTCGCCTGCGTGAGGCCCGCCAGGGGCTGATCGCCTCGAGCGCGCGGATCGAGGATGCGGTCGCCACCGACGGGGGCGGCGTCGCGGGCAGCGACTGGTTCCGGCACCAACAGACCTTGAAGGACGAGGTCGAATATCTGGCCGAGCGCGGCATCCTGCTGCGCGACCCCGAGACGGGTCTCGTCGACTTCCCGGCGGAACGCGACGGCGAGCGGGTGCTGCTGTGCTGGCGGCTGGGTGAGGACGACGTGGCCTATTTCCACACCGAGCACTCGGGCTTCAGTGGGCGGCGGCCCCTGTGAGCGGTCCGGTCGTCGTGGTCTCGGGGGCGACCCCGGAGAGCCCGCCACCGGGCATCGAACCGGCTGCCGCGCTCGCCGACGTTCGATACGCGCCCGACGCGGCGACCTTCGCGACCGCGATCACCGATGCGGAGGCGCTCTTCTTCTGGCAGGCCCAGCGGGCCTGGATCGAGGATGCGTTCGACCGGGCCCCGACGCTGCGGTGGATCCAATCGGCCAGCGACGGCGTCGACGGGCTCTTGTTCCCCGCCCTCGTCGCGAGCGAGGTGGCCGTGACCAACGCGCGCGGGGTGTTCGACGAACCGATCGCGGAGTGGGCGATCGGCGCGATGTGCGCGTTCGCGACGGGACTCCATACGACGATCGTCGATCAGACCCGAGGCGCGGGCTGGACCGACGACCGGCATCGGGAACGCCTCGCCGGGCAGCATCTCGTGGTCGTCGGGCCGGGTCCGATCGGCCGCGCGACGGCTGCGCGGGCTCGCGCCCTCGGGCTGACCGTGGAGGCGGTCGGACGCAGCGCGCGCGACGACGACGTCTTCGGCCGCGTGCATGCCGGCGATCGCCTGCACGAGGCGCTCGGGCGAGCCGATCACGTGCTCGACGCGTTGCCCCTGACCGAGGCGACGCGCAACCTCTTCGATGCGCAGGCGTTCGCGGCGATGCGGCCGAGCGCCCGGTTCTACAACGTGGGGCGCGGCGGCACGGTCGACGAGCCCGCGCTGATCGAGGCGCTGCGTGGCGGCGGGATCGCGGGCGCGGCGCTCGATGTCTACGAGGAGGAGCCGCTGCCCGCATCGTCGCCCCTGTGGGCGATGCCGAACGTGATCGTCTCGCCGCACATCTGTGGCGACTTCGACGGCTGGGAAGAGGCGGTCGTCGCGGTGTTCGTCGACAACCTCGGCCGGTTCGTCCGCGGGGAGGCTCTGCGCAACTCGGTTGACCTGCACGCCGGCTTCGGGGTCGGATAGGGTCGGTCCATGGCCGAACGCGTGATCGAGATCGTCGGGCTGCATAAGTCGTACGGCGACCTGGAGGCTGTCGCCGGCATCGATCTGCATGTCGACCGCGGCGAGGTGTTCGCGCTGCTCGGGCCGAATGGCGCCGGCAAGACCACGACCACCGAGATCCTCGAAGGGTATCTGGCGCCCACGGCCGGTTCGACGTCGGTGCTCGGGCACGATCCCGCGAAGGGGGAGCAGGACCTCAAGCGGCGGATCGGCATCGTCTTGCAGTCGACCGGCGTGGACAAGTTCCTGACGGTCCGCGAGACGATCGAGATGTACGGCGGGTACTACCCGCGACAGCGTCCCACCGAGGAGGTCATCGAGGTCGTCGGGCTCAGCGAGAAGACCGACGCTCGTGTCCGGCAGCTCAGCGGCGGGCAGCAGCGTCGCCTCGACGTCGCGATCGCACTCGCCGGCGATCCGGAGCTCCTGTTCCTCGACGAGCCGACGACGGGGTTCGACCCGAGCGCCCGCCGCAACGCGTGGGAGATGGTCAAGAACCTCGTGTCGATCGGCAAGACCGTGTGGCTCACGACGCACTTCATGGACGAGGCGCAGTACCTCGCCGATCGGGTCGCCGTGCTCGCGAAGGGCTCGATCGTGGCCGAGGGGACCCCCGACTCGATCGCGGGGCGCGACCGGATGCGCACGACGGTGCGGTTCCGTCCTCCCGCCGACGCGCCGACGCCGCCGGCCTGGGGGCAGGTGCCGACCGGAGACGGCGGTTTCGTCATCGAGGCCGAGGACGCGACGCGGGTCGTGCACGAGGTGACCGGCTGGGCTATCGAGCACGACGTCGCGCTCGAGATGCTCGAGGTGACGCAGCCGTCGCTCGAGGACGTCTATCTCGAGCTGACCGGCGGAGAGGAGCAGGCGCCATGAGTCAGGTCCTGCGACAGGTCCGCTTCACGAACAAGGCCTTCTGGCGCAACCCCGCCTCGGCGTTCTTCACGTTCGCCTTCCCGCTGCTGTTCCTCGTGATCTTCACGACGCTGATCGGGAACGACGACGTCGACCTCGGCGGCGGGCTCACAGTGAAGTCCTCCACGTTCTACGTGTTCTCGATGGCCGCGTTCGGGCTGATCTCCGCGTGCTACACGAACATCGCGATCAGCATCGTGTTCGCGCGCGAGGAGGGGGTGCTGAAACGCGTACGCGGCACGCCGATGCCCGCCGGGACCTATCTCACGGCGCGGGTGATCCACGCGGCCCTCGTTGGCTTCCTGCTGGTGGCGATCACGGTCGTCTTCGGCGTGGTCGTCTACCAGGCGCACTTCCCGTCGGGTCTCGATGTCGTCTACTTCGTGATCAGTCTCGTGGTGGGGGCAGGCTGCTTCGCCGCGATCGGGCTCGCGATCTCCGGCCTCGTGCCGAACGCCGACGCGGGCCCGCCGATCATCAACGCGGTGATCCTGCCGTTGCTGTTCCTGTCCGGCGTCTTCATCTTCATCCCCGCGGACGCCCCGGCGTGGGTGCTGTGGATCGGTCGGATCTTCCCCGTCCGGCACCTGGTACACGGCGATGCAGTATTCCTACCTCGGGCTCCCGTTCCATTGGTCGGATGTCGCGGTGATGCTCGCGTGGATGGTCGGGGCGTTGTTCGTCGCGCGGCGGACCTTCCGGTGGGAGCCGAGGCGCTGAGGACGCCCGCTGCTACGCTGCGCGGGTTCTCAAGCGAGGGAGATATCCATGCGTAGGGCTGTGCTCATCGTGGTGGCGTGCGTCAGCCTCGTGGCCGTCGCCTGCGCGCCGAAGTCGAGCTCGTCGTCGGCGGCCAGCAGCGGCACATTCGCCACCGCCGCGGAATGCGCACAGGCACACGCGGGCGACCTCTTCGCGGATGGGGAGCTCACGATCGCCACGGGCAACCCGGCCTACAAGCCGTGGTACGGCGGGAAGAGCGTTCCAGATTCTGAGTGGAAGGCCGGCCAGTACACCGGCGATCCGCACAGCGGACAGGGGTACGAGGCGGCGTTCGCCTACGCGTTGGCGGAACGGCTCGGCTTCACGCAGGACCAGGTGCAGTGGCTCGGGATCCCGTTCAGCAAGTCCTTCGCCCCCGGACCCAAGGACTACGACTTTGCGATGCAGCAGATCTCGATCAGCGAGAAGCGCGCCGAGGCCGTCGATTTCAGTACGGGCTACTTCGATGTGAACCAGGCGCTGATCGCGAACAACGGGTCGCCGGCGATCGGCGTGACCACCCTCGCCGGCCTGAAGGACCTCACGCTGGGAGCGCCGCTCGGTACGACGAGCCTGCAGGTCATCCAGGAAGAAGTGCAGCCCAACACCGAGCCGAAGGTGTACCCGACCCTCGATCTCGCGCTCAAGGCGATGGACAACGGCGATGTCGATGGCGTGGTCGTGGACTTCCCGACGGCGTTCTACGGGTACGCGGATACGGTCGTCGGGCAGTTCCCGAACCTCGAAGGTCAGCAGGAGCAGTTCGGATTGGCCTTCTCGAAGGGGAACGGCTTCGTGCCCTGCGCCGATCAGGCGATCGCGGAGATGCAGGCCGACGGGACGCTCGATGACCTGAAGGCCCAATGGCTCGAGACCGACGCGAACGTACCGACCTTCTCGTAGCAGCGCTCGACGCAGGGGGAAGCGGTGAGCTACTCCGGCGGCGACATCTATGGACTGCCGGGAACACCCGGTCTCGACCCTCGCGTGCCCGGCCCTGGAGGCGGGCGGGGGTCGCGCATCCTCGGCGGCGGAGACGGGAGCCGAAGCGTCTGGGTCGCGGTTGTGAGCACCGTGCTGTTCTTCGTGGTCGCCGGGATCCTGATCGTGCGGTCGCCAGGATGGTCGGCGCCCGGCGGGGTTCGCCAGCAGTTCTTTGACGGCCCGGAGTTCTGGTATTCGTTGCCGAGGATCCTGGACAAGTTCTGGCGGAACGTCTTCATCTTCTGCGTCGCCGAGGTGGTCGTGCTCGCCTTCGCGCTCCTGCTCGCGGTCATGCGCAGCCTGCCGGGCCCCTTGTTCGCGCCGCTGCGGGTGCTCTCGACGTCGTACACGATCCTGTTCCGCGGCCTGCCGACGATCCTCGTGATCTCGATGCTCGGCTACGGGATGCCCGCGCTCGACCTCCAGGGGGTGCCGAACTCTCCGTTCTTCTGGGCGATCGTGGCGCTGGTGCTCGTCTATTCGGCGTACGTCGCGGAGGTCTACCGCGCCGGGATCGAGTCGATCCATCCCAGCCAGACCGCGGCCGCTCGCTCGCTCGGACTCACACGGGGGCAGGCGATGCGCCACGTCGTCCTGCCGCAGGCGATCCGGCGCGTCGTCCCGCCGCTGATGAACGACTTCATCGGGCTGCAGAAGGACTCGGCGCTGGTCGCTTTCCTGGGCGTGACCGAGGGACTGCTGACGGCGCAGATCATCAGCGCCAACGACTTCAACTTCACGTCGTACACGGCGCTCGCGCTCGTCTACGTGGTGATCACGGTGCCGCAGGTGCTGTTGGTGGACTGGCTGATCAAGCGCGATCAACGTCGGCGGCAAGCAGGTGGCGTCGCGTGAACGAACCGACCCTGCGGGTCGAAGGGCTCCACAAGCGGTTCGGCGAGCTCGAGGTGCTGCGTGGCGTCGATCTCGCCGTCGACGACCACGAGGTCGTGTGTTTGATCGGAGCAAGCGGGTCGGGCAAGTCGACGCTCCTGCGGTGCATCGATCTGTTGGAGCCGATCGACGGCGGCCGGATCTTGATCGAGGGTCTCGACGTCACGGCGCGCGGGATCGACCAGAACGCCGTCCGCAGCAAGATCGGCATCGTGTTCCAGTCGTTCAACCTCTTCCCGCATATGACCGTGCGCAAGAACGTGACCCTTGCACCTCGCAAGGTGCTCGGCTTGAGCGATCACGAGGCGACTGCGCGCGCCGATGAGCTGCTGAGCCGCTTCGGGCTGGAGGCCAAGGCCGATGAATTCCCCGATCGACTCTCCGGCGGTCAACAGCAGCGCGTTGCGATCGTGCGTGCGCTCGCGATGCAACCCGACATCCTCCTGCTCGACGAGGTCACGAGCGCCCTCGATCCGGTGTTGGTCGCCGAGGTGCTGGACGCGATCCGCGAGTTGGCGACCGAGGGGATGACGATGGTGATCGCGACGCATGAGATGGGGTTCGCGCGCGACATCGCCAACCGGGTGTGCTTCCTGCACCAGGGCGAGATCCTCGAGGAAGGAGACCCGGAGACAGATGTTCTCCGAGCCGACGCAGGAGGAGACCAGGCGGTTCCTCGACCGGATCATCGCGGCCGGCCGCATGTGACGAACCCGCGAGGGGGTCGTGACGTATCGCCCCCGATGCGAGAATCGCGCGCGCCCTGGCTCGGCTTCGCCGTCGCCATCGTCGCCGCGATGGCCCTGATCCCTCTCGGGATCTCCAGATCACGCACCGCCGCCTCGCCCTCCGAGCGGACCCACCGGGCCTCCCGGATGGACGACCTTCTCGCCCAGCGACCGCGCGTTCCAGGTGTTCGGGCCGGCCGGCGCGCAGACCTCGATCCTGAACACCTCGATGGGCCCCGCCCACCAGGCCGACTTCGCGTCCGGCGCCTACACCGTGACCTGGCTCGACGTACCGCTCGGAGTCACCGACACCGAGGCGCTCCAGCAGGGCAAGGTCGGGCTGCTCCGTCCGCTGGTCGGCAGGGTCGCCGACGAGGAGGTCGAACTCACGGACAACGGATACCCGGGGTTCGGCCTGACCATCTCTGTAGACGACACCACGTACGACGTGCGCCTCTTCGCGGCCTCGGGGCGGTTGTTCCAAGTCGTCGGCTCCGCGCCGGTGGGTTCCTCGAGCGTGCAGGACGCCAAGGCGTTCGTCGAATCGTTCCAGCTCACCTGACCGTGTCGGCAGGCCCGCCTACACTGGGCACGTGCCCCCGTTTCGCATCGTTTCGGAGTTCGAGCCTGCCGGCGACCAGCCGCTGGCGATCGACCAGCTGACCGCCGCCGTCACGGCCGGCGACCCCCACACGACGCTCCTCGGGGCGACCGGCACGGGCAAGACCTTCACGATCGCCCACGTGATCGAGCGGGTCCAGCGTCCGGCGCTGATCATGGCGCCGAACAAGTCGCTGGCCGCCCAGCTCGCCAACGAGTTCCGCAGCTTCTTCCCCGACAACGCCGTCGAGTACTTCGTCAGCTATTACGACTACTACCAACCCGAGGCCTACGTGCCGCAGACCGACACGTACATCGAGAAGGACAGCTCGGTGAACGAGGAGATCGAGCGGCTCCGGCACTCGGCGACCGCGGCGCTGCTCAGCCGCAACGACGTCATCATCGTGGCGAGCGTCTCGGCGATCTACGGTCTGGGCTCGCCCGACGAGTACGAAGGTCAGCTGCTCCGCGTCTACCGCGGCACCGAGGTCCCGATGGAGTTCGCGATGCAGCGGCTGGTCGACATCCAGTACCAGCGCAATCAGGTCAGCCGCGCGCGCGGCACGTTCCGCGTCACGGGCGACACGTTGGAGGTCTTCCCGCCGTACGAGCAGTCCGGCTATCGGATCGAGTGGTGGGGCGACGAGGTCCAGCGCATCAGCAAGTTCGACCCGCTGACGGGCGAGATCGTCACCGACGACATCGTCGATCACACGACGTTCCCGGCGTCCCACTACGTCGCGTCCGACGACCGCATGAAGCGCGCGATCGTCACGATCGAGGAAGAGCTCCACGAGCGTCTGGCGCTGCTCGACTCCCAGGGCAAGCTGCTCGAGGCCGAACGCCTGCGCATGCGCACCAGCTACGACCTCGAGATGCTGCGCGAGATGGGGTTCTGCAGCGGCATCGAGAACTACTCGCGACACATCGACGGCCGCGACGCCGGCACCGCGCCCTACACGTTGCTCGACTATTTCCCCGACGACTATCTGGTCGTGCTCGACGAGTCGCACGTCACCGTGCCGCAGCTGCGCGGCATGTACGAGGGCGACATCTCCCGCAAGTCGACGTTGGTCGACTTCGGGTTCCGGCTGCCGAGCGCCATCGACAACCGGCCGCTGCGCTTCGAGGAGTTCCGCGAACGGGTCGGGCAGGTCGTCTACATGTCGGCAACACCCGGCCCCTACGAGCTCCAGGTCTCGAAGGCCGTGGTCGAACAGATCGTCCGTCCGACCGGGCTCGTCGACCCGGAGGTGCAGATCCGACCCACGAAGGGCCAGATCGACGACCTGATCCACGAGATCCGCCTGCGGGCCGAGAACGATCAGCGCGTGCTCGTGACCACGCTGACGAAGAAGATGGCCGAGGACCTGACCGACTACCTCGTCGAGGTCGGCATCCGGGTCCGGTACATGCACGCGGAGGTCGACACGATCCAGCGCATCGAGATCGTGCGCGATCTGCGGCTGGGCGAGTTCGACGTGCTGGTCGGCATCAACCTGCTGCGCGAGGGTCTCGACCTGCCGGAGGTCTCGCTCGTCGCGATCCTCGACGCCGACAAGGAAGGCTTCCTGCGCTCCGAGACCTCGCTCGTCCAGACGATCGGCCGGGCGGCCCGCAACGTGGACGGCACCGTGCTGATGTATGCCGACAGCGTCACCGACTCGATGCGCGCCGCGATCGGCGAGACCCAGCGTCGCCGGCAGATCCAGCTCGCGTACAACATCGAGCACGGCATCGACCCGCAGACGATCCGCAAGCAGGTGACCGACATCCTGCTGTCCCTGCGCGGCGAGGAGGCGGGGGTCGCCTCCGCCAAGGAGGAACGCCGGGCGGCGGTGCCCGGCGACATCCCCACCGAGGAGCTCGGGCGTCTGATCCAGGGCCTCGAGGAGGAGATGCACCAGGCCGCCAAGGAGCTGCGGTTCGAGTACGCGGCGCGGCTGCGGGACGAGGTGCACGAGCTTCGCAAGGAGCTCCGCCAGCTCAAGGAGGCCGGCGTCGCCTGAGCGCCGCGGCCGGCCATGTCGGTGACCGCCGGTAGACTCGTCGGTTCGTGGGCACCGACTCCCTCATCATTCACGGCGCGCGCGAGCACAACCTCAAGAACATCACGCTCGAGCTTCCGCGCGACCGGCTGATCGTCTTCACGGGCCTGTCCGGCTCGGGGAAGTCCTCGCTCGCCTTCGACACGATCTACGCCGAGGGCCAGCGGCGCTACGTCGAGTCGCTGTCCGCCTACGCGCGACAGTTCCTGGGGCAGATGGAGAAGCCCGACGTCGACTTCATCGAGGGTCTCTCGCCGGCCATCTCGATCGACCAGAAGTCCACCTCGCGCAACCCGCGCTCCACGGTCGGCACGATCACCGAGGTCTACGACTACCTGCGGGTGCTGTTCGCGCGCGTGGGGCACCCGCATTGCTACAACTGCGGCCGCCCGATCGGTCGCCAGACCCCCGAGCAGATCGTCGACCAGGTGATGGAGCTGCCCGAGGGCACGAAGTTCCAGGTGCTGGCGCCGATCGTCCAAGGGCGCAAGGGCGAGTACGGGAAGCTCCTCGACGAGCTGGCCCGCAAGGGGTATCCGCGCGCTCGGATCGACGGCGAGGTCCGCGACCTCTCCGAGCCGATCCGCCTGGCGAAGACCTACAAGCACACGATCGAGGTCGTGGTCGATCGGCTGGTCGCCAAGCCCGACATCCGCCGGCGCGCCGCCGACTCGATCGAGCAGGCGCTCGAGCTGGCCGAGGGCATCGCCTCGATCGCCGTGGTCACGCACGAGGGCCACGAGGAGATCCAGACCTTCTCCCAGAAGCTCGCGTGCACCTACTGCGGGCTGTCCTTCGACGAACTGGCGCCGCGGAACTTCTCGTTCAACTCGCCGTACGGGGCGTGCCAGACCTGCGACGGTCTCGGCACCCGGCTCGAGGTCGATGCCGAGCTGGTGGTGCCCGATCCCGACCTCTCCGTCAACGACGGCGCGCTGGCGCCGTGGGCCTCGGCGACGCTCGAGTACTGGTACCGCGTGCTGGAGGCCGTCGCCACCACCCACGGGTTCGACCTCGACACCCCGTGGAAGAAGCTGCCGAAGGCCACGCGCGAGATCCTCCTGTACGGCTCCGACGAGCAGATCCACGTCCGCTACAAGAACCGGTATGGGCGTCAGCGGGCGTACTGGACGACGTTCGAAGGCGCGATCGCCAACATCGAGCGACGGCACGCCGAGACCGACTCCGACGCCGCGCGCGACCGTCTCGAGCAGTTCATGCGGCAGATCCCGTGCCGGGCGTGCGGCGGCGCGCGCCTGCGGCCCGAGACGCTGGCCGTCACGATCGGCGGGCACCACATCGCCTGGGTGACCGATCTCGCGATCCGCGACGCGCTGGCGTTCATCGACGACATGGGCCTGTCCGAGCGCGAGGAGATGATCGCCGAGCGGCTCGTCAAGGAGATCCGCGCGCGGCTGGGCTTCCTGGTCGACGTCGGGCTCGACTACCTCACCCTGGGGCGCGCCGCGGGCACGCTCGCCGGGGGAGAGGCGCAACGCATCCGGCTCGCCACACAGATCGGCAGCGGCCTCGTGGGGGTGCTCTACATCCTGGACGAGCCGTCGATCGGGCTGCACCAGCGCGACAACCGGCGCCTGCTCGACACGCTTCTGCGGCTGCGCGACCTCGGCAACACGCTCGTGGTCGTCGAGCACGACGAGGCCACGATCATCGAGGCCGACCACATCGTCGACATCGGTCCCGCGGCGGGCGAGCACGGCGGCGAGATCGTGTACGAGGGCGATCTGAAGGGGCTCCTCGAGGAGGAGCGGTCGATCACGGGCGCGTTCCTGTCGGGTCGCCGCTCGATCCCGGTGCCGCGCAGCCGACGTGGCTGGGGCGACAAGAAGCTGGTGCTCGCCGGCGCGCGTGAGCACAACCTGCAGAACGTGACCGTCGAGATCCCGCTCGGTCTGTTCGTCTGCGTGACCGGGGTCAGCGGCTCGGGCAAGTCGACCCTCGTGCAGGACGTGCTGCTGCGGGCGCTCGCACAGAAGGTGTCCCGTTCGCGGGTGCTGCCCGGCAAGCACAAGCGCCTGACCGGCTGGGAGCACATCGACAAGGTGATCGACATCGACCAGTCGCCGATCGGGCGCACCCCGCGGTCGAACCCGGCGACCTACACCGGGGTGTTCGACCACGTCCGCAAGCTCTTCGCGCAGGTCCCCGAGGCCAAGATCCGTGGGTTCCAGCCGGGCCGGTTCTCGTTCAACGTGCGCGGGGGCCGGTGCGAGAACTGCGCGGGCGACGGGCAGATCAAGATCGAGATGCACTTCCTGCCCGACGTGTACGTGACGTGCGAGGTCTGCAAGGGGCGCCGCTACAACCGCGAGACCCTCGAGGTGAAGTACAAGGGCCGCACGATCGCCGATGTGTTGGCGATGAGCATCGAGGAGGCGCTGGGGTTCTTCGAGAACATCCCGCCGATCCAGCGACACATGCAGACCCTGTCCGATGTGGGGCTCGGGTACGTCAAGCTCGGCCAGCCGGCGCCGACGCTGTCGGGGGGCGAGGCCCAACGGATCAAGCTCGCGTCCGAGCTGCACAAGCGCGCGACGGGCAACACGCTGTACGTGCTCGACGAGCCCACGACCGGGCTCCATTTCGAAGACATCCGAAAGCTGCTCGACGTGTTGCAGCGACTGGTCGCGACGGGCAACACCGTCTTGGTGATCGAGCACAACCTCGACGTCATCAAGACGGCCGACTGGATCGTCGACCTGGGGCCCGAGGGCGGCGACCAGGGCGGAGCGATCGTCGTGGCCGGTACGCCGGAAACCGTAGCCGCGCACCCTCTCTCGCACACCGGCCGGTTCCTGCAGGAGGTTCTGGCGGAGCTTCCGTTCGCCGCCGCGGGCGCCACGCGCGCTTGACGTGGCTTGCTAGTATCCCCGCCGACATGCCGAAGCGCGCCCTGATCGCAGCCGTCACGCTCGCGCTGTTGTGCGTCGCCTGCATCTCCAGCTCGACCCCTCCGGTGAACTACGGCGTGGGCGCTCGTTTCGTCCCCTTCGTGGTCGATGCGACCGACGACATGGGGCAGGGCAACTCGGTGGCGTTGACCGCCGATGGGCTTCCGTACGTGACCTACTTCGGGTACGCGGCGGAGCTGGCCGAAGGCGAGATCGCCGTCCCGCGTCCGTTCGGCGCCCCCTCGCTGCCCGGCGTCATGCTCTCGACGGGCTCGAGCGACGGCATGTGGCAGCGCGGGGCGGTCGACATGACCAAACCGGAGCTGGCGACCTCGGGCGTGGCGATCCCGTTCGGACCGGTGGAGACCCCGAACCTCGACCTGACGACGGACAACAGCAACGGCACGGCGATCGCCGTGGCCGACGACGGCACCGTGCACGTCGCCTGGACGATGGGCGGGGCCGTGTATCACGCGACGACCAAGCTGGGTGGCTCCTCGACGGTCGAGAAGGTCTTCGATCTCGGCACGACGGTCGAGCAGGCCGGGCCGCTCGGGCGTCCGGGCATCACCCTGGACGGCGACGGTGCGCCCTGGATCGCGTTCACCGCGGAAACCAGCAAGGGCCAGGACGTGCACGTGGCGCATCTCACCGGCACCAAGTGGGTCGACACGGTCGCCGCTACCTCGGGCGCCTGCAACGGCTGCCCTTCGCCGCAGCCCACGGGCATCGGCGTTGTGGGCGGCGCCCCGCTGGTGGTCTACGCGGATCCTGCGGCCGGGGGCGTCGCGTCGGCCACGCTCCACGGCTCGACATGGACGACCGCGCCGGTCGCCGCCGATGCCAGCGGGTTCGGCCTCTCCTTCAGCGCAGCCGGCGACACCGCCTACGCCGCCTACTACACGGGCGCGGGCACGGTCGACGTCGCAACATGGAAGGACGGCGCGTGGACGACGGCCAACGGTTGCCGATACCGCCGACCCCGACGCCACGGCGACCGGCAACGCCGCCCCCTCGACCGCGGTGACGGTCGACGCCTCGGGCGCGGTGTACGTCGCGTGGGAGGACAGCGGCATCAAGCTCTGGTCCGACGCCAGCGGCTCGTTCGCATCCGTCGACGTCGGGCACGAGGTCAGCACCGGGTCCGACCCGTCGCTGGCGGCATCCGACAACGGGGTGGCCCTGTCCTGGTACGAGACGACGCAGCAGAACCAGATGATCGGGTTCCTCGGTGATCTCGCCGACGTGCTGGTCGCGCAACCGAGCCCGTCACTCACGGTCTCGCAGGGCCCGCCGGCGGGCGCCGAGTGCGGCAAGGACGGCAAGGTCGCTCTCGACGAGGTCGCGAAGAACACGGCGTTTGAGGTCACGTGCCTGGTGGCAGCGGCAGACCAGCCGATCACCATCAACTTCGACAACCAGGACGCCGGCGTCCCGCACAACATCGCGATCTTCGAGGACTCGTCGGCCACGCAGGCGCTTGATACGGGCGAGGTGGTCACCGGTCCGATCAAGACCACGTATGACTTCAAGGCGCTGCCCGCCGGCTCCTACTTCTTCCACTGCGACGTCCACCCGACGATGACGGGGACGTTCGCGGTCGTGGAGGGCGCCAAGTAGCTCCGTTCGATCGCAGACCCTCGCGTTAGCATCGCGGGTGTGACCGCCCCCCGACCCGCCGCCTCCTCGATCCCGGATGCACCGGGTGCGTACCTGTTCCGCGACGTCGACGGTCGGGTCATCTACGCGGGGAAGGCCTCGTCGCTGCGCAAGCGGCTCGCGTCCTACTGGGGCAAGCCCCTGCATGCGCGCACCGCCGCGATGGTCGAGTCCGCCGCTTCCGTCGAATGGATCGTCGCCTCGACCGAGGTCGACGCGCTGATGCTCGAGTACAACCTGATCCAGCAGCACAAGCCGCGGTTCAACATCCGCTACCGCGACGACAAGTCCTATCCGTACCTGGCGCTCACGGTGGGGGAGGCCTGGCCCCGCGCGCAGGTGTTGCGGGGCACGAAGCGCAAGGGGGTGCGGTACTTCGGCCCGTACGGGCACGCGTGGGCCATCCGCGACACGCTCGACGCGCTGACGCGCGTGTTCCCCGTGCGGACGTGCTCGAACGCGTTCTTCGACCAGCGAGCCCGCGCGAAGCGGCCGTGTCTCTACTACGACATCGGGCGGTGCGCGGGGCCGTGCGTGCCCGAGGTCACCGGAACCACGCCGGAGTCGTATCGGGCCTCCGTCGACGCCATGGCGGAGTTCCTGGCGGGCAACGCGAGGCCGGTGCTCCGCGGCCTGGAGGGCGAGATGCGGGTCGCGTCCGAGCGCCAGGAGTTCGAGCAGGCGGCCAAGCTGCGCGACCAGCTGTTCGCCGCCCGCCGCGCCCTCGAATCCCAGGAGATGGTCCTGTCGCCGCCCCAGGACATCGACGTGGTCGCCCTGGCCGAAGACGACCTCGAGGCGGCGTTCCAGGTCTTCTTCGTTCGCCGCGGCCGGGTGCTGGGCCGGCGCGGCTGGGTCGTCGACCGCGTCGAGGATCTCGATCGTCCCGGCCTGGTCGCGTCGTTCCTGGAGCAGCTCTACATGGAGCACGGCGACATCCCGCCGCGGGTGCTCGTGCCCACGATGCCGTCGGAGGCCGAGCTCCTGGAGGCGTGGCTCACCGATCGGCGGGGCGGGCCCGTGCGGATCGCCGTGCCGGCCCGAGGGGCGAAGCGGCGCCTCCTGGAGGTGGTGGCGCGCAACGCGGCCGACGCGTTCCAGCGCCACAAGCTTCGCCGCGCCTCCGACTTCGGGGCACGCTCCCGGGCGCTCGCCAAGCTCGCCGATCAGCTCGGGCTCGAGCAGGCGCCGCTCCGGATCGAGTGCTACGACATCTCGAACCTCGGACCGACCGACAAGGTGGGCTCGATGGTGGTGTTCGAAGACGGGCTGCCCAAGCGCCAGGACTACCGGAAGTTCAAGATCGCCGGCGTCGCGGGTCAGGACGACTTCGCCTCGATGCGCGAGATGCTCCGGCGCCGGTTCACCCGCCTGCTGGAGGAGCAGGAACGCCCCCCGGAGGAACGCCGGCGTCGCTTCTCGTATCCGCCCGCGCTGATCGTCGTGGACGGCGGGCGGGGCCAGCTGACCCAGGCGACCGAGGTCCTCGCCGAGCTGGGCTTGTCGATCCCGCACATCGGCCTTGCCAAGCGGCTGGAGGAGGTCTACTTCCCCGACGGTCCCGACCCGCTCGTGATCCCGCGCGGCTCCGAAGCCCTGTTCGTGCTGCAGCACATCCGCGACGAGGCCCACCGCACCGCCGTCGCCTACCACCGCACGCTCCGCGAGAAGCGCGCCCTCCACTCGCCGCTCGACGACATCCCGGGCGTCGGCCCGTCGCGCAAGAAGGCGTTGCTCAAGCGGTTCGGATCGCTGACCAAGCTCCGGGCCGCCACCGCCGAGGAGCTCGCGGAGACGCCCGGCGTCGGTCCGGGGCTCGCGGCGACGATCTACGAGCAGCTGCACGGTGGCGCCGACCGGCGGGTGAGCGCGTGACGCCCGACGACACGATCCAGGGGTTCACGATCATCACCGGGCTCTCGGGCGCCGGCCGATCCGAGGTCGCGCACTCGCTGGAGGATCTCGGGTTCTTCGTCGTCGACAACCTGCCGCCGGCCTTGCTGCCGAAGATGGCCGAGCTCACGCTGCGACCCGGGTCGCCGAGCAGGGTCGCGATCGTGGTCGACGCCCGCGGCGGCGTCTTCTTCGGGGAGCTGTCCAAGGCGCTCGAGGAGCTCCGCCAGAACCATCGCGACGCGCGGATCGTGTTCCTCGAAGCATCCGATGAGGACCTCGTGCGCCGGTACGAGGCGACCCGCCGCCGTCATCCCTTGGCGCCCGCCGACCGGGTGGTGGAGGGGATCCGCAAGGAACGGCAGATCCTCGCGCAGCTGCGCGGCGAGGCGGACCTGGTGATCGATACGTCCGGGCTGACACCGCACGACCTGCGCGACCGGGTGCGGGACGCGTTCGCCGACACGCCGCCGGAAGACGGTCTCCAGGTGTCGGTGGTCTCCTTCGGCTTCAAGTACGGGGCGCCGCGGGACGCGGACCTCCTGTTCGACGTCCGGTTCCTGCCGAACCCGCACTGGGTCCCGGAGCTGCGGCCGCACCCGGGCACCGATCCCGACGTGCGAGAGTACGTGCGGGGCAGCGAGCTCTACGCGACCTACCTCGAGCGTCTCGAAAGCCTGCTCGACGCATCGCTCCCCGGTTATGTCGCCGAGGGCAAGAGCTATCTCACGATCGCGATCGGCTGCACCGGCGGGCATCACCGCTCCGTCGTCGTGGGTGAGGAGCTCGCCGCCTGGATCCGCGATCGCGGCCTGCCGGTCGTGCTCGTCCACCGCGATCTCGAGCGCGGCTGACCGCGGGGGTCGGGGCGGGGCCCGCTCGATAGCATGGGCGGTATTCCGACCCAGGAGGTTCCTCACCAATGACCGTCAAGATCGGCGTCAACGGCTTCGGACGCATCGGGCGCAACTTCTTCCGCGCGGCGAAACAGCGGGGCGTCGACCTGGACTTCGTGGCGGTGAACGACATCACGGATGCCGCCACGCTGGCGCACCTGTTGAAGTACGACTCGGTCCTCGGCACCTACCCGGGCGACGTGCGCGTCTCCGCCGGGGGGATCACGGTCGACGGCGACGAGCTCCGTGTGCTGGCCGAGCGCGACCCGGCGAACCTGCCGTGGAAGGACCTCGGCGCGGAGGTCGTGGTCGAGTCCACGGGGTTGTTCACCAGCCGGGAGAAGGCCGCGCTGCACCTCGAGGCGGGTGCGCAGAAGGTCGTGATCAGCGCGCCGGCCAAGGATGAGGACGTCACGATCGTCCTCGGGGTCAACGACGACGCCTACGACCCGGCGACCCACCACGTGATCTCCAACGCGAGCTGCACGACGAACTGCGTGGCCCCGATGGCCAAGGTGCTCGACGACGCGTTCGGCCTGGAGCAGGCGTTCATGACGACGATCCACGCCTACACGAACGACCAGTCGATCCTCGACCTGCCGCACAAGGATCTGCGTCGGGCGCGGGCCGCGGCCGTGAACATCATCCCGACGTCGACGGGCGCGGCGAAGGCGACCGCGCTCGTGCTCCCGCATCTCAAGGGCAAGCTCGACGGGATGGCGATGCGCGTGCCGGTCCCCGACGGCTCGATCACCGACCTCGTGGCCACCGTGGGGCGAGACGTCACCGTCGAGGAGGTCAACGCGGCCTTCGCGGCCGCGGCCGCCGAGGGCTCGCTGGCCGGCAAGCTCGTCTACACCGAGGACCCGATCGTGTCCTCCGACATCGTCGGCACGCCGGCCTCGTGCACGTTCGATTCGTTGTCGACGATGGTCATGGGCCGCACCGTCAAGATCGTCGGGTGGTACGACAACGAGTGGGGCTACTCGAACCGGCTCGTCGATCTGGTCGAGCACGTCGCGGGCTCCCTGTAGCCGGTGACGCTTCGCACGCTCGATTCCTTGGGCGACCTCGCGGGCATGCGCGTCTTCCTCCGTGTGGACATGAACGTGCCGTTGCACGACGGGGCGGTCGCCGACGACAGCCGCATCCGCGCCAGTCTGCCGACGATCGAGGAGCTGCTCGAGCGCGGTGCGAAGCTGGTCGTCGCCTCGCACCTCGGCCGTCCCGAAAGGCGAGGTGCGCGACGAGCTGCGCCTCGCGCCGGTGGGACGAGCGCTCGCGGCGCTGCTGGGCCGGCCCGTGACGACCCTGGACGTCGTCACCCCGGAGAAGCTGCCCGACGACGACATCGTCCTGTTGGAGAACCTGCGGTTCGCGCCGGGTGAGGAGGCCAACGACGTCGCGTTCGCCGGGGCGCTCGGCGAGTACGCCGATGCCTACGTCGACGACGCGTTCGGCGCGGCCCATCGGGCGCACGCATCGGTGAGCGCGTTGCCGGAGCTCGTCCTCGCGACCGGCCGTCCCGCCGTGGCCGGCCGGTTGCTGGCGCGCGAGGTCGAGGTGCTCGGTGGCTTGCTCGCGGATCCGGCCCGGCCGTTCGTCGCGATCCTGGGCGGCGCGAAGATCAGCGACAAGCTGGCGGTGATCGAGTCCATCGCGCAACGGGTGGACGCGCTCCTGATCGGCGGCGCCATGGCGTTCACGCTCCTGGCCGCCGAGGGCGGCCACGTCGGCGCGTCGCTGGTCGAGTCCGATCGTCTGGACGACGTCCGCGAGGCGGTGGCGGCCGCGCGCGCTCGAGGCGTCGACGTCCGGCTGCCGCTCGACGTCGTGGCGGCCCCCGCCATCGACGCCGGCGCGCCGACGCAGGTGCTGCCGGCGGATGCGATCCCCGACGGCCTGATGGGCTTGGACATCGGCCCCGCGACCGTGGCCGCCTTCACCGAGGTCATCGCGGGCGCGCGGTCGATCCTGTGGAACGGCCCGATGGGCGTGTTCGAGCTCGAACCGTTCTCCGCAGGCACCCGGGGTGTCGCGCGGGCGTGCGCCGACGCGGACGCCTTCACCGTGGTCGGCGGCGGCGACTCTCTGGCCGCCGTGGCCAAGGAGGGGCTGGCCGGACCGCTTCGACCATCTCTCGACCGGGGGTGGCGCGTCGCTCGAGTTCCTGGAGGGCCGCACACTGCCCGGCATCACGATCCTGGAGGACCCCACGACATGACCCAACGACGTCCGATCGTCGCCGCGAACTGGAAGATGCACAAGACCCACCTCGAGTCGATCCAGGCGGTGCAGAAGCTCGGGTACCTCCTCGACCGGGAGGACTCCGAACGCGTCGAGGTCGTGATCGTGCCGCCGTTCACCGCGCTGCGGTCGGTGCAGACCCTGATCGAGTCCGACAAGCTGCCCTTCGGTCTCGGCGCGCAGAACGTGCACCCCGAGGAGCAGGGCGCGTTCACCGGCGAGATCGCTCCGGGCATGCTCGAGGCGCTCAAGGTTCGCTACGTCATCGTGGGGCACTCCGAGCGACGGCAGCTGTTCGGTGAGGACGACCAGTTCGTGAACAAGAAGGTGCGGGCGGTCTTCGCACACGGGATGCTGCCGATCGTGTGCGTCGGGGAGACCCTCGAGGAGCGCGACGCCGACGGGACGACCTCGAAGGTCACCCAGCAGGTGCGACGCGCCTTCGATCGGGTCGAGGCAGAACAGGCCGCCACCGCCGTGATCGCCTACGAGCCGATCTGGGCGATCGGGACCGGGCGGAACGCCGAGCCCGGCGACGCGGGCCGGGTCGTCGAGGTGATCCGCGAGGCGCTCTCGACGGCGTACGACGCGACGGTCGCACAGGCCGTGCGGATCCAATACGGGGGAAGCGTGAAGCCGGGCAACATCCGCGGGTTCATGGCCCACCCCGAGATCGACGGCGCGCTCGTGGGCGGGGCGAGCCTCGATCCCGAGGATCTCGCCTTGATCGTGAAGCACTAGAGCACGGAAAGGGTCTCCGGTGAGCGACTCCCTCCTGTACGTCTGCCTCGACGGGCTGGGCGACGACCCGCACCCCGCGCTCGACGGGCGCACGCCGCTGGAAGCGGCGGCCACCCCCAACCTCGACGCGTTGGCGCGGCGCGGACGGACCGGCACGGTGGTGACGGTCGGACCCGGCATCGCCCCGGAGTCCGACATCGGTGTGTTCGGCATCCTCGGGTACGACCCGAGCGAGGAGCACCCGGGTCGCGGCGTCCTGGAGGCGCTCGGCATCGGGATGGACTTCGACGACGGCGACCTCGCCTATCGCATCAACTTCGCGACGTGCGAATGGCCGCAGATCGTGGACCGGCGGGTCGGGCGCGACCTGACGTCCGAGGAGGCGCACGCCCTGGCCGAGGAGGTCGCCGCGACGCTCACCCTTCCCGATGCCACGTTCGAGCTCCGGGCGACGATCGAGCATCGAGGGGCGCTCGTGATCAAGGCCGACGGGTCGCTCTCGGCAAACGTGACCAACACCGACCCGGCCTACCGGCGCGAAGGCCATCTCGGGGTCGCGCTCGAGACGTTCGACCCGGTGGTCGTGACGGCCACGGCGTTGGACGACTCCGCCGCCGCCGGGCACGCCGCCGACCTCACGAACGCGTTCGTCGAGGGTGCCGCCCGGATCCTGGACGCATCGCCGGTGAACGCCCGGCGGCGGGCCGCCGGCAAGCTGCCGGGCAATCTCATCCTGACGCGCGACGGTGGCGACCATCGGCCGCGGCTCCAGTCGATCCGGGATCGGTTCGGCTGGGAGTGGGGGTGCTTCGTCGAGATGCCCGTGGAGCGGGGCATCGCGATGGCCCTCGGGATGCACACGGTGGACGCGCCCCGCCTGGATCCGGCGGGGTTCGGCCCGTCGGCCGACGAGGCGTACGCGGTGTGGGCGGACCTCGCGGCCCAGGCGCTCGACGGCTACCAGGCGCTGTACGTCCACATCAAGGGGCCCGACATCCCCGCGCACGACGGCCGCGCCGAGGACAAGCGGGACGTGATCGAGGCGATCGACCGGGCGTTCTTCGGCGAGGTGCTCCCGCGGCTCGACCTGGGCCGGACGGTCGTCGGGCGTGCTCGCCGACCACGCGACGTCCTGCGTCCGCAAGGCGCACACGGCCGACCCGGTGCCGCTCGTGCTCGCCGGCGGTGCGTTCACCTCGGACGGGAGCGCGTCCTACGGCGAGGGGGCGTGCGCCGAAGGCTCGCTCGGGCAGCTCCTGGGGGTCGACGTGCTGCCCGTCATACGGGACACGCTGCGGTGATGGGGGTCAAGCCGGCGATCCCGCGAGATGCGTACACCAAGTTGTCCGGTCCAGCACCGTGCCATACACTCGCCGCGTCCATGACGGGAAGAGACTGACCGCGTGAGCCAGATCCAGGCCGCCGAACCTGACGTACGACCGCTCGCATCCGTTCCCGACAGCGAGCTCAGCAGTGTGGAGGGCCGGACTCCCTGGCAACTCTTCTGGATGCGGTTCAAGCGAGACCACGTCGCGGTCGGCGCAGGCGTCGTGGTGGTCATCCTCATCGCGCTGGCCCTCTCGGCCCCCTTCTTCGCGCACTCGGTGATCCACCGAGGTCCGCTCGACATCAACCAGGACCTCACCTCGGACATCGGGATCCCGCTGGTCGGTCCGAGCAAGATGGCGTGGTTCGGGGTCGACGGGATCGGCCGCGACATCTTCGTGCGGAGCCTCTACGGGGCTCGGGTGTCGCTCCTCGTGTCGCTCGTCGGCACGGCGCTCTCGCTGCTGATCGGCATCGTGCTCGGGCTGATGGCCGGATTCCAGGGCGGCAAGACCGACACGTTCATCTCGCGGCTCGTCGACATCATCTTGTCGCTCCCGCTGCTCCTGATGGCCATCGGGCTCTCGGTCGCCTGCGGTACCTCGCTCGATGGCTGTTCCGGCGTGTGGATCATGCCGCTCCTGTTCACGGTCCTGGCCATCGGTGTGGTGAGCCTCGGCCTGCAATCGGCCAAGAAGGGCACGTCGTTCCTGATCGCCGGGATCGCCGTCGCCCTGTCGGCGGTCCTGATCGTCACCGGGATCGGTCCGAGGATCAAGCCCGGCGTCGGCATGGTCGTCTTCATCATCACCTTGTTCGGATGGCCGTATGTGGCGAGGATCGCGCGCGGTCAGACGCTGTCGCTGCGCGAGCGCGAGTTCGTCGAGGCGTCGAAGGCGACCGGGTTCGGCACGGCGTACATCATGTTCCGCGAGATCCTGCCCAACATGATGGCCTCGCTGATCGTCGTGACGACCCTCCTGATCCCGCAGAACATCCTGTTCGAGGCGGCGCTGTCGTATCTGTCCGTCGGTATCCCACCGGGCACGCCGTCGTGGGGCGGCATGATCAACAACGCCGTGTCGGGGTCGCTGTACTTCGTGTCGTGGTGGACGCTGGTGTTCCCGGCGGGGTTCCTCGTCATCACGACGCTTGCGTTCAACCTCCTCGGGGACGGCCTGCGAGACGCCTTGGATCCCAGGGCGGGGAGATGACATGAGCCCGGGCACGCGTCCAGCCAACCCTCGCACCGGGTGCATTGCGTATGTATCGAAGGTTAGGGAAACGGTAATCGTCAGAAGGGAGTGGGGTCCGTGAAACGACGTACGTTGACTGCGCTATCCAGCGTCCTCGTACTCACGCTGGTGGCGGTCGCATGTGGTGGGAGCTCCTCAACCGGTGCCTCCAACAACAGCGACGGCAGCGCCACCAAGGGAGGAACGTTCCGGGAGGAGCTGCAGTCCTTCGGGTGGACGGATGGATTCGATCCGACGGGGGAGTACCTCGGGACCGCATGGGCCTTGCTCGACCAGATGATGATGCGCGGTCTCATGACGTACAACCACCGTTCGGCCGAAGATGGTGGAAACGTGCCGGTGCCCGACATCGCGACCGGCCCTCCGACCGTTTCTGAAGACGGGCTCACCTACGAGTTCACCCTGAAGACGGGTGTGAAGTTCGGGCCGCCGGTGGACCGCGACGTCACGTCGGCGGACATCGAGTACGCGTTCGAGCGCATCAACACGGCATCGCTCGGAGCGCAGTACGGCAACTACTACTGCGGTGTGATCTCGGGCATGGACTGTGCGGCCAAGAAGGTCGAGCCGGTCTCCGGGATCGACACGGCCGACGACACGCACATCACGTTCCACCTCGACCAGCCCGTCGGTGACTTCCTCTACCGGTTGGCGATGCCCGCGACGAAGGCCATCCCCGAAGAGGTCGCGAAGTGCTTCACCACGGCGGGGGACTACGGGAGCTACATCATCTCCTCGGGCCCGTACATGTTCTACGGCGAGGAGAACATGGACATCACGTCCTGCGACACCATCAAGCCGATCGAGGGCTACGACGTCGAGAAGGGGTTGACGCTCGTTCGCAACCCCAACTACGACCCGGCCACCGACAGCACGGAGATCCGTGAGGCGAACGCCGACGGTCTCCAGCAGGAGATCAACACGAACTACAACGACATCTTCCAGCGCCTGAACGACGGGCAGATCGATCTCGCGGCAGGGACGCCCCCGAAGGGCGACCTGCTGAAGTACCAGACCGACCCGAACTTCACCGGGTGGCTGCACGCCGATCCGGGCGACCGGACCTGGTACGTCACGATGAACCTGTTCGCGGCGCCGTTCGACGACGTCCATGTTCGTCGCGCGGTGAACTACGCCTTGGACAAGGAAGGCGTGCGGAAGGCCTACGGTGGCGAGCTGCGAGGCGAGATCGCCACGTCGGTCGAGCCGCCGACGGTGCTGCCGGAGTCGGCAAACATCGACCCCTACGGCTCGGCCGCGAACCCGAACGGTACGCCGGACAAGGCTGCCGAAGAGATGGCGCAGTCGCGGTACGACACGGACAAGAACGGCGTCTGTGACGACGGCGGCGCCTGCGACAACATCCTGTTCCTGGGTCGCAGCGAGGACCCGTGGCCCGAGATGAACCAGGTCGCGGTCCAGTCGCTGTCGGGCATCCTGCCCGGGCTGAAGCTGCAGGAGGTGGACACCTCCACCGGGTACACGACCCTGCAGCAGATCAAGAAGCTGATCCCGATCTCCCTGGTTCCAGGGTGGGGCAAGGACTACAACAGCCCCTACGGGTTCGACTACTACATCTTCAGTTCGGACGGGATCTTCTCGTGCACGGCGGCCACGAACTACTCGCTGGTCGGCATCTCCAAGGAGATGGCGGACGCGTGCGGTATCGGCGCCCAGTACGACGCCTATATCCAGAACAACGGCGATGTGCCGAACGTCGACGACAAGATCAACGAGTGCGTCGGGAAACCGGCCGATGAAGTCAACGCCTGCTACCAGGAACTGGATACGACGCTGATGACCGACGTCGTGCCCTGGGTCCCGTGGGTGTGGGCGAACAACTGGACGACGGTCAACCCGACGGTGAACAAGTACGTGTTCGATCAGAACGCGAACAACTTCTCCTACGTCAACTCGTCGGTGACCAACGGGCTCGCGCCCGAGAACGTCGCGTAACTGGATATCGATGCTGAGGAAGGGGCCGCTTCGGCGGCCCCTTCCGAGGCGCGTAAGGGGAGACGGTGCTTCGGTACATCGCCCGAAGACTGCTGTGGCTGGTCTTCGTGCTGGTCGTGATCGTCGCGATCACGTACTCGATCTTCTTCCTGCTTCCCGGCGGCAACACCGACACGATCGCGCAGCGCTTCGCGGGCAAGGCGCCGCAACCCGAGGTCGTCCAGCAGGTCAAGATCCAGATGGGCCTGGACAAGCCGATCGGCATGCAGTTCGTCTACTTCATGAAGCACCTGTTCTTCGGCGACCAGTACGGATGGCCGGGGTTCGGGAAGTCGTTCACGCTGCGCGAACCGCTCCGCCCGATCCTGATCGAGCGGATGTTCATCACGCTGCAGCTGGCGCTCGGAGCCGCGGTGATGTGGCTCCTGATCGGGATCCCCATCGGGGTGTTGTCTGCGCTTCGACCACGATCCCTCTTCGATCGAGCGGCGATGGGCTTCGCGCTGGTCGGCATCTCGATCCCGGTGTTCGTGCTGGGACCGATGGCGCTGTGGGTTTTCTCGTACCAAACGCACTTACTCCCGGGGACCGGCTATCGGTCCCTGCTGGAGTACGGCTTCTGGCCGTGGTTCAGCCACTTCCTCTTGCCCTGGTTCGTGCTTGCGCTCCTCTACGCAGCCTTCTACGCCCGCCTGTCGAGAGCCAACCTGCTCGACACGATGGGCGAGGACTACATGCGCACCGCGCGCGCCAAGGGCCTTCGCGAGCGACGCGTGATCGTGCACCACGGGCTGCGCTCCAGCCTCACGCCACTGGTCACGGTCTTCGGTCTGGACCTCGCCGGCCTGCTGGCCGGAGCGGTCATCACGGAGACGATCTTCAACATCCCCGGGATCGGGGACCTTGCGATCAAATCGATCCAGAGCCAGGACCTCTACGCGATCCTGGACGTGACGATCATCGCGGCGTTCATCATCAGCTTCGCGAACCTCGCGGTGGATATCGTCTACGCGTTCCTGGATCCGCGGGTACGGTACGAATGAGCCGTCGAGCCGGTAGGGAGCGCATCGATGCCTGAACCGCTGTTGGAGGTCCGTGACCTTCGCGTGCATTTCCCGACCGACGACGGCCTCGTCAAGGCGGTCGACGGTCTCAACTTCTCGATGGTGGCCGGCGAGACCCTGGGCGTCGTGGGGGAGTCCGGCTCGGGCAAGAGCGTCTCGTTCCTCACGGTGATGGGCTTGATCAACCGGGGCTGGGGGGGAGCGGGGCCAAGTCCGCGATCGTGGAGGGTGAGGTCATCTTCCAGGGTCAGGATCTGCTGAAGCTTCCGCCCGATGAGCTCCAGGCGATCCGCGGCGCGAAGATCGCGATGATCTTCCAGGATCCGATGACGTCGCTGCACCCCTTCTACAAGGTGGGAGACCAGATCGCCGAGGCGATCCAGGCGCACGAGGACGTCTCGAAGAAGGAGGCCGGCGACCGCGCGATCGAGATGTTGCGGCGGGTGAACATCCCACGTCCCGATGAGCGCGCCCGCCAGTACCCGCACGAGTTCTCAGGCGGGATGCGGCAGCGCGCCATGATCGCGATGGCGTTGTCGCTGAACCCCGACCTGCTGATCGCCGACGAGCCAACCACCGCGCTCGACGTGACCGTGCAGGCGCAGATCCTGTCCCTGATCGACCACTTGCAGACGGAGTTCAACACCGCGGTGGCGCTCATCACCCACGACCTCGGCGTCGTCGCCGAGCACTGCGACCACATCCAGGTGATGTACGCGGGCAAGATCGTCGAGGAAGGCAGTGGGGACGACATCTACTACCACCCGATGATGCCGTACACGTGGGGCCTGTTGCGGTCGATCCCACGGCTCGGGCATGTGTCGGAACGCCTGGAGCCGATCTCCGGCTCGCCCCCGTCCATGATCTTCCTGCCGAAGGGTTGCTCGTTCAACCCACGGTGCCCCTACGTGTTCGACACCTGTCACGTCGAGGAGCCGGAGCTGCTGCCGGTGGACGGTCACCACGCCGCAGCGTGCCACCTCAGCCTCGAGGACCGTGAGCGGATCGTCCGGGAGCAGGTCGTCGCCACATGAGCGTGACCGAAGCGACGCCGACACCCCAGGCCCCGAAGCGAACCGGCCAGCCGCTCCTTCGCCTGGAAGGCGTCAAGAAGCATTTCCCGATCACGCGCGGCATCATCCGACAGAAGCAGATCGGCGCCGTGCACGCCGTCGACGGCGTCGACCTCGAGGTCCACCCGGGCGAGACCCTGGGTCTGGTGGGTGAGACGGGCTGCGGCAAGAGCACGCTCGCGCGCGTTGCGATGCGGCTCTTCGAGCCGAGCGACGGCAAGATCTGGTTCAACGGACAGGACATCACGCGGGTCAAGGGCGACGAGCTCCGGGCGTTGCGCCGCGACATGCAGATGGTCTTCCAGGATCCGTACGCATCGCTGAACCCGCGCAAGACGGTCGGGTCGATCATCGGCGCCCCCTTGCGCCTGCACCGGACGGTGCCGAAGGACAAGATCAAGCCCGAGGTGCAGGAGCTGATGCGCCTGGTGGGACTGAACCCCGAGCACTACAACCGCTACCCGCACGAGTTCTCGGGCGGCCAGCGCCAACGCATCGGCGTCGCGCGCGCGATCGCGCTCAAGCCCAAGCTGATCGTGTGCGACGAGCCCGTGTCGGCGCTCGACGTGTCGATCCAGGCGCAGATCCTGAACCTCCTGTCCGACCTTCAGTCGGAGCTGAACCTCACGTACCTCTTCATCGCGCACGACCTGTCGGTCGTCAAGCACGTGTCGGACCGTGTCGCCGTGATGTATCTGGGCAAGATCGCCGAGATGGCGGACAAGGAGACCCTCTACGAGAGCCCGAAGCACCCCTACACGGGGGCGCTGCTGTCGGCCGTCCCGATCGCCGACCCCAACATCGCGAAGAAGAAGAAGCAGATCATCCTGGAAGGCGACGTGCCCTCACCGATCGACCCGCCCTCGGGGTGCCGATTCCACCCGCGTTGCTACCGGGCGCAGGAGCTCTGCAGCGTCGAGGAACCGCAGCTGCGCGTGATGGACACCGGCCAGTTGGCTGCCTGTCACTTCCCGTTGGAGACCCGTATCATCGAGGCTCCGACCGTTACCGACCCCGGGAGTTCTCCGCATGATCAACGCCGTCGCCATCGTCTTGCTGGTCCTGTCGTCTGTGTTCCTGATCGTCACGATCCTGATGCACTCGGGGCGTGGCAGCGGCCTGTCCGACATGTTCGGCGGCTCCAGCAACCTCTCGGGCGGTACCTCCCTGGAGCGCACCCTCGACCGGATCACCGTCGTGACGGCGATCGTCTGGGGCATCTCGGTGTTCTGGCTCTCCTGGAAGTGGAACTAGCCGGGCGACCCGTCCCATGGTGGTTGGTACCATCCCCGCGCTACGTCGGAGTGGCGGAACTTGGTAGACGCGCTAGGTTGAGGGCCTAGTGCCCCTTACGGGGCGTGGGGGTTCAAATCCCCCCTCCGACACTTCATTGCAGGGCACGTAGCTGCAAAGCCTGAGCCTGCGCACTGCCATTGACCGTGCGAGTGTTGTGTCGGAAGATTTCCGTGAATGAACGACGCCATGGAAACTTCCCCGGCTCTCCCGCCGCCGCCTCTGGAGAAGACAGAGGCCCGCAATGGGTTCGCAATTGCCGCCCTGGTGTGTGGGATCGCCTCGCTGTTCATCGTGTTCGCTCAATTCACCGGAGTAGCGGCGATCGTCCTCGGCTCGATCGGCCTATACCGCGGCAACAGCGGTGCGGGGAGACAGTCGCTTGCCATATGGGGCATTGCCCTTGGCGGCGCAGGCTTGGCACTCTTCTTCTCCCTCAACTTCTTTCCAGCGCTGATCCCGCTGTTCAACTAGTTGAGGACAAGCGGCCGCGCAGGTGGTGCGGCCCAGTCGAAGCTGACTGCGCGGTTGAGAGCCGGACTAGCTCTCCATGGCGTTGCTCTCGGCCAGCAGGCTGATGAGCCAACCCAACGGCTGGTCTTCCTCCTCGAGTGGGAGGGCGTCGACGACGACCACATCTTCGGGCCCGATGTCGAATTGTCGCGCAGCGAGCGTTCGCGCCTCAGCTCGGGCGGTCGACTGATCGGATCGGAAGATGCGGTATTCGTGTCTCATGCTCAACACGCTATGCCTCATCGTCTGACCTGCGGTATCCACTGAATGAACGATTCATTCGGGGGACACCGCGTGTGGGGCATCCGGCGCGCCAGGCGGTCCAGATGCCAGTTGGGCGAAGGGCCTCAGCCCGCGAAGAACACGTACAGCACGAACGCCGCGATCGCGACGGCGAGTACGACACCGACGACCAGCGCCACGCGACCGGTCTTCGTCGGACCGACGTCGGTGACCCGGAGGGTCTGTGGATCGCTCCCGGCCGCCACGGCTTCGTCGAGCGCGACGCCGGCGTCCTGCACGCTGCCGAACCGCCCGATCTCGAGCCACGTCGTCCCGTCGAAACGCTCCAGGACGGTGACGTGCCGACCCTTCATGAAACGCCCTTTGCCGGTATCCGACAGCGCGAGGCTCGGCATCCTCGGTTGCTGGACCATGCGTACACCGTAGGGCATCTCCGTATCGATGCAAGAGGCCGGTTGGCGGCCCTTCGCTATCATCGGATCGTGGCCCCGACCGATCTGACCACGCAGGTATCGATCACGATCGACGCCCCGCAGGAGGACGTGTGGCGCGCCCTCACGACCCCGGATCAGATCAAGAAGTGGTTCTTCGGGGTCGACACGGAGACCGATTGGGTGCCAGGGCATCCGATCGTGCACCGTGGCGAGTACCAGGGTGTGGCGTACGAGGACCGCGGGACGATCCTCCGGGTGATCGAAGGCGAGCTGCTGGCCCACACGCACTGGAGCTCGGTATCGGGGCTGAAGGATGAGCCGGAGAACTACCAGGAGGTGACCTACGAGCTGGCGGGGTCCCAGGGCCAGACCGAGCTCACGGTCACCGAGGTGAACCTTCCCTCGGAGGATGCCAAGGGCGTGTCCGAGAAGGCCTGGATGGGAGCCCTGTCGTCCCTGAAGAGCGATGCTCGAGAGCCTGACCGATCGCGGCTCGAGTGCTGGCATCCTGCGGCGGGAACGTCGTACCATTGCCGGTAGATGAGTTAGCGGACATCCCTCGCTGGCCGGCGCGACCGCGACCGAGCCACCCAACGAGCAGGAGTCCAGCATGTCCGCAACCCATTCCCATCCGTACGAGCCCGGAGCCCCGCGATGATCGCGCTGGAAGTGCGCGACCTCATCGTGGAGGTGGGCGGCAAGATCGTCGTCGAGGGCCTCTCCTTCGACCTGCGTCCCGGCGACAAGGTCGGCGTGGTCGGGCGCAACGGCGCCGGCAAGACCAGCACGATGAAGGTCCTGACCGGTGAGGCCGAGCCCGCCGGCGGCAGTGTGCTCCGTCGAGGCTCGGTGGGGTACCTGCGCCAGGACCCACGTCAGCATCGAGCCGAGGACGACGACCTGGCGTTGGAGCACGTCCTGGCCGCGCGCGGGCTGGTCGAGCTGAGCCGCAGCGTCGAGAAGGCGCGCATCGCCCTTTCCGAATCGCACGACGAACGCTCGATCCGCCGGTTCTCACGTCTGGAGGAGGAGTACACGCTGCTCGGCGGCTATCAGGCCGAATCGGAGGCCAAGACGATCGTGGCCGGCCTCGGCCTGCCGCAGGACCGTCTCGAGCTGCCCGTGAAGCACCTGTCGGGCGGGGAGCGGCGTCGCCTCGAGCTCGCGAAGATCCTGTTCGGGGGGTCGGATCTGCTCCTGCTGGATGAGCCGACGAACCACCTGGACGTCGACGCGAAGACGTGGCTGATGCGCTTCCTCGCGACGTACAAGGGCGCCCTGATGGTGATCAGCCACGACCTCGGCCTCCTCGACGCGTCGATCACACGGATCCTGCACCTGGACCGCGACGGCATCGTCGAATACCGCGGTACGTACAGCCAGTACCGCACCTCACGGGCGCGTGACGAAGAGCGGCTCACGAAGGTCTCGACACGCCAGGAAGCCGAGATCAAGCGACTCAAGACGTTGGCCGACCAGATGCGCGGCCAGACCGTGCGACGGGCTCGCGTGGCGAAATCGCTCGACTCGCGGCGCGCCAAGCTCGAGTCGGTGAAGGTCGAAGGACCGTCCCACGAGAAGCAGCTGCGGTTCCGATTCCCCGAGCCACCGCATTGCGGACGCACCGTGCTGACCGTGGAAGGTCTCGCGAAGTCCTACGGTGGCCCGCCGGTGTTCACCGACGTCTCGTTCTCGATCGGTCGCGGAGAGCGCATGCTGATCCTCGGGTTGAACGGCGCCGGCAAGACGACGCTGCTGCGCATCCTGACCGACCAGACCGAGGCCGACGCGGGTACGTTCGAATACGGCTACGGCGTCGAGCCCGGCTACTACGCGCAGGAGCACGAGGGGATCGTCGACGGCACCGACGTGCTGCGCCACATGAAGGAGGCCTCGGCCGCCGACGACGTCACGTTGCGAAGCCTGATGGGCATGTTCGGGCTGCACGGCGACATCGCGTTCCAGGACGCGGGCACCCTGTCGGGCGGCGAGAAGACGAAGCTCGCGCTCGCGCAGCTCGTGGCGGGTCGCAAGAACCTGCTGTTGCTCGACGAGCCGACGAACAACCTCGACCCGATCTCGCGGACCGCGATCGCCGAGGGTTTGCGAGGTTGGCCCGGCGCGATGGTGATCGTGAGCCACGATCCGGAGTTCGTCACAGCCCTTGCACCGGAGCGGGTCTTGTTGATGCCCGATGGCCAGCTCGACTATTTCGGCGACGATCATCTCGACTTGGTGGAGCTGGCCTAGCCGCCTACACTTCGCCGCACATTTCGAAAGGGGAGTCACCTGTGAGCTCGGCTGCCGACCTGGTCTTCGTCAACGGCGATGTGTACACCGTCGATGCGGCGCGATCGTGGGCGCGAGCCGTGGCGGTGCGAGACGGCGCGATCGTCGCGGTGGGCACCGACGACGAGATCCGCGACCTGATCGGCGACGGCACCGACGTGGTCGACCTCGCGGGTCGCATGCTCGTCCCGGGGTTCCAGGATGCGCACGTGCACCCCGTGGGTGGCGGCGTCGACATGCTGCAATGCGACCAGCACGACCTCGATTCGAAGGAGGCGTACCTCGAGTCGATCGCCACGTACGCGCGTACGCATCCGGACCAACCATGGATCCTGGGCGGAGGCTGGTCGCAGGACGTCTTTCCACGCGGCTGTCCCGCCAAGGAGGACATCGACGCGATCGTGTCGGATCGACCGGTGATCCTCCCGAACCGCGACGGTCACAGCGCCTGGGTCAACTCCAAGGCGCTGGAGATCGCGGGGATCACCGCCGACACGCCCGATCCCGAAGACGGCCGGATCGAGCGCAACCCGGACGGCTCGCCACAGGGCACGCTGCACGAGGGCGCGCAGACCCTCGTCGCGCAGCATCAGCCGCCGCTGTCGCCCGACACCGTCTACGAGGGCCTGCTGAAGGGCCAGGCGTTCCTGCACGCGCTCGGCATCACCGGCTGGCAGGACGCGATCGTCGACGATTCGGACCGCAACGGGAACTACCAGGCGTACCTCGCCGCGGCGGGCCGCGGCACGCTCACCGGCCGCGTGGTCGGCGCGCTGTGGTGGGAGCGCTCGCGCGGTCTCGAGCAGATCGACGACCTGGTGGCGCTGCGCGCCGGCGGCACCGCGGGACGCTTCGCCGCCACAAGCGTCAAGATCATGCAGGACGGTGTCTGCGAGAACTTCACCGGAGCGACGATCGATCCGTACCTCGACGAGCACGGCCATGCGACGGACAACAACGGGCTCTCGATGGTCGAGCCGGAGCTGTTGAAGGAGGCCGTGACGCGGCTGGACGCGCTCGGCTTCCAGGTGCACTTTCACGCCCTCGCCGATCGCGCGGTCCGGGAGGCGCTGGACGCGATCGAGGTCGCCCGGCGCACGAACGGCTTCAACGATCTGCGCCATCACCTGGCGCACCTGCAGATCGTGCATCCCGACGACCTCCCGCGGTTCCGACAGCTCGGCGCGCTCGCGAACGCGCAGCCGCTGTGGGCGGCGCACGAGGCCCAGATGGACGAGCTGACGATCCCGTTCCTCGGCGAGCCGCGGTGGACCTGGCAGTACCCGTTCGGCTCGCTCGTGCGCCAGGGCGCGACCCTCGTGATGGGCTCCGACTGGCCGGTGTCGACCCCCGACCCGATGGCCGAGATGCACGTGGCCGTCAATCGCAAGATGCCCGCCGACTACGCCTACCGGGTCGACAACCACGACGTGTTCCTGCCCGAGGAGCGGATCGACCTGGCCACCTCGATGGCCGCCTTCACGATCGGCTCGGCCTACGCGAATCACCGCGAGCTCGACACGGGCTCGATCGAGACGGGCAAGCGCGCCGACGTCGCGGTCTTCGACCGGAACGTGTTCGCGCACCCCGAGGACGAGATCTACGCCGCGAGATGCCAGATGACCTACGTGGACGGGCAGCAGGTCTTCGCGGCCAGCCGACGCCTGACCGCGGGTCAGCGGTCCGGCTCGCACTGGTGCCTGGCGCACCGGATGATGCGGTGATCTGCACCACACCGACAAGGGAGGTTTCACGATGACCGAACCGTTCGACATGAGCTTGGTCCAGCGGGGCGCGCGCAACCGACGCACCCCCTACTACGAGGCCACGCAGCGCTACGGGCCCGCGGGCATGACCGTCTACAACCACATGTACTTCCCGATCCGCTTCGACACGTTCGAAGCCGAGTTCGACGCGCTGCTGACCGACGTCACGCTCTGGGATGTCTCCGTCGAGCGATGCTTGGAGATCTCCGGCCCGGACGGATTCACGTTCGCGCAACTGCTGACGCCTCGTGATCTGTCGAAGTGTGCGGTGGGCCAGGCGAAGTACGTGCTGATCTGCGATGCCGACGGCGGCATCGTGAACGATCCGGTCCTGACCCGGATGGACGAGAACACCTTCTGGTTCGCGCTCGCGTCCTCGGATGCGCTGCTGTTCGCGCGGGGCCTGCGCAACGCCTACCCGGATCTCGACGTCACGATCAAAGAGGCCGACGTCGCCCCCCTGCAGGTGCAGGGTCCGAAGTCCAAGGACCTGATGGTCTCGCTGCTCGGTCCCGAGATCCTCGACCTCAAGTACTACTGGTGGACCCGCGCGGAGATCGCCGGGGCGCCCGTCGTGGTGACGCGAACGGGATGGACCTCGGAGGTCGGCTACGAGGTCTACCTGACCGATTCGTCCAAGGGCACCGATGTCTACGAGGCGATCATGAGCGCCGGCGAGCCCTTCGGCATCAAGCCGACCGGGCCGAGCGACATCCGCCGGATCGAGGGCGGCATCTTCAACTGGGGCGCAGACATGACCTACGACCACAACGCCTTCGAGCTGGGCCTGGACCGGCTGGTCGATCTCGACTCACTGAGCGACGACGCGTGCATCTCGGCCGCCGCCTATCGGACGATCCGCGAGCGGGGCGTGACGCGACGGATCAACGGCGTGACCTTCGACGGCGACCCCTTCCCGGGCCTGAACGACGTGAAATGGGACGCCTCGATCGACGATCAGCCGGTCGGCCAGGTGACCTCGGCTATCTACTCTCCTCGCCTTCGTGCCAACATCGGCTACTGCTGGCTGCCAGCCGAGCGCAGCCACGAAGGTCAGGCCGTACGCGTCCAGACGCAGTGGGGAGCACGAAACGCGACCGTCACGTCGATGCCGTTCATCGACCCGGCGAAGCAGATCCCCATCTCGTAGGGCGCGCCGGCCCGGCGGAAAGGGGAAACCGTGACGAACGAACGCCCGGAGATGCTGGAGAACAGCGCCACCCTGTATTTCGGTCCGTGGTACCGGCGCTCACCGTTCTTCGATGCCACCCGCGCGGCGGGGTGCACCGCCTACGACATCTACAACCACATGTACCTGCCCGGGTACTACGACGATCCCGATGTCGAGTACAAGGCGCTGAACGAGGCCGTGACCCTGTGGGATGTCGGCGTGGAGCGGACCGTGCAGGTCAGCGGTCCCGACGCCGATCTGCTGATCGACCGGATCACCTGCCGTGACCTCACGAAGTGCGCGGTGAAGCAGGGCAAGTACATGCTCGTCACCGCCCCCGACGGGGGCATCGTCAACGACCCGGTGCTCCTGCACGTGGAGCCGAACGTCTGGTGGATGCAGCTGGCGGACTCCGACGCGGGGCTGTACGCCCTGGGGGTACTCGCCGCCAGCGGTCTGGACGCCGAGGTCACGCTGCCCGACGTGCACCCGGTGCAGGTGCAGGGACCGCTGTCGGGAAAGACCCTCGAGAAGCTCGTGGGGGCCGCCATCTACGACATCCGCTACTACTGGTGCGAGCGCTTCGAGATCGACGGCATCCCCGTGCTGATCAGCCGCACCGGATGGACCGCCGTGCCGGGCTTCGAGGTCAACCTCCTCGACGGCACGCGCGGCACCGACCTGTGGAACGCGATCATGCGTGCGGGGGAGGAGTTCGGCATCCGGCCGATCGCGCCGTCGGAAGCGCGTCGGATCGAGGCCGGCATCTTCAACTACGGCTCCGACATCACCCTCAAGGACACGCCGTTTCACGTCATGGGTCTCGAACGGTTGGTCGAGGACCAGCCGCAGGACTACATCGGCAAGGACGCCCTGGAGCGGCTGCGCCGCGACGGGGTCGATCGCAAGCTGGTCGGCGTCGAATGGGAGGGCGAGGAGCTCCGTGCCGAGCTGTCCCGCATCTGGGACGCCTCCGTGGGCGGGAAGAAGGTCGGCCACCTCACCGACGCCGTCTGGTCTCCGGGCCTGGGGAAGAACATCGGCTACGCCTGGCTCCCGATCGACCACGCCACGCCGGGGACGAAGCTGGACGTCGAAACCGAGGCCGGTGGACACATCGTCGCCACGACCGCAGCCATCCCGTTCGTGGACCCGCGGAAGGAGCGCCCGGCGGCTTCCTTAGAGAAGGCTGTGTAAACGCTCGTCCGGGAACCGGGCGTCGCCACGGCAACGCATACGGAACGTTACCCTCGATCCCACTGGAGGAACGTTCCATGCGCAAGACCATCCTGCTCGGCGTCGTGGCCCTGGCCATCGTCGCCACCGCATGCACCATCGATACCGGCGCGCAGCCAAGCACCAGCTCGCCCGCCGTGGGCAACGCGTTCGGCACCCAAACGCTGCCCACGACGGACGAGCCGGTCGCGACCGTCGCGAACCAGGCGCTGCCCGCCGTCGTGAACGTCACGAGCGACATCGTGTCGTCCTCCGGTCAGTCCGGTCAGGGCGTGGGCACCGGGTTCATCGTGCGCTCCGACGGCGTGGTGGTGACGAACTGCCACGTGGTCGAGGGCGCCACGAAGATCACCGTCTTCACCTCGGCGGAGAAGCCCGACCAGTACGACGCCCGGGTGATCGGCGGCGACTGTGAGCACGACCTCGCGGTCCTGAAGATCGACGGCAAGAACCTGCCGACCGTGACGCTCGGCAACTCCGCCGACCTCGTCCTGGGCCAAAGCGTCGTCGCGATCGGCTACGCGCTCGCCCTCGAGGGTGGTCCCAGCGTGACGACCGGCATCGTGTCCTCACTCGACCGCGTCGTGCAGGTGCAGGACCCCAACTGCGACGTCTGTCAGAACCAGTCGCGCACCTACTCGAACGTGATCCAGACCGACGCCGCGATCAACCACGGCAACTCGGGCGGGCCGTTGCTGAACCTGGAGGGACAGGTCGTCGGGATCAACTCCGCAGGCTCGGACAACGCGCAGAACATCGGGTTCGCGATCGCGATCGATTCCGCCAAGGACACGATCCAGCAGGCGATCGACTCTCCGCTGGCGCCCACCGGCTACATGGGCGTCTTCACCGAGACCGTGAACAGCGCCATGGCCTACCAGCTCGGTCTGAAGGTCGACACCGGCGCCTACGTCGTCTCGACCTCGACGGGCGGCCCCGCCGACACGGCGGGCATCCAGTCGGGCGATGTGATCGTGCGCGTCGACGACACCGCGGTGAACACCGCCGAGGATCTCGGCTCGATCCTGAACGACCTCCAGCCCGGCCAGACGGTCTCGGTCACGATCGATCGTGACGGCAACCAGCAGACGGTCGACGTGACGCTGGACGCGCGACCGCTGCCCACCGAGCTTCCCTAGCACCGGATCGCAACGACCACGCAGGGGCCGCGGCGCGAAGCGCCGCGGCCCCTGCGCTAGCCTGTGCCGCATGAGCGAGCCGATGGCGGCGGGGGAGCGGGTCGTGCTGCTCGACCAGCGCGGCCGGACGTACCTGTTCATGCTGCAACGGGCCGGGACCTATCACACGCACTCCGGCACGCTGGCCCACGACCTGTTGATCGGGCACCCCGAGGGCACGCGGGCCGAGACCTCGGGCGGGATGGTCGTGACGGCGTTCCGCCCTCGCTTCGCCGACTACGCCTTGAAGATGAAGCGCGGCGCCCAGGTGATCTATCCGAAGGACCTCGGGCCGATCATGACCTACGCGGACATCTACCCCGGCGCGCGGGTGCTCGAGGCGGGGACGGGGTCGGGCGCCATGACGATCGCCCTGTGCCGCGCCGTCGGAGACACCGGCCGGATCGTGTCCTACGAGCTCCGTGAGGAGCATCGCGACCAGGCCGTGCAGAACCTGGAGGGGTTCTTCGGGAAGGTGCCCGAGACGCTGGATCTGCGATCGGGCGACCTCGCCGACGTCGGCCAGACGGGGGAGTGGTACGACCGGTGCGTCCTGGATCTTCCTTCGCCCTGGGAGCCGCTCGAGGCCATCGCCGCGGTGCTCGAGCCCGGGGGTGTGCTGTGCGCCTATCTGCCGACGACGGTGCAGATCCAACAGCTCGTGCTCGCTCTTCCGGCGCAAGGCTTCCTGCATATCGAGACGTTCGAGGTGCTTCGGCGCGGCTGGCACGTGACCGACCGCAGCGTCCGCCCCGATCACCGCATGGTCGGGCACACCGGTTTCCTCACGATCGCCCGTCGCACCGCCTGACCCGATTGGGTCATTCCTTCCGGATGTTCTAAGCCTTCCTGCCGCGGCTACCGTAGATAGGTGCAGGACATGAAGTGGCGCCACCTCCCCGGTGGCGTCAGAGACCCGGGATAGACTCCGGCGCTGCAGGGAAGGTGCACCGATGAGCGGCGAGCAGATCGAGCGGTACGAAGAGCAGGTCCACGAGCTCCAGTCCCAGGTGAAATTCCTGGAGGAGGAGATCGGCCTGCTCCGTCGGCGTCTGTCCGGCTCGCCTCGCCAGGTCGCCGTGCTCGAGGAGAAGCTCGTCGAGACGCGCAACCAGCTGGCCCGCGCCACCGGTCAGAACCAGAAGCTCGCCGATGCCCTGCGCGCGGAGCGCGAGCGCATCGAGAGCCTCGCCGAAGAGGTCGAGAAGCTCAGCCAGCCGCCCGCGACGTTCGGCGTGTTCCTGCGCGGGAACGACGACGGGTCGATGGACATCGTGACCGCCGGGCGCAAGATGCGTGTGCTGCCGGCGCCCGACATCGATGTCGCCGCGATCGTGCCGGGCTCGCAGCTCGTGTTGAACGAGTCGCTCAACGTGGTCGAGGTGCTGGCGCCCGACGGCGCCGGCGAGGTCGTGAAGGTCAAGGACCGCCTCGGCGAGGATCGCGTGATCGTGCTCGGCCGTGGTGACGACGAGCACGTCGCCTACCTGGCGGGCGAGCTGCTCCAGACGGGCCTGCGCGCCGGCGACGCCGCGCTGTTCGACCCGCGGTCGGTCGTCGTGACCGAGCAGCTGCCCCGCGAAGAGGTCGAGGAGCTCGTCCTGGAGGAGATCCCCGACATCGGCTACGAGGACATCGGTGGCCTCGAGGGACAGATCGACCTGATCCGCGACGCGGTCGAGCTGCCGTTCCTCTACGCCGAGCTGTTCAACGAGCACGAGCTCGAGCCGCCCAAGGGCGTGCTCCTGTACGGCCCGCCCGGGTGCGGCAAGACGCTGATCGCCAAGGCGGTCGCGAAGTCGCTGGCCGAGAAGGTGGCCGAACGAACGGGTCGCGACGACGCCCGCAGCTACTTCTTGAACGTCAAAGGCCCCGAGCTGCTCAACAAGTACGTCGGCGAGACCGAGCGGCAGATCCGCGAGATCTTCATCCGCGCGAAAGAGCGCAGCGAAGAGGGTCTGCCGGTCATCGTCTTCTTCGACGAGATGGACTCGATCTTCCGCACCCGCGGCACGGGCATCTCCTCCGACGTCGAGTCGACGATCGTGCCCCAGCTGCTGTCCGAGCTCGACGGTGTCGAGACCCTCAAGAACGTCATCGTGATCGGGGCCTCCAACCGCGAGGACCTGATCGACCCGGCGATCCTTCGTCCCGGACGTCTCGACGTGAAGATCAAGATCGAGCGCCCGAACGGGCCGCAGGCGATGGACGTCATGGGCAAGTACCTGCATCCGTCGGTGCCGATCCACCCCGATGAGATCGCGCGCTACGCCGGCGACGTGCAGACGGCGTGCCATCGCATGATCGAAAAGACGATCGACCGCATGTACGCCGACTCCGAGGAGAACCGCTTCCTCGAGGTCACCTACGCCTCCGGCGACAAGGAGATCCTGTACTTCAAGGACTTCAACTCCGGCGCGATGATCGAGAACATCGTGCGTCGCGCCAAGAAGGACGCGATCAAGCGCTTCCTGTCCACCGGCGAGAAGGGCATCAAGGGCGAGGACCTGTTCCACGCGATCCGCGACGAGTTCAAGGAGAACGAGGACCTGCCCAACACGACCAACCCCGACGACTGGGCCCGGATCTCGGGCAAGAAGGGCGAGCGCATCGTCTACGTGCGCACGTTGCTCGGTTCCGAGGGCGATGGCCGGCAGGTCGAGCGGGTCAGCGCCGGACAGTACCTGTAGCGACTCGACCGGGGTACAGTGCCGTGATGGCCATCCCAAAGGTCATGGGGACCGAGACCGAGTACGGCATCGCCGCGGCCGGTCAACCGGACTTCAACCCCGTGCTCTCGAGCTCGATGCTGATCTCGTCGTACGCCGGCAGCCTGCGCAAGATCCGGTGGGACTACGAGGACGAGTCACCGATGCGCGACGCCCGCGGCTTCGAGCCGCAGCCCGGGCGCGAGATGTCGGATGAGGACCTCGGCCTGGCCAACGTGATCCTTCCGAACGGCGCGCGCTACTACGTCGATCACGCCCACCCCGAGTACTCGACCCCCGAGTGCCTGTCGCCCCGCGATCTCGTCGTCCACGACAAGGCGGGCGAGCGCATCCTGGAGCGATCGCTCGAGGTGGTCGCCGCCGACATGCCCCAGGCACCTCGGCTGTCGGTCTACAAGAACAACTCCGACGGCAAGGGCAATTCCTACGGCACCCACGAGAACTATCTGGTGGATCGCGCCACGCCCTTCGCCGACATCGTGCGCGACCTCACCCCGTTCTTCGTCAGTCGCCAGGTGTTCACCGGCGCGGGGAAGGTGGGGTTCGAGGGCAACTGGGACGACCGCGTCACGCGGGGCTACCAGCTGACGGCGCGCGCCGACTTCTTCGAGACCGAGGTCGGGCTCGAGACCACGCTGAAGCGTCCGATCATCAACACGCGCGACGAACCGCACGCCGATCCGGAGAAGTACCGGCGGTTGCACGTGATCGTCGGCGACGCGAACAAGTGCGAGGTGGCCCAGTTCCTGAAGATGGGGTCCACCGCCATCGTCCTCAAGATGATCGAGGACGGCTTCCTGCCGGACTTCTCGCTGGTCAACCCGGTCGCCTCGATCCACGAGGTCTCGCGCGACCTCGAGCTCGGCGCGCCGCTCGAGCTGGCGGACGGGCGGCGCATGACCGCGCTGCAGCTGCAGGTCGAGTATCTGGAGCTCGCGCGCAAGTACGTGGACCGCGAGGACGACACCGCCGAGAACCGCGAGGTGATCGACCGCTGGGAGTCGGTCCTTGTGGGGCTCGAGGACGATCCGATGACCTTGAGCGGGCAGCTGGACTGGGTGGCGAAGCTCCGCGTGCTCGAGGGCTACCGCGCGCGGGACGAGCTCTCGTGGGGTGACTCGAAGCTGCGCGCGATCGACCTGCAATACCACGACGTGCGCCGCGACCGGGGCCTGTACGAGCGGCTCGCCGCGGCCGGCAAGGTCGAGCGGCTCACCACCGACGAGGAGGTCGAGCGCGCGATCATGGAGCCGCCCGAGGACACCCGCGCCTTCTTCCGCGGGCGGTGCATCTCGCGCTACCCCGACGCGATCGCGGCGGCGTCATGGGACTCCGTGATCATGGATGCCGGCCGCCAGACGCTGCAGCGCATCCCGATGCGCGAGCCCCTCAAGGGCACCCGCGCCCACGTCGAGGAGCTTCTCGACGCCTGCAAGACGGCCGGCGAGTTGATCGACCGACTCCAGGGGTAGATCGCTCGCCTGCCGGGTGTGTCACGCACCGGCGGTAGGATGGCGGTTCGGAAAGGAGCCCACGTGCCCGAGCAGGAGCAGAAGCGCATCCAGAAGAAGGGCGGCTCCGGCGCAGAGGGTGCCGAGGACGCCGGCCAGGTCGCGTCGTCGTCGAAGGCGGCGGAGCTCAAGGACGAGATGGACGAGATCCTCGATGAGATCGACTCGGTGCTCGAGGAGAACGCCGAGGAGTTCGTGAAGTCCTACGTCCAGAAGGGCGGCCAGTGAGCGGCGCGCTCCAGCTGCCGCTCGGCATCCCGTTCGGCTCCAGTCCCAGTTTCACCGAGCTCGTCGGGCGCACGCGTCCCGAGGCCCTGCCCTCGGCCCTCACCGATCCGCCGTTCCCCGTGCCGCACGGCACCACCGTGCTCGGGTTGAAGTTCGACGGCGGCATGCTGATGGCGGGGGACCGCCGCGCGACGGCCGGCAACCTGATCGCCGACGCGAAGATGCGCAAGGTCTTCGCGGCCGACGACTACAGCGCCATCGCGATCGCCGGCGCCGCCGGCCAGGCGGTCGAGATGGTCAAGCTCTTCCAGCTCGAGCTGGAGCACTACGAGAAGATCACCGGCGACCGACTGTCCTTGGAGGGGAAGGCCAACCGTCTCGCCCAGATGATCCGTGGCAACTTCCCGCTCGCGATGCAGGGTCTCGTGGTGGTGCCGCTGTTCGGCGGCTACGACCACCGGCGCAACGAAGGCCGCATCTTCTACTACGACGCGACCGGGGGTCGCTGGGAAGAGGACGACTACCAGACCACCGGCTCGGGCAGCCAGCCCGCCAAGAACTCGCTGAAGAAGCGGTGGCGCGCGGGGCTCACCCGTGAGGACGCGTTGCGCGTGGCGGCCGAGGCGCTCATCGACGCAGCCGAGGACGACAGCGCGACCGGCGGGCCCGACGCCGTCCGCGGCATCTGGCCGGTGATGGTCATCGTCACGGCCGACGGCGCCAGCGACGTGCCGGAGCCCGAGGTCGCCGCCGCGGTCGAGGCCGTCCTGGCGGCACGGGGTGGTGCCTCGTGAGCTTCATGCCCTACGTCGCCCCCGAGCAGATGATGAAGGATCGGTCCGACTACGCGCACAAGGGCATCGCGCGCGGCCGTTCCGTCCTCGGCTTCGAATACGCCGACGGCCTGTTGTTCCTGGCGGAGAACCCGAGCACCACCCTGCACAAGATCAGCGAGGTCTACGACCAGGTGGCGTTCGCGGGCGTCGGCAAGTACAGCGAGTTCGAGGAGATGCGCATCGCGGGCATCCGGCTGGCCGACCTCCGCGGCTACCAGTACGGCCGCGAGGACGTGAAGGCCCGCGACCTGGCCAACGCGTACTCGCAGGCGTTGTCGTCCATCTTCACCCAGCAGATGAAGCCCTATGAGATCGAGCTGCTGGTCGGGGAGGTCGACGGCGACGAGAGCGGCACCTCCATCTACCACGTGCTGTTCGATGGGTCGGTGTCCGACGAGCAGGGGTACGTGGCCATGGGCGGCCACGCCGAGGACCTCAACGACGCGCTGAAGGATCGCTACGCGAGCGGCTGGGATCTGGCCACCGCCGTGCGAACCGCGGTGACCGTGCTCGCCACCGTGCCCGAGACGCGCGAGGTCCTGGCCGAGCAGATCGAGGCGGGCGTCCTCGATCGCACCCGCTCGCACCGCCGCAAGTTCCGACGGCTCACCCCCGCCGAGATCGAAGCCGCGCTCGCAGGCTGAGACCCGCTCCCGCCGTTCGCGGCGGCCGGGCATACCCTGGCACCCGTATGGAGCGACGGATCTTCGGCATCGAGAACGAGTACGGCGTCACCTGCACCTTCCGTGGGCAGCGGCGTCTGTCGCCCGACGAGGTCGCCCGGTACCTGTTCCGACGGGTCGTGCACTGGGGTCGATCCTCGAACGTCTTCCTCGAGAACGGCGCGCGGCTGTATCTCGATGTGGGCTCGCACCCCGAGTACGCCACGCCGGAGTGTGACGACGTCCGCGAGGTGGTGGCCCACGACAAGGCCGGCGAGCGCATCCTGGAGCACCTCCTGGCCGCGGCCGAACTGCGGCTGCACGAGGAGGGCATCGCCGGGGACGTCTACCTGTTCAAGAACAACACCGACAGCGCCGGCAACTCCTACGGATGCCACGAGAACTATCTGGTCACCCGGCAGGGTGAGTTCGCACGGATGGCCGACGTCTTGATCCCGTTCTTCGTGACGCGGCAGATCTGGTGCGGTGCGGGCAAGGTCCTGCACGGCCCGCGCGGCGCGCAGTACTGCATCGCCCAGCGCGCGGAGCACATCTGGGAGGGGGTCTCCAGCGCAACCACCCGCAGCCGCCCGATCATCAACACGCGCGACGAGCCGCACGCCGACGCCGAACGGTACCGACGTCTGCACGTGATCGTGGGCGATTCGAACATGAGCGAGTGGACGACCTTCATGAAGATCGGCATCACCGACCTCGTGCTGCGGATGGTCGAGGCCAACACGGTGATGCGCGACCTGTCGCTCGAGAACCCGATCCGCGCGATCCGGGAGATCAGTCACGACACCACGTGCACGCGCACGGTCAAGCTGGCGAACGGCCGCGAGGTCACGGCGCTCGACCTCCAGACCGAGTACTACGAGAAGACGGCGCGGTTCATCGAGCGCCGAGGCGCGGACGAGCGATCGGCGATGCTCGTGCGGGAATGGGGCGACGCCCTCGAGGCGCTGCGGGCCGGCGAGCCCGAGCGGCTCGTTCGCAAGGTGGACTGGGTCACGAAGCGGATGCTGATCGACCGGTACATGGCCAAACACGACCTGCCGCTCGGCTCACCCCGGATCGCCCTGCTCGATCTCGCCTACCACGACGTGAATCGAGACCGTGGCCTCTACTACCTGTTGGAGCGTGGGGGAAAGGTCGAGCGCTCGGTCACCGACGAGGAGGTCGAGACCGCGATGCGCCAGCCGCCGCAGACGACCCGCGCGAAGCTCCGTGGCGACTTCATCCGCCAGGCCAAGGCCAAGCGGCGTGACTACACGGTGGATTGGGTGCATCTGAAGCTGAACGATCAGGCGCAGCGCACGGTGCTCTGCAAGGACCCGTTCCGCGCGAGCGACGAGCGGGTGGAGCAACTGATCGCGCACATGTAGGTCACGTCTCGAGCTGCGCGCGCCATCGTCGATTGCTCGCCGCGAGGCGCCCCGCGAGGACCCCCGCCGCCCCCGCGGCGCGCGCGTGGAGCGACGCCCGGTCGAGGTCCACGCCCGCCTGCTCGAACGCCGGCGCCGGGTCGACCTCCACGAGGTGGTGCGTCGCCTCGAGCGTCAGCGGACGGAGGCAATCCGCCACGAGGGAACGCTCCGGGTCCTCGAGGGATGGGACGGGTACGTGGACGTCGAGCCCGCACCCCTGGAGCATCGTCTCGACCGCGTCGCGATCGGGCAGCGGCAGCACGGCAAGCGGACGACCGCCGAGCGCCCGGGCGACGCGCAGGTGCGGCCCGGCGCCACCCTCCACCAGCACGATGTCGGCGCCCTCGGTGACGGCGACCAGCATCCGCAGGCCGAGCGCGGGCGCATCCCCCGGAAGCCGCGCGCAGGCCGGCTGCCGTCCGGCCCGGAGGGCGCCGGCGGTGGCGAGGTCGGACCAGACCGGGTCGGGCAGGACGATCACCGGCGTGGAGGCGAGCCCCAGCGGTCCCGCCGGGTCGGGCGCGTCCGGAGGCCAGGGCCCGATCGCCATCGTCAGCTCCCGCCGCTCGATGCCGACCTCGACGGTCGTCTGCACGACCATGAGCGATGCGCCGACGGACGTCGCGCCGAGGGGGACCGGCACCTCCGCGACCACCCGCGCGCCGTCGATCTCCGCGACGACGTCCGTGCCGATCGTGTCCAGCAGCACGCCGCGCCGGAACGCGATCATCCCGCCTGCCAGGTGTCGTGCATGCCGCGGCTATCATCCCGCACGATGGTCAGCGACGATGCGATGGAGCCCCTCGAGCGGCTCCTGAACCTGGTGGGGCTCCTGCTGGCGTCGCCGACCCCGCTCACGTTCGATCAGATCCGCGAAACCCTGGAGGCCTACCAAGGCGACAACATCGAGTCCGTGAAGCGGAAGTTCGAGCGCGACAAGGACAGCCTGCGCGCCTACGGCGTGCCGCTGGAGATGACCGGCACCGACGTCTGGGACGTCGAGATGGGCTACACGATCCCCAAGGATCGCTACTACCTGCCGGAGATCTCGTTCACACCCGAGGAGGTCACCGCGCTGTACCTGGCCGCGCAGGGCGGGTCGGAGGCGACCGAGGTGGCGCAGGGGGTTCGCAAGCTCCTCTACGGCGCCGAGGGTGGGCTGCTCACCGGCTCGGCCGGCGGACCCCTGGCGGCGGAGAGCGACACGGACCAGACGCGCCTGATGGCCGCGGCCGGCGCCGCGAGCGACCGTCGTCGCGTGCGCTTCGGCTATCGAACCGCCACCGGCAGCGCGGGCGATCGCGAGGTCGATGCGTTCGGCGTGGTGTTCCGCGGTGGACATTGGTATCTGGTCGGGCACGACCACGGCCGCGACGACATCCGGGCGTTCCGGCTCTCCCGCGTCACGGATGCACTCGCCGACGTGGGGGAGGGGTCGACGCCGCCCGACGGCTTCCGCGCGATCGACCATGTGGAGGCCGGCCCCTGGAACGCCGGCGACGCATCGGCCCGCATCGCCTTCGGCCCCGCGGCGGCCGTGCTCGCCGAGGCGAGCCTGCCCGGCGCCCACCGAGAACGCGTCCGCGACGACGGGTGGACGATCCTGTCGGTCCCGGCTCCGGACGCCGAGACCCTCGCGCCGATCGTTCTCGGCTACGGGCCGGAGGCCGAGGTCCTGGAACCGCAGACGCTGCGCGCAGAGGTCGTGCGCAGGCTCACGGCGGCGATCGGTGGCTAGGCGGCGCCGCGCGAGCGTGCGCGTCGAGGAGCGGCTCGCCCGCATGCTGGTCGTCGTGCCCTACCTGATCCAGCACCCGGGCACCACGCTCGACGAGGCATCGACCTTGTTCGACATCCCGATGACGCAGCTTCGTCGCGACCTCGAGATGCTCTTCCTCGCGGGCCTGCCCCCGTACGGCCCGGGCGACCTGATCGATGTCGACATCGACGAGGAGGGGGGCGTCTGGATCTCGATGGCGGACCATTTCGCCCGGCCGCTGCGTTTGACGCGCCAGGAGGCGTTGGCCGTCTACGTGCGCGCGACCGAGCTCGCGGCGACGCCGGGCATGCCGGGCGCGCCCGCGCTGACCAGCGCGCTGGCCAAGCTGCGGGCGGCCCTGGGCTCGGAGACCCTCGGTGATGCGGCGGGCATCGCCGCGGCCGACGCCGGGTCGGCGCCGCCGTTCCTCGATGAGGTCCGGACCGCCGCGCAGGATCGGCAACGGCTCGTGATCGCCTACGCGGCCGCAAGCACGGGCGAGCGCACCGAACGCCGGATCGACCCGGAGGCGGTGTTCGCCAGCTCGGGCCAGTGGTACGTGGCCGCCTGGGACGTCGATCTCGACGACGAGCGTCTGTTGCGCGTGGACCGGATCGACGAGGTGCGACCCTCGGGGGAGCGATTCGAGCCGCGTGGCCTCGAAGGGGCGGGGCGCCCGTTGTACACGCCGGGGGCGCAGGACGTCCGGATCCGGGTTCGCCTCCGTCCGGAGGCCCGTTGGGTCGCCGAGTATTACGTCGCCACGGATCCCGTCGAGGAAGACGACGGCAACCTCGTCGTGACGCTGCCGACCGGCCAGGTCACCTGGGCCGCACGGCTGTTGCTCCGGCTGGGGTCCGACGCCGACGTCTTGGACCCCGATACCGTGCGCGACGAGGTGCGCGCGCAGGCCCGGGCGACGCTGGCCCGGTATCAGGGCTGAATCGGCTCCGGAAGCCCCCGCCGACCCACCCCGGAAACCCGGCCCTTCAGGACTCAAGCCGCTCAGGATGCCCGCCGATGTTTGCGGGTGAGATGACCACGATCCGGACAACCTGCCCGCGTTGCGGCGAAGTCGATATGGGGCCCGAGTCGATCCTGCTCTCCGTCCGGTCCAACGGCCGAGAGGGAAGCTATCGGTTCACGTGCCCCGAGTGCGAGGACGCCGTCGAGAAGCGCGCCGACCGCAAGATCGTTGCGCTGCTTGTGTCTGCGGGGGTCGACATCGATCGTGACGACGAGATCGCGCCGATGCACCCGGAGCTGTTCGACGCCGACCGCCCCGAGGATGCGGATCCCGGACCGGCCGGCCCCTCGTTCACCCCGGACGACGTCATCGAGTTCCACTACCTCCTCGAGGATGACAGCTACATCCGAGAGTTCTTCGCCAACAGCGGCTGAGCCGCGGCGGGCGCACGGTCGCGGTAGCATCCCTCCATGCGCGTGTGGATCCTTGCCTGGCTGCTCGCCACGCTGGTGACGATCGTGGTGCTCGGTGCGTTCCTCGCCGCGATGGTCTCCTCGGCGCTGCAGGTCGGGCGTGCCGCGCAGCGATTCCAGGACGAGGTCGGCGGGCTTGCGGCCGACATCTCCCGAGGAGCCGCGCGAGCGGGGGACCGAACCGCGAGCATGCGAGGGCCCGAGGGGTCCGCTCGTCGGTGAGTCGGGGGGTACGATGAAGGGCAGATCCCCATGCTGAACATCGGTCCCCAGGAACTGCTCGTCGTCCTCATCATCGCCCTGCTGGTGGTGGGCCCGCAGCGATTGCCCGAGCTCTCCCGTCAGCTCGGGCGCGGGCTCCGCGAGTTCCGCAAGATCCAGGACGACGTCAAGGGCATGGTGAACCTGGACGAGGTCAAGAACATGGTCAACTTCGACGTCGACGCGGCCACCGAGTCCAGCCGCCCCGCCGCAACGCCCACCGCGCCCGGCGTCCACCGCGCCGCACGGCCCGCGCCCACGGAGCCGACGACGCCTCCGGCCACGGACGTGGCCGGGCCCGAGAGCTCGACGGACGCGTCGGCCGCAGGCTGACCCGGGCGGCCGACACCCATGAAACTGATCCCCTCCCGCAAGAGCCCGGAGGAACGCGCCGGGAACATGTCGGTGGTGGACCACCTCACCGAACTTCGCCATCGCATCGTGATCTGCCTGTGGGCCGTCGGCGGCGCGGCGATCGTCGCGTGGTTCCTCTACGAACCGTTCAAAGACATCATCCGCAAGCCCTACTGCGCCTTCGTCGTGCAGAACCCGCAACTGGCGGGGCCCTCGGGCTGCGAGCTGGTGTTCACGAGTCCGATCGACGGCATGCTCGTGAAGATGAAGACGGTGATGTTCATCGCGATCGGGCTCGCGCTGCCGGTCCTGCTCTATCAGTTGTGGGCGTTCATCGTGCCCGGATTGACGTCGCGCGAGAAGAAGTACTCGATCCCCTTCGTGGTCTCGTCGTTCCTGCTGTTCATCCTCGGCGGGTTGTTCGCCTATTTCACGCTGCCCAAGGCCTTCGGCTTCATGCTGGGCTTCGCGGGCAACGGGATCGTGCCGCTGCTGAGCTTCGATCGATATCTCGGGTTCGTGTTCCTCGTCACCCTTGCCTTCGGTCTGTCGTTCCTGTTGCCGGTGCTGTTGGTGTTCCTGGAGCTCGTCGGGGTCGTCAAGCCCGAGACGCTGTCGAAGTACCGCCGCTATGCGATCTTCCTGATCTTCCTGTTCGCGGCGATCATCACGCCGAGCTCCGACCCCTACACGATGCTCGCCCTGGGCATCCCCATGTATCTGTTCTATGAAGCGGCTATCATCATCGGCCGATTCCTGAAACGGTCCTCGAAGGCGAGCTAGATGGCGATCAAAGGCAAGGGCAAGACCAGACCGAAGCAGCCGGCGCGCGCGCCGAAACGCGGCCCGGTGCCGGTGCCGAAGCCCTTCGGACAGCGGACGTGGGTGCGCGTCCTGGCGTCGTTCATCGCCGGGGTGTTCCTCGTGTCGATGTGCTGGTGGGTCTGGGAGGGCCTCGACAAGAACCGGAACGAGAAGGCCGCGGCCGCCGACCAGGCCCTGCAGCAGCAGGCGATCACGGCCTGGAAGACCAATCTGGAACAGACCCTGTCCGGCGTGGGGACGCTCCAAGGTGCCGCGCCGCCGCAGGTGGCCGCCACGTTGACGCCCGCCGTCGATGCCCTCGCAAAGGGCGACGATCCCGGCGTCACCGCCAAGGACATGACCACGCTCGCCGGACAGCTCAACGATGCGGCCAAAGCGCTTGGAGAAGTTCGCGCTGACCGACACGATCAGGGACCACGGGTTCGATCGGGCCGAGACCGACGTCATCACCTCGGCACACGACGAGATCGCAAGCGGCCTGCGATCGCTCGCGGTCGCCGCGAGCCTGGCGGCCGTCGCGATCGATCATCCGGATGAGGCGGCCGCCCTCGCGGCACAGGCGACCCAGGCGGCCTCGACCGGCCAGTCGCTGATCCAGCGGGGCTGGACGAAGTACGGCAACATCGCCGCCGCCGCGGGCATCCCCCTCCCGGCCCCGCAGCCCTTGGCGCCCTCCGCCGGGTCCTAGCGGGAGGCGACATGGTCGCGCCCGCGATGGTCGTGGTGGCCAACCCGAGCGCCGGCCACGGCAAGGCGGGCAAGGTCGTCGGGAAGGTCGATCACCTCCTGCACGCGGCCGGCGTCGAGCACGAGATCGTGCTGTCGGAATCGGCCGCCGATCTGGAGGCACGCGTGCGCCGCGCGGCGACCGACGGAGCCTCCGTGGTCGGGTGTATCGGCGGCGACGGCACCGTGGGCCTGGCCGCGAACGGCCTGCTCGGGACGGACGCGACCCTCGCGATCTTCCCGTCGGGCACGGCCGACGACTTCGCCGGGTCGATCGGGCTCAAGGGCCTCGAGTCGGCGGTCCGCGCCGTCACCGCGGGGAACGCGACCCGGATCGACACCGGCGTCGTCCGCACGCAGGAGCGCACACGCCACTACGTCGCGATCGCGAGCTGTGGGTTCGATTCCGAGGTGAACGAGGCGGCCAACGCCATGACCCTGCGCCTCGGTGGCACGGGGACCTACGTGGCGGCGTTGATCAAGACGCTGTCGCGCTTCACGCCCGCCGGGTTCACGATGGATCTGGACGGCGAGGTCGTGCGCGGCCAGCACATGCTCGTCGCGGTCGGGAACTCGATCAGCTACGGGGGCGGCATGAAGGTCACCCCGGATGCCTCGGTCGTCGACGGGCTGCTCGATGTCTGCATGCTGCGCGCGTTGTCGAAACCCGCCTTCCTGCGCGCGTTCCCACGGGTCTTCCGTGGCACGCACGTGACCCACCCGGCCGTTCGGATGGCTCGCGTGCAGCGGATCCACATCGAGGCGGATCGCCGCGTGATGGTCTACGCCGACGGCGAGCGGGTCGGACCCGGACCGGCCACCATCGAGGTGGCGCCCGGGTCGTTGTCCGTGTTCGTGGGTCCGAACGCGAAGGCGGTCCGATGACCGACGGCCTCGTGCTGATCCACGCGTTCCCGCTGGACGCACGCATGTGGGAGGCGCAGCGGCTCGGGCCGCGCACGATCGCGCCCGACCTGCCGGGGTTCGGCATGGCGCCGGCCGGCGGTCCCACGATGACCATGGCCGACGCGGCCGCTCCGATGCCTCCAGGCGGCGGATACGGCCGGGCTCGATCGATTCGTCGTGTGCGGTCTGTCGATGGGAGGCTACGTCGCCTTCGAACTGTGGCGCACGGCTCGAGCGCGGATCGCGGGTCTGGTGCTCGCGAACACACGCGCCGCGGCGGACACGCCCGAGGCCGCCGAGGGCCGCCGCGAGCTCGCGGCCCGGCTGCGGGCCGAGGGAAACATCCTGTCCCGTCGCGCCGCCCCCGTTGCTCGCCGCCGACGCGCCGGTGCGACTGCAGGAACGCGTCCGCGGATGGATCGCCGACCAGTCGGCCGAGGCGATCGCGGCGGCCGCCGAGGGCATGGCCGCCCGCGTCGACTCCACCCCCGATCTGCCCGGCATCGACGTGCCCACCCTGGTGATCACCGGCGAGGGAGACCGGCTGATCCCGCCGGAGGTCTCCTCGCCGATGGCCGATGCGATCCCGGGCGCGCGTCTCGAGATCGTGCCCGCGGCCGGCCACCTCACCAACGTCGAGGCGCCCGACCGGTTCACCCGCCTGCTGCGCGACCACCTCGCCTCCTGCGGCGTCGAGCCGTAGGCTCGCCTCTACACTGCCGCCGCCGTAGGCCCGCCCCTACACTGCCTGCGTGATCTCCCCGGCAACGTTCGCCGAGCGCTACGAGTTCCCGCTGGATCCCTTCCAGCGGGAGGCGATCGATGCCCAGGCCGAGGGGTCCTCGGTGCTGGTGGCCGCCCCCACGGGCTCGGGCAAGACGGTGGTGGCGGAGTTCGCACTCGAACGCGCGCTGGACGCAGGACGCAAATGCTTCTACACCACGCCGCTCAAGGCGTTGTCCAATCAGAAGTTCGGCGATTTCGTGGCCGCCTACGGGGCCGATCGCGTGGGGTTGCTGACCGGGGACAACACGATCAACGGTGAGGCGCCGATCGTCGTCATGACGACCGAGGTGCTGCGCAACATGCTGTACGAGCGCAGCGACACGCTCACGGGGCTCCAGACGGTCGTGATGGACGAGGTGCACTACCTGCAGGACCCGTATCGCGGGGCGGTCTGGGAGGAGGTGCTGATCCACCTGCCGTCCTCCGTGGCCGTCGTGTGTCTGTCCGCCACCATCTCCAACGCGGAGGAGTTCGGTGACTGGATCGGCACCCTGCGGGGAACGACGAGGGTCGTCATCGAGGAGAAGCGCCCCGTGCCGCTCGAGCACCACTACCTCGTGGGGCATCGACTGCATCCGATGCACGTGGAGCAGAACGGGGTGCAGGTGGCCAACCCCTACGTCGTGGCGCTCGACCGCGAGGAACTGCGCATCCGGTCGGCGGGTCGTCGTCGAGACGGGCGCGGCGGCGGACGCCACGGACCGCGCGCCTTCGTGCCACGACGCGAGGATGTCGTCGACACCCTCGAGCGCGCCGGCATGCTGCCGGCGATCTATTTCGTCTTCAGCCGGGCGGGCTGCGACAAGAGCGTGCGCTGGTTGCAGGAGTCGGGTGTCCGCCTGACCACGCACGAGGAGGCGAGCACGGATCCGCGATCGCGTGGAGGCGAGGGCGGCATGGATCGACGACGCCGACCTCGTCGCCCTCGGGTTCCCCCTGTTCCTCGAGGCCGCGATGGCCGGCATCGCGGCACACCATGCCGGCATGCTGCCCGTGTTCAAGGAGACCGTGGAGGAGCTGTTCGAGGCCGGGTTCATCAAGGTGGTGTTCGCGACCGAGACCCTGTCGCTCGGCATCAACATGCCGGCCAAGACGGTCGTGATCGAGGACCTCTGGAAGTTCCAAGGGGAACGCCACGAGCTCGTGACACCGGGGGAGTACACGCAGCTCACGGGTCGCGCGGGACGGCGGGGGATCGACGCCCTCGGGCACGCCGTCGTCGTCTACCAGCGCCAGGTGCCGTTCGAGCGCGTCGCCGGGCTCGCCGCGACCCGCACCTACGACCTGACCTCCTCCTTCCGGCCCTCGTACAACATGGCGGTCAACCTGGTGCGCAACTACACCCCCGAGCAGGCCCACCACATGCTGAACAGCTCCTTCGCGCAGTTCCTCGCGGACCGGGGGGTCGTCGCGCTCGAACAGGCGAAACAGCGGGATCGCGAGGCGCTGGAGGGATACCGGCAGAACATCGAGTGTCACCTCGGGGACTTCGATGCGTACTGGTCCCTGCGCAAGGAAGCCGAGCGTCTCCGGGCGGAAGACCGGCGGGGGACGGAGTCGGCGCAGGCCGACGACGTGCGAGCGGCGGTCCGGCGGCTCAAGCCCGGCGACGTGATCGCCGTGCCGAAGGCCAAGGTCGGCGGCACCCTGGCCGTGGTCCTGACCGTCCGGGAAGGGCGACCGACCGTGCTCACCGACGATCGTTCGTTCTTCCGGTTGGCGGCGCACGACTTCCACGAGCCACCGAAGGCCCTGACGAAGATCCAGCTGCCCCGCTCGGGCTCGAGCCGCAGCGCGCGCTACCGGCGCGATGTCGCCGCGTCCTTGACCGCCCTGCACGTGCGCCCGCCCAAGCGCCGGAAGGAGCACGCGGTCGATCCGGTCATCGAACGTCAGGCGGCGAAACTCGATGCCGAGGCGCGCGCGCACCCGTGCCGATCCTGCCCGGAGCGACGGACCCACGAACGCTGGGCGGCGCGCGCGGACAAGCTCACCCAGCAGATCGCGGGTGTCGACCGACGGATCAAGATCCGCACCGAGACGCTCGCGCGCCGGTTCGACCGGGTGCTCGCCGTGCTCGAGCAACTCGGCTACGTCGAGGGTTGGACCCTGACCGACAAGGGCAGGCGACTCACCCGTCTCTACGGCGAGGGGGACCTGCTGGTCGGTGAGGCGCTTGCGGCCGGCATGTTCGAGGGGCTGCGACCGGGCGAGGCGGCCGCCCTCACATCGACCGTCGTCTATGAGGCCCGGGAGCGCACACCGCTGCCGGGAACCCTCCCGACCCCCGCCCTGTCGGACGCCTACGAACGGCTCCAGCGTCTGTGGCGGCAGATCCGGCGGGCCGAGGACGACCACGAGGTACAGCTCTGCCGGGAGCTCGAGCCCGGGTTCGCGGCGCCGCTCCTGGCCTGGGCCGAGGGCACCACCCTGGAAGACCTCTTGGACGAGACCGAGATGGCGCCGGGGGATTTCGTCCGCAACTGCAAGCAACTGATCGACCTCCTGCGCCAGGTCGAGGAGGTGGCGGACCCGGCGGTTGCGACGGTGATCCGTGATGGGCGCACCGCGGTCACCCACGGCGTCGTCGGCTACACGGGCGTGTCGATACGATGAGCGGTCGATGAGCATCGTGACCAGCCCGTTCGGACCGCTCGCGGTGCTGCTCGACCCGCGGGCGGGCGACCGCGACACCGCCGGCGAAGTCGAGCGCGCACTCGACGCCGGCGGTCTGGACTACCGCCTCCAGATCGGAAGCTCCTCCGCCGAGCTGACGCGGTTGAGCCGCGCCGCGCTGGACGAGGGGTTCCGGTTCGTCGCGGCGGTGGGCAACGACGCGACCGTGCAAGACGTCGTCAACGGGATGTTCCGCGACGGGCGACCCATCGTCGAGGAGCCGGTGCTCGGCCTCGTCGCGGCGGGCGGGTGCGACCTGTCGCTGAGTTTCGGGCTGCCGCGCGATGTGGCGGGTGCGGTGGGGCACCTGACCGGAGAGAACACCTACCCCTTCGACGTGATGAAGATCGCGGTGACGGGCCCCGACGGCGACCGGGAGATCCGCTACGCGCACAACGTGGCGGAGGTGGGGTTCCACGCCGCCGCCACGATCGCCGCCGGCACGGGCGGGCGGCACGCCAACCTCCGCCGGTTCCTCGGGTTCTGGCGGGCGTACCTGCGCACCAGCGCGCAGCCGCTCACGATCGCGACCGATCGCAAGACGATCGAGGCGCGCGCGTGGAGCGTCGTGATCGGCAACGGGCAGTTCGCCGACGGTGGCATCCGGCTGTCGCCGCGGTCGTTCCCCGGCGACGGGGTCCTCGATGCGCTCGTGTTCACGGGACCGAAGTCCGATGCGTACCGGATGCTGCCGCGGATCTTCCGCCACGGCGACCACCTGCCCGACCCGAACATCAAGGAGCTCCGTGCGAAGCTGAAGATCGAGATCGCCTCGCCCAAGCCGCTGCCCGTGGTCGCCGACGGACGGCGTCTGGGCACGACGCCCGTCGCCTTCCAGGTCGTCCCGCAGCAGATCCTGCTGAAGGTGTGAGTGTGGCGGCGGACCACGGGCGCCGGCTCGCCGCGGCCGCGGAGCTGCTCGTTGCACAGGACCTGCACGCGGTCATCGTCCCGCCGTCCCCGGACCTCGCCTATCTGATCGGCTACGAGCCGATGCCGCTGGAACGCGCGACGCTGCTCGTGCTCGCGCCCGCAGAGGCACCCCGCCTCCTCGTCCCGATGCTCGAGCGGCCGCTCGCCGCCGACGCAGCCGGTGCCGGGGAGCTCGAGATCCTCGGGTGGCGAGATGGGGAGGATCCCTACGCGATCGTCGCCGGATGGCTGTCGCGAACCGACCGGATCGCCGTCGGCGATCGTCTGTGGGCCTCCCACCTGCTGGCGCTGCAGGCCGCGCTTCCCGGGACCGACGTGGACGTCCGCGCGACCGGTCGTCGGCGCCCTGCGGGCTCGCAAGGACGCCGCGGAGATCGACGCCCTCCGTCGCGCGGCCCTGGCAGCCGATGCGGCGCTGGGCGACGTCGTTCGCGGGCGGTTCGCGGGTCGTCGCGAGGACGAGATCGCGGCCGACCTCGCCGAGGGGCTCCTCGCCCACGGACACGACCGCGTGGACTTCACGATCGTGGCCACCGGGCCCAACGCGGCCTCGCCGCATCACGAACCGACCGCGCGGACGATCGAGCCCGGCGATGCCGTCGTGCTCGACTTCGGCGGCGTGCTCGACGGGTACTGCAGCGACACGACCCGGACGCTTTCGGTGGGGGAGCCCGATCGGCTGTTGGCCGAGGTGCATGCCGTCGTGCAGGAGGCGCAGGCGGCCGCGCGAGCCGTCGTGCGCCCCGGGGTCGCGATCCGCGAGGTCGATCGGGCCGCGCGAGCGGTGATCGAGGCCGCCGGGTACGGCGAGCGATTCTTCCATCGCACCGGGCACGGCATCGGCATCGAGGTGCACGAGCCGCCGTACGCCGAGGAACAGGACCCGACGGTGCTCGCAGCCCGGCATGACGTTCAGCGTCGAGCCCGGGATCTATCTCGAGGGCCGGCTCGGCGTGCGGATCGAGGACATCGTGGCCGTGACGGACGATGGCGTCGAAGAACTCAACCGGTCGCCGCGCGAGCTGCTCGTCGTCGAATGACGGATCAGTCGCGGGGCCGGATCTTCGTGCCCTCGGCGGTGTCCATCACCTCGAGGCCCATCGCGCCGAGCGCGTCGCGGATCCGATCCGAGGTGGCGAAGTCCTTCGCGGCGCGGGCGGCGTCGCGCTCGGTCACGAGGGCGCGCATCTCCGCGGTGGGCTCCCATCCGGCCGTCGCGTCGCGCTCGAGATCGAGACCGAGGACGAAGTCCCACGACGCCAGCAGCGCGTACTTCTGGTCGTCGGCCACCTCTTTGGACGACACGAGCTCGTTGACGATCACGACGGCCGTGGGCATCGCCAGATCGTCCGCGAGCGCCTCCCGGAAGCGGGCGTCGAACGCCGTGGCCGCGTCGTCGAGCTCGCTCGCGCCGGGCGCCCACTCGGCCATCCGATGCCGCAGCTGCTTCACCCGCTGATCGGCCGTGGCCATCGCGTCCCAGGTGAAGTCCATCTCGGAGCGGTACTGCGTCTGGAAGCACAGCCAGCGGAAGCTGAGCGGGTCGAACCCCCGCTCCACCAGGTCGCGCACGAGGATCACGTTGCCGGTGGACTTCGCGATCTTCTGGCCGGACTGACGAAGGTGGCCGGCGTGGACCCAGATCGACACGACCTCGTGGCCGACGGCGCCCTCGGACTGTGCGATCTCGTCCTCGTGATGCGGGAACCGCAGGTCGGTGCCGCCCGTGTGGATGTCGAAGCGCTCGCCGAGGTACTTCATCGACATCGCCGAGCATTCGATGTGCCAGCCGGGGAACCCCTCGCCCCACGGGCTCGGCCATTTCATCAGGCGGCCGGGGCCGGCGGACTTCCAGAGGGCGAAGTCGGCCGGGTGTCGCTTCCGCGGGTCGGTCTCCAGATCTCGGTGGCCCTCGCGGAGGTTCTCGAGCGTGTTGCCCGAGAGTTTGCCGTAGCCCTCGAAGCTCGCGACGTCGTAGTAGACGGACCCGTTGTCGACGACGTAGGCGTGTCCCTTGTCGACGAGGATCTTCGTGAGGTCGATCATCTCCTGGATGTGCTCGGTCGCCTTCGGGTACCGGTCGGCGGGGCGGATCCCCAGCGCCGTGGCGTCGTCGAAGACCGCGGCCGTGTACTTCTCGGCGATCTCGGCCGGGGTGAGCCCCTCGTCCTCCATCGCGAGCTGCATCTTGTCGACGGCCTCGACGGAGGATTCGTCGGTCATGTGCCCGACGTCGGTGATGTTCATGATCTCCGTCACCTGCAAGCCCTCGAACTGGAGCGCGCGGCGGATCAGGTCGTAGAGCATGAAGCTCCGCAGGTTGCCCAGGTGGGCGTAGCGATAGACCGTCGGACCGCAGGCGTACATCGTCACGTGCCCCGCCTCGAGGGGCACGACGTCCTCGACCCGGCGCGTGAGCGAGTTGAACAGCCGCATCGGCACAGGATAGTCGTCGCCGGGAGGTCGCCCGCGTTCAGGGGCGGACGGGGCGGCCTTCGTAGGGGATCGACAACACGATCGTCGTCCTCGTGGCGACACCGGCCTTCTCACGGAGGCGACGGATCAGCTCCTCGAGGTCGCTCGTGCTGCGGGTGCGCACCTTGAGCACGTAGTTGGCCTCCCCGGCGACGCTCAGACAGTCCTCCACCTCGGGGAAGTCCGCGAGGCGCTCCGGCAGGTCGTCGGGCTGTTGGGGATCGAGCGGCGTCACGGCGATCAGCGCCGTCACCATCAGCCCGATCGCCTCCGGGTCGACGATGGCCCGGTAGCCACGGATCGTGCCGGAGGTCTCGAGCTTGCGGACGCGTTCGTGCACCGAGGAGGCGGACAGCCCCACCTGGGCGGCGACGTCGGCGTAGGTGGCGCGCGCGTCATCCTGCAGACAGGCGATGATCGCGAGGTCTCGGTCGTCCAGCACGCGCACATCCTATGGGTTCGACGTTGCCCGGGGGAGTGAGACATCACCCGATCCGGGGATCGCCCCACGTATGCGCGGTGTGGTCTCATGCGGAGACCTTGCCTCCCTCGGGCGATCCAGGGGGGATGGGTGCGACTCGAGCGATGGACGTCGCCCTCGGGCCGCCGGCGGTGGCTCACGAGGCTCGATCCACAGGAGGCTCGCGCCTATGCGGCCGCCGTCCGCCTGGCCCTCCCGCACCTCGAGGCCGGGCCTCGGTCGTTCGGGGCGCCCACCGGACCCGGACGATCGTGGCGACCGGCGTGGCTCGAGTGGCAGCGCACCGTGGCAACCGAGAGCTCGGGGGCGGGCCTGGTCATCGTGAGCGACGTGGCCGCGTGCTACCCGTCGATCCGTCCCGCCGCGATCCGGATGGCCGCCCGGCGGGCGGGCGGCGAGCCCGAGCCGTTGATCGCACAGCTCGCGCGCTTCCGAGACGCCGGCGTTCGGGGCATCCCGATCGGTCCCGCGCCTTCCGCGTGGGTGGGCGAGGCGATCCTGTCCATCGCGGACGAGCGGGCGCGACGAGCCGGCATCCCCCCGATCCGGTGGGTCGACGACGTGGTCTTCGCGGGCGATCGCGATGCGGTGCGACGCGCCTCGCGTGGCGTGGACGCGCGCCCTGCAGCGAGGTCGGGCTTCGGGAGAACGAAGCGAAGCGCCGGACCTTCGCCCCGGGAACGCTCGAGGGGGTTCGCCGCCATCGGCGCACCCTCCCTCGCGGGACACATCCGCCGTGGCATCATCCGCACGTCGTGAAGACCCTGTTCCGCGCCGCACGCGTCCACACCCTCGGGCATCCCCCGCTGGGGGAGTGGGTGCTGGTCGACGGCCGGCACGTACAGCGGGTCGGCGCAGGCGACCCTCCGGCTGCCGATCGGGTCGTCGAGCTGCCCGGGTGCACCATCCTTCCCGGCTTCATCGACGCGCACGTGCACCTGACCAGCGTCGGGGCGGCCACGGCCAACGAGGACGTCGCCGCCGTTGGCTCACGCCGGGAGCTGCTCGCGATCGCCGCGGCGCGCGCCGACGACGACACGGAGCGTGTGGTCTCGCTGCAGGGCTACGACGAGTCACGGTGGAGCGATCCGACCCTGCCGTCGCTGGCGGAGCTCGACGCGGTCACGAGCGAGCCGCTCGTCATCCGACGCACGGACGGGCACGTCGCCCTCGTGAACTCGGCCGCGCTCACGTTCGCGGAGGCCCTCGACACCCCCGGGGTCGAACACGACACGCAGGGACAACCGACCGGTCTCGTGACGCGGGAGGCGAACCGGCAGGTCGGGCTGTGGGTCGCCTCGGCGCGCACCGTCCATCGCATCGAGGAGCTGCAGCTGCTCGGTGCGGGCGTCGCGGCGACCCACGGCGTCACCGCGGTGCACGAGATGGCGTTGCCGCTCGAATCGGGCATGCGAGACGTGGAGGTGCTGTTGGCCCATCGCGCACGATTGCCCGTCGCGGTCGAGGTCGTGCTCGGGACGATGGATGTCCCGAAGGCGGTCGAGCTCGATCTGAGCGCGATCGGCGGCGACCTCGCGGCCGACGGGTCGATCGGGGCGCGCACGGCCGCGCTCACCCGCCCCTACGCCGACCGTCCCGAGGCGGGCGTCACCTATTTCGACGACGAGGTCCTCGAGGGGTTCTTCCACGACGGTCACGGGGCCGGGTTGCAGGTCGGCATGCATGCGATCGGCGACCGGGCGATCGAGCAGGTGCTGCGCGCCTGGGAGTCCGTCTACCACCGGCTCGACTCTCGCGAACGGCGTCATTTCCGGGCACGACGGCATCGGATCGAGCACTTCGAGATGCCGACCGCCGAACATGTGGAGCGTGCGGCGATGCTCGGGCTCGCCGTCTCGATGCAACCGACCTTCGATCTCGAATGGGGGCAGCCCGGCGGCCTGTACGCGCAGGGCGTGGGGGCCGAGCGCGCGCACGCGATGAACCCCGTGCGACTGCTCCTCGATCGCGGCGTCGTCGTGGGGGTCGGCTCGGACGCGCCGGTGGTGCCGATGGACCCCTGGCTGACGATCCACGCGCTGGAGCATCACCACGACCCGACGCAGCGATTGACGCGCGCCGAATCGATCCGCCTCCACACCGCGGGCAGCGCCCGCCTCGCGCATCAGGAGGAGAAGAAGGGCGTGCTCGAGCCGGGCATGCATGCGGACCTCGTCGTCTACGACGTCGACCCGCTGACGATCGAGGACGTGCGGACCTTGCAGCCGACCATGACCGTGTCGCTGGGCCGCGAGGTCTGGCTGGCGTGATGGCGTTCTTGTCACACTTTCTCGGCGTCCCCGCTTGACCGTTCCGACGGCCGTTGGCTACCGTGCGCGATGCGTCGCCGCCCCGGCGGAGGCGCCGGACCCAAGAGGCTGAGTAGAGAACGTGGCGCCCCGGCGTCGCGGACCCAAAGGTCTCTTGGGTCCATCTCTATGCCCCGCCGGGGTCTTCGCATCGTTCGCACGAACCGGGTGTAGGATGCGCGCGCTGAGCGCCGAGGCGGAGGACCTCGGACCCCGGACGAAGGACGGAATCACCCATGGCGGAAGACATCGACGACCTGGTCGAAGAGGAAGAGGAGCTCCCGGTCGACGACGACGAGGCGGAGCCCACGCCCGAAGATCTCGCGGACACGACGGTCCCCCCCGAGCCCGGCCTGCCCGACGTGGAGTCGCTGCAGGACATCCTGGCGAAGCAGGAGGCGACCGAGACCACCAAGGAGCCGGTCGAGGAGGACGAGGAGGTCGTCCCCGTCGAACTCGTGCGCGACGATCGCGCCGAGCCCATCGACACGAAGATCGTGCCGATGCAAGAGACCGAGTTCATGTGCAAGAACTGCTACCTGGTGAAGCACAGGAGCCAGCTCGCGGACAAGAAGAAGATGCTCTGCCGCGACTGCGCATGATGTGAGCGCCCGCGAGCGCCCGTCGCTGCTCGTCGGGTGCGGCGTGGCGGCCGTCGCGGGCCTCTGCACATCGCTGGCGTTCCCACCGGTCGGCGCATGGCCCCTGGCCTTCGTCGGCCTCGTGCCGTTGTTGCTGGTGCTGCGGTCGTGCTCGGCGGGGCGCGGCGCGCTCGTCGGTCTCTGCTTCGGGCTCGGGCTGTACGGAGCGTCGCTGTACTGGATCGCGTTGTTCGGCACGCTCGCCTGGACGGCGCTCGTCCTCCTCTCGGCGGCGGCGATCGCGGCCTTCGGGGCCGTCGCCGTGATCGTGCGCCGGCCCGATCGTCCGATCGTCAACGCGCTCGCGATCGCCTCGGCGTGGACGGTCCTGGATTGGATCCGCGGGGCGTGGCCGTTCGGCGGGTTCACCTGGGTCTCGCTCGGCGTCTCGCAGGTGGCGAACCGAACCCTGCTGCCCCTGGCCGGGATCACGGCGGTCTGGGGGATCACCTTCGTCGTCGTGCTGGTCAACGCGGCCCTTGCCGCGCTGCTGACCCGAGAGGGGAGGGGAGCGCATCGGGCGTTCCTCGCCATCGGCGCGACGATCGCGGTCCTGGCGCCCGTGCTCCTGCCGGCCGCGGTCATCGACGGGCCGTCCGTTTCGATCGCCGTGGTGCAGATCGACGTCCGAGTGCCGGAGGGCGTGTCGACGGTGGAAGAGGACCTGCTGGTTGCGCGGCGCAACATCGAGGCGCACCGATCCCTCGGCAGCCACCCGGGCGTCGACCTCGTGGTGTGGGGCGAGGGAGCGCTCGATCCCGCGGCGCTCGAGGATCCGGCGACCGTTGCCGCCACGCAGGCGGCCATCGCGGCCGTCGGGGTGCCGACGACGATCGGCGCGGTCGTGAACGATCCGGATGGCTCGCAGCACACGAGCGTGCTGGCCTTCGACGAACACGGCGACCTGGTGGATCGGTACGACAAGGTGCACCTCGTCCCGTTCGGGGAGTACGTGCCGTTTCGACGCCGGCTGACATGGATCGACGCGATCGGCCAGATCCCGGTCGACCGGGTGCCGGGGGAGAGCCTCCACACGATCGCGCAACCGGGGATCCCACCGTACGGCACCCCGATCTGCTTCGAGAACGCGTTCCCCTCGATCCCGCGGACCCTCGTGCGCGATGGCGCGGCGTTCCTCGTGGTGCCGGTCAACAACGCCTCCTACCTGTTCACGGCCGCCGCCGCGCAGCACCTCCAGATGAGTCAGATGCGCGCGGTCGAGACCGGTCGGTGGGTCGTGGACGCCGGCGTCTCGGGTATCAGCGCGTTCATCGACCCCGCCGGCGGCGGTGCAGAGCCGCACCGGGCTGTTCGAGCCCGCTATCCTGCGGGGCCAGGTCCAGGCGTCCACCGCACAGACGGTGTACGTGCGGTTCGGTGACTGGGTGCCGGTCCTGTCGATGGTGATGCTCGCGATGTCCGTCCTGACTCCTCGCCGACGCACGGTGGCGCGACCCCTTCCCGGGCCGCTGCCGGCGCCGCTGCGGGCGCTCGCGATCCTTCCCACCTACAACGAGCGCGACACGATCGCGGCCGCGATCACCGGAGTGCTCGCGACGCCCGGGGTCGACGTGCTCGTCGTCGACGATTCCTCGCCCGACGGGACCGGGGACATCGTTCGGGAGATCGCCCGGGCGAGCCACGGGTTCGTCTGCTGGCGCGACCGGCGAAATCGGGGCTCTCCAGCGCCTACGTCGAAGGATTCCAGGTCGCGGTCGCCGAGGGCTACGACGTGGCGATCGAGATGGACTCCGACCTTTCCCACGACCCCGCCGAGCTGCCGAGCCTCCTGGGGGCCGCCGCCGACCTCGACCTGGTGGTCGGGAGCCGATACGTGCCGGGTGGCTCGGTGACCGACTGGAGCCGCAGGCGGGTCGCGCTGTCCCGGGCCGGCAACATCTACGCGCGGCTCATGCTGGGCCTGCCGATCCACGACGCGACCAGTGGGTACCGGGTGTATCGGGCGCCGCTGCTCGAAGCGCTGATGCGCCGCCCGTTCGCGGCCGACGGCTACGGATTCCAGGTCGAGCTCGTCCTGCGGAGCCATCGGCTCGGGTACGCCGTCGGCGAGTCGCCGATCACGTTCCGCGATCGCGCGTTCGGCGAGTCCAAGATCTCCAACGCGATCGTGCTCGAGGCGTTGTGGAAGGTCACTCGCTGGGGCTTCGATCTGCGGTTCCGTTCGGCACCACGCGTCTAGGACCCCAGATCCCGATCCTGGCCGCTGGCCAACGCCCATAATGCACATTATGGAATGTTGCCGAGAAAGTGTACCGACATGAAACCCCTCCCACCGCCCGATCGATCGCGGACGAAAATCCGGAGCCGGCGTTTGCTTCACGTATCGGAGGCTGCCAGGGTTGCGTCACGGGTTGACCGATCGGACGCGCTGGCATCCGGCGGAGCCGAAGGTCGGATCGTTCGACCGATGGCGTAGCCCGCGAACTCCACGTAGGGTCGATCCCGGCCCACGACATATCGCGGGTTCGACGGAGGGACGGGGATGGCAACGACGGGAACCAGATCCGCTGCACGATCCGCTGCGGCGCGCCTCGCGGGCCTCGTGGCGCTCACGTTCGTCCTGACGGGCATGCTCGCCCCCGCCGCGTCCGCGGTTGGCTCCCCCGACCTCACGATCACGAAGACCTCGGATGCCGTGGGCACCCTCGCCGATCGGCGACCAATTCACCTACACGCTGACCGTGTCCAACGTCGGCGACGCGACCGCCCACGACGTCATCGTCTCCGACGATTTCCCGACCGGGGTCGGACCCGTCGGGGTCATCGTCCAGCTGCCCGGCAGGGACCTGCACCTTGGCGAGTTCGCAGACGCCGGGGTCGCCACCGGCGAACTCGCTGTACTGCGAGCTCGACCCGATGGATGCGGGCGCCGTCGTGACGATCCCCTTCGAGGTGAAGGTCGACCACTACGTGCAGTGCGGCGCTCTGAAGAACACGGCAAGGGTGCGGGCGACCGACGAGCCGGCCGCCAACCGTGACGACAACGCCTCGTCGGTGACCGACGACGTCGCGTGCGTGCCGTCGATCGCCCTCGAGACGACCGCGCCGACCTACGCCCACGCCGGCGCATCCGTTCCCTTCACGATGCGGGTGCACAACGACGGACAGACGTCGCTGGGCTCCGTGGATCTCACCGGGCCCGGCTGCTCCCCCGTTCGGACCGGCAACGGCAATGGAGATGCGGCCCTGGCGGTCGGCGAGAGCTGGACCTTCCGTTGTTCGCGGCATATCGACGGTTCCGTCCAGGATCGCCTGACCGGGACCGCGACGGTTGTCGCCTACAGCGACACCGAGGAGAAGGTGTCGGCCAGGGACTCGGCCACCGTGCGCGTGCTCGATCCGGGCATCGCGATCAGCGTCGAGCCCACCCCCGTCAGCGGCACACCGGGCGACACGATCACCTACACCTATGTCGTGTCGAACACCGGCGATGCCGCGCTCTCGGACATCTCCGTCGACGACGATCGACTCGGGCACATCGGCGACATCCCGCAGTTGCAGCCCGGGCACGACGCGACCCTGCACGCGACGCGCACCCTTTCGGCGACACAGGTCTGGGTGATCAACACCGCAACCGCTCGGGGAACCGACGCGAGTGGAGGCTCGGTCTCCGCCTCGGATGAGGCATCGGTGACCATCGTTGCGGCCGGCAACGGCGGTCAGGGTGGCCACGGAGGCACGGCATTCACCGGCCTCGACTCCACGCCGGCGGCGGCCCTCGCGATCTCGCTGGGTCTCGTGGGTGCCGCGTTGCTCGTGGCCGCGCGGCGCCGGGCGTGACACCGCGACCGACGCTCCTTCGGACCGGGTCCTGACGCCACTCCCCCGCAAGGCCTCCTGAGCAGCACGTTTGTCTCTTTCGGCATCTGCCCTGAGACTCATGCGGACTGCGTCCGAACGGACTACGACCCCCGGGGGGGTCCAGGGTCACTCCTTTCGCCCGATGGTGTCCCCCGAGTGGTCGGCGTAGCGTCTGGCGTGGAGGAGACGAGTCTCGGGCGCATGACATGACCCGCGGATCTCGGATCCATAGGCCTCGGAGGAAACGGAGAACTCACATGGGGGGTAACACCATGAAGGCGACGCGGAACTACCGCTCGACACGGTCGGGGACGCAGGCGCGCGTTCACGACCGCTTTCTGTTCCATGCTGGTATTCGCGCTGGGACTGGGTCAAGCCATGATCCCCGCGGCGAATGCCGATGCGCCCAACCTGACGATGGGTCAGGTGCAGACGACGAGCGGTGGCCAGCTCGCCGCCGCCACCCTCGCCGGAGGCGATGTCAGCATCGACTTCATCGCGGCCGGCCACAGCTCCTACGACCACGCCACCGGCGTCGGCGGTGCCTACGGCAACCGCACGATCGGGCCGAACGGCGTCGAGGAGTCCCTCGAGGGCCAGGACTTCGCCTGCGGCGACAAGATCGTGTACTTCGCCGCCGTGACGGTTGACGCCGGCGCGGGCAATGGCGATGTCGACCTCAACTTCTCGTTCGACGGCACGACGACCTCCGGGTCGATGGTCGGCATCAACGACCTCATCAGTGCGTCGCTCAACTCGCCCGACTCGGGCAACAAGAACCTGGATGGCAACGAGACCGTCTCGATCCAGAGCGAATCGGGCCCGCCCCCAGCCGGCAAGGACGTGACCGCGACGGTTCGCGTGACCGGCCTCGACGGGAGCGAGCAGCTGATCGTTCGTCTCGTGACGAACCTGTGGTGCGACCCGTTCGAGACCCACGTGACGGGCAACATCCACGCCAACCTCGACAGCGCCAAGGTCGTCGGTGGCGGCAACATCCCGGGCGGGCAGCAGACGGTGCCGCTGAAGCAGGCGGGCAACATCCTGGTCCCCGGTCTCAACGTCCTGAAGTCCTGCCCCGCCACCGGTTCCGTGGGTGGCAGCATCACCTACCAGATCACCGTGGAGAACACCGGTCAGGACGTGCTGAACAACATCCACGTCGTCGACACGATCCTCGGTGACCTGTCGGCGTCGTTCGCGGACTCGCTTGCCGGCGGGGCCTCGGAGACCCATTCCTTCTCCTACACGTTGACCGGCTCACCGGATCCGATCACGAACGTGGTGACGGCAACGGCGAACGCGGCGCAATCCGACACCGCGCTGAGCGACACGGCCGACTGCACCACGGACGTGCTGTTCCCCGATCTCGGCATCGAGAAGACCGCCGACAAGGGCACCGTGAACGCGGGTGAGCCGATCGGCTACACGATCACGGTCACGAACAGCGGCGAAGGCAAGGCCTTCGACGTGGAGATGACCGACACGCTGCCGACGAACGCCGGCCTGAGCTGGTCGGTCGAGTCCACCACCGGCGGATGGTCCTGCGCGATCGCGACGGGCGTCCTGACCTGTGGCGGCAAGGGCTTCGATCTGGCCGCGGGCGCAAGCGCCTCGGTCCACATCACCTCGCCCACCACCGCGGCGACCTGTGGAACGGTCAGCAACAAGGGCTTCGTCGACGCGTCCAACACGACGCAGGTGTCGACCGGCATCGTGACCATCGAGGTCGACTGCGCCGAGCTCGCCATCTCCAAGGTTGCCGATGACTCCGTCGTGAGCGCCGGCGACACGATCGGTTACACGATCACGGTCACGAACAACGGCGCCGGCACCGCAAAGGGCGTCGTGGTCACCGATACCCTGCCCACCAACGACGGGCTGGTGTGGACGATCGATGCCGCCAACAGCGACCCCGGTTGCTCGATCGCGGCTGGCGTCCTGACCTGCAACTTCGGCGACATGGCCAGCGGCACGTCGAAGCACGTGCACCTGACGTCGCCCACGACCGCCGCGACCTGCGGCGAGGTCGTGAACGCGGCGAGCGCCACGTCGACCAACGACGGCAACCCGAGCACGGGCGACGTCACGATCACGGTCAACTGCCCCGACATCTCGGTGGACAAGACGCCCGATGCCGAGACCGTGGACGCCGCCGACCAGGTCGGCTTCACGATCACGGTCGCGAACGCCGGACCGGGCACCGCCTACAACGTGGTCCTGACCGACACCCTGCCGACGAACGACGGCCTCGATTGGTCGATCGACGGTGGCACGGGAGCGCAGCTCTGCAAGATCGCAACCGGCGTGCTCACCTGCAACTTCGGTGACATGGCCGCCAAGACCAGCTACACGGTGCACATCACATCGGACACCGACGCCACGACCTGTGGCGAGATCGACAACACGGCGACCGTCACCATCGACAACGGCGATGGCGACAGCTCCGAGGCGTCGATCACCGTGAACTGCCCGGACCTCGGGATCGACATCGAGAAGGGTGGGCCCGACCTGGCCCACGTGGGTGACACCATCACCTACACCTTCGACGTGTCGCTCACGACGCCGGAGCCGCTGTTCGACGTGACGGTCACCGACCCGAACTGCAACGAGGGTGCGCCGGTCTACGTCTCGGGTGATGACGGGGACAACGTCCTCGAGCCCGGTGAGACGTGGAGCTACACCTGCACCCACCTGGTGACCGACACCGACCCCGACCCGCTGCCGAACACGGCGACGGTCGAGGGCACGTCGGACGACGGTCGGACCACGACCGACGAGGACTCACACGAGGTCGACCTGATCCACCCGGCGATCGAGATCGTCAAGACGGTCGACCCGATCAGCGGCGAGCCCGGTGACACGGTCACCTACACCTACGTGGTGACCAACACGGGCGACACCACCCTGTTCGACATCAGCGTCGACGACGACGTCATCGGCCACATCGGCGACATCGACGAGCTGGCCCCCGGCGAGTCGGTCACGCTGACGAAGGACTGGGTCCTCCCGGCGAGCCCGCCCGTCGTGACCAACGTGGGCACGGCGACCGGGACCGACGTGCTCGGCAAGACGGTGACCGCCAACGACGATGCAAGCGTGACGATCGTCCTGGCGGAGAACCCGCCGACGCCGCCGCCGCCCACCGCCTTCACGGGCTCGGACGCGATGCGCTTCGGACTGGTGGCACTGGCACTGCTCGCCCTGGGCTTCCTCGCCCTGGCGGTCAGCCGCCGTCGCGGCCATCACGAAGCGGCCTAGCGGCACCCGATAGCAACGACGAAGGCCCGGGCTTGATGCCCGGGCCTTCGTTCGTGTTCGGAACCGCTCGGCTCAGCCGTAGAAGATCATCGTGGACCACATGATGCCCTTGCGCACCACGAACGAGATCCCCACGCGGTCGAAGCGCTTGTCGAGGATGTTCGCTCGGTGATCGGGGCTCGCCATGTAGGCCTTGTAGAGCCCGTAGGGGTCGATGCCCGCGCCCACGTTCTCACCCCACGTGTGCCAGTTGACGTACCGCAGCTTGTAGCCCAGGTCGTCCGTGTGGAAGAGCGACCGCTTCCGGGCCATCTCCAGGTTGTGCTTGCGCGCCAACCGGACGACCGGGTCGATCATCGTGAGCTTGCGAGCGCCATGTTCCGTGCGGGTGTGGTTGACCCACGAGAGCATCCGCTCGCGTCGAAGGGTTGCCTGCGCCGCCGGCGCCGTGGTGGCCAATGTCGCAAGGAGCGAGAGGGCCAGCGCACTCGCCGCGACGATCCGTACCAGACCTCGTCGCATCTCGAGCCTCCAGGGTTGCCGGGGCGGCCGTGCGCCGCCCAGTCCCCCGGTGCATCGGCCCGGGGTGCCCGAGCTTGAGGGCAATCTGGCCCAAGATAACTAGTCCTCCACGGCACGCGAAGGCTGACAATCCCTCCAGCGCAGGGCTATCACGTCGCGCGGACCTACCAGTGGAGGATGAGGTGCCGCGCGGCCTGTGCCTCGTCGAGCCTGCCCACGGGCGTCGTCGTGGGAGCCGCATGGAGCAGATCCGGGTCGGTGCGCGCCTCCCCCGCCGCCCGCGCGAGGGCGGCCGCGAACGCGTCGAGCGTCTCCTTGGACTCCGTTTCGGTCGGTTCCACCATCATCGCCTCGTCGACGACGAGCGGGAAGTACACGGTCGACGGGTGGAAACCGAGATCGATCAGACGTTTGGCCACGTCCATGGCCCGGATGCCGGTCTCCTGTTCGAGCGCCGCGGCGGTGGCCACGAACTCGTGCATCGGGGGCACGTCGGGGTAGGCCAGCGGGAAGGTATCCCGCAGGAGCGCGGCGAGGTAGTTCGCGTTCAGGACGGCTCGATCGCTCACCTCTCGCAGCCCGTCGCGCCCGTGCAGGAAGACGTACACGTAGGCGCGGATCAGGATGCCGACGTTGCCGTGGAACCCGTGCATGCGGCCGATCGACTCCGTCGCGTGCTCCTCGAGGCGGAAGCGGTCGCCGTCTCGCTCGATGCGCGGCACGGGCAGGAACGGAACGAGCCGCTCGACCACCCCGACCGGCCCGGCGCCCGGTCCCCCACCGCCGTGGGGGGTCGCGAAGGTCTTGTGCGTGTTGATGTGGACGATGTCGAACCCCATGTCGCCCGGCCGTGTCCGGCCCATGATGGCGTTGAGGTTGGCGCCGTCGTAGTAGACGAGACCCCCCACGCCGTGGATCGCGGCGGTGATCCGCTGGATGTCACGCTCGAACAGGCCCAGCGTGTTCGGATTCGTCAACATCAGGCCGGCGACGTCCTCGTCGACCAGCGCTTCGAGCGCCTCCACGTCGACGAGACCTCGCGCATCCGAGGGGACCTTGACGGCCGTGTAGCCGCCCAGCTGCACGCTCGCGGGGTTGGTGCCGTGGGCGGAGTCCGGGATCAACACCGTACGCCGCTTGTGGCCCTGGGACGCGTGGAAGGCGCGCATGATCAGCAGGCCGGTCATCTCGCCACACGCGCCGGCGGGCGGTTGCAGCGTCGCCCGGGCCATCCCCGTGATCTCGCACAGCGCCGCCTCGAGCCGCCAGAGGAGCTCGAGGGTGCCCTGGATCGTCTCGGCCGGCTGCAGCGGGTGCGATCGGGAGAAGCCCGGGAAACCGGCGGCGGTCTCGGCGACCTTGGGGTTGTACTTCATCGAGCAGGATCCGAGGGGATAGAACCCGGTGTCGAGCCCGTAGTTCTGTTGCGACAGGCGCGTGTAGTGACGGACCAGGTCGAGCTCCCCCACCTCCGGCAGGTCTGTCGCGGACGTCCGGGCGAACGCGGGATCGATCTGGGCCGCCGGCACGTCCAGCACAGGAAACGAGGAGGCCCGCCGACCGGCCCGCGAGATCTCCTTGATCGTGCCGCCGCCGGGCGGGCCGGTGCGACGGACGGGCGCGCCCAGATCGCTCACGCCAGCACCGCCGCGAGTGCGTCCGCGAACGCGTCGATCTGCGAGCGCGTGCGCTGTTCGGTCACGGCCACGAGGAGGACCTCGGGCCCGACCCACGAGGCGGGGACGCCGGCGAGGAACCCCTGGTCCACCAGTCGCGAACACACCTCGGCCGCCGGTCGCGACAGCCGGAGGGCGAACTCCTTGAACACCGCGGCCCCGGGGTACGCGGGCTCGACGCCGGGCACGGCACACAGCCGCTCGTAGGCGTAGGCGGCCTTGGCCGCACACTGCTCCCCGAGCTCCCGGTACCCCTCGGGGCCGAGCCACGCGAGGTAGATCGTGGCGGCAAGCGCCATCAGCGTCTGGTTCGTGCAGATGTTCGAGGTGGCCTTCTCGCGGCGGATGTGCTGCTCGCGCGCCTGGAGGGTGAGCACGTAGCCGGTGCGCCCCTTGGCGTCGACCGTCGCGCCGACGATCCGCCCCGGCATCCGGCGGACGTCCGCCATCCGCGCGGCCAGGATCCCGAGATACGGCCCCCCGAAGGCAAGATGGTTCCCCAGCGGCTGGCCCTCGGCGACGGCGATGTCGGCACCGAGGTCGCCCGGGGGCGCCAGCACGCCCAGGGATGTCGGGTCGAAGATCTGGATCAGACGCGCTCCGGCCGCGTGGGCCACCTCGGCCCAGGCGCGCACATCCTCCATGGCCCCGAAGACGTTCGGATGCTGCACCACCACGGCGGCCACGTCCTGGGAGACGGAGGCCGGGATGCCACCGACCCCGTCCGGCGCGTCCACCACGTCGACCGTGTAGCCCGCACCCGCTCCGTACGTGCGCAGCGTGTCGACGAATCGCGGGTCGACACCGCCCGCCACCACATAGTGAGCGCGATCGGCGCTGCGGCACATGTGCGCCGCCTCCGCGAGCGCCGTGGCACCGTCGTACAGCGAGGCGTTCGACACGTCCATCGCCGTCAGCGAGCAGATCATGGACTGGAACTCGAACAGCGTCTGCAGCACGCCCTGGGACAGCTCCGGCTGGTAGGGCGTATACGACGTGGAGAACTCCGACCGGCCCGCCAGCGCCCACACGACCGACGGGATGTAGTGGTCGTAGGCACCCGCGCCGGCGAAGCACACCAGGTCGTCGGCGGATCGGTTCCTGCCCGCGAGCTGCCGGACGTCGGCGAGGATCTCCTGCTCGGCGACGCCCGTCGGCAGGTCGAGCGCCTCGGCGAGACGAAGCGGGGGCGGGATCTGCTCGAACAGCCCGTCGACCGATGAAACGCCGATCGTCGCGAGCATCTCGCGAACGTCCTCATCGGTGTGGGGCGTGAAGTTCACGAAGGGCAGTCTACGGCTGGGCCACGGGCGGACCCTTCGTCAACCTGATGCATCTTCGAGGCCGTACTTGGTCACCAAGGACAAGTAGTCGCGCTGATAGAACACCTTGCACCGCACCTCGGGGAAGCGCTCGCGGAGACGGCGCACCTTGCGGTTCTTCTTCGTCACGAGCTTCTGATTGAGCGTCGTGATCTCGATATACAGGTCGAAGTCCGGAAGGTAGAAGTCGGGTGTGAATCGCTGGGCCGGCGAGCCCTCGCGGTCCCAGGCGATCGGGAACGACGTCGGCTCGTAGTCCCAGGTGATCTGATAGAAGTCCAGCAGGCGGGCGAACTGACGCTCCGAGGCGTGCGCGAAGCGGACGGCGTCGCTCGGCAGCAGGTCCGTCGCGGGTCGTGCGCTCACGATCCTCCAGCGGCCGCCCTGCGTCCGGGCTTCGCCTTGGCCTTCGGCAATGACTTCTCGACGTCGTCCCAGACGCGGTCGACGGCGATCGCGAAGACCCCTTGGCCGCTTCGCAGGAGATCGACCACGGCCTCGGGAGAGTGCGCCTCGTAGACGCCCTGTCCGTCGGACATCAGGGTGACGCCCGTCACGGGCCGATCCATGTCCTGCAGGTGCTCCACGGCGGTTCGGACACGTTGCAGAGAAACGCCGGTGTCCAGGAGGTTCTTGATCACACGGAGCGTCACCAGGTCCTGGAAGGAGTACAGCCGTTGGGTCCCGCTCCCCGATGCGTCCCGGATCGACGGGGTGACCAGTTCCGTGCGCGCCCAGTAGTCCAGTTGGCGGTAGGTGATGCCGACGATCTTGCAGACTTCGGGCGCTGCGAAACCTTGCTCGACCATTCTCAGCACGCTCCGTTGGCAGGCGAATGACGACGATGTGATTCCGCAGCGTACGGGGCCTTCGGACCCCCGTCAAGGGACCCCCCGATCCGGGGCGAAAACAGCCTTGTGGCGCCTCAAGGAGCACCCCTCCCGGACCGATGCTCGTCTAGTCACGAGGAACTACGTCATCAGAGGGACACGGGAGCGATGCGAAGGTTCGGAAGACTCGTCATCATCGTTGCGACGATCGCGACGATGCTCGGCTCACTGCCCGCCGCGCCCGCACACGCGAGCGTCGGCCGGTACAAGGAGCGTCACGCGATGCTCCGGGCCACCAACGGCAGCCGCGACCGCTTCTCGCTGTCCGGCGTGCACATCGATCGGGAGCTCTCCCAGATCGCCCGGCGCCACTCGCTGAAGATGGCCCAGGAGCAGTCCCTCTTCCACACGACGAACCCGTCCAGCGTGTACCTCAAGGGGATCAACTGGCACTACTGGGGCGAGAACGTCGGGGTCACCGGCGGAACCGTCGCCGATCTCGAGGGCGCCTTCATGGCCTCGCTCCCCCACCGTCAGAACATCCTCAACAAGACGTTCCGGCACGTCGCGATCGGCGCCGTGCGCGTGGACGGGGTGCTGTGGGTGACGGTCTTCTTCTATGGCTGATTTCTGGGGCTGAGGCGCTAGGAGGCGAAGTCCTCCGGCGTGACGTTGTCGAGGAACTCCCGGAACTTCTCGACTTCCTCGTCCTCTTCACCCGGGATCAAGATCGCCGCTTCCTCCAGGACCTCCTCCGCGGCGAAGATCGGCACCGACATCCGCACGGCAAGCGCCATCGCATCGGATGGACGTGCGGAGACCTCCAGCTGCTCGCCTGCCCGCTCCAGGGTGATGACGGCGTAGAAGGTGCTCTCGCGCAGCTCGGTCACGACGATCTGCTCGACCCGCACGCTGAGATCGTCCAGGATCGTCTTCACCAGGTCATGGGTCATCGGCCGTGGGGTCGCGACCCCCTGCAGCGCCATCGCGATCGAGGCGGCCTCCGACGGACCGATCCAGATGGGGAGATAGCGCTCACCACCTTTTTCCCGGAGCAGGGCGATGGGCTGGTTGGTCGGCAGCTCGACACGGACGCCGCTCAGCTCCATCTCGATCAAGGCCACCCTGGCAGGGTATCCGGGGGTCGGACGACGGGCAACCTCAGGCCGCCGGCGCCACCAACGACTGCAGGAGATCGGGGTCCGCTCGAAGCGCCCCTTGATCGAACACCTCCAGGATGTCGGCAAGGTTGCGATACCGCTCCTGGAAATCGAGGCCGTAGCCCACGACGAACGCGTCCGGGCACTCGAAGCCCGCGTACCGGGGCTGCACGGGGACGATCCGACGGGCGGTCTTGTCCAGCAGCGTGCACAGCTCGACGGACGCGGCGCCCCGCGAGCGCAGGACCGACAGCAGGTATCGAGACGTGAGGCCGGTATCGACGATGTCCTCGACCAGGATCACGTCGCGGCCGGTGAGGTCGACATCGACGTCGAGCAGGATCTGGACGCGTCCGAGCGACTCCTCCGCATCGCCGTACCGGCTGATCGCCATGAAATGCGGCTCGACGGGCAGGCTGACGGCGCGCATCAGATCCGCGAGGAACATCGCGCCGCCTTTCAGCACCGTGACGAACACGGGCTCTCGCCCCACGTAGTCCCCGGTGATCGTGCGGCCGAGCTCTGCCACCCGGCGACGAACGTCCTCGCGCCCGAACAGGACACGTGCGACCTCCGTCATCGCGTTGCAGGGTAACAGGCGATGTGGAGCGATCGTCGGACGCGGGCACCCCTATGCGGCGAGCGCCCGGACCCCATCGATCACCGCACCCCCGACGGCCCCGGCGGCGCGGAGCCACCATGGCCCCGACGTCGCGGGGGCCGGCGGCACCGCCGGCACGACGAGCGGCACCCGGCCGAGCACCTCCGGCCCCGCATGCACGACCAGGAGGCCGATCCGCTCGCCGGGAGCCGGTGGGAACGCGGCCCGCGGGTCGATCACCGAGCGGTTCTGGACCTCGGCGTCCTCGCGCACCGGCACGAGCGCATCGAGATCGGCCCCGGCGACGACCGGCACCGTGCCTCCCCGGATCGCGACCGTGCCGAGCGGATCCCCCGCGGTCGACGAGGTCCTCGTTCTCCCACCCTTCGAAGCCGTACTCGAGCAGGGTGGCGGCCGAGGAGAAGGGCTCTCGCGGGGCGTCGAGGACGATGGCGACGAGACGCCGCCCGTCCCGCGCCGCGGACGCGACGAGGCAGGCGCCGGCTCCGGCGGTGGTGCCGGTCTTCGTGCCGAAGGCGCCGGCGTACAGCCACAGCAGCGCGTTCCGGTTCTGGATGACCCGGTCGGGTCCGTGCGGCGCCGGGATCCGACGGAACCGTGTGGCCGTGATCGTCGTGAACGCGTCGCTGGCATCCGTGACCCGGACGAGGCGCAGCAGGTCGCGTGGGGTCGAATGGCCGCGATCGTCCAGACCGTTCGCGGAGAAGAACCGCGTCTGGCGCATGCCGAGCTGCTGCGCACGCTCGTTCATCCGGCCAACGAACGCGGGCACGGACCCGTCCACGGCGATCGCCAGCGCGTCCGCCGCGTCGTTCGCGCTGCCGAGCAGGAGGGCGTAGAGCAGGTTCTCGACGGTGATGGGCTCCCCCGGTCGGAGACCGAGGGTCGATGACGATCCGAAGTCGTCTCGCTCGAAGACCGCTCGGGGATCGACGTGCACCACCTTGTCCATCGGGAGCGTCTCCAGCGTGAGCAGCGCGGTCATGATCTTCGTCACCGACGCGATGGGCCGCGGTGTGCCGGGATCCTTCGTGTAGAGCACCTGGCCGGTGTCGAGGTCCGCCAGCAGCGCCGCGGCCGCCGGGACGGCGGGCTCCCGCGTCGGGTCGCTCGGCGTGGCGACGCTCGTCGGGAAGGGCGACGGGCTCCCGTGCGGCGGCACCGGTGTCGGCGGGGGCACGGCGGGGCGGGTCGTCGCGGCGGCGTCGAACGCGGACGCCACGACGAGGAGGGCCACGACCGCGACGAGACGGGCGCGGGTCGAGCTCACACGCCGGACAGGTGTTCGCGCAGGGCGTTGCGCAACAACGCCTGCTTGAACTTCCTCGACGTCGTCGTCAGCTCTCCCAAGGTCTGGGTCGCCGCCCGGCGAGCGTCGGGGTTCTTCTGGCGAAGCGTCGGCGCCACGAGTGCCTCGAAGAAGGAGGACTCGCGCTCGGCGAAGTGCTTGTACATCGTGAGGTGTCGCGGCTCGATCCCGAATCGCAGGAAGTCCTTCACGATGGACAGCGTGACGTAGTCGTCGCCGTCGAAATACCGGCCGCCCTCCGGACCGTGGGCGCAGACGATGCCGAACCCTTCGAGCTCCTTGATCCGGTCTCGCTCGACCCCGGTGGCAGCCGACATCTCCTCCAACGACATCTGCAGGCCCGTCGGCGCCTCCGCGAGGTCTTCGGACCCCCCGCCCGGCTCACCGCCGCCGACCGCCTGCTCCAGGGTCGGCTCCTCCTCCTCGTCGCCGGCGTCGGACTTGAGGAGGCGCTCCTTGATCACCTTGAGCGGGAGGTACTCGTCGCGCTGCAGGCGCAGGATCGACTTCAGGCGCTCCATGTCCTCGGGGTAGAACTTGCGATAGCCCGAGGGCGTGCGCTCGGGGGTGATCAACCCCTCCGATTCGAGGAATCGGATCTTCGAGATCGTGATGTCGGGGAACTCCGTCTTGACGTTGACGAGAACCTCGCCGATCGACTGGTAGTTGCGCGTGCCGGCCATGCGTCCTGCTCCTGTCACTCTGCCGCGAAGAAGGTGAGTTTGAACTTGCCGATCTGCACCTCGTCGCCGGTCGTCAGCTTGGTCTCGTCGACCTGCTCACCGTTGACATAGGTGCCGTTGAGGCTTCCCGTGTCCCGCACGAACCACTCGCTGCCACGTCGTTCGAAGATCGCGTGCTTCCTCGACACGGTGACGTCGTCCAGGAAGACGGCGCTGCCGGGGTCGCGCCCCGCCGGCGTCGCTTCCGCGTCGATCAGGAACGTCGAGCCCGCGTTCGGCCCGCGCTTCACCAACAGCAGCGACTGCCCGGACTCGAGCTCGTCGTGCGGGAAGGGGAACTCGTCGTGACCCTCGTCGTCGACCTCGATGGCCGGAAGCGTGAGCGTGACGTCTTCGTGCAGTGGATGGCCACAGTCGACGCAGAAGCGAGCGTCGTCGCGGTTTGGATGTCCACAGCGGGTACAGAACAAGGTCGATGGCCCCCTGGTGCACTGGTCCGGTACGGGTCGATGGTTGTGGGCAACCCTCGATCCTGAACGTCGGCTGGACGCTATCGTACGCGACCGGAAGGTTCAACGTGTGCGTGCACCAACCTTCGAGGGGCGACAGGCACGACCCTCAAGGAGCGCTCCATGCTCGAGCGCGGGTCAAGAGTCGGCCTCGACCATGGCTCGATAGGCAACCGCATCCATCATCGAGCCGACCCGGTCCGGGTCCGGTGTCTCGACCACCACGAGCCATCCGTCCCCGTAGGGCTGCTCGTTCACCAACTCGGGGTGATCGGCGATCAACGGATTTCGCTCGACGATCGTGCCCGACACGGGGCTGTAGACGTCGGACACCGACTTGGTCGACTCGACCTCGCCGAGCGGTTGGTTCGCCTCGACGGCCGCCCCAACCTCGGGCAGGTCGACGTAGACGACGTCGCCAAGGGCGTCCTGCGCGAAATCGGTGATGCCGACGCGCGCGTGTGTGCCCTCGAGCCTGACCCATTCATGCTCGACGCTGTATCGAAGATCCTCCGGGAACTCCACGCGAACCCCTCCTCATCCGATGCCTGACGTCTACTTGACGTCGTGGCACGATACCGGCGACCGAGCCCTCATGGCGCCGATCGCAGGGCTCGGCGGGCGTCCCGCGCGTAGGCGAACGCCGCGATGTAGTACTCGACGATGCCGACGGTGAAGCACACCCAGCCGATCGTGGTGCCCGCGGCGCCCAGCGGCAGATCGAGCGCGCCCCACGAGATGGCGGGCACCGCGACCATGAGGGAGAAGGTGGCGACCTTCCCGATCCAGCGCACGTCGAGCCGGATATGCGTGCGTGACAGCACGTAGGAGCCCGCCAGGAGCACCACGAGGTCCCGCGCAAGGATCGCGACGGCGGCCCACAAGCGGGAAGACGCCGCGGATCACCAGGGCGATGATGCCGGCCGCGATCGCGAGCCGGTCGGCGACCGGGTCGAGCACCTTGCCGAGCTCGGTGACCTGGCCCGTTCGTCTCGCGATCGTGCCGTCGACCCAGTCCGTCGCGATCACGACCGCGAACAGGATCACGCCGGCGGTGGTCGTGTCGGGGTCGACGATCAGGAGGAAGAAGACGGGGATCAGCGCGATACGCGAGAACGAGATGACGTTCGGTACGGTGAGCACACGGCGGCTGGACCCCTGCGGCGGGCGTCCCTCGCTCGTTTCCATCCGTCGGGCCGGCCGGATTCGAACCGGCGACCTTCTGACCCCCAGTCAGACGCGCTAACCAAGCTGCGCCACGGCCCGTTCCACCTGCGAACTCCGAGGAGCCCGCGGGCACAGGATAGCCAACGCGCGCCCGACCGCACGCCGCGGCCCCTACCGGGACGTCCGGCGGCGCTGCCGAGCACGGAAACGAAGACGGATCGGAACCCCGTCGAGATGCAACTCCCGACGAAGGCGGTTCTCGAGGTAGCGCTGATAGGTCGCGCTCGGCGGGGTGGCTCCCCCGAAGATGACGAAGGTCGGCGGCGTGGTCGACACCTGGGTCGCGTAGTGCAGGTTGCCCGTTCGCTGCGGTGTGGGTCGAGCCTCTTGCGCGGTCTGGATGATCTCGTTGACGGTCGAGGTCGGCGCACGTGACATCCACCTCGAGTGCAGATCGAGGAGCAGCGGCGGGATCCGCGGCAACCCCTGGCCCCGGACGGCGGAGGTGCGCAACACCGTCGCCTTCGCGTAGAGCTGCACCTCGTCCGAAAGGTTCTTGAACAGCCGGTCCTTGTCTTCGACCAGATCCCATTTGTTGGCGACCAGGAGCAGCGCGCGGCCCGCGTCCATCACGTGGTTCGCGATCTTCTTGTCCTCGACCGGGAAGCCCTCGAGCGCATCGAGCACGAGCACCGCCACGTGCGCCTGCTCGATCGCCTCCTGGGCCCGAACCACGCTGTAGTACTCGACGCCACGCACCTTCGTGCCACGGCGCATGCCCGCGGTGTCCACGAACCGCACCGGACCGGAGCCCGGCCACTCCACGAGCGAGTCCACGCTGTCCCTCGTCGTGCCCGACACCTCCGAGACGACGCTGCGCTGCGTGCCGACCAGCCGGTTGAACAGGCTCGACTTGCCGACGTTGGGCCGCCCGACGATCGCGAACCGGGGCTCGAGGATCGGGTCCTCGACACGCGGCGCGTCGGGCAACAGCTCGAGGAGGCGATCCAAGAGATCGCCCGCCCCTTTCCCGTGCAGGGCCGAGATGGGGAACGGCTCGCCGAGGCCAAGCCGATGGAACGAGGCAACCTCCGCGATGTCCGCGTTCGTATCGGCCTTGTTCGCGACCACCAGCACGGGCGTCGGCGCCTTCCGGAGCCGGCGGGCAAGCTGGGCGTCCTCCTGCGTGATGCCGGTCTGCGCGTCCACGACGAGCACGATCAGGTCCGCCTCCTCGACCGCGATGTCCGCCTGCTTCGCCGCAAGCGCCTCGAGCCCGCCGGCTCGCTGCAGATAGCCGGCCGTGTCGATCAGACCGAAGCTGCGGCCACGCCAGGTCGCCTCGAGCTCCAGCCGATCTCGCGTCACGCCCGGCATGTCGTGGGCGATCGCCGCTCGCTTGCCGAACAGCCGGTTCACCAGGGTGGACTTCCCGACGTTCTGCCTCCCCACGATGGCGATACGTGGTGACGGGCTCATGCGTCGCCCTCGGCCCAGGCCGCGTCCACGATCCGCAGCGCCGCCGCGAGCGCCGTTTCGACGTCGACCGCTCCCGTGTCGATGACGATCGCGCCCGGGGCGGCCTCCAGCGGGTTCGTGCGTGCGTCGCGTGCGTCGCGCATGCGGAGCGCCTCGGCAACGTCGGCGGGATCTGCCGCGGCACGCTCCCGCGCGCGGCGTGCGGTCCGTTCCGCCTCATCGGCCACGAGGAACAGCTTCACGGAGGCGTCCGGGAAGACGACGGTCGCGATGTCTCGACCCTCCATCACGGCCCCGTCCTTGCCGAGGGAGCGTTGCAGCACCCGCATCCGCTCGCGCACGCCCGGATGTCGAGCAACGGCTGAGACCGCCGCCTCGACGGCGGGAGAGGTCAGCGCGTCCTCGGGGTAACCCTCGACCACGAGTTCAGGCGGGCTCTCACCGGACAGTGAGAACCGCAACGCCTCCAGCAAGGAGACGAGCCCACGCTCGTCCTCCTGATCGACGCCCGATCGAAGCGCGGCGGCGGTCAGGCCGCGATACATCAGCCCCGTGTTGATGTACGGCACGCCCAGCGACCGCGCCAGGGCGCGCGCCAGCGTGGACTTGCCGCTCCCGGCGGCGCCGTCGATCGCGACCACGCGCGGGGTCACACCGGCTCCAGGGCGACTCCGAGCGCGCGCACGGTCGCGACGAACCCGGGGAAGCTCACGTCCGCGGCCTCGACACCGTCGATCTGCGACGGGCCGCGCCCGCCGAGCGCGGCCACGACCAAGGCCATCGCCATGCGATGGTCGCCACGCGCGTCGGCACGCCCGCCCTCGAGGCCTCCCCCGGCGATCACCAGGTCGACCCCTTCGTCCGCGGCGACACCGCCGAGGTGCCGGACGCCCGTCGCGATGGCGTGCAGCCGGTCGCTTTCCTTCACGCGAAGTTCGGCCGCCTCGAGGAACCAGGAATCGGACGCCGCGTGCGTGGCGAGCGCCGCGAGGACGGGCACCTCGTCGATGATCAAGGGAAGCTCCCCCGGCTCGACGCGGACCGCTCGGATCCCGGCACACGGTTCGACCGCGATCGACCCGACCGGCTCACCGAGCTCGGTCCGCTCGATGCTGCACGTCGTTCGGACGCCCATGCGATCCATGACCTCGAGGAAGTGCAGCCGTGTCGGGTTGAGGCCGACGTCCTCGATCGAGATGCGGGACCCCGTGACGGCCGCGGCCGCGATCAAGAACGCGGCCGAGGAGACGTCGCCGGGCACCCGAGCGTCGAACCCGTCGTGTTGATACCGCCCGACGTGGATGCCGTTCTCGTCGGTCGAGACCGGAGCCCCGAGCGCGGCCAGCGAGCGCTCCGTGTGGTCACGGGTTGGGGCCGGCTCCGAAACGGTGGTCTCGCCGTCGGCGGCCACCCCCGCCAGCAGGACCGCGCTCTTGACCTGCGCGCTGGGCACGCGTGCGACGTGGCGGATGCCCTGCAGCCGCGCGCCACGCACCACCAGGGGCGGATGCCCGTCGCGGGTCTCGATCGAGGCGCCCATCGCCCGCAGGGGCTCGGCGACACGATCCATCGGGCGTCCGGAGAGGCTTTCGTCGCCGGACAGGACCGTCTCGAAGGGGGCGGCGGCGAGCACGCCGCTGAGCAGCCGCATCGTGGTGCCGGAGTTCCCGCAGTCGAGGGTCTCCGCGGGCGGAACCAGCCCAGAACGGCCCTGACCCTCAACCTCAAGGGGGAGATCGAACGATTCCCGCGACTCCTCGTTCCACGTGGAACCGCCACGCTCCACCCCGGGCGAAGCGTTCCGAGCGAAGACGTCGAGGGAAGGTCGAGCCTTGTCCGTCACGACCGCAAGGCAAGAAGCCGTCGAGCGGACGTCGAGAGATGGGGGAAGTCCAACGAGACGGCTACGCCCTGCGGCGGTTGCCGCGAGGATCAGCCACCGATGCGCGATCGACTTGTCGCCCGGAACGGCGACCGAACCCTCGAGGGCGGCGCCGGGTGTCACGACGACGTCCATCGCGTTACGCCAGCCTGATCGGGTCGTACCCGCCGTCGGTCAAGACGTCGGCGCAGGAGGCGGCGGTGGAGGCCGCGACGGTGAGATGCACGGTCCCCCGTCCTCCCTCGGGCGAGTGGACGATCTGCAGATCCTCGATGTTGACCTTCCCCGCGCCGAGCACGGCGGTGATCCGCGCCAGGGCGCCCGGTTCGTCGGGGATCTCGACCTGCCACACGGCCACGCCGGAACGCACCGTGGGCTTGGTCGCCAGCCCGAGCCTCGCCTGTTTCGCCCGGTCGAAGACGTCCTCGACCGCCGATGCGTCGCCCCGCGCGATCGCGTCGCGAAGCGAAAGCAACCGGGCCGCGAACAACTCGATCGATGACACCACCTGATCGCGGTTGGCGACGAGGATCTCGCTCCACAGCGACGGTTGCGAGGCGGCCAAGCGCGTGAGATCGCGGAACCCACCTGCGGCCAGGAGCAGGATCTCGGGCTCGTCGGCCTCCTCCGTCGCGGCAAGGCCCATCAGCGACGTCGACGCGACCTGTGGGAGGTGGCTCACCATCGCGACCAATCGATCGTGACGCTCGGGGGTCATGCGCACCGGCCGGGCGCCGAGGCGTTCGATCCACGATTCGAGGGTGTCGGCGTGCGCGCCGTCGGTACCGGCGTGGGGCGTCACCACCCAGACGATGCCGTCGAGCACCGATGCGGACGCGTGCTCCGGGCCGGATCGTTCGCTGCCGCCCATGGGGTGGCCGGGCACATACCGAGCCGCGGCGAGGTCATCGACGCCCACCGTGGCCAACACGTCGGTCACGATCTGCTCCTTGACGCTGCCGGCGTCGGTCACGATCGCGCCGGGGGCCGCACGCAGCGCCGCGGTCACCGTCGGGGCCACCGCGCCGAGCGGGGTGGCCACCACGACGATGTCCGCGTCGGTCACCGCATCCTCGAGGCGAGGTCGAGGGTCGAGCCCGCTCAGGGCGGCCGCGCGCGCAAGCGTGTCGGAGTCGAGGTCCCATCCGGTCACGCGGCAGCCGGCGCGAGACGCGGCCATCGCGACGGAGGTGCCGATCAGGCCGGTACCGAGCACGGCAACGAGCTCGGCCGGCGCGGGCTCAGGTGGCGGCGTCGAGGTCATCGCGCAGTTTCTCCGCCCCATCGAGATACACGTGGGTGACCTCGTCGAGCGCCCGCTCGGAATGGAAGTGCATCAGGACTCGGACGACCGACGGCATCGCGCCCGCAACCGGGATCTCGCGCGCGCACAGCAGCGGAACATCCCCCATCCCCATCTGTCTCGCGGCCTCGGCCGGGAAGGCGCTTCGCAGGTCGTCGGTGACCGTGAACAGGATGCTGATCAGATCGTCATGATCGACGCCATTGCGTTCGAGCAGCGATGCGAGGAGCCTGCCGGTCGAGGCGTGCATGGACGTGGCGGTATCCTCAGCCACCACGATCGCCCCGCGGGCGGCACGAACCTTCATCCGGCCAAGGCTACAGGGACGACGCTTCGTCGCGGCGAACCCGTCGCTTCGCCTTCGCGACGAGCTTCGCCAACAACAGCACCTCATCGGCGGTGAGATCGCGGACGGCCCCCGCCTTGAGGCGGCCCAGGGAGATCGGCCCGATCCGTACGCGCACCAGTCGCGCAACGGGCAGGTCGACGGCGGCAAGGAGCCGCCGCACCTCGCGTTTGCGCCCCTCGGTCATGACGAGCGCGAGCTGGCCACGCTCCCCACGCGCGTCCACGATGCGCACCGACGCGGCGCGCGCCGGACCGTCTTCGAGCTCCACCCCGCGCCGCAGGGCGCCGAGGTGCTTGGGCGTCGGCGTTCCCTCCACCTCGACCAGGTACTCCTTCTCGACCCCGTACCGCGGATGGGTGAGGGCCTCGGCCAGATCGCCGTCGTTCGTCAGCAGGAGGAGCCCCTCGCTGTCGAGGTCCAGCCTGCCGACCGGGAAGACACGGGGCTCCTCGGGCACGAACTCGCGGATGTCCCGACGCCCCTGCGGGTCGCGCATCGTGGTCACCACCCCCGCGGGCTTGTGGAGGGCGAGATACCTCACGTTGGGGTCGAGGTTGACGGTCGCACCGTTCAGGACGACGACGTCACGGGTCGGATCGACCTTGTCCCCGAGCGTGGCGAGGCGACCGTTCACCTTGACCCGGCCCGCGCTGATCAGCTCCTCGCACGATCGACGGGAGCCGAAGCCCGCGCGAGCGAGCGCCCGCTGCAGACGCTCCTCGGCCATGCGCTATCCCTCCGGCGCGTCGGGCGAGGCTGCCTGGATGTCGGTGTCTTCGTCTTCCGTCTCGGTCGCATCCACCACGCGGTCGGCGGCGTCCTCCAGCTCGGCATCGGCGTCGAGCAGCGGGGCGAGGGAGGGCAGGGAGGCCAGCGACGGCAGCCCCAGGCGCTCCAGGAACTGCGGGGTGGTCGTGTAGAGGAGGGCCCGACCCGGCCCTTCGTCGCGACCGGCTTCCTCGATCAGGCCGCGATCGGCGAGCGCGCGCAAGACCCCGTCGGAGTTGACCCCGCGGATCGCACTCACCTGGTGCCGGGTCGCGGGTTGCTTGTACGCGACGATCGCGAGCGTCTCCAGGGCGGCCTTCGTGAGGCGCGCCTGCCGCGAGGACAGCACGAACCGTTCCACGATCGGCTGCGTGTCGGGGTGGGTGAACAACCGCCACCCGCCGGCGACGTTGCGAAGGACCAGACCCGAACCGCGCGCCTCCAGTTCGGCCTGCAGTCGGTCGCACAGTGCCTCCACCGCTCGGCGCTCCAGCTCCATCGCCTGGGACAACACCGCCGGCGTCAGCGGTTCGTCCGACACGAACAGCAGCGCTTCCAGGGTCCGCGTGTCGTGCGTCTGCGCCGCGTCGCTCACCCGTTCATCCTCTCCACGCCACTTCGATCTCCCCGAAGGTCGCGGCCTGCTCGATGTCGACCTTCCCGTCACGGTACAGCTCGAGCAAGGCGAGGAAGCGCACCACGACGTGCATGCGATCCTCGCAATCGGCGGTCAGCTCGCGGAACGTCGCGGGCCCCTGTCCGAGACGCACGAGGTGGGCCTCCACGGCCTCGATCGCGTCGCTCACGGTGAACCGGATCGGCGTCACGTGCGACAGATCGAGTGTGGGCGGCGGCCGAAGCAACGCCGCCGCGACCGCCGCAAGCTGTGGCGCCGCCACGTGCTCCATCGGATCGGGATACAGGTGCGCGTATTCCGGCCCGGGGCCGACGTCGCGGGTGAAGAACCCCGCCTCGTCCTCCAGGCGCCTGGCCAGCTCGACGGCGACCCTCCGGAACGCCCGGAGCTCGATCGACCGCGCGTAGGCGAGATCGGGCGAGGCCCCCAGGAGGTCCTCCTCGTCGAGCTCGGTGTGCTTGGGCGTCAGCCGGGAGATCTTCAGCTCGAGGAGCACCGCGCAGATCGCGAGGAACCAGGTCGCCTCCTCGAGGTTCCAGGCGGCGGTGTCCTTCGCGTACCGCAGGAACCCGTCGGTGACCGTGGCGATCGGCACGTCGCACACGTCCACCTTCTGCTCCAAGATCAGATCGGCGAGCAGCCGGAACGGACCGGTGAACCCGGGAACCTCGACGGCGAACCCCGGTGGGTTCGGAGCCTCGGGTGCCGCGTCGCCGGTCACCGCATCACCCGAGATGCATCGCGTCGCGCACGGCCGCCATCGTGTCGGCGGCCACCGGCGAGACCTTGGCCGCACCCGCCGCCAGCACCTCGGCGACGAGACCCGGGCGCGCGGCAAGCTCCGCGCGGCGATCTCGGAACGGTGCGAACGTCTCGACCAGGTTGTCGGCCAGGATGCCCTTGCAGTCGACGCACCCGAGCTCGCCGGTCCGGCAGGTCGCCTCGATACGCTCGACCTGCTCCGGCGAGAACTTCCGATGCAGGGCGAAGACGGGGCAGATCTCGGGACGGCCCGGATCTCCCTTGCGCAGCTTCTGTGGATCCGTGAGGAAGGAGCGGGCGGTCGCGCGCACCGTCGTCTCGTCGTCGCGGATCCCGATCGTGTTGTCGAGGGACTTCGACATCTTGCGCCCGTCGCTGCCCGGCAGCAGCGGCGTCGTCGACAGCAGCGGCTGGGGCTCGATCAGCACGTCGCCGTAGAGGCGGTTGAACCGCCGCACGATCTCCCGGCTCAACTCCAGGTGCGCCACCTGGTCCTCGCCCACCGGCACGAGCGCCCCTCGCACGATCGCGATGTCGACCGCCTGCAGCACGGGATAGCCGAGCAGGCCGTAGTTCGCGACGTCTCGCTCGGCCATGTCGCGCAGCCGCTCCTTGAACGACGGGACCCGCTCGAGCCAGCCCAAGGGGGTCATCATCCCGAACAGCAACGCCATCTCGGCGACCTCCGGCAGTGCGGACTGCCGGTAGATCACCGCGCGCTCCGGGTCGAGCCCGGCGGCCAGCCAATCCAGCACGAGGCCCTCGATGAACCCCGGCAGCTCGTCGGTCCGGTCGTAGTGCGTCGTCAGCATGTGCCAGTCCGCGATGAAGAAGAAGCACTCGTAGGCGGGATCGGCTTGCAGCGCAAGCATGTTCTCGACATTGCCCGCCCAGTGGCCGACGTGGAGGGGCCCGGTGGGGCGGTATCCGGTCAAGACGCGCTTGGTGCGCGTGGCCACGGCGGCTTCACTCACGATGGGCGGGATGATAGCGCGGCTCCGCTCGCCGCCCGGGAGCTACGGCGCGCAGCCGAACCCGGCGAACACCCCGCACAGCGAGTCGACGAGCCCGTACACCAGCGACTTCATGACACCGGCGAGGAGGAACCACAGCACGAGGACGAACAGCGGCAGGTACCGATCCGCGTCTCGATAGACCCGCCGCGCGTCCGGCGGCAACACGAGGGCCACGAGCCGTGCGCCGTCCAGCCCCGGGATCGGGAGCAGATGGAAGATCGCGAGGCACAGCTGCGTGAACTCGAACGCCACGAGGATCAGGAACACCTCGGCGCCGATCGAGGTCACGGTCAGCCGGAGGGCGACCCCCGCGATGGCGGCGAGGACCACGTTGGAGACCGGCCCGGCGAACCCGATCAGCACCTGATCTCGCGTCGGTCGTTTCAGGTAGGTGGGATCGACGGGCGCGGGCTTCCCGTAGGCGGCCGGTGGCGGATAGAACCCCGATGCCGCCGCCCACAGGACGAGCACGAGCGCCGGCACCAGGCCCGACCCGAACGGCTCGAACCAGACCTTCGGGTTCCACGTCAGCCGTCCCCACAGCCGCGGCGTCGGATCTCCGAGCTTGGACGTGACGAACGCCCGAACGTACTCGCGCACGATCATCCCGATCAGCAGGGAGACGCCGATGTAGGCGGCGTACCGGATCGACGCCCATCCCATCTCAGCGCACCTCCTCGCTCCACGCGTACACCAACGGCGGCGCCGGTCCCGGTTCGTCCGCAACCGTGAGCGCCGCCAGCACCGCGGCGACCGTGGCGCGGCCGAGCTCGTCGTCGTGCGCGTGCACCGCGCCGATCGACGCGCCGGCCTCGATCCGGTCACCCACTTTCGGTTCCAGCACGATACCCACCGCGGGGTCGATCGGCTCGTGCTTGCGGCGCCGGCCCGCCCCGAGACGGACCGCCGCCTCCCCGATCGCGGCCGCGTCCGCCCGCACCAGGAAGCCCGTCCGGTCAGCGGCGATCGGCGTCTGCACGGCGGCGGCGGGCAACACCGACCATGGATCGTCGATGACCGCGGCATCGCCGTGCTGCGCCGCGATCATCGCGCGGAAGGCCTCGAGGGCGGAGCCATCGGTCAAGGACGCGGCGGCGCGGCGGCTGGCCGCCTCGATCTCGATATGGGTCAGTCGCGCCAGCGCACGGGCCGCGAACCAGATCGACAGGTCCCGCAGCCGTCCCTCGCGTCGGCCGCGCAGGACGTCGATCGCCTCGGCGATCTCCAGCGCGTTGCCGATCGTCGTACCGAGCGGCTGCGACATGTCGGTGATCGCGGCGGCGGCATCTCGGCCCGCGTCGCGCGCGATCGCGAGACACGCCTCGACCAGCTCCCCCGCCTCGCGGGGGTCCCGCATGAAGGCGCCGGAGCCCGCTTTCACATCGAGCAGGATCAGATCGGAGTCGATCGCCAGCTTCTTCGCCATCACGCTGGCGGCGATCAGCGGGATCGATCGGACCGTCGCGGTGGCGTCGCGCAGCGCGTAGACGGCCCCGTCGGCCGGGACGAGATCGGCGGTCTGGGAGGCGATCACGCAGCCGACCGACGCCGCCTGCTCGCGGATGGCGTCCGGGTCGAGGTCGGTGCGGAACCCCGGGATGGCCTCCAACTTGTCGATCGTGCCGCCGGTGTGACCGAGGCCGCGGCCCGAGATCTTCACACACGCCAGGCCGAGCGCGGCGACCAGGGGTGCGAACACCAAGGACACGGCGTCGCCCACACCGCCGGTCGAATGCTTGTCGACGACCGGGCGCCCGACGTCACCGAGCTCGACCGTGCGTCCCGACGCGACGAAGGCACGGGTCATCGCCGCGGTCTCGGCGGCATCCATCCCCTGCAGGACGCACGCCATCAGGAACGCGGCCATCGGCCCGTCCGCCACGTCCCCCTCGGCATAGCCGGCGATCAGCCGCTCGAGCGCCTCCGCCGGGATCGACGCACCGGCGCGCTTGCGCTCGATGGCCTCCCGCGGATCCCAACTCACGCGTCGAAACCGATCGCCGCGTGGAAGCTCTCTCCGACGAGGTCGACGAGGTCGACGCCCACCAACCGCGCGACCGTCGCGCCCAGATCGCCGAACGTTGCGCGGGTGCCGAGGTCGTGCGGGCCGCCCGGACACCCGGCGGCGAGCAGCGGCGTCCGCTCGCGGGAGTGATCCGTCGGCGGCGTCGTCGGGTCGCATCCGTGATCGCCGGTGATCAGGAGGATGCCGCCCCCCAGCGCGTCGATCACCTCCGGCAGCCGTCGGTCGAACGCTTCGATCGCGGCGGCGTAGCCCACCGGGTCGTTGCGGTGCCCGAACTTCGAGTCGAAGTCCACCAGGTTCGTGAAGATGACGTCGTGCCTGGCCTCCCGAAGCGCCTGCACCGTCCGGTCGATGCCGTCCCCGTTGTCGTCGGCGTACACCGCGTCACTGAGGCCTCGATGATCGAAGATGTCTTGGATCTTGCCGACCCCGAACACGCCGCGGCCCGCGTCGGTGAGTTGATCCAGGGCCGTCGGCGCGGGCGGCGGCACGCTGTAGTCGCGACGTTCCGGTCGGCGCACGAACGCGTCCGGCGGCCCGTCGAACGGCCGGGCGATCACGCGCCCGACCTGGTGGCGCCCGGTCAGAAGCGCGCGCGCGATCTCGCACCAGCCGTACAGCTGCGAGAGCGGGACGATGTCGACGTGCGCGGCGATCTGGAACACCGAGTCGCCGCTCGTGTACACGATGGGCCGTCCGGTGGCCAGATGGTCGACGCCCAGCTCGGCGATGATCTCGGTACCCGAGGCCGGCACGTTGCCGAGGATCCCACGACCGATCGCCGCCTCGAACGGCTCGATCACCTCGGGTGGGAACCCGTTCGGATACAGCGGAAACGGCTCGTCGAGTCGGATCCCCATCATCTCCCAATGGCCGGTCGTGGTGTCCTTCCCGGCCGACAGCTCCGTGGCCCGTCCGTGCGCGGAGCCCGGTTCGGCGCGCGGCGCGACACCGGCGATGTCGCCGAGGAATCCGAGCCCGAGGGCCTCGAGTGCGGGGACGCGGAGCCCCTCGACGGCGCGCGCGGTGTTGCCGAGGGTGTCGGAGCCGGCGTCGTCGTAGTCGGCCGCGTCCGGGGCATCGCCGACCCCCCACGAATCGCACACGATGACGCAGACACGCGGAACGAGCCGCTCCGACACCTCAGCCGACCAGCCTCTTGCAGTCGATACACAGCAGGGCCCACGGCATCGCGTCGAGACGCTCGTCGCCGATGCGGTTCCCGCACCGCTCACAGATGCCGTAGGTGCCGTCCGCGATCTTGGCACGGGCTCGTTCCACGTCGCGCAGGGTGGCGCGCAGGGCGCGTGCGGTCGCCATGATGTGGGAGCGTTCCTCCGTACTGTGGGACCGATCGGAGAAGCCGGCGTCCGCGTCGAAGGCGACCTCGTCGAGGTTCGGATCGGCCCCCAGCTCGTCGATCTCGCGTCGCAACGAGCGCTCCTGCGCCTCGAGCGCCTCACGGCGGGTGGCCGTGCGGGGATCGCTCATGATCGCGTCGCTCGAGATCGGTCCCGGTGCGCCCGCGGGTGCGCCATGTCGTAGGTGGCGCGGAGGTGCTCCGTCGTGACCAGGGTGTAGATCTGGGTCGTGGCGACGCTCGCATGCCCGAGCAGCTCCTGGACGACCCGCACGTCGGCTCCCCCCTCCAGCAAGTGCGTCGCGAAGGAGTGTCGCAGGTCGTGCGGGGTGACGGTTCGCCGGACGCCGGCGGCCCGCGCATGCTCGGCGAGCAGGCGTGCGCACGATTGGCGCGTCAGGCGGCCGCCGCGCGTATTCAGGAACAGCGCCCCGCGGGAGCGCGCCGTCGCGAGCGCCGGACGCGAGGTCCGCAGGTACGCGCCGACGGCGTCCCGCGCCATGCGACCGATCGGCACGTCGCGCTCCTTGCTCCCCTTCCCGAGCACGCGGACAGCGCCCTCCTCGAGGTCGACGTCATCGACATCGAGCCCCGTCAGCTCCGACACGCGAAGCCCGGCTCCGTACAGGAGCTCGAGGATCGCCCGGTCCCGCACACCGGTGGGCGACCCCGGTGGCGGCGCGTCGATCACCGCGGCCACCTCGCCCACGGTGAGCGGGTGCGGGAGCCCTCGCGGAAGCCGCGGCCGGACGACCCCGGCGGTCGGGTCGTCCTCGGTCAACCCTTCGCGGAGCGCGAACCGATGGAACGTGCGCACGGCCGAGAGCGTCCGCGCCACGCTCGTGGCCTTGTACGCCTCCTCGTCCGGACCGTGCGTCGATGCCGAGATCGACGCCACGAACGCGCGGATGAGGCGCGGATCCACCTCGTTCAGATCGTCGACGTCGCGATCGTGGAGGAACGCCAGGTATCGCTCGAGGTCCCGGCGGTAGGCCGCAAGGGTGTTGTCCGCCAACCCTCGCTCGACCGTGAGGTGGTCGAGGTAGCGCCGGGCGGCCGCCGTGGGATCCTGCATGCCTCCACCCTAGGCCGGAGGCGTGGCCGCGTCCCGCAAGGCCGGAACCCCCGCCGCGAGCAACAGCCCGAGCGACGTCGTGGCGTTGCGGACCTTTCCCGCGCGCGCACGCGCGACCGCCTGGTGCAGCGGCGTCCGCACGACCTCGATGCCGGGCTCCGGTTCGGAGATGGGCGCCGCCTCGGTGCGTGCCCAGAACAGGTGCATGTACTCGTCCGTGAACCCCGGCGAGACATAGACGCCGCCCAGGAACGCGATCTCGGTGTGCCGGTAGCCGGTCTCCTCCAACAGCTCGCGCCCGGCACACGTCAGGGCGTCTTCGCCCTCGACATCGAGGAGCCCCGCCGGGATCTCGGTCAGATCGGCACGCACGGGCGGACGGAACTGACGCACGAGCACGACATCGCCCGCGGGCGTGACCGGGACGACGGCGACGGCATGATGCTTGCGGATCAGCTCGTAGGCGCCGATGTCCGGCCAGTCCTCCACGATGACGTGCAGATACGCGCCCGACCAGACCTCGTGGGATGCGGTCGGCTCGGGCACGACCCCGCGCCTAGCTCGACACGGACGCGGAGGACGCGGCGAGTCGCTGCGACCGGTGCGTCTTGGCGGCGCCGACGAACTCGCGGAACAGGGGGTGCGGGCGCGTCGGGCGCGAGCGAAGCTCCGGGTGGAACTGGCCGGCGACGAAGAAGGGGTGATCGGGCAGCTCGATGATCTCGGCCAGTCGCCCCTTCTGCGAGGAGCCGCTGATGACCAGCCCGCCGGCCGTCAGCGTCTCGTGATAGGACGGGTTGACCTCCCATCGGTGGCGATGGCGCTCCTCGACCACATCGACGCCGTAGGCCTTGGCCGCGATCGTGCCCGGCTCGAGATAGCAGGGCTGTGCGCCGAGTCGCATCGTCGCCCCCAGGTCGGTCACGTCCTTCTGCTCGGGCAACAGGTCGATCACCGCATGCTCGGTCGCCGGGTCGAACTCCGAGGAGTTGGCGCCCTCGAGGCCGCAGACGTTTCGGGCGAACTCGACGACCGCGCATTGCAGGCCCAAGCAGATGCCGAGGAACGGCACGCCGCGCTCGCGCGCAAAGCGAACCGCGTCGATCTTCCCCTCGACACCTCGAACGCCGAACCCACCCGGGATCAAGACACCGTCCATGTCGGCGAGTCCCGCCTCGGTCGCATCACCGCCGAGGTCGTCGGAGGCGATCCAGTGGATACGCACATCGGCGCCGTGGAAGAACCCGCCGTGGAACAACGACTCGACGACGGAAAGATAGGCGTCGCGCAGATACACGTACTTCCCGACGACCGCGATGTCGACGGGATCGGTGGCGGCGTGGACGCGATCGACCAGATCCGTCCATTCGCGAAGATCGGGCTCGCCCTCGATACGCAGATGCTCGGCGAGCAGGTTGTCGAGCCCCTCGCGGTGGAGCACGAGCGGGACCTCATAGATCGAGGGGGCGTCGGGGGCGCTCACCACACCGGCGATCGGCACGTCGCACAGCAGGGAGATCTTCTCCTTGAGGTTGCGACCGATCGGCCGATCGGACCGGCACACGATCGCATCGGGCTGCAGACCCAGCGAGCGCATCTCCTTGACGGAGTGCTGGGTCGGCTTGGTCTTGAGCTCGCCGGAGGGACCGATGAACGGCATCAGCGAGACGTGCACGAACGCGCAGCGGTCGCGGCCGACCTCGTTGCGCAATTGCCGGATCGCCTCGAGGAACGGCAGGGACTCGATGTCGCCGACCGTGCCGCCGATCTCCACGATCTGCACGTCCGCCTGCTCCGTCTCGGCAAGCGCCAGGACGCGCGACTTGATCTCGTCGGTGATGTGCGGGATGACCTGCACGGTCTTGCCGAGGTAGTCGCCCCGACGCTCCTTGGCCAACACCGCCGAGTACACGGCGCCGGTCGTGAAGTTCGAGCCGCGATGCAGATCGGCATCGAGGAAGCGCTCGTAGTGACCGAGGTCGAGGTCGGTCTCGGCCCCGTCGTCCAGCACGAAGACCTCGCCGTGCTCGAAGGGGTTCATCGTGCCGGGGTCGACGTTCACGTACGGGTCGAGCTTCTGGAGCACGACCTTCTGACCGCGAGACGAGAAGAGGCGACCGAGCGATGCGGTGGTGATGCCTTTGCCAAGACCGGAGGCAACTCCGCCCGTGACGAATACGTACTTCGTATGCTCCCTCACCACGGGACCCGACTGTAGCAGACCTCGCGACGGCGCCCTCGCGATCCCTGGAGAAACTTCCGTTCGCTGCGCGCGCGGCCGGGCCGTGCGCCGCTCACGGCACCTCCGCACGCACGCGAGCGGCCTCCTCCAGCAATTCCTCCGCATGCGACAGGGCGTGCTCGGAGGTCTCCATGCCCGCGAGCATGCGTGAGAGCTCGACGGGCCGCTCGCGGTCATCGAGCACCTCGGCGCTCGCGTCCCCGTGCTGCTTGCGGACGCGGACGTGCAGGTCGGCGAAGCACGCGATCTGCGGGAGGTGGGTCACGACGAGGACCTGGCGCGTGGCGGCCAGCTGGGCCAGCCGTCGACCGACCGCCAGCCCGGCTTCGCCACCGATGCCCGCGTCGATCTCGTCGAACACGAGGGTCGGCACGTCGTCGAGGTCGGCCAGGACGCTGCGGCACGCGAGCATCACCCGTGACAGCTCGCCCCCGCTGGCCGCCTTGGCCAGGGCGAGCGACGGCTGTCCCGGGCCGCCGCAGAACCGCAACTCCACCCGATCCGCGCCCAGCGGCCCCGGCTCCGTCGCCTCCACCTGCAGCTCGATCTGGGCGCCGGGCATGCCGAGGTCGGTGAGGTGCGCGGTGAGGCTGGTGGACAGCTCCGGGGCGACCGAGCGACGGGTGGCCGTGACGGCTTCGGCGAGCGTCTCGACCGTGCGGGTGGCCTCCTCGACCTCGGTCTGGATCGTGGCCAGGCGCTCGTCGGCGGTCTGGAGCGACGCGACCTCGTCGCGCGCGCGGTCCAGGAAGGCGACCACCTCCGCATCCGTCGCCCCGTATTTTCGCTGCAGGCCTCGAAGGGCCGCGATGCGTTCGCGCACCTCCTGGAGCCGCGCCGGATCGACCGCCACCCGCTCGCGGTAGGCGCGCACCTCGGATGCGAGGTCGGCGATCTCGGCGGCAAGCGCGTGACCCCGACGGGCGAGCGAGGCCGCGTCGGGATCGAGATCGGCGGCGGCCTCGAGGTCGTGGGCGGTCGTTGCGAGCAGATCGGCCGCCCCGCCGTCGCTTCCGAGGGAGCCTCCGGCCGCATCCGCCAGCTCCTGCAACCGCTCGGCATGCCCGAGCTTCGACGCTTCTCCGTGGAGCGCCTCGCTCTCGTCGGGCTGTGGCGCGACGGCTTCGATCTCTCGCACCTGATACGCGAGGAGGTCGAGCATCCGCTCGCGATCGCGCGCCGCATCCAGGAGCGCCTCGAGCTCGCGCCGCGCCGCCTGCAGGCCGGCGTACGCGGCGCGATACGTCCGGACGAGCTCGACGTGCGCGGGCCCCGCGTACCGATCCAGGAACGCCGTCTGGGTCGCGCCGTCGAGGAGCCGCAAGGACTGATGCTGACCGTGGATCTCGACCAGATGCGAACCCATGTCCGCGAGCGCGGCGGCCGTCGTGAGCTGGCCGCCGATGCGCGCCGAGCCGCGGCCGTCGGCGACGATCGTCCGCGCCAGGATGACCTCGCCGTCCTCGGCCCATTCCTCGGCGCCCGCCGGCGCATCGAACCGCGCCTGGATCTTGGCCGCCCGCTCCCCCGACCGCACGAGCTGTGCGTTGCCGCGCCCCCCGAGGGCCAGGGAAACGCCGACCGTGATCATCGTCTTGCCCGCGCCGGTCTCCCCCGTGAGCACGGTGAGCCCGGGGGCCGGCTCGATGTCGAGCTCACCGATCACGCCCAGGCCGGTGATGTGCAGCTGACGAAGCACGAGCGCATCCTAGCGTCGCCCACCGACACGCCCCGCGCCGTCGGTCAGGCGGATGCGTCGGTGGGCTCGTCGGACAGATCGAATTTCTCACGGACCCGGGCCAGGAACCCCGGTGCGTCCGACCGGCGGACGAACCGGGCCGGTCGATCGGATGCCCGGATGCGGATGGCCGCGCCCACCGGCAGCTCGATCGTTGCACGGCCGTCTGCCGACAACAGTCCCGGCTCGTCGCCGACGACCTCGAGGCTGACCTGCTGGGTCGCGTTCAGCACGATCGAACGGTCGAAGACCATGTGCGGGGCAACGGGCGTCACGACCAATGCGTCGACCGACGGCGACACGATCGGTCCCCGCGCCGAGAACGAGTAGGCGGTCGACCCCGTCGGCGTCGCCACGATCACGCCGTCCGCCGAGAAGGTCGTCACGTATTCGCCGTCGACGTCGACCCGCAGGCGCACCAGCCGGTGCCGGGCTCGCTTCTCGACCATGACCTCGTTCAGTCCCCACTGCGTGTCGAAGACGACCCCGCTGCGTGGGTCCGCCACCACGGCCAGTCGCTCCTCGATGGTCGCGTCGCCGGCCAACGCCGCGATGACGAGCGCGGCGGCGTCCTCGGGATCGACCTCGGTGAGGAACCCCAGACGACCGACCTTCACGCCCACCACCGGCACGCCGAGCTCGGCCGCGGTGTGCGCCCCCCGCAGGAAGGTGCCGTCCCCGCCCACCGTGATCACGAGGTCGATCGGCCCGGCGGAGCCCGGATCGCACGCCACGCCGCGATCTTCCAGTTGCGCTCGAAGCGCCGCCGCGGCGGAGACGGCCGCCGCCCGCCCCTCGTGCACCACGAACGCGACATGGCTCATGATCGCGTCGCCACGCCTTCCGCGACGGCCGCCGCGAGATCCGCGCCGTCCGCCCTCCCGGGGCCCAGCTGCAGGAGGAACTCCACGTTGCCGGCGGGTCCTCGCAGGGGCGAGGCCATCGCGGCACGCGCCCCGAGGCCGAGCGTCCGTGCGGTCTCGACCACGTCGTCGAGCACGCGGGCCCACACGCCGGGGTCGCGCACGACACCTCCCTTGCCGACCGAAGCCCTTCGCCGCCTCGAACTGCGGTTTCACCAGCACCACGATGGGAGCCGTGGGTGCGGCAAGTCGTTGGAGGACGGGAAGCACAACCCGCAGCGAGATGAACGAGAGATCGGCGACCACGAGATCGACGGGCCCGGACAGATCGTCCGGGGTGAGGTCGCGCACGTTCGTGCGCTCGAGCACCGTCACGCGAGGATCGGTGCGAAGCTCCCAGGCCAGCTGGCCGTAGCCGACGTCCACCGCCACGACTCGGTCGGCGCCGCGCTGGAGCAGCGCGTCGGTGAATCCACCGGTCGACGCCCCCGCATCCAGGCACCGCCACCCGGTCGGATCGATCGCGAAACGCTCGAGAGCGGCATCCAGCTTGCTCCCGGCGCGGGAGACGAACGGCCGCGATGCGCCGAGCAACGCGATCGCCGCGTCGTCGGCGACCATCGTGGCGGGCTTGCTCGCGACGACACCGGCGACCTGCACGATCCCGGCCTCCACCGCCTCGCGCGCCTCCGCTCGCGTTCCCGTCAGCCCGCGCCGCACGAGTTCCGCGTCGAGCGGGCGCCGCGTCACGCCTCTGTGGTGTCCGTCTTCTTGGAGGCCGCGGGCTTGGCACTCGCGGGCTTGCGCGCGGTGGCCTTCGCGGTCGTCTTGGCTCCCGACGTCTTCTTCCCGCCGCCGCGCGCACCCGTGGCACGGGCGGTGCGCTCCAGATCGCGCACGCGCTTGCGAAGGGCGTTGACCTCCTCCTCGGTGGCGATGCCCATCTGGCGCAGCTGATCACGGACCTCGCCGCGGACCAGCTCCACGAGCCTGGTTCGGTTGCGCTGCGACCACTCCATCACGTCGGCCGCGGTCTTGGACACCTGGTCCTTGGCGGCGTCCTTGTCGAGCACGCTCTTGGCGATCTCCTGGGCCCGGGTGGTGCTGAGGTTGCCCATCGACGCCTCGATCGTCTTACGCACGTCCTGCATCTTGGCCATCCGTCGCTCCTCGCCCATCGTTGCCTGCAGCATAGTCCGGCGCGGCGTTCTCCTCCTCGACGAGTGCGGAGAGGTCCTCGACCACATAGGTGGCCGCGATGCCGGCCGCCTTGAGGTCCTGGCGTGAGGAGATGCCGGTGAGCACGAGCACCGAGTCCCAGCGAAGGCGCCGGGCCCCCTCGATATCGGTGCCGACGCGGTCGCCGATGACCAGCGGTCTGCCACCGCCCGCCCGCGCGAGCGCCGCCTGCAGGATCGGGGCGTTCGGCTTGCCGAACACCTCGGCGGACCGCTCGGTGGCGGCCTCGAGGGCGGCCACGATCGCGCCCGCTCCGGGCCAGGTGAGCCCGTCGGGGGCCGGATACGAGGCATCGGCGTTCGACGCGACCAGGGCGGCGCCACGTTGGACCGCGATCGATGCCGCCCGAAGCGTCTCGTACGTGATGGTGCGGTCCCAGCCCACCACCACCGCATCGGGAACCTGTTCGGCACCCACCTCGGCGATGCCGGCGTCTCGCAGAGCGGCGCGGAGGCCGTCCTCGCCGACGACGAGGGCGGTGGTCACGCCGCGGCCGGCGAGCGCCGAGGCCGTCGTGAGCCCGGACGTCTCGACCTCCGCCACGTCGGCCACGACACCGACCGAGGCGAGGTGCGCCACGACCGCCTCGGGCGAACGCGAGGAGTTGTTCGTCACGAACGCGACCCGCTTGCCGAGTCGTCGGAGCGCCTCGACCGACGCCGCCGCGTGCGCGATGGGTTGATCGCCTCGATACAACACGCCATCGAGGTCGAGCAGGAAGGCGTCGTAGCCGTCGGCGATCATCGCGTCGCCGTGTCGGCCGAGGTCACGACCCCGGCAGCGCTGCTATACAGGTCGGATGCCACACGTCGCCCCCTTCCGCGGCCTGCGCTACGACCCCGCGGTCGCCGGCGAGCTGTCTCGCCTGACCACGCCGCCCTACGACGTTATCAGCGAGCCGAGGCGCCACCGCTACCGCGAGGCGAGCCCGTTCAACGCGGTGCACGTGGACCTGCCGGAGGGCGTCGACGACCCGAACGGATCCCGAGAATCGCTACGCGCGCGCGGGCGCCCTGCTGTCGTCATGGGAGCGGTCGGGCGCCCTCGTGCGCCCCGATGAGCCGTGCTACTACGCCTACGAGGTCGCCTGGACGGCCTCCGACGGCACCGCGACGCATCTGCGCGGGGTGTTCGTCGCGCTCGAGTTGGAACCCTGGGGAGGCTCGGTGATCCCCCACGAGCACACGATGCCCGGGCCGGTCGAGGATCGGCTTCGCCTGTTGCGGGCGACGGCCACGCACCTTTCGCCGATCTACGGCACCGTGTCGGGGCCGTGCGCACCGCTCGCAGAACTCTTGGAGCGCACGTGTCGCCAACGCCCCGGCGGAAGAGCTGCTGGACGAAGAGGGCGTCACGCACCGTTTGTGGGAGATCCCGCGGGCGGAGCCGATCGAGACGTGGCTGCGCGACGAGGACCTCCTGATCGCCGACGGCCACCACCGCTACACGACCGCGCTCGCCTACCGCGACGAACGGCACGCGGCGGATGGTCCGGGCCCGTGGGATGCGATCCTTGCGCTCGTCATCGACGCGGGCACCGAGTCGGTTCCCGTGTTGCCCTACCACCGGGTGCAGGTGGCGGGCGAGGCACTCGCGCCGAGCCGCCCGGCGACCGACCTCGACGACGTGCTGGCGCGGGTGTCGGACGAAGGGCTCGTTGTGGGTGTGATCACGCGCCGTGACGGACGGGGGCCGGGCTACGGGCTGCTCGACCTCGACGGCTCCCCGCCCGTGGTACGGGCGCTCCACGCAGAGCGGCTCGACGCCGCCGCCCCCGGCGATGCGCTGCGCTTCACGCACGATGCGGCGGACGCCGAGCGAGCGGTCCTCACCGGGGAGGCGATCGCTGCCTATGTGCTGCCGCAGACGACGCCGGCGCGGGTGCTCGCCGCGATCGAGCACGGCGATCGCCTGCCCCGGAAATCGACCTTCTTCTGGCCGAAGCCCCGCACGGGCATGCTGTTCATGCCTGTGCGCTGACCTCGGCCTCCTGCGCCTGCCCACCCGCTGCCGGGTCGAGCCGCTTGATACCCGTGGCGACCACCTCGGTGAGGCTCCGAGCTCCGGCTCCGGACCGGTAGAACCGGCGAACGAGCTGCCCGTGCACGAGGACCTGATCGCCCTTGGCGATCGGATCCAACACCACACGGCCGACCGTGGCGTGCCACGCCGCGACCGGGAGAGGGAGGAGACGTCTGCCTGTCTCCGGAACGGAGATCCGCAACTCGGTGACCTCGTCGCCCGACGGCATGCGCCGGGTGACCGGATCGGCCGCCACGGTCCCCGCCAAAACGACGACGTTGACCGTGACCATTGTGTCTCGCCCCTTCTGACTCGGGGGAGGTGATCCTGGAACCTCTGCCGACCCTAGCGCGCGGGTCCGACACGCCAATGGCGCCGCATGCCACACTCACCCGTCATGGACGCCGACCGCACCGCCACCGTCGCGTCGGGGGTCACCGCCATCGACACCGTGATGGCGGGCGAACGAGAGTTGAACGCGGTCTATCTGCTGGACGGCCCGGAGCCCTGCCTGGTGGAGACCGGCCCGGGTGCCGATCACGACCGGCTGACCGCATCGCTCGATGCGCTCGGCGTCGACACGGACGATCTCGCACACGTGGTGGTCACGCACATCCACATGGACCACGCCGGCGGCGCCGGTGCACTGCTTGCGCGCTACCCGCGCGCCACGGTATGGGTCCACGAGGCGGGCGCGCGTCACCTGGTCGACCCTGCGCGCCTGACCGCGTCCACCGCGCGCACGTACGGGCAGGAACGGATGCGCTCGCTCTTCGGAGACATGCTGCGCCGTCCCCGCTGCGCGCGTCCGTGCCGTCGTCGACGGCGAGCGCATACCCCTCGGCCCCCGCTCGCTGCACGTGCTCCACACGCCCGGACATGCCTCGCATCACATCGCCCTGCACGACGACGGGAGCGGCGCGATGTTCACGGGCGAGGCCGTCGGCTCCTACCTCCCGTGGGCACGCTGCGTTCGGCCGGCGCTCCCGCCTCCCGAGGTCGATCTCGACGCGGCGCTCGCCTCGATCCGGCGGATCCTCGATCGCGAGCCGACCACCCTGCTCACCTCGCATTTCGGAGCCGTGCCCGACGTCGCCAGCACCTGCGAGACAGCCGCCGAACGGATCCAGACGTGGGCTGCGGACGTGCGCCACCTGCTCGAGGAAGACATCGACACGTCCGAGGAAGACATCGTCGAGGCACTCACGCGCCGCGCGCGCGGGGAGTTCGAAGCGGATGCGGGTCGCCCATTCGAGCAGGCCCGCTACGACGTGCTCGGTTCGATCAGGATGAACGCCCAGGGCATCGCGCGGTACTGGCGAAAGCGCTGGGAACGCGAGGCCGGCGTCTAACCCAGCTCCGACAGCCGTTCCGCCGCATCGAATGCCGCCGCATCGTGACGCATGATCTTGCGGAACTCGGTCGCGGCCTCCTCGGTCCTGCCGGCCTTGGCAAGGATGTCGCCCCGGGCGTACCACAGCCGCAAGGTGTAGTCCTCCGCCACTTCCTCACGGGTCTTCGCGCGGGCGAGCAGCGCCAGCGCCTCCGCGTAGCGCTGCTGGTCGGCCAGCGCCGACGCCGCCACGATCACCGCCTCGGCCTTCGCCTCGTTCGGTGCCGAGCGATCACGCAGGACCTCGTCCGCGAGCGGTACGACCTCCTCGGGCCGCCCAAGCCCTCGCAGACAGTCGGCGATCAGATGGTTCTGGTCCAGGCGGCCGGTCATCCGCTTGTACGCCTTGAGCTCGGTGAGCGCGTCGTGCCAGCGACCGACGCCGTAGTAGGCCATGCCGAGCACCTCGCGCACCGCGGCCGATCGCGGCGCCATCGCCTTGGCCTTCTCCGCCTCCGTGACGGCCCCGCGGGCGTCGTCGCGCTCGAGCAACTCGATCGCGCGCGCCAGGCGCGACAACACGTCGTCCTGCTGGGTGGGCCGGGCCGTGCGCCGGACATCCTCCTCGATGTCGCGAGGCAGCAGCGCCTGTTTGGACGGCGTGCCCTTCGGTCGTGCGCCGGATCGCGGCTTCAGGGACTTCGGCATGGCTGCTCCCGAGGGTAGTGGATAGATACGGAACGGGCCGCCCGAAGGGCGGCCCGTTCCGAAGATGTCTCGGCAGCGACCTACTCTCCCACCCAGTCGCCCGGGCAGTACCATCGGCGCTGGAGGGCTTAACTTCCGGGTTCGGGATGGGACCGGGTGTCTCCCCTCCGCCATGGCCACCGAAACGCGGTGTCCGATCAACGGACGATAGTGAAGGTGCGGCCCTCGAGCGAACCTCGAGAACAGCGATAGCGAGCGCGAGCAAAGGAAAAGAGTCAAGTCCTCGGGCTATTAGTACGGGTCAGCTCCACGCGTTGCCGCGCTTCCACTTCCCGCCTATCAACCTGGTGGTCTTCCAGGGCCCTTACCTGGTTACCCAGTGGGAAACCTCATCTCTGGGCGAGCTTCGCACTTAGATGCTTTCAGCGCTTATCCCTTCCGAACGTAGCCAACCAGCCATGCCGCTGGCGCGACAACTGGCACACTAGAGGTCCGTCCGCCCCGGTCCTCTCGTACTAGGGGCAGCTCCCATCAAGTTTCCTACGCCCACGGAGGATAGGGACCGAACTGTCTCACGACGTTCTAAACCCAGCTCGCGTGCCTCTTTAACGGGCGAACAGCCCGACCCTTGGGACCTGCTCCAGCCCCAGGATGAGACGAGCCGACATCGAGGTGCCAAACCCTGCCGTCGATATGGACTCTTGGGCAGGATCAGCCTGTTATCCCCGGGGTACCTTTTAGCCGTTGAGCGACGACCTTTCCACACAGCATCGTCGGATCACTAGGCCCAGCTTTCGCTCCTGCTCGATCCGTCGATCTCGCAGTCAAGCTCCCTTGTGCCCTTGCACTCGACGCCTGATTGCCAACCAGGCTGAGGGAACCTTTGGGCGCCTCCGTTACTCTTTAGGAGGCAACCGCCCCAGTTAAACTCCCCACCAGACGCTGTCCCCGAACCGGTTAACGGTCCTGGGTTAGGGTCCCAACAAATGAAGGGTGGTATTTCAAGATTGGCTCCACGATCACCGGAATGATCGCTTCAACGCCTCCCACCTATCCTACGCAACATGTGCCAAGACGCAACATCAAGCTAGAGTAAAGGTCCCGGGGTCTTTCCGTCCTTCCGCGGGTAACGAGCATCTTTACTCGTATTGCAGTTTCGCCGAGTCCCTGGTTGAGACAGTGCCCAAGTCGTTACGCCATTCGTGCAGGTCAGAACTTACCTGACAAGGAATTTCGCTACCTTAGGACCGTTATAGTTACGGCCGCCGTTTACCGGCGCTTAGGTTCAAAGCTTCGCGACCGAAGTCACTAACCTCTCCCCTTAACGTTCCGGCACCGGGCAGGCGTCAGTCCGTATACATCGTCTTGCGACTTCGCACGGACCTGTGTTTTTAGTAAACAGTCGCTTGGGCCTGGTTTGTGCCACCGTTTCGAGCTCGGGACGAGAAGTCCCTGCACCCTACTGCGGTCGTCCTTCTCCCGAAGTTACGGACGTAATTTGCCGAGTTCCTTAACCAGGGTTCTCTCGATCGCCTTCGTATTCTCTACGTATCCACCTGTGTCGGTTTGGGGTACGGGCACCTTGATCACTCGCTAGAGGCTTTTCTCGGCAGCATAGGATCACTCGCTTCACCTAAACGGCTCGGCATCGTGCCTCAGGATTGACCCTCCGGATTTGCCTAGAGGACCTCCCTACACACTTGCCCCAGGACAACCAACGCCTGGGTCGAGCTACCTTCCTGCGTCCCCCCATCGCTGGCCTAGTACCAGGTTGGTCGGTAGCCCCCGAAGGGGTTCCCTTAGTGCC
>CAWAAO010000006.1:0-68415 GCA_963780015.1 uncultured Actinomycetes bacterium
GGACCGGCACGACCGTGCTCAAGCTGCGCCGGAGCGGTGACTGGTACTCGGTGTGGAAGTTCTTCGACGCCTCCGGCCTGCTCTCCTGGTACGTCAACTTCGAGACGCCCGTCGTACGCACCGCCGACGGCGTCGACGTCAACGACCTCCAGCTCGACATCGTGGTCGCGCCCGACGGCGCGTGGCGGTGGAAGGACGTGCAGGACCTCGCCCCCAGCCTGGCGTCCGGGCGCATCACACACGACGAGCTGCTGGCGACGCTCGCTGCCGCCGCCGAGGTCGCGGACCTGCTCGACCGCGGCGACCGCTGGTGGTCCGCGTGGGACCACTGGGTGCCGCACGACTGAGCCGGGGCCGGGTCAGGGCCGGGTCAGCCGTCCGGCACGCGCTGGCGCTCGTCGGTCCCCAGCCCGGGGTTGAGCCACAGCTCGACGGGCCGCGCGACGTAGAGCTCGAGCGGTGCCGAGGAGATGCGTGCCCGGTCCCACGGACCGCCGCCGTGGGCGAGGCTGCGGGCCGAGACGATGGCCAGCGCATCGTCGAGCTCGCCGTCCGGCACGACGGCCGCGTCTGCCGAGGCGTACACCGCCAGGCCGACCCCGGTCGGCTGCCGCGAGTCGAAGGCGACCAGGCCGATCCGCGGGTGGTGCGCCACGTTGACCGAGTGGGTGCGCCCGGGTCGGGAGAGCCAGAAGAACGCGTCGAGGTCGTCGTGTGCGAACCACACCGGACAGGACCACGGGACGCCCTCGGGCGACACCGTCGCGAGCACGAGATACCTCTCCGAGTCCACGACCTCTCGCGCCCGTGCGCGGAGGTCGATCGCCGGATCCGGGGTCATCCCGGCACGATAGGTCGGGCCTAATGCGGTGTCGACCGTCTCGCCGTCGGCGCCCTGTCGGTCACCCGGGCGGTGAGTGGGACAATCACGGCCGTGACCGTCCCCAACGTCCTGGCCACCCGCTACGCCGGTGCCGATCTCGCCGAGATCTGGTCGCCCGAGCACAAGATCGTCCTCGAGCGACAGCTCTGGGTCGCTGTGCTCAGGGCCCAGCGCGACCTCGGCATCGCGGTGCCCGACGGCGTCGTCGAGGCCTACGAGGCGGTCGTCGCCAAGGGTGAGCAGGGCGTCGACCTCGACTCGATCGCCGCGCGCGAGCGCGTCACGCGCCATGACGTGAAGGCGCGCATCGAGGAGTTCAACTCCGTAGCGGCCCTGGCCAGCCACGAGCACATCACTCTGCAGTTCATCCATGCGGGCATGACCTCGCGCGACCTCACCGAGAACGTCGAGCAGCTGCAGCTGCGCCGTTCGCTCGAGGTGGTGCGCGACCGCGCAGTCGCGACCCTCGTTCGCCTGGGCCGGCTCGCCGCCGAGCACGAGGCCACCGTGATGGCCGGTCGCTCGCACAACGTGGCCGCGCAGGCCACCACGCTCGGCAAGCGCTTCGCGACCGTCGCCGACGAGATGCTGATCGCCGTGCAGCGGATCGAGGAGCTCCTCGCCCGCTACCCGCTGCGCGGCATCAAGGGGCCGATGGGCACCGCCCAGGACATGCTCGACCTGCTCGACGGCGACGCCTCGCGTCTCGACGAGCTCGAGCAGCGGGTGGCCGGGCACCTGGGCTTCGAACAGGTGCTGACGAGCGTGGGCCAGGTCTACCCGCGCTCGCTCGACTTCGAGGTCGTCTCCGCACTGGTGCAGCTGGTCAGCGGCCCGTCCAACCTGGCCACCACCGTGCGGCTGATGGCCGGCCACGAGCTGGTGACGGAGGGGTTCAAGGAGGGCCAGGTCGGCTCGTCCGCGATGCCCCACAAGATGAACACCCGCTCGTGCGAGCGGGTCAACGGCCTCGCCGTCATCGTCCGCGGCCACCTCTCGATGGTCAGCGAGCTCGCCGGCGACCAGTGGAACGAGGGCGACGTCTCCTGCTCGGTCGTGCGCCGCGTCGCGCTGCCCGACGCGTTCTTCGCCACCGACGGGCTCTTCCAGACCTTCCTCACGGTGCTCGACGAGTTCGGCGCGTTCCCGGCGGTCATCCAGCGCGAGCTCGACCGGTACCTGCCGTTCCTCACCACGACGAAGGTGCTGATGGCGGCGGTCCGCAACGGGGTCGGCCGCGAGGCCGCGCACGAGGCGATCAAGGAGGCCGCCGTCGGCACCGCGCTCGCGATGCGCGCCGGTCAGGCCGACAACGACGTCTTCGCCAAGCTCGCCGCCGACGAGCGGCTGGGCCTGACCCGCGAGCAGATCGACGCTCTCGTCGCCGACCCGATCGAGTTCACCGGCGCTGCCGTGGCGCAGACCCGCGCGGTCGTCGCCCGGGTCGAGGCCCTCGCGGCCGCCCACCCCGCCGCAGCGGCGTACGAGCCGGGCGCGATCCTCTGACCGAGCCGCAACCTCCGCTCGGCCAGGGGTTGTCAGGCTCTCGCTGAACTTGTCAGGCCGTGCACGGGCCGACAAGTTCAGCGATCCCCGGTCAGCCGGGGATCGCCGGAGCGGCAGCCGGCACCTCAGTCGCCGAGCCGCCAGGAGCGCACGGCGGCGGCGAACGCGAGCGTCAGGACCGCGAGCGCCGCGAGGAGGGCCGCCCGGGCGGCCATCGGCGCTGACGTCACCGTGCCGACCGCCTGGTAGACGGTCATCAGCAGCGCGGCGCCGAGGGCGGAGCCGATCCGCTGCCCGGTCTGGAGGGCGCCGCCCGCCGCGCCACCCATCGCGGGCGGCACCTCGGCGAGGGTGAGCGTGAAGTTGGGGGAGATGACCCCACCGCCGCCGACGCCGGCGAGGAACATCGCGGGCGCGAGGGTCCACCACAGGGTGTCGGTGGGCGAGGTCACCAGCCACGCGGCGAGCGCGGTGCCGGTCATCATCACGCCGAGCGCGACCAGGGTCACCCGCCGGCCGAGGGTGCCGACGAGCCGCCCCGCGAGCGGTGAGGTGGTGGCGGCGCCGACGGCGAACGGCGTCATCAGCAGGGCGGCCTGCAGCGGCGAGAACCCCTCGCCCTCCTGCAGGTGCACCGACAGCACCAGGAAGATCCCGGTGAAGCCGGTGAAGTAGAGGGTGCCGACGAGCAGGCCGTTGGCGTAGCCGGGCAGACCGCGCAGCAGCGACACGTCGAGCAGCGGCGGCCGGCCCAGCCGGACGGTCCGCGCCTCCCACCATACGAACGCCCACGCCAGCAGCGGGAAGGCGACCAGCACGACCAGCGGCAGGCCGGCGCCGCCCTCGAGGCTGATCAGCGGGAACAGCACCGCCAGCACGGTGAGGCCCAGCAGCACCGCGCCGACGAGGTCGATGCGGGGGTCCTTCGGCGCGCCCTCGGGCCCGGCGCCGACGTGGTTGTCCGGCACCAGTCGGCGGATCAGCACCAGTGCCACGAGGCCGATGGGCACGTTGATGAGGAAGAGGGAGCGCCAGCCGTTCTCCTCGCCGAGCAGGCCGATCAGCAGGCCGCCGATGAGCGGCCCGGTGGCCGAGGCGACGGCCACGGTGAAGCCGAACATCCCGAAGGCGCGGCCGCGCTCGGCGCCGCGGAAGAGCTGCTGGATGAGCCCGGAGTTCTGCGGGGTGAGCAGGCCGGCGCTGGCGCCCTGGACGAGGCGGGCGAGCACGATGGCGGCCGCGTTGGGGGCCAGCCCGACGGCGGCACTCGAGACGATGAAGCCGATGAGCCCGATCGTCATCATCCGGCGCCGGCCGTGCGCGTCGCCGAGCCGGCCGCCGGCGACGAGGGTCATGCCGAAGGCGAGCGCGTAGCCCGACACCACCCACTGGATGGTCGCGGCCGAGGTGTCGAGCCCGGCCCGGATGGACGGCACGGCGACGTTGACGATCGTGACGTCGAGCAGCGACATGAAGCCGACGACGAGGGACACGGCGAGCACCCGCCAGCGGCGGGGGTCGGGCTCGTACGCCGCCTCGTCGCCGCTCGTGCGCTCGGCCTGCTCGTCCTGGGTCATCCGCGCCAGCCTCTCACCCGGTGCCAGCGCCGAGGACCGCCCGACGGGAGGGGCAGGATGGGTCCATGAAGGCGATCCAGGCGCGGGTGACCGGACAGGTGCAGGGCGTGGCGTTCCGGTGGCACGCGCAGGAGCAGGCCCAGCGCCTCGGCGTCGTCGGGTGGGTTCGCAACGAGGTCGACGGCAGCGTCCTGGTGCACGCCGAAGGGGAGGACGAGGCCGTCGACGCGCTCGTGGAGTGGTGCCGGCACGGACCGCCGTCGGCGCGGGTGCGTGACCTCGCCGCCCGCGACGCGGCGGTGAGTGGCGCCTCCTCCTTCGAGGTCACCGGCTGACCGTCGCCGAGCGTCCGGACCACCGGGTCCCGAACTCTAGTGATCTTGTCGACTATCGTGGGCGCATGACCACCACGATTGCCGCACCGCCGACCTACGACGACGTCGAGGTCGTGGTGCCCGCACCCGGTCCGGGCGCGGGCAACTGGGCGGGGGCGGCGAGCGCCGTCCTGGTCGACGGCGTCTTCTGGCTGACGTGGCGGGTCCGCCGTCCGCTGACCGACGGTCGGGGCGTGTCGGTGGTCGTCGCCCGCTCCGAGGACGGCGTCACCTTCGAGCCGGTCACCGAGGTGGCGCGCGAGGCGTTCGGCGCCGAGTCCTTCGAGCGGCCGGTGCTCGTGCCGCTCCGCGAGGGCGGCTGGCGGCTCTACCTGTCCTGCGCGACCCCGGGCTCCAAGCACTGGTGGGTGGACAGCCTCACCGCCGACACGGTCGAGGGACTGCCCGACGGCGTACGACGCCGGGTGCACGAGGGCGACCGCGACACCGGCGTCAAGGACCCGGTGATCACGGTGGGCGAGGACGGCTACGAGATGTGGCTGTGCTGCCACCCCCTCGACGAGCCCGGTCACGAGGACCGGATGACCACGCGGCGGCTCACCAGTGCCGACGGCTTGGAGTGGGAGGACCACGGCGAGGTGCTCGCGGGCCGCGAGGGCCAGTGGGACGCCCGCGGTGCGCGGGTCAGCGCGGTGCTGCCCGACGGCACGGTGCTGTACGACGGCCGGCCCGACGCCGAGTCCAACTGGTTCGAGACCACCGGGGTGGCGACGTGGGACGGCACCGCCCTGACCCGCGCCGCGCAGCCGCCGATCGCCTCCCCGCACGCCGATGGCGCCTTCCGCTACGCCACCGCCGTGCCCCTGCCGGACGGCCGGGTGCGCTACTACGTCGAGGCCGCGCGTCCCGACGGTGCGCACGACCTCGTCACCTGCGTGCGCTGACCCCGCGGGCCGCCGCCCCGTTCGCCCGTCCCACCTGGCCCACCGGGTCGGCGTCGCGCTCCGAGAGGCGGGTCACCGTCGCCGAGCGCTGGGCGAACGAGCCGCGACTCTCCGGGTTGAGCCAGTCGCCGAAGTCCTGTCCGGTGAGCTCGCCGAGCAGATGGACGTCGTCGGCATAGCTCTCGATCAGCTGCTGCCGGCTGATCGCGTCGAGGCGGGGACGGTGCGCGTCCCGGTGGTCGCCCAGCAGGCCGAGCGACAGCGGGTGGACCGCCCGCCACACCTGCGGCGGCGCGAACTGCCCGAGCCGCGCGCCGCCGCGCACGACCGGCCCGAACAGCCGCGGCCGCCAGCCCGGCGGGACGAAGCTGCGCGAGTTGTCGCGCGGGATCGAGTCGACCTGGCCCTCCCGGATCCCGAGGAACCGGCTCACCCGGTCGACCGTCGCCCCGGGCGCGTCGACCAGGTCGCGGTAGCGGATGACGAGGATGCGCTCGGGGTCGACGTGGCGGTGCAGGTGCGCCAGCTGCTCGCCGTACCTCCCGAGCTCGCGGTAGCGCCAGAAGGGCGCCCAGCCGGCGCGGACCCGCTCGTCCTCGCGGCCGAACGCCGACACGAAGTCCGACTCCGGCTCGAGGCCGTCGGACCACAGGTGCATCCAGTTGCTGTAGGCGCGGTCCACCGGGTCGCGGACGACGGCGACGAGACGCACGTCAGGCAGGTCCTCGGCGATGCGGCGGTGGGCGCCGCGGCTCCACAGGTAGAACGGCGTGCTCTCGCCGCGCACCTGGTGCTGCGCCGCCGGGGCGAAGAGCGGGAAGTAGCGGTCGGCGCGCCAGATCCACTCCTGCTGCGAGTGCTTGTCGCCCGGCCCGCGCCAGGCCGGCGGCGGTGCGCCGTCGCAGAGCCAGTACTTCGGTTCCTTCGGGTCCGACACGAAGACGTCCGGGTGCTGCGCGAGCGCGGCGTGGAGCGCCGTCGTACCGGCCTTGGGGGCGCCGATCACGAGGAAGTCGGGGCGTGGTGCTCGGGGCACGTTCCCTCCCGGGGGTGAGGTGCTGTCATTAGTAGACTAAGTCACTAGACAATGCTCCGCCAGACCCCTTCGGCGGTGCTTGGACAACCAGGGGGCACCGACCGGCAGGCCTTCGTCAGCCGAGCAGCCCCTGCCGGCGCGCCGTCGCCGCAGCCTCCGTGCGGTTGGCCGCCCCGAGCTTCGCGAGGATGTGCGAGACGTGGACGCTCGCCGTCTTGGGCGACATGAAGAGCTTCACGCCGATCTGCCCGTTGGTCATCCCCTCGGCCACCAGCCGCAGCACCTCGACCTCGCGCTCGGTCAGCACGCCGTCCGTACGCCGTTCGCGCGGGCCGATCGCCCACCTCTCCGCCAGCGCGTCGGCGCGCGCCAGCAGGGGCGCGGCGTCCAGCTGCGCCGCGACCGCTCGCCCGGCCGCGAGGTGGGGCCGGGCAGCGTCTCGGTCGCCGTGGATCGCCTCCTGCTCCGCCAGCGACAGGTGCGTGACAGCCGCGTCCGGGACGTGACCGATCCGCTCCCAGCCCTCGAGGGCAGCCCGCAGCGCCGGGCGGGCGTCGCGGCCGTGGAAGCGGTCGAGCTGGGCGGCGAGGTCGAGGGGCCAGACCTCGCCGAGCCGGCCGTAGCGGCGGAACCGCGCGCAGCCCCGTGCCCCGATGGTCTCCGGTGGGTGGCGGCCCCGTGATGTCGTCGCGCGGTCCGGCGAGGGCGGCGTCGGCCTCGACGCGCGCCGCGAGGACGACCGTCTGCCAGAGCTGGTCGTCGTCGAGCAAGAGCCGGTCGCCGCTCCAGACCGGGGCGAGGTCCGCCCTCATGCGGGTCAGGTCTCCGTCGAGCGCCGCGGCCACCGCCAGCGCCTGCCGGACCAGGCACCGGCTCGGCCCCGCTGGGGCAGGGGCGACGAGGTGGTGGCTCCACCGACTCACGTCGGCCGCACCACGCTGAGGAGGTCGAGGAGCGTGAGATGGGCGTTGCTCGTGCGAACGTCGTCCCGCCACCACGGCGCGACTCCTCGAGCAGCTCACGCGCGCGTGCCACTGACCGGTGAGGAGCCAGGTCGACGCGGCGTTCTCGACCAGGTGCTCCCACATGTGAGGGAGAAGTGGGGTGCTGAACCGGTCGAGCGCGCGGTGATCTCCCGCGTCCGCGCCTCGTGCTCACCGCAGATCATGTCGCACCAGACGAGGTTGCCCCACAGGTTGTAGACGCCTTCCCACTCTCGTCGCCGAACTCGGCCAGCACCTCACGCAGCACCTCGCCGACCGCCCGGTGTCGCCCGTGACCTGGGCGCGATAGGACTCGATCGCTCGACCATGATCTAGGCGCGCACATTGCCGAGGGCTGTCGCAGCGACCCGAGCCGGGCGTCGGTCCCGCCCCGGGCGACGTCGTCCGTCCTCGTGGGACCTGAGTGAGGTCCACATGGTGACCCGCACCATGAAGTCCGGCGGGTCGTTCTCGACCAGGTCGGCGAGCGCGGCGAGCACCCCCTCGTCGGCTACGCGTTGGCCTCGCCCTTGCCGTGGACCGATGCTCCCGATCGAAGAACCGCCTCTCCGTCGGCTGAGCAGGTGGGCCGGCACGGACTCGACCCACTCGGGAAGGCGCGCCGACAGCCCGCCACGAGCGCGCGCCGTGCGTAGGCGTCCCGGAGCGTCAGGCCGCGACACCCGTCGCGTCGTCGAGCGTCACCGAAGCCGCGCATGACCCTGATCCACAGCAGGACCTCCTCGTCGGACCGACAGATCCGTTCCGCGGCGGGCAGCGCTGCGACCGTCGCGGCCAGCGAACGCGCGCACGTCCCTCGCCTGGTGCCAGTGCTCGGCGACGCGAGCAGCGCCGGGTCGCCCGCCAGCACGCCCGGGTTGTCCTCCAGCACCTCGGCCCACCGGCGGTGCCACGACCGAAGGGCGCCCGGTCCGGTCTCCCGGTTCGTCGCCTCGCGCAGCAGCGCGTGCCGGAACCCCACTGCGTCGTGCTCGTGGTCGGTCGTGAGGATCCCGGCGCGCAGCGCCTCGACCAGCGCCGTGTCGAGCTCCTCGGGCGTGACGTCGAGGACCTGCTCGAGCAGGCTGATCCGCAGGTGGCCGTCGCCGACCGCTGCGGCCTCCACCAGCCGCCGCGTCTCGGGGGTGAGGCTGCCCAGCCGTCCGGCCGCGACCGCCGCCGCAGTGGTCAGCTCTGGCCGCCCCGCAGCGGCCACCAGCTCCTCCACCACGAACGGGATGCCGTCACTGAGCCGCTCGACGCGGCTGGCGACCTCGGCCGACGGGTGCGATCCCAGCAGGTCCCGGAGCTGGCGCTGGACCGCGTCCGTGCCCAGGCGCGACAGCGGCAGCACCTCGCACCCGGGAGTGCGCGCCAGCCCGGCGACGTACGACGTCAGGGCGGCCTCGGCCGCCGGCGTGCGCTCGGGGTCGTCGGTGCGCACCGTGGCCACGATCAGCAGGCCCGCGGGCAGGGTGCGCGCCGCGAGCCCGACCAGGTCCCGCGTCGCCGAGTCGGCCCAGTGCAGGTCCTCGACGACCCACACGACCAGCCGCTCGCGGGCCAGCCGCTCGAGCAGGTCGAGGAAGGTCGAGAGCAGCTGCACCCGCTCGACCTGCTGGCGCGGCGCGGAGCCGGGGAGCAGCGGTGCGAGCGCATCCCGCTCGGCCGGCAGGAGCACGTCGACGCCGGCGACCCGCACCAGGTCGCGGAGCGTGTCGGCGACGACGCCGAACGGGATCTCGCCCGTCGTCATGTCGGCGGCGTGCCCGGTGAGCACCAGTGCGTCGCCGAGGCTCCCCACGGCCTCGGCGACGAGCCGGCTCTTGCCGATGCCGGCCTCGCCGGTGACGAGCAGGCACCGGCTGGTGCCGCCGCGGGCGCTCACGACAGCCCCGGCGATCCGGTCCAGCTCGGCCTCGCGGCCGACGAGGCTCCCGCCCATGCAGCGATGGTCGCAGGCGAGTGGCCCGATGGCCACGACGACTTCGTCGGCACGCGCGGCCGACATCAGACCGCGGGACGCGGTGCGGGGAGCCAGCGGCTCCATCCGCTGCGGCGCCGCGACGGGACCTCGGTGACGACCGGCTCGACGGGCTGACGGGTACGACGGGCGGCTCGGGCCGCGGCGACCTCGCGGGCGACGTCGGCGCGGTGGAAGCTGGCGATGCGGGCGGTGGCGTCGATGGCGGTGTTGTTCATGGCGGGCTCCTGGCTGGGTGCGGGTGGATGCCTCCACGCTCCGGCTAAGGCCCCCGGCCGCACATCGGGCAGACGCCCTATCTCCAGCAGTCGGCGGTGCCCTAGGTGCCTCAGGCCTGCGCCGGCGTGGCCGGGATCTCGTCGCTCTCGGCTTCGCCCCGACGCCTACCGCGCCCGACACTGGAGCACATGAACACCCCCTGGCGTTCTTCTCCTCCGCTGCGCTCCCCCGAACAACGCCACGGGGACCCCGTATGAGCGCCCCCGTGACCGTGTCCGTCACCCGTCACGTCGACCCGTCACGCACGACGGAGATGCTGGCGTGGGTGCAGGCGGGCACGTCGCTGGCGGAGAAGTTCGACGGCTTCCTCGGCTCCGGGTGGGTGCGGCCGAGCGAGGACTCCACCGAGTGGCACATGCTCTACCGCTTCTCCGACACCGACTCCCTCGCCTCGTGGGAGGCCTCCCCGCAGCGCGAGTGGTGGCTCGAGGCGGCGCACGGCAGCGTCGAGGAGCGGCGCCGCGAGCGACGTACGGGCATCGAGGGGTGGTTCGACGAGCCGGCCTCGGTCGAGTCGCTCAGCGCTGCCCCGGTCGCGCCGCCGCGGTGGAAGCAGATGGTCGTCATCTTCATGGTGTTCCTGCCGCTCAGCCTGCTCGCCAACTTCATCGCCTCGCGCACCATCTCGGGCTGGCCGCTGGTGCCACGCGTGGTGCTCGTGACGTCGGTGATGACCCCGCTCATGACGTACGTCTTCCTGCCGTGGATGACGCGCCGGATGAGCTGGTGGCTGCACCGCCGGTGACGGCTAGGCTCGGCGTGTGCCCGAGCTGAACATCCCCGCAGCCCCTTCGATCGAGGGCACCACGCACCTCCACTCCGGGAAGGTCCGCGACCTCTACCGGATCGACTCGGGGGAGCACGAGGGCCGGCTGCTGATGGTCGCCAGCGACCGCATCTCCGCCTACGACTTCGTCCTCGACACCACGATCCCCGACAAGGGCGAGATCCTGACCCGGATGTCGCTGTGGTGGTTCGAGCAGCTCGCCGGGCTGGTCGGCAACCACGTCGTCTCGACCGAGGTCCCCGCAGCCGTCGCCGGCCGCGCCGTCGTGTGCGAGCGGCTCGAGATGTTCCCCGTCGAGTGCGTGGCCCGCGGCTACCTCACCGGCTCCGGCCTCCTCGACTACGCCCGCACCGGCGAGGTCTGCGGCATCCCGCTCCCGGCCGGTCTGCAGGACGGCAGCCGGCTGCCCGAGCCGATCTTCACGCCCGCCACCAAGGCCGACCTCGGCGACCACGACGAGAACGTCGACTACGAGGCCGTCGTCGAGGCGATCGGCGACGACGCCGCCGCCGAGCTGCGGATGCTGACCATGGAGGTCTACGACAAGGCGCACGCCATCGCCCGGGAGCGCGGCATCATCCTGGCCGACACCAAGCTCGAGTTCGGCCGGCGACCGGACGGCACCACGATCCTCGCCGACGAGGTCCTCACCCCCGACAGCTCCCGCTTCTGGCCCGCCGACGAGTGGCAGCCCGGCCGCGCCCAGTCGTCGTACGACAAGCAGATCGTGCGGGACTGGCTCACCGGCGAGTCCGGCTGGGACCGCACGTCCGGCGAGGCGCCGCCGCCGCTGCCCGATGCGGTCGTCGAACGCACCCGCGCGCGCTACCTCGAGGCCTACGAGCTGTTGACCGGGGAGACGTTCTGACGACGAGGCGCTTCACCGCGACCATCGAGCTGCCGCACTCGGCGGAGCAGGCCTTCGCCTACCTCGTCGACCCGCGTCGCCGCCCCGAGTGGCAGTCGAGCCTGCTGTCGGTCGACGTGCCCGAGGACGAGGAGCCCCACCTGGGCCAGACCTGGACGGAGCTGACCGTGGTCGGCGTACGCCCGAGCCTGGAGGTCGTCGAGTTCGAGCCGTTCCGGTCGTGGGCGGAGCGCGGCTCGTGGCGCGGCGTCGAGGCGACGCTGCGCCTGCGCTTCACCGGCACGCGAGGGGGCTGCCGTGTCGTCGCCGAGGGCGAGGTGTCCGGTGCGGGGATGTACTCCGTCGCCGCGAGGAGCTCGGGGCTGCTGGCCGGTCGTGCGATCGCCGCCGACCTCAAGACTGCCGGCCACCGCATCGCGCAGCGCGCCGAATGAGTCGCGTCAGCCCGAGCGCTTCTTGTTGCGCAGGTTGATGAGCGTGACGAGCAGCCACGCGATGACCACACCCGCGCCCACGTGGAGGAGCATCGAGCGAAGCCAGAGGCCCCCGAGCGCTCCGTCGTCGTCGGCGAGCTCGTCGCCGGAACCGCCCGCCGGGTGATGTCGCCAGCGCCCCGAAGAACCCCACCGGCACGAAGACGAAGAACAGGAAGGCGCCGACGAGGACGATGGCCGTGCTGGCGAGGAAGTCCACGGCGGACGGTCAGACCTGCGGCGCGACGCCGTCGACCGATCGACCACCCCTGAGTAGGTTGGCGCCATGTCGAACCTCTCCTCGCTGCTCGAAGGCTCCGCCGAGGCCTACCCGGACCGTACGGCCGTCGTGCTGGGCGGCACCCGCCTGACGTACGCCCAGGTCGATGCTGCTGCCAACCAGGTCGCCAACCTGCTGGTCTCGCGCGGCATCGAGCCGGGCGACAAGGTCGCGCTGAGCTGCCCGAACCTGCCGTACTTCCCGATCGTCTACTACGGCATCCTCAAGGCCGGGGCGACCGTCGTGCCGCTCAACGTGCTGCTCAAGGGACGCGAGGTCGCCTACCACCTCGACGACTCGGACGCGAAGGCGTACTTCTGCTTCCAGGGCACCCCGGAGCTGCCGATCGGCGCCGAGGGCCACGCCGGCTTCGAGCAGACCGACGCGTGCGAGCACTTCTTCGTGATCACCGCCGACCCGGCCGCGGACTCGCCCATCGAGGGCGCCGAGACGCTCGGGCAGGCGCTGAAGGGCCAGTCGCCGGTCTTCGAGACGCGTGAGGTCGGCGCCGACGACACCGCCGTCATCCTCTACACCTCCGGCACCACCGGCCAGCCCAAGGGCGCCGAGCTGATGCACCGCAACATGATGAGCAACGCGCTCGCCAGCGACGCGCTCTTCGGGGCCGACGCCGACAACCCCGACACGCTGCTCTGCGTGCTGCCGCTGTTCCACTCCTTCGGCCAGACCGTGATCATGAACGCCGGCTTCGCCTTCGGCGGCACCGTCGTGCTGCTGCCGCGCTTCGAGGCCGGGCCGGCGCTGACGCTGATGGAGCAGGAGGGCGTGACCTTCTTCGCCGGCGTCCCGACGATGTACTGGGGCCTGCTCGGCGCGCTCGACGACTCCGGTGTCGACGTGGAGAAGCTCGCGGACACCATGCGCGTCGCGGCCGCCGGCGGGTCGGCGCTGCCGGTCGAGGTGCACAAGGAGTTCGAGCACCGCTTCGGCGTCACCATCCTCGAGGGCTACGGGCTCTCCGAGACCTCACCCGTCGCCAGCTTCTCGGTCTGGGGCGAGCCCGCACGTGTCGGCTCCATCGGACGCCCGATCCCCGGCGTCGAGATGAAGCTGATCAACCCCGAGCCCGGGGTGCGCGAGGACGTCGAGGACGGGGAGGACGTGATCGGCGAGATCGCGATCAAGGGCCCGAACATCATGAAGGGCTACTACGGTCGCCCCGACGCGACCGCGGAGGCGATCGTGGACGGCTGGTTCCGCTCCGGCGACCTCGGCCGCAAGGACGCCGACGGCTGGTACTACATCGTCGACCGGTCCAAGGACATGATCATCCGCGGCGGCTACAACGTGTACCCGCGCGAGATCGAGGAGGTCCTCCTCACGCACCCCGACGTCTCGCTCGCCGCCGTCATCGGCGTACCCCACGAGAGCCACGGCGAGGAGATCAAGGCCGTCGTCATCCGCAAGGACGGCGCCACGGTGACCGAGGACGAGCTCGTCGCATGGGGCAAGGAGCAGATGGCGGGCTACAAGTACCCCCGCATCGTCGAGTTCGTCGACGCGCTGCCGATGACCGCGACCGGCAAGATCCTCAAGCGCGAGCTCGGCTGATGCGGGCCCTCGGCATCGCGCTCGGCGTGCTGATGGTGATCACCGGCGCCGTCTGGACCTTCCAGGGCCTCGGCTACCTCGAGGGCAGCCCGATGACCGACCAGAGCATCTGGGCGATCCTCGGCCCCGTCGTCGCCGGACTCGGGCTCGCCCTGGTGATCGTCGCCGCCCGCCGGCGGGAGTGAGGGACGCCCTGCGGCTGGGGAACCGTCGGGTCGTTTGACGGCCGCGAGGGGGACTCGATCGTTCCCCGTGCCCGGCTCTCCACAGGCGGACGTGGCCCGGCGTGGCGGTTCACCCTCGCGGGCACACGTGGGAGGTGGACGACACCTGGCACCCGCGCTGCCCGCCGCCGACGGGGCTCGTCCTGCCCGTACGCCGACTCGGCCCGGACCGGAGAGGTCCGACCCCCGGCGTGCTGCGGGGCGGCGCCTGGGTGCAGGTGGCGCAGGGCTGGCACGTCCCGGCAGGCACCCCGCGGACGGCCGAGCAGCGGACCTTCGAGGTCGGGGTGCGCCTGCGTGCGGACGGTCTGGTCACGGGGTGGGCCGCACTGCGCCTCGCCGGTGCGAGCTACTTCGAGGGCCTCGCCGGGGACCGACGCACGCCGGTCCCGGTTCCGGTGCTCCTGCCGCACCACGCGCGACTGCGTGGTCCGCAGGTCCGCGTGGAGAGGACCCGCCTGCCCCTTCCAGCCGTCGCGTGGCGGTCCGGCGTCCCGTGCGCGCCCAGTGAGCTGGCACTTCTCCACGAGGTGCGTCGGGCGGCGACCCCTCGCGGTGCGGGAGTCATGGTCGACATGGCGCTCGCCGCGGGGGTCGTCGACCTGCTCCGACTGCGGGAGGCGGCGACCAACCAGCGGTTGCCCGCCGGAGCGTCGTACGCCATCGACCGTGCGTGCGGCGAGTGCCGATCGCCGCGCGAGTCCGACATGCTGCAGGTCTGGGAGTCGGTGGCGGGCTTCCCCCGCCCGCTGATGAACCGCGAGGTGCGCGACCTGGACGGCCGGTTGCTCGCCGTCGTCGACCTGCTCGACGTGGAGGCCGGCGTGTGCGGGGAGTTCAACGGAGCCGCCCACCGCTCGGCCGCCCGACAGTCCCGCGACGAGAAGCGCCACGCAGCGCTCCGCGGCGTGGGGCTGGAGACCTTCGCGGTGGTCGGCAGTGACTCGGAGCGGGTGCAGGTGGAGCGGATGGCCGCCGCCCGGGCCCGCGCGGCCTGGGCGGCGCCGCACGAGCGTCGATGGCAGGTCGGCGCGTTCGTCCCGGCGCCTGCGCTCGTCGTACGGGACGAGGAGGAGGTCGCCCGCGACCAGATCATGCTCGACCACTACGCCGACCTCGAGTCACGCAGTCTCGGGGAACCATCGGGTCGGCCGGGAGCATGATCAGCGACTCGACCGTTCCCCACCACTCACGGGGACGGCGGGCTGATCCCCAGCCGCTCCTGGAGCGCGATGGCGTCGAAGGGGGCGTGCACCTTGGCGTCGTTGTCGAAGTAGACGAAGACGTCGAGGCCGTCGGCCTCCCAGGCCCGCACCTTCTCGGCCCAGTGGTCGAGGGCCGCGTCGGAGTAGCCGCTGGCGTAGAGCTCGGTGTCGCCGTGCAGCCGGACGTAGGCGACGCCGCTCGTCACCTCGTCGAACATCGGCCACGTGCCCGCGGAGTCCGCCACCACCATCCCGATGTCGTGGGCCCGCAGCAGCTCGCAGAACTCGGCCGTGCGGAAGGAGGCGTGCCGCACCTCGAGCACGTGGCGCAGCGGGCGGTCGACCGGCGTGGAGGTGTCGGCAGGCTCCTTGAGCTTGTCCGCGTCGTGGTGGGCAACGGCGTACGACGACGCGGCGGCTGTCGTGCGCGGCAGCAGGTCGAAGAACGCGGCCAGGCGGTCGGGGTGGAAGCCCAGGTTGGGCGGCAGCTGCCACAGGACCGGGCCCAGTCGGTCGCCCAGCGACAGCACGCCCGAGGCGAGGAAGGTGGCAAGAGGTGTCTCGACGTCGTTCAGCTTCTTCATGTGCGTGACGAAGCGGGGCCCCTTCACCGCGAAGACGAAGTCCTCGGGGACCTGCTCGGCCCACGACCGCCAGCTCGAGGGCCGCTGCAGGGAGTAGAAGGAGCCGTTGACCTCCACGCTCGTCAGCCGCTCACCTACGTAGGCCAGCTCGAGGCGCTGCTGCAGCCCGGGCGGGTAGAAGTGGCCGCGCCAGCCGGCGTACCGCCAGCCGGAGATGCCGATCCGTGCCATGTCGAGCTCCCGTCGCGCGCCGTGCCGCCACCCCTCGCGTACCCGCTGCGTCCACCGTCATGCCCGCCGGGCGCGCTCGCGCGGCGGCTCCGTAGAATCGGCACCGCCCGTCCCACCCTGTCACCCAGGAGCATCCCCGTGGCCCGAGTCGTCGTCGACGTCATGCCCAAGCCCGAGATCCTCGACCCCCAGGGCAAGGCGGTGCTCGGTGCGCTGCCCCGGCTCGGGTTCGACCTCGTCACCGACGTCCGGCAGGGCAAGCGGTTCGAGCTCCAGGTCGACGGCGAGATCACCTCCGAGGTGCTCGCCGAGATCGAGGAGGTCGCCGGGACGCTGCTGTCCAACCCGGTGATCGAGGACTTCGAGGTGCACGTCGAGGAGCACTCGGTGGCCGAGGTCGCGCACGAGGCCGGTCGCGCATGAAGGTCGGTGTCGTCACCTTCCCCGGCTCGCTCGACGACGTCGACGCCCGTCGCGCCGTCACGATCGGCGGCAACGAGGCGGTCGCGCTGTGGCACGGCGACGACGACCTCAAGGGCGTCGACGCGGTCGTGCTGCCCGGCGGCTTCTCCTACGGCGACTACCTCCGCTGCGGCGCCATCTCGCGCTTCGCCCCGGTGATGACGTCGGTGATCGAGGCGGCCGGCAAGGGCCTGCCCGTGCTCGGCATCTGCAACGGCTTCCAGATCCTGTGCGAGTCGCACCTGCTGCCGGGCGCGCTGATCCGCAACGACCACCGCAAGTTCGTCTGCCGCGACCAGCGGCTGCGCATCGAGCGCGTCGACACCCCGTGGACGTCGGCCTACGCCGAGGGGGCGGAGGTCACGATCGTGCTCAAGAACGGCGAGGGCGGCTTCGTCGCCGACGAGCCGACGCTCGACATGCTCGAGGGCGAGGGCCGGGTGGTCGCGCGCTACCTCGACGACAACCCCAACGGCTCGCTCCGTGACATCGCCGGGATCTCCAACGAGCGCGGCAACGTCGTCGGCCTGATGCCGCACCCCGAGCACGCGGTCGAGGACCTCACCGGTCCCGGCACCGACGGGCTCGGCTTCTTCACCTCCCTCGCCGAGAAGGCCTTCGCATGAATCCCCGCACGCTCTACCGCACCGTCGCCGTCGCCGAGGCAGTCACCTGGGCACTGCTGCTGACCGGCATGTTCCTGAAGTACGTCACCGAGACCACCGAGCTCGGCGTCCAGCGTCTTCGGCATGGTCCACGGCGTCGTGTTCATCGCCTACTGCCTGGTGACCGCGCTCCTGTTCGTCGACCAGAAGTGGCCCGTCAGCCGGCTGGCGCTCGGCCTCGGCGCTGCCGTGCCGCCGTTCGCGACGGTGCCCTTCGAGCGGTACGCCGAGCGCGCGGGGCTGCTGGGCGACTCCTGGCGCCTGCGCTCCGAGGCTCCGCACGGCCTCCTCGAGCGGCTCACCGCCTGGCTGGTCCGCCGGCCGGCCCAGGGCGCGCTCGTCGGCCTCGTCGCCGTGGCCGGTCTGACGGGCGTCGCGCTCGTCGTCGGCCCGCCCGCCTGATCGCAGCGATCCCCGGTGCCGGGGCATGACGTTGACACGCCCGCTGGGGTCAGCGACCCTGCTGCAGCTTGTTCCAGGTCTGCCGCGTGGCGATGCCCGAGACGCCGATCCTGAGGCGTGACTGGTAGGTCCGCACGGCCGACTCGGTCTTGGCGTCGAAGACGCCCGTCGCGCGGAAGCGCCCCGCGCCGGCCGCGTTGAGCGCCCGCTGGAGCCGGTGCACCGACTCGTCGACCGACCCGCGCTTGACCGTCGTACGGGCTCCCGGCGGCGAGCAGCGCGGTCCAGTGCCGCTTCTCGAAGGTGTTGCTCGGGGTGAACTTGCGGGCGGCCTGCCAGGCGCGCGCAGCGGCGATGGTGGCGGCGTCGTAGGAGCCGTCGACCGGACCGGAGTAGGTGCCCTGCTCGGTGAGCAGGCACTGCAGCGCCTTGACGCGTGTGGACTTCGCGGAGGCCGGGGAGAGCGCGGGGTACTTCCAGAAGCCGAGCCGGGTGCCGGGGCAGCGCCCCTCCGGACGCGGCTGGGAGCCGGCGCCGAGGTCGATGAAGTTGCTGTCGATGTTGATCGTGACGCCGCCCCATGTCTCGTTGTGGCCGCCGAGGTACTGCTTCATCCGGCCGCCGGGGCGCCAGCCGTCCTCCGGGATGTAGGTCGTCGAGGTGTTGGCCGCGCCGTCCCAGCGGGCGATCCAGATGCGGTCCGGCAGGGCGAACTGGCCGGGGCGCTGGGTGCGGGCGTCGTCGAGCATCTTGATGCCCGAGCTCGCGCTGGAGTAGAACCCGGCGGTGTAGCCGAGCGCCTTGATGCGGGTGACCCACGCGGACGTGAAGACCAGGGCGGACTCGCGGCAGTGGGTGTCTTGCAGGTTGAAGCCCTCGAGGTCGTACCAGATCGTGCTGCCGGCGCCGATGCCGTACGTCGTCGCGTCGGCGGCGTTCTTGTCGGCCTCGGCCGCTCCCTGCGCGGCCGCCGTGGCGTAGCCGCCCGTGGGGCTCGGCGAGATCTTGAAGTCGTCCTTGTAGCGCGGGAAGCGCGGCTGGCACGAGGCCTGCGGACCGAGGGCGATGGGCAGCAGCCGCCAGCCGCGGGCGACCTGGGCGGCGACCCAGCTGGAGCTGAGGTTGGGCTGGGTGCGGCAGGCGCGGGAGTCGCCGGAGATGTAGATGCCGACCGCGGTGAACGGGGACTTCTTCCACCACGCGTCCATCGCCGACTGGGTCGGCGCGACGCACTGGTCGAAGCCGTAGCCGGTGAAGTCGCCCGGGGTGGCGAGGGCGACCTGGCGCTGTGAGGCGAGCTTGCGGGCCTGAGGTGCGGGCTCGTCGGCGGTCGCGGTCGTCGACCCCACGAGAGGTGCGACGAGCACCAGCGCGAGGGCGGCCGTCACGGTCCGGACGAGCGTACGAGGTCGGGTCTGGCGGGCGCGGCGCATGGGGTGGCTCCAGGCAGGCGGGGAAGGTGTGTCGCGGGGCAGGCGGACCCAGAGAACCACATGAGTCACACGCGTAACAGTGGTTCGGCAGAACTACAGACCTGTAGTTCGCCGCGGTCAGTCGGCGGTCGGCACGTCGTCGAGGAGGAAGTTGCCCGTGGCCTCTTCTTCCTCGACGAGCTCCTCGAACGCGAGCGCGATGTCGTCCTGGTGCTCCTCGACCATCCGGGTCAGGTGCCCCTGGAGCAGTGCGCCGTGGGGGACTCGCCGGAGAAGACCTGCTCCCAGGTGTCCTCCCCGCCGCGGATCTTCTCCACGAGCGTCTTCATGTCCTCGCCGAGCTCGCCCGACTCGGCCTGCTCCTCGAGGGCCTGCTTCTCCTCATCGGTCAGCAGCGGGCGCGCGTTGAGCTGGTCGACGGTGGACCGAAGGTCGGCAAGGCTCGAGGTCAGGTCCTCGCGCGCTCGATCGTCTTCCCCGAACCCGACGGCGCGAAACCGGCCCTGCCGGAATGTGTGCCCACAGGTCGACCGCCACCGTGTTTGGCTCCCGCCGGCGGGGGTATCCCGCTGAGGTGAGCGCAAGCGGCAAGCGATCCCTGATGCAGGTCGAGCCGGCCCGGCTGGTTGAGCTGGCGGGCTCGTCCGAGCGCGTCCTCGACGCGATGCGGCAGGACTGGGCGGACGCCCTCGATGAGCTCGCCGAGGCGTGCGTGGCGCTCGGCGACGCGGCCGGCACCGCCAACCTCGCGGCGTCGTACGCCGATGCGCTGGCCGACGCAGACGAGGTCCTGACCTCCCTTGCCGGCGCCCTCGAGCTGGGCGTCGCCGGTCTCGTCGATGCCGCCCGCGACGCCCTGCGCGCCGACGACTCGGTCGCCGCCGAGCTCGACCGTGCCACCTACCTGCTGGGCGAGGGGCCGTTCGGGACCATGCCGGGACCGGGAGGTCGCTGACCGTGCCGGCCAACCCGTGGGAGCTGCGCGCCGACGTCCGGCCGCTGGAGGCCGCCGCCCAGCGGTGGACCGAGGTCAGCGCGTTGGTGTCACGTCGCGGCGACGAGCTCGTCGACGCTGCGCGGCGCGCCACCGAGGGGTGGGACGCGGCGTCGGCCGAGAGCTACGAGCAGCACCGCAAGCAGGTGCTCGCCCGCCTCGACCGCTTCACCTCCCTGGCCGACCGGATCGCCGACTGCCTCCGCGCGTCCGCCACGTTGATGACGTCGTCGCAGACGGACCTCGACCGCGCCTGGACGACGGTCGCGGCGGTGCCGCACGAGGTGGTCGGGGAGTCGCGACACCTGGTCTTCAAGCCGTCCGAGGACGAGGACCGCGGCAAGGTCGCCCGTGGCCAGGCCGAGACCGACGACATCCGCCACCGGCTCACGGTGGCGCTCGACCAGGAGAGCGCCCGGCTCCGGTCGGCCCGCGCCGAGCTGGTCACGGTGCGCACCGAGCTCCTGTCGCTCACCGGGGACAGCTTCGCGGGGTTCGGCGGGCCCAGGGGTGAGGAGTCGGGAGTCGGCACGATCGCACCCCCGTCCGCCTCGGTGCCGGGCGCGGCCCAGGCTGGTGTCTCCGTGCTGCCGCCGGTGGTCCCGGTCTCGGTGTCCGTCCCCGACCTCACGGGGCTCTCCGCGGCTGGGTTGACGTCGCTGTCCGCGGCCGTCGCGGGCGGGCTGATCGGCCGGCGCGGGGGCGGAGCGAAGCGGCCGGCCACCGCCACGCCACCCATGGGCGGGATGGGAGCCGGCGGTATGGCCGCACGCGCCGGGACGATGTCGCGGGGGATGGCGAGCGGCCGCGGCGGGTCCGCCCGGATGCAGCCGCCACGGCTGGAGCGCACGGCCTCGGAGGAGGGTGCCGCCCGCGCCGCTCGGGAGACGGAAGCGGTCCGCGAGGCCAAGCGTGCGGTCCTCGAGGAGAAGCGCGCCGAGCGCGCGGCCCGCAAGGCCGAGCGGGAGGCGGCGCGCGAGGCGCGCGCGAGGGCTGCCGGCAAGGACTCGCGCCAGGACGACGACGATCGTGACGAGGCGGACGACACCCTCCCGCCCGAGGGTGAGCCCGACGACCCGGAGACCGGGACGGACGCCGACGACGAGCAGGCGGGGGGCGGGGAGCGACGTCAGGCCGTGCGGGTCGTCCACGAGGCGACTCCCGGCCGCCCGGCGGGCGAGGACCGCCGGTAGATTGGCGCCGTGCCCGACACGAGCGCCGCCCCGCAGTCCCGCCCTGCTACGACCGCCGGTCTCACGACGTCCGGCGCGACCGGCACCCTCGACACGGTGGCCCTGGCGGCCACCGACGCCGAGCGCGAGCAGCCGTGGGCCGACCTCGGCCTCAAGGCCGACGAGTACGCCCGGATCCGCGAGATCCTGGGCGGATCGTGGAGGTAATAGGGCACCTTGGAGACCAAGACGCGGTCGTTGATCTTGAGCGTGTTCTCCATCGAGCCGCTGGGGATGTAGAACGCCTGGATCAGGAAGGTCTTGATCAGGATCGCCAAGAGCAGCGACATGATGATCAAGCCGGGCATCTCGCCCAGGAAGCGGGTGACGGGGTTCTTGCCGCGCTTCGGACCTGCCGCGTCGTCGGGCTCGGGCGAAGCGAGCGACGCGCGCTCGGTCTCGGTTCTCACGGTTTACAGGGTATCGGGTCCGGCGGTTGGCACCATGAGTCGGATCTCGACGGCCTTGCAGGAGGCCCAGACCTCGGCTCCCGGTGCGAGGCCCATGCGCTCGACCGAGCCCGTGGTCACCTCTGCGACCAGCGGCGGAGCCGTGCCCAGCCGCACGCGGGCCCGCGAGCCCGTGATCGCCACCTCCAGCACCTTGCCGTGGAAGACGTTCCGCGACGAGCCCTCCGGGCGGTCGGCGTGCACGACGATCTCGGACGGGGCCAGCGTCGCGCGCACCCCGTCCGTGGGTACGGACTCGAGCCCGTCGGGCCAGACGACCGTCAGCTCGCCCTCGGGCGTGCGGAGCGTGCCCACCCCAGGCCCCTCCGGTTCGAGTGTTCCCTCGAACAGGTTCACGCCCACCAGGTCGGCCGCATAGCGCGTCGCCGGGTGATTGCGCACCTCGGCCGGCGTGCCCACCTGCGTGATGCGCCCGTCCTCGAGCAGGACGAGGCGGTCGGCCAGCGTCATCGCCTCGACGGGATCGTGCGTGACGAGGATGGTCGGTCCCGCGAAGGCCGCGAGCGTGTCGCGGAGCAACGTGCGGAGCCCCGGACGGGCGGAGGCGTCGACGGCGGCGAGCGGTTCGTCGAGCAACAGGAGGCGGGGCTCGCTCGCAAGCGTCCGGGCGAGCGCCACCCGCTGACGCTCGCCGCCCGACAGCTGCACAGGGCGCATCTCGGGATCGACGCCGGGGGCCAGCTCGGCGAGCAGCCGCGCTGCGCGCGCGCGGGCCGGCGCGGCCCGTTCCCCCCTTGCCCGCGCCGCGAACGCCACGTTCTCCTGCGCGCTCATACGCGGGAAGAGCACGCCGTCCTGGAAGGCGAAGCCGATCCTGCGGCGCTCGGGTGCGAGCCCTTCGATCCGAACGCCGTCCAATTCGATGGTCGCGTGATCCACCGGGATCAATCCGGCAAGCGCCTCGAGCACAGTTGTCTTGCCGGCTCCGTTGCGCCCGACGAGCCCGATGGCCTCGCCGTCGGCCGCGTCGAGATCGACTTCGACGGCGTGGTCGCCGCGACGGACCCGTAGGGAGGCTCCGAGGCCCATCAGCCCGCCCCCATGATCCGCTCCCGCAGAGCGACAAGCACGGCGATCGAGATGACGACGAGCACCAGCGACAGCGCGACCGCGCCGTCCCGATCGGTCTGCAGCTGCTGGAAGACGGCCAGCGGCACGGTCTGCGTCCTGCCCTGTAGGTTGCCGGCGAAGGTGATCGTCGCGCCGAACTCGCCGAGGGCGCGCGCCCACGCGAGCACGGCTCCGGCCGCAAGTTGCGGCGACACCATCGGCAGCACGACCCGTCGCAGGGCGTAGCCGGGCGAGGCGCCGAGCACGCCGGCCGCTTGCTCGTACCGGGGATCCAACCCCCGGAACCCCGCCTCCGTGGCGAGGACGACCAGCGGCATCGATACGAACGTCGCCGCGACGATCGCCCCGGCCGTCGAGAAGGTGAGCTGGATGCCGAACGCGCGATCCAGCCATCCGCCGACCACGCCGCGTCGTCCCAGCGCCTCGAGGAGCCCAACGCCCGCGACGACCGGCGGGAGCACGATCGGGAGCACGACCATCGCACGCAAGACGGCTCGCCCGCGGAACTCGCGGCGGGCCAGGACCCAGGCCAGCGGAACCCCGAACACCACCGAGAGCAGCGTGGCGGCGAGCGACACTTCCAGTGAGAGGCGGAGCGCGGTCCGGGCCCCCACACCCCCGAGCACGTCGGCGAAACGGCCCCACGGCGCCCGGGCGACGAGCGCGACTACCGGCAGGACCACGAACGCGCCGCCGATGACAGCGGCGATCAGGATCGGGAGGGGAAGTCGGCGCCGCATGCTGGCTAGCCGGGCGGCGGCCCGAACCCGAAGGTCGCGAGCGTCGCCTCCCCCTGCGAGCTGGTGACATACGCCACGAACGACGAGGCGAGGTCTGCCTGCGGCGCGCCCGTGACCACCCCGATTGGGTACGTCGCGGTGACCTGGATGTTGTCGGGAACCTTGACCGAGCCGACATCGGCCGTCGTGATGTCGGACGTGTAGACGATGCCAGCGTCGGCCTCCCCAGACGACACCTTCGCGACGACCGCCGCGTCGTCAGGCTCGTTGGAGACGACGTTCGCGAGCACGTCCTTCGAGATGCCGGCGTTGTCGAGCATCGCGCGCGCATAGTCGCCCACGGGCACGCCCTCGGCGGCGAGCACGACCTGGACGCCGTCGTTGGCGAGATCGTCGACCGAGGCGATGTTCGCGGGGTTGTCGGTGGGCGTGATGATGACGAGATGGTTGGTCGCGAAGTCGACCTGGTCGGTCACACCGGGGTCCGAGGCTGCCGAGTCCATCGCCGTGCCGCTCGCCGAGGCGAAGACGTCGGCCGTACCCTCGCTGGCGATCTGGGCGGCGAGGTCGGTTGAGGACCCGAAGTTGAACGTCACGTGCACGCCGGGGTTCGCCGCTTCGAAGTCCGTGCCGATCTGGGTGAAGGCGGCGGTCAACGACGACGCAGCGAAGACGGTCAGGTCCGTCGTCGCGGCGGATGAGCTGGATGTGCCCGCGGTGCTCGAGCTGTTCGATGAGCACGCCGTCGCCACGAGCAATGCCGGGACCAACAGCATCCATAGCGCCTTCTTCGTCATCGGTCAGCCACCTCCACCATCACGCTCGTCGCCTTGACGGTGGCGACGGCTTCCATCCCGGGCTTCAGCCCGAGCTCGTCTGCGGCCTCCCTCGTGATGAGGGAGATCACCCGATGCGGCCCTGCCTGGATCTCGACCAGCGCCGAGACCTTGTCCTTGGTCACTTTCGTGATCACACCGGGGAAGGCGTTGCGTCTGCTCGTGTGCGATGGCGCGGGTTTCACTGCGCGACGCTCGGCCAACAAGCGGGCGACCTCGGCTTCTGGGACCAGTCGCTGACCGCCCGGCGTGCGCTCGACGGTGAGCGTTCCCTCCCGCTCCCATCGCCTGAGCGTCTCGACCTGCACTCCGAGGAGCTTCGCGGCCTCACCGATCCGATACCCAGCCATAGGGCGAGCAATATATAGGAAAACCTTGTTACATAGGAATCGATACCGAGAGGAAGGGGAGGCAACATGGAAACGAGCGCACGGAATCAGCTTTCCGGCACCGTCAGGTCCGTGTCCCTCGGGGCCGTCATGGCCGAGGTCGAGGTCGACGTGAACGGAGCCACGGTCGTCGCCGCGATCACCAAGGAATCCGCGGAGCGCCTCGGCCTGGCGGAGGGCAAAGACATCGTGGCGATCATCAAGGCCACCGACGTGATGATCGGGGTCAGGTAGCCGGGGCCGACCTGCCCGACTACACCGCGAAGCGGATGTTCAGGATGTCGCCCTCGGCGACCAGGTAGTCCTTACCCTCGACTCGGACCTTGCCGGCCGCCTTGGCTGCCTCCATGGACCCCGCCGCGACCAGGTCGTCGTAGCCGATCACGTCGGCGCGGATGAAGCCGCGCTGCAGATCGGTGTGGATCGCGCCGGCGGCCTCGGGTGCGTTCGCGCCGCGACGCACCTCCCAGGCCCGCGTCTCGTCCTCGCCGGTCGTGAGGAACGTGATCAGGTCGAGCGCCCGGTAGCACGCCGCGATCACGGTCTCGAGTCCGGGCTCGGTGACGCCGAACTCCTCGAGCAGCGCCCGAGCCTCCTCGGCGTCCATCTCCGCGACCTCGGCCTCGATCGCCGCGTACACGCCGACCGCGCCCATCGAGGTCGCCGGGCACCTGCGCGCCCTCCTCGAGGTTCGCGATCAGGACCTCGGGCTTGAGGGTGAGCGGCGCGATGCCCTTGAGCTCAGCGACGTGCCCCGCTTCCAGGCCCGCATCGCGCAGCGGCGTCTCCGCGTCCAGCGCCTTCTTGGCCGCTTCGAGCGCCTCGACTTCGATGCTCGGCTTCCCGCGGGCTTTCTTCACAGCCTTGGTCAGCGCCGACTCGATCACCGAGAGGTCGGCCAACAGCAGATCCGCCCGCACATCCGCAACCTCCGCCGCCGGCGCGGCGTCGGTGCCGAAACACCGCACGACCAGTCCGAGCGACTCGACCTCGCGCAGTTTCGCGACCGACTGGGCGCTCGACAGGCCGCCGGGCACGTCGACGAATCGGACCTGGGCCGCGACCGTCTTCTTCGATCGTTCGATGTCGGTCAACACCTGGAGGCGTGGATCGGGCACGGGGACGACCGCCACGTTGGCTTGTCCTCCGTGGGAGCCGGCGTGGGTGAGCGCGGTGAACAGCGTCGATTTCCCGGAAAAGGGTGCGCCGACCAGTCCGATGTCTTTCACGGGCGCTCACGGTAGCAGTGGGTTTTCAACGGCGAGGGCCAACCGGTCCCGTGAAGTCGGCCGAACGGCGGACACGTACCGACTTCTGACCAGTAGTGCTGCGGGCCACCGATGACCGATGCTTGCCGCGAGACCGGATACGGCCGGGGCGCCGCCAGACCCGCCCCGGCCGTCCGGCCTCCTATCCAGGCTTGCCAGATGTGCGCCGAGGGGGGCGCATCGTGCGAAGGACGGGGACCCGACGGCCCCGTCCTTCGCCGTGTCTGCGCTAGCTCTTGGTCTCCCAGAAGACTTTCGCGATCTCGTCGATCGAGTCGAGCAGTTTCTGTCCCTGCGCGGGGTCGTCGGACTTCTTGGCCGCGCCGGCTTCCTTCGTCGCGCCCCAGAAAAGGTCGTGCAGGTTCGGATACTTCTCGAGGTGCTCGGGCTTGAAATAGTCGGTCCACAGCACCCACAGGTGCTCCTTGACCAGGTTCGCCCGCTCCTCCTTGATCGCGACGGCGCGCGCGCGGAACTCCGCGTCGTCGGAGCCCTGGAACTTCTCCTGGCATGCCTTGACCGACTCGGCCTCGATGCGGGCCTGCGCCGGGTCGTACACGCCGCACGGCAGGTCGCAGTGCGCATGAACCGTGCGACGAGGTGCGAGGATGCGATGCACCATGGATGAATCCCCTCCTTCTGCTTCCGAAGAACCGGTTCCCGAGGAACCTTCCGAACACGAATCGTACCGCCGGGGTCGGAAACGCGTATCGGGGGTGCTGGCCGGCATCGCCCTCGTGGTCACTGCGGCGGCGGCGTTCGCGCGCTACCGGCCGGCCCGCGTGGCGATCGAGGGCATCTCGATGGCGCCGACGCTGGTGCCGGAGGACTGGGTCTTGGTCGTTACGCCTGTGCATTTCGATCGAGACGACGTCGTCGTGGTCGAGCACCCGGAGCGGCCCGGATACGAGATCGTGAAGCGCCTGGTGGCGGTGCCCGGCGACGAGTTCGACGGGCGGATCCTCGGCCCCGACGAGTACTGGGTGGAAGGCGACTTCGCAGAGCACTCGACCGATTCCCGCGCGTTCGGGCCGGTCGGCCGTTCGCAGCTCAAGGCGAAGGCGATACTGATCTACTGGCCGCTGGACCGTCGCCGAGTCGTTCGCTAGGGCTCCTGCGCCCGCTACGTTCGCCGATACCCCTCTTACGATGGACGAGATGGATCCTTCCCCGATGCCCGCGCCGGGCCGCCCCGACGTGGGGGTCCCACCGAGACCCGACCTCGGGTGGCAGTTGCTGCCGCCAACCGTCGGCAGCCCCCGGCGTCGTCGCGGAGTCACGGCGGTGGTGGCCGTGCTCACCGCGATCGCCGTGGTCGGTTCGCTCGGAATCGTCGGCGGGGTCGTCAACGATCTCTCGCGACCCCGCGGGACCGCCAGCGAGTATCAGTTCCTCGCGACCAACCATGGTGAGCCGGTCCGGTGGAACCCCTGTGCGCCGATCCACTACGTCGTCAACGTGGAGCACGCCCCGGAGGGCTCGCTGCAAGACGTGCAGGAAGCGATCGACCGGGTCTCGACAGCAACGGGCGTCGACTTCATCTACGACGGCCCGACCGAGGAGATCCCGCAACGCGACCGCAACCCGTATCTTCCCGAACTGTACGGCGACCGATGGGCTCCGGTCGTGGTCGCGTGGGCGACCCAGTCCCAGACCGACGTCCCCTTCCAGAAAGGCGACGAGTATTTCGCGGCCGTGGCTCGGCCCCTGGGCCCGCCCGATGGCACGCCGCAGTTCGTCAGCGGTTGGGTGGTGGTCAACGCCGCCGACCCGAACCCGACGGGCTGGGCCTACACGGGATCGCAAGGCCCGACGGTCCTGCACGAACTTGGGCACATCATGGGACTCGATCACGTCACTTCGAAGGCGGAGCTGATGGAGCCCGCCGGCGGCTACATGACGGACTTCGGGCCGGGGGATCTCGCCGGGCTGGAGCGGCTCGGCCTCGACCAGGGTTGCCTCGTCACGCCCGAGCCCTGAGCAGCGCCGTGTCTTGCCCTTCGCCGCAGGTCAGAGGTACGATGTTGCACCTGCAATGGTCTGTACCCGTGAAGCTGGCGTCGTCGCGGCGATGATCCCCGACCGCATCTGCGGCTGTTCCCGGTAACCAAAGGAACAGCGCGACCCGTCGCGCCATCACGTCACCCGTTCCCCTGTAGCCACTCTCTGGAGGTTCAACGCACCCATGAGCACGACCATCACCACCGTCGACGCCCGAGGCCAGTCCTGCCCCGGCCCGCTCGTCAGCCTCGCCCGGGCGTTCAAGGGCGCTCCGCAGGGCGCGACGTTCGAGCTTCTTGCGACCGATCCCGGCTCGCGGTCCGACGTCCCCTCATGGGCGGAGCTGAGTCGCAACGAGCTCGTCAGCGCTGAAACCCTCGAGGACGGTTCGTTCCGTTACGTGATCCGGAAGGCGGCCTGAGCATGGCCATCACGGAGGATCGCATCGACCAGGCCGCGACCCTTGCCGACCTGCTCGGACGTGTCGAGGCGTTGGAGGCACAGCAGGACGCCGCCATCCAGAAGAAGAACAAGATGACGATCATCGCCTGGGGCGGGAACCTCGATCGCATCTGGCCGACCACGATCCTGGCGACCACGGCGGCCGCCAGCGGCATGGAGGCCAGCGTCTTCTTCACGTTCTGGGGCCTGTTCGCGATCGTGAAGCCCGGCGTGCGCATCACCGGTGACAACTGGATGCAGAAGATGATGTCGGTGATGAACCCGGGATCCGCGCAGAAGGCGAAGCTCTCCCACTACCAGTTCCTGGGCGCCGGTCCGGCAATGTTCAAGAAGCTGGCGGACAACAACAACGTGGCCAAGCCCGATGAGCTGATCACGCTGGCGCAGGACCTCGGCGTGCGGTTGATCCCGTGTCAGATGACGATGGACCTGCTCGGCTTGAAGGCGGAGGACCTGCTGGACGGGCTCGAGGAGCCGATCGGGGCCGCGACCGCGATCCGTGAGATGCGCGAGGCCGCGATCCCGTTGTTCATCTAGCTCGGCGGGCGGCGATGTCGAGTCGCACGTAGTCGATCACGGGTTCGTCCAGTGCGGCCGCGACACCCTGCACCAGCTCGTCCCCTTCCTTGGGGGATCTCCGTGCGACCTCACCGCTCAGGATGACGGTCCGCAGGTACGTCTCGAGGTCCTCGGCCGGTACGTGGGCGGGCTCGTCGTGCAGCCAGCAGTCGATGTCGGTGAACCCCGCGGCTCCGAGCCGCTCGATCGTCTCCTCCGGCGTCGGATACCGCTTCGTCGCCATCAGATCGACGCCGGCGACATGCATGGCGGCGTCGTTGATCCGTCGGAGATTCCCCGCTCCGCCGCACTGGGCGGCCAGTGGGCCGTCCGTCCGCAGCACGAGCGCGAGATTGGCGAACAACCGATCGTGGTCGGGCACCCAATGGAAGGTCGCCGTCGAAAGGATGGCGTCGACCGACTCGATCGGGATGGGTTCGAGAAGGTCGTGCGGCACGTACGCGATCCGATCGTCCCCCAGACGCGCACGCGCGCGCTCGAGCATCGAGGGGGATGCGTCGAGCGCGACGACGTCACCTCGCGGGAGTCGTTCCCGGAGCGCCTCGGTGACCTGGCCCGTGCCGCACCCTGCGTCCAGGACCCGTTCGTCGCCCCGTAGCGGCAATCGATGGACGACGGCCAAGCCCCACCCCGTCATGGGGATCGGCAGTCGGTCGTAGGAGGCGGCGTCCCAGTCGTGCGGCACAGAGCCAGGCTAGCGGCGCCGGCGCGCCGGCTCGTGCGGCGACTCCTCCACGACGACCTCAACCTCCGGCTGATCGGCGTCGGGGACCGCGACGACCGCGGGGTCGGTCGCGACCACCCGCTCGTCCCGTAGAGCTTTGTACCAACCGGGTTCGTACGCGAGCTCGCGACAGTCCGCGCAGTCCTCACGCGTGCCCGGCTCGTGTTCGGTGTGTCGCATCGGACGAGGGTGCGCCCCGCAACCGAACGATGCAACGACCTAGGGGAGGTACTGTTGCTTGATCGTGGTGACCGATCCGTCCTCGATCGTGATCCACCACCACGACGTGTCCTTCGGCGGGAAGTCGGTCTGCACCGATTCGCCGATCCACCCGAGGAACTGTGCTTCGTGCGCCTTCACGGGCGATGACAGCCCTGAGCCCTCGGGGATGTACTTGACCGAGTACACGCCTTCGAGCGGGGTCAGCCGCAGCTTCGGATTGTCGTTGACGATGAAGTAGTCGTTCGGCACCGGGGTCTCGAGGCCACGGTCGGCGGCCGCCTGGTTCGCCTCCTCGCCCGTGAGGAAGTACGCGAGGTCGTACTGCAGCAGGAGAGGCCCCTCCTCCCCACCCTGAACGTCGGTGAGCTGCACGAAGTACCGGCCGTCGGGCAGCGTGTCGCCCGCGGGTTCGTCGGTCGCGACCGGGCTCGCGGTCGGAGACGACGTCTCGGACTCGGTCTCGGTCGGCGAGGGCGCCTCGGTGGTCGGCGGCGCGGTCGTTGCTGGCGCCGCCTCCGCCTGCTCGTCGTTCCCGCTACCGAGCAGGTAGCCGAGCCCGAAAACCAGGAGCGCGGCGACGATCGCGCCGACGATCAAGGCCGTTCTGCGGTTGGGCGTGTCGGAAGGCCCCTGTCCGTTCGTTGCCATCTGCTGCAGCTCCTCGCCCTCGGCGGCGGCTCACGATACCGGCGGTTCGTGGCCGTTCCGTGGAGGTGCGAGATCGGCCGGGACACTAGTTAGAGGCCCGTACTACCATCGATCGGTGGAAACCCAGGCGCACCTTCGCCCCGCGGAGCTCGCCGCCACGCTCAGGGTGGCGGTATGGCGTGCTGCTCGTCGGATGCGGCACGAATCGGGCGCGGAGCTCACCCCGACGCTGCACGCGGCATTGGGGTCGGTGGAGGCTCATGGCCCGACCACGGCCGGCCAACTGGCCGCCCACGAGCACGTGCGCAAGCCCACGATGACGAGAACGATCCGCGAACTCGTGGATCGCGGCCTGATCGAGCGCCTGCCCGATCCCCTCGACGGCCGCGTGACGTGGCTGCAGGTGACCCCGGCCGGGGTGGCGCTCTTGCGCGCGGCACGCCGGCGGACCGACGCCTACCTCGCGCAGCGCCTGACGAAGCTCAGCGCCGAGGACCGCGAGACGCTGGAGCGGGCGGCAGAGGTGCTCGAGCGGCTCGCCGAGCAGGACGGTGGCGCGTGAGCGCGGTCGAAGCGCTGCGGCGCACGTTCGCGTCGGCCCGGCTGTCGCGCAACTTCCGGCTGTTCCTGTCGGGGCAGTTCGTCTCGGCGATCGGTACCTGGATCAACTTCACCGCCAGCGGCTGGCTCGTGTGGCGGCTCACCCATAGCGGCTCGGCCCTGGGCGTGAACTCGGCGCTGGCGTTCGGGCCGATGCTGATCCTCGGCGCCTGGGGCGGTGTGCTCGCGGACCGGTTCAACAAGCGGAAGATCCTGATCTCGACGCAGAGCGCCTTCGCGGTGCTCGCGCTCGTGATGGCGACGCTGATCGCCACGCACGTGATCGAGCTCTGGATGGTCTACACCCTGTCCGTGTTCACGGGGCTCGTGATCGCGATCGACAATCCGGCGCGACAGAGCTTCTACGTCGAGATGGTCGGGGAGGCGGAGCTGACGAACGCCGTGTCGTTGAACAGCGCGGCGTTCACGGGCGCCAGGGTGATCGGTCCCGCGATCGCCGGCGTCGTGATCGCGACTGCCGGCATGGCCTTGTGCTTCGGCCTCGATGCCGTGTCGTATCTGTTCGTGCTGGGCGCGTTGGTCGCGATGCGGCCGCGGGAGCTGTACACGCAACCGCGTTCGTCGCGCGATCGTGGGCACCTCGTCGCCGGCCTGCGCTACGTCTGGGGGACGGATGAGCTGCGTCGCCCGCTCATCGTGCTGGCGATCATGTTCACCTTCGTGTTCCAGTGGCAGGTCCTGATGCCCTTGCTGGCGGAGGTGACGTTCAACGCGGGTCCTCGGGAGTTCGGCCTGCTCTCCGCCGCCGCCGGGGTCGGCGCCTTCGTCGGCGCGATCACGACGGCCAACAGGAACCGCGATCCCGGCCTGCGCCGGATGGGCTTCTTCGCCGGTCTGGTCGGCGTCACGATGCTGTTCGTCTCGATCTCGCCGACGCTGCCGGTGGCGATGCTGGCGATGGCCCCCGTGGGGTTCGCCGCCATGTGCTTCATGATCACCGGCAACACGATGTTGCAACTGAACGCCAAGCCGCAGGCGCGCGGGCGCGTGATGGCGCTGTACGGGATCGTGTTCCTGGGCTCGACGCCGTTCGGCGCGCCGATCGCGGGAGTGCTCGGCCAACGCCTCGGCCCCCGCGTGGAGTTCGCCGCGATGGGCGTGCTGGCGATCGGTGTCGGCGCCGCGGTGATGGCCCTGCGCCGGCGCGCGCACGACCCGCGAGCCACCGACGAGCTGGTCGCGGACGACGAGCCCGCGGTCGCGGCTCGGTAGTGCCCTAGCCCTCGCGTTCGCGCAGCACGGTCCACCCCGGCCGCCGAACCGCCCGACGGACATCGATCACGCTGCCGTCTTCGAGCTGCAGCCGGTAGCCGATCTCGCTCGTATCCAGCACCGCGACCGGCTCGTGGGTCGCGCCCCACTCCAATCCCGTCGGCACGCCGTCCGCGTCCAGCTGCAGGTCGATCTGTGGGCGTCGCGACACGATCGCGGGCAACACCGGCGTCCACGCGAGGAAGACGGCACCGACCGCGACCATCGTGGCGGAAGGACTGAGCGCGGGGATCATCACGATGGCCAACGCCGCGGCGATCAGCCGGGCGATGTTGTAGAAGAAGTCGTAGACCGAGAACACGCGGCCGCGGTATCCGTCGGGCAGGGACTCCTGCGTCATCGTGTCGACCGACACCTTCTTCCAGGCGAACGTCAGCCCGAGCACGGCGGCCACGAGCAGGATCACCGGACCGTCGGGTGCGATCGAGCCGCCGATCAGCACGATCCCACCGACCAGGAACCCGAGCGAGACCATGCGCTCCTTCGGCAGTCGGTCCTCGAGGAACCCCGCGGTGGCGATGCCGAGCAGCACGCCGACGCCGCCGGCTCCGATCACGTTGGAGAACGAGGCGACGCCCTGCCCGAGTTGCTCGCGGAACACGACGAGCGCGAGCGTCAGCATGATGCCCTTGCCCGATCTGGTCGACGGTGATCGACACAACCGGCCCGATCGCGTGCGGCGTGCGCACCATCGTCGAGGCGCCGTCCCACGTCTCGGCGACGATGCGCCTGATCGCGTGGCTGAGCAGCTCCGGCGACTCCGGCAAGGTCATCGGCGCGAGGTCGGAGCGGATCCTGCCCGCGACCAGAGACGCCACGAGCCAGGCCAACGTCGCGATGAGCAGCACGCTGACCTCGCCGATCGTGTCTGCGACCTTGCCGCCGAGGAACACGCCGACGAGGAGCGCCAGCGTTCCGCCGACCGTCGCGATCGAGTTCGCGATCAGGAGGTCTTCGGCAGGCACCAGGCGCGGCACGACCGCCGACGCGGCCGCGAGCTGGAACCGGTTGATCGACAGGACGCCGAGCGCCCCCAGGTAGAACAGGATCTTGGTCGGCCAGTGCAGCGGGTCGAACAGGATCAGCGGCACGAAGGCGATCTTCAACAGGGGCGCGATCGTGAGGATCTTGCGCCGCGACCAACGGTCGATGAAGACGCCGACGAAGGGTCCGAGCAGCGTGAACGGCAGGATCGTGACGAGGCTCGCGTAGAGCAGTCCCTCGGCGGTGTTCTGCTGATCGGGGTTGAAGACGACCGAGGCGATGAGCGCGGCCTGGAAGATGCCGTCCCCGCCCTGGCCGCTCAGACGGATCCACAAGAGCCTGCGGAAATCGTCCGCCCGCATCGCCGCGCGGACGCGAGCGCCCGTGCTCGGCGAGGCAGGCTGGCTCATGGCGCGCAGCTTACGGGGTACGGGTTCGCGCCCCCGATGCCGATGATTCCCAGATGCGCCGCATGATCGCAGCCGTCGCTGTCCTGATGTTCGCCGCCCTTCTGGTGGTCCGCGTCACCGTGCAGTCGCAGGCGGTCCCACCCGGCGACAGAGGCGATATCGCCTTCGCGTCGGATCGTGCGGGCAACTACGACATCTACACCCTGGACCCGGGGACCGGCTCCGTGGCCGTCGCGGTCCAGACGGCCGCCAACGAGCGCGCGCCGGCATGGAGTCCCGACGGCACGAAGCTCGCCTTCGTTCGGGAGAACGCCTCGACCTGCACCCCGTTGTCCTGCTGGGATCTGTACGTGCGCGACACCGTCGCCAACACGACGACCAAGCTGACGTCGTTCGGGGCGGGCTCGCAGCTGTTCGACACGACCTGGTCCACCGACGGGACGAAGATCGCGTTCACGAAGATGGACACTGTCGCGGCCAACGATGTCTACGTGGTACCGGTGAACGGATCGACGGGGCCGGTGCAGGTCACGGCCACATCCGTCGCGGAATCCTCTCCCGACTGGTCGCCGGATGGCACGAAGCTGGTGATGTCCAACGGTGGCCATCTGTTCACGATCGCGTCGAGCGCGGTCGCCGGGACGCCGACCCAGGTGACCCTGTCGGGCGCGCCACCCGCGTATGCCAAGGATGTGTCGTGGGGACCGGACGGTCGCTTCGCCTTCGTCGGAGGCGTCAGCAAGTTCGCCCCGATCTCGATCTATGTCGCCAACGGCGACGGGACGGACGCGGCCCAGGTGTGGAACGCGGGTGGCGGCACGATCAACACGCCCGCGTGGGCCCCCGACGGGTCGCGGATCACGTTCGCGTACGTGGCGTCGGGCACCAACTACGAGATCGGCGTGTTGCGCCTGTGCAACGGTGCGGTGAACTACCCGGCTCCGAACGCCGCGACCGATATCGATCCGAACTGGCAACCGCTGCTGCCCGCGCCCGATCCGATCCCGCCCTCGTGCGCTTCGCCTTCGCCCACGCCGACGCCCTCGCCGTCGGTGAGCACGAGCTCGAGTTCCTCCACGACCTCAACAACGAGCACCTCAACAACGAGCTCCTCATCGACGAGCACGACGACAAGCAGCACGAGCTCGAGCACGACGAGTTCGACGTCGACGACGACAACTTCCTCGACGTCATCTACCTCCTCGTCGTCCTCGACCTCCTCCACGACGTCGACTCGTCGACGTCGAGCTCTCCACCGCCGCCCCCGCCGACCGGCCGCCACGTCTCGATCACCGACGCCGGGTTCGACGCTGCTCGCGTCACCATCAAGCGTGGGGGCTCCATCGTGTGGGACAACCTGGGATCGATCCCTCGAGGCGCCGTCGACTCGACGACGATGTCGTTGTGGGACACGGGGTTCCTTGCGGTCTCGTCCTCGGGTTGGTCGAGCTTCGTCGGGGCCGGCATCTATCGCTATGCGGACCCCGCTGACCCCGGCCACGTGGGCGCCGTCTTCGTCCCCGTGTCCGTCTCGCCCGGGAAGGGCACACGAGCGACGACTTTCACGGTCACGTGGGCGTCGAGCACAGCGCCCGCCGGGTTCGCGTACGACGTGTCGATCCGACGCCCGGGTGGCCACTGGCGTTCATGGAAGACCCACGTGACCCGGGCGGATGCCACCTTCCGGGCAGACGCAGGGCGCGGAACCTATCGGTTCCGCGCCCGGTTGGTGCGGCTGTCGGGCGGCCACGCCGGCTGGTCGCCGGCGAGGCCCGCCCGCGTCGGCTGATTCAGGCGTGCACGTCGGCGCCCTGCGGGCGGTCGACCACCTCGAGCGGCGTCTCGCCGGCCGCGAACTCCTCGACCATCTGCCGCGCCTCCTCGTCGGTGAACTGCACCGGTGGGGACTTCATGAAGTAGGCGGACGGACCGATGATCGGGCCGCCGATGCCGCGGTCCTTCGCGAGCTTCGCGCACCGCACGGCGTCGATGATGACGCCGGCGGAGTTGGGGGAGTCCCAGACTTCGAGCTTCATCTCGATCGTCAGCGGCACGTCGCCGAAGTTGCGACCCTCCAGGCGGATCATCGCCCACTTCCGGTCCTCGAGCCACGGGACGTGGTCGCTCGGACCGATGTGGATGTTCTCCTTGTCGAGGGGCTGGTCGAGCTGTGACTGCACCGACTGCGTCTTCGAGATCTTCTTGGACGTCAGTCGCTCGCGCTCCAGCATGTTCATGAAGTCCATGTTGCCGCCGAAGTTCAGCTGGTAGGTGCGGTCGAGCTCGACGCCGCGGTCCTCGAAGAGCTTCGCGAGCACACGGTGGGTGATCGTCGCGCCCACCTGGGATTTGATGTCGTCCCCCACGATCGGCACGCCCGCGTCGGCGAACTTCTTGGCCCAGACGGGGTCGCTCGCGATGAATACCGGCAGCGCGTTGACGAAGGCCACGCCCGCGTCGATCGCGCACTGCGCGTAGTACTTGTCGGCCTGCTCGGAGCCCACCGGCAGGTAGGAGACCAGCACGTCTGCCTTCGTGTCGCGCAGCACCTCGACGACATCGACCTCGGGCGCCTCCGACTCGGTGACCATCTCGCGGTAGTACGTGCCCAGGCCGTCCAGTGTGCGGCCGCGCTGCACGGTGATACCGGTGGTCGGGACGTCGGAGAACCGGATCGTGTTGTTGGGCTCGGTAAAGATGGCCTCGGCGACGTCCTTGCCGACCTTGTCGGCGTCGACGTCGAACGCGGCGACCACGGTGACGTCGCGGACGTGGTAGCCGCCCAGGTCGACGTGCATCAAGCCGGGGACCGACTCGTTCGGGTCGGCATCCTTGTAGTACTCGAGGCCTTGGATGAGGGACGAGGCACAGTTGCCGAGCCCCACGATGGCGATGCGAACTTCACTCATGCTGTGCGCTCCTTCCTGCGCAGCGTGGCCGAGGCCCGACGCTGCTCGCCCACGGGGGCGGTGATCTCGTACTTCTGACGCTCGGTGTGGATCAGGTCGTTGAGCCACGCGATGTCGGTCTCGGTGGCCGCCCGCGCGTGCTCCATCAGCGCGCGCTGATAGCTGTCGGTCGTACCCGGGTCGCGCAGGTGCGCCTTGACCTCCGCGAGCCGTTCCTGCAAGCCGTGCCGTCTGCGCTCGAGGAGCCGCACGCGGGTCTCGGGCGGCAGATACCGGAAGAACGCGAGCCGCACGCGGAACCGGGCATCCTCCGTCTGGTTCTCCTGCGGCGGCTCCTGCAAGAGCTCGAGGAACAGCCGCTCGCCCTCGGGGGTGATGGCGTAGACGGTCTTGCGCCGGGCGCCGGTGCCGGCGCCCGGTTCGGTCCGGATCGCGCCGTCGCGCTCGAGGCGTCGCAGCGACGGGTACAGCGACCCGTAGGACACCCGCCACAGACCGCCCAGCTGCTCGGACAGCTCGCGGTTGAGCTGATACCCGTGCATGGGGCGCTCCTTGAGCAGGCCCAAGATCGCGAGTTCGATCATCCTTCTTCCGTTCCTTCTCGATCGGTGTGACGAGTCGATATATCGACTCGATATAGCGGCCGCGACTATAGCACCTCCCACGAGCGACGGGGCTAGTCTTTCCGACATGGAAGCGACCGAGGAGGTGTGGGCCGCCTTCCTGGCCCTCGATGACGCCTTCGTCCGAGGCGATGTCGATGCCGTCATGGCCGGCTTCGTCGAGGATCCCGATCTCACCCTGTGGCGATCCTCGGAGGTCGAACGGGCGGTCGGCCCGGAGGAGCTCCGCGAGTTCACGACCTGGATGGCCGGCCTGCCGGGCTCCTTCACGATCGAGTACGAGGAGCATCGCGTGCGTGTCGAGGGTGACGTGGCGTGGCTCAACGCCGCGGGCACGGGCGTCTGGGACGACGGCGCCGGCACCCGCAAGCAGATGCCCCATCGCGTCACGGCGGTGTTCCGTCGGATCGACGGCGTCTGGCGCTGCCACACACGCAACGGCTCGCAGCCGCGGGTGGTCAAGCTCGCCTAGCTTGGATCGGCGCGCATGAACCAGATCGTCGGCCCCCCGTCGGGCGCCTCCAGCTCCTGCACCACGCGGAACCCGAACCGCTCGTAGAGCGCCACGTTGTCTTCCACGCTCGTCTCGAGGAACGCGGCCGATCCGTCGGCTCGGGCGCGATCGAGGCCATGCTCGATCAGGTGACGACCGAGGCCACGCCCGCGCGCATTCGCGTCGACCGCGATGATGTCGAGGAACCAGCAGGGGGTATCCGGTAGGTGCCCGCCGAGCCAGTCCCAGAACAGGTCGTAGCGCGCGCCGCCATCGTCGGTGAGCGGTCGGATCAGATCTCGTGTGCACCCCTCGATCTCGAGGAATCGCTCGGCCTCGCCCGGGGGAAGCCACACGGCGGCGCCCGCGAGGTCGTCGGTGACCCACACGGCGTCGAGTGGCCAATACACGTCGAGCAGGATCGCGAAGAGGTGCTTCAGGTCCGCGACGCCACAGTCTGGCGGGAACGGCCATCGCAGCATCTGATCATCGATGAACGCCTCGCCGAACACACGCGCCACCACCGGGAGCTCAGCCTCGGTCGCGGGCCGGACCTCGGTCACGAGCCGGGGCGACGCCAGTCGGTCACGTACGTGGGCCGTTGGACGTCCGGGCGCAAGAGCGGGTCGTCCTGGGGCTCACCCGGGACGATGCGCAGCGGGAGGATCCCGGCCCAGACGTCCAGGGCGAGGTCGTCGTCGGGCTCCTCGGGGAACCCCTCGCTGACCTTGGCGCTGCACTCGTCCAGGGCCACCTTCACGAAGGTGGTCTGTCGCAGCTCGTCCGGCGTCGGTCGCCGGGCGTCGGCGCTGCGTCCGGGCGCCACGTGATCGGTGATCGCATCGAACACGCGGGCGAGCTCCTCGGGATCGGTGACCTCCTGCGTCACGCCGTACACGACGACCGTGCGGTAGTTCATCGAATGCTCGAACATGGACCGTGCGAACCGGATGCCGTCGACGATCGTGATCGCGATCGCGATCGGCACGCCCGGCCTGATCGCGCGGAGCGTCGTCGACGCGTTGGACCCGTGGACATACAGCGTGTCGCGATCCGCGCGTGGATCGTCGGGATCACGCGCGGATCACCGTCGTCCCCGACCCATGCGAGATGGCAGTAGAGGGCTTCGTCGATGATCGCGTCGACCTGGGCACGCTCGTACACGCCGAGCTCGGGCAGCCGCCGGACGCGCGTGCGTGGCGTGGGGGCCTCGGCGGTCACGGGCGACGGTATCCCTTCAGATAGTCGGGTGTGTCGATGCCCGCTCGAAGATCGGGCGAGGGGAGAGGCTCGCCGACCACGGTGTGCAGGGGAAGTGTGCCGGCCCAGACGTCGAGCGTGAGGTCCGCCTCGTCGTCCGCCGGCGGTCCGGAGCGGACCTTGGCGCTCGCCTCGGCGATCGGCATCGCGAGGATCAGCGTCTCGCGCCAATCCTTCTCGCGCGGCTCGGCCGCGTCGTGCTCACGGCCGGGCAGCACGTGCCTCGTGATCGCCCGGGCTGCCGCGACGAGCTCCTCGGGATCGGTCACCTCGCCTGCCCGGCCGTAGACGACGGCGCTGCGGTAGTTCATCGAGTGATGCGGCGACGTCCGTGCGAGCACGAGCTCGTCGATCAGGGAGGCGACGACACACACCTCCGCGCCGGCCGCGAGCGCCTTCCACGCGCGAGCCGCGCGCGATCCGTGCAGATACAGGATGTCGTCGATACGCGCCTGGATCGTCGGCAACGCTCGAGGGGCGCCGTCCGGGTCGACCCAGGCGACCGTGCACGTCAATGCCTCGTCGAGCACTCGGTGTACCGTCGCGAGGTCGGCGCCCCGCTCGGCGTGCCGGTGGAGCCGCGTGCGGTCGCTCGTGGGCTCGGGCATCCGCGCATGCTACCGGCGGCGAGCACCCGGCCGCCGGGGCTCAGCTCTGGTCGGTCTGTCCGCGCAGGAAGCGCTCGATCTCGGCCGCGAGCTCGTCGCCGGAGGGCAGTTGTTCCTCGGTGTTCTGTTCGAGCCGCTGCAGGATCTCCTGGACGTCCTCGTCCGCGGCGACGGCGGCGTCCAGCCGCTGCCGCTGCGCGTCGGCTTCCTGCTCCAACTCCTCGAACGGGAGGTCCACCCCGAGGTGCCGGGACACGTGACGAAGGAGCGAGACGCTCGCGGCCGCATATGGCCCGCCGACGTAGTGCGGCACCTGTGCGTAGAACCCAACCGCCGGCACTCCCATCTGCGTCACGGGCAGCTCGATCGAGGACAGCGCGGCGCTCGGGACGCGAAGCAACCCTTCGGGCCCCTGCGTCTCGGCCTCGTGCAGAAGGCCGTCGCGCGAGGCGGTCGCCAGCACGGGCACGGGACGCGTGTGCGGTACCGCCGCCGGGATCGCGCCGAGACTGATCCACTCGACGACGCCGGACTGCAGACAGAACTCTCCGACCGCGTCGCCGAGCTCCTTCCAGCGGAAGTCGGGCTCGGGACCGTGCAGGATCAAGAGGTCGCGTCCGTCGATCGCGCGGTGATGGATCTGGAGTGCCGGCCATTGCAGACGATGCAGCGTGCCGTCGATGATGTCGAGGGTCGGTCGGCGCGACCGGTAGTCGAAGAGCGTGTCGTCGTCGAAGGTCACGACGAGCGCGCCGCCGCCGGCGAGATGCTCCGCGGCGGCGCTGGAGGCGCCGGCGGCGTCGACCCAGCCATCGAATGCCACGACCAAGACGGGGGCGACCAACGTGTCGGGGAGTGCGCCGATGCGCAGCACGGTCATGTCCGCAGCATAGTCGCGGTCGACGGATAGGCTGTCGCGATGTCCGATGCGCACGTGACCTCCGCCGCGATCGAGGTCCGAGGGCTCTCGAAGCGCTTCGGCGCGGTCACCGCGGTCGATCACCTGAGCTTCGATGTGCCGATCGGCAGCGTGACGGGGTTCCTCGGACCCAACGGCGCCGGGAAGACGACCACGCTTCGCATGGTGCTCGGTCTCGCGGTCCCCACGACCGGGGAGGCGCGCGTGCTCGGCGAGCCCTATCGCACGCTCGATCGTCCGCTCGCACGGGTCGGTGCGGCGCTGGAGACGACGGGGTTCCATCCGGGACGCTCGGCGCGCGCGCATCTGGAGATCGCATGCCTGCAGGGCGGGCTCGATCGAGGACGCGCAGGCGCCGTGTTGTCGCTCACGGGCATGGGTGAGTTCGCCGACATGAAGGTGCGCGGCTACTCGTTGGGGATGAAGCAACGCCTCGCGTTCGCGACGGCGCTGCTGGGCGAGCCGACGGTGTTGGTGCTCGACGAGCCCGCCAACGGGCTCGACCCGGCGGGTGTGGCGTGGCTGCGCGGGTTCCTGCGCCGCTTCGCCGACGACGGGGGGGCCGTGTTGGTCTCGAGCCACCTGCTGTCCGAGGTCGCCGAGGTCGCGGATCGGGTGGTGGTCATCGATCGGGGGGCCCTGGTCGCCGACGACACGGTCGATCGGCTGGTCGGCGCCGGTGGGGAGACGGTCGTCGTGCGATCGCCGGAGCGCGACCGACTCCGCACCATGGTGGAGACCGCCGGCGGTGTGGTGCTCGACCGGGCCGACGGCGCGCTCGCCGTCCGACAGCTCTCGATCGAGCGTGTGGGCGAGCTCGCGGGCGCCGAGGGGCTCGTCCTACACGAACTGCGTCGGGAGACCGCCACCCTCGAGGACGCGTTCCTGGCGCTCACCGGCACGACGCCTCCGGCCGGCGGGGTCGCCCCCGGCGCGCCGCCGGTGCGCCCGGACATCCACGACGGGGCCACGTCGTGATCCGGTTGGTGCAGGCGGAGGTGCGCAAGGTCCGCTCGACGCGACTCTGGATCGGGCTCGGGCTCGGTGGTCTCGGCCTCACCGGCCTCGCGACCCTGCTGCTGCTCTCGCTCGCGAACACCGACCAAGGCCGGTTGTCGGGTCTGCACCCGGTCGCGACGGCCGAGGACCTGCGCCGTCTCGTCTTCGACGCGGCCGGCGTGCTGGCCTTCGTGCTCGTGCTCGCGACGACGATGGCCACCTCGGAGTTCCGCTACGGGACGGCGGTCGGGACCTATCTGGCCACGCCGTCGCGCCTGCGTGTCGTGACGGCAAAGGCGCTCGCCGCGGCACCGATCGGGTTCGTGTACGGCGCTGCGGCCGGTTTCGTCGTCGTGCTCTTGGCGGTGGGGTGGCTCGCCGCGAAGGGGGAGCCCGTGCCGTTCGGCTCACCCGCGATCGTCGGCATGGCCCAGGTCGGCCTGCAGGGTGCCTACGGGGCCGTCCTCGCGGTCTGTTTCGGCGCGCTGGTGCGCAGCCAACTGGTCGCGATCCTCGGCCTGCTGGGGTGGCTGTTCCTGATCGAGCCGCTCGCGACCGCGGTCCAACCGGCGCTGACGAGATGGACTCCCTTCTCCGGCGTCAACGGCGCCTTCGGCGGGACGACCGATCCCGGTGTCGTGCTGTTCGGGCAGGTGGGCGCCCTGGCGCTCGCCGCCGCGTACGTGGCGCTGCTGTGGGGGGCCGCCGTCTGGGCCGAGGGGCGTCGTGACGCCTAGGCGCCGAGTGCGCGCTCGCACTGCGAGCGCGTGAACCCCTCGACCTCCGGGGCGCCCGGGATCTCCACCGCCTGCTCCGCCTCCACCCCGTAGGTGCTGAATCGAAGGGGGACCGGTGGGAAGGCCGTCGGAGGCCCGGCCGCGTCGATGTATCGCGCGCACGCCAGCCCGGGGTTCGGCTCATAGACGACGAAGATCCCCACGCCGGCGCCCGGCTTCAGGGATACGGAGGTGAAGGAGGCGGCGGATGCGGGATTCGCGGTGCTGCCGTCGCCGAGCCCGACGCTCGTGGCGGCGTACGGCTGGTCGCGCGGCGGCGACGCGTCGCCCAGCCCGAGCAGCGTGATGGGGAACGTGCCGTCGTTGTGCACGATCGTCGCCACGTAGACGCGCCCATCGGGGGCGAGCACCACGGTGCCGGAGCCACCGGCGGTCGCGCGCACGGTCGCATCCTCGATCGACAGCGGCTGCTGTCGCTTTCCGTACACGTACACGACCGCGGCTCCGGCAAGGAGCACGATCAGCAGCAGCACCAGCGTCTTGGCGAGCACGCCACCGTGTTGGCTGTGCAGTCGGCTCACGGATCCGGCCCCGCGTCCTTCGCAGGCTCCGCGAGCACGGAGCGCAGCGTCGACATCGCGTTCATCGCCGGCGGGAACCCGGCGATCGACGCGGTCAGCATGATGGCCTCCCGAAGCTCATCCTCCCCCAGGCCCGCGCGCAGCGCCGCGCGCAGGTGCTGCGGGAGCTGGGAGGAGCGGCCGAGCGCGGTCAGCGCCACCACCGCCCCGAGCTCCCGATCGCGATCGGTCAGCGCCGGCTGGGTGTAGAGATCGCCGTACACGAACGAGACGATGTGGTGCCCGAGCTCGCCGAGTCCTTCGACCGCACGCAAGGCCTTCTCGTCGTGGACCTCGAGGAACCGCGTCCGGCCTCGCTTGTAGCGGTCGTCCATGCGGCAACCGTAGCGGAGGAACACGGCCCGGGTCGGGACCTTCGGCCGAGGGCGCGATCGGCACCAGGGGGCCATACTGAAGTGCTGGAGCGATCGGGAGGGCCGATGGAAACCGAGATCACGTTCCTCGGCGGACGGGTCGAGACATTCGATCCGGCCACGGAGATCAAGTTCACCCAGTACGGGGTGGAGGTGCTCAGCCGCGACGCGGAGGACGTCGTGCGCGTGCTGTTCCCGTGGGCGCAGATCGAACGCGTCACGCAGCGCGGCGCCGCCATCTCCGCCGTCTACACCTACTGAGCGGCCGCGTCCGCCGCCTCGGCGAAGAGCTGATCGAAGGTGAGCGGCCATCCGTGCAGGTAGCTGTCGCGTGCGTCGGTCGCGCCGGCGCCGAGTCGCTCCCAGCCGCGGTGCTCGAGCTCGACGGTCGTGCTCGCCCCGTCGGCCGTGAACCGCAGTTCGAGCTCGGTGGGGTTCGGCGGTCGTCCGTTCGGTTGCCAGGCCACGACGAGGCGATGCGGCGGTTCCCAGACCAGGATCGTGCCCCACGCCGCCTCTACGCCATCGGACATCACCTCGTAGATGCGTCCGCCTTCGCGCTCCTCGACGACGATCCGCTCCGCCTTCACCGACTCGCCCTCGCGTTCCTGGACGGCACGGGAATGAACGTGCAGCGGCCACCACGTATCCATCCCGGTCGTGAACACACGGAACGCGGTCGCGGGATCGCAGCGCACGCGGACGCTTCGGCGGATCGGTTCGATCATGTCGGTTCCTCCTGCTCCGGTCGGTCGGCGTGGTCGGCGGCCTCGGCGAACGCGCCCAGGACGTCGTCCCACATGGTTTCCAGGTACAGGCGGAGGGCTGCGAGGCCGTCCTGGTCGATGCGATAGAGGTTGCGGCGCCCGTCGCGCTGGTCCGACACGAGCCCCGCATCCCGCAGGATCGCGAGGTGCTGGGAGACCGCGGGCCGGCTTACCGGGAGCTGCGCGGCGAGCTCCCCGACGGGCCGTGGCCCGTCGCGCAGCAGCTCGAAGACCCGTCGTCGGGTGGGGTCCCCGAGCGCGTCCCAGGCTCGATCGGTCACGAGTGATGCAAGCACGATAGGTAAGCTATCACTTACCGATGTGCCCGTCGAGCTTCCTGAACGACCTCGTCCGGGTCGTCGCCGAGGAGGTATCGGGCGCCCGCGCCGCGGCTGGCGGCCGCGTCGCCCGTGTTGAACAGACCACAGGTCCGCAACGAGAGGCACCCGCATCCGATGCACGACGTGAGGGTCTCGCGCAGCCGCTCGAGTTCGGCGATGCGGGCGTCCAGACCGCCCTGCCACGTGCGAGACAGCCGCGCCCACTCCGTCTTCGTCGGGGCCCGATCGGGCGGCAGACCCGCGAGCGCGTCCGCGATCTCCCGCAGGGTGAGCCCCAGCCGCTGCGCCGAGGAGATGAAGGCGAGACGTCGCAGGACATGGCGGGGGAACGTGCGCTGCCCACCGGGCGTGCGAGCGGCACTGATCAATCCCTCGGCCTCGTAGAAGCGGATCGCGGAGGCGGCGTGCCCGCTGCGGGCAGCCACCTCACCGATCGTCAGCAGGTCGTTCTTCGCGGGCAAGTCGACACACTCCTCTTGACTTCAAGGGCACTTTAACTCATAGGGTGCCGAGCGATGGACACGTCGGTTGACGCTGGATGACGTCGTGGCCTTGGTGCACCGCGCCACCGGCGACGAGAAACACGAGGAGAGCTCGACCTCGACGCTCGACGCGCTCTGGGTGCTCTATGACCGGATCCTCCGGATCGATCCCGCCGACCCGGAGGCGGAGGATCGCGACCGCTTCATCTTGAGCAAGGGGCATGGGCCGATCTCGTTCTACGCGATCCTGGCGGCCAAGGGGTTCTTCCCGGCATCGTGGCTCGACGCGTTCATGACCCATGGCGGGCATCTCGGTTCGCATCCGGATCGCACGCAGGTGCCCGGCGTCGAGGCGTCGACCGGATCATTGGGGCATGGGCTGCCGATCGCGACCGGCATCGCGTTGGCGTTGCGTGCGAAGGGGCGGACCGAGCCGCGGGTCGTCGTGCTGTGCGGCGACGCAGAGTTGAACGAGGGATCAAACTGGGAGGCGATCCTGCTTGCACCGCAGCAACAGCTGGGCAATCTCACCCTGCTGGTGATCGACAACCACAGCTCCGAGCCCGACATGTCACCGTGGCTGGCGCGCCTCGACGGGTTCGGGTGGGACGCCTACATCGTCGACGGCCACGATCACGACGCGCTCGAGGCCGCGTTCCGTGTGCGCCATCAGGATCGCCCGACCGCGGTCGTCGCCGACATCCCGGAGGGGGAGTGGTGATGCGAGAGATGCGTGCGGCGTTCGGCGCGACGGTCTCCGAGCTGCTCGACGCCGACGATCGCGTGGCGGTCGTCCTCGCCGAGATCAGCACCGACTACTTCGCCGACGCGATGCGTCGGCACCCGACACGCGTCGTGAACATCGGGATCATGGAACAGGCGATGGTCGGTGTGGCGGCGGGCTTCGCGATGGAGGGGTTCCATCCGATCGCGCACTCCCTGTCACCGTTCATGGCAGAACGTCCGTACGAGCAGCTCAAGCTGGACTTCGGGTACCAGGGGCTCGGCGGCACATTCGTCGGCGTCGGCGGTTCCTACGACTACGCGATGGAGGGGGGGACCCATCACGCTCCGGCCGACGCCACGCTGATGCTCGCGATCCCACGGATGGAGGTGCTGGTCCCGGGTCACGGGGACGAGGTCGCTGCACTGATCCGCGCCACCTACGCGAACGGTCATCCGACGTATCTGCGCGCGAGCGTTGCCACCAACGCCCAGGGGCGCGACATCGCCCCCGGACGGATCGAGGTCGTGCGGCAGGGCGGAGGACCCACCGTGCTCGCGTTCGGGCCGATGCTGGACCGCGTGCTCGCGGCGAGCGATGGGCTGGATGTCACGGTTGCCTACGTGACGAGCCTCGCTCCGTTCGATCACGCAGGCCTGCGATCGATCGCCGGCGAGACGCCGCGTGTGATCGCGGTCGAGCCGTTCTACGAGGGAACGAGTGCCCCGGTACTCGCCGAGACGTTTCGCGGGGTGCCGGCCGCACTGACGTTCGTGGGTGTGCCTCGAGCGTTCATCCACGGCTACGGCACGCCGATCGACCTCGATGGGGATGTCGGTCTCGATGAGGGCGGCCTTCGCCGGCAGCTCGTGGAACGCTCCTATGAGCGATAAGCATTGCCATTATGCGTAAGAGACATATACTTCATGCATGAAAGTGCTACGTGTTCGCCGTGGATAGCGCGCAGCTGCTTCGGGAAGCAAGACGGCGCGCGGGTCTGACCCAACAACAGGTGGCCGATCGAGCGGACGTCTCGCAGTCCCTGATCGCGCGGATCGAGGCAGGTCGCGTCTCCCCGTCGTTCGACCGGTTGCTGTCCCTGGTTCGCACGTGCGGGTTCGATCTCGATATCCGAGTGGTTGCCCTCGATGAGGACGCGTGGTCGATGGTCGAGCAAGGGGCGCGGCTCAGCCCCGACGAGCGTTTGGACCGAGCGGTCGCGGCCGTGCAGCTGCAACGCGAAGCGCAGCTCTCGGTAGAGGACACCGATGGCTGAGTTCGATCCGCGCCTCATCTTCGACGTGCTTGATCGGCACGACGTGCGGTACGTCCTGATCGGGGGTCTCGCCGCGATCCTGCACGGAGCCTCGCACCTGACGACCGATGTCGACGTCGTGCCCAAGGAGGCTCGCGAGAATCTGGATCGTCTCTCCGCAGCCCTCAAGGACCTGCACGCGCGCATCCGCGTGAGCGGTGAGCCCGAGGGTGTGCCTTTTGACCATTCCGCGGAGTCGCTGGCGCGGGTGCGGGTTTGGAACCTGCAGACGGACGCGGGCGACCTCGACATCACGTTCGAGCCCTCGGGCACGCGTGGCTATGACGATCTGCGCCGAGATGCGGTTTCGATCCATCTTCGATCCGGCGATGTCACCGTCGCGTCGCTCGCCGACGTCATCCGTTCGAAAGAGGCGGCCGACCGCCCGCGTGATCGGGCGGCACTCCCCGGGCTGCGAGCCTTGTTGAGCGCCTCGCGCGATCGGGAGGACGCAGGGGAGGCCCCTCGATAGCGGGTCGGTTGGCCGATGCCGCGAGCGACGGCGCGCGCTTCGATGACTCCGGAGGTGACGTGCGATGCGCGCACGATGGTGGATCGGAGCCGTTGGCGCCGCCGCGGCGGTGGTCGGATTCCGGCGGTACCGTCGCTGGCACCTGCGCTGGGGTGCCACCGATGACGAGGTGATTCGGCCCATGCCTGGCGACGGGCTGGTGCGGAAGCCACAGTTCGCCCCGACCCGCGCGATCACGATCGAAGCGCCCCCGGAGGCCGTGTGGCCCTGGTTGGTGCAGATCGGGTACGGGCGTGCGGGCTTCTACGCCTATGACCTATTGGACAACCTTGGGCGCGGCGAGAGCGCGAACCGGATCGAGCCCGCGCTGCAGTCCCTGCAGGTGGGGGACTGGATCCCGATGGCTCCGACCGTGAACGAAGAGACTGCGTTTCGCGTCGTGGAGATGGATGCGCCCCGATCGATGGTGTGGTCGAAGCCGGGTTCGAGCTGGGCCTGGGTCCTCGAGCCGCTCTCGGTTGATCGGACGCGTCTGATCGCTCGGATCCGGATGCGTTATCGCTGGCGACGTCCTACGGTGGTGGGAGACCTCGTGCTCATGGAGCTCGGCGACTTCTGGATGATGCGCAAGGAGCTCACGTCGATCCGGGCACGAGCCGAGCGGGCAAAGACAACGACGGCGATAGCCGTCGAGGGAGGAGGCGTCTGATGGACGCACAGAACGAGGTGCTCGAGACGATCGAGCAGGCCAAGGAGGTCATGACCGTGCGCCGGGTCTTCGGCGACCCGTACGAGAAGAACGGGGTCACGATGATCCCGGCCGCGCGCGTGCAGGGCGGTGCCGGCGGTGGCCGCGGCGAGGGCCCGGAGGGTGAGGGCTCCGGCCGGGGCAGCGGCTTCGGGATGAACGCCAAGCCTGCGGGCGCCTTCGTCATCAAGGACGACGACGTGCAGTGGCGTCCGGCGATCGACGTGAACAAGGTGATCCTGGGCGGTCAGGTGATCGCGGTGGCGGCGCTCCTGCTCGCCCGCGCGGTCGTCAAGTCTCGCGCCGGCCATCACCACGAGGACGCGTAGCCCGCGGCTATCCTGCCGGCGTGAGCGCTGACGAAGAGCCTCTCGCCGGCGGGATCGCCAACCTCGGCAACGTGGTGCGGGTCGGCGACACGGTCCGCCGTCCCGCGAGCGCCTTCACCGAGTCGGTGTTCGCGCTGCTGCAGCACCTGCACGACGTCGGGTTCGATCACGTGCAGCGTCCGCTCGGCCTGGATGAGCGTGGGCGCGAGGTGCTCTCGTTCGTCGAGGGTGACGTGCCGATCCCGCCGTTCCCCGCGTGGTCGATGAGCGACGCCGCGCTCGCGAGCGTTGCACGGCTGCAGCGGCGGCTGCACGATGCGGTGGTGGGCTTCGATGCCTCGCCGTTCACGTGGGGGGACGAGCTCGCCGATCCGCTCGGCGGGTCGGTCGTCTGCCACAACGACATCTGCCCCGAGAACGTCGTGTTCCGCGACGGCGAGGCGATCGCGTTCCTCGACTGGGACTTCGCGGCCCCGGGTCGCGGACTGTGGGACGTGGCCGCGGTGATGTCGATGTGGGGACCCGTGCACGATCCGTCTGACCCGGTGCCAGGCATGGAGGGTCTCGACCCGTTCGCACGGGCTCGGCTCATCGCCGACGCCTACGGCATGAGTACATCGCAGCGAGCCCAGATCCCCGGCATCTTCGTCGACCGGTTGTCGCTCTCGTTGGTGGAGCGACGTGCGGCTGCCGGCGAGCCGGCCTTCGTGGAGATGCTGGCGCGACAGGGAGGCGAAGGTCGCGCCGAACGCCGCCGCCGTTGGCTGGACGACAACATCGATGCCCTCCGCGCAGCGCTCGAGTGACCGCCTCTCCGGTCGCCCGGGCTGACCGACGTGCCGGCCCCGTGGTTCGCAGGACCATCGGCCATGGGTTGGGGAGTGGTGTCGCGGCATCATCGGGGCAGGAGGTGGGTGCGATGACGACGAACGACGTCGATCTCCGCGAGCGGGCGCTCGCTCGACTCCAGAAGAAGCGCGAGTTCAAGGCACATGTGTTCGCCTACGTGCTCGTGAACACGTTCGTGGTGGCGATCTGGGCCGTCACGGGCTCCGGGTTCTTCTGGCCGATCTTCCCGATCCTTGGGTGGGGCATCGGGTTGTTCTTCCACGGCTGGGACGTGTACCAGGGACCCCTGACGGAGCAGCAGATCCAAGAGGAGATGCATCGGATCGACGCGTCACGGTGAGGGCCTCAGGTCTGTCCCCCAACTGACCGATGCTCCTACGGATATGCAGAACGACCCCTCACGATCGAGCGACCTCGGGCTTGATGTCCGGAGCCTGTTCGATGCTGCCCCGGAGGCGCTCTTGGTGGTCGACGAGGATCTGATCCTGCGCGCGAACACGCAGGCGGTCGCCTTGACCGGCCACGACCCACGGGGCTCGGAGATCACCGACGTGATCCAGGGATGGATCCGCACGGAGGAGCCGTTCGAGGCGATGTTGTCGCGCGCGCACGGCGAGCCGTTGCCGATCGAGGTCCGCGCCCGCCGTACCGACCGGGCGCTCGTCGTGTCGTTCCGAGACGCACGGGAGTTGCTCGCCGGGCGCGAGGCCGTCTCGCAGCTGTTCGAGGCCGAGGCTCGGTATCGGGGTCTCGTCGAGCAGGTGCCGGCGGTGGTCTACGAGGACCGCGGCCACACGACGATCTACGTGAGTCCACAGATCGAGGACATCCTCGGGGTGACCCCGCAGGCGTACATGCAGGACGCCGGCATGTGGCTGCGGATGGTGCACCCCGATGATCGCGAATGGGTGCAGGCGCAGAGCGAGGCGTTCCTCGCGGGCGAGGGCGGCGATCTCGACGATTACCGGATGGTGCGCCCCGACGGTCGCATCGTGTGGGTTCGTGACCGGGCGTTCGCCTATCGCGACGACGCGGGCCGGGTGATCCTCGAGCAAGGGCTGTTGTTCGACGTCACCGAGCTCAAGGAGGCCGAGGCGCGTGTGACGCACATGGCCTACCACGACGCGCTGACCGGTCTCGCGAACCGTGAACTGTTCCACGAGTCGCTGCTGCTGGCGGTCGAGCGCGCGCGCCGGGATCACACCTCGATCGCCGTGCTCTACCTCGACCTAGACAACTTCAAGCATCTCAACGACACGATGGGCCATCACGCGGGCGACCTCCTGCTCGCGGGGTTGGCAGCGCGGCTGCAGCGTTCGACGCGCGACGTCGATCTGGTGGCCCGACAGAGCGGCGACGAGTTCCTGGTCCTGCTCGCCGACCTGGATCCGATCGACGCCTCGGCCGTGATCGCCCTGGTGCTCGAGCGCGTCATCCAGGCGCTCGAGGACCCGATCGATCTCGACGGCACAGCGTTCCGCGCCCATGGCTCGATCGGGGTCAGCAGGTTCCCGGACGATTCGCACGACGCCGAGACGCTGCTGCGCCACGCGGACGCCGCGATGTACCGGGCGAAGCGGTCTCCGACGGAGAGCTATCGCTATTACGAGGATTGAGCACTCGGTGTAACGTCCGCGGATGCGCGTTCGAGCTGCGCGACACCCGCGAGGCGGACCTGCCGATCCTCTTCGACAATCAGGCCGATCCCGTCGCGAGCGCGATGGCCGCGTTCCCGTCGCGGGACTGGGACGCCTTCGTCGCCCACCAGAAGAAGATCGATGCGGATCCGGAGGTGCTGCAGCGCACGGTCGTCGTCGACGGCGTGGTCGCGGGCAGTGTCGGGAGCTGGCAGGCCGATGCAGATCGCGATATCGGCTACTGGATCGGGCGTGACTTCTGGGGTCGTGGTGTGGGGACCGCTGCGCTGCGGGCGTTCCTCGAGATCGAGACGAGGCGGCCGCTGACCGCGATCGTGGCCGTGCACAACATCGGCTCGCGCCGCGTGCTGGAGAAGTGCGGGTTCCTCGTGGTACGGGAGCAGCAGGCCGACGACGGGGTCGACGAGCTGGTTGCCGTCCTTCGGGATTGACGGGGCGGAGACGTTCGTGCCGGCGCCCGAACGACCCTCGGCGCGCGGGACCCATGCCCACTGCCTCGGTCGCGGCGCGATGCAACAGTTGGAGGAGCAGAGGCAGAAGGAGGCGGGTCCGATGCGACTCTCCTGGAGAGACGGTGTCAGCGCCCTGCTCGTCGGGGTGTGCGGTGTGATCTTCCTCGCGGTCAGCGATGGATGGGGATGGCCACTCCTGGACGACTACCAGGCGGGTGCGGCGGCGCTGCTCGTGGTCGGGCTGGCGGCATGCATCGTCGGTGGATCGAACATGACGAGCTTCGACACGGGTGACTCGATGGTGCTGGGCGCCTCGACGCTCGGCTTCTTCGCGTTGGCGGTCGGGATCTGGGGCATCGTCAGCGGCTCCGAGACCGCGTTCGCGATCCTCACCATCGTGATCGCGATGCTGTGGGTCGTCGCCACGATCCACCACGCGCTCGCCGATGAGCGGCACCACCAGCACCACCCCATCGCGCACGCGTGATCGTTGACTCGCCCTATCGCCGGCTCCGAACGCGAGGCGAGGGCGGGGGCACGCGTCGTGGCCGACGCGCCCACCGCCCTCGGGCGCCTTCCTCGCGTGATGACTCAGCCCTGGTTGAGCTGATCCTTCGGGTCCATCGCGGAGCCTGTTTCCAGCAGCGTCTTGAGATCGCTGAGGATCCATGCCCAGCCGCCACCGGCGCTCTCACCGAGTGCGCCGGAGACGATCAGCTGCAACTTCGGCGCGCCCTCCAGCTCGTGGGTCACCGTGAGTTGGCACACGCCGCCCTTGCGCTGCTCGATCTCATACGTGAGGCGCGTGAAGCCTTCCTCGGCCACATCCGGGTCCATCAACATGCGGAACGTCTGGACGAGCCGCGCAGGGGGATCCGCCTCGATCACCTCGCCGTCGACCATGACGTCGGGCACCGGGAAGCCCCCCGCCGCGCCGGCCTGCTTCATCGCGTCGCTCGAGTAGGCCTTGTAGGTCCCGCCGGCCCGCAGGTCATAGTCGACCTTTCCGCCGTACCCGTAGCGATCGGACCATTCGGGTTGCGTGATGGCGTTCCAGATCGCTTGGGGCGTCGCCTTGATGAAGACGCGGTACACCTGGGTGGTCGTCATCGTGTCGGTGCTCATGCCGAGCCTCCTTCCAGTTCGTGCTTCAGGTCGGCCAGCGCCGAAACCTGTCGCTCGGTGTACTTGTCGATCCACCGGTCGTGGACCAGCCGGATGGGCACGGGGTTCAGGAAATGCAGCTTCTCGCGGCCCTCCCGGCGTGTGACGACGAGCCCCGCTTCCTCGAGGACCTTCAGGTGCTTCATGACCCCGAAGCGCGTCATCTCGCACTCGGACTCGAGCTCCGTCAGCGTGCGGCCGTCACGCTCGAAGAGCCGGTCCAGCAGGAGACGACGGGTGGGGTCGGCCAGCGCCTTGAACACACGGTCGTCGTCGTTCACCTCTCGACCATATGTGACCGATCAGTCACGTGTCAAGTGCTGCGAATCGATCCGTTGCCCTGACGATCTCCCGTGTGAGTTCGGGAGCCCCGCCCGCATGACCCACGTCGCCGAGCACGATCAACTCGGCGGTAGGCCACGCCCGAGCGAGCGCCCAGGCGTTGCCGATCGGCGCCTGGAGATCGAACAGCCCGTGCACGAGAACGCCGGGGATATCGGCGAGCAGGTCCGCCCCGCCGAGCAACGTTCCATCCTCCAGGAAGTTGTCGTGTCCGACGTAGTGCGTGACGAGGCGCGCGAACGCCAACGCGAAGTCCGGGTCTTCGTAGCGGGCATCAAGCTGGTCGGTTGGCGGCCACGCCAGGGTGGCGGACTCCCATCTACACCAGGCGAGCGCAGCGCGCCGACGTACCTCGGGGTCCGGATCGCGAAGCAGCTTGGCGTACGCCGCCACGATGTCGCCGCCGAGCTCGGCCGGAGGAAGCGCATCCTGAAGTGCCTTCCACTGTTCAGGAAACAACGGCGACACGCCACCGCGGAACCACCAGTCTTCCTCGGATCTGCGTCCGGTGGTCACGCCCCACAGCACCATCTCGCTCACACGGCCGGGATGCGCCTCGGCATACGCGAGCGACAACGTGCTGCCCCACGAACCGCCGAACACCAGCCACCGATCGATGTCGAGGTGGGCGCGCAGCAGCTCCATGTCGGCGATCAGATGCTGCGTCGTGTTGGTCGCGAGATCGATCGCGGGCTCGCTCGCGTGTGGCGTGCTCCGGCCGCATCCCCGCTGATCGAACAGCACGATGCGATAGGCGTGCGGATCGAAGAGCTCGCGCTGCCATGGCGAGCAGCCGGAGCCCGGGCCGCCGTGGACGACGACCGCCGGTCTGCCGTTCGGGTCGCCGCACACCTCCCAATACACGGCGTTGCCGTCGCCAACGTCGAGAGCGCCGCGGTCGTACGGCTCGATCGGGGGATACCGGCCTGTCATGGCCGGACGGCGTCGCGCCGCCAGCGGGCCAGCCTGTCGAGATCGGCCACGTTGCCCTTGTGCGTCCACAACGCGGCAGCTTCGTCGAAGGAGCGCTCAGCGTCGTCTGTGCGGCCGGCGGCCCAGAGGATCTGGCCGCGGATGCGCAGCGTCTCCGCCGTGAAGTTCAGGTAGTCGGTCTGGCGAACCGTTCGCAACGCCTCGTCGAGCGCCGCGATGGCCGTGTCGTGCTCCCCACGAGCCGAGGCCACGAGGCCGGACGCCCAGCCTATGGGCACCGTGGCGCCGAAGTCGTCCGGCGAGGTGATCGCACGCGCCTGCTCTATGTACATCGCCGCCTCCTCGACGCTGCCCGACTCGGCGAGGTACGTGGCGAGCTCCGCCGTGATCGTCGCGTTGTTGCCCGTCTCGCCGATGCGATCCATGAGCGCCTTCATCTGCCGCATCAACGCGACCGCCTCGGCTTCGCGAGCGATCCTCCACAGACTCTCCGCTTGCACCTGACCCTGGACGAGACGGCTCTCTGGGTTCCGCATCTCGTCCCATCCCCGGTCGGCGCTCGCCATGGCGGCGTCGAACGCGTCGATGTCGCCGGCCATGGACTGCAGGCTCGCCTCCAGGATGTCGCACCGAACCTGGCCGAGCACGCTGTCACCCTGGATCTCGCGCATGCGCGCGACGTATCGGAATCCATCGACCAGCGGCGCGGAGCCGAAGTATGAATCGACCATGAACCCCAGGCAGACGAGCCCCCGGTAGGTCGGGGTCATCTGGGGCGCCAGCGGGGCGAGGCGCTCTGAGACCGCGCGTGACTCGGCAGGGTTGCCGAGCCAGAACGCGAACGAGCCACACGCGATCAGCGTCGCGGTGAGCGCGTCGCGATCCTCGATGGCCTCCGCTTCGGTTCGCAACGAGATCGCTCGCTGGTTCGCTGCTGTGAGGCCGAGCTCGGGATTCGTCTGCGATTCGGCGCTGAGATGGAAGATGCTCGCGCGGATCCGGAGGGCGGGCGAGGCCGGCGCTTCGGGTGATGCCAGAAATTCGCCGAGCACCTCGAGAGCACGGAGATGGTGACTGTTCGTCTCGAGGTTTTCGCCGAGGTCGACGATCGCCGAGGCCCGTTCCAGGCCGCTCGACAGCGCGATCGTCCGCTCTAGGAGATGCGCAGAGCCGTCTAGGTCGCCGCGGATCGTCGCCCGCTCCGCCGAGCGATGCAGCGCTCGCGCGGCATCGTGTGCCAGGGCTCGGGTGCGATCGTCCGCCGGGCCGAGCTCGCTGCGATACCGATAGGCCTGTTCAAGATGGTGTCCGAGGATCTCCTGGTAGTCGTCTGCGTGTTCGGCGGTGACCTCCCGCAGCCACCGGGCGAAGCCCTCGTGCAGCTCGGCCCGCTGTTCCTTCGGCATCGCCTGGTAGGCCGCGTCGCGGATCAGGAGGTGTCGGAACCGGAACGCGTCCTCACCGGCGAACTCGGCGCGGTCGGGGCGGATCAGTTCCTTCCGCGCGAGCGCGAGCAGGCGCGGGCGGACATGCGCCCGCAGTCCTTCGGGCGCGAGCGAGGTCACAGCGCCGGTATGGAAGACCTTGCCCTCGACGGCGCCGCGTTCGATCACGGCGCGCTCCTCCGCGTCGAGCCGGTCCAGACGCGCGGCCAGCAGCAACTGGATCGTCGGCGGGACCGTGAGGTCCGCGAGGTCGTCGACGGCGCGCCACGAGCCGTCCTCGAATCGCAGCAGGCCGTCGTCGATCAGCATGCCGATCATCTCCTCGACGAACAGCGGATTCCCTTCCGCGGCCGCGAGGATCCGTTCGCGCGCGGTGCCCGGCAGGTCGGCGTCGCCCAGCAGGTTGTCGAGCAGCGCGCCCGCCTCGTCGCCGGCGAGCGGTTCGAGCAGGATCGAGGTCGCGTTCATCTTGCCGCCGCTCCAACCGGGGCGGATCTCGAGCAGCTCGGGTCGCGCGACACAGACGAGCAGTAGTTCTGCGTCGCGCGTCCAGTCCGCCAGGTGCTCGATCAGATCCAGCAGGAGCGGCTCGGCCCAGTGGATGTCGTCGAACACGACGACGAGCGGCCGCTCTCGAGCCAGATGCTCGAACAGCTTTCGCACGCCCCACGCCGCGTCATCGGGGGTCGCGGCCTCCGCCCAGCCGAACAAGCCCCCCACGAGGCGCGCGACCCGGTCGCCGTCTTCGGCGTCACGCAGCGCAGCGGTGAGCGAGGCGAGCGACACCGCGGCGTCGTCTGACTCGGCGCCGCCGGTCGCCTGTCGGACGATCTCGCCGAGCGCGTAGTACGTGATCCCCTCTCCGTAGGAAAGGCACCGGCCGCGCAGCACGGTCGCGTCGTCGGCGCCGCCGAGGAATTCGCGGACGAGCCTCGACTTGCCTACGCCCGCGGAGCCGAGCAGCGTGAACAGGTGCGAGGTGCGCTCGTGACGGGCGCGCTCGAGCCCGCGCGTGAACAGCTCGAGCTCTTTGGTCCGACCGACCATCGGCGAATCGAGGTTCCGCTCGTGGCCGGCGGCATCGGACAGCACCCGCCGGAGCTGCCAGGCGGGGACCCGCTCGGACTTCCCCTTCAGCTCGAGCGGTTCGACGGCCTCCACATCGACGGCGTCGCGCACCAGCCGGTACGTCGCGTCGCCGAGCAGCACCTGACCCGGTTGCGCGTGCTGTTCGAGCCGGGCGGCGACGTTGACGGCGTCGCCGGTCACCAGCTGCTGGCCGGCCGCGGCGTCGTTCGAAACGACCTCGCCCGTGTTCACGCCGATGCGGACGCGGATCGAGACGCCCCGATCGCGCTCCAGCTCCCGGTTAAGACGCCGAGGTCCGACTGCATGTCGGCGGCGGCCCGTACGGCCCGCAGCGCGTCGTCCTCGTGCAGCTGCGGGATGCCGAACACGGCCATGACCGCGTCGCCGATGAACTTCTCGACCGTGCCGCCGTGGCGCTCGATCGCGGCGCGCATCGTGTCGAAGTACCTGGTCATCACGTTTCGTAGCGGCTCGGGGTCGAGGCCTTCGCCCATCGCGGTGGACCCCGTGACGTCGCAGAACACGATCGAGACGGTCTTGCGAACCTCGCCGGCCGGCTCGGCCGGAGCGGTCAGCGGCGTTGCACAGTTCAGGCAGAACTTCGCCCGGTCGGGGTTCTGCTCGCCGCAGTTCGGACATTCCATCTACGGCACTATGACTGGTCCGCGGCAGCAGTACACGCCGGCGCGGGCGTGTGGCACTACGCCGCGACCGCGACCCCGTTGCGTGCGCGCTTCCCGAGCTGCTGCACGACGTAGCGCGCGTCCCTCCCGACGCCGGGCAGCACGTCGGAGGCCGCGGCGAACTGGAACGGCAGTCCGACGAAGGCGAGTCCGGGCTCGGCTGGTGACGACGCCGCGGTCGTGGATCGGCTTGCCATCCTCGCCGAAGATCGGCAGATCGATCCAGGACAGGTCGTGGCGGTACCCGGTGCTCCAGATGACGTTCGTCACGTCGAGCACGCGACCGTCCTCGAGCACGGGCTTGCCGTCGCGCACGCCGGTCGTCTTCGGGCCCCGCTCGATGCCGGCGGCCAGCAACTGCTTCGGCTTCACGCGAACCAGCAGATCGCCTTGCGATGCGGCCTTGTCGCGCGCCTTGCGGCCCATCGGCGTCCGCACGGTGAGCACGTGCCGTCCGAGGAAGACCACGATCCGAACGACCAACCGCCGCGCGATCCAGCCGTCGATGTCGACCGGCACGTGGCCGCGGTCCGGCCCCGAGAGCCACGTCGGATGCGTGCGGACGACCTCGATCGCGATGTCGGCTCCCGAGTTGCCGGCGCCCACGACGAGCACGCCGCCGTCGCGGAGCTGCGACGGCCGCAGGTATTCGCTCGAGTGCAGCTGCAGGATCGAGGGGTCGAGCTCGCGGGCGATCGCCGGCACACGGGGCTCCCGGTGGGCGCCGGAGGCGACGATCACGTTGGTCGCCTCGAAGCGCCGCGAGCCGGTTGCAACGACATAGGTGTCGCCCTCGCGCCACACGCGCTCGACGCGCGTGTTGAGCTCGACGGGCAATGCGAACCGGGCGACGTAGGACTCCATGTAGTCGGCCATCTCGTCCTTGGTCGGGGTGACATCGCCCTTCCCCGGGAACCGGCCGCCCGGCAGGCCGATGTAGCGGGCCGGCGTGAACAGCTTCAGGGAGTCATACCGGTTGCGCCAGGCAGTCGCCGACGCGGGGGCTCGCGTCGAGCACCACGAACGACCTCCCGGACTTCTTCAGGTAGTAACCGGCCGACAGCCCCGCCTGCCTGCCCCGATGACCACCGTGTCGATCCGTTCCGTCTGCATCTCGATCCCCTTCCGTCCGTTGCGAGGACCGTAGGTCGACGGCTCCAGCGAGACATCGCCGATACCCACCAATGTGTGCGGCGCAGCGCATGGTGCGAACGCACCATGCCGCGTCAGGCGAGACGGTGTTCGAACACGAACGCGGTGGCCGCCGCCCGGGAGGACACGCCGAGCTTGGCGTAGATGTTCTGGATGTGCCGGGCGACCGTGTGCTCGCTGATCACCAGCTCCACGGCGATGTCCCGGTTCGTCTTGCCGGCGGACACGAGCAGCAGCACCTCGACCTCGCGGGCGGTGAGACCGCCGGGGACCGCGTCGGGCGCGCCGAGGAGCGGGCGGAGGGCCGCGGCGTCGGGCTCGGCACCGAGCTGATCGAACGCGGCGAGGGCGGCGATCCACGCGAGCCGCGCTCCTTCGTCGTCACCCAGAGCGCGGAGCGCCTGCCCGTACAGCGTCCGGGCATGAGCGGTTTCGTACGGCGTCCGCACATCCTGGCCCAACGACACCGCGGTCCGCAGCCGATCGGCGGCGCCCTCCGGGTCGCCCTCGGCGAGCACGACCGCCCCGGTCGCCGCCGCCGCGACCGCCTCCAACGCCTTCGTCCCGATCGCCGCCGCGGTCGCGGCGAGCTCGTCGGCCGCCGCTCGCGCCCCGGCGACGTCGCCCGTCGCGAGCGCCACCTCGACGGTGGCGGCCAGGATGCGCGCGCGGCCGGGTCCGGTTGACCTCGTAGCGATCGCCGTTCGGAGCGCTCCCGCGGCGACGTCCGGGTCGCCCTGCGACAACCGCAACAGCGCCAGGCCCGGCTGGGGGTCGGCTCCCAACTCGTGCGCTCGCGCGTAGGCAGCCTCGGCGCCTGCCAGATCGCCCCTTCGCCGGTGGATCTCGGCGATCTGATAGTGCGCGAGCCCGGCCGCGCTTGGGTCGATCGCGGTCAACTGCTCGACCGCGAGGGTGGCGGCCGCCTCGGCCTCGGTCCAGGAGCCCCGGATCCGATCCACCTCCGCGCGGTTCACGCGGCAGAACCCGATGATCGGCGCCTCGGGTGGCAGCGACTCGCACCAGATGCCCGCCGCGTCGCTCCAATCGCCGGCGCGTCGTATGTCGCTGAGCTCGAGGCAGGCTTGGATCAGCGCGCAGAACACGATGCCGGTGAAGTATGGCGACACCTCACCCGCCAGGATCAGGGCCATCGCCTCGTCCATCCGTGCGAGGCCATCCGCCACCCGGCCGCCGTCGAGCAGCAACAGCCCTTCGATGTGGAGCGCCATCGCGAGGAGGTCGTGGTCGGCGAAGCGCTCGGCACAGGCGATCGCCTCCGAGACCCGCTCGAGTGCGTCGTCCGGCCGCTGCTCCATCCGCAGCGTGCTCGCCTCCACCATCAACAGGAAGCCGCGTTCGACGCAGTCGGGTTGGTCGCGCAGGTGCCGGCGCGCGCGAGCCAGGAACCCCGCGCTGACCGCGGGCTCGCCGTGCAGGGCGAACTCGATGCTGAGACGCGCCGCGAGAAGCCCGGCGACCCGATCGTCGCCCGCCTCGACGAAGCCGGTGTACGCCTGCTGGCGCTCGGCCATCGACTCCTCGAACTTGGCGAGCCACCACGCCGCCTCCGCCAGCCGTGCGTGGTCGAGCGGGGTCCGCTGCGTGGGGTCGATCGCCGCCAGCGCCCGGTAGTCCTCTGCGGTCGGTGGGCGCAGAACCTGCCGGGCTCTGTCCATCGCCTACGCGGTGAAGCGTTTGACGAACGCCAGCGCAGCTGTCGGCCACCGTGGGCCAGCCATGGTCGATCGTCAACGAGTGCCCACGCCCCGGGATCTCGACGATCTCGGTCACGCCTTCGTTGCGCTTCTGACGCTTGAACGAGGCCTTCGCGATCGCGGGCGGCACCGTGTGGTCCTCGGCGCCCGAGACGATCAGCAGCGGCCCCCGGTCCGGGTTCTTGCTCTTGACCTTCGCCTCGGTCCACGGGTTCAGGTTCGCGGCGGCGGCCTGGAAGATCGGCTCACCGGAGGCCGGCACGCAGTACGTGTCGTAGAGCTCCTTCGCCTCGTCGGCGTCGACCGCGTTCGCGAAGGCATAGCGGAACTGCTCGAAGGTCAGCGGCACCGCACGATGCCGATTCGCGGGGTTGCCCAGCACGGGCGAGGCCGACTTCAGCGCCGAAACCGGCAGCGGCAGGACGCCCCGGAACGGCGCCGGGTCGATGGCCACGGTCGCCGCCGAGGCGCCGCGGCCCGCCACGATCTGTGCGAGCAGGCCTCCGAACGAGTGACCGACGACCGCGGGCTTCCCGTCGAGCTTGCGGATCACGTCCTCGAAATGATCGGCCACTTCCCCGACGGACTTCCGCGCGAACACCTCGGGGTTGGCCTGCGCCTCCGCCACCGTCGAAGGATCGTCGGGCCAGCCGGGCGCGAGGGTCGCGTACCCCGCCGCCTCGAACATCTCGGCCCAGCGATCCCAGCTACTGGGCAGCAGCCAGAGTCCGTGGATGAACACCACCGGTGTCTTTCCGGAGGCGTTCGCTCGATCGATCTGCGCGCTCTCGTGTTCGCCGATGCTCGCCATGATCCCCCCTTGCTCGTCGGGCGTCGGCGGCCAGACAGCCGACCCCTTCGTTCGCATTGAACACCCTTGGCCCTGCTTGGGGCCAGTCGGGCACACGCCGAGAGCACGTGCGATGGCAAGATGCGCGGATGGCGCACGAGCTTTCGGTACCGACGGCGGAGCCTGCTGCTCGACGTCCGGACGCCGATGGAGCTCGCGCTGTCGCCCGACGGTGCTCGACTGGCGTTCGCGCTCCACGCCACGGTCGCCGACGAAGGCTCGTTCCAGCCGAGTGACCTCTTCGTGATGTCGACCGCGCACGGCGCGACGCCGACGCAGCTGACCGAGGGCTCGTGGTGCGATCAGCTCCCGGTCTGGTCGCCGGACGGCTCGCGACTGGCGTTCCTGTCCGACCGCATCACGCCCGGGCACCAGCTGCCGTACACGATGACGCTCGACGGCGGCGAGCCCACGTTGGGTGCGAGCCTCGTCGGGTCGGCGGAGAGCCTCGCATGGTCGAGTGACGGCACCCGCCTGCTGGTCCTCGCCGCCGATCCGTTCTCCTACGGGCTCGACTGGAGCGCACGTGCGGTCAACGGCGCCCGGCCGGACCCCGATCCGATCGTGCGCCGGCCCGGAGACGCCAGACGGCGGCTCTTCCTGATCGATCCGGCTGCCCGCGAGGCCGTCGAGGTCGGCCCGCCGGATCGAAGCGTGTGGGAATTCGACTGGGACGGCGACGATGTCGTCGTGGCGATCGTGTCGGCCGGCCACTCGGGCTCGGGCTGGTACGACGCGGCGGTCGTCGCGCTGGATCTCGGTGCGCGGACCGCGCGGTCCCTCTACGACTCGTCCTGGCAGATGGAGGGGCTGGCCCTCTCGCCCGATGCGACGAAAGCCGTCGTCGTCGAGGGCTACGCGAGCGACCACGGCCTGCTCGCCGGCAACCTCGTGCTGATCGACCTGGCGAGCGCGACCGTCGCCGATCCGTGGCCCGATCTGCAGACGGTCGGCCTGGCCTCGTGGTGCGACGACGATTCGCTCTGGTACGCGAGCACCGAGGGCGTCCGGAACGCCTGCGGCCGCCTCTGGCTCGATGGCCGGCGCGAGGAGCGATGGCGCGACGACGCGTTCATCGGCGACGCCGTCACGACGCCGGCGTGTGTCGTGACGCCCGACGCCGCGGACGTCTGGACCACGCACCAGGCGCACGGGGCCGCGCCGGAGCTTGCGCGGTTCGACCATGCGAGCGCGACGTGGGTGCGCGTGACGTCGTTCAACGACCACATCACCGACGGCCTCGTGTTCCCCGACGTGCGCGCGATCACGTGGATGGGCGAGGGCGACGTCGAGATCGAGGGTCTCCTGATGACGCCCCGCGGCGCCGAGGGGCCGCTGCCGACGATCGTGTGCGTGCACGGCGGGCCGACGTGGAACTGGGGCGCGTACTTCTCCGACTCCGAACCGAACGCGGTGCTCCTGGCGTCGGCGGGCTACGCGTGTCTCCTGCCCAACCCGCGGGGGAGCCAGGGTCGCGGGCACGCGTTCGCGCAGGCGGTGATCGGCGACGGCGGTGGCGTCGACTACCGCGACATCATGGCCGGCGTCGACCGCTGCATCGAGCTCGGCGTAAGCGATCCGAACCGGCTCGGGATCGCGGGCCTGTCCTACGGCGGGTACATGGCGGGTTGGGCCGTGGGGCAGACCGACCGCTTCGCGGCGTCCGTCGCGATGTCGGTGGTCGCGGACTACGTGTCGTACCACCTCACCTCGGAGGTCTGGTGGTACGACCAGGCGATCCTGAACGGTGACTGGAAGGACCCGACGAGCCTCTACGTGGATCGGTCGCCGGTCACGCACGCGCATCGATGCACGACGCCGACCCTGATCCTGCAAGGAGCGGCCGATCGCTGCACGCCCGTGAGCCAGGCCGAGGAGCTGTACAACGCGATCGCGGAAGCGGGCGCCGATGTCGAACTCGTGGTCTACCCGCGCGAAGGGCATGTGCCCATCGAGCGGGCACATGCCCTCGACGCGATCCGGCGCACGCAGGCCTGGTTCGATCGGTACCTGCGCGGCTAAGCGGCGGCGTTGGCCGCGTCTTCCAGCACCTTGATGTCGATCTTCTGCATCTGCAGCATCGCTTGCATGGCCCGCTGGGAGCGACCCGGGTCCGGATCGCTCAGGAGCTCACCCATGCGCTCGGGGATGATCTGCCAGCTCAGACCGAACCGGTCCTTGAGCCAGCCGCACTGCCCTTCCTCTCCGCCATCGGCGGTGAGCTGCGACCAGAGCCGGTCGACCTCGTCCTGGTCCTTGCAGCTCACGTTGAACGAAACGGCTTCGGTGAACGGGAACTGCGGTCCGCCGTTGATGGCCGTGTATTCCTGACCGGCGAGCTGGAAGAACACCAGCGCGACGTTGTCGCCACTGGGCGTGCCGTCGAGGTGCTGGACGTTCGTGACGGCCGAGTCCTCGAACAGGGAGACGTAGAAGTTCGCGGCCTCCTCGGCCTGGGTGTCGAACCAGAGACACGGTGTGATCCGCTGCATGTCGTTGCTCCTTTCCTCGGTGGATCAGCTGTTGGCGATGAGTTTGGCGACGAGCTCGTCGAGGCGGTCGTACCCCTCGTTCATGCCCTCGGCCATACCGCTTTGGACCATGCCGTCGCGCGCTTCGACTGACTGGAAGACCGAGTTGCTGCGGACCGTGGTCTTCCCGTCATGTTCCTCGAGCGTCAGGGTGTCCATCGAGACGTTGCCGGGCGCGCCCTCGAACTCGAAGGTCTGCACCATGCCGTCGGGCGAGGGGTCCCCGTGGAACACACCGTGGAACGCGTACGCGTTGCCGGCGTCGTCGGCGTGGATGTAGCGGTACGTGCCACCGTCGCGGAGGTCGTACCGCTCGATCGTCATCGTGTACTGCCGCGGCCCGAGCCACTGCACGAGCAGGTCGGGCTCGGTGAACGCGCGATACACGAGATCGCGCGGCGCGTCGAACGTGCGGCTGGTGATGACCTGCGGCACGCCGGGCTCCGCAGTGACGTTCAGTTTCATGACGTGCTCCCTTCTTGGTCGGCGTCCGATTCCGTGAGCGCCTCGAGCAGCTCGTCGAGCCGCTCGTAGCTCTCTTCCCAATATTCCCGATAGGCCGCGAGCCATGCGGTGGCCTCGCGAAGAGGCTCCGCACGGAGGTGGCTGAGACGCGCCGTGGCTCGCCGGGTCCGGGTGATCAGCCCCGCCCGTTCGAGCACCTTGAGATGACGAGAGATGGCCGGCTGGGACACGGTGAACGGCGCGGCGAGCTCGGCCACCGACGCATCGCCCCTGGTCAGGCGTGTCAGAAGCGCCCGTCGCGTCGGGTCGGCCAGCGCCCCGAACACCGCGTCCAACTCCTGCGTCGCCATCCATAACCTCTCTCTTTCAGAACAAGTAGGTTATAGAGCATGAGCGGCATATCTGTCAAGCGGGAAGTCGGCCGGATTCACGCGGGCGGGATGTTCTGGTTCAACCGGAACAGGTTCGTCGGGTCGTAGGCGGTCTTGATCCGGCGCAGGCGGGACCACGTGTCCCCGGGATAGGCCTGTCGGACCCGTTCCTCACCCTCGTCGACCAGGAAGTTCACGTAGGCGGCGGGCTCTCCCTGTGCGACGAGCTCTGCGGTGGTGCGAACCCAGTCTTCGCTCGCGTCGCGATCGCCGGGCGCGCCGTAGATCGAGGCGACGTTCGCCATGATCGGCCGCGACCGGTGAGCGAACGCGGTCTCGTCGGCTGGAACGCGGGCCATCGCGCCCCCGAGCGCCCGGAGCTGCACGACACGGAGCATCCCGGCGGGAACCGCGAGTCGCTCGAGGATGTGACGAGCATCGTCCGGACCGATGTGATCGGCGAACCCGGTCCAGGATGCGGCGGTGGGGTGCTGGCCCTCGGGCTCGGCCATGTACATCTCCGGATAGGACATCGGCCGCACGAAGTCGGCGATCGGCTCGGCGAGCGCCCGGAACGGCGCGACCGCGCGTTGGCCCGCCTCCTCCTCGCCGGCGTACACGAGGAACGACATGAGGATCGCGCTGCCGACCAGCTCCTCGGGCAGGAACGGCATCGGCGGCGCCGTCATCACGTTGGCGATCGTCGACAGCTCGTCGGGCGCGGCCGCCGCCTCGGCCATGAACCGCTCGATGACCTCGGGGGTCGCCGGCTGGAACAGCATGCCGCCGACGATCCGGTCGACCGGGTGCAGCGCCAGGCGCATCCGCGTCACCACGCCGAAATTGCCGCCGCCGCCGCGGATCGCCCAGAAGAGATCGGGGTGGGAGTCGGCGTCGATCCGCAGCAACGCACCGTCTGCGGTGACGATGTCGGCGGCGAGCAGGTTGTCGATCGTCATGCCGTACTTCCGCACGAGGAACCCGACGCCGCCGCCCAGGGCGATGCCACCGATCCCCACCGAGCCGGTGTCGCCGAACCCGGTGGCCAAGCCCACCGCACCGGTCGCGTTCGTGTACTCGCTCGCCGTCAGCCCGGTTTCGGCCCAGGCGGCGCGGCTGGCGGCGTCGATGTCGAGCGTCTTCAGATCGCGGAGGTCCAGCACGATCCCTCCCTCGGTCACGCCGTGCCCGGCGCCCGAATGCCCGCCGCTGCGCACCGCCAACTCGAGCCCGCTCTCGCGTGCCAGGCCGACGACGCGACGCACGTCTTCGTCGTCGGCCACCCGCACGATCAGGCTCGGCCGTCGGTCGATGCCCCCCGGGAAGACGGTCCGGGCATCGTCGTAGCCCGAGTCATCGGGCCTGATCACGGTCCCCGTGATCCCATCGAGTCGCTTCGAGATGTCGAGTGTGCTCATCGATCCCCCCTCCGTTCGAGGGTACCGAGAGTTCGCGGATAGGTCAGGCGGGGATCTCGACGGCGATCCGCGTGCCGCCGCCGGTGGGCTGCGACGCCTCGATCGTGCCTCCGTGCGCTTCCACCAGGCGTTTCGCGATCGCGAGGCCGAGCCCCGTGCCGCCCGTGTCGGCCGATCGAGCGAACCGGTCGAACACGTGGGGCAGCAGGTCGGCGGGGATGCCGGGCCCGGTGTCGGTCACCGCGAAACGAACGCCGCCAGGCGCGGGGGCAACCTCGACGAGCACCCGTCCGCCGCGCGGCGTGTGCCGGATCGCGTTGGACAACAGGTTCTGCAGCACTTCGGCCAGACGCACCGGGTCCGCGTCCAGAGCGACGGCATCGGGGGCTTCGAGCGACAGCGTCACGCCCTCATCACGTGCGGCCGATGCGAAGGACCGCACGGCATCCTCGGCGAGCACGCGTGCATCCACCGTCTCGCGATGGAGCGGGAGCACGCCTTCCTCGGCCATCGACAGCGTGCGCAGGTCATCGAGCAGGCGCGCCATCAGTGCGGTCTCGTCGAGCATCACGCGCAGTCGCTCCGGATCGGCGTCGTAGAGCCCGTCCAGCATCCCCTCGACCGAGCCACGGATCACCTGCAACGGCGTGCGCAGCTCGTGCGCCATGTCGGCCAGCAGCTCGCGCCGTCGACGTTCGTTCGTCTCGAGACGCTCCGTCATCTCGTTGAAGCCGGTGCCGAGCCGACGCAGCTGGCCCGAGGACGATGGATCCACCCGCGTCTCGTAGTCGCCGCCGGCCACTCGGTCCGCCGCGTCCATCAAGCCACCGATCGCGCGCGTGTATCGCCACAGCCACCGCCCGCTCGCCACCACCCCGGCGAGCACGACCGCGGTCACGAGCACGAAGATCCAGGGGTCGGGTTGGTTGCCCGCGAAGAGCGAGGCGACCAGTGACGACAACAGCGCGATCACCAGGACGACGACGGCGAGGACCGCGAACGCTCCGCGGCGGAAGCGCCGTGCCGGCCCGCCCGCACGCCAAGGCCCGGAACCGTCCACCCACGGTGGTCTGCCGCCGCCCCACGGCGGCCCGCGATGTTCGTGCGGCTCAGTCATCGGCGAACCGATAGCCGACCCCGTGGACGGTCAAGATGTAGCGGGGTCGCGCGGGCTCGGGCTCGATCTTGCGGCGCAGGTTCTTCACATGGGCATCGATCGCCCGCTCATAGCTGTCGACCGCAACCCCGTGCAACGCGTCCAGCAATTGCGCTCTCGTGAACACCCGCCCGGGCTCGCGGATCAAGGTCGCCAGCAGGTGGAATTCGGTGGGGGTGAGCTCCACGCCCCGGCCGTCGACGCGAACGCGCATCTTCGACAGGTCGACCTCGACGTCCGCCGCGCGCATGACCTCGGCCGTCCCGACGCCCGAGGTGCGTCGCAGCACCGCGCGCACGCGTGCCACGAGCTCCTTCGGGCTGAACGGCTTGACCAGGTAGTCGTCGGCGCCGATCTCTAGACCCACGACCCGGTCGGTCTCCTCCCCGCGTGCCGTCAGCATGACGATCGGCACGTTCGTCGACCGGCGCAGTTCGCGCGCGACGTCCAGCCCGTCGATCCCGGGGAGCCCGAGGTCCAACACGACCAGGTCGGGGCGCGACGCGCGCGCGCTCGCGAGGGCGGCGCCCCCGTCGCCGGTCACCACGACCTCGTAGCCGGCGACCTCGAGGTAATCGCGCAGGTTGCGCGCGATCTGCATCTCGTCCTCGACCACCAGGATCCGCGCCATCTCGGGTGGGAGCCTCCCTCGCGAGGGGGGCGGAGGCAACTGCGGCCTCCGCCCCCCGATCGCTCAGCTCGCCGTTGCCGGCGGCGTCTCGCCGTGCTCCTGGCGATGCCACTCGCGTGCGCGATCCTCGAACTTCTTGCGACCTTCGTCGTTCCAGGGGCCGGGACCGTGATGCGAACCGCCCCAACGCCCCGCCCCGCGGAAGATCCCGCCGATCACGAAGATCGTCCCGAACAGGAACAACGGGAACAGGAAGAACCCCGGGAAGAAGAACGGATGGCCCTGATCCACCACGTGGACAACCTGCACGTCCTGCCCGTTGGTCTGCGCCACCTGCACCTGTTCGATGCCCTGGGCGATCCCGTTGCGCTCTCCCGCCTGGTACGCGGCCACGCCGATGCCGACCCCCATAAGGATCACCACCAGGACGGCCACCACTGCGATACCTCGACGCATCGTTGCCTCCTTCGTCTCGCGTCTGTCACCACGATGGAAGCGAGATGTGAAGCGCTCGTGAAGACGATGCGGAGGTTTGCACCCGCGGAGTGACCGGCGCTTGAGCCGCGTCGCAAGTGGTGCTACGGTCCGACGGCCGCCGCTCCTCGTGAGCGGCCCGACCGCACAGGAAGGAGGCGACTGATGACTGCCACGGATGTCTATTCGGCGCTTCCTGGCCTCGGTCGGTTCCGCAACGTCTGATTGCCGCTGACCTCCAGGGCGCGCCCCTTGGTCTATCGCGCCTACGTGGAGGTCATGACCCATGTCAGATCATCGACGCCGCGGCGATCGACGACGAACCGGCTCGTTCCGGTGCGTCCACTGTCGCCTCGACATACCGGACGACGCACCCGGAACAGCCCATAGGAATCACTGCCCGACCTGTCTGTGGAGTCGTCATGTCGACGACGACACGCCCGGCGACCGTGACGCGGACTGCGGTTCGCAGATGGAGCCGATCGGCATCACCGTCCGCGGTGGTGGCGAGTGGGTGCTCGTGCATCGCTGCACGGGTTGCGACGAGGTCCATCTGAACAGGACCGCGGGCGACGACAACCCGCTGATGTTGCTGCGGATCGCCGTGCTGCCCCTCGCCCAGCCGCCGTTCCCGCTCGAGTGGATCGGCCAGCTATGAATCGGCGTTCATCCGAGCGC
>CAWAAO010000007.1:0-132805 GCA_963780015.1 uncultured Actinomycetes bacterium
CCCGGCCCTGTTCGACTCCTCGCGAGTACTTCGGGCCTCATCTCAGAGGGCCGTCCGGTAGACCACGTCGGAACTCGCAGGTCGGTGATCTGGTTGGATTCTGCCGGTCACCCGGCTAGCGGGCGAGGCGGAGGCCTCGGCCCGAGGGATGGCTCAGCAGCCAGTCACCTCGAGGGTCTCGTGCTGTCTATGCAAGCTGGACCACCTCCTTCCTCTCGTGCCAGACATGGTGCGCTAGGTCGGGCGCTATGGCAACAACCAGTTGGGCCCACTTGCCAGAGCACCTCCCCTCCTCCACGGTGAGGGCATGAAGGATCGGCGCGTGCTCGCCTTGTGCCTCGTCCTGATCGCGGCCGGCTGCACCTCGTCGAACGAGCCGGCGTCGGCCCCGGCCCCGAGCGCAGCCCCGCCCGTGACGCCGAACGCGACACCGCCCGTGACGCCGAGCGTTGGCTCCCTCCCGTATTCCGCCGCCCGCGTCTCGATCAAGCCGCCTAAGGACGGGTCGTTCCTGGTGCGCGGCGCGTATCCGAAGAGCCAGTCGAACTGCAAGCGCACGCATCGCGCGACGATCGAGGCGCGGTACCCGGGCACGGTGTCGGTCCGCAGCGCCGACGACGGCACGATGTCGATCGTGCTGACGCTGCCGTTCGAACGCTACCTGGAGGGCATCGCCGAGGTGCCGCCGTCGTGGCCGCCGGCCGCGCTCGAGGCGCAGGCGGTCGCGGCGCGCAGCTACGCGCTGGCGCACATCGGCTGGACCGGCCAGCAGGGCGAGACGCTCCAGAAGCCGATCTGTGCGACGACCGATTGCCAGGTCTACGGCGGCATCCCCGTGCCGCCGACGCAGGGATTCCGCCGGTGGATCGCCGCCGTGCAGCGGACGGCGGGGAATGTGCTCCTGTACGGCGATCGACCGGCGGACACCGTCTACTTCTCCACGTCCAACGGGCACACGTACGGCAACGACCAGGTGTTCGGGAGCAGTCCGCTGCCGTACCTGCGCCCGGTCGTCGAGCGGGACGACGGCGCCTCGCCAACCTCCCATTGGCGTGTGGCGCTGCCGTTCGCCGACCTCGCGACGTTCCTGCGGGCCGGCGGGGTCTGGCCAGACGGCGCGCGCATCTCGTCGGTCCGGCGCACGGGCTCGAGCGTGCGGGTCGCCGGTCCCGGCACGTCGAAGACGATGGACGCCGGGGCGTTCCGCGACACGGTGAACGCCTGGGCGTCGTGCCTGATGCCGGCGCAGTACCCGACGGATGCACTGCCCACCACGATCCCCTCGGACTGGTACGACGCCTCGTCGAACGCACACGGCGCGACGGTGGTCGGCCGCGGCTGGGGTCACGGGGTCGGGCTCGTGCAGTGGGGCGCGTACGGCAAGGCGAAGCGCGGATGGTCGGCCGATCGGATCCTGGCGTTCTACTACGGGGGGTTGCGGCCGACGGAGTACCCCGAGCCGGGGCTGATCCACGTGGTCGTCGCCTCGGGTCTGCAGTCGCTCACGGTCAGACCCTCGGCCCCCGGTGCGACCATCGAGGGCCTGCCGCTGTCGCGGGCGACCCTGCGCCTGACCGGCGACGCCGGCGTCGTCACGGTCGATCAGTAGGACGCGTCAGCGCCGTCTCCGCCGGCGCGCCATGATGGCCCCTGTCGTCGAGCGAGGGGAGGAGCCATGCGCGGGCGCAGGATCGTCGTCGCGGTGGTGGGAGCGTTGGTGTTGGCCGGATCGGTCGGGTACGTCGTGGGATCGGCCGCGGACCCGCCGGTGGCTCGAGCGAATCGCACGGCGCTCCCGGGGTTCTCGCAGGTCGTGTTCCTGTCGCATGCGAACAACCCGGTCAAGACACCGGTGTTCCCCGGCGATCCTCGTTTCACGATGTCGACGACCTTCACGGTGCCCGAGGACGGGTTCTATCTGCAGTACGTCAAGGAGGGCGAGCACACGGGCACGCACTACAGTGCGCCGTGCCACTTCCACGTGAACGCCCGGTGCGCCGACCAGCTCGACCCGGGCGACTTCATCCTGCCTGCGGTCGTGATCGACGTGCGCGCACGCGTGAAGAAGAACGTCGACTACGAGCTGTCCGTGGCCGCGCTCAAGACCTGGGCCGAGCAACACGGCGGGATCCCGCAGGAAGCGGCGGTCCTCCTGCGGACGGGCTGCGACAGATGGTGGAGCCCGGCGATCGGTGCCGACAGGCCGACGTACTACAACTGCGGCAGCGCCAACGGGAAGTTCCGTCAGCCGGGCTTCTCGAAGGGGGCCGTGAAGTGGCTGATCAAGCAGGGCGTGCTTGGGCGCCGCGGCGCGCTCGGCACCGACACATTCGGGCCGGATCCCGGCAGCGATCCGCTGTTCCTCGAGACGTGGCTGACGCTGCGCAACCATCGCTTCACGCTCGAGAACCTGACGAATCTCGGCGCCATGCCGGCCACGGGTGGCTGGATCGTGATCGGTGGCCCGAGGAACCGGCACGGCTCCGGCGCGCCGAGCACCATCTTCGGCCTGGTTCCTTGATCGACGTGGCTGCCGGCGGCGTTACGGCGCCGCCGGCAGCCAGGTCCAGACCTCTGCCCAACCGACATCGGTCGGCGCCGGCGCGATCCGGCGTACATCGCTGCCGTCCGGCCGCATGATGTAGATGCCTGTGCCAAATTGCGGCTGGTCGCGCATGTCCTTCGGCGTGATGGCCGGCTGATCGAGGTGACTCGCGAAAGCGATCCATGCGCCGTCGGGTGACCAGGCGGGCTGGATCTCGCCGATGTCCGGCGGTGAGAGCCGCCGAGCGTTCGAGCCGTCGGCGCCCATCACGTAGATGCCCTCGACACCGCCGGTGGTGTCAGAGGCGCCGGCGGCGACGAACGGGCCGGCTGGCGACCACGCGACCCGCCACGCGTGCAGCCCGGAGATCCGCACGACATCCGAGCCGTCGGGACGCATCGTGAAGATGCCACCTCGCGTACCGCCGGTCGCGACGCCGACGACGAGCTGTGACCCATCGGGCGACCAGTCGACGTCGACGTCGCTCGTGTCCTCCCAGTGTGCGACGGTGCTCGGCTGCGGAGCCGCGACGTCGATAACGCGAAGGTCCGTGCCATCATCGGTGAACACCGCGTAGGCGAACCGCGTGCCGTCGTTGGAGAACGCACGACCTCGGAAGTCGAGGGAACTCCCGAGGGTGTCGATCGTGACCGGGTCGGAACCGTCGATCCCGCCGAGACGAAGGAGGGCATCCGGGTCGTCGGGGATCTCCTGCATCCAGATCGCATGGGTCAGGTCCGGTGACCAATCCCAATCGACCGAGCGTGGCCCACCCGGAGGCGTAACCGGTGTGTCTTTGCCCCGCTCCATCGTCGTGACGGTCGTCGGTGGCGGCCATGTGGCGGTGCCGTCAACGAACCAGATCAGGGCGCCGGCCGGATCGCTATTCGCCGCCGGTTCCGGCTCCGAGGAGGAAGTATCCGACCCTCCGCCGGACGCTGAGCAGCCAACCGCGATCAGCAGCGAAGCGATTGCGACGGTGACACCACGTGTCGGCACGATCACGACCCTCCTCTGGACGCGCCCCTTGGTTCACCGGGATGCTTCTGTGCCAGCGAACCTCGGCGCGTGGGGTTGCGTCAACTCGACCGTCTCCGATCCTGTCGAGTTTGACGAGTATCCGTGTTGCGAGTTGAGTGGCACGGGTAGAGGTCTGGCGGAACCCGTCGACGAGAGCAGGGAGGGTGATATGCGACGAGTACCGCTGATGGTCTTCGCCGTCACGTTGGTCGTTGGATCGCTCGCAACCTCGGTGCAGGCGAGCGTTCCGGCAACGACCGCCGGACACGACGCCCGCGTGACGCGACAGACCTACGTGCGTCACGATCTCGGAACCGATCCGACGATCCAGATCTGCAACTCGACCGATCCGGCCGACTACGGCAACCTCACGATCAACAACGAGCCGTTCTCGGCGGTCGATCCTGAGCGCCCGGCACTCGTGATCTCCGGCTGGAACGACTACTGCTCCGACTGGATGGGGCTGGGCTTCTCGACCGATGGCGGCGACACCTGGACGAACTCGCTGGTTCCCGGCTACCCGGCCGACACGTCCACGGAGGGCAAGCTGTCACCGGAGTTCGTGCGGACCAACAACGCGAGCGACCCGGTCGGCGCCTTCAACCGATCCGGAACGAGGTTCTACTTCGCGTTCATCGCGTACAACGGCTTCGCGGGGAAGAAGACGAACTCCGACCTGGGCGTCGCGATCTACCGCGTGCGCTCCACCACGGACCCGACATATGACCAGTATCCCCTCGACTATCTGCGCACGACCCGAGTGGTGAAGGGGCCCTCCGCCGCCAACTTCCAGGGGAAGTTCACCGACAAGGAGATGATCGAGGTCGACCGCACCGGTGGTCCCGGCGACGGGAACGTGTACCTGTGCTGGACGAAGTTCCCGGCGTTCGGCGAGAGCACGGTGTACTTCAGCCGTTCGACCGATCACGGGCTGACCTTCTCCCGCCCGGTGGCGGTGAGCAAGGAGTTCGCCGGTCAGGGGTGCGACATCGCGGTCGAGCACGACGGCGACGTGTATGTCTCGTGGCGCGACTTCGAACTGTCGAGCTCGAAGAAGAACTTCGGCGTCTCGGTGGCGCGGTCCTCCGATCAGGGCCTGACGTGGAACCGACCCGTGAAGGTGGCGAACCTGCCGCAGTACACGCCGTTCGACGGCACGCGCGATTGTGGCGATGGAGTCGATGCCTGTCCGAGCGGGTTCGTCTTCGCCCGGGTGCCGCTCGAACCGAGGATGACGTCGGACCCGACGGGGGCGCTCGATGGCCTCTATGTCGTCGCCCAGGCGAGCGACCCGAGGTCGATCGTCGCGAGCTCCTCGTCCTATTCCTCGGCAGGCCCCGGACTCGTGGGTCGAGGCGTCATCACGCTCTTCCGTTCGACCGACAACGGCCGCCACTGGTCCGGCCCGTACGCCGTGACATCCCAGACGCGGGGGCATCAGTTCTTCCCCGATGTCGATGCGTACGACGGCGTGCTCGGCGTTCTCTGGCAGGACAGTCGAGAGGATCCCGCGTACTCCCTGCAGCGACCGATCGGGAACACGGCGGGCGCGACGTCCTCCGGCGACGACATCGTCAACACCTACCTGGCGGCCTCGACCGATGGGACGACCTTCGGCGCCGATCTGCAGCTCTCGAGCGCCGGCAACCAGATGGAGTACGAGATGTTCGATGCCGCCAGCGTGCCCTTCTACGGCGACTACAACTGGCTGTCGCTCGTGGCCGGGCCCGACGGGAGCGTGATGGGGTACGGCACCTGGACCGACAACCGGGACGTCGTGCCCGGCACGGACCCGCGTGAGGAGACCCAGGACGGGTTCGACGTGAAGGGCTGCTGGCAAACCGTCGACGGCGTGCTGGTGCGGACGTGCTTCAACGGCGGAGGGTACGACCAGAACATCTACGGCAACAGCGTTTCGATCGGCTAGGCCGGTCGTGTGAGGCGGCCGGGGGAATTCCCCCGGCCGCGGCGCGCGAAAAACCCGAGCTACGGCACGTGTGGCACCGCCAGGTCGACAGGCCGTCATCGGCCGAGCGTCGCGCCGAGGCAGAAGGAACAAGATGGCCCCTCGCTGCAGAGACCGGTCAACCAGGGGGGAACCATGTCGACCAGCGCGGAGGCGACTCCATCCTCGCTCACCACGAACGATCTCGGTCCGTTGCCGACGTTCCTGCGTCCTTTCGTGGACTGGGTCGCGCGGCTGCCGACGACCGTCCACATCAAGTTGCTCGCAGGGTTCGGCGTGATCGCGATCCTGATGTTCTCGATGGGGATCGTCTGCGTCGGCGTCCTCAATCGTGTCGACCATCAGGTCGACACGCTCACCGCGCTCAACGAACAGGCGAGCCAGGCGCGGGACATGATCTATGAGGTCACGGCGCAGAGCCACTATCGCGCGATGGCGCTGATCACGCGGGACGACATCTGGCTGGACAAGATCTACGCCGCCAAGGCGCAGTTCCTCGACCAGATCGCGTGGATGCGTGCCAACGCCATCCCGGATCGGACCGAGTTCCTCGACGAGCTGTCGGTGACGAACAACCGGTTCGCGATCTCGAGTGATGTCGTCACGAACCTGTATCGGCAGGGCGAGATCGACGCCGCGCTCAAGTTGCACATCGATCAGGAGCACGCGATCTCCCACGAGCTGGAGGACTCGCTCAAGCTGATGATCGCCGACTCGCAGGCGCTGGTCGTCGAGGAGACGGAGGCGTTCGCGCACAACCGTCGCTTCCTGACGATCGCCGTCGCGGGGTTCTCGCTCGTGAGCCTGCTCGGCGCGCTGGCGCTCGGCGCGATCCTGTCGTGGTCGCTGATCCGCCCGGTTCGCCAGGTGGACGACGCGCTCGAGTCGATCGCACAGGGCGAGTTCGGTGGGCGTGTCGAGGTGCCGAACCGCGACGAGTTCGGCCACCTCACCGCCAACCTCAATCGCACGAGCGTGCAGCTCGCGACGGTCTACGGCGACCTCGAGACCCTGAACGCCGATCTGCAGGCGGCGGTCGACGTCAAGGTCGGCGAGCTCGAACGCGCGACACGGCTGAAGCGGTACCTCTCTCCGGGGCTCGCGGAGTCGATCATCTCGGGGGAGCGCGACGTCACGCTCCGCCCACGTCGCAAGTTCCTCACCACGTTCTTCTCCGACGTGCGGGGCTTCACGGCCGCCGCCGAGCGGATGGAGCCGGAGGAGCTCGTCGATCACCTCAACGACTATCTCGCCGAGATGACGGAGATCGTCTTCCGACACGGCGGCACGCTCGACAAGTACGTGGGCGATGCGCTGATGGTCTTCTTCGGCGATCCGGTCCCGCAGCCCGATCATGCCGAGCGCGCCGTCCGGATGGGGTTGGAGATGCGCGAGCGGATGCTCTCTCTGCACGAGACGTGGCTGCGGAAATATCGGGAGTCGTTCAAGATCGGTATCGGGATCTCCACGGGCTGGGTGACGGTCGGCGACATCGGCACGGCCGCCCGGAGCGACTACACGGTGCTCGGCAACGAGGTGAACCTGGCATCCCGGCTGGCGGACCGCGCCGAGGCGGGTCAGATCCTGGTGACCGAGCGCACCATGCTCGAGGTCGAGGAGCTCGTCGACGGCAAGGCGATCGACGAGATCAGCCTGAAGGGGATCAGCAGGCCGATCAAGGTGTTCGAGGTGCTGCCCAGGACCGGGTAGGCCCGTGATGTCCGCTCCAGTCGGACAGCATTGCTGTCGAACACTGGTCTGTGGACACGAACCCCAACGCAACGCGGGAGCGTCGGCGCGCCTCACCCGTGCGCACGGGTCTCGCGCGCCTGCTCGGGGCGCATGCGACCGAGCGGGTCGAACGTCTGGTGGCTGGGGCAGCTCCCCGCCGGATGGCACCTCGTGCACGACGTTCCGGTGGGGGACGGAGACACCATCGACCACATGATCGTCGGGCCTGCCGGCGCCTTCGCCGTCAACGCGAAGGACGTGACCGGGCAGGTGTGGGTCGGGGCAACCGGCATCCGCATCAACGGTCATGCCACCGACGACGTGTGGAGGTTGCTGCGTGGCGCGGAGCGTGCGGCTCGCCTGCTCTCGGCCGAGCTGGAGCACCGGGTCGCGGTGCACCCGGTGCTGACGATCCTGGCCGATGGGTGGACGATCCAGGAGGCGCCGAGCGACGTGTTCATCGGCCCGCCTCGCATCGTGAAGGATCGACTGCTCCGCGGGCTGCCCGCCGCCCTGAGCACACTCGAGGTGACGGCGATCGCGGCTGCGGCCGCACGTCTCTCGACGTGGGACGAGATCTCCTGAGGATCGGGCGACCCCCGCGTTGACCCTCTGACGCCTTCCGGCGTAGGTTCGCTCGACAGATGGCCGACCAGCGGGACGTGCGCCGCATCGCCCTGACGCTCCCGGAGGCCGAGGAGGACGGCGACGATTTCGCGTTCTCCGTGCCCGCCGGGAAGAAACGCAAAGGGTTCGCGTGGGTGTGGAAGGAGCGCGTCGAGCCGAAGAAGCCCCGCGTGCCCAACCCCGACGTGCTGGCGGTGCGCGTGGCGAACGAGGCCGAGAAGCAGATGCTGATCGCCGCCCAGCCGGAGACGTACTTCACCGAGCCGCACTACAACGGGTTCCCCGCGGTGCTGGTGCGGCTGGCCGCGATCGAGCTCGACGAGCTCGAGGAACTGCTGATCGACGGGTGGCGATGCCAGGCGCCTCGCGCGCTGGTGAAGGCCTGGGACGAGGCGCACCCGGCGGCCGAGGCCTGAGGCTCAGGCCGGCTCGAACAGCTCGATCGGGTTGCCGGCCGGATCCTCCACCAGGATCTGTCTGCCGCCGGGGCCCTCGACGATGTCGTTGCGGAACACGGCGCCGCCGGCGCGCAGACGCTCGATGTGCGCGGCGAGATCGTCGGTGGTGAGCACGATCCGGTTCCACCCGCCCGGCTCGGGCTGTCGCCCGTCGGGCATCGGGCGCGCCGCCGAGCTGATCGGGCCGGCGAGCCACAGATCGAGGTCGCCGCGCCGGACGATCGCCATCGCGGGCCCGTAGCGCTCGATCTCCTCGAAGCCCAGGGCATCGACGTAGAACGCCACACAGCGGGCAACATCGTCGACCAGGTACCGGACCGTCGCCATCGCCCGACGCTACCCGCTCAGGATCCGAACGTCGTAGGTCTGCACGTCGAAGGTGTCGCCGAGCTCGTCGGTCGGCGTGACGGTGACGGTGGAGCCGTCCACCGTGACCAGCAGGAAGTGGTAGACCTGCTCGACCGCCGTCGGTGCGATCGCGTCCGCCGCACGCGCTGCCGTGGGTGGCCGCCACGTAGTCCCAGCCGATCGCGTACTGGTCGATCGGCGTGCACGCGCTGACGGGCTCGAGCCGGGCGCCGGCACCGCCCGTCACGTAGCTCACCGGCATGTCCGGTGCCGACGGCGCGTTGCGCTCGTAGATGTGCGCGTGCCCGTTGAACACCACGTCGACCCCGTGGTCGGCCAGGAGCCCCTCCAGGTTGCTCGGCCCGTTGAGCCACGTGTCGGTGGCCTCGGTCGCGTTGTCGGTGTACAGGGGGAAGTGGAAGAACGCGAACGACAACGTCTTCGGATGTGCCTGCAGGTCGTCTTGCAGCCACTGGTACTCGTCGCTGTCGACGGTCCAGTGCGCGTCGTGATCGTTCTTGTAGAGGTCCGCGGTGCCGACGTTGCCGTTGTCCCACGCGGCGTCGAGCACGTAGAACCGGGCTCGGCCCGGCGTTGAACGCGTACCACTCGCTCGGATAGGAGGCCGACGAGGTGCCGTTCGCACAGCAGTAGGTTTCCGTCTCGTAGCGGCCCCCCGAGGAGGCGACCGCCTTGTCCTGGGGCCAGTTCGTCAACGCGGCGGTGTTCAGACCGTGGTTGCCCTGGACGTTGAACAGCGGGATCGAGGCACCGGCCTGTGTCCAGAAGGCGGGACCGAAGATCGTGCTCGTGCTTCCCCCGGTCTGCTGGAGGTCGCCGTAGTTCAGCTGTGACCCGTCGGGATAGGCGGTGTCGCCGGTCGTGACCGCGAAGCGCGCGCCGCTGGCCGCGATCTGGCGCGATCACGTTCTCCTGATCGCTGTTGACGCCGCTCGGACCGACGAGCCCCCAGTCGCCGATCACCGCGAACGAGAACGCCGATGGACGATCGTGGCGGGACCTGCGAGCGGAAGGTCGGGCGCCGGTCCCGGACCGAGGAGCCGCTCACCGCCCCCGATGATCCGGTAGCAGTACCGGGCGTCCTTGGCGAGCCCCGTGAGCTCGGCCTTCCATTGGTACTCGGGGATCGCGCCGACGGTGATGGGCGTCGACGGTCGCGGTCGTCTTGTGGGCGTGGCAGGTCTCGACGCCCACCCGGCCGTAGGTGACCCGTCCGGATCGCGATCGCGGTCGTGGTCGCCCAGTTCACGGTGACGTGGCGGCCGACGAGGTCGGTCAGATACGGATACCGCGTCAGCGAGGCCGACGGGCTCGCGGCGGTTGGCATCGCGAACGCCGCCGAGGCGATCGCCACGGCGGCGAGTCCAGCCAACAACCTGTTCCATCGCGGCACGGTGATGTTCCTTCCCGGGCGGGAGATCTCGAAACGTCGGGCCCGAATGGTAGCCGCCGGGACGCGGTCGTCGGAACGGACGTCGGTCTCGGTTGACACGACCTTCGGCGTGGCAGCAGGCTGAGGCCGAACGCAGCGAGAGGGGATGAACGACATCGAGACGACGTTGGCACCATGGCTGTCCGTCGATGACGCGCAGGGGGCGGTCGACTTCTATGCGGCCGCCTTCGGCGCAGCCGAGGCGTATCGCCTCGACGACGATGGGCGTCTTGCCGTCGCGCGGCTCGTCCTCGGTGCCGCGGAGTTCTGGGTGCAAGAGGACTCGGAGGCCGCGCACGAGCGACGCGAGCACGAACCGATCCGATTGATCCTGTCGGTCGACGATCCCGACGGCGTGTGCAGGCGCGCCGTCGCGGCAGGGGCCACGGTCGTCTCGCCGGTCTCCGAGGACCATGGCTGGCGCACCGGCAGGATCGTCGACCCGTTCGGTCATGCGTGGGAGATCAGCAGGCAGCTCGACGACGTATGAGCGAACCCGTGCTGGCGAACGATGCGATCAGCGTGCTCCTGCTCGCCGAGGCTTCGCACCAAGAGGGGCACCGGCGCCGAGCGCTCGAGGGAGCCGCGAAGGCCGCGTGGACCTGGGAGGAAGAGGCGGCGAGCCTCCTGGCCGCCGACCGTTCGCTGACCGAGCTGCGCGCCGTCGGCCCATGGGTCGAGGAGCTGATCCTGGGGTGGTTCGCCGATCCGCCCGCGGTGCCCGAGCCCGACGAGACGCGCCGCGGGTTCCTCACCACCGCGAGGGTCCGTGCCGTGCTGCTCGACGCACCGGAGTGGCTCGCCGCCCCGCACGGGGACCTCCAGGTGCACAGCACCGACAGCGACGGCGCGCTGCCGCTGGAGGAGATGGCCGATGCGGCCGTCAAGGTCGGCCGCGCCTACATCGGCGTGCACCGACCACTCGACGAGCCTGAAGATCGCCCACGGCATGACGCGCGAGGAGATCGAGGCGCAGGCGCTCCGGATCGAGGCGCGCAACGACGCCGAGGCGGCGGCGGGCTCGTCCTTCCGGCTGCTGCGATCGATCGAGATGGATGTGTTCTCCGACGGGTCGGGCGACATGGAGCCCGAGGTGCTCGCGGGGCTCGACCTCGTGCTCGGCGCGTTCCACAGCAAGCTCCGCGATCCGAACGACGTGACGGATCGCTACCTGGCCGCGCTCGCGAACCCCGACGTGCACGTGCTCGCGCACCCCACCACCCGCATGTTCGGGCGGCGGCGCGGGCTGATCGCCGACTGGCCGCGCGTGTTCGCCGAGGCCGCCCGGCTGGGCAAGGCGATCGAGCTCGACGCGACGCCGCGGCGTCAGGACCTCAACGTGGAGCTCGCCCGGATCGCCGTCGCCGAGGGCGTGCGCTGGTTCTCGATGGGCAGCGACGCGCACGACGCCGCCGAGCTCGGGCACCTGCCGATCGCGATGGCGACCGCGGCGCTTGCCGGGGTCCCGCCCGAGCGCATCCTCAACTACCGGCCGGCCGACGAGGTCATCGCGTGGGCGGCGGGCGTGCGGGCGGGGGAGGCGGCGTGACGCGGCGCGGGGTCGGCCCGATGCTCGCGAAGCTCCAGCCCGAGATCCCGCGGGGCGAGGGCTGGAGCTACGAGCCGAAGTGGGACGGGTTCCGCACGATCGTCACGGTCGGTGACGGCGGCGTCGAGCTCGAGAGCCGCACCGACCGTCCGATGGGGCGCTACTTCCCCGAGATCGTCGAGCTGGTGGCGGCTCGGGGCACCGGACCGCTCGTCGCCGACGGGGAGATCGTGATGGTGCGGCCCGAGGGCCTGTCCTTCGACGAGCTGCAGCTGCGGCTGCATCCGGCGGCCTCGCGTGTGCGCATGCTGGCGGCGGAGATCCCGGCGACGCTGATCCTGTTCGATCTGCTCGAGGAGGGCGGCGAGGATCTGCGCGCGCGTCCGCTCCAGGAGCGGCGCGCCCGGTTGGCGTCGCTCGCCGAACGGATCGGCGCCGAGCGCACGCCCGAGCAGCTGGACGAGCTGCCGCCGGGCCCGGAGCTCCGTCTGACGCCGTGGACCGAGGCGATCGAGGACGCCGAGCGTTGGTACGCGGACGAGGCCGGGCTCGGGCAGGACGGCATCGTCGCCAAGCGGATCGATCAGCCCTATCAGCCCGGGGTGCGCGGCTGGGTCAAGGTGAAGCACCGCTCGACCGCGGACTGCGTGGTGGGCGGCTACCGCCTCGCCAAGGACGGCGACGGCGTCGGGTCGCTGCTGCTCGGGCTGTTCGACGCCGAGGGCAGGTTGCACTACGTCGGTCACACGTCGTCGTTCCGCGCCGCGGAGCGCCGCGCGATCCTCGAGGCGCTCGCGCCGCTCGAGGGCGGCGCGGGCTTCGGCGAGGACGCGCGCTCGCCCGGCGGGCAGAGCCGGTGGACGGCGGGTCGCGAGTCCGAGTGGGTGCCGCTCGATCCGGTCGTGGTGTGCGAGGTCTCGTTCGACCGCATGCAGCACGGTCGCTTCCGGCATGCCGCGACGTTCGTGCGCTGGCGCGAGGACCGCACGCCCGCCTCGTGCACCTTCGATCAGGTCGACGGCTCGCCGCCCTCCTGGGGCTGACGGCGTTTCCGCGACGGGCTCACGCGGGTGGGCTCTCCCTCGGCCTTGGGGAAGTGCGGGGGCCACGGCGCGTCGCCGACCCCGCCCGCCTCATCGCGTGCGGCGAGGTCCAGCAGCCCGTCGAGCACGCCCACGCGATCGTCGATGCCGGCGCCCGGGTCCCCGATCGCGTGGAGCCGCTCGGGCACGGTGCGCAACGTGAACGCGGCGGGATCGACGGTGGCGACCTCGTCCCAGGCCAGCGGGGTCGAGACGCGGGCATCGGGCATCGGCCGCACGCTGTAGGCGCTGGCGACCGTGCGATCGCGCGCGTTCTGGTTGTAGTCGAGGAAGACGCCGTGGCGTTCCTCCTTCCACCACGCCGTGGTCGCGCGGTCGGGCAGACGCCGCTCGATCTCGCGCGCGAGCGCGAGCGCCGCACGCCGGACCTCGGTGAAGGACCATCGCGGCTCGATCCGCACGTTCACGTGGATCCCGCGCTTCCCGCTGGTCTTCGGGAACCCCACGAGGTCGAACTCGCCGAGCGCGTCGCGCGCGCACAGCGCCACGTCGCGCACCCACCCGAAGTCGACGTCGGGCACGGGGTCGAGGTCGATCCGAAGCTCGTCGGGGTGGTCGACGTCGTCGGCGCGCACCGGCCAGGGGTTCACCTCGAGGCAGCCGAGCGTGCCCATCCACGCGAGGTGCGCCGCGTCGATCATCACGGGCGCGTCCGCGCTGCGCCCGCTCGGGAACGTGATGCGCGTGGTCCGGATCCACGGCGGCGAGCCCTTGGGCAGCCGCTTCTGATAGAAGCCGTCGTCGAAGAGCCCGTCGGGGAACCGATGCAGGTAGGTGGGGCGATCGCGGCAGCCGTGCAGCGCGCCGGCGGCCACATCGATCCAGTACCGCACGAGCTCGACCTTCGTGATCGGTCCGCCCGCGGCGTCGGGAAAGAAGACCTTGTCCGGGTTCGTGACCCGGACGTCGAACCCGTCCACCTCGATCTCGATGGGCGTCGTCATGGAGGGGACGGTACCCCGCGGACGCCTCGGAGACCTACGGGATGCCGACGGGGTCGTTGGAGAGATCGCCCGTGACGGGGCCGAGCGGCTCGCCGAGCTTGTGCGCGATGCGTTCGAGCCGCGCGAGGTGCGCGTAGACGTCCTCGCGCGCCTGCTTGGCCTCGTCGGACAGACCGTCGAGCTCCCCGATCTTCCAGTGCGTCTCGAGCACCGGCCGCAGGACCTGCTCCAGATGGATGCGGACGTTGTAGATGCCGGCGCGCGCCATCGCCTTGGCCTTGTCGCGGAACCCCGGCATGTCGGCGCCGGGCATCGCGAACCCGACGACCTGCCGCTTGAGCGCGAGCATCGCGGCGGAGGGATCGACGGCGATCGCGTGCATCGCGAGGTCCCGGTAGAAGACGTAGTGCAGGTTCTCGTCGGTGGCGACCCGCGCGCACACCCGTCGTGCCGTCTCGTCCTCGGTGATCGCGCCCGTGTTGCGGTGCGACAGGCGCGTCGCGAGCTCCTGGAGCGTGGTGAACAGCACGCCGTCGAGCGGGCCCTGCCGCGCGAACTGCGGCGTCCAGCCGCGCAGCACCATGTCCATGCGACCCTGCTCGAGCTTCTCGGGGTCGACGCCGCGCGTGACGGTCAGGTAGTCGCGCAGCAGGATCGCGTGCCGCCCCTCCTCCGCGGTCCAGCGCCGGACCCACTCGCCCCAGACGTCGTCCTCGCCGAACGTGCGCCAGATCGCCAGGTGGTAGTAGGGGAGGTTGTCCTCGGTGAGCAGGTTCACTTCGAGCGCCATCTGGGCGACGTCGGGCAGGTGGCTGTCGGCGGGCTTCCACGGCTCGGCGATGAAGTTGCGGCCCTCTTCGTACGGCACGAATTCGTGCGGGAACCATTCCGTCGCAGCGTTGACGTGGCGATCGAGCGAGCGTTCGACGGTCGGCAGGAGCTCGTGCAGCAGGGCCTCGGATGAGACGGATCTGTTCGCGGTCATGCTCCCACTGTCTCGCATCCGGGACCCCGCGAGCATCGCGGGTCTGCGGGGCCTAGGCGGGGGCGGCCGAGACGCGCGAGGCCTCGAGATCGGCCGCGATCGAGCCCGGCGGGGGGGTGTCGCGGCGCCAGCGCTTGCGACGGCGGTAGATCGCGTAGGTGACCAGGCCGAGCGGGATCTGCAGGCCGTAGGTCAGGAGGCGGAAGATCAGGACGCCCGCGACGATCGCGGCCTTCTCGCCGCTGTCGATCGCCGTCAGCCCGGCGATGTAGCCGAGGTCGATCACGCCGACGCCGCCGGGCGTGATCGGGATCGCCGACAGCAATCTGCTGAACGTGTACACCGCGAAGGCCTCCACGGCCGGCAGCTCCGCCTCGGACACGCCCATGTGCCGCAGCGACATCAGCAGCACGAAGAACAACGCCACCTGGCTCAACACGGTGGTCCACGTCAGCATGAACCAGCGCCGCCGGGCCAGGATGATCGTCTCGCGCCGGAACGTGGCGGCCTTGTCGGCCATGTCGTCGCGTGTGGGCTTGTGGAAGAGCCGGCGGAACGTGTTGAACACCCGGCCCACGAGCCGCCCCACCGACCGCGCCATCGCCTCGCTGCGGAACACGAGCACCAGCAGCACCACCGCGATCGCAAGCACGACGAGCCCGACGCCCGCCGCGGCCGCCAGGCCGGGGTTCGAGTGACCGGTGACCACGAGGAGCCCGAGCGCGATGATCGGCAGCCCGAGCTTGACGAAGATGTTCCAGATACCGGTCACACCGACGAACAGCGTGATCTCCCCGGCGGTGAAGCCCCACGTGTTGAGCATCGCCGCGGTCACGCCGACGCCGAAGGCGCCGCCGGCGGGGAGCGTGTTGGCGACCGTGGTGCTCGTCTGGGTGACGACCGCGGACTGCCCCAGGCCCATCCCGATCAGGCCCGCCTGGTTGGCCAGCCAGTACGTGTAGAGGTTGAAGATGGTCGCGCCCAGCAGCGACCAGAACTCGATCGGCGTGAGGGTCTTCATCGACTCCCAGACCGCGCCGTAGTCCGCGTATTTGGGGATCGCGTAGACGAAGATCGCGACCACGACGATCAGACCGAAGGCGAACGCCACCAGTTGACTGGTGGACAGGCGCTTCTTCGGCGTTGCGTCCTCGACGGTCGTGTCCGGCGCGGTGCTCATCGCCCCCCCTGGTCGGGCACCAGTGGCGACCGTAGCAGTTCTGCTCAGGCGACGGAGACGGCGTGGTCGCGGAGCTTCGCGCCCGGCCGGGTCGTAGGGGATCTCCGGCAGGATCCGTGCGGTGCGCGGGTCGCCCACGACGAACACCGTGACCTCCTCGTTCGACTCGACCACGTCTCGGTCGAGATAGGCGAGCGCGAGGCTCATCCCGACGTGGTGGCCGTAGGCGCCCGACGTGACCTCGCCGACGCGGCGCTCGCCGATCCAGATGCCGTCGTCGGCGCTCGCGTCCGTGTCGTCGGCGTCGACCGCCAGCAACACGAGCAGCCGCGCGGCGCCCGTCTCACGCTCCCGCGTCGCACCGGCGCGTCCGATGAACTCGCCCTTGTCGAAGGCGACGAACCGGTCCAGCCCCGACATACCCGGCGTGTAGTCCTGTCGGAACTCCGCGGACCAGATGCCGTAGCCCTTCTCGAGGCGGAGGCTGTCGACGGCGCGATCGCCGATCGGTCGCAGCCCGTGGGCCGCGCCGGCGTCCTGGAGCTCGTGCCACAGCGTGCGGTGCTGGTTGGTCGGCACGACGATCTCGAAGCCGAGCTCGCCGGTCAGCGAGATGCGTCCGACCACGGCGCGCGCGCTGCCGACGTCCATCGAGCGGATCGTGAGGAACCCGAACGCCTCGTTGGACACGTCGTCGTGCGCGAGCTCCTCGAGGATGCGTCGCGACGCCGGACCCGAGATCGAGAAGCCCATCCGCTCGTCGGTGAGATTGCGCAACGACACGCCGGCGCTCGGCAGGTGCTGACGGAACCACCGCTGGTGCCAATCCTGCAGGTAGTAGGAGCCCGTGAGCCAGAAGCGATCGGCCTCGAGCCGCGCCACCGTGAGGTCGCCCATCAGCCGCCCGGCCTCGTTCAGCATCGGCGCGAGCCGGATCCGGCCCGGGGCCGGGATCGTGCCCGCCAGCAGGTGGTCCAGCCAGGCGTGCGCGTCGGGCCCCGCGACCTCGTAGCGCGCGTACTGCGCGATCTCGTAGGCGCCCGCCGCGGTGCGGACCGCCTCGACCTCTTCCCCGACGATCGGCTCGGCGTTCGATCGGCTCAGCGTGTCGTTCTCCACGAAGTCCGGCGACGGCGCGAAGTACAGCGGCACCTCCAGCCCCCAGTTCACGGTGCACTGGGCGCCCGCCGCGAGGAACTCGTCGTAGACCGGCGTCGTCTTGAGCGGCCGCCCGGCCGGCAGCTCCTCGTTGGGGTAGGCCATCACGAAGCGCCGCGCGTAGAACTGCTTCGTCGTGTCGCGGAGGTACCGGTCGTTCGCCGCGTAGGGCCCGAAGCGCGCGACGTCCATGCCGAACACGTCGTAGCCGGGGTCGCCGTCGACGATCCAGTTGGCGACCGCGAGTCCGATCCCCGCGCCCTGGGAGAACCCGGCCATGCAGCCACACGCGGCCCAGTAGTTGGGGACGCCCGCCACCGGTCCGACGAGCGGGTTCCCGTCGGGGGTGAAGGTGAACGCGCCGTTCACCCATTTCTTGATCCCGGTGTCCGCCAGCACGGGGAAGCGCGCGAACCCGATCGAAAGCTCCGGCATGATCCGGTCGAGTTCCTCGGGGAACAGCGTGCGCCCGAAGTCCCATTCGGCGCCCTCGACCTGCCAGTGACGCGGGTTCTGCTCGTAGACGCCGAGCAGCACGCCGTTGCCCTCGCGCTGCAGGTACGTGAACCCCTCGAGGTCGGTGACCGCGACCATCTCGCCGGGGATCGCCGCGACCTCGGGGATCTCGTCGGTGACCAGATAGTGATGCGGCATCGGCACCAGCGGGTGATCGACACCGACCATGGCGCCGACGCGCCGGGCCCACAGGCCCGCGGCGTTCACGATGTGCTCGGCCGTGATGTCGCCCTGCTCGGTCTCCACCCGCCACTCGCCGTTGGGCAGCGGCGTGAGCGACAGGACGCGGTTGTGCTCGATCACCTCGGCGCCGCGCGCGCGGGCGGCGATCGCGTAGGCGCGCGTGGCGCCGCTCGGATCGAGCGTGCCCTCCAGCGGGTCATAGAGCGCGCCGAGCACGCCGGTCGGGTCGATGATCGGCACCAGGTCGACGGCCTCCTCGGGGGTGAGGAGGCGCGCGTCGGTGTCCTGACTGCGCAGCCACGCCAGCTCGGATCGCAGCCAGCGCCACCGCTCGGGGGTGCCCGCGAGCTCCATGCCGCCGCTCATGTGCAGCCCGACGCTCTGGCCGCTCTCCGCCTCGACCTGCGGATAGAGCCCGATCGTGTACTTCTGCAGCGCGGCGATGCGTGTGTCGCTGTTCATCGCGTGGAACCCGCCGGCCGCGTGCCAGGTGGAGCCGGCGGTGAGCTCCTCGCGCTCGAGCAGCGCGGTATCGGTGCAGCCGCGAAGGGCGAGGTGATACAGGACGCTGCAGCCGACGACGCCGCCGCCGATGACGACGACCTGATACCGGTCTTTCACGCGAAGGCCCTTCTGAGCAGGGGAGACGGGTGCGACGGAGTGTATCCGCGGTCGATGGCGGCCATGTGACCCCGGGTCGCATCAGGTCGCCTGCGGGCGCCGATCGATCATGATGGGGCCGTGGACGCGCTGACCAAACCCGCCCCCGGGCCGGGGCTCACGCTCGCGGATGTGCCCGAGCCCACGATCGGCATCAACGACGTGCTGATCCGGGTGGAGCGAACCGGCATCTGCGGCACCGACGTGCACATCGCCGATTGGAACGAGTGGGCGCAGGGCGCGGTCACGCCGCCGCTCGTGGTCGGGCACGAGTTCGTCGGCGAGGTCGTCGAGGTCGGCTCCAACGTCACCGACTTCCACGCCGGCGAGCTGGTCTCGGGGGAGGGACATGTCGTGTGCGGGCGGTGCCGCAACTGTATGGCGGGCCGGCGCCACCTCTGCGCGCAGACCTCCAGCGTCGGCGTCGACCGCCCCGGCGCGTTCGCCGAGTACATCGCGTTGCCGATGACGAACGTCTGGCATCACGATCCCGCGATCGACCACGACGTCGCGGCGATCTTCGACCCGTTCGGCAATGCCGTCCATTCGGTCCTGCAGTTTCCCGTGCTGGGGGAGGACGTGCTGATCACCGGGGCCGGGCCGATCGGGCTGATGGCGTGCGCGGTCGCGCAGCACGCCGGCGCCCGCTACGTCGTCGTCACCGACGTGAACCCCTACCGGCTCGATCTTGCGAAGTCGCTCGGCGCGACGCGCGCGATCGACGTCCGCTCGACCTCGATCGAGGAGGTCCAGCGCGAGCTCGGCATGAAGGAGGGCTTCGACGTCGGCCTCGAGATGAGCGGCAACCCCGACGCGTTCCACGCGATGCTCGCCAACATGTGTCACGGCGGGAAGATCGCGCTGCTCGGCCTGCCCGACCGGCCCTTCGCGATCGACTGGAACACGGTGATCCACGACATGATCACGATCAAAGGCGTGTTCGGCCGCGAGATGTACGAGACGTGGTACATGATGACCGTGATGCTGCAGGGCGGTCTCGACGTGTCGCCCGTCATCACGCATCGCTTCCACTACACCGAGTACGAGGCGGCGTTCGACGCCGTCCGATCGGGGCAGGCCGGCAAGGTGCTCTTGTACTGGCAGGGCACACCGTGATCGGCGAGACGCGGACCGAGCTCGACGCCGAGCTCGCGGCGATCCGCGAGGCGGGCACGTTCAAGGGCGAGCGGGTGCTGACCAGCCCCCAGGGCCCGCACGTGACGATGCCCGGTCGCGAGGGCGAGCGGATCGTCAACCTCTGCGCGAACGACTACCTCGGACTGGCGAACCACCCCGAGATCGTCGCGGCCGCGCACGAGGCGCTCGAGCGCTGGGGCTTCGGCACGGCGTCGGTCCGGTTCATCTGCGGCACCCAGCAGATCCACAAGGACCTGGAGGCGGCGTTGACCGCGTTCCTCGGCACCGAGGACACGATCCTGTATCCGTCGTGCTTCGATGCGAACGGCGGTCTGTTCGAGACGCTGCTCACCGACGAGGACGCGATCGTCTCCGACGCGCTGAACCACGCGAGCATCATCGACGGCATCCGGCTGAGCAAGGCCAAGCGGCTGCGCTACGCCAACGGCGACATGGACGAGCTGGAGAGCCGGCTGCGCGAGGCGGCAGGGCGCGCGGCGGATCCTGATCGCCACCGACGGTGTCTTCTCGATGGACGGCTACATCGCGAACCTGCCGGCGATCTGCGACCTCGCCGACCGGTACGGCGCGATGACGATGGTCGATGACTCCCACGCGGTGGGCGTGCTCGGCGCGCACGGCCGGGGCACGCCCGAGCACCACGGTGTGGTCGAGCGGATCGACATCGTGACGGGCACGCTCGGCAAGGCGCTCGGGGGCGGTGGCGGCGGCTACACGAGCGGCCGCCGCGAGATCGTCGCGCTGCTGCGGCAGCGCTCGCGCCCGTACCTGTTCTCCAACGCGATCACGCCGGTGGTCGCGGCGGCGTCGCTGCGCGCGATCGAGCTGTTGTCCGCCTCGACCGAGCTTCGTGACGGGTTGGAACGCAACGCGGCGTTGTTCCGCGGGCTCATGGCCGACTCCGGCCTGGAGGTGCTGCCCGGCAGCCACCCGATCGTGCCGATCATGATCGGTGACGAACAGCGGCTGGCCCCGATCGCCGACGGCGTGTTCGCCGCGGGCCTGCACGTGGTCGGCTTCTCCTACCCCGTCGTGCCGATGGGGACCGCTCGGATCCGCACGCAGGTGTCCGCGGCCCACTCGGAGGAGGATCTGCGTTTCGCGGCGGAGACGCTGACGCGCGTCGCGGGCGAGGTCGCGGCGCGGGGCTGACCCACCGCGCGCCTATCGGCGCTGCAACAGCCGTGCGACCTCGTCCTCGCTCACCGCCGTGAAGTCGTCGTACCAGGCGCCCACGCCACCGAGCGCGCGCGGGACATCGACGCAGACGACCAGGTCGGCGTCGGCGCCGAGGCGCGCGAGGGCCTCGGGCGATCCGACGGGCACGCCCACGATCACCTCGGCGGCGCCGTGGGCGCGCATGATCGCGACCGCCGCCTGGGCGGTGGCGCCGGTCGCGAGCCCGTCGTCCACGACGATCACGAGGCGCCCGGCGACGGGGGCCATCGGCCGATCCGGGCGGAGCCGGCGCGCGCGCTCGCGGACCTCATCGAACTCGGCCGCCGCGCGCCGATCGAAGCCGGCGTCCGACAGGCCGAGCAGCGCCATCAGGTCGCGGTTGCGGATGACGACGTCGCCCTCGCCGACGGCCCCGACGGCCAGCTCCGGGTTGCCGGGCGCGCCGACCTTGCGCACGATGGCGATGTCGAGCGGTGCGTCCAGCGCGCGGGCCACCTCCGCGGCAACGACGACGCCGCCGCGCGGCAGCCCGATCACGATCGGGTCTCGTTCGCGGTACGCGAGCAGGTGCTCCGCGAGCGCCGCCCCCGCGTCGGCGCGGTCTCGGAAGGGTCCGTGGCGTGGATCCGGGATCTCAGTCATGGTCCTGCCTATCCTGCACCTCGTCTGCGACGCCCGCCTCACCCCGGCTGGACGGGGACGGTGCCCGTGACGCGGGTGCCCTGACCGGGCGCACTGTCGACGCGGAGCGTGCCGCCGAGGGCTCCCAGGCGGTCCAGCATGTTGGTGAAGCCGGCACCCATCCCGGCGCCCCGAACGTCGAAACCGACGCCGTCATCGCTGACGACGAAGGTGAGCGTGTCGTCCTCTTCCCGCACGCGGATCGTGAGCGTCGCCCCGTCGCCCGCGTACTTGCCCGCGTTCTGGATCGCCTCCAGGACACAGAAGTAGACGGTGGCTTCGGCCTCGGGCGCGAAGCGCCCGAGGCCCTCGGCGTCCACGGTGACGACGAGCGCGGCCCTGCGGGCCGCGCTGCTCAACGCGGCCGGGATCCCCTTGTCGGCGAGCAGCGGCGGATAGATGCCGTGCGCCAGGTCGCGCAGCTCCTGGAGCGCATCCTCCAATCCGGACTCGAGGTCGTCGAGGGCCGCGCGCGCCTTCTCCGGGTCGCGCTCGAGCAGCTGCTCCGCGAGCTTCACGCGCACCGCGAGCGCCACGAGGTGTTGCTGCGCGCCGTCGTGCAGGTCGCGCTCGATCTTGCGGCGGGCCTGGTCGGCGGCCGCCACGATCCGTCCGCGCGATGCCTGGATCTCGTCCGCCTGCCGCCGCACCTCATCCAGGCTCGCCTGCAGCGCCGAGTCGAGCTTCGCGTTGTGCAGCATGGCGCCCAACTGCCGAGCGACCTCCACCACCGCGCGCTCCTCTTCCTGGGTGAAGACGCGGTCATCGACCGGGCGCTCGACGACGACGACCCCCTGGAGCTCGCCGGCGTTGGCCATCGGGGCGAGCCGCACATAGGAGCGTTCGCGCCCCTCCAGCATCTGGGGCATCCACACCTGGAGCCACCCGTGCGCCGACAGTCCCGCCTGGACGACCGCCGCCGGCTCCACGTCGCCGAGCGGCACCGGCGGCCGATGGATCTCGGGGTCGCCGATCCACGGTCGAAGGGTGCCGTCGGTGAGCAGCCAGATCTCGGCGGCCGCCGAGGCGCAGCGACGTGCGGAGCCCCTCGGCCGCCTGCAGGACCAGCTCGTCCAGAGGCACCGACCGCGACATCCGCGACGACAGCGAGCGTGCGAGGTCCGCCGGCGCCGCCGTGTCGCGCCCCGAGATCCGATCGATCGCGGCGCGCAGGCGGTCGTGCAGCACGACGATCAGGGTCACCGCGATCGCGATCGCCAGCAACGCCGGTCCCGCGAGGCCGCGCTCCGCCCGGTCCGGCACGCGACCGAACACGAGGATCATCGCGCCGAACGCGAGCCCCACCACGCACGACGACGACGAGGAGCCAGAGCGCGAAGCGCACGACGCGACGGGTGAAGACGCGCGCCATCGTCACTCCGCCTTCAGGACCGCGGCCGGCTTCACACGGCGCGCCACGAGCCCAGGCCCGAGCGAGACCAGCAACGGCCGACGACCAGCGTGATCGGGATCACGAGGATCGAGTACGGCGACAGCACCGGCTCGTTCACCACGCCGAGCCGATAGGCGAACGCCGACCAGCCGAGGCGTCCCGAGCAACATGCCGAGGGGAACCCCGAACGCAAGCGCCAGGCTCGCGAGGATCAGCGACTGCCAGGCGACCGTCGCGGCGATCTGCCGACGCTTGAATCCGAGGGTCTGCAGGATCGCAAGATCGCGCCGGCGCCGCCGCACCGACGTCAGCAGCACGTGCACGAGCGTGGCGAAGGCGGCGAAGCCGAACAGGATCGACAACTGCAGCGGCAACGTGCGTGCGTTGAGCGTTGCGCCGACGGTCGTTCCGTACTCGGTTCGGCGTCGCGCGGTCGTGCTCGGCGTCGAGATCGCTCAGGACCGCCTTGTTGAGGCGCGTCGCGATCACGCTCCCGGATCGACACCGGGCGCGATACCGACCCAGCGATGAGGTTCTCGGTGACCGTCGGGTAGAAGGACCGCAGCCCCTCCATCGTCAGTCCGCCGCCCCTTGGCCCAGCCCGGCCCCGAATCCGAAGTCGGGGAACACCGGCACGCCGACGACCGTCATGTCGCGTCGACGGGGGCCGACGACCACGGTGACCGTGTCGCCGACCGACACGCCCGAGCGTGCGCAGGGTCTCCGCACCGAGCGCGATCTCTTGTGCGCTCGGTGGCCACCGACCCGTCGAGCAATCGTCGGCGACACCGGCGCGCCCTTCACGGTGGTGAGCGCCCACGCGATCTCCTGGACCTCTGCCGGCCGGGCTCGGTCACGTCGACGAACTGCTGGAAGTTGCCGACCGCGAGATCCTGCAGGCCGGGATCGGCCTCGATGACGGGGACCGCGTGCTTCTGGAACGGCGTCGCCGATGAACGGCTGCCCGGCTCCGAACGTGATAGTCCACCCCGCACAGGCGGGGGGTTGGCCGAAGTGATCCATGCTGGCCGCGAACCCGAAGGCGGCGACCATCGCCGCGACGGCGATCGAGAGGCCGATGACCGCACTGCGAACGGGGGTGGCGGAACGTCCGTGACCGGGCTCGAGGGCGAGCCGCGCACCGGCGCCGGCCGAGGCCGGCAGCGGCAGTCGCGCGATCCAGGCGGCGAGCGCCGAGCGCCGCACCGACCCCTGGTATTCCACGGCGCCCTCCGGGCCGGTGCGCGCCGACGCGAGCCGTCGGGCGGGGATGACGACGCTCAGGATCGTCGTGACGGCGATCAGCGAGAGACGCCGATCAGGACCGCGAACGCCGTCGATCCGCACGCCGACGTCGGGATCCAGCGTCCGGGACAAGCCCCATCGGGAACAATGGCGACAGGGCGACCGCGCCACCGACCGCGATCGCCGCGCCCACGCCCGCGACGACGACCGCCGGCAACGCGGCGGCCCAAACGATCTGCGATCGGGTCATCCCGACCGCCCGCAGCACGGGCGTGTCGATCGCGCCGAGCGACGTGCGCCGAACCAGGAACTGTCCGAGCACCATGATGCCGGCGATGCGCGGCGAGCGCGGCGAGCACCCGCAGGACGATCGCGGTCAGGTGCGTCGATCGCTCGACGAAGACCCGCTCGACGGTCATGTTGAGGACGAACGCCTTCGGTTCCATCCGTGTAGATCGACGCGAGGAACGGCGTCAACGAGGCGAAGTCACCCTGGAGCTGGAAGACGCCCGCGCTGCACGTCCAGACCTGCCCCTCCCACGCATCGGCGAACCCGGGTCCGGCCCAGACGCCGGGCTCATCGCCGATCGCTTCCTGGAATCCGATGACCCACCCCGTGACGCGCACGGGGATCTGACGACTGTCCGCCTCGGGTCCGAGAAGAGCTGACCCGTGTCGCTCGCCTCCTGCGAGGGCATCTCCAGCACGATCGTGTCGCCGATCGCGGGACGAGTCCCGCCGCTACGGCCCGGATCCTCGTAGCCGACCGCGACCTCGTTCGGCGGCGGTCGGCATGCGCCCGGCGAGCAATCTGCGGCTGCAGCACGGCTGCGTCCGGCAGGGTCGCGGAGCGCGATCACGGTCGAGGAGAAGTCCGGGGTGGATGTACTGCAGGAGCGACGCCGTCCGTGCGCCGGAGGTTCGCAGGTCCGAATGCGACGATCGCCGAGGACTCGACGCTCTGCAGCGTTCCCGACCTTCGCCAGGTCGATCGGTGGCGAGAAGCAGCCGTTGGGACAACTCAGCACGACGGCCTCGGGCTCGTTGCTCGTCGTCGCGGTAGCGCTCGTACGCCGAGTCGGTCTGGCGCGCGCCCGCGAACGCGGCGATCGCGAACCGCACCGATCAGCCCGACGAGGACCGTGACCGCGATCAGCGAGATCGGCCGCGCGCGGACGTCCGCGCGGGCGCGCATCCGCGGATGCACTCACGGCGCCGGGTCCTCCAGGACGCCGAACACGCCGCCGGCGCCCGGTGACGCCGACGCGTGCGCCGTCGTCGATCCGTCCATCGCGCATCCGCACGATCCGCTCGGCCGAGGCCGCCACCTCGTCGTCGTGCGTCACCATCACGATCGTCTGACCGCCCTCGTGCAGCCGTCGGAACAGACCGAGCACCTCGGCGCCGCCCTCGGAGTCGAGCGATCCGGTCGGCTCGTCGGCCAGCAGCAGCGTGGGCTCGTTCGCCAGCGCGCGTGCGATCGACAGCCGCTGGCGCTGGCCGCCCGACAGCACGCCGGGGCTCTTGCGCGCCTTGTCGGCGATCCCCAGCAGGTCGAGCAGGTCCATCGAGCGGGAGTCGGCCTCCTTGCGGTTGCGCCCCGCCACCACCATCGGCAGCGAGACGTTCTCGAGCACGCTCATGCCCTCGAGCAGGTTGAAGAACTGGAAGACCAGCCCGATGTGACGCCGGCGCATCACCGCGAGCTCGTCGTCGGAATCGGCCCATCGATCGCTCGCCCGTCGATCGCGATCCGCCCGTCGGTGGGCGTCTCGAGCCCGGCCACGAGGTTGAGGAGGGTCGACTTCCCGCACCCGGACGGGCCCATGATGGCCACGAAGGCGCCGTGCGCCACCGTCGAGGTCGAGGCCGCGGAGCGCACGGACGGGGACCTGCTCGTCATCGGTTGCGTCGAAGGTCTTGCGGAGCCCCTCGACCCACAGGGCATCCGGATTGGCGGTATCCATGAGCGCACGGTACCCATCCGGCGGCGCTCATGCGCTCGCGGGGGCACCACGGTTGGGGGTGAGGGAGCCACCCGGATCGCAGCGGTCGTTGCGGGGGATCAGCCCCCGAACCAGCGAGCCCGACGGCTGGTGGCGAAGTCCGCCTTCTCCGCGGTGGTCGCCGCCGAGGGCTCGGTGAACGTGCCCTTCGCGTGTCCCGGGGTCGAGAAGAAGTCCACATCGACGCGACCCACCCCTCGGTCGCCGAACTCGATGTAGCAGGTCCCGGTGCCGTCGTAGCCCGGCGGCTCGGGGTCGCCCCGGAGACGCGCGATGAGTTGCTCGGCCACCACGCGGGCGGCGCCTTCGGCGAACACGCCGGCCTTCGCCGTTCCGACGCTCGTCACGTCGCCGACCGCGTAGACGTTCGGGAAGCGCGTGGCCAGCGTCCTCGGCTCGACGGGGATCCAGCCCTCCTCCGTCATGCCCGACGCCTCCACCACGGCGGGCGCGCGGTGCGCCGGGATCCCGAGGAACAGGTCGCAGGGAAGACGCCTCCCGTCGTCGAGCACGGCGGTCCCCGACTCGAGGGCGACGACCGTGTGCTCGGGCATGAACTCGATCCCGCGCTCGGCGAAGTGCGCGAGGATCGCCGTCGAGGTCTCGGGCGAGGGCGGCACGGCGCCCCGAAGGGGATCACCACCTGGATGTGGACGTCGTCGCGTACGCCGCGCGCCCGCAGGAACTCGTCGAGCAGGATGGCCGCCTCGCTGGGCGCCGGCGGGCACTTGAACGGCGCACCGCAGACACCGACGATCGCGGTCCCCGACGTGAAGCTCGGCAGGACGTCGCGCAGCCGCTCGGCGCCGGCCACCGAGTAGAACTCGTTGCCGTGTTCGACCAGCCCGGGCGTGGCGTCGAGGTCGTAGTCGGCGCCGAGCGCCACGACGAGCACGTCGGCCTCGTAGGTGTCGAGGTCCGTGGTGACGCGCCGCGCCGAGGGATCGATCGCCGTGATCGTCTCCTGCCGGAACCGCACGTGCGGCGTGGTCATCGCCTCGTACGGCATGCGGACTTCCTCGAGCGTTCGCGTGCCGAACAGCACGTCGAGCTTCGAGAAGCCGAACACGAACGCGTCGGCTTGGTCGATCAGCGTGATCTCGACCTCGTCGCCGAGCGCCGCGGATACTCGGGAGCAGAGCTCGAGCCCGCCGAACCCGGCGCCGAGCACCAGGACGGAGGTCGTCACGACGCCGGCGGCTTCTCGCCGGGCATCAGGTCCCGGTCCGACGGGTGCCACGCGGGGCTGTCCCCGGCGGTGCGCACGTTGAACCCGTAGTCGAAGACCAGCGTGCCGCCGATCGTCGCGCCGAACGCGAGGAGGAGTGCCGTGAGCACCGTCAGCGCCGCCAGGGCCGCCGACGTCGTCGGCGCCGCCACGTCGTAGCTCCCCAGGCGCCAGACGATGTCGATCAGGACCAAGCCGGTCACGATGAGCATCGTGAGCCCGTGCGCGTTCGCGGTGCGACGGGCCTGTGTGCCCTTCGGCGTCGAGACGCGCCAGTCCATGAACCCGGTCAGCGCCGTGGCGAGCGACACGATCAGACCGCCCACCAGGCACAACGTGGCCGCCTTGAAGAAGTCCGTGGACCAGCTCTCACTGTGCCAGAGCCACGACACGACGTCGAAGGCGGCCGCCAGGACGTAGGCGCCGATCGGCACGTCGGTCAGCGGGGGGTGCAACGGCTTGCCGGTGAACCCGCGAAGGCCCAGGAATTTGCGCCCCTTGAACGTGATCGACGGACGCACGGAGAACTTGGCCATGGATCCCCCCTTCGGTCGGAAGAACACACTCAACCACGAGGAGGGCGTGTCGGGCGAGCCCGGCGGGCTATCGGCCGGCCGCGTCGCCTCGATCGCCCGGCCAGGGCAGCCGGGGTGCGTCGAGCAGGTCGAGCTCGCCCGGTGAGTGCCCGCATTCCGTGAGGTACCGGGCGAGCTCGCTGCGGTGCTGCGTCCCGTGGTTCACGATGTGCGCGACGATCAACCACCGGGGCACCACGTCGTCCGGACCCTCGGCCAACGGCATCGACTCGGACAGCGCGGCGTCGTCGAGGGACGCCACGTAGGTGCGCAGGCGTTCGTCCTCCTGGAGGCAGAACGCGTGGATCGTCGCGAGGTCGTCGAGCACGAACCCGTGATCCCACGCGTAGGTCTCGCCGACGTCGTTCCCGGCGCAGAACTCGCGCCAGCTCCAGTCGACGTCGACGAGATGGCGGAACGTCTGGAACGCGGTGCCGTGGTCGAGATTCGCCGTCCGGCGGAACTCCTCATCCGACAGGTCCTCGGCCGTCGCCAGGATCCGGTCGTTCGCCCACGCGTGAAACCGGACGAGGGCGAGCAGGGTGTCGGCGTCCATCGCGCCATCCTAGGCGCCCGGGCACTAGGGTGGGTGGGTGGAAACCGACGAAGAACGCATCGCGCTGTTCCTGGACTACGAGAACCTGGCGATCGGCGCCCGCGAGGCGCTCGGCGGCCTGAGCTTCGATCTCAAGCCGGTGCTCGACGCGCTGGCCGAGCGCGGCCGGGTGATCGCTCGCAAGGCGTACGCGGACTGGTCGGCGTTCGACGAGGACCGGCGCATGCTCACGCGCGGCCACGTGGAGCTGATCGAGATCCCGCAGCGGATGGGCGCCTCCCGCAAGAACGCCGCCGACATCAAGATGGCGGTCGACGCCCTGGAGATGGCGTTCGAACGCTCCTACATCACCACGTTCGTGATCTGCACGGGCGACAGCGACCTGACCCCCCTGGTCCACAAGCTTCGCGAGCTGAACAAGCGGGTGATCGGGGTCGGCATCAAGGACTCGACCTCGGCGCTGCTGCCGCCGGCCTGCGACGAGTTCCTGTTCTACGACACGCTCGAGGGCGTGGACGTGCCCGAGGGCGCCGGGCGACGCCGCAGCTCGTCGCGCGGCGGGCGCGCCGCCTCGAAGAAACCGCCGGCGCCCGCGCCCGTCGAGGAGGTCGAGCCCGTCGAGGCACGCACGCCCGGTGACGTCGACGAGCTGGCGGTCCGGGTGGCACAGACCGTCGCCGGCCTGGAGCGAACCTCCGGCGGCGCCGTGCTCGCATCCACCGTCAAGCGCGCGCTCCTGCGCAAGGATCCGACGTTCAGCGAAGCCGAGTATGGGTTCCGTGCCTTCGGCGAGCTCCTGCGGTACCTGGCCGATCGCAACGTGATCGAACTCTCGGAAGGGTCCGCGAAGGGCGACCCCGAGGTCTCCCTGCCGACCCACGGCGGCGAGACCGACGCGTTCGCCCTGCTCGGCTCGGTGGTGGCCGATCTCGAGTCCACCAACACGGTGCCCCACCTGTCGGGCTTGAAGAACAAGGTGCGCAAGGTGCAGCCGGACTTCAGCGAGAAGAAGTACGGCTACAACGGGTTCCTGCAATTCGCGAAGGCGGCGGCCACCCAGGGCGTGGTCACCCTCGAATGGGACCCCGACGACGGCGACTACGTCCTGGGTGTGCCCGGAGCCTGAGCCGACCGGCATGACCGCGGAGCGCTTCGATCTCGTCGTGATCGGTGGCGGCGCCGCGGGGGAGAAGGGCGCCGCGCAGGCCGCGTACTTCGGCAAGCGGGTGGCCGTGATCGAACGGCGGGCCGAGCCCGGCGGCGCCACCGTCCACACCGGCACGCTGCCCTCCAAGACGCTGCGCGAGGCGGCGCTGTTCCTGTCGGGGTATCGCCAGCGCGACCTCTACGGGGTGTCCGTCGAGGTCAGCCGGGACCTCGAGGTCGCCAAGCTGGTGGAGCGGAAGAACGCGGTTCGCACGCTCGAGACCGGGCGGATGCTCGCGAACCTCGATCGCCACCACGTGGAGCTCGTGCACGGCACCGCGCGTCTGGTCGATGCCGCGACGGTGGCGGTCGTCGGCGAGGACGCCGGCCTGCGGACGTTCGCGGCCGACGCGGTGCTGCTTGCGACGGGCTCGAGCCCGTTCCGACCACCGGGCATCCCGTTCGAGGACCCCGATGTGCACGACTCGGACACGATCCTGGAGATCGACCGGCTGCCCGCGTCCCTGGCCGTGCTCGGCGGCGGCGTGATCGGGTGCGAGTACGCCTCGATGTTCGCGGCGTTGGGCACCGACGTGCACCTGATCGAGCGCACGGCGCCGCTGCTGCCGTTCCTCGACGCCGAGGTCGTCGAGCGGATGGTCGCCGGGATGGCGGCGCTCGGCGTGACCTTCCACTTCGGCGAGCGCGCCGAGACCGTCTCGCGTCGCGGCGACGCCCTGGTCTGTTCGATGCCCTCGGGCGCCGAGATCGCGGCCGACAAGGTGCTCGTCACGGCGGGGCGCATCGGCAACACCGACGGCCTCGGTCTGGCCGCGGTCGGGGTCGAGACCGACGAACGGGGCCGCGTCCTCGTCGACGGGCATTTCCGCACCTCGGCGCCGGGGGTGTTCGCCGCCGGCGATGTGATCGGGGCGCCGGCGCTCGCCTCCACCTCGATGGAGCAGGCGCGCGTCGCCGTGTGCCGCGCGTTCGGCTTCGACTACAAACAGGAGCTGACGAGCCTGCTGCCCTACGGCGTCTACACGATCCCGGAGGTGAGCAGCGTGGGGCTGAGCGAAGAGGCCGCGGCCGAGCGCGGCATCGACGTGGTGATCGGCCGGGCGTCGTTCGCCGACAACGCGCGCGGCGAGATCATCGGGGATCGCGACGGCCTGACGAAGCTCGTCTTCGATCGATCGACGAGGCGCCTGATCGGGTGCCATTGCGTCGGCGAGCGCGCCACCGAGCTCGTGCACATCGGTCAGGCGGTGATGACGCTCGGCGGCACCGTCGAGACGTTCATCGAGATGGTGTTCAACTACCCGACCCTGGCCGAGACCTACAAGTACGCGGCCTACGACGCGCTGGCCGAGCTCGGCCCGGCGTAGGCGACGCGCGCGAGTCGGGATGCGCTACGCCAACCCGTTGATCGACCAGGCGATCACCAGGATCGCGACGAGGAGGGAGATGCAGGATTCGGCCATCATCGTCATCTTCGCCCAGGTGCGCACGGGAAGTGTGTCGGTCGGGCTGAACGCCGTGGCGTTCGTGAACGACAGATAGAGATAGTCGGGATAGGTCGGGATCCATCCCTCCTTCACCAGCTCGGGCATCGCGTCCTCGGGGAAGCCGAAGCTCGGCCGGATCGCAGAGCCGGCGGCCCGCTCGGCGGCGCCTCCTCGGTCGAGCTCCCAGAACCACAGGCTGAACACGAGCACGTTGGTGACCCACAACGCGGCGCCACGCCCGAGCAGCGCCGTAGGCATCGACCCCGAAGTTGGGGTCGATGACGTCCACCATCAGCAGTACAAGGCCGCCGAGGGTGCCGATCGTCATGATGACGAGCAACACGAACATCGCACGTCGGGCAGCCCGCGTACGTCGATCGATCCGTCCCGGATCGCGCAGGATCACGGCACCCAGCGCCAGCAGTTCGAACACCGGGAGTACCCACCATTTGAGGAGTCGCCCTTCCTTCGGCGTGATCCACTGCAGCACGATCGTCGCGAGCACGGCGACCGCCATCGGCCAGCGCTTCTCCGCCGTGCGCGGGACCGCGGGGCCCTCCGGCCGCTCGGCGGGCGTGGCGCTCATCCGTGCTCCTCGACGCTAGGGGGTGGGCGACGACAGGGCGTCACACGCCGGTGCGCTGTCGATGGCTGCAGCGAGATCCGGGCTCTGGATCGAGTCGATCGCGTCCGAGATCTCCTGGGCGCCCTGTTGGAGTTGCGGCACCAGACCCGTGAGCGCGGCGGCCATGTTCGCGGGGTTGCTCGTGTCGAGCGACTGCACCTTGGACCGCACGGTCTCGAACAGGGTCTTCACGTTCGTGAGCGCCGTCTCGATGGCGGCGGTGGCGTCCTCCACCCCAGGGGGCGTGCCGAGGGCGTGGACATCGTCGAGCATCGTCTGCGTGTCCTCGATCGCCGAGGTCATGTACGCCTCGAGTGCGTCCTTGACGTCTTGGGGGGTCGGGTTGCCGGCGGTGATCGTGTCTTGGAGCGACTGGCTGCCGTCGGTCAGGCTCTGTTGCCACTGGTCGATGCTGGTGCACAGCCCGTCCGCGTACGCAGCGGTTTCGGCGCTGACCGATGACGAGACGGGGGTGCTCGTGGCGGCCGCGGTCGTCGTGGACGACGACGTCGAGCAGGCCGCGAGCAGGACGGTTGCGAGCGCGATCGCGACGAGCGATGTGCGACGAGTCATGGTCCCTCTCCCGTGTGTCTTCCGGGGCGGAACCCTAGCAGCGGCCCGACCGAGCGTGTCAGCGCGTTTCGAGCGGATGGCGGTGCACCGGTACCGAGTGCAGCCAGCAGGTCGTTTCCTTGTTGTAGGTCGACAGCACCGTCACGCAGCCCGGCTCGGAGCAGTGCCGCCCTCGTTGGCCGCGAGCCCCCTTGCCCGTGTCGGGCGGTCCGTATCGCACGCCGGATGCGTTGGCTCTGGTCATCGGGGCTCCCTTGCTCGACGGGTGTGCGATCCGTCGACGGGGAGACGAGCGGCTGGGGGCCACTGCCGGTCCCGCCTGTGGCGAACCCTCGGCTCGAACCGAGACACCCAGCGTACTACCCCTGTCGGAACGGGCGCCCGCCGTTCGTCGTACTGGTCGGATGGCCCGCACCGGACGGGTCACGGAAGGAGGGAACGGCAATGGCGAAGTACCTCTTGCTGTACGAGGGTGGCAGCATGCCCGAGAGCGAAGCGGCGCAGGCTGCCGCGATGCAGGCCTGGGAGGCGTGGTTCGCACAGATCGGCGGCGCGGTCGCCGACGCGGGCAACCCGTTCACGCCCGCCTCGAAGCGCCTCTCGGCGGACGGCTCGATCAGCGCCGGCACCGGCAAGGCGTCGGGCTACTCGATCCTGGAGGCCGACTCGCTCGATGCGGCCACCGACCTCGCGAAGGGCTGCCCGGTGCTCGCGGGCGGCGCCTCGATCTCGGTCTACGAGACGTTCGAGGTGATGTAGCGCGCGGGGCGCCGGGTCCGTGGTTCGTTCGCGGACCCGGCGCCCAGTCGCGTCACGTGACGATCGGATGCACGCTTCGTGACGAGGGTGTGACGAACCCGGGATACGGTTGTCCACCCCGCGTGAGGGGCTACGTTCGAGACCAACGCAATGCCGACCAGACCGACTGGAGGCCACCCTGCACCCCGGTGCGAGGTGGCCTTCTTCCGTTGCCGGGGCCCGCGGCCCCGGTCGCAACGAGGAGGTGCAGGATCGTGAAGACGCCCTACTACCTGCTGGTGCGCCAGCCATCGCCCCGGAGCGAGACACGGTGTTGTGACGACGGACCGCTCGTGATCGATCGCCCTCGAACGACCTCGTGGCCGGTTCGCTGGACGCGGAAGCTCCGGGTCGCCGTGCCGACCGCGTTCCGCGTGTTCCGTCGGCAGCTCGCGCGTCCCGTCGAGCCACCGATCGAGGTGGGCACCCCCGTGGTCAGCTCGACCGGTCGATCCGTCGGCACGGTGCGCGAGGTCGTCGTCGAGCTCGGGTCCGGCCGCGCGTCCTACGCCGTCGGCGAGGAGTCGGTCGGTCTCGCGCGGGTCATCCTGTTGCCGCGCGACCTGGTGCGGGCAGACGACGAGGTCGCGATCGTCGAGGAACGCGTGCTCGCGCGGCTCGAGCGACGGATCGCCTAGGCGCGAAGCCGTTCGCCCGACGGATCGAACAGCGGCTCGTCGGCGACCCGGGCGGGCAGCATCCGATCGAAGTAGGCGATCGCGACGACGTCCCCGGTCTCGAGCGATCGCGGGAGCCACGCCAGCGCGATGCTGCGCCCGACCGATGCGCCCCAGCCCGCGCTCGTGACGAAGCCGACCGCCTCGCCGTCGACGAGCACGGGCTCGGCGCCCATCGCGACCTGCTCGTCCTCGAGCACGAGACAACGCAGGACACGTGTCGCCGTCGGCCGGGCGGCGAGCGCCTCGGCGCCGAGGAACGTCGTGTCGGTGCGCCGGACCGTGAACGCGAGCCCGGCTTCCTCGGGACCGTGCTGGCGTGTCATGTCGGTGCCCCACGCGCGGTAGCCCTTCTCGAGGCGCAGCGTGCCGAGCGCGGCTCGTCCGGCCGCGATCAGCCCGTGGGCTCGGCCGGCGTTCCACAGCGCGTTCCAGAGCCCGGCGCCGTCGCTCGCGGCCGCCGTCAGCTCCCAGCCCAACTCGCCTGCGTAGGAGATGCGCACGGCGTCGACGTCCATGCCGGCGATCGACAGGCGGCGGCAGGTCAGGTACGGAAACGCCTCGTTGGAGAGGTCGGCGTCGGCGATCGCGGACAGGATGTCGCGGGCCGCCGGGCCCCACAGCGCCGCGCTCGCGCGCTGGTCCGTCACGCCCGAGACCGTCACATCGGCCGGCGCGTGGGCTCGGAGCCACGCGAGATCGCGCGGCCCGTTGCCCCCGAGGACGAAGCGGTCCTCCTCCAGCCGCGCCACCGTGACGTCGGAGACGATCCCGCCGTGCTCGTCCAGCATGAGCCCGTAGGTCACGGCGCCGACCGGACGGTCGACGCGCCCGGCGACCATCCGATGCAGGAACGACGGTGCGCCGGGTCCGGTCACCTCGATGCGGGTCAGGGGGGTCATGTCGAACAGGCCCGCGCGCTCGCGCACCGCCGCGTGCTCGGCGATCGCGATCGGGGACCAATGGCGCGCCGACCACGCGTCGCGTTCCGGATCCGCGTGTCATGCGAGGAGGCCCGCGTTGGCCGCGTACCACTGCGGTCGCTCCCACGTCGCGACGTCGACGAACACCGCGTCGAGCGCGCGCTCCGCCTCGACGAACGCGCTGTGTCGGATGTCGCGCGCGGAGCCGTGGGGCTCCGCCGGATGGTGCGCCACGTACACGTCGACGTATTGATCGATGCAGCGTGGCGTGACGAAGCCCGGCTCGAGCTCGGCCGGATCGAAGCGTGTGAGATCGGCCGGCGAGGCATCGATCGCCGGATCGTCGCCGACCAGGAGATCCGCGACGATCTGGGCCACGCCCACCGAGTGCGTGACCCACACCGACTCGGCGACCCAGAACCCGGTGAGGTCGGGGTGCTCGCCGATCAGGGGATAGCCGTCGGGGGTGAAGCCGAACACCCCGTTGAACCGGCGCTCGAGCGTGGTGTCGGCGAGCGCCGGCATGAAGGCGCACGACAGTTGCCACGCCTCGGCGAAGTCCTCCTCGGTGAACGCGAACGCGAGGCTCGTCTCGGTGTTGCGGGGGTGTCCGTCCAGATCCTCGGGATCGACGGGCAGGCCGCGGTGGTGGAACGAGCCGACGCCGACGCGGTCGCCGTGGTCGCGGTAGTAGATGCCGATGTCGTGGTGACGCACGATCGGGCGCGCCGCCTCCTGCCCCGCGGTGGCCGCGAGCGCCGGCAGCGCCGATGTGATCGCGTACTGATGCTCCATCGGGAGCATCGGCAGCCGCAGGCCGACCGACGCCGCGATCGCCGGCCCCCACACGCCCGCGCAGCACACCACGACGTCGGCCTCGATCGTGTCGCCGCCGGCCGTCCGCACGCCGGTGACGTGGCCGCCGTCGGTGACGACGGCGGCCACCTCGGTTGCTCCCACGAAGCGCGCGCCGCCTTCGGCGGCGCGCGCAGCCTGCGCCGCGACGCCCCGCAACGCGACGGCCAGGCCCTCGTCCGTGGTGGCGTAGGCGCCGAGCAATCCGTCGCGCTCGATGATGGGCCACCGCGCCAGGACCTCGTCGGGGTCGATCATCCTGCCGTGCCAGCCGAACGCCTGCGCCGCGCCCCATCGGCGCCACAGCTCCGCGAGCCGCGCCTCGTTGTACGCCACCTCCAGCGTGCCGACCGGCAGCAGCGCGGGACCGTCGTCGGTGGACAGGGCGGCGAACGCGCGGATCGTGGCGTCGGCGGTCTCGGTCATGAACCTCGAGGTGCTCGTGCGGCTGACGAGCCCGGGGGCGTGGGAGGAGGAGCCACCCGTCGAGAACAGCGGGCCTTTGTCGAGCACGAGGACGTCCCGTTCGCCCCGGGCCACGAGCGCATCCGCCAGCGCCGCGCCGACCACCCCGGCCCCGATGATCACGATCCGCCGGCTCACGGCTCCTCCCGGGCCGGAGGCTCCAGGATCGCCTGCGCGATCTCGGCGGCGGCGTCTCGCTTCGTGCGGTCGACGAACACGTGGTATTCGCGGTCCAGGAACGCGAGGAAGCCGCCCGTCGGCGGCTTCACCCACCACACGATGTCGACGGCGTCGAGCGCGCGGCCGATCTCCTCGGCGTGCTCCGGGGTGCACGCGCACAGGTGGACCGTGCGCACATGTTCGGGGACGTCCCAGACGCGCTTCACGCGCCCACGCGGTGCCTAGTCCTCGTCGTCGGCTGCCTCGGCGATGTCGACGGCGATCTCCGCCTCGGCCACGGCGTCCGCCGCCATGTCTTCGGCGACCACCTCCTCGACGATGGCCTCCGCGGCGAGCTCGTCCGCCGCTGCATACAGCGCCTCTGCCTCGACCGCCTTCTCGACGGCGTCCTCGTGCAGGACCTCGGCGGCGACCGCGGTGTCGACCGCGTCCTCGGCGATGGCCTCCGCGGCTTGCTCCATCTCTTCGTCGGGCATGGGGAGCTCCTTCCGTACGGCGGTTCGGAACGCGGAGGCTAACACGCTCGATGCCGACACACATGCGAAGATGCGGCCATGTCGACAGCAGGAGGACCCGTGATGCGCACGCCTCGTACCCGCCTCGGAACCGCACGCCGCTGGATCGCCGTTCTCGTGGTCGCGGGCGCGCTCGCCGCGTGTTCCTCGGACGCGAGCTCGACGTCGTCGTCGCTGGCCGGCGAAGCCCTCGGGGCCGCGAAGACGGCGGTGTGCACGAACCTCATCGCCGCCTCGTCCGCGTTGGGCTCGGCCATGGCCGGGCAGTCGGGTGAGCTGCAGACCAAGGCGGAGTCGCTCGCGAGCGGCCTGCTCACGGCCGCGGGAGCGCTCAAGGCGGTCGGCGGCGGGACCGTCGCCGACGACATCACGTCGGTCGCCACCGACATCCAGCAGATGGCGACCGAGGCACCCGCGGAGATGCAGAGCAAGGCGACGGACGCGAAGGCCAAGGTCGATGCGGCCGCGACGTCGCTGGCGTGTCCCGGCGCCTCGCCGGCCGGCTAAGCCTTGATCCGTTCGCGCGTCGGGTCATACATCGGCGCGAGCGACAGCGTCACGGGGTAGCGGCGTCCGACGATGTCCAGCTCCCAGCTGCCCGAGGCGATGTACGCGTCGTCGGTGTCCTCGTCGCGCTCGATCATCGCCAGACCCGACGCTCCCACCGAGGGTGTGCCCGTAGCCGCCGATCCGGTTCTCCCCGACGTGCACGCCGTCGCGGTACAGCTGCTCGTCCCCGTACAGGAGCGGCTCGGGATCGTTCACGAACACCTGCACCATGCGCGAGGTGCGCACGCCGCTGTCGCGCTGCTTCACGAGCGCGTCACGCCCGATGAACCCGTCCGGCTTGTCCCAGGCCACGGTGAAGTCCAGCCCCACGTCGATCAGGGAATCGGAGTTGTCGATGTCGAGCCCGTAGTCCCGGTAGCCCTTCTCCAGTCGCAGGGAGTTGAGCGCGCCGAGCCCGGCGTTGCGGATGCCGAGATCCGCTCCCGCCGCGAACAGGGCATCGAACACCGTCACGGCGTAGTCGGTCGGGATGTGCAGCTCCCAGCCGAGCTCGCCCAGGTAGGTCACCCGCAGCGCGAGCGCCACCCCGTTGCCGACCTCGATCTCCTTGGCGCGCATATAGGGGAAGGATTCGTTGGACAGGTCCGCCGTGGTGAGCCGCGACAGCAGCTCGCGCGAGCGTGGACCCTGCACCGTCAGGAGCGTGCGCGCCGGCGAGATGTCGGTGATCGCGACGTAGGGGCCACCGTCGGCGTGCCGGTGCAGCCACGAGAGCATGCGCCGGTGGATGATGTCGGCGCCGACGACGAGGTAGGCGTCCTCCTGCAGGCGCGTGACGGTGACGTCCGTCCAGATGCCGCCGAGCTCGGTCAGCCACTGGGTGTACACGATCTTGCCGATCGGCACCGAGACGTTGGACACGCTCACGCGGTTGAGCAGCGCTTCGGCGCCCGGGCCCTGCACGAGGATCTTCGCCATGAACGACATGTCCATCACGGCGACCGCCTCGCGCACGGCGCGGTGCTCGTTCGCCTGCGCCTCGAAGGACTGATCGCGCGCCCATCCCTGCGGCCGCTCATGCGACACACCCGGATCGGCGAACCACTCCGGCACCTCGTAGCCCGACAGCACCATGAAGTCCGCGCCCGCATCGGCCAACCGATCGTGCACCACCGAGCGCCGCACGTTCGCGGGCGCTCCACGGCCGCCAGGACGGGAACGCCGAGTCGCCGAACAACGCGCCCAGCAGCTCGACGCCTCGCTCCTCGCGGAACGCGCGGTTGGTCATGAAGGGCATCGTGCGATCCACGCTCATGCCCGTGACGTCCATCGGCGGTTCGCCGTCGAGGATCCACTGCGTCATGAACGAGCCGACGCCACCGGACAGCAGGATGCCGAGCGAGTTGAGCCCGCACGCGGTGAAGAACCCGCGGAGCTCGGGTGCCTCGCCCAGCAGCGGTCCGATGTCGGGCGTAAAGCTTTCCGGCCCGCAGAAGAACTGGCGGATGCCGGCGTCGTGCAGCGAGGGGAACCGGTCCATCGCATCCGACAGGAATCCGGCCATCCGGTCCCAGTCGGGGGGAAGCACGGCGAACCCGAGGTCCTGCGGGATCCGATCGAGGGACCACGGCGCGGCCTTCGGCTCGAACAGCCCGACGAGGATGCCGCCGGCCTCCTCGCGGTAGTAGCCGTAGCGGTCCGGGTCCTCCACCACCGGCAGGTCGGGGTGCGCCCACTCGACCGTGTCGGTCAACAGGTAGTAGTGCTCGGCCGCCTGCAGGGGCACCGTGACCCCGGCCAGCGCGCCGAGCTGACGCCCCCACATGCCGGCGGCGATCACGACGGTCTCGGTCTCGATCGAACCGCGGTCGGTCTCGACGCCGGTGACGCGGCCGCCGGCCGTCACGAAGCCCGTGACCGTCACGCCCTCGACGATCTGGGCGCCGCCCATGCGGGCGCCTTTCGCGTAGGCCTGCGTGACGTCGGCGGGGTTCGCCCGTCCCTCGTCGGGCACCCAGGCCGCGGTGAGGATGTCGTCGACCTTCGCGGCGGGCCAGTGGCGGGCGACCTCCTCCGGGCCGACGAGCTCGATCGGCACGCCGTGCGCCTTGGCGAAGGCCGCCTCCCGGGTGACGGTCTCCACCCGCTGCGGGGTGCAGGCGAGGTGCAGGTGCCCGATCCGACGGAACCCCGTGTCCTGCCCGGTTTCCTCGGTCAGCTGCGGCAGGAGGTCGGCGGTGTAGCGCGACATCCACAGGAAGGTCTCGGTCGGCATGCCCGCCGAGGTGATCAACCCCGCCGCGTGCCAGGTGGTGCCGGCGGTGAGCTCCTTGCGCTCCAGCAGGACCACGTCGCGCACGCCGGCCCTCGTCAGGTGGTAGGCGATGCTGCACCCGATCACGCCGCCGCCGACGACGACGACCCGGGCGCGCTCGGGGAGCGTGCTGTCCGTCACGGTGCCTCCTGTTGCTGGCGGGCCGGCGGTCGCCGGCCGGAACGCGGGCACATGCTAGCGGGGCACGGCCGCCCTGCAGTAACCGTCAGACGTCGCTGCGCAGCGGCGCCACGGGGTCGACGTGGATCAGCGCCGCGCTCGCGGCCACCAGCACGACGCCGATGGCCGGGACCACGACGATCGAGCCCGGCACCGGGAACGCCCGCGCCGCCAGCAGCGCGAAGCCGATCCCGGCCACGGCGGTGCCGAGCAGCGCGATCGCCGGACCCAGGCGCCCCGCCCGTGACGGCGGCGGCGGATCGACCGGGCGTTCGGCCCATCGGAACCCGAACAGGAACGGGAGCATGCAGATCGCACACGCGAGCCACCAGGCAGGCCGCAGCAGCCACCAGCCGGTGGTCAGCGCCTCGGGCTGGGGCGCCACGCCGGTCGGGAAGAGCAGGACGGCGGCCAGCACGACGGCGCTCATGTTCCACAGGTAGAACGTCATGATCATCGAGTTCGCGACGACGACCACGAACCACGGCCGCGTGCGTTGGAGCCACCGGTTCGCCGGCGCCTGGAAGACCAGGGCGAGGCCGAACTGCCAGAGGCCGAGTGCCACCAGCGCCAGCGACGGCGGCTGCGCGTTCGAGCGCGGCGCATGGGTGAGCCCGATCATCGAGACCGGATAGTCGAACCATCGCACCAGCACGCCGAGCGTCGCGAGCCCGCCGGCCATCATCAGCCAGGGGAGCCACCGGCGGCGGGCGAAGGCATCCTCGCGCCACAGGATCGCCGAGCTCGAGGAGCGCGAGCCAGACGAACGCGTAGTTGCACGCGCCCACGACCGGCACGTCGGCGCCGAAATGCAGGTTGTCGACGATGAAGGCGGCGAGCACGAGACCCCACAGGACCTTCGCGCCCCCGAAGCGCCGGTGCGCGGCATACAGCGCCGGGACCGCCGCGACGGCCAGCACGTAGACGGCCAGGAACCACAGCGGGAGCGCGACCTCCTCGCCGCCGGTGCGCGCCACGCTCGCGGGCAGGATGCCGATCGCCACCCCGGCCGCCGGGAGCAACGTCCAGAAGGCGACGAACCACAGCGCGGGGCGGATCAGGCGGGCGGACTTCGCGCGGAGCCAGTCGGCGTAGCGTTCGCCACGACGCGACGCGGAGGCCCAGGAGCCGCCGTTCGTGAAGCCGCCGACGATGAAGAACAGCGGCATCACCTGGAACAGCCAGGTGAGGATCTGCAGGTCGGGGTTGAGCTCCAGCAGGTTCTCGCCGGTGAATCGTCCACCGCGGTAGCCGAGCACCGCCATCGTCCAGTGCCCGAGCACGACGACGCCGATCGAGACGACCCGGATCAGATCGACGTAGCGGTTGCGTGTATCGGGCGTCGCGGCGACCAGCGCTCGCGCGCCGGATACGGAACGGCTCCGCGCTGACTGCGCCATGCCGCCATCGTGACAGGACTCGCCACGGGGTCAATCAGGCATACGACCAGGGCTGTTGCCGTCAGCGCCAGCGCTTCACGGCCGGGACCTCGACGACGATCTCGCCCGAGGTCCGCTCGTGCATCGCGGCGCGCAGCTCGGCTTCGATCGACCGGGGCTCGACGGTCTGTCCGGACAGCCGAGCCCGGAGGCCGCTGTTGTCGTGATGCGGCGCGCCGACGACGACGCGCTCCAGGTCCAAGGTGGGTGTGCGTGCCATGAGGGGGGATTCCTTCCGTTCGGTTCGGTCACCGTAGCGGGCGCACCCGGGTGACTGCATCAGGCGTGTGGCTCATCCTCCGCCGCGGAAGCCGGGGGGCTGTCGGACCTAGGACCGTCGCCGGGCCCCGCCGGGACGCGGCGGCGTTCCATGCGGACCCCGTGCCACGAGCCGTCCGCATCGCTCTCCTCGAACCGCTCCACGACGTGGAGCCCGACGTTGGCGGCCACCCGGACCGACGCGACATTGCCCGCGTCGGCATAGGCGCGGACCACGTCCGCCTCGAGGGTGTCCAACGCGTAGTCGACCAGGACGCCGACCGCCTCGCTGGCGTACCCCTTGCCCTGGTGCACCGGGCGCGACGGTGTAGCCGACCAGCATGACGTCGGGCTCCTCCCGATCGGGGCACAGCCCCACGTCACCGATGAGCTCGCCCCCGTCCAGGGTCTCGACGCTGAACTGCACCCACCCGCCCGGCTCCCCGGGGGCGCGCCCGAGCATCTGCTCGATCTCGCCGCGGACGTGGTCGGGATCGGTCTTGCGCCAGCCCTGGTGGATCCGCACATCGGGGTCGCTGCGATACGCCGAGATGGCCTCCGCGTCGCCCGGCACCGACCGACGCAGGCGCACGCGTGCCGTGCGGAGCTCCGTGAACGCCGGGTCGGTTCGCACCCGGCCAGGGTAGCCGCGTTATCGCGTGTAGGTGAAGTGCTCGCGCTCCATGCGCGACAGCTCGAGCACCGCGGCGCGCATCTCCTCATCGTCGGGGTGCGCGGCGAGCCACATCCGCATGCTGGCCATCAACGAGGAGATCTGGTTCAGCGAGGAAGCGGTCGAGACCAGGGAAAGGAGTTCCGTGCGTTCCATACACCCATCAGTACCCCGCGCCGGGCATCCGAGATGCGTTCCGAACGGCCTTGCCACGGGAGCACCACACACCTGCAACATGTGGGCGCGCTAGGGTGGGATCCATGGCGATCGCGCCCGGCGCTCCCGCACCACCCGTCGACGGCATCACGAACGACGGGCCACGTGCGCTCGTGTTCTTCAAGGTGACGTGCTCGACAACGCATCTGGCCACCCCGGCGATCGAGCGACTCGCCCGCGCGTACCCCGGGATCGTCTTCGGCGTCGGGCAGGACGACCGCGCGGCGCTGGACGCGTTCGCCGAGACCTTCGGGTTGTCGATGCCGCTCGTGAGCGACCCGGCGCCCTATGTCGCCTCGGACGCCTACGGGATCGAGTCCGCCCCGACCGCCGTCGCGATCGGGGCCGACGGCGGTGTGCTCGATGTCGCGCAGTCGTGGGACCGGGAGGCCTGGAACCGGCTCTCCGCCGCGCTCGCCGCCGCGGCCGGCGCCCCCGCCGCGGTCGTGTCGGAGCCGGACGACGGGTTGCCGGATTTCAAACCCGGCTGAACCACGCGCAACGTCCGCTCGGTCTGAGCGGGCAGCCCTCGCTCGGGAACGATAGGTTTCGGCCGTTCGAGACGAGGAGGCTCCGATGACCGATGGCAAGACGATCGCGTTCTTCCCCGAGCCCGGGGCGTGGGGCCCGACGAACAATTGCGTCGCGATCGCCAACGTGTTGCAGGAGCGCGGCCATCGGATCGTGTTCGTCGTCGACGAGTCGTTCCGGGGCGTCCTCGAGGCAAAGGGGTTCGAGGAGCGGCTGATGCGGATGGCGCCGCCCGAGGAGAACGCCGATCCCGACGCGGACCCGTGGGCGGAGTTCATCCGGGTCACCGCGCCGGAGTTCGCGAAGCCCACGATCGAGCAGATCGAGACCGTGACGAAGCCGATCTGGGCGGCCCTGGTGGCCGGCGAGCGATACAGCCACGACACGATCATGGGCATCTGGGACGAGGTGCGCCCCGACGTGGTCGTGACCGACAACGTGACGGGGTATCCCGCGATCGAGCTGGCCGGCGCGCCGTGGGTGCGGTTCGTGTCGGCGAACCCGCTGGAGATGCGCGACGAGCTGCTGCCGCCGGTCCTGTCGGGCCTGCCGGTGGCGGACCGCAGCCAGTGGCAGCCCTTCCGCGAGGAGTACCACCGTCAACATGCGGAGCTGCTCGCCGAGCACAACGACTTCCGCACCTCGGTGGGCGTGGCGCCCTGCCCCGTGGACGAGTTCAACACGCACTCGCCGTGGCTGAACCTCTACCTGTTCCCCGAGGCCGCGGACTACGCGAGGGCCGAACCGCTGGACCCGACGTGGCACCGGCTGCAGTCGACGGTCCGCACCGGGGAGGCGGCCTTCGACGTCGCGGAGATGGTGCCGGGCGACGGCAAGGTCGTGTACCTGTCCCTCGGCTCGCTGGGGTGCATGGACGTGGGGTTGATGCAGCGGCTGATCGACGCGATGGCCTCGACCGGGCACCGCACGATCGTGTCGATGGGACCGCTGAAGGATCAGATGACGCTCGGGCCGCACATGTACGGGGACGAGTTCCTGCCGCAGCCCTCGATCCTGCCGCAGTGCGATCTCCTCATCACGCACGGCGGCAACAACACCACCTGCGAGGGGTTCCACTTCGGGCTGCCGATGATCGGGCTGCCGCTGTTCTGGGATCAGTACGACAACGCGCAGCGGCTGGACGAGACCGGGTTCGGTGTGCGGCTGCCGACCTATGACTGGGAGCCGGCGCAGCTCACGGGTGCCGTCGACCGGCTGCTCGGCGACGAGGGCCTCGCCGAGCGGATGCGGCGGATCGCCGCCGACGTGCGGGCCGATCCGGGGCCACGTCCGAGGGGCGGGCCTGATCGAGCAGGTCGCGATGACGAAGGACCCGGTCACGCGCTAGGCGTGCCGCGTCGGCCGAGGCGTTGAGGCGGTAGAGACCGAGCATGCTGCCTCGAGCTCCACCTCCTTCTCCCAGCGCATGCCCACCTTGCGGGCGACGTTGATCGACGCGGCGTTGTCCGGGTAGATCAACGACACGAGGTCCGGCCGGATCCGACGCCGTAGTCGCGGATCGCGAGCGCGGCCTCGGTGGCGAACCCCTTTCCCCAGGCGTCGCGGGCGAGCAGGTAGGCGACCTCGAGCTCTTCGCGGCCGCCGATCGCCGGCCACAGGATCAGGCCGCAGACGCCGATCATGCGGCCACTCGCGCGCTCGACCGTCGCCCACTGTCCCCAGCCGCGCTCGAGGTAGTGGCGCTGCTGGCGCTCGATCATGCCGGCCGCGACATCGCGACCGAGCACGCCGCCGGCGCCGATCCAGCGCATGACCTCCTCGTCGGCGAACATCGCGGCCAGGGCGTCGAGATCGTCCGGCTCGAGGTCGCGGAGCAGCAGGCGTTCGGTCTGCAGCGGCATCGCGCGCAGCATAGGCGGCTTCCCTGTCACACTGCCCGCCGTGAGCACGACCACGGAGCGGTCGCCGGTCGAGGTTCCCGAGGGGTGGCTGGTCGAGGACCGGGCGCGGTTCGGGCCGTTCGTGACGCGCGAGGCGTATCGGTTGACCGACGGCACGCGTCGCGAGTGGTCCTCGCGCCGCCACCGCAAAGCCAACGAGACGCTGCGACCCGGCTCCCCGTGGTGGCAGCCGCGCGCGATCGGGTGGTGGATCGCGCTGCTCTTCGCGATCGGTTCGTTCCTGTTCGCGATCGGCGTGGTGCCCGCCTATGCGAGCGCGGTCGGCGCCGGCCGCCGACGCGATGACGTTCTTCGCCGGGTCGATCTTCTTCACGAGCGCGGGGTACCTCCAGTTCTTCCAGGCGATCAACGCGCCGACCGATGTGGCGGGCGGCGCTCGCGGCCGCCGGCGGTGGATCGCGTGGCAGCCGGCGCGGATCGACTGGTGGGCGTGTGGCGTCCAGTCGATCGGCACCGTGTTCTTCAACGTCAGCACGTTCGCGGCGACGCGAAGCGCCCTGGACGCGGCGCAGGCGCACGAGCATATCTGGCGACCGGACATGCTCGGGTCGATCGCGTTCATGGTCGCGAGCTCGCTGGCGTGGTTCGAGGTCTGCCACGGGTGGTGGGCCGTGCGGCCGCGCAGCGTCTCGTGGTGGATCGTCGCGATGAACCTCGGTGGGCTCGATCGCCTTCCTGCTCTCGGCGTTCGCCGCCTACATCAACCCCGAGACCGGCGAGATCGCGAACATCCCCGTGGCCAACCTCGGCACGTTCATCGGGGCGGTTGGGTTCTTCGTCGGCGCGTTGCTGCTGGTCCCGGAGATGCGGGACGCCCCGCCTGCCTTCGTGAGCTCCTGGTCGAGCGGGGTCCGGAACCGGGGGATGATCCGCACCTCGCCCAGCCACGCGGCGAGGCGCTGCGCATCACGCTCGAGGCGCGCGTTCGTCGGGCGGTCGACACGCTCGAGCAGCTTGGTCGCGATCGTGCCGTCCGTCCGCTGGACCCAGCCGCCGATCACACGGCCGTCGGCCCAGATCGTCGGGCCGGCGTTGCCGTTGCGGTCGAACAGCGCCGCCCCGTGGTCGCCGAGGTACCAGTCCCGCTCCTTCCACCCCATGACGGTCGGATCCAGACTGGGGAGGAACGCCACCCACGGCTTGGGCGCGGGCCGCGGTTCGCTGTCGTCGGCCAGCACGAAGCCGGTGGCGTCCCCGTCGAGGCGGACCTCGGCCACGTCCAGGTCCCCGAGCGCGGCGGTGGCCTGGCGCGCCGTCCAGCCGGTCCACCAGCGGATGTCCGTGGCCGTCGCCGGTCCGAAGGCGCGGAGCCACCGCCGGAGGAGCTCGGCGGCGGCCGCGCCGTGATCCCACGTGGTCAGCGGCGCCCCGAGCCACGTGTCGGTCGGCGCCCACCGGTACTGGCTCGAGATCCAGGTTCCGCGCGGGCGTCCACGCAGGACGCGACCGTCGGTCGCCAGGAGGAACAACACGCGCGTGGAGACGCCGACCTCCGCGGCCCACGTCTTGCCCTCGCCGAAGGAGAGCTTCTTCGCGAGCTGCGGCACCGCCCGGGAGAGCTCGGCTGCGGTGGCCTCGCCCCGCTCGTGGAGCGCCGCCAGCGTGGCTGTTCTCGACGCGGCGCAGCCAGCGGGCGCCGTCGCGCGTGACGCCCTGGTCCTCGAGCATCCCGATCAGCCGCCGCCGCTCGCCGGCCGCGAGCGCCTTCGTGCACGCCTCGTCCATGATCGCGGCGACCTCGACCGGCACGACGAACATCGTGCGGCGCATCCCGAGCATGCGCACGAGCGAGCGCCGCTCGTAGAGCGCGTCCTCGAGATCGGTGTGCACGAAGTCGCGAACGCGCGCGCGGGCCGCCAGATACACCGTGGCCGGGTCGCTGGCGTGCAGTCCGACCATCGACCCGGCCGCATCGTCCACCGTGTCGAAGGGCCGTGCCAGCCCGTGGCGGATCGCGAGACGGGCGCGCCGCTGGTCGACATCGATCGTCTGCATGGCGGCACGCTAGCGCGCCCGGCGGACGCGCGTAGGCTGCCGGGCCATGGACGCGCTCTGGCGGCGATCGGCGGTCGAGCTCGCGCGGTCGCTCCGCGCCCGGGAGGTGTCCGCCCGCGAGGTCCTCGACGCCCACCTCGCGCGCATCGCCGAGACCAATCCGGCGATCAACGCGATCGTGACGCTCGAACCCGAACGCGCGCTGGCACAGGCCGGCGCCGCGGACGAGGCGCTGGCGCGCGGGGAGCCCGTGGGCCCCCTGCATGGGCTGCCGATCGCGCACAAGGACCTCGCCGACACCGCGGGTGTCCGCACGACGTACGGGTCGCCGATCTACGCAGACCACGTCCCCGAGCGCGACGAGCCGTTCGTGGTCCGGGTCCGCGAGGCCGGCGCCGTCATGCTCGGCAAGACGAACACGCCGGAGTTCGGGGCCGGCTCGCACACGTTCAACCCGGTCTTCGGCCCGACCCGCAACCCCCACGATCTGTCCAAGAGCGCGGGAGGCTCCTCGGGCGGTGCCGCCGCGGCGCTGGCCAGCGGGATGGTGCCGATCGCCGACGGCAGCGATCTCGGCGGGTCGTTGCGGAACCCCGCGAGCTTCTGCGGCGTGGTCGGATTCCGGCCCTCGGTCGGGCTCGTTCCCTCGTGGCCCGACGCCGATCCGGAGGATCTGTCCGTGGACGGGCCGATGGCGCGCACCGTGGAGGACGCGGCCCTGCTCCTGTCGGTGATGGCGGATCGGCCCGACCTGGCGGTGGTCGCGTCGCAGGCGGCGGACCTCGACGGGCTGCGCGTCGCCTGGGCGCCCGCCTGCGCCGCCACGATGCCCATCGATCCCGAGATCGTCGCGGTGGTCGATGCGGCTCGGCCTCGATTCGAGGCGTCTCGGGTGCCGGGTCGAGGAGGCGTACCCGGACCTCGACGGGCGCACGCGAGGTCTTCTTCACCCTGCGGGCACAGAGTTTCGCGACCGAGTACGGGCCGCTGCTCGCACAGCACCGCAGCCGGATCAAGGACACGGTGATCTGGAACATCGAGCTCGGCCTCGCGCTGACCGACGACGACGTGGCGCGTGCGCACGCGTTGGCTGCGGACATCCGCCGCCGCGCCGCCGCGTTCTTCGAGACCTTCGACGTCCTCGTCCAGCCGGTCACGCAGGTCGCCCCCTTCCCGATCGAGATCGAGTACCCCACCGAGGTCGCGGGGGTGGCCATGGCGACCTACATCGACTGGATGGAGTCGTGCTGGAGCATCACGGTCCTCGGGGGCCCCGCGATCTCCGTGCCGTGCGGGCGCACGGCGACGGGACTGCCGGTCGGCCTGCAGATCGTCGGGCGGCGCGGCGACGATGCCGCCGTGCTCCGGCTGGCGCGGGCGTTCGAGCAGACCGGACCGCCCGCCACGATCGCGCCGTTCGCCGGATAGACGTGCCGGCCCTATCCTGCGCACGGGAGGGGCGATGTCCGAGGGGTTCGAGCGTCGGCGGGTCGACGCGGTGGCGATCGTGGCGGGCGGGCTCGTCTTCGCCGCCTGCGCGGCGCTCGCACGCAACGGGCGCGTCGGGGGAGTGGAGCGCGCGGTCTTCGAGGCGATCAACGGGGTCACCGCGCCGCTCGAGCAGGTGGGCAACGCCGTCCAGTACCTCGGCACCCTCGCGATCGGGCCGCTCGTCGTCGTCGTGGCGCTCGTGCTGCGTCGGTGGCGCCTGGCCGCGGCGGCCGCGCTGGTCACCGTGCTGAAGCTCCTGATGGAGCGTGGCGTCTGGAAGCTCGTGTTTCGGGAACGACCCGCCATCACCGAGCCCAACGCCATCGTCCGCGGATCGACGGCGACGACCGGCGCCTCGTTCGTATCCGGCCACGTGATCCTGTCGACCGGGCTGGCGTGGGCGATCACGCCCTACCTCCGGGGGTGGTGGCGCCTGGCGCCGTGGGCGGTCGTCGGTCTGATCGCGTTCGCTCGGATCTACCTCGGCGCCCACAACCCGCTCGATGTCGTCGGCGGTCTGGCGCTCGGGTTCGTGGCGGGCGGGGTTGCGAATCTGATCGTCGGCGTGCCGGTGCGCGAGATGGCCGAGCCGGTGCCGTCGCCTATCGTTCGGGGATGAGGGTCAACGGTCCGCTGCGGGTGACACGCACCGTCCTGATCCCCGAACGGGAGTTGCGGTGGCGGTTCAGCCGCTCCTCAGGGCCGGGGGGCCAATCGGTCAACACCGCGGATTCGCGCGTCGAGCTGAGCCTCGACGTCGCGCGCACGAGTGCGCTCGGTCCGGTGCAGCGCGCCCGGGCCCTCGAGCGCCTGCGGGGCCGGTTGGTCGACGGGGTGCTCACCGTGCGGTCGTCGGCGCAGCGCTCCCAGTTGCAGAACCGCGAGGCCGCTCGCGAGCGCCTGGCCGCCGTCCTCGCGAAGGCGATCGCGCCGCCACCGCCAGCTCGGCGCCCCTCGAAGCCCAGCAAGTCTGCGATCGAGCGCCGGATCGCCGACAAGAAGCGTCGCGGCCAGACGAAGCGCCTGCGTCGCGCCGACGAGGACTAGGGCGTCATTCCGGGGTCTCGAGGACCTGTTCCAGAACCCGTGCCGTGTCGGCCGCCCAGGCCTGCGCGCGGTCTTCCTCGCCGGCGACGAGCTCGTTGTCTTTCGTCACGAAGAAGCTCTCCGGCTCCGCCGCGATCTGGAACCCGCGGTCCTCCAGCCGGTTCGTGATGTGCTTGGCCGCGCTGCCGGTGAACAGCGCCGGTCCGTGCACCCGGGTGTCGAAGGCCGCCGCCGGTCGCGCCGCGCCCTCGGGGATGTCGTGCAGCCACTCGCGGAGACCGGGTTCGGGCGCGGGGTCCTCGAAGGTGTTCTCGTCGTCACTCCGCGCGGTGTCTCGCGTGGCCTCGTGGCTCAGCCCGTGCGCGTGCGTCGGACCACCGACCATGAGCAGATCCGCGTCGACCACCTGTTCGACCGCCAAGCGGTTGAACGGCACGACGGTGGTCTCCATGCCGGCGTCGACCAGTCCCCGGCCGATCGCCTCGGCGATCTTGGCCGTGTTGCCGTACATCGATTCGTACACCACGAACGCCCGCATGCTGTTCGCCCTCCGATCGTCCGATGTCTCCACGGACTGACCGTACCGCCCCCGGGCCACTCCTGCCATGCGCCCCACGGCCGCTCGACGCCGTCTGGATTCCGTCCGCGATCGCGTCTAGGGTTGCGGCGGCCCGTATCCGTCCGAAGGGAGATGCATGATCGCGTCATCGCCGTTCTTCCTGGTGTTCCGCTTCATCCACATCATCACTGGCGCCCTGTGGTTCGGGTCGGCGTTCCTGTTCGCTCTGTTCATCGGGCCGGCGGCTGCGAAAGTCGGGCCGGCGTCGGTGCCGATGATGCACGTCGCGGTCAAGGAGCGCAGGGTTCCGCAGGTCATCACGGGCCTCGCCATCACGTCGGTGACCGTTGGGTGGATCATGTGGCTCTATCACGCGAACCAATTGGGGCTGAGCAACTGGTGGGACTTCACCGAAGCGAAGGTGCTGTTCCTCGGCGGTCTGCTCGCGACCGTGGCGATGTTCGAAGGGTGGCACGGGATCGGCAACAACGTCGAGAAGCTCGTCGATCTCGGCGATGCGGTCGCGGCCTCCGGTGCTCCCCCCAGCCCTGAACAGATGGCGGAGACGCAGCGTCTTGGGGCCGCGATCGAAAGGTCGTCCAAGATCGACCTGCTGCTGTTGTTCCTGGCCGTGGCCTGCATGGCGACCGCTCGCTACTGGTAGCCGGGGGAGCGCCGCACCGAGAGCGTGAGGACGCCAGAACCCGGTACACTGCATGGGTTGCGTCGAACGGTTGAGGTTCGACGCCCGCACGCTTACCCACCGATATCGAGGCCCCTGCCCGATATCCGGCGCACCCGCCTCAGCCACGCGGCACGCGTCGAACGATGACGCTCGCATTCGAGCAGAAGGCGGTATCCCCACCATGACCAGTACCACCACGCGTGCCTCGCGCACGCCCGACACCGACGCGCCCTTGTTCGTCGACCTCGGCGTTTCCAAGCCCGTTGCCGACGCGCTGGCGATGCGCGGCATCCCCAGCGCGTTCCCGATCCAGGCGCTGGTGCTGCGCGACGCCATGGCCGGGCGCGACATCCAGGCCCGCTCGCGCACCGGCAGCGGCAAGACGCTCGCCTTCGCGATCCCGATCGTGGAGCGCCTCGAGCACTCCGGCCGCTCGCCCCAGGCGTTGATCCTGGCGCCGACCCGGGAACTTGCGAGCCAGGTCACCGAGGAGTTCCGCGCGATCGCCGACGTGAAACAGCTCGAGATCGCCGCGGTCTACGGCGGCGTGGGCATCGGCCCGCAGGCCAAGCGCGCCCGGCACGCCGATGTGCTCATCGCGACGCCCGGCCGTCTGCTCGACCTGGTCGAGCGCAAGTTGGTCCGACTCGACCGCGTCCGCATCGCGGTGCTCGACGAGGCCGACCGCATGCTCGACATGGGGTTCCTGCCCGACGTTCGCCGCATCCTCGCGATGTTGCGCGACGACCGACAGACGATGCTGTTCTCCGCGACGCTCGAAGGCGAGATCGCGAAGCTCGCCGAGGGATCCACGCGCAACGCGGTCCTGCACAAGATCAAGGAAGAGCGTCCGACCGTGTCCGAGGCCACGCACCGATTCATCGGCGTGGCGCACACCGACAAGCACTCGACCCTGGTGCGGGAGCTCGCGGCCGACCGTGGGCTCACCCTGATCTTCACCCGCACGAAGCGCGGCGCCGACAAGCTTGCGCGCAACCTGAAGAAGGAAGGGTTCCGCGCCGGCGCCCTGCACGGCGACATGAACCAGAATCAGCGGGAGCGAGCCTTGGGCCACTTCGCGGCCGGGCGCAGCGACGTCCTCGTGGCAACCGACGTCGCCGCTCGCGGTCTCGATCTGGAGCACATCAGCCACGTGATCAACTTCGATCCGCCCGGCGACGACAAGACCTACGTGCACCGTGTCGGTCGCACCGCACGCGCGGGCCGCAGCGGCACGGGGATCACGTTCGTCACGCCCGAGCAGCGGCGCGACGTCGCGCTGATGGCCAAGGCATTGAAGCTCGACACGGAGTTCGCGCACGCGGGGCTCGCCCCGCGGCCCGTGCCGGCGCGTCCGAACACCCGGGATCGCAACCGCTCCCGGGGCCGGCAGCGTTCGCGGAGCTAAGCCGAGCCGGTCTTCTTGCCCTTCTTGGCGGCCTTCGCGGCGCGCTTCTCTTTGAGGGACTTGCTCGCGGCGGTCTTGTTGCTCTTGCTGCCGCCCTTGTCCTTGTTCGCCATGGGTGGGCTCCTTCCGACATCCGGTCGACGTTGAGCGTCCACCCTACGCCTTCTCGGGGGTGCGGGGGAACCGGACGTCCGGTCGTCTACCCCGCGGTCGGGATCCGGATCTCGAACGTCGCGCCGATGTCGGTGGGTCGCAGGACCACGGTGCCACCGTGGGCCTCCACGATCGCTGCGACGATCGACAACCCGAGACCGACGCCGCCGGTCGCCCGCGAGCGCGCGGGATCGCCGCGGTAGAAGCGCTCGAACGCGCGCGCCGCGGTGTCGGCGTCCATCCCGGGCCCCGCATCCGCGACCGTCAACACGACCTCGTCGCCGTCGGTGTGCACGTCGACGTGCGTCGGCGTCGCGGGCGGGGCGTGCACGCGAGCGTTCTCCAGGAGGTTGTCCAGCACCTGCCGCAGGCGACCCGCGTCACCGGCAAGGATCGCGGGCGCCTCGGCTTCGAGCTCGATCGGCCGCGACGGGTCGATCGCGCGCGCGGCATCGACGGCGTCGGCGGCCACCTGTGCGAGATCGACCGGCTCTCGCTCGAGGGGCCGGCCCTGGTCCAGACGCGCGAGCAGCAGCAGGTCGTCGACGAGCACCCCCATGCGCTCGGCCTCGGCCTCGATCCGTGCCATCGACGTGGCGAGGTCCTCCGGGCGCGTGTTCGCCCCGCGGCGGAACAGCTCCGCATACCCCCGGATCGAGGTCAGCGGCGTCCGCAGCTCGTGCGACGCATCGGCGATGAATCGCCGGAGCCGTGACTCGGAGGCGCGGCGTTCCTCGAACGCGACCTCGATCTGGGCGAGCATCGCGTTGAGCGACGTGCCGAGCCGGCCGACCTCCGTTCGATCGTTCGCGGGTTCGACACGGCGCGAGAGATCGCCGGCGGCGATCGCGCCCGCGGTCGCACCGATGCCTTCGAGTGGGCGCAGGCCGACCCGCACGAGCCACCAGGCGAGCCCGGCGACCAGCACCGTCACGGCGAGCGTCACCAGGAGCTCGATCCGGAGCAGCCGGCGGAGCGTCGCCTCCATCTCCGTGAGCGGGATCGCGACGACCAACGTGCCGCGGCCCGGCAACGGCCCCGTGGCCTCGACCCGATAGTCGACCCCGTCGGTGGAGGCGGCGGTGAACACGGTCGAGCCGGTGCCGTCGGCCGTCGAGCCGGGCAATCCGGCGGGCAGGGTCGGGGGTGTGGGCGTCGGGCCACCGTGATAGTCGAAGAACGTGTCCTGCACGACGGTGCCGGCCGGGTCCAGCAGCGCGGCGTAGGTTCCCGACGGCGGGCCGACGTTCCCCGGCGTTCCCTGCGGATCCTCGAAGGGCCCGCCCGGCCCGCTTTGGCGAAGCGCCAGCACCGCGAACGGCTGCGCCTGCTGCAGCTGTTCGTCGAGCCGTTGGGTGAGCGACGACGTCAGCGCGCGATGGGTGACGCCGTCGGCGATCAGGAGACCGATCGCGACCAGACCGACGGTGACGATGAGCAACCGCGCCCGCAGCGACATCGTCACTCCTTCGGCAGGCGGAGCACATAGCCGACGCCGCGCACGGTGTGCAGCAGCCGAGGTCCGTCGGCTTCGACCTTCTTGCGGACGTACGACATGTAGGTCTCGACGATCGAGGCGTCGCCGCCGAAGTCGTAGTGCCACACGTGGTCCAGGATCTGTTCCTTCGACAGCACGCGCCGCGGATTCAGCAGGAAGTACCGCAGCAGCGCGAACTCCGTCGGCGTCAGATCGATGGGATGCCCGGCGCGAGCGACCTCGTGCGCCTCCTCGTTCATCTCGAGATCTTCGAAGACGAGGCGCTCGGTCGGTGCCGCCCCCTGTGCGCGGCGGAGCACGGCGCGGATCCGCGCCACCAGCTCCTCGAGGCTGAACGGCTTCGTGACGTAGTCGTCGCCCCCGAGGGTCAGCCCGCGGACCTTGTCCTCGGTGGCGTCGCGTGCCGTGAGGAACAGCACCGGCACGCGCACGCCGCGGTCGCCGAGCCGGCGCTGCACCTCGAATCCGTCGAGGTCGGGCAGCATCACGTCGAGCACCACGAGGTCGGGCCGGAACGACTCGACGGCCTCGAGGGCGGCGCGCCCGTCCCCGGCGGTCATCGTCTCGAACCCCTCGTAGCGAAGCGCGGTCGCGACCAGATCCGCGATGGCGGCCTCGTCGTCCACGACGAGCACGCGGACGCCGACGGGGCCCGGCGCGTTCGCGTCGGGCCCCGTCGCGGTGCTCGATCCGGTCACGCTCACTCCTGTTGGTCGGGCAGCGACCCCGGGCGCGGCTCGGGCTCGTCGGATGCGTCGGCGACGATGCCCAGGTCCGTGGCGCGCTCCAGGTACTCGGTGCGATCGATGTCGCCGCGAGCGTAGCGGACGCGCAGTTCCTCCTGGGCGTGGTCGCGGGGCGGAAGCGCCGGCGGCGGGCCCACCGGCGCCCCCACCCCCGCGAGGGCGGAGGTGCGCTGCGCGGTCAGCCGCAGCACCCCCCAGACGATGACGCCGACGAGGATCGCGAACAGCAGGAGCGGCAGCAGATGCGCCGGCCCGCTCCACCACATGTCGTGATGGACGAACTGCGCCATATCGGGCTGCACGGGGCCCTCCGGCCCGTGTGGTCCGTTCGGATACATGGATCCTCCTGGTGGCCGTGCCGCCGGGGCGGTTCCCGGTGGCTTCCCACGCAGTGCAACACCCGAAGCTTGGGGCCACCTGTGAGACGGCGCAGGATCGGCGGAGCGCTCAGCCCACGAGGCGATAGGCCCGGAAGACCTCGTGCTCGATCGGAAGCACCTCGATGTCGTCGAACCCGGCTTCCTGCGCGTAGCGGCGAAGCGTGCCGGGTCGCATGACGGTGCCGGTCCCGACGGAGCCGGGGCTGCTCATCCCGTCGGGCAGGCACACGAGAAGGCTGAAGCCGTACATCAGCCGGTCGACGTCGTTGGCGGGGGCCTCGAACTGCTCCGCCACGCCCTCGTCGACGACCATCACGAGTCCGCGCTCGGCCGCGAGACGCCGCATCGTTGCCAGCACCTTGGCCGGATACGGCATGTCGTGGATGCACTCGATGGCTTGCACGAGGTCGTAGCCGTCGCCGGGGTCCGCCTCGGCGGCGTCGCCGCCGTGGAACGTGACGCGATCGGCCACGCCCATCGCGATCGCGTTCTCGCGCGCCCGATCGATCGACCACTCGTCGATGTCGAACCCGTCGACGGTCGCGTCCGGGTAGGCCATCGCGATCGCGATCGAGGACCAGCCCGTGCCGCAGCCGATGTCGGCGACCCGGCCACCCGCGCGCAGGGCGGCGTCCACGCCGGGGAGCTGGGGGAGCCACTCGGTCCCGAGTTTCGCGAGGAACAGCGGGCGGTTCGTGTCGCTCTGACCCGTGAGCATGTCGTCGCCGAAGCGCTCCCACGTGACGCCGCCCCCGGTGCGGAAGGCCGTGAGCAGCTCGGGCATGGCCTGCAGCGCGCCGACCAGCGCCCGGGCGACGCCCGCGGAGTAGGCCATCGAGTCTCGGTCCAGCACCACGGCCGCGTGCGCCGCCGGCAGCGAGTACCGCCGGTCCGCCGCATCGGCGCCGGCGTCGTCGACCTGCAGGTACTCGTTGGCGGCCTGATGCTCCAACCACTCGCGCGCGTAGCGCTCGTGGATCCCGGCCCGCTCGGCGAGCTCCGACGATGTCGCAGGGTCCTCGGCCATCGCCTGGTAGAGACCCAGCTTGTCGCCGAGGTAGATCCCGGCGAGCTCCATCGTTCCCTGGATCGATCCGAACACCTTCTCTGCAAAGACATCGACGTCGTCCATCCGCCCACCTCCCGGCGGCACCCTACGACGGGACGCACGGCGGCGCGACTCCCGGTGTGTTTGGCGCCGGCCGGCTCCGTGTGTCACGATGCGGCCGCAACGAGCAACGCCCTTTGGTGACCGGATGACGCGCGTCGTCCGGGCGGGGCCGCATGGCGCGGTCCCGTAGGGAAGCCGGTGAGAATCCGGCACGGTCGCGCCACTGTGACCGGGGAGCGAACCCGACGGAACCACTGGGATCGATGCGTCGCAGGCTATCTGGCCGAGCGGCGACGGTCCTGGGAAGGCCGGGGGAGCGACGATCCGGGAGTCAGGAAACCTGCCGAGGGGCCGAGTCCGACGGCCGCGCGCTCGGCCGAGAAGGAGTCACCGTGTATCGGATCCGTTCCCTCGGGAGTCTGTTCTCGCTCGCCTTGTCTCTGCTGCTGGTCGCGTGCGCGTCCTCGAGCTCGTCTTCCTCGACCGCGGCTGGCTCTCCGTCTGCCGCGCCCGCCTTCCCGGTGACCATCGAGGCCGCGAACGGTCCCGTCACGATCGAGTCGGCGCCGACGAAGGTCGTGTCGATCTCGCCGACCGCCACCGAGATGCTGTTCGCGATCGGCGCGGGCGATCAGGTGGTGGCGGCGGACAGCTACTCGGACTATCCGGCCGCCGCGCCGACCACCGACCTGTCGGCCTACGAGCCGAACGTCGAGGCGATCGCGGCCTACGATCCGGATCTGGTCGTCTATAGCGACGACCTCGGCGACCTCCAGAAGTCGCTGGACAAGCTGCACATCCCCGCGGTGCAGCAGCCCGCCGCGGCGGCGATCGACGATGTCTATGCGCAGCTCGAGCAGCTCGGCCAGGCCACCGGACACACGACCGAGGCGCAGGCGCAGGTCGACGATCTGCAGGCGAAGGTCGCCGCCGTGTCCGCGTCGGTCGGCGACCAGGGGTCCGGCATGACCTACTACTACGAGCTCGACGACACGTACTACTCGGTCACCTCGGACACGTTCATCGGCAATCTGCTCGGCCTGCTCGGTATGAAGAACATCGCCGACGAGGCCAAGGGCGCGAGCTCCGGGTATCCGCAGCTGTCGGCCGAATACATCGTCGCGGCCGACCCCGATCTGATCCTGCTCGCCGATACGAAATGCTGCGGCCAGGACGCGGCGAGCGTCGCGGAGCGGCCGGGGTGGGCCGATCTGACGGCCGTGCAGCACGATGGCGTCGTCGAGCTCGATGACGACATCGCCTCGCGGTGGGGCCCACGGATCGTGCAGCTGCTCCAGGAGGTCGGCGACGCCGTGCAGGAGCAGGCGGCAGCATGAAGCACGCGTCGCGGCTCGAGAGCGCGCAGCGTGCGCCCGAGCGCGCGCGGCCCTCGGCAAGCCGCTGCCCGACGTCGCATCGGGCGCTGGACGCTCGTCGGGTTCGCGGTGCTGTTCGTGTCGGTGCTGATCGGGCTGTTCGCCGGCGCGATCAGGATCCCGCCGATCGGGATCCTGGGTTGGATGGTCGGCGACGGCTCGCTGACCGAGCAGCAACGCGCGATCCTGGCACAGCTTCGGCTGCCGCGGGTCGTGCTCGCCGGGCTGGTCGGCGCGGCGCTGTCGGTGTCGGGGTGCGCGTATCAGGCCGCGTTCCGCAACCCACTGGCCGACCCGTACCTGCTCGGCTCCGCGGCGGGCGCCGGCCTCGGCGCGACGATGGTGATCGTGCTCGGTGTGGCCGACGCGCCGTTCGCCTTGCCGGCGGCGGCGTTCCTGGGTGCGCTCGGCGGTGTGGGGCTCGCCTACCTGATGGCATCGACCCGGGCGGCGGGGCGCACGTCGACGTCGCTGCTGCTCGCCGGGGTGGCGGTCGCCTCGTTCCTGACCGCCCTGCAGACCTACGTGCAGCAGCGCGACACCGACGACCTGCGCGAGGTGTACGCGTTCATCCTCGGCCGGCTCGGCACCGGCGGCTGGCACGAGGTGCTGCTGGCGTTGCCGTGGGTGCTCCTCGCGTCCGCGGTCCTGCTGGCGTCGCGACGGCTGCTCGAGGTCCTGTCCCTCGGGGACCTCGAGGCCGCGAGCCTGGGCGCCCACGTCGCGCGTGACCGCGCCATCGTGGTGATCGCCGCCTCGCTCGCAACCGCGGCCGCCGTGGCGGTGGCGGGGCTGATCGGGTTCGTCGGGCTGATCGTGCCGCACGCGGTCCGGATGGCGACCGGCGCGAGCCACCGGCAGGTGGTCGGTCTCTCCCTGCTCTTCGGCGCGTCCTTCCTGATCCTGTGCGACGTGCTCGCGCGCACCGTCGTGGCGCCCGGCGAACTGCCGATCGGCGTCATCACGGCGATGATCGGCGCTCCGTTCTTCGCCCTCGTGCTGCGGCGGTCCGGGGGGGCACGATGATCGTCGCGCGCGACCTGCGTGTGACACGCGGACGCCAGGAGGTCGTGCACGGCGTCTCGCTCGAGGTGCCCGCGGGCGCGTGGCTGTCGGTCGTGGGCCCCAACGGCGCCGGGAAGTCCTCGCTGTTGCTCGCGATCGCGGGGCTGCTGCCCGCGACCGGCGAGGTGACCCTGGACGGGCGGGCCTGCGCGAGCTGTCGGTGCGGGCACGCGCCCGCATGGTCGCGCTCGTGCCCCAGCAACCCGTGGTGCCCGAGTCCCTGACCGTCGCCGAGTACGTGCTGCTGGGTCGGACGCCCCATCTGTCGCTGTTCGGCTCGGAGGCGGGGCGCGATCACGAACAGGCGGGACGGGTGCTGGCCACCGTCGACCTCGCCTGGGCGGCGGACCGCCTGGTCACGACGCTGTCCGGGGGAGAGTTCCACCGCGCGGTCGTCGGCCGCGCGCTCGCCCAGGAGGCCCGCGTGCTCGTGCTCGACGAGCCGACGACGGGTCTCGACCTCGGGCATCAGCTCCAGGTGCTGGAGCTCGTCGACGAGCTCCGTCGCACGGAGGGCATCACGGTGGTGTCGGCGATGCACGATCTGACGCTTGCCGCCCGCTACTCCGATCGGATCGCGCTGCTCGTCGACGGGCAGCTCGTGGCCGACGGATCGCCCGAGGCGGTCCTGCGCGCCGACGTGCTGGAACGGCACTACGGCGTGGCGGTGCACGTGATGCGCGGACCGAACGGCGAGCTGATCGTCGTGCCGGCCGCCGTGGCGGTGCGCCCGTGAGCGAGCAGCCGCCCATCGAGGCGCCGCAGCGCGCCGAGCGTCGCGTGGCCTCGCTCGTCGTCGTGCACACGGGCGACGGCAAGGGCAAGACGACCGCGGCGATGGGCATCGCGATGCGCGCCGTCGGGCACGGCCGTCGCGTCGCCGTCGTGCAGTTCATGAAGTCGGGGCAGTGGCGCTCCGGCGAGCGGATCGCGGGCGAGCGGCTCGGGATGGACTGGTCCGTGATCGGCGACGGCTTCACCTGGGACAGCGACGACCTCGACCGCGCCGCCGACATCGCGCGCGAGGCGTGGGCGCACGCCGCGGCCGATCATCGCGGCGGGGGAGCCACGACCTCGTCGTGCTCGACGAGGTCACCTACCCGATCACCTGGGGCTGGATCCCGCTCGAGGACGTGCTCGTCGCGTTGCGGGAGCGCCCCGAACGCGTCTCGGTCGTGCTGACCGGTCGCGACGCCCCCACCGCGCTCGTCGCGGTCGCCGACACCGTGAGCGAGAGCGCCAACACCAAGCACGCGTTCGACGGCGGGATCGCGGCGCTCGAAGGGATCGACTACTGATGGGCATGACCCTCCTGCTCGGCGGTGTCGCGAGCGGGAAGTCGCGCACCGCGACCGCGCTCGCCGCCGGCACCGGTCGGCGCGTCACGCTCATCGCGACGGCGGAGGCGCTGGACGACGAGATGGTCGAGCGCATCGCACGGCACCGCGCGCAACGCCCCGCCACCTGGACGGTGGTCGAGGAGCCCCTCGCGCTCACCGCCGCGATCGAGCGGATCGCCGCGCCCGACGTGCTCATCGTGGATTGTCTGACGCTGTGGGTCTCGAACCTGTTGGGCGATGACGCGACGTCCGACGACGAGGTGCTCGCGCAGGCTGCGGCGGCCGCGAAGGCGTGCGCGAGCCGCGACGCGCCGACGATCGTGGTCTCCAACGAGGTCGGCGCCGGCATCGTGCCGGCCAACGCCCTCGCGCGGCGCTACCGCGATCTCCTCGGACGGGTGAACGCGACCTTCGCGGACGAGGCGGGCACCGTGGTGCTGATGGTGGCCGGCCGGGCCGTGACGCTGTCGGACCCGATGACGACGCTGGAGGACCGATGACGAGGCTCGCGGACCTGCTCGCAGATCTGCCGGGCCCCGACGTGGCGTCCCGTGACGCCGTGGTCGCACGCGCCGCGACGGTGCTGCGGCCGACCGGCGCGCTCGCGCGTCTCGACGAGGTTGCCGCCTGGCTCGCCGCCTGGCAGCGCACCGAGCGCCCCGCGGTCGAGCGCCCCCACGCGATCGTCTTCGCCGCCGACCACGGCGTGGCCGCCGCCGGGGTGAGCGCCTACCCCGCCGAGGTCACGGTGGCGATGCTCGACGCCCTCGAGAAGGGCGCGGCGACGTCCGCCGCCATGGCCAGGGCGCTCGGCGTCGTGCTGGACGTGGTCGATGTCGGCGTGGCCAGACCGACGGGCGACCTTCGGATCGAGCCGGCGATGGATGCCGACCGCTTCGACGACGCCGTCGGGGCGGGGGTCGAGGCGGTCGAGCGCGCGGCCGCCGCGGGTGCGGACCTGCTCGTCTTCGGTGAGATGGGCATCGGGAACACGACCGCCGCCGCGGCGGTGGCCGCCACCCTGTACGACGAGCCGGCGGCCGTGTGGTGCGGCCGCGGCACGGGCCTCGATGACGCGGGCCTCGCCCGCAAGGTCGAGGCGGTCGAGGCGTGCCGCGCGCGCGTGCGCGCCGGCACCGGCCGACCCGATCGAGATCCTGCGGGAGGCGGGCGGCGCGGAGCTCGCCGCGATCGCCGGCGCGACGGTGGCGGCGCGCCGGCATTCGATCCCGGTCGTGCTCGATGGCTACGTCGTGACCGCCGCGGTCGCGCCGCTCGCGTCGGTGCGCGCCGACGCGCTCGACCACGTGATCGCCGGGCATCGCAGCGCCGAGCCCGGCCACGGCCGGCTGCTCGAGCGTCTCGGGTTGGCGCCGCTGCTCACGCTGGAGCTGCGGCTGGGCGAGGGGACCGGTGCGCTGGCCGCCGTCACGCTCGTGCGCCTGGCGGCGGTCGGCGTCGTGGAGGTCGCCACGTTCCAGGAGTGGGGCCTGGCGTGAGCGAGCGCGCGGCCCCGCGCGAGGCCCACCGCCCTCGTGGATTCCTCGCCGGCGTGGCGTTCCTGACACGGATCCCCGTGCGCGTGGCGATCGGGGAGACCGACGTGGCCGCCTCCATCGCGTGGTTCTCGGTGGTCGGTGTCTTGGTCGGCGTCGTGAGCGGCGCGGTCTACGTCGGCGCTCGGGAGCTGTGGCCCTCGGGGCTCGCGGCGGTGCTCGCGGTCGGGGCGTCGGTGGCGCTCACCGGCGCGTTCCACGAGGACGGCCTGGGCGACACCGCCGACGCGTTCGGCGCCGTCTCGACCGGACGCGATCCCGGGCCGGTGTTGAAGGACCCGCGGATGGGCGCCTTCGGCGTCGTGGCGCTGGTCGGCGGTCTGGGGCTTCGCGTGGCGGGGGTTGCCGCGCTCACGCCGCGGGCCGGCCTGCTCGCGCTGATCGCCGCCCACGCGTTGGCCCGCGGCGTGAGCGCGGCGGTCCTCGTGAGCGCCCCGAGCGTTGCGACCGGCCTGGGCTCGACCTACGCGGGGCTCGCGCCGCGCTGGCGCGGATGGGTGGCGTGCGGCATCGGGATCGTCGTCGCGACCGTCTGCCTCGGGGCGGCGGGTCCGATCGCGGCCGCGGCCGCGGGGCTGGCCGCGTGGGCGCTCTCGTCGTGGGCCGCGCGCGCGCTCGGCGGGGTCAGCGGCGACGTGCTCGGCGCGATCGAGCAGGTCGGCGAGGTGCTCACGCTGCTGGTCGCCGTCGCCGCGATCGCGCGCGGGTTCGCCGGGCCGTTGGCGTAGCGGACGCTCAGTCCTCGGGGTACCGGTGGACCTCCCAGCGCCTCGCCATCGGATCGAAGCCCAGCCGCCGGTAGAGCTCCTTGGGCCAGTCGTTCTCGTCGGCCAGGATGAACACGCGATCGGCGCCCGACGTGCGGGCGGCCTCGGCCGCGCCGAGCACCACGGCTCGCGCGACGCCACGGCCGCGGAACTCTTCGAGGGTGTCGACAAACTCGACCTGCGCGTCGGCGCCGTCGATGTACAGCTCACACTCACCGGCGAGCGCGCCGTCGATACGCGCGACGAAGCGCCGCGCGCCGATCGAGCGCTCCCACGATGCATGCTGATCGACGAACCGCGGGATGAGATCGGGCGTGAGCGTGTCCCGGCGGTAGATCTCCTCGGTCAGCGGCCGGCTCTCGGCGAACGAACACTCCTCGGCCGCGAGGTCCGCCGGACGGTCGGGCGGGCGCCGCAACACCATCTGCACGGATGGCTCCGCGACGTAGCCCTGTGCCCGGAACCCCGGCGCCAGCCGGTCGCCATCGGCTTCGTCCACGACGACGAGGAGTCGGTGCCGATACCCACCGCCGCCCAGGATGCGATCGGCGTCCTCGATCAACGTCTCCGCGGAGACCTGCGGCTGGTGCCGGTCGATCAGCAGGAAGTTCGAGATGTAGCGCTCCCGGACGTCGTCGTCGAAGTACGCCGTGCCGTGGTCGAACGGCTCCGTGCGCGTGCTCATGCGCGGCAGGATGCGCCGTTCGAAGGCGAGGAATCGGTCGAGGTCGTCCACGGGTCGCAGGCTACCGGCTCAGTGCACGGACACCGAGACCGTGTGGTAGCCCGTCGCGCCGTCGGGGTACGGCTCGGCGGGGTCGGGCGTCTGGACCTCGCCGTCGCGATCGGTGGCGCGCACCGCGATCCGGTGCTCGCCTGGCGTCGCGTCCCACGCGAAACGCCATTGACGCCACGTGTCGGTGGTGTCCTGTGGGGCGAGCTCCGCCGGCAGCCAGGCGCCGTCGTCGATCTGCACCTCGACCGCCTCGATCCCGGTGTGCTGTGCCCACGCGACACCCGCGATGTCGCGTTGGCCCGGGCTCACCGAGCCGCGGGGCACATCGATCCGGGACTCCGTCTTGATCGGCGCCTGCTGCGCCCACCCGCGCACGATCCAGTAGGCGTCGTAGGCGGCGAAGGTCGTCAGCTCCATGTCGACGACCCATTTGGTCGCCGAGACATAGCCGTAGAGGCCGGGCACGACCACGCGGACGGGAAACCCGTGCGAGATCGGGAGCGGCTCGCCGTTCATCCCGACCGCGAGCATCGCGTCGCGCCCATCCAGCAGCGCCGCGGTCGGCGTGCCGACGGTGAACCCGTCGACGGAGCGCGCCACCAGCTGGTCCGCGCCGGGCTGCACCCCCGCCTCCTCGAGGATGTCCCGCAGCGGTGCGCCGATCCAGCGTGCATTGCCCAGGTAGTGGCCGCCGACCGGGTTCGAGACGCAGGTGAGCGTGACGTCGCGCTCGATCAGCGGACGCGCGAGCAGCTGCTCGTACGTGAGCGTGAGCTCGCGGTCGACCATGCCGTGGATCCGCAGCTGCCAGTCCTCGGCGGTGACCGCCGGCACGAGCAGCGCGGTGTCCACCCGGTAGAAGCGGTCGTTCGGCGTGAAGAACGGGGAGATCCCGTCCACGGCGTCGAACCCCGCGGGCGCATCCGCGGCGGGCGACGCGGGCGCCGGGATCCGGACCGACGCGCGCGATTCGTCTGCTCGGAACCGCCGCGAGAGGAACCCGCCGACCCCGCCCGCACCGATCGCGACGACCGCCCCGACGCCCGCCGTCCAGAGGAAGTGTCGTCGGTCGAGGCTCGCCGGCCGGCGAGTCGTCCGCGGCGGTCGCGGGACGCCCGGCCGCGTGGAGCAGCGCGCGGAGGGCGAGCGCGCCCGCACCGGCGCCGACGAGCACCGGGATGACATCGCGCACGGTGGCGTTCGGCCTGGTGATCGCCGCGAGCACGCCGACCCCGGCGAGGATCGCGAGCCCGATCCACCCCGAGCGCGGCCGCCGCAGCGCGGCGTTCCCGATGGCGATCGCGGCCGCCGCGATGACGAGGCCGATCCCGAGCAGCAGCACCTGCTTGTCGTTGGCGCCGAACGAGCGGATCGCGAAGGACTTGAGCCAGGTGGGGGAGCTGTCGATCGTGGCCTCGCCGACCGTGATCACGGGCGACGCCGCGGCGTCGACCCATCCGGCGACCAGATGCGCCACGCCCAGGGTGACGCCCGCCGTGACCAGCCCGATCACCGGTCCGAGCCACCTCGGCGGCGCCGCCGCCTGGATCGTCCATATCCATACCTACGGGTGGTCTCCTCTCGGCGCCCAAGCGTTGCACGTCATCGTCCGAAGGAGCCGATCCGACCGCGGCCGATCGCGATCGCGGCCCCGGCGGTCACCACCAGGAGGATGACGGCCAGCGCCGACGCCTGCCCGATCGAGGCCGACCCCGGCTGGCCGAGGAGCCGCGCGATCGCCACGGGCACCGTCGGCCGATCCGCGCGGGCAAGGAACGCGGTGGCGCCGAACTCGCCCAACGCGACGACGAAGGCGAAGACGGCCGCGGTGCGGATCGCGCCGGCGCTTGCCGGCAGCGTCACGTCGCGGATCGCCCGCCACGGCGAGGCGCCGAGCGCGGCCGCGCTCTCCCCGAGGCTCGACTGTGCGGCCGCGAGCGCAGGCGCGACGATGCGCACCACGAAGGGGAGCGCGACGAGCGCCTGCGCCAGCGGCACGAGCCAGGGCGAGCCACGCAGATCCAGCGGCGCGCGGTCGAAGGCGACCACGTATCCGAAGCCCAGGGTGACGGCCGAGACGCCGAGCGGCAGGGCGACGATCGCCCAGACGCCGCGGGACCGAGCGCCGAGCGCCACCCCGATCGAGACCAGACCGCCGATGGCAAGGGCGATCACTGCGGCGAGCGCCGCGGATCGCACCGACGTCCAGATCGCCGCACCGGCCGAGATCTCGAACACACCGCCGCGCCTGCCCTCCCCGATGTGCAGGTAGTTCGCGACGGTCAGGCCGTCCGCGCCGGTGAGCGACCGCCGCACCAGGCGCCACAACGGAAGGACGACGAGCGCCAGGGCGGCGAGGATCACGACCGCGCCGAAGGCTCGCTCGCCGGCCGTGCGCGGCTGGCGGGGCGCGGGCTCCACCGGCGTCGACGTGACCGGTCGCCGCGACGCGAGCACGGCGTCCGCGGTCAGCAGGGCGCCGACGAACACCAGCTGGATCATCGCCAGCACCGCGGCGGCCGACAGGTCGAGCTGCTGCGAGGTCCGTTGGAAGATCTCGACCTCGATCGTGCTCTGTCCGGGACCGCCGAGCAACAGGATCACGCCGAACGACGTGAACGTGAACAGGAACACGAGCGTCGTCGCGGTCACGATCGCGGGCCTCGCGAGCGGCAGCAGGACCCGGGTGACGCGCCGCCATCCGGACGCGCCGAGCTCCTCGGCGGCGTCCTCGAGCGCCGGATCGATCGTCGCCCACGCCGCGCCGACCACGAGTACGACCACCGCGACGTTGAAGAACACATGCGCGGCGAGGATCGCGACGAGCGACCCGCGCAGCCCGGAGAACGCCATCCCGACCACGACCGTCGGCAGGACGAACGGCACCACGACGAGCGCCTCGAGCGCCGCCCGCCCCCGGAACGCGAAGCGCGACACGACGAAGGCGATGGGCAGCCCGATCGCCAGCGTCAGCACGGTGGAGAGCGTCGCCTGCCACAGGGTGAACCAGATGACGTGGCGGACCCGCGCCTCGCCGAGCACCCGCCCCACCGCCGAGCGATCCGTGGCCAGCCCTTCCCAGACGATCGAGACGAACGGGAACACGAAGAACACCAGGAGGAACGCGATCGGCACGGCGAGGATCGCGATCCGTGCGCGCCGGCTCACTGTCCCATCAGGTCGGACCACCGCGCGACCCAGTCGGCTCGATGCGCCGCCACCTCGTCGGAGGAGAGCTCGTACGGGTCGGTCACCACGGCGGCGTTGCGGCGGAACACCGCCGGCAGCGACGCCGTCGTCGATGCCGGGTAGACGAACATCCGCAGCGGGATGTCCTCTTGGAACGGCTGCGACAGAAGGAAATCGATGAGTTGCTGGGCGGCCGCCTCGTGCTCGGTGCCGCGCAGGATCCCGGCGAATTCGATCTGCCGGTAGCAGGTGTCGGTCAGGACCCTGGTCGGCGGGACGGTGATCGGCGGATCGGCGAACACGACCTCGGCGACCGGGCTCGTCGCGTACGACACGACCATCGGATGCGTGCCCTCGCCGCCGCCGGCGCCGGAGAACTCCCCGAAGTAGGCCTGCTCCCAGCCGTCCACCACGGTGACGCCGTTGTCTCGGAGCCGGCGCCAGTAGTCCTCGAACCCCGGGTCGCCGTAGGCGGCGACCGTCGCCAGGAGGAACGCGAGCCCCGGCGTCGAGGTGGCCGGGTTCTCGACGACCAGCTGGTCCCGGAAGGCGGGGTCTGCGAGATCCTCGAGCGACGACGGCAGCGGCGTCCCTCCGACATAGCGCCGCATGTCGATGTTGACGCAGACCTCACCGTGATCCACCGGGGTGACGCGGTCCTGGTCGTCGAGACGCAGATCGGGCGCGACGTCCCCGAGCCCTGCCGACGCGTACGGGACGAACACATCCTTCGCGAACAGCTCCGCGAGCTGATCGTTGTCCACGCCGAACGCGACGTCGCCCTCCGGATTGCCCGACGCGAGGATCAGCCGGTTCGCCAGCTGCCCCGCGTCGCCGACGGGCACCACCTTCACGGTGATGCCGGTGCGATCCTCGAAGTCGCGCAGCACCGATTTCGTCACGTCGAACGAGTCGTGCGTCAGCAGCGTGATCGTCACCGGCGTCGAGGAACCCGGCGCCGGTGACGAGTCGCCGGCGGTCGTACAGCGCTGCCGTGACCAACGCGACCGCGACGATCGCAAGCGTCGTGCGGCGCATCATGCCTCCGGCCCCGGTCGAACCACGAGCACGACTCCCTCGCCGACGTGGACGGTCGCGGTCGCTTCGACGAACTCGTTGGACAGCCCTCGCGTCGAGCCGGGAACGAGTTCGTCGCCGTCCAGACGCCACCGAAGCCCGTCGGTGACCAGCCCGCGGGCCGGACCACCCGCCGCGAACAGGCTGATCAGCTCGCCGGGGGATCCCTGCATCGTGCGCTGGTCGCGCACGACGTGGATCCGCGCGGCGCCGAGCACCGCGTCGATCCGCAGGTCGGCGAACCGCGACGAGGCGAGCAGGAAGGCGTTGCCCAACAGGTGGTCGAGGCGGCCGCCGTCGCCGCCGAGGACGAGCACCTGCCGAGCGCCGGCGACGGCGGCCGCGACCAGCGCCAGTTCCAGATCCGATGCGTCCTTGTCCGCGGGGTGCCGCTCGACGCGGCCGCCCGTGGCCTCCACCCGGTCAACGGCGGCCGGGTCGGCCGAGTCGAGATCGCCCACGAGCAGATCGACGTGCAACCCGAGCCGCTCGGCCTCGTGCACGCCGGCGTCGGCCGCGATCACGATCGCGCCCGGTTCGAACGCGGGCAGCACAGCGCGCACGGGTCCTCCCGCACAAACGACGATCGCGGTGCGAACCATCGGCTCCCTCCGCCAGCATTACCTGGGTCAGGTTCACGGGTCGCCGGCGCGTTGTGCCGACCTCTCAGCCCGGTTGCCCGAGCTCCCCGGTGGTACGCAACGAGTATACGTGGGGCGCTACGTCGCGGCGACGCCGCCGTCGACGGTGTTGTACTCCGTCCAGCGGTTGTACCGCTCGATCTCGTAGTACCGCGTGCTTGCGAGCTGGTACAACGCGCCCACCACCGCGACCCCAAGGAACAGCAGCGACCAGCCGAAGCCCGCGTCGGTCACGACCTTGACCGGATGATCGGCCATCACCGACGGGTCGACCTGGTTCAGCACCGTGAGGATCGTCCCGACGATCGCCGCCCCGCCGAGCATCGCCGATCCGATGATCACCACGTACTTCTGCAGGTTCAGCATCAAGGTCGCGACGGCGAAGATCACGCCGGCGGCCACGCCGAGGATCCACACGAGCGGCCCGAGCTCGACGCTGAACAAGCCGAAGAGGCCGACCACGAGCCCGTAGCCGATATAGCCCCCCACCAACGCCACCGCGATGAACCAGAACAGGTAGGAGAGCCCCGCGAACAGCAGGCCCATGAAGAACGCGACGACCCAGCTCAGCCCGGTCGACAGGAACCCGTCGCCGAAGAGCGCCTGGACGCCCTGGGCGCCGATCGCGAGTCCGAAGAAGAACCCCCAGATCGGCAGGATGATCCAGAACAGCCGGTAGCCGAAGAACGCCACGATCATCCCGAGGAACAGCAGCATCGAGGCGGCGACCACGGTTGCGAACGTCCCATCCGACGACATGGATCCTCCTTCCGGCGACGCACACGTGCGCCGCGGCACGGGCAGCAACGGCTCCATCGTTGCACCGGAACGTGCACGACGCCAGCACCGAACGGCAGACGGCTGAACGGCGTTCAGGGCGAGCGGATCGTGGCTCCCGCGAGGGCGCGGACCACCGCATCCTCGATCCCCACCGCGGTGGACTCCGGCAGGTCGTGGGTCAGCACGGAGAACGCCACGGTCCGCCCGTTGCGGGTCGTGACGTAGCCCGACAGCGTGGAGGTGGGCCGCACGAACAGCGTCCCCGTCTTGGCGCGCACGGGGAGTCCGGTGAGCCTGCCCGCGAGCGTGCCTTCCCCGCCGGCCGGCAGCGAGCGAAGGAAGACCGGGAACCAAGGTCGGCGCTGCGCCGCGAGCAGCAGCGTCACGAGCCCTTCCGCGGAGGTGCGGTCCTGGTCCGAGAGGCCGCTGCCGTCGCGGACAGACGCGTCGACCGCATGCTCGGCCGCCCAGGCATGGATCACGCGCGCTCCCGACGCGGTCGAGCCCGGCGTGGCCGCCGTGTCGCCGAGCAGCTTGGTCGTGAGCTCCGCGTACAGGTTGTCCGACTCGTGGTTCTGGTGCGCGAGCAACGAGCCCAGCGGCGCCGAGCGGTCGGTGGCGAGCGCCTCCAGCCCGTCCGGGGCCACGCCGGTTGCGGACGGGCCCGTCACCTCGATCCCGGCGCTCAGGAGAGCCGCCCGGAACGCCGCCGCGGCCTCCGCCTCGAGGCCCGAGCTCCCCGTCAACCGCAACGCGGTCGGCCGCGCCACGTAGTTCCGCGAGATGCCGCGCAGCCAACCCGGCGCCCACCAGCCGCGGTCGAAAGCGCCCGTGTCGCCGACGACGCGGCCCGTGATGCGGCGGATGCCCGCGTCGGCCAGGTCGCCGGCGAGACCGGCGAGGTCCGTCGTCGCGAGCGTGGGATCGCCACCGCCGACCAGCCAGAGGTCGCCGTCGACGACGCCGTCGCGCACGGGTGCGTCGGTCGCGACGCTGGTCCGGAACCGGTAGCCCGCGCCGAGCAGGTCGAGCGCCGCCATCGAGGTCAGGAGCTTCTCGTTGGAGGCGAGCACGCGCGGCGTCGATCCGTCGTGCCGGTACACGATGCTCCGACCCGATCCCACCACCACCGAGACGTCGCGACCCGAGATCGCTTCGTCGATCGCATCGACCCACGCCGCGTCGATCGGGGAGAACGTCGGCGTTGCAGCGGAAGGGGTCACGCTTGCCGACGACGGCTGCGGAGAGGTGCGGGCCGTGACCGTCGGCAGCGGCGATGGACTTGTGGAGCCGCTGGCTCCGGTACACCCCGCCACGAGCGCGACCATGAGGATGAGCAGCCGGCGCGCCATGCACACGAGCCTACGCGGGGTCGTCGTGGCCGGTGTCCGGTTAGCCTGCTCGGATGCTTCCCATCCTGATCACGGTCCTCATCGTCGCGGGGGTCCTCGGCGTGGTGTACCTGATCGGCTCCCAGCCGACGAAGGCGGAGAAGGCCAAGACCGCCCGCCGTGCACGGACGACGGCGGGCAAGGCGGCCGCCCGCGCGGCCGGGCCGAAGCCGTCGGCGTTCCGGCAACCGCCGTCGTGGGTGCGGAAGCTGCCGCTGGTCCTCGTCATCGCGGCGGTGGTGTGCCTCGTGATCGCGTTGGCGCAGTTCCGGGTGGCCAAGGCGCAGAAGACCCCGGTGATCGCGCTCGTGTTGGATGCGTCCAAGTCGATGGACGCCACGGACGTGTCGCCCAACCGGTTGGTCGCCGCGCAGAACGCGGCCCAGGTCTTCGTGTCCCAGCTGCCCGAGGACTTCGAGGTGGCGCTCGTCAGCTTCGCGGACAAGCCGACGCTGCTCATCTCGCCGACCGATGACCACAACCAGGTGTCGAGCACGCTCGGCGAGCTCCCGCGGGGCGAGGGCACCGTGATCGGGGACGGGCTGAGCATGGGGCTCGACGCGATCGATGCGCAATGGGCGGACACCGGGACCGGCCCGGCCGCCATCGTGTTGCTGTCCGACGGACACGACACCGGCAGCGAGGTGCCCCCGCAGGAGGCCGCGGATCGCGCGGCGGCCCTCGACATCCCCGTCTACACCGTCGTCCTCGGTGCACAGCGCGGGAGCCATGGGGCGAACGCCGGGCTCCTCGAGGAGATCGCCACCACGACCGGGGGCAGCACCTCGACGGCGGCGACCTCCGGCGAGCTGTCGAACGTGTACGAGGATCTGGCCTCGCAGCTGTCGTCGCAGCTGCAGATCAGCAACTCGGCCCAGCTGTTCGTGTTCCTGGCGATCGCGCTGGCGATGGCTGCGGCGGTGCTCCTGCTCGTGCTGACGATGTCGAAACGAAGCTGACCGCTAGTCCAGCACCTCGCTGAGCGAGTCGACCGCCACCGTGATGGCGATGATGAGCGCGTCGTCCTGGTCGGGCTCGATGTCGATCCCGTAGGTGTCGCGCACCCGGAACCACTTCTTCGAGATCTCCGCGACCTTGCCGTGCTCGCCCTTGATCGTGTACTCGTGGTCACCGAGCTTGCCCTTCACGGTGAGCTCGTCACCGCCGTCGAGGTCCACCTTGAGCCGATCGCGGAACCCGACGAGCCGCTTGTGGACCTCGGCGATCTTCTTGCCGTCGCGCTCGATCGCCATCGTGTCGCGGACATGCATCTTGCGCTCCTGGATCTTCGCGACCTCGGCGCCGGTCGGGTCCTCGAGGACGAACGTGTCGCGCATCCGCATCGCCTTGCCGTTGACCTTGTACACCTTGGCGCCGTGCTCGTCCTCGATCCACGAGTCGTCGCCGATGGCGGCGATCTTCTGACGCATCTGATACTTCATCCCAGTCTCCCCTCGACATGCGACGGGCGGGGCCGGAGCCCCGCCCGATCCCACGGAACCGCGTTCCTCAGGTGCCGAGGACCTTCGCCTTCGCCGCGGCGAACTCCTCGTCGGTCAGCGCGCCTTCGGCGTGAAGCTTCGAGAGCTTCTCGATCTGGTCGAACGGATCCGCGGCAGCCGGCGCCGCCGCGGCTTGGTCTACCCCCTGCATCGCGGCCGCCGTCTGCTGCTGGGTGTAGGCGGCGTCCTGATCCGCGTACTTCTGCTGCTGGCGGCGCGCCGTCCGACCCGACACGGCCGTCGCCGTGCCGGCGACGACCGCCGTGCGCGCCGCCATCCCTACCAATCCTGGACCTCTGCGCATCGTGTGCCTCCTTCTCGCTCGCTGGTGCTAGACGTTCGTCTCGGCCCACTCGATCGCCGCGTCGACCACCTGATAGGGGACCCGCTCGAGGTCCCAGAGCTCGCCGCCCGCATCGATGATCGAGTTCTTGATCTTGGTGGCCCAGACGTCTTCCCAGACCAGGAGGCCGGCCGAGAAGTTCGGCTCCATCTCCTCGGCGACGGCCATGATGTCCTCGTCGTTGAGGAGCCCGCCCTTCTCGTCGCCCAGAAGGCCGTGCAGCGCCTGGCCGATCTCCGAGTCGAGGTCGCTCACCTCGAGCGCCGTGACGTCGCCGTCGGCGTCCTTGCTCACGAACGCGAGATCGATGATCCGGATCGTGCCCGCCTCGACCTGCTCGGCGATCGCCGGCAGGATCTCGCCCTTGAACTGGTTGCCCGGGAATGCGACGACCATGTATTCCACTGGACCGATGCCCATGCGTTCCTCCTCCTGGATTCGCTGTGCGGCCAATGGTATCCGGTTGGCCAATTCTCGGCGCGTCGGGTATACCCGAGGCGGCTGGCCGTTCGGTCCGCCGCCGCTCGACCAGGGGGACCGAGGATGGGACTGAAGCACCCGAAGCAAGCCAGACGGGGCAACGCGAACCTGGCGGTGTCGCCGCTGTTCTCGCTCGAGGGGGCGATCCCGCGCCACGAGATCGCCGACGGAGAGATCGCGCCGGAGGTCGCCTTCCAGATCATCCACGACGAGCTGATGCTCGACGGCAACGCCCGGCTGAACGTCGCGACCTTCGTGACGACCTGGATGGAACCGCAGGCCGAGCGGCTGATGGCCGAGTGCGCCGACAAGAACATGATCGACAAGGACGAGTATCCGCAGACCGCGGAGCTCGAGTCGCGGTGCGTCGCGATCCTGAGCCGTCTGTGGAACGCGCCCGACGCCGATCAGGCGACCGGGTGCTCCACGACCGGGTCGAGCGAAGCGGCCATGCTCGGCGGTCTCGCGCTGAAGCGGCGCTGGCAGGAGCGGCGTCGTGCCGAGGGCAAGCCGGCGGACGCGCCCAACATCGTGATGGGGATCAACGTCCAGGTCTGCTGGGAGAAGTTCGCCAACTACTGGGACGTCGAGATGCGCCTCGTGCCGATGGAGGGCGAGCGCTTCATCCTGTCGGCCGAGGAGGCGGTCAAGCTGTGCGACGAGAACACGATCGGGGTGGTGGCGATCCTCGGCTCGACGTTCGACGGCGCGTACGAGCCGGTCAAGGAGATCTGCGACGCGCTGGACGACCTGCAGGCGCGCACCGGCCTGGACGTGCCGGTCCACGTCGACGGCGCGTCCGGCGCGTTCATCGCGCCGTTCGTCGATCCCGACCTCGAATGGGACTTCCGCCTGCCGCGCGTCGCATCGATCAACACGTCGGGCCACAAGTACGGGCTCGTCTATCCGGGCGTCGGCTGGGTGATCTGGCGCGACGCCGACGCGCTGCCCGACGATCTGATCTTCTGGGTGAACTACCTCGGCGACAACATGCCGACGTTCGCGTTGAACTTCTCGCGACCGGGCGCGCAGGTGGTCGCGCAGTACTACAACTTCCTCCGGCTGGGGTTCGAGGGGTACCGCCGTGTCCAGCAGTACGGCGCGCGACGTGGCCACGCGACTCGCGGGCGAGATCGAGGCGCTCGGGCCGTTCCGGCTGCTGACCCGTGGCGACGCGTTGCCGGTGTTCGCCTTCACCACGACCGATGCGATCGACAATTTCACCGTGTTCGATGTCTCGAACGCGATGCGCGAGCGCGGGTGGCAGGTCCCCGCCTACACGTTCCCCGCCAATCGGACCGATCTCGGCGCCCTGCGGGTGGTGGTGCGGCGCGGCTTCACCCACGACATGGCCGACATGCTGCTGGCCGATCTGCAGCGGCAGCTGCCGCGGCTGCAGGCGCAGCCCGAACCGGTGCACACGACGGAGGCGTCCGGGTTCCACCACTGACCCCCCGACCGCCGCATAGACTCTGCCCGTGAGCGAGCCGGCCCCGACCGAAGAGCGCCCGAAGGGCCATGTCGTGCGACGCATCCTGCGAAGGTTCGTCAGCGCCGACAGCTACGGCTTCGTGCTGGTCCTGATCGTCGCGTCCTACGTGCTGTCCGTGTCGGTGGCTTCGGACTGGGGCGCGTCGGCGGTCGTGTTCATCCAGATCGGCACGGTCTGGTTCGCACTGCGAACGTCGCAGGCGCGACGGCCTGTGCGCCGCGCCGCGTTCGTCCTGATGGTGATCGCCGGCTCGGTCGCGCTCGTCAACCTCGCCGAGCCGGATGGCGCGCGACGCTTCCTGTTCGCGCTCGGGAGCCTGCTCTACTTCATCGCTCCGTTCTCGATCATCCGGCATCTGGTCAGCCGGCCAACCGTCGATGCGGAGACGATGCTCGGGGCGATCTCGGCCTACCTGCTGTTCGGCATGTTCTACGCGTTCTTCTACTTCGAGATCTCGATCATCCAGGAGCCGACCGTCTTCTTCGCCGGGCTGACGAAGCCGGCCGACATCCAGCAGGTGCTGTTCTTCAGCTTCACGACGCTGACGACGACCGGCTACGGGAACCTGGTGCCGGCGCAGAACCCCGGGCAGACGCTTGCCGTGAGCGAGATGATCCTGGGCCAGCTGTTCCTGATCACGGCGTTGGGCAAGATCGTCACGGCATGGCGCCCGGCTCGCTGGTCGCACAGCGACCCCGCCGATTGATCAGCCCTCGGGCTCGGTGACGTCGACGAGCTCGGCGCCGGTGGCGGCCAGCAGGTCCGCTGCGCGCAGGTGCAGGTTCACGCCGTGGCCCCCGCCGCCGATCGCGATCGTGTCGTCGCCGTTGCCCACGCTCGCATCGGCGATCACCGGCCACGCGTGGGTGGCGCCGAACGGCGTGATCGCGCCCCGCTCGTAGCCGGTCGCCTCGCGGGCCTCCTCGGCGTCGGGCAGCGACAGCCGCCGGGTGCCGAGATGGATCCGCAGCTTCGGCCAGTCGATCCGTCGGCCGCCGGGCACGAGCACGAACACGTACTCGTCGGATGCGAGCCGCACGACGATCGTCCGCAGGAGCTGGTGGAGCTCGATGCCCTGCAACTCGGCGCTCTCTGCGGCGTTGCGCGCCCGCTCGGTGCGCATCACCTCGAACGGAACACCCGACGCACGTGCCGCGGCGATGCCGGGTGTGTCGGGCTCCGCGTCGCTCACGCGCCGATCGTCGCGGTCCGGCGCCCGTCGGTCAACCGCGGCCGCGGCGGCGCAGTAGGCTGCCGCTGCGAGCGGCCCGGTCGGCCGCCGGGAGGTGATCGAGGATGTCCACGACGTCGGGACCGCGCGAGGTGCGAGCGCCGCGCGGCACCAGCCTGACCTGCAAGGGCTGGCAGCAGGAAGCCGCCCTGCGGATGCTGATGAACAACCTCGATCCCGAGGTCGCGGAGCGCCCCGAGGACCTGGTCGTCTACGGCGGCACCGGTCGTGCGGCCCGTTCGTGGCCGGCGTTCGACGCGATCGTCCGCGAGCTGCGCGCGCTCGAGGGAGACGAGACGCTCCTCGTGCAGTCGGGCAAGCCGGTGGGGGTCGTGCAGACCCACGAGTGGGCCCCGCGCGTGCTGATCGCGAACAGCAATCTCGTTCCCGAGTGGGCCAACTGGGAAGAGTTCCGACGTCTCGAGGCGCTCGGCCTGACGATGTACGGCCAGATGACGGCGGGCTCCTGGATCTACATCGGCACGCAGGGCATCCTGCAGGGCACCTACGAGACGTTCTCCGCGATCGCGGCGAAGCGATTCGGCGGCACGCTCGCGGGAACGATCTCGCTGACCGCGGGGCTCGGCGGCATGGGCGGCGCGCAGCCGCTGGCCGTCACGATGAACGACGGGGTCGCGCTCTGTGTCGAGGTCGACCCGACCCGGATCGAGCGCCGGATCAAGCATCGGTACCTCGACGTCGGCGTCGAGGACGTCGAGGAGGCGTTGCGTCTGGCGATCGACGCCCGCGATCGTCGCGAGGGCCTGTCGATCGGCATCCTCGGCAACGCGGCCGACGTCGTGCCGCTGCTCGCCTCGATGGACGCGCCGATCGACATCGTCACCGACCAGACGAGCGCCCACGATCCGCTCGCCTACATCCCCCGCGGGCTGACGCTCGCCGAGGCGGCCGACCTGCGCGTCGCCGACGCCGCCGACTACACGGTGCGCGCGCGAGCCTCGATGGCGGCGCACTGCGCCGGGATGGTGGCGTTCCTCGACAAGGGCGCCGAGGTCTTCGACTACGGCAACAGCCTGCGCGCCGAGGCCGAGCACGGTGGGTTCGACCGTGCGTTCGCGTATCCGGGCTTCATCCCGGCCTACATCCGGCCGTTGTTCTGCGAGGGCAAGGGACCGTTCCGGTGGGCGGCCCTGTCCGGTGACCCGGCCGACATCGCGGCGACCGATCGCGCGGTGCTCGAGGAGTTCCCCGACAACGAGCCGCTGGCGCGATGGATCCGGATGGCGGGCGAGCGGGTCGCCTTCCAGGGCCTGCCCGCGAGGATCTGCTGGCTGGGCTACGGCGAGCGGAACCGGCTGGGGGTGCGCTTCAACGAGCTGGTCGCCAGCGGCGAGGTGCAGGCGCCGATCGTGATCGGCCGCGACCACCTCGACGCCGGCAGCGTCGCCTCGCCGTATCGCGAGACGGAGGCCATGGCCGACGGCTCCGACGCGATCGCCGACTGGCCGTTGCTCAACGCGCTGGTCAACACCGCCAGCGGCGCATCCTGGGTGAGCATCCACCACGGCGGCGGGGTGGGGATCGGCCGCTCGATCCACGCGGGCCAGGTCGTCGTCGTCGACGGGACCGAACTCGCCGCCCGCAAGGCGGAACGCGTGTTGACGAACGACCCCGGGATGGGCGTGCTCCGCCACGTCGACGCGGGCTACGAGGAGGCCGAGGCCGTGGCCGCCGAGCGCGGCGTGCACATCCCGATGGCGGGGGCGTAGTGCTCGTCGATCGCATCGGCGAGCTCGTCACGAACGACGCATCGTGGGGCGGGATGCTCGGCATCGTGCGCGACGCCGCCGTGGTCGCGGACGGCGACCGCATCGCGTGGATCGGATCCAGCAGCGATGTGCCCGAAGGGGTCGAGGGTCCGAGGATCGATGCGGCCGGCCGGGCCGTGATCCCGGGGTTCGTGGACAGCCACACCCACCTCGTGTTCGCCGGCGACCGCACCGCGGAGTTCGACGCCCGGATGCGCGGTGGGAAGTACGAGGCCGGCGGGATCCAGTCCACCGTCAAGGCGACCTCCGCGGCGAGCGACGACGACCTCCGTGCGAACGCACGCCGGCTCGCGGACGAAGCCCTGCGGTCCGGCACCACGCATCTCGAGATCAAATCGGGGTATGCGCTCCAGACCGTGCCCGAGCAGCGCCTCCTGACGCTCGGCCGCGAGCTCACCGACGACACGACGTTCCTGGGGGCGCACGTGGTGCCGACGGATTGGGCGCACGATCCCGACGGCTATGTCGATCACGTGCGCGGCCCGATGCTCGATGCGTGCGCGCCGCTCGCGAAGTGGGCGGACGTGTTCTGCGAACGCGGCGCGTTCGACGAAGACCAATCGCGAGCCATCCTGTTGGCGGCACGGGAACGAGGACTGGGTCTGCGGATCCACGCGAATCAACTCGGTCCCGGTCCCGGCGCGCGGCTGGCGGCAGAGCTCGGCGCGGCGAGCGCGGATCATGTGACGTATCTGACCGAAGACGACATCTGGGCCCTGTCCGATGCCGGCGTGGTGGCGACCCTCCTGCCCGTCGCCGACCTCTCGACCCGAGAGCCGTGGCCCGACGCGCGAGGCTTGATCGAGGCCGGCACGACCGTCGCGCTGGCCACCGACTGCAACCCGGGCACGAGCTTCACCACGAACATGCCGATCGTCGTGGCGCTCGCCGTCACCGCGATGCGGATGACGCCGGCCGAGGCCCTCTGGTCCGCCACCGCGGGCGGCGCGCGCGCCCTGCAGCGCGACGACGTGGGGACGCTGAAGGCCGGCACCCGCGCCGACCTCGTGCTCCTCGACGCTCCCAGCTTCGTGCATCTGTCCTATCGTCCCGGCGTTCCCCTCGTCGACACCGTGATCCACGACGGCGTCGTGCGGTGAGGGGGGCCTCTCAACCGGCCCGGCGATGCGTCGATACCCCGGGCATGTCCGTTCGAGGGGCTCGCCTGCGTGTGCTCACCGCCTGCGTGGCCGCGGCCGTGCTGGTGTGCTCCGCCTCGGTCACCCATGCCACGACCGCGGACCGGATCGATCGGGCCCGCGCGCAGCTGCGGGGTCTGAGCGACCAGGTCGCCGCGCAATCCGCGGCGGTCGAGGACGCCCGCGCGCGTGCCGACGCCGCGGGCGAGCGCGCGGCCCAGGCCGGCGCGGCGCTCGTGCCGTTGACGGTGCACCGCATCCAGCTCGCACAACAGGTCGCCGAGACCCAGTCCGAGCTCACGGCCGCCCAGGAGGAGCTGAACGCCGCGGCGGTCGAGGTGTTCATCTCCTCACCGGGAACCGTGCCGGGGAACGACACGCTCGCGGCGCTGCTCGGCGCGGAGTCGATCGAGCAGCTGCAGGACCGGCTCGCCTTCGGCGAGGCGGTCGCCAGCGACCGCCAGGCGACGATCGAGCAGGTCGCCGCCCTGTACGACCGACTGGCGGGGGAGGTCGCGACCGAGGACGCGCTCGTTGCCGCCGCCGAGGATGTTCGTGCACGTCAGGAAGCCTCGCTCGAGGAGCAGCAGGCGGCCCTGACCCAGGAGCAGGAGGCGTTGGCCGGGCTCGCCGCCGCTCGCGACAGCGTGGTCGCGTTGCTCGATCGCCTCCGCGCTCGCCTCGCCCCGGCCGACATCGCCGCGGTGGCGCAGGCGTTCCAGGGTCAGGACAACGTCTCGTACGGCGAGTGGGCGCATGCGTTCCTCCGCGTCATGGGCGCGCCGGTCTGCCACGAGAACCTCGTCGTGACCATCGCCTGGCAGGCGCAGGAAGGCACCCAGGCGGCCTGGAACCCGCTCGCCACCACCCACCGGATGGATGGCTCGACCGACTTCAACAGCGTGGGCGTGCAGAACTTCCAGTCGCTGGAGCAGGGATTGCAGGCGTCCAAGGAGACGATCGACAACGGCTGGGATGTCTACCGGTACGGCGCGATCATCCGCTCGATGCGCGACTGCGCCGATCCGCTCGACACCGCCCGCGCGATCGCGGATTCGAGCTGGTGCTTCGGGTGCGCCGGCGGCCAGTACGTCATCGGTATCGTGCCGGCCGTCGAAGCGTCGTTCGAGACGTACGCCGACCTGTAGCCCTGCGCCCCAATCCTTCCCACTCGGCGTTACAGCGGCGCGTCCGGGGTGCCGATGCGGTCGGGGTATCCGATCCGGCCCCAGACTCCGGCCCCGGGAGGCCGCCATGCAGGTCGACGAACGACGCGCATGCCCATCGTGCAGCGCCGACAACCCACAGAACGCGGAGTTCTGCTGGCAGTGTTACGCGCGTTTCGTGCCCGTGCCGCCCGCGCCCGGCGCGGGCCAGCCGCTCGGCTGGGGTCCAACCGGGACGCCCGCCCCGAGCATGCCGGTGGGGGCGCCGGCCGGACAGCCCTCGCCCCGTGGCGGCAGGGTCGCCAGGATCGTCGTCGGCGTGGTCGTCGCGCTGGTGGTCGGTGCCTTCGTTCGCAACCTGCTCGCCCCGGACTACCACGTGCCCGAAGCCATCGGGGGACGGCCACGGATCCACGACGCCACCACCGACAAGTTCGAGCGCGACATGATCGCCGAGGGCGACACGGAGGACCTGGAGATCGAGGCCGCGGCCTACGGGGCCGGTGGCCAGCCCGACGTGCTGTTCATCCTCGTCGGCGGCAAGGCGGCCGAGAACACCGATGAGCTCTTCTCCTCGTTCCTCGACGGGATCGCCTCCTCAGGCGTCACCGTGGATCGCAACGCGGCGAGCACCGGCACGCATGCGGGTGCCGAGTGGCGGTGCCTCCCACTCGCGGCGGGCAGGCTCCAGGCGGTCGCGTGCATGTGGCGCGAGGATGCGACCGTGGGGATGACGCTGGACCTCTCGCCGGCCGGCGATCCGTCCGAAGCGTTGGTCTCGGCCTACGACGCGACGCACGCCTAGCCGGCGAGCTCCGCCCGGATCGACATGATCCGACGGTAGAGCGGATCCTGCGTCAACGTCGCGCTCGGCGTGCCGGTGCGCCCGAGCGCCCCGACATCCTCCAGGAACGACGCGCGACGTCGCCCGCCCTCGAGCGCCCGCAGCAACGAGGTGGCCTCCAACGCGACCTCGTGGGAGCCGTCGGCCTCCAAGGTGCGAAGTCGTTCCTCGACGGTCTCGATCGTCTTGCGGACGACCCGGTTCTCGTAGATGTCCGCGGTCAGGGACCGGCGCTCGTCCAGCGTGTACATCGGGCGGCCCTGCCCATCCAGGTTGCCCGCCTTGCGCATCGAGCGGATCAGCTCACGGGGCTCGGGATGGCGGACCAGCGCCTCTTTGGACCAGTGCGGCTCGGTGTGGAGCTCCCGCCGGTGGGCCGATTGCAGCAGCGGCAATACCTTCGCCAGGCCCGCGGCATGGGCGTCGCCGCGAACGATCCGACGCAGGAGCATCAGCTCGCCACGCTCCACGCGGTTCGGCTCAGAAGTAGGAAACGAAACCATGCGCGTTCAGCTCCGCGCGCATCGCCCGCGCCTTGACGTTCGCAAGCGGATAGGTCGTGTCGGTCAACGCGATGAACGTGTCGATCGCGGGACCGGCATCGGCGTCGCCGCGCAGGCGCGGCAGGACCTTCTGCACGAGCTGCTCGTCGATCGCGTGCGCGGGGTCGGTGCCGATCTCCGCGGCGGCGATCACATAGGCGTTGATCTCATCGAGCACGCGGAAGCCGAAGGGGGCGACCCCGACGAGCGAGTCCCAGACCCGCAGCACGATCTCCGACCACGGGAAGCCCTGCATGTGCGCCGCGACCATGTCGCGGGGAAGCGGCAGCTCGATGATCTGCGCGCGGTCATACACCTTGTCGGCGAAGCCGTGCGTGGTCTCGTCGATGTTGACGGTGCCCGAGAACTTCAGGTTGGGCGTGAGCTCGACCGTGTGCCCCGGCGCGAGGTCGAGGCGCGCGACGCCTTCGCGGGTGCGCACCTCCATCGCGGACAGGAACCGGCTGAAGTAGTGCTCGACGCGAGCGAGGTTCATCTCGTCGAGGATCACGTGGAACTCACGCGCGAGCCTGCCGGCCTGGTTCGAGGAGTTCCACTCGCGCGCCGAATCGGCGACGAACTCGCTGAAGGGCGTGTGGTGATAGAACCCGTCAAGCGGCGAGAGGTAGCCGAGCAGGTCCTCGTTGGACGACCAGCTCGGGTCGACCGCAACGAGCTTCTGACGGGCACCGATCGTGTTCGCGTAGGCCTGGGCCAGCCAGGTCTTCCCGGTTCCGCTGGGACCGCACAGGATCACGAAGCCTCGGGTCGACGTTGCGAGGTGATAGCGGCGGATGACGTCGTCGGAGATGCGGAAGGTCGGGTTCTCGTTGCGGAACCGTTCCACCAACTCCTCGAAGACGTCTCCTGCCATCGAACGGGTTGCAGCACTCACGTTTTCGCTCGTTGTCGCCATCGTGTGGGAAGTCCTCCGAGTAGCCGCCGCGAGCCGGCGACGTCCAGCGACGATACCCGCCCGAGCGGCGGTTCGCCATCGGTCGTTCGTAGGGAGGGGAGGCCGAAGGGCCCAGGTCACTCGGTATCGGCACTATCCAGCGCGGCGAGCACCCGCTGGATCGGGCCTTTGAGCCCCAGATCGGAGGCCTCGGCGAGCAGACCGGCCTCGTCGCGGTCGCCGGCCCACAGACTGAGGGGCGCCACCCCGTTGACCGGCACGAGCTGCTGCATCGTGGCCAGGTAGTCGCGCGACTCCAGGAGCTTCATGCGGACCGCGGGCTTGATCTGCGGTGGTGCCGGTCGCGGCGGCCTCGAGCATCGCGTCGATCGAGGGGAACGCCACCACGAGATCGCGCGCGGTCTTCTCGCCGACGCCGCGGACGCCGGGCAGTCCGTCGGACGGGTCGCCCCGGAGGATCGCGAACTCGCCGTAGCGGGAGGCGGACACCCCGTACTTCGCGAGCACGCCCGCCTCGTCGTATTCCGCGAGCTCCGAGACCCCACGCACGGTGAAGAGCAACCGGACGACCGGGTCGCGGACGAGTTGGATCAGGTCGCGGTCGCCGCTGACGATGTCGATCCGGTCGTCGTCGCTGGCCTCGAGGCAGAACGCGCCGATCGCGTCCTCGGCCTCCCAGCCCTCGGTCTGGGCCTGGAGCATGCCCGTGCGGTCGAGCACCTCTCGCAGGAGCTTGAACTGCGGCGTCAGGTCCTCGGGCTCGGGTGGACGCGCGGCCTTGTAGCCGGGGTACATGTCGGTGCGTGTGATCGGACGCCAGTCGTGGTCATAGACGTGGACGACCTCGTCGGGGCGCCGGTCGACGATCAGCTTCGTGACCATGTCCAGGTACCCGTGGACGGCCCCGACCGGACGCCCGTCCTTCGCGAACACGCCGGGCTCCTTCAGCGCGAAGTACGCCCGGTAGGTCAAGCTCGAGACGTCGAGAAGCAATCTGTGCGTCATGCGATCACGTGCTCCACGGGACAGCCGCCCGAAAGGGTGCGCGACACCGTGCACAGGTCGATGGCGGTCTTGGACCGCGCGCGCTCGACCTTGATCGGATCCGGCCCCTCGTGCACGTGGTAGGTCACGCGCAGCCACTGCATCCGCGTGTCCTCCTTGTCGCCGTCGACCTCGATCCGCAACGGCTCCACGGGGTCGCGTTGCTTGCGCATCAGGAGGGCGAAGTCGACCGCGCTGCAGCTGCCGAGCGAAGCGAGCAGCAGCTCGAGGGGCGACAGGCCCAGGATCCCGTTCAGATCCACGGTGAGCTGGGTCCCGTGCTTGTTCGTGACGGTCACGGTGTCGTCGGCGTTCACGGTCATCTCGAGGTGTCGGTTGCCGGTCATGGGCTCAGAGTAGACCGGTGCGGTACCGTTCCGCGATGCCGCCGCGCCCCCGCACCGCCGCAGAGCTCGGTCTGATGGTCGGGCCGCCGCCGTACCCGCCCGAGCGTCTCGTGTCCCTGTCGAACTGGCAGGATCCGCCGTTCAACCGATGGGGGTTCCAACACGTCCGCGACCTGATCCCGACGGCGCGCATCGCCCGCGGCGATCGCGCGCGGGCGTTGCCGCGAGCCGAGCGTGACCTCGACGGGCTCAAGCTGCAGCTCGGCCGGCGCCGCGTCGGCCTCCAGCGGTTCCTCGACGAGACGTACACCGACGGGTTGCTCGTGCTGCACCGCGGCAGGGTCGTGACCGAGCGATACGCCAACGGCATGACGCCGTCGACGCCGCACCTGTTGATGTCGGTGTCGAAGTCCGTGACGTCGGCGGTCTGCGGCGTGCTGGTCGGTCGCGGCGTGCTCTCGCCCGACGATCTGCTCACCGCACACATCCCGGAGCTGGCCGGCACCTCCTGGGAGGGCTGCACCGTCCGGCACCTGCTCGACATGCGCGCCGGCACCCGCTTCAACGAGGACTACGACGACCTCGCCGCCGACGTGCGCGTCTACGAGCAGATCTACCAGTGGCGGCCGAAGACCCGACGCCACCTGCCCGACGACATCACCGCGTATTTCCCGACCCTGCGGAACAAGACCAAGCACGGCGGGTTGTTCGACTATCGATCGGTGCTGACCGATGTGCTGGGGTGGGTCATGGAGCGCGCCGCGGGCGCGCGGCTGCCCGACCTGATGTCGCGCGAGCTCTGGCAGCCGATGGGTGCGGAGTTCGACGCCGAGATCACGGTCGATGCATGCGGGAACGCGATGGCCGACGGCGGTATGTCCTGCACGCTGCGTGACCTGGCGCGTTTCGGGCAGTTGCTGGCCGACGGCGGCAGACGGGTGGTCCCGCGCGCCTGGATCCGCGACACGCTGACGCCGGACGCCGACACGGTCGAGGCGTTCGCCTCGACGGCCGATGCCCGGGAGCTTGCCGCCGGGTCCTACTACCGCAACAAGTTCTGGGTGGTCGATCCGGCCGCGCCGATCTACATGGGGTCCGGGATCAACGGGCAGACCGTCTTCGTCCACGGACCGGCCAAGGTCGTGATCGCGAAGTTCTCGACCTGGCCGGTGGCCTGGAACGAGGAGTTCTCGATCGTGACCCGTCTCGGGCTGACGTCCCTGGCGGAGCAGGTCGCGCGGCTGACCTCAGCCGCCGCGGACGGCGGTGATGAGGGCGAGCACACCCGAGAGCGCGAGCAAGGCGAGCACGGCCGTGCGGAACGGGCCTTGGTGCACGCGTGCGGCGAATCGATCGCCCAGCAACGCGCCACACGCCGCGGCCGGCAGCCCGACCAGCACGATCGGCCCCACGTCGTGCACGAACAACCCCTGCGACCAGAACAGCAGCAGCGCGATCGCGCCCTCCACGAAGAAGCAGACCTGCAGGGTCGCCCGGAACGGCTCGGGCGCCATCCCGGTGGCCTGGAACGCGATCACGAGCGGCGGTCCGTTCGTGCCCACGCTGGCGGCGAGCGCGCCGGATGCGAAACCCGCCGTCAGCTCCGTCGCGCGGCCGGTCGGCAGCTGGAGGCCACGCCACAGCCAGGCCGTCAGGACCAGGATGGTCACGCCGATGATCGCGGTGAGCACCTGGTCGTCGGCCCGCGTCAGCACCGCGATGCCGATCGGCATGCCGAGCAGCGCCGCCGCCGTGACGGTGATGGCCTCGCGCCGCTGGATGTCGGCGCGCCAGCGCACCGCGTTCCAGGCGACCAGCGGCACGCCGACCGAGGTCATGGCGACGACCGCGACCTTCGGCCCGAACAGCAACGTCAACCCCGGCACGACGATCAGCGCGTAGCCGAAGCCCGTGATCGATTGCGTGGCGGCCGCGAACCCGGTCACGAGGACGACCGCGACGAGCTCGGCGGTCATGCGAGGAACGGGTCGGGCATCGCTCGCGCGATCGCGATGGCGCGGTCGAGCAGTGCCTCCGCGCCGCTGATGTTGGATTCCGCTCCGGAGTTGTCCGAGACGCGGTCCTCGTCGATGCCGTCGGCGACACGGCCGCGTTCGGGGTCGTAGGTGGGGGCCTTCGCCATGTTGCGGCCGTCGAACCACGCTCGGGCATCGGCGGCGGCATCGGACCACCGGCGCTCGCCCGTCGCGGCGTACAGCCGGTCGGCAACGATGGTGCACGAGGAGACCTCGTAGGCCATCGACCGCGCACCGGCGAACGCGTGCTCGATCGCCGGGAGCACGACCGCCTCGGCGCTTGCGATCGCCGCCGAGGTCAGCGTCGAGTCCTGCAGGTCCGCGCCCGCGGTCGCGAGGACTCCCTCCTGGATGTGCGCCCAGAGGTGCGGGGGCTCGACCTCATAGGCCGAGTTCTTCAGCACGACGCCGTCCCGACACTCGACCAGTTCGTCGGCCCACGCACGGATCCACGGGATGACGTCGCGATCTCCTGCGTCGGCGGCTCGGAGCGCCGCCAGCAGATGCAACGACCGGATGTCCGGCGGTGCCTCTTCGGCGGCCGCGCGCGTCATGCCCTGCACGAACGCGGCCTGCGCCCGCTCGTCGCCGAGGGCGGTGGCCGCGTGGCCGACGCCGACGACCGCGCGCGCGAGCCAGAAGTTCTGACCCGGCCGCGAGGTGATCCCCTCGCGGTTCTTGTCTGAGTCCCAGTCGTAGACGAAGTTCAGCCAGGAGCCGTCGGGCTCCTGCATCCACAGCACGAAGTCCAGGAGCCCGCGCGCCCAGCGCTCCACCCACGGCAGCCGCGTCGCCTCGTAGATCGAGCACATGACATCGAGGAGCCGTGCGGTGTCGTCGACGCACGTCACGCCCTCGAGGCCCGACTCCTTCGCGGAGACGACGCCGTCGGGATGCTCGTAGATCGCGATCGCGAGCGCGTCGGGGCCGGCGCCGGGCACCGGCTCGGTGAGACGCCAGAGTTGTCGAAGCACAGGTTCCCTAGACCGGCGTGAGGCTCGCGAACACGTCGTCCAACGCCATGTCGGCCGCGCAGAGCGTGGTGTCCGCGGCGCCGTAGTAGACGCGGATGTGTCCGTCCCCAAGGTCGATATGGCCACTGGGGAAGACCACATCGTGCAGGAAGCCATCGTGCTCGTAGGGATGCTCGGGCACCATCAGCGGGCGCGTCGAGCGCGCGAGCACCTTCGTCGGGTCACCGGCGTCGAGCAGGATCGCTCCCATGCCGTAGCGGTTCATCCGGTCGGCGCCGTGGTAGAGCTCGAGCCAGCCCTCGTCGGTGCGGATCGGCACGAGCGAGGCGCCGATGCGCATCTCGTCCCACATGCGGTGTCGCGGCCCGGCGACGGGGCGATGCCGTCCCCAGTGGATCAGATCCTCGCTCTCGGCGATCCACAGGCCGAGCACACGCCCGAACGAACCGGGCATCGGCCTCGTGAAGGCGAGGTACTTCCCGCCGACCTTCTCGGGGAACAGGATCACGTCCTTCTGATCGGGGTAGAGCATGGTGCCCTGACGCTCGAACGTGCGGAAGTCGGTGGTCGTCATCCGGGCCGTGGTGATGCCGAGACGGCTGACCGCCACGTAGGTGATGTGGAAGACGCCGTCGATCTCGGTGATCCGGGGGTCTTCGACGCCGTATTCCTCCATCGAATCCATCGGGTGGATCGCCACGTCGGGGTCGAGCGTGAAATGCACGCCGTCGGGGCTGCGCGCCACTTGCAGATGTGAGATGTGCGACAGGTAGTCCGTGAACTCGTCCTGCCCCGGGGTGAACCCGCCGGCTGCGTTCCGGTAGCGGATCGTGCGGGGATCGGAGAGGTCGAGGCCGGGCAGGTCGCGCGGCACGAAGCCGATCACGACCTGCGGCGGCTCCCGATCGCAGTCGAAGTACGCCATGCCGATCAGTTGCTCGCGATGCAGGCCGGCGGGCATCGGCGCCAGTCGCGGTTCCGGGCCGGAGAGATCGATCATCGGCGCGTCGGCCGACAGCTCCGCGTCGGAGCTCGGGCGTTCGGCGACCCGCACGAGCAACACCGTCTCATCGCCCACCTGCGCCACGCCCGGGTTGATCGTGGAGATCACCTCGAACCCCGGCTGGGAGGGCGTGAAGTCCTCGGGGCTGAGCAGCGGGTTGGCCTTCAGACGATGCGCCACCTGCAGCGGCGCCTTGTCGTCCTTGCGCTTCTTGGTCTTCGGCGCGTGCTCGTCCACCAGTTCCTGCATCGCCGACAGGAACCGGGCGCCGGTCTTGGGCCAGGTCGCCTGGTTCGCGTAGGTGTAGGCGTTCTTCTCCAGGCGCGCCTTGCGCTTGGGGTCGTCCAGGATCGTGTTGACGGCCTCGGCGATCGCCTCGGCCGAGCGGAACTCCACGAGGATGCCGCGGTCCTTGGCCAACGCCTCCTGCGCGTGCAGGTACGGGGTCGACACGACCGCCTTGCCGGCGCCGAGCGCGTAGGACAAGGTGCCGCTCGTGATCTGGTTCGGATCGAGGTAGGGCGTCACGTAGACGTCGGTCGCGAGCAGGTACTCGATGATGTCCTTCTGGTCCAGGTACTGGTTCACGAAGAGCACGTGCTCGCCGAGATCCAGCTCGTCGACGAGCGCCTGCAGGCGGTTGCGGTATTCCTCGCCGCGCTGCTTGAGCAACTCGGGGTGGGTCTGGCCCGCGATCAGATAGAGCGCCTCGGGGTGCCGGGCCGCGACGGCGGGCATCGCCTCGATCGCGTACTCGAGGCCCTTGCCCGGCCCGACCAGGCCGAACGTCGAGACGATCGTGCGCCCGTCCAGCCCGAGCTTCGCCTTCAGGCGGCGGCGCCCCTTCGGCTCGATGTGGGGCATCCCGTGGGGGATGACGAGCGGGCGCTCCTTGATGCCGTAGTCGCGGTCCAGGATGTCGACCGCGGTCTCGGCCATCACGACGAGCCCGTGGGCCGTCTCGGCGATCGCCCGGACGGCCTCGCGGATCGCGGGCGAGGGCTCCGGCAGGACCGTGTGCATGTTGACGAGCGCCGGCTTCTTCAGCTCCTCGAGGAACGGCGTGAGGTGGTCCTCGTACATGCCCTCGATCCAGTGGTCGCCGACGAAACCGCCGCCCTTCCACAGGCCGTAGAGGCCGAACTCGTGTTGGACGCAGACGATCTCGGCGTTGGACCGGTCGATCTCCCGGGCCGCGGCGCGGTAGGGAAGCGCGCTGCCCTGCTTGATCCGCCAGCGGACCTCGCTGCCGTAGGCGCGGACCGAGTTGCGTTCGTCGATCGCCGCGACCCGGCACTGGGTATGCGCGTCGGCCTCGCGGACGGCCCCGATCAGGTCCGCCGTAAAGGTGGCGATGCCGCATCGACGCGGCGGATAGGTGGAAACGAACGCGACCCGCATGACTACCTAGCGTACCTAGCTCAGGCCGTGTCGGGTCGCGGGACCCGGTAGCCACGGCGGTGTCGGCGCGCCGCGAAGCGGCGCGCCTTCCCGACACGACGCCCCAGCGGCTGACGAACGTCATGTTCATGGGATGGGGGAGGCGATAGATAGGTGTCTCACTACTTCGAGACGGGAAACCAGACTATCGACGCCTTCGGGCTCGACTTGCCGGGCTCTGATTCCATTACGTTCACCTGACACGGCGCGCAGCGGTCGTGCTGCTCGACGTCTTGGACTACACGAGCGAAGACGCCGGCAGGCGCTTGGTGTGAGCGCGGGCACGTGCGCGGGGTTGCCTCGCGCGCGCGCGAAACCCTGCGACGACAGATGAGCGAGGAACATGACTGACACTCGACGGTTGATCGAGCAGGTCGGCGAACGGCGCCGTTCCCCGACGACGCGTTCGAGCGGATGCTCCGCGACGTGACCGCAAGCGGCGGAACCAGCGCATCGTCGCCGCAGGTATCGGATCGACGTGTTCGTCGTCGCGTTCGCGTTCGCGCTCGGCGGAACGTCGGATGCGACCGTCGATACGTCCCAGCCCGGTGACACTCCGACCCCATCGGAGACGGTCACGTTCTCGTTCGACTCGATGGATCACCGTTGCACGACCGTGTGACGGTGACGGCGTCCCGATCGAGGGAACGATCCGAACGGCGCAACACGCCTATCGCTATCGGTGGATCGAGGGCATAGGGCGCTCGACTGGGATGGATGACCCGCGCTGTCATGGAGGACGCCGGATCGGAGCGTGCGCTTCTGTTCGGGTTCCAGGACGGAGGCATGCTCTGCGCGCTGTTCGCGGCGTCGTTTCCGGAGCGAACTGTGGGACTCGTGCTGTTCGGGAGTGCCCCGAGAGGTCTGTGGGCGGCTGACTACCCGTGGGGTTGGACGGAGGCGGAGTGGGATCACTACCTGGATGCACTGGAACAGGGCTGGGGATCCGCCGCCGGAGCCCGCGAACACATGCAATGGATGTCGCCGTCGTTCCCATCCGACGATCCGACGGCGGAGAGCTATGCGGCGCACTCCGCGCCTCCGCAAGCCCCGGGCCGTCCGCAGCGAGCCGTCCTGGCCGTCGAGCGGATGCTCCGCGACAGCGACGTTCGAGCCGTGCTTCCCTCGATCCAAGTCCCGACGCTCGTCGTCCACAATGTGGACGATCCCGTCGAGCCCGTCGGACAAGCACGTTACGTCGCCGATTCCATCCCCGGAGCCGAGCTCACCGAGCTTCCGTTCACGGAGCACGCGCCGTTCTGGGAGAGCTCCAAGGCAGTGCTCGACACGGTTGAAGGCTTCGCGGCGAAGATCCGCGCTGAGGACGAGGAGTTCGACCGTGTGCTTGCGACGGTACTGTTCACCGACGTCGTCGGGGTCCACCGAGCGAGCGATGGAGCTCGGAGATCGCGGATGGAAGGAGCTGCTCGAACGTCATCACGCCACGGTACGCGCGATGCTTGCTCGCTACCGCGGTGTCGAGGTCGACACAGCAGGCGATGGATTCTTCGCCACGTTCGACGGACCCGCCCGTGCGATCAGGTGCGCTGAAGCCATCGTCCACGCCCTCGGTCCGCTCGGTCTCTCGATCAGGTCGGGCGTGCATACCGGCGAGGTAGGGACAATCGACGGGAAGGCGGGGGGTATCGCGGTCGTGATCGGCGCGCGGGTAGGGGCCCTCGCCGGACCCTCCGAGGTTCTCGTCTCGCAGACCGTGAAAGACCTGACGGCCGGCTCCGGCCTCACCTTCGAAGACGCAGGCGAGCACGAGCTGAAGGGCGTCCCCGACCGATGGCGCCTGTACCGAGTGAAGTAGGTCCGTTCGCCCACGTGACCTCGATCACGTCGGGATCTTCGAGCAAGAACTCGACCACGCCATGCTGCGGTGCTCCGGCTAGGCTGGCGACCCGTGCCGACCGTCTACGACCTCACCCTCGAACAGCTCACCGACCGCCTTGTCGCGTGGGGCGAGCCGGCGTTCCGGGCCAAGCAGGTGTGGCGACAGCTCTGGACCCGGGCCGCCACCTACGACCAGATGCCCGACGTCCCCGCCGAGGTCGCGGGAGCGGCTCGCGGCCGAACTGCCCGCTCGGGGTCGAGGTCCTGGACGAACGAACAGCCGACCGTGGCGCCACCCGCAAGGCGTTGCTCAAGCTCGGCGGTCAGCACGTCGTCGAGGCCGTGCTCATGGGCTACCCCGATCGCGTCACGGTCTGTGTGTCGTCGCAGGCCGGCTGTGCGATGGGGTGCACGTTCTGCGCGACCGGCCAGATGGGGTTGCAGAACAACCTCACGGCGGGCGAGATCGCGGCCCAGGCGGTGTGGGCGCGCCGCGAAGCGGCGCGCCTCCCCGATACGACGCCTCAGCGGCTGACGAACGTCGTGTTCATGGGGATGGGGGAGCCCTTCGCGAACCAGCGACACGTCTTCGGCGCGCTGGAGCGACTGATCGATCCGGGCACCTTCGGCCTGGGCGCCCGGCACATCACGGTCTCGACCGTGGGGATCGTCCCAGGCATCCGCCATCTCGCGGAGCGGTTCCCACAGGTGGGGCTTGCCGTCAGCTTCCACGCGGCGAGCGACTCGCTGCGCGACGAACTGGTCCCGCCCAACGAGCGCTATCCGTTGGCAACGCTCGAGGACGCGATCGCGGCCTGGCGCGCGATCACCCACCGCCGTCCCTCGATCGAGTGGGCGCTGATCGACCGCGTGAACGACACGATCGAGCAGGCGGAGCTGCTGGCGCCGATCGCGCGGCGCCTCGGCGCGCACGTCAACCTGATCCCGTTGAACCCGACGCCCGGCTACCCGGTCCTCGGCTCGCCGCCGGCGCGCATCAGACGGTTCGTGCAGACGCTCGAGAAGCTCGGCGCGAACGTCACGGTGCGCGATACGCGCGGGCGTTCGATCGACGCCGCGTGCGGCCAGCTCGCGCTCGCGGCGACGAGCTGAGTCAGCGGCGCGACCGCGCCTCGACCTCTGCCAGCCGCGCCTTGACGATCCTCTTCACGAGCGTGACGGGCAGCTTCTCGTCGTAGGCGAAGCGGATCGTGCCCTTGCCCGTCGCGCGTGCGCCGAGCGCATCGAGGTTGTCGGCGATCACCTGCTTGCTCATCGGGAACAGGCTGTAGTGGTCCTTGAACGCCGCGTAGCAGACGAGCCCTTTGCCCTCCCACTTGAACGCGGCCATCGAGTAGCTGATCCCCTCGGTCGCGTCGGGCGCCGCGGCATGGATCGCGGCCCGCAACGCGTCGAGCGCCGTCCGCTGCTCCGGCGAGAGCGAGGCGAGGTACGCCTCGACGCTCGCCGGCCGCTCCACGCTCAGTGCTCCTCTTCCGGCTCCGGCTCGGCCTTGCGACGCTCGATGAACGCCCGGAGCTCCTCGTCGGTCGCCTCGTCGATGCCGGGGTCCTCGTAGGAATCCAAGAGCTGCTTCCAGCGGCGGTTGGCCCGGATGTCGGCGGTCTCGCCGCCCGCCGCCGTCCACGAGGTGAAGTCGTTCGTCGTGAACAGCGGCGACATGTACTGGAACTCCTTGAAGTGCTGCATCGTGTGATCGGCGGCGAGCCACAGGCCGCCGGGACCGACCTCCGAGAGCGCGTCGAAGGCGAACTCCTCCTCGCTGAAGCCGATCCCGCGCTGGTGCACCTGGAGCTGCTCCAGCAGCTCGACGTCGAGCGCGAACTTCTCCAGCGAGGCCGTCAGGCCGCCTTCCAGCCACCCGGCCGCGTGCAGCACCACGTCGGTCCCGACGAGCACCGTCGCCCACAACATGAACGCCGACTCGGCCGCCGCCTGCGCGTCGACCGCGTTGGACGAGCACAGCCCGCCGCCGCCGCGGAACGGCAGCCCGTAGCGGCGCGCCAGCTGGGCGCCCGCGAACACGCCGAAGACCGACTCGGGGGTGCCCAGCGCCGGGGCGCCCGTGCGCATGTCGGTGGCCTGGAAGAACGACCCGTACAGGCACGGCGCGCCGGGGCGAACGGTCTGGGCGATCGCGATGCCCGACAGGGTCTCGGCCACCTGCTGGGCGAGCCCGCCGGCGACGCTGACCGGCGCGGTGGCGCCGCCGAGCAGGAAGGGGGTGACGATCGTCGCCTGGTTGGACTCGGCCCACGCGATCATCGCGTCGACCATCCGGAAGTCCCAGGCCAGCGGGCTCAGCGAGTTGACGACGCCCATCAGCAACGTGCGGTCGGCGATGTCGCCGCCGTGCAGGATCCGCGCCATCTCGATCCCGTCGCGCGCCTTCGGTCCGCTCGTGCCGTAGGTCGTGTACGGCAGATCGGACCACCGGATCGTCGAGTACTCCATGTCCAGGTGCCGCGTGTGCACCGGCATCTTCACGGGCTCGCACGCGCCCGTCTGCGCGCAGTTGAGCGGGCTCGCCGCCTGGGTGAGCTTGATGATCGTGTCGTGCCCCTCGAGGTAGCCGTTGCGCCTGTCCCTCGTCCAGGTCGGAGAAGAACGGCGGCCCGCCGACGCCCATGTACAACGGGGTGCCGCCGCCGACCTCGACGGTGTTCGCCGCGTTGCGCGCGTGCAGCTCGAAGGTGTGGGGCGCCTTCGCGAGCTGTTCCATGACGAAGCCGCGATCGAAGTACACGCGATCGCCGTCGACCTTCTGCCCGGCGGCCGCGAGCAGGGCCCGCCCCTCGTCGTGGATCACGTCGAGGCCGATCTCCTCGAGGATGCGCATCGCGTAGCCGTGGACCTGCTCTTCTTGTTCCTCGTTCATCAGACGGGGGGCGCGTTCAGGGTCGTACAGCATCGGCGTCCTCCCGGTCGCTTGGCTCCAAGAGCGGGGTCAACAGGTCATCGAGCGGCGCGATCCCCAGGTCGTGGATCTCCAGGGGCAGCTCCATGTAGGCGGCGATCGCGCGGGCCTTCTCCTCGCGCTCCGGATCGGGATGCTGCCGCACGAACAGGACGCGGGTCAGGTTGCCGAAGTACGTCTCGCGCAGCCACGGGAACCGATCCAGGCCGAGTCCCTTGATGACGGCGCGGTCCCAGTTCGTCACCAGCCAATCGGTGAGGAAGTAGATCCCGTAGTCCTCGTCGAACCGCTTGAACAGGTCGCCCGCGTACCACTGGAAGCAGTGGACGCCCGCCGGCCGGACCGCCGGATAGCGCTCCAGCACCTTGTCGAGCCGTCCGCCGGTGCCGCAGTCGCCGTAGACGACGACGATCCGGTCGTAGTCGGGCAGCAGCTTCTGGATCTTCTCCTCGACGGCCGGACCGATCTCGAGCGGCGTCATGTGCAGGTCGGAGGAGATCCCGTGGACGTCGGCGTCCCAGCCGTGACGCTCGACGAGCGCGGCGGTGTCTTTCGCGACGGCGCCACACGCGATCAATGCAGTGCGCGCGCCCGTGCGGGTCACCCCGTCGCCTCCCGGACGGGCATCGCGAGATCGAGGTCGGGGAGCGAATCCAGCGGAGGGAGCCCGAGGTTGCCGATGAACCGGTCGTTGAAGTCCTCGACGCCCGACAGCTCGATGTACTCGACGATGCCGGGGATCTCCCAGGCGACCTCGCGTTCGCGGAACGACATGAGGGCCATCTTGGCACCCTCGCTGGCGGTGTTGCCGACGGCCTTGATCTTGTCGACCGTGACCGCGGGCACCAGCCCGATCACCTGGGCGCTTCGCGGGTTGATGTAGGAGCCGAACGAGCCCGCCAGCATGACTTCGTCGAGATCGTCGGCGGTGAGCGACATCGCGCGCATCGCCGTCTCGATGCCGGTGGAGATCGCGCCCTTGGCGAACTGCAGCGCCCGCACGTCGGATTGCGTGAGCACGATCTCGCCGTACAGCCGGAACGCGCGTACGTCCCCGCGCATCACCAGGTACTCGGCGAGCGGGTGACCGGATGCATCGGCGTCCTCGCGTGTCACCATCTTGCCGCCGTCATCGATCAGTCCGGCGAGTCGCAACTGCGCGACGATGTCGATCAGTCCCGAGCCGCAGATGCCCGTGGGCTCGACGTCGCCGCCGATCACCTGGAGCTCGATCGCGCCGTTCGTCAGCACGACGCCCTCGATCGCTCCCTCGGTGGCGCGCATCCCGTAGAGGATCTCGCCTCCTTCGAACGCCGGGCCCGCCGGCGCCGCGGTCGCCACCGAACGCTCGGCGTTGCCACACGCGATCTCGCCGTTCGTGCCGACGTCGACGAGCAGACGCGTCTCGGGGTCGCGCACGAGCCCGGTCGCGACGATGTCCGCGACGATGTCGGCCCCGACGTAGGCACCGATCGAGGGGTAGATCGCGACCCAGCCCAGCGGGTGCATCGAGAACCCGAGCTGGTCGGCCCGGATGTCCTGCGCCTCGGTGAACGTCGCGACGTAGGGGGCGAGCGCGATCGACTCCGGGTTCACGCCCAGCAGGAGCGACATCATCGTGGCGTTGCCGGCCACGACCGCCTCGTAGATCTCCTCGGGCTTGACGTCGGCCTCTTCCTGGACCCGGGCGAGGAGCTCGTTCACCGTCTCGAGCGCCGCGGCCTTGAGCAGATCGATGTTCTCCTGTCCGTGCATCGCCTTGGCCATCCGGGCGATCACATCGGCGCCGTACGAGGCCTGATGATTGATCGTCGAGGCGACGGCCGCCGTGGCACCGTTGCGGAGGTCGACCAGGGTGCAGACACAGGTCGTCGTGCCGATGTCGAAGCTCACGCCGAACATGCGCTCGCGCGTGTCGCCCTCCTCGCAATCGACGAGGTACTCGCCCACCAGCGTCGCCGTCACGGTCGATCCGTTGCGGAACGCCTCCGCGATCCTGGGAAGCACCTCCCAGTCGTGGTTGCGGGTGTAGCCGGCCTCCTCGATCGCGTCCATCACGCGGCGCAGGTGCGAGCGGTGATCCTCGAGCGAGGGAGGCGGCAGCTCGAGGAAGAGCTTGACCACGTTCGGCTCCAGGAGCACGAACCGTCCGACCCCCATCGTGGCGGCCTTCGGCATCTTCATGAGCCGCGGCACATCCACCGTCATCGGGCCGTTGATCGGGCATTGGCAGGACAGCCGCCAGCCGTCCTCGAGCTGGTCGGCCAGATGCCGGTAGTCGGCGAGGGACAGCTCGGCCTCGCCCTCGAGGATCCGGACGCTGCACTTCCCACACGTGCCGCGCCCGCCGCAGGTCGATTCGATCGGCAGCCCGGCCCAGTGCGCGGCGTTGAACAGGGTCGTCCCGCCCGGCACGCGAACGGTCTTGCCGCTCGGCAGGTAGGTGACCTCGATCTTCGCGCCGGCGCCGGTACTCATCAGACGGACGCCGCCTCCAGCTCCGCACGATGATCGCGGATCCACTCGGTGCCGTACTCGTCGCGGCCGAGCAACAGGTCCGCGGCAAGGATGGCCTTCTTGACGGGGCGGTGCAGCGGGTTCGTGATGGCGGTGTTCATGCCGGCGCCGATCATCAGGGTGAGGAACGCGGCGTCGATCTCGTGGCGTCCCGGCATGCCGAAGCTGATGTTGGAGGCGCCGCAGGACAGGTTGACGCCGAGCTCGTCGCGGATCCGCTGGATCGTGCGGCGCATGGCGGTGCCGGCGTCGGGCGCCGCGCCGATCGGCATGGCGAGCGGATCGATGATGACGTCTTCGCGGGGGATCCCGTGCTTCTCGGCGTTCTCGACCACCTTGGCGGCCGCCGCGAACCGCTCGTCGGGGTCCATCGAGATCCCCGTCTCGTCGTTGGCCATCCCGATCACGGCCGTGCCGTGGGCGGCGACCAGCGGCAGCAGCCGGTCCATCGAGTGCTGCTCGGCGGTGACGGAGTTGATCAGCACCTTGCCGCCCGCCAGCGGCACGGCGGCCTCGAGCGCCTCCGGCGTCGAGGAGTCGATGCAGATCGGCGCGTCCACGAGGTCGTTCACGATGCGCACCATCTCGCAGAGCATCGCGACCTCGTCGAAGCCGGGGATGCCCGCGTTCAGATCGAGCACCCGCGCGCCCGCCGCCACCTGCGCGATCGCGTCGCTGCGCACCGTGTCGTAGTTGCCCTGTTTGAGCTCCTCGGCCAGCTTCTTGCGGCCGGTCGGGTTGATGCGCTCGCCGATGATCACGAACGGGTGCGCATCACCGATCGTGACCTCGCCGCCCCCGTGCGAACGCAGGACGGTCTCCGCTACCTCGCTCACTGATCTGCTCCCGATGTCGTGGGTCGTGGTTCGCCTCTCCCGGCCTGACCTGCGGTCACACAGCGAGGCTCGGAAGGTGCGTCGTCGAGGATAGAGCCGCAGGCGGGAGCGTGGAACGGCGAGAGGCCGCCGTATTTGTGACCGCAGGTCAGCGACGCCGGGCGAAGCGGAGCGGGATGAGGGATCCGCCGGGCCTCGGTGCCTCGGAAGGCGGGATCGACGTCGGCTCGGTGTTGAGCCTCGGCTCGAGGGGTTCGCGCGGCTTCGTCGGCGTGTGCGGGGCGGCGGGTCCCGCCTCGAAGGCGTCGCCGAACTGCCGCTCCGGCGTCTCGACATCCAGCGGGGTCTTGCGCATGAGGCGACGGATGAGATCGACGGCGATCCACGTGCAGACGATCAGCGCGATCGGGTGTCCGAACGGCAGCCGGACGGATCGGATGAGGTCCGGCAGGCGGGAGTTCTCCGTGACGAGCTCGGTCAGGGTGAAGGCCACGCAGAGGATCACGAGACCTCGGCGCGCGACACGCGGCAACGCCCAGGCGAGCGGCAGTACCCACACGAGGTACCACGCGCCGAGCATGGGCGCGAGGAGGATGACGGTCAGCAGGGCCCAGCCCCAGGCGGCCGCCTGTGCCATCGGCCCTCGAGCGGCGGGGTCCAGCCAGATCCGGCGTGCGATCATCCACACCCCGACGATGGACGCCCCGAACAGCAGGACGTGCGCCATGATCGTGGCGGGGGTCTCGAACGCGGGACCGCCGATCGTGGTGCCGACCCAGGTCAGGCCGTGCACGAGCAGCTGCCCGGGCGCCTTCCCGGAGTCATGGCCCGACAGCTCGAACAGCCCGAGGGTCGGGTTCGCGCGTTGCAGATACGGCGCGGCCAGCACCAGCCAGATGCCGCCGACCACCGCGGCGTACTTCGCGAGCACTCGCGCTCGGCGCTCGGGCTCCACGGTCGCGGCGATCGCGACCAGCAACAGGATGAGGGGCACGACCGCGCTCGCCTTGACCGACATGCCGAGCCCGAGGCAGATGGCCGACGCCAGCTCGCGACGAGCGAACAGGAACGACACCGCCGCCGCCACGAAGAACGCGACCAGCATGTCGTTGTGACCGCCGCCGACGACGTGGAACACGACGATCGGGTTCAACCCGATCACCGCGACCGCGAAGACGGCCCGCTCCGGACGCACCCGCTGCACCAGACGCGCCACGATGACCATCGTCCCGATGCTGGCGAACGCCGCCAGCACCTGGAATCCGCGGACCGTGCTGTCGACGCTGCGGACCACACCGGTCATCAGCACGGAGACCCAGGTGAACAGCGGTCCGTAGACCGACGGCGTGTCACGCCAGCCCGGCCAGGTCAGATGCCACAGCGAGTTGAGCGGGAAATCGTGGGGGGTCAAGACATACGGGTTCGCCCCGTAGGTGCTCGCGATACGCCCGTAGTACGCGTAGCTGTAGACGTCGCGCGAGAACAACAGCGGCAGGGTGAGCACGAGCACGTGGAACGCGATGGCGAGCACGAACACCATGCGCATCGAGATGCGGCGGTTCCAGGACTCGCGCAGGATGAGGATGAAGCCGAACGCCGCGGCGCGCCACCGCGATCAGTCCCACCAGCATCAGCCCGGCGTCGTCCAGGCGTTGGAGACCGAGCAGGTCGGCGATCCATCGAAGGGGCCCCTGCGCCTCGACGCCGTCGGGCAGGAGCGGGTAGTAGGGCGAGCGGGGTGTCGCCGACACGATCGCGACCAGGAACACGCCCAACGTGGATGCCACGACAGCGCGGATCGCACTCGGGGGAAGTTGCTTGGACGGTCGGGAAGAAAGGCGCATCGGTGTACCGAATCTATCGGACGCCGGTGACGTGCGGGACGGCACGACCATCCCCGGGAAGCGTCGCAACCGTATCTCCATCACCTTCGATGACCCTCCCCGCGGACTGACACCGTAACCATGGCCGCGCAACCTGGCAACACGGACCGAATCAGCCCCGTATCCTGCATCGATGGGGTTCCTCGAGCTCACCGATGTCGCGTACCGACTGCCCGGCGGTTGGACGCTGTTCGAGGGTGTCGGTTTCCGGGTCCCCGACGGGTCCCACACCGCGCTCGTCGGGGCCAACGGCATCGGCAAGACCACCCTCATGCGGCTGATCGCCGGCGAGGAAGAGCCCTCGGCGGGCTCGATCCGGGTGGACGGCCGCGTCGGTCTGATGCGCCAGTTCATCGGGTCGGCGGAGCGCCCCACGACGGTGCGGGAGTTCCTCCTCGCCTACAGCGAGCCGGAGGTGCGGGTGGCGGCGGCGACCCTGCGCCGCGCCGAGGAGCGGCTGGCGGCCGACGCGGGGGAGCGGTCGCAGCTCGCCTACGCCGACGCGCTCGCGGCGTGGGAGACGGCGGGCGGCTATCGCGCGGAGGTTCTGTGGGACCGGTGCGCGCACGAGGCCTTCGGTGGCGGGTTCCCCGAATCGGGCGACCGGCCGATCGAGACCCTCTCCGGGGGAGAGCGGAAGCGGTTGGCGCTGGAGATCGTGTTCCGGTCCTCGTTCGACGTCGTGCTCCTCGATGAGCCCGACAACACGCTCGACATCGAGGGGAAGGAGTGGCTCGAGTCGCGCATCATCCAGGACCCGCGCACGATCCTGTTCATCTCGCACGACCGCACGGTGCTGGAACGTGCCGCGACCCACATCGTGACGCTCGAGGGGCACGCGACGTGGACGCACACGGGTGGGTTCTCCACCTACGCGGCTGCGCGCGACGCCCGCGTCGACCGGCTCGATGAGCGCCACCGCCGCTACGAGGAGGAGCGCAAGCGCCTCGAAGAGATGGTCAAGGAGATGAAGCGCAAGGCCGCCTACAACGACGGCTGGGCGTCGAAGGCGCGCGCGGCGGAGCACCGGTTGGAGCGCTTCGAGGATCGGGAGCAGCCCCCCGAGAAGGCCGAGGTGCAGGACGTCCGGATGCGCGTGGACGGCGGGCGCACCGGCAAGGTCGCGTTCCGGGCGCGCGGGCTCGCGATCACGGGCATCATCGATCCGTTCGACGCAGAGGTCCGCTTCGGCGAGCGGGTCGGCGTCATCGGGCCCAACGGCACCGGCAAGTCCCACTTCCTGCGGCTGCTCGCCGGCGAGGAGATCGCCCACGACGGCGAGTGGATGCTCGGGGCACGCGTCGACCCGGCGCTGTTCGCACAGCTGCACGAGCGTCCCGACATCGGCGATCGCCCGATCCTCGAGGTCATCATGAAGAAGGGGATCGAACGCTCGAAGGCGCACTCGGCGCTGCGGCGCTACGAGTTGGACCGCGCCGCGACCAACCCGTTCGAGTTGCTGTCCGGCGGGCAGCAGGCGCGCTTCCAGATCCTGTTGATGGAGCTCGACTCGCCGACGATGCTGTTGTTGGACGAGCCGACGGACAACCTCGACGTCGCGTCGGCGGATGCGCTCGAGCGGGCGCTCGACCGCTACGAAGGCACCGTGATCGCGGTGACCCACGACCGCTGGTTCATGCGACTGCTCGACCGATTCCTGTGGTTCGACGAGGACGGCACGGTGCGCGAGCTCCTGGCGTCGCCCTACGACCTGGCGATGCGGTGACCGCAGCGGTCGTGCTGGCCGGCGCGGCCGTGCGCGTCGGCGGACGCACGATCCTCGGGCCGCTCGACCTGTCGATCGGCACGGGCGAGCAGTGGGTGCTGCTCGGCCCCAACGGCAGCGGCAAGACGACGGCGCTCACGTTGATGGGGGCCTGGCGGCAGCCCTCGTCGGGCACCGTGGACGTGTTGGGCGAGCGGCTCGGCGCGACCGATGTGCGCACGTTGCGGCGACGGATCGGACACGTGTCCCACCGACTGGCGGAACGACTCCCGGGCCGACGCACGGTCCTCGAGACCGTGTGCACGGGGCGAGAGGCGACGCTCGTCACCTGGTGGCAGACGTTCGACGACGGCGAGATGGCCGAGGCGCGCGCCCAGCTGGCCTCGGTCGGCTGCGCGGCGTTGGCCGACCGGCCGCTCGAGTCGTGCTCGCTCGGCGAACGTCAGCGGGTGCTGATCGCGCGCGCCCTCTACGGCGGGCACGAGCTCCTGCTGTTCGACGAGCCGGCGGCGGGGCTCGATCTCCCCGCGCGCGAGCGACTGGTCGAGGCCTTGGTGACCGGCGCGGGCACCGGTGCGACGGGCGTGCTCGCGACCCATCACCTCGAGGAGATCCCGCCGACGACGACGCACGCGGCGCTGCTTCGCGACGGGATGGTGGTGGCGTCCGGAGCGATCGCCGACGTGCTCGACGACGATCCGATGACGGCCTGCTTCGACCTGCCCATCCGGGTCGAACGACACGACGGGCGGTGGAGCGCCCACGCCGCCCTATGACGAGGGCGCCGTGTCGTCCAGCGCGAGGGCGAGCTGCTCGGCGTCGCGCTGCTTGCGCTTCCCGTAGCGCATCGGCTTGCCGATCAGATAGAGCGCGAGCGTGAGCAACAGCACGAACAGGGTGATGTTGCCGACCATCAGGAGCAAGACCGTGAGCGGGCTGGCGTGGTCTTCGGGCGCGCCGATCCATTTGACGATCGCGTAGATCGTGAGGCTGAGCCACATGAGGATCGCGATGACGCCCGCCCACACCGTGTAGCCGATCGTCGCCACCAGGGCGATGGCGACCGCGGTGCCCGTGTTCTCACGCATCGGGATCGAGCCTAGCAACCCCGCCCGCTCGGCGTATGCCGGCCGCTGGGAAGATGGGCGGATGCCCGACCTCGATCCGCTCCGGCGCCGCGGGATCGCGGCCGTGTGGCTTGCCACATTCGTCTGGGCGTGGGGGCCCGTGCTCGTCAAATGGAGCGACCTGCCGGGACCGACCTTCGCGATGCTTCGACTGTGGACGGGGGTCGCTGATCTCGTTCACGGCGATCGTCGCGACGCGCCGTCGTTTCTCGTGGGCGGCGTTCCGCGCCTGCGCGGCCGGCGGCGTGCTCTTCGCCGCCGACATCGGGCTCGGGTTCACCGCGGTGAAGCTCACGACGGTGGCCGACGTCGCGCTGATCGGCACGCTCGCCACGGTGGTGATCGTTCTGCTGTCGTCGCTGCGGCTGGGCGAGCGGGTGACCCTTCGTTCGTGGGCCTTGGTCGGCGCGTCCTTCGTCGGCATCGTGATCGTGGTCGTCGCGAGCGCCGGGCTGCCCAGCTGGAGCTTCGCCGGCGACGTGATGGCGTTCCTCGGTGTCGGCACCTGGACCACGTACTGGTTCTTCTCCCGCCACGTGCGGGAGCGCTTCGACCCGATCATCTACTTCGCGTGCGTGATGCTCGCCGGCGCGCTGACGATGACGCCGGTCGCGTTGGTGACGAACGGGGTGCCCTCCGGCATCGCCCTCGGAGACGTGCTCGCGGTCGTCACCGTCGCGCTCCTGCCGGGCTTCGTCGGCCACACGCTGGTGATCTGGTCGCACAAGCACGTCGCGTCGTGGCTCTCCGCGCTGATCACGCAGGTGTCCCCGGTCATCACGGTGGTGCTGGCGTGGGTCCTGCTCGGCGAATCGCTCACCCGAGGGGCGATCCTGGGCGGCGCCATCGTCGTGGGCGCGACGATGGCGGTGATCGCGCTCGATGCCCGCAGCGCGCGCGCCGACCGACTCGACGAGGCGGCGGAGAAGATCAGCTAGCGGGCGGCGGGGGCGCCGACGGCGGTGACGCGTCGCGTGCGGCAGCGCGAGCCGTCACCCAGATGCCGCTCGCAAGCAGCGCGATCGCCACGACGAGCACGCCGATCCCGATCGGACCGAGGATCGAGATCGTCACCGACCCCGTGACCGTGACGTCGAGGGGGGCCAGCGGTTCGACGGCCATGATGACCAACGTCCAGTCACCCGGTGTGGCCTCCCAGCGCAGGTGCGGTGTGCGGCCGCTCGTCGAGGTCACCCAGAAGGTCTGCCTGCCGGGCGGTGCGGGGGTCGCGGAGCCTTCGATCGGGGTCGTGCGGGCGGCGCCCGGCCAGTCGATCTGCTCGATCACGTCGATCGGGGCGTTGCGGAGGTACGCGTCGACCATCGCCGACGGGCCGACGCCGATGAACATCGGCCGCTCGCTCTGCTCCAGCGTGACGTCCAGCACCACGGAGGCCCGCCGCGGCAGATCGGGCACGTCCAATTGGGGCAGGGTGATCGCGGTGCCCGCGGCGACGATGCGCGTCGGCGGCAGACCGATCGAGCCGTCGGTGCCGACGAGCAGGACGATCGCGAGCCCGGCGATCGTTGCGCACAGACCGGCCAGCACCAGCACGACCCCGAGCACGATCCGCCAACGCCTGCCCATCCGCCCATCCTGCCAGTCCGGCGGTCGGGGGCGCTTGACCCGGCCCCGTCCAGGGGGTACCCCATGCGCATGAGCGCAGCCTCCCTCGACACCTTGGCCGACGCGACGCCCGCCTCGCGCGACCGGGTCGTGGACTTCCTGCGGGCGGCGAGCATCTGCGCGGTCGTCGTGGGGCATTGGACGATCGGGATCGTGTGGTGGCAGGACGGCGTGCTCCGCACCACCAGCGCGATCGGTGTGACGTCCTGGCTCTGGCTGGCGACCTGGGTGCTGCAGGTGATGCCCATCTTCTTCTTCGTCGGGGGATTCTCGAACCTCGTGTCGCTCGATGCCGCTCGCCGACGCGGCGAGAGCGACGGCTCGTTCGTGCGGAGCCGCGCGATGCGCCTGCTCCGCCCCTCGTTGGTGTTCTTCATCGTCTGGGGCGCGATCGTCGTCGGCATGCACCTGCTCGATGTCGGCGCGCCGACCGGCCCTCGGCTGGTGGGCGACACGACCCTGCTCCGTCTGTTCCTGCCTCCGGGCGCGACGCTGCCGTTCGGCCCGCTCTGGTTCCTCGGGGTCTATCTCGTCATCGTCGCCGTGGCGCCGTGGATGATCGCGCTGCACCGTCGCTTCCGATGGTGGGTGCCGATCGTGATGATCGCGGGCGCGATCTGCGCCGACGTCATCGGGTTCCAAGGTGGCTGGTCGGCGGTGCGGTGGTGCAACGTCGCGTTCGTGTTGCTGCTGCCGCACCAGCTCGGGTTCTTCTATGCGGACGGCACCTTCGATCGCGCGCCGAAGGCGGCGTTGTGGGGGATGGTGGCGACCGGGCTCGGCGGCCTGGTGCTGCTGACCAACCCGCCGTTCTGGAAGCTCTTCGGCGACGCGCGGTTCCACTGGTTCACGGGGATCGGGACCTATCCCAAGAGCCTGCTGGGCACCGACGTCGAGGTGGTGTCGAACGCCTACCCACCCACCGTGTGTTTCCTGCTCGGCGGGATCTGGACGATCGGCGCCGTCATGCTCGCGCGACCGTACCTGCAGCGGTGGCTGCAGCACCGTCGGCCCTGGAAGGCCACGATCGCCGTCAACGCGGTGATCATGACCTTGTTCCTGTGGCACATGACGGCGTACCTGTGCGCGGTGCTCGTGTTGTGGCCGCTCGGATTGGCTCGAGAGCACGACAGCACGGCGGCGTGGTGGTTGCAGCGCCCCCTCATCCTCGGGGTCTCGGGGCTGTTCCTGCTCGGGCTGATCGCGGTGTTCGGCCGCTTCGAGCGACCCCGCGCGCGGCCCCACTGACCTGCACGGACGAGTTTCGCGCGGGGGTGCTACCTTCGTTCAACCGTGGACAGCATCGTGCGGCCCCGAACGATGACCGCCGACGGCGCTCGTGCGCTCGCGCTGGCCGCCGCCGGGCTCTTCGCGATGGCCGTGGTGGGAGCCGCGCCGGGGTCCCCGTACCAGCCGTTGCTCACCCTGCACGGGCAGCCCCACGGCCCGCTGACGGACCTCGCCGTTCGCATCGGCCTGTCCCGCATCCCGGGCAACCCGATCCTGGCGGTCGGGGTCGCGGCGTCGATCCTGGCGGTCGGCGGTTTCCTGCTGTTGCTGCGCGCCGCCTTCCACGGTCGGATCGGTGTCGCGCCGGTCGCGGCGTTGGTGGTGGCGGCGCACGGGCTGTTGCTCGGTCTTCCGCTGCTGTTCTCGCGCGATGTCTATTCCTATGCCTTCTACGGGCGGATCGCGGGCGTCTACGGCGGCAATCCGTACGTGCAGACCCCGTTGGATCATCCGACCGACGCGCTGTGGAGGTTCGTGGGCCCGATCTGGGTCAACACCCCCGCGGTCTACGGGCCGGTGTGGTCCTCGCTGTCGGGTTGGCTCTCCACCTGGCTGCGGGCACGGCCCGAGGCGCACGTGGAGGCGTATCGGATGATCGCGCTGCTCGCGAGCCTCGCGACCTGCGCCGTGATCGTGTGGACCGTGCGCCGTCTCTGGCCCGAGCGCACGGCCTTCGCGCTCGTGGCGTTCGGCGCGAATCCCGTCGTCGTGTTCCACGCGGTCGCCAGCGGGCACAACGACATGCTGGTGGCGCTCATGATCGCGAGCGCGTTCGCGCTCGTCGTCTCGCACAAGGAGATGCCGGCGATCGCCCTGCTGACGATCGGGGCATTGATCAAAGCGACCGCGGGCCTGCCGTTGTTGCTGCTGCTCGTGTGGTGCATCGCGCGGCGCAAGCCGGAGGATCGCTGGCGCGTGGGCATCACGCATGTGGGCCTCGCCGCCGCGATCACGGCGGCGTTCTCCGCGCCCTTCTTCCAGCTGCAGGATCCGACGCTCGGCATGCTCGAGTTGGCGGGACACGAAGGGTGGCTCGCCCCCGCCGCCGTGGGCGCGCGCCTGGTCGATCTGCTGACGTTCGACACGATGGGCTGGGTCGTGCGTGCCGTCGCGGCGGCGATCCTTGCCGTCGCCATCTGGCGGCTGGCGCGGACCGTGTGGCGCCGCACGACCGGCACCGACGTCGCGTGGGCGCCGGTGATGATGCCGCGCGAACAGGCGGCCACCTGGGGCTGGGCGCTGCTGCTGCTGATGCTGCTCGGACCGGTGCTGATGCCCTGGTACGTCGTGTGGGTCCTGCCGCTCGCCTGGGTGTTGCCCAAGGCGCCGCGCACCGCGCTGATCGCCGTCAGCTCGCTGCTCGGCGTGACCCTGTGGTCGGCCGAGGCCCTGCGCTACCCGGGCGCCTTCTCCTTGAACGTGTTCGTCGGGAACTGGCTGGTGGTGCCGGTGATCGTCTGGTTGCTGGTCGTGCTGCTGCGCGATCTCCGCTCACGGATCGACAACGGCGCGCTCTTCGAAGACGACATCGGCATCGAGGAGCCGCCGCCGCCGTTGCCCGAGGAGGCGGGCGGCGAGGAGCGCGTACCCGCAGCCGCCGGCGAGGGCGCACGCGAGGGTTGACGTCCCGATCGCGCCGAGCGGCGCCCCGAGCCGCTCCAGCGCGAAGGAGGTCAGGGCGAGCATCGGGGCCCCGAACGCGGCGGACCCCGCGACGCCCGAGGCCACGTCGCCGAGGGCCCACCACGCCCAGCCCAGCCCGAGGACGATCAACAGCAGGAACGTGCGCCAGGTCGCCTCGAGGATCTTGCGCGGCTCCACCGGCGTGAGCTCGCCGTCGTTGGGCGCCAGCGCCTGGGGGGCGCCTTCGCTGCTCGCGAGCCACGGGTCCCATCGGGTGAGCCCGGGCGTGTCGAGCTCGACGGGATCGCGGATGTCCTCGCCGACCACGAAGGTGAGGTGCGATCCCTCGGGGATCCGATCGAACGACGCCGCCGACGCGAGGTCGTAGCGCGGATCGCCGTTCGTGCTCGGATGTCCGGCCAGGAGATCCGCCGGGGTGCCGAGGAAGACGTAGACGTCGCTCGCCCGGTCGGCGGGCAGCGCCGCGCGCGCGACGTTCGCGGTGTGGGTGAGCAGGAACAACGCCTCGGCCGTGTCGGGGGAGTCGGTGACGAACACCAGCGGCGTGCCCGCCTGCGATCGGTCGGTGGCGATCCGACCGGCGAGCGTGAGGTGTGCCACCTCGTCGGGGGAGATGTAGGGGAACTGATCGCGCCAGTCGCGAACGGCCGGCGCGACGATCAACGACGTGAGCAGCAGGCCGACCGGCCAGGCGAGCCACCAGCGGCCGAGCCATTCCCCGAGCGCCACCAACCCGAACGCGGCAAGCATGGGCAGACAGAACGCGAACATCAGGATCCGGTCCGGTGGGTACCAGCCGGTCGCGGCGCCGAGCGCGAGCCCGACGGCGCTCACCCCGGCCCACGACAGGAGGAGACGGCGGGCGAACCCGTGCGCGCGGAAGGCCCCGGCGGTGGCGAGCGCCACCGTCATGAACGGGGAGTAGCGGCGCCAGTTCACGAGGAAGCGATCCAAGTAGGACTGACGCAACGTGTGCAGCTGTCCGGTGGCGCGCAGGAACGCGTCGGTGGAGGTTTCGCCCGCGATGCGGGCGCCGCCGAGCGTCGCGGCGACCAGCCCCGTCGCGGCGAGCGCACCACCACCGAGCAGCGCCGTGGCGACGCGACCGGCGTCGGTGTTCCACCCGAAGCGGCCCTCATGCATCCACGCCCAGGTGCCGGCCACCGCGAGCACCGTCGCGCCCACGACGAAGAACCCCGGGTGCGTGATCGCGCCGCCGGCGAGCAGGAGGGCCGCGGCGATCGTGCCGCGCCGGGTCCGGCGGGCGAGCGCGGCCGCCGCCGCGATGAACGCGGCGGCGAAGACCAGGTTCGACACGTAGCCGCCGCCCAGGAACGTCGCCCAGGCGCCGGCCAGCACGCCGGCGGCAAGCCATCCACCCCGCGGCAGGGTGCGCCCGCGTCCCCGGGCGAGGGCAACGGCGGCCAGCCCGATCGCGGGGCCGAGCGCGTACTGCAGGCCACCGAGCCCCGCGACGAGACCCTGATCCAGGGCGCCGGTCACCGTGGCGATCAGGGCGGGCGCGCCGGGGCGCTCGCTCGCCAACGCGAGCCCGCCCGACATCGCCACCCGCGTCCACCACAGGTAGACGGGCACGTCGGGGCCGACGGGGAACGGATACATGTGGCGCAGGGTCGGCCACAGGAACAGGCGGAGCAGCACGGCGCCCAGCAACCCGATCAGCGCGAGGTCGACGGCCGTTCGCACGTGACGGGCGCGGGTGCGCGGGTTGGTCGCGGTGGTGTTCACTCGGGCGGCGACCGTATCACCGACCGCTGTTACCATCGCCGCCATGCTGGAGCGTGGTCTCGTCGTCGAGGTGCTCGCGGCCGCCCGCCGGCACGGCGGCGATTTCGCGGAGGTCTTCGTCGAGGAGCGCTCCTCCACCTCGGTCCGGCTCGACGACGGTCACGTCGAGGAGCTCACGACGGGCCTCGATCGCGGCGCCGGCGTCCGGGTCTGCCGCGGCACCACCTACGGCTACGCGTACTCCAACCGGCTGGATCGCGCCTCGCTCCTCGAGGCGGCGGCCGCCGCCAGCGCCGCCCTTGCGGGCGACGCCCCGGGACCCGTCGTCGATCTACGCGAACGGCAGGGCGCCGGCACGAACCGCGCCGAGCGCCCGGCCGCGGAGGTCGACGCGGCGACGAAGGTGGGCTGGCTCCGCGAGGTCGACGAGGTCGCGCGTGGCGTGAGCCCGGAGGTCACGCAGGTCACCGGCGTGTACTTCGACTCGCTGCAGCGGCGACTGATCGCAACCAGCGACGGCCGCTGGGTGCAGGAGGATCGCCCGCGCATCCGCCTGTTCGCCCAGGTGGTTGCGAAGCGCGGCGACGTGATCCAGACCGGATGGCACGGGCCGGCCGCCTGTGCGGGCGTCGAGTTCCTCGACCTGCACACGCCGAGCGAGACCGGGCGCCAAGCGGCGCAGCGCGCGGTGACGATGCTGGACTCGATCCCTGCGCCGGCCGGCGAGATGGCGGTCGTCGTGGCCAACGGCTGCGGCGGCGTGCTGTTCCACGAGGCGGTGGGGCATCCCCTGGAAGCGGACGCCGTCGACAAGGAGGCGAGCGTCTACCGCGAGCTGGTGGGCCAGCGGTGCTCGAGCGACCTGATCAACGGTGTCGACGACGCCACGCTCGCCAACGGCTGGGGCAGTTACGACTTCGACGACGAAGGCACCCCGTCGCAACGCACGGTGTTGTTCACCGACGGCGTGTTGCAGGGGTTCCTCCAGGACCGGATGCGCGCGGCCAAGATGGGCGTCGAATCGACGGGCAACGCCCGGCGTGAGTCCTACGCGCACCCGCCGGTGGTGCGCATGACGAACACGAACATCCTGCCGGGCACCAGCGACCCCGAGCAGATCATCCGCGACACCGCGGCCGGCATCTACGTGCGAGGGCTCGGCGGCGGGCAGGTGAACCCGGCCACCGGCGACTTCGTGTTCGGCGTGTCGGAGGGCTACCGGATCGAGCACGGTGAGGTCACGACGCCCGTCCGCGGCGCCAACCTGATCGGTCGTGCGATCGACGTGATGTCCGCGGTCGACGCCGTGGGCTCCGACTTCGAGACCTGGGAGGGCGTCTGCGGCAAGGACGGCCAGAGCGCGCCGGTCGGCAGCGGGTCGCCCACCGTGCGCATCTCGAAGATCACGGTCGGAGGCACCGGTGTCTGACCTCCGCGAGCTCGCGCGGGTCGTGGTCGGGGCGGCGACCGACGGCGAACAGGTCGAGGCCTACGCCGAGGAGGAACGCCAGACCGAGGTCAGCGCGCACCGGGGCGAGGTCGAGGGCATGACGTTCGCGGAGTCCCGCGGCGTCGGCGTGCGGGTGTTCCGCGACGGGCGGCTCGGGTATGCCTGGGCGGCCGACCCGTCCGAGGACGAGGCCCGTGACGCGGTCGCGCGGGCCCGTGCGAACGCGGCACTGGCCGAGCCCGACGCCTCCAACGGCTTGCCGGCCGCAACCGACGTCGAGCCGATGCCCGAGCTGTTCCGCGAGGCGAGCGCGGCCGTCAGCGTCGACGACAAGGTGGCGATGGCGCTCGAGCTCGAGCGCTACACGGTCTCGCGCGACCCGCGCGTGACGAAGCTCGATCTGGCACAGGTCGGTGACGCGGTCTCCCGCGTCGCGATCGCCACGAGCGAGGGCGTCGACCTCGAGTACGCGCGGACCGACGCCTGGGTGGTCGCCGTCACGCTCGCGGTCGAGGGCGACGAGACGCAGACGGGGTTCTCGTTCACGATCACGCCGCGGCCTCGACGAGTTGGCGTGGCAGCCGATCGCGGACGAGGCCGTCGATCGCGCCGTGCAGATGCTGGGCGCGGACAAGCCCGCGACCGCCAAGGTGCCGATCGTCCTGGACCCGTTCGCGGCCTCGAACTTCCTCGGCGTGCTCGCCGGGGCGCTGAACGCCGACAACGTGTTGAAGGGGCGCTCGCTGTTCGCCGACATGGTCGGGCAGCAGGTCGGGTCGACCGCGTTCACGCTCGTCGACGACGGTCGTCGTGCGGACGGTCCCGGCGCGTGTCCGTTCGACGGCGAAGGCGTGCCCTCCGGTCGGACCGAGCTGTTCACCGGCGGGGTCCTGAACGGGTTCCTGCATTCCACCTATACGGCGCGACGCGCCGGCGGCGGGCAGCGCTCGACGGGCAACGCCAAGCGCGGCGGGTACAAGTCGACGCCCGGGGTCGGCACGTCGAACTTCTACGTCGAGGCGGGCGATCGGTCCTTCGAGGGGCTGCTCGCCGAGGCGGCGGGCGGGGTCCTCATCATGGACGTGTCCGGCGTGCACTCGGGCGCGAACCCCATCAGCGGTGAGTTCAGCGTCGGCGCCACCGGGCGCCGGATCGGTCCGGACGGATCGCTCGCCGAGCCGCTGCGCGAGATGACGATCGCCTCGACGTTGCCGGAGATGCTTCGGGGCGTCGGCGCGGTCGGGAGCGATCTGCGGTTCTTCTCCAGCGTGGGGACACCGTCGATCCTGATCGGCGAGATGACGCTCGCCGGCGTCTAGATGCCCCCGGTCCGCATCGTCGAGGCCGGCGTCGATCGCCTCCCCGACATCGAGCACCTGACGCGGGCGCTGCACGAGCATCATCGGACGGTCGACCCCGGCATCCCCGGCATCCCGCCGCGCGACGCCGATGCGTGGTGGGCGATCCGCCGCGGTCGCTACGAGACCTGGCTGACGGAGCCCGACAGCTTCCTGCTGCTCGCGGAGGAGGAAGGCGCGGAACGGCCGATCGGCTATGCGCTGGTGTCGTTCCACGACCGCGACGACTCGCACACGACGGGAGACCGGTTCGCCGAGCTGCAGTCCCTCGTCGTCGAGCCGGCGCGTCGTGGCGGTGGCCTGGGCACCGATCTGCTGCACGAGGTGTACCGGCAGGTGCGTCGACGCGGCGTCGGGGAGATGGTGATCGGCGTCCTGGCGACGAACGAGCCGGCGAAGCGCCTCTACGAGCGAGAAGGCTTCCGGCCCTGGGTGATCCTGACGATGGGCACGGTGCCCGACCCCGACGCCTAGATCGAGCCGGAGCGCACGTTGCCGGCGACGAGCGCGATCACGAGCGCGGCCACGGCCAGCCGGTACACCATGAAGACCAGGAAGTCGTGGTTCCGCAGGTACTTGAGCAGGAACCAGATGACGAGGAACCCACTCACGGCGGCGGCGATGAACCCCGCGAGGAACTGCGCGCCGTAGCCCTGAAACCCCGACTGCGCCAGGTCCAGCCCCTTGAGGCCTCCCGCCCCCGCGATGATCGGCAGCGCCATGAGGAACGAGAATCGAGCGGCCGTGGCCCGATCGAGACCGATCAGCCTGCCCGCGGTGATCGTGATCCCGGAACGCGAGACGCCCGGCTGCAGCGCGAGCGCCTGTGCCGTGCCGACGAACAACCCGGTCCGGGGACCGATCGAGTCGAGCCCGCGGTCCTGTCTCGCGACGCGGTCCACGACGTAGAGCACGACCCCCATCACGGCGAGCATCACGGCGATCAGCACCGGTTGCCCGAGCTTGTCCTCGATCACGGACTCGAGCGTCGCCCCCGCGATCATGCCGGGGATCGTGCCGATGACGATCGCCCACGCGAGGCGCTCGTCGGTGTTTCGGATCGCGCGTGCGCGACAGGACGCGACGAACGCCTTCAGATAGGACCAGAGGTCGGTCCGGAAATAGATCACGGCCCCGAGGAAGGTGCCCATGTGCAGGGCGACGTCGAAGGTCTTGTTGAGCGCCGGATCGTTGACGATGTCCCACCCCAAGGCCCAGGGCACGAGGATCAGGTGGCCGCTGCTCGAGACGGGGGCGAACTCGGTGATCCCCTGGACGATGCCCAGGATGATGGCCTGCAGGATGGTCACGGGGCGCGAGTCTACCCGGGCGCCTGTGTCACCTCGGGTGTCGCCGACGCGCTGACCGATGGCGTTTCGGTGGCGGGCGCCCGCGCCGCCAGACCGAGCGTGGCGCTGGCCGCGGCCTGCAGCAGCTGGCGCGCCGTCTCGGGGTCGACGTCGAGCGTGACCGACGTCGCGTCGGAGCCGTCGAACGCCGCCTCGCGTTGCGTGATCGACACGATGTGCAGGTCCTCGCCGACCAGCGTGGTGTACGGGCGGGCACCGGCGTAGGTCGCGAAGGCGTCGACCCGGTCGGCGGTCGACAGGCCGTCGGGCACGGACGCGAACCCGACCGTGACCACGACGTAGCCCGGCGTGACGCTCGGCGCGAAGGCGCTGGTCGCCAGCCGCGTGCCGACCAGCACCTCGCCGGCCGCGACGGGTCCGTCGACGACCCGCCCGATCGCCGCGTCCACAGACGTGACGGCCGCGGGCGGCGCGTAGACGAGCGGCATCGCGACGGTGCGAACGTCGCCCGCCTGCAGCGTCGTGCCCGCGGCGATGTCACGCGCGGCCACGATCACCGTGACCCCCGGACCGGTTGCCGCCTGCGCTCGTTCCGCGCGGGCGACCTCGCTTCGAACGACGAGGAACGACGTCAGCGCGAGCGCGGCGGCCAGACCGAACAGCACCTTGGATCCCATCGGGAGCTTGCGGCGGAACGACGGCCAACGCATGGGCGACACGCTAGGTGTGCGCGGCGCACCTCACCGTGCGGGACCGCACATCAGTCGACCGAACGCAGATGCTCTTTCTTGGTGGCGTCCAGCGACATCGTGCGGACCCGGAACTCGTCGAGCGCGTCTCTGCCCACGATCGACGCCGTCGCCTCGCGGATCCGATCGCCGAGCTGCTCGACGTCGTCCTCCGTCACGAACGACAGCTCCACGCGCACCAGCCGCCGGCTCATCAGTGGCTCCCGGACAGCGCGTGCCCGCAGGTGCACCCGCGCTCGCCCGGCAGGGTCGGGATCGCGGCGAACAGCAGGTTCCGGAGCGCCTCGATGTTCTCGCCGAACACCTTGAGGACCTCGTGGTGCGACACCGGCGAGATGTCGTCGACGCCGACGTCGTAGTCGGTCACGAGCGCCACGTTCGCGAAGCACAGCTCCGCCTCGCGCGCGAGCGTCACCTCGGGGAACTGCGTCATGCCGATCACATCCCCGCCCACCTGGGCGAACATCTTGGACTCGGCGCGCGTCGAGAACCGCGGCCCCTCGATCACGACCATCGTGCCGCCGTCGCGGTGGTCGATGCCCAGCGCGCCGGCGGAGGAGACCAGCGCCGCGCGCATCTCGGGGCAGTACGGATCGGCGAACGAGACGTGGGTCGTCACCGGCCCGTCGAAGAACGTGTAGGGCCGCGTCTTCGTGAAGTCGATCGCCTGGTCCGACACGACGAACATCTTCGGCGGGATGTCGCGGCGAAGCGACCCCGCGGCGCTCGGCCCGAACAGACGCGTCACGCCGAGCTCCTTCATCGCCCAGACGTTCGCGCGGTAGGGCACCAGGTGCGGCGGGAACTCGTGGTCCTTGCCGTGGCGCGGGAGGAACGCGACGCGCCGCTCGTCGATCGTGCCGATCGTCACGGGCGCGCTCGGGGGCCCGTACGGCGTGTCGACGGTGACCTCCTGCGGATCCTCCAGGAATGCGTAGAAGCCGGAGCCCCCGAACACCCCGATCTCGGCGCTGCTCACGACGATCCCTCCTTCTTCGTGGTGCTCGACGACGATGAGGACTCCGATGCGGACGAGGATCCGCCCTCGCTCTTCTTCGCGTCGGACTTCTTGGTGTCCGAAGAAGAGCTGTCCTTCTTCTCGGCCGTGTCGCCGCCGGTCGGCTTCTTGCCCTTCGAGCCGTGGTCGGTGGCGTAGAACCCCGACCCCTTGAACGAGATCGCCGGCGCGGTGAAGACCTTGCGCAGCTCGCCCCCGCACTCCGGACAGTGCGTGAGCTGGTCGTCGCTCATCTTCTGCACGATGTCGAAGGAGTGCCCGCAATCGCGACAGCGGTACTCGTAGGTTGGCATGGCGGGGCAAGTGTACCGGTGGCCCCACGCTAGACTCGGCCGCCATGACGGTTCGCAGCGCGGTGATCCCCGCGGCGGGGTTGGGGACCCGGTTCCTGCCCGCCACGAAAGCCACACCCAAGGGTCTGCTGCCCGTGGTGGACGTGCCGGCGATCCAGTTGGTCGTCGAAGAGGCGCTCGCCGCCGGCATCGAGGACGTGATCGTCGTGCTCGGCCCGGGGCAGGACGCGATCCGCGATCATTTCGCGCCGAACCCGACGCTGGAAGCCGAGCTGGAGGCGCGAGGCAAGCTCGACGCCTTGGCCGCGGTGCGCCGCGCAACGATCCCGGCCGTGCGGTTCGCGCTCCAGTCAGAGGCGCTCGGGCTCGGGCACGCGGTGTCGGTGGCGGAGTCGCTGGTGGGCGACGCCCCGTTCGCGGTGCTGCTGGGCGACGACCTGATCGACCCGTCCGTCTCGCTGCTGCGCGACATGCTCGCGTCGCACGAACGAACCGGCGCCTCCGTGCTCGCCGCCATGCACGTCGGCGCGCGTGAGATCGCGATGTACGGCTGCATCGGTCCCGGCGACGTGGACGGCGATCTCGTGCGGGTCCTCTCGATCGTCGAGAAGCCCGACCCCGCCGATGCGCCGTCGGATCTGGCGGTGATCGGGCGCTACGTGCTCGCGCCGGCGATCTTCGACGCGTTGCGGCGGACCACGCCGGGCGCGGGCGGCGAGATCCAGCTCACCGACGCGATCGGCCTGCTCGCCGCCGACGAGCCGGTGTTCGCCCTGCCGTTCGCGGCCGGGCGTTTCGACGTCGGCAACCCCCTCGACGCGATGAAGGCCCAGGTCGAGCGGGCCAGCACGCACGACGAGATCGGTCCTGCGTTCCGCGCGTGGCTGCACGAGCGTCTCGGCTGACCGATGTCGTCGCGGCCGTGGGCGGGCTGGGCGGACCTCGTCCCGATGCAGACGCTGGCGGGGACCTCGTTGCGCGACGCCCCATCGCGAACGTTCTTCCACCCGGGTGACCTGGCGTGGTGGCTCGGCTGGTGGCCGAAGACGACGGAGGAGCTTGCGGCCGTCACCCGCATCTGGGAGGTCGACGGTCGTGTGGCCGCGTGGGTCGTCGAGGACGAGGGCTACATGGAGGAGTGCATCGCGCCCGGTCTCCTCGACGACGGCGAGCTGCGCGCCTCGATCGAGCGCTGGATCGACGCGCGCCCGTCGCGGAGCACGCGCTCGGTTCGCGACGACGATCCGGTGGGGATCGCGCGGCTCGAAGCGGCGGGCTATGCGGCATGTCCCGGACGACATGGTCGCGTTCTCGTTGGATCTCGATCGTGTCGGGCCGACGGAGCCCGACCCGCGCGTCTCGATCGTCGCCCGGTCGGATGACATCGACGCGCGGCTGTCGGTGACGCACGCGGCGTTCGGTGTCGATCGGCCGTTCGACGACTACGTCGCGGGCTATCGACGCTTCATGGACTCGCCGGCGTATCCCGACGGTTGGGACCTGGTCGCGCGGACGCCCGCCGGCGAGGCCGCGGCGTGTTGCATCGCGTGGCCGGATCCCGTCAGCCGGGTCGGCAACTTCGAGCCGGTCGCGGCGCATCCGTCCTTCCATCGCCAAGGGTTCGCGACGGTCGTGCTGCGTGACGGGCTGCGCCGTCTCCGCGAGGCGGGCATGCGTCGCGCCGTCGTTCGGACACCGGCCGACAACGTCGCGGCGCTCGCCCTGTATCGCTCCGTGGGGTTCGAGCCCGACCACGAGCAGCTCGCGTTCCGACGGCCGGTCGCGGGCGGCCCGATAGACTGACCGCCATGGCGACCCGATCCGTGCACGACCACGATTCCGCCGAGGGCCTGGTCTCCCTGGAGGACGCCCGCGACCGCGTCCTGTCGAAGATCAAGCCGCTGCCCCCGATCGAGCTGCCCCTGACCGATGCCTATGGCTGCGTGGCAGCCGCCGACATCGCCGCGGCGATCGATCTGCCCGAGTTCGCCTCGAGCGGCATGGACGGTTTCGCGGTCCGCGCCGCCGATGTCGAGGGGGCCACGCCGGCCGACCCCACGGAGCTCAAGCTGGTCGGGCGCGCGATGATCGGGCAGCGGCCCGACGCCACCGTCGGGATGGGCGAGGCGGTCAAGATCGCCACCGGCGCGCCGATCCCGAGCGGCGCCGACGCGGTCGTGCCCGTCGAGAATGCCGAGGAGGGCGACGATCTCGTGCGCCTCGTCGAGGCGGTGCCCGTCGGCCGCCATGTCCGGCCGCGCGGCGAGGACGTCCGGGAGGGCGATGTGCTCGTGTCCGCGGGCAAGCGTCTCGGCGCTCCGGAGCTCGGCCTGCTCGCGATCGCCGGCGTGCCCCATCCGCTGGTGCACCCGCGTCCTCGTGTCATCGTGTTCTCGACGGGCGACGAGTTGATCGCACCGACCGAGACCCCCGAGTTCGGCCAGGTGCGCGACTCCAACGCCTTCACGATCTTCGGGGCGCTGCGCGAGGCCGGCGCGATCCCGGTGCTCGCCGGGATCGTCCGCGACGACCCCGAGGCCCTGAAGGAAGCGGTCTTCAACTACGAGATCCAGGCCGACGGGTTCGTGTCCTCCGGCGGTGTCAGCGTGGGCGAACGCGACGTGGTCAAGGCGGCGTTCTACCGGCGGGGCGACGTGGACTTCTTCAAGGTCGCGATGCAGCCGGGGATGCCGCAGGGGTTCGGGTTCATCGAGGGCAAGCCCTTCTTCGGGCTGCCGGGCAACCCGGTGAGCGTGTTCGTCAGCTTCGAGATGTTCGTACGGCCCGCGATCCTCAAGATGATGGGTCGTGTGCAGCTCAGCCGACCGGAGGTGTCGGCCACGCTGACCGGCGACATCAGCGGACCCCGGTCCAAGACGGTGTTCGCCCGGGTGGACGTCGCTCGCGGCGCGGATGGCTGGGCGGCGACGCCGACCGGTGGCCGTGGCTCCAACCTGATCGCGACGGTCGCGCGCGCGAACGGTCTGGCCGTGATCCCGCCGGGCGTCGAGTCGATCGCGTCGGGCGAGCGCGTCTCGGTCATGCTGTTCCGGGCCGCCGAGGACTAGCGGTGGCCGGCGCGGACCAGGCCGGCGCCGACGGCGTCACGCGGATCGTCGAGGTCGGCGCCAAGCCGGAGACCGCGCGCGAGGCGACCGCCGAGGCCTGGCTGCACACCACCCCCGAGGCGCTCGGGCACCTCGTCGCCGGTACGAAGAAGGGGTCGCCGATCGAGACCGCGAAGATCGCGGGCATCGGCGGCGTGAAACGCACGCCCGACCTGCTGCCGCACTGCCATCCGATCCGCGTGACCGGCGCCGACGTGACGATCGAGCCCGACCCGGCCACCGGCCGGATCCGCGTGCAGGTCACGGTGCGGGCGATCGATCGCACCGGGGTGGAGATGGAGGCGCTCACGGGCGCCGCCGTGGCGTCGCTGTCCCTGTACGACACCGCCAAGGCCTTCGATCGGGCGGCGCGCATCGACGGGATCCGCCTGCTGGCGAAGTCCGGCGGCGCGAGCGGCGAGTACCTCGCGGCCCCCTGAGGGCGCCCACGCTCCCTTTCCACAGGACTTCCACATCGTGGGGAAAATCACACCGATGTGCTTCATGAGCACTACATGTGGTGCTACGGTCCCGGACCAGCCTAGATGTTGTGTCAGATTCGGAGATCGACTGGCAGGAGGCTGGTTGGTGCAGTGGTTGCTGCTCGGCGTGTTGGGCATCATATGGACGGCGTTCCTGATGCCGATCGGCCGAAAGAGGTCGGATGCGCGGAGCGTCGAAGACTTCGAACGCAGGATGGAGCTGTTGGCACACGCAGAGGTGCACGGCACGAGTGGCCGCTGGATCGTGACCCCGCGCAAGGGGGTGCGCTTCCTCGGTCCGCGTGAGCGACAGCAGGCGCGTGTCCGTGCCCGTCGCCGCCGCGTCTTCGTCTTCCTGCTCGAAGCGATCGGTCTGGCGCTGCTGATCGGCGTCGTGCCGCCGCTGCGCGCATCGTGGATCGTCGCCGGCGTGCTCGGCGGTTTGCTCGTGATCTACACGTGGGCGTTGCTGGTGATCAAGGCCCGAGCCGGCGCCGAGCCGGATCGCCCGATCGAGCGCTGCCGCGCCGCGGATCCGGCTTCCCGAGCCGACGACGGTCATCGAGGACGACCAGCACGTCACCGTGCTGAACGAGGCCTTCGCCGCCGTCTAGGGCGGTCGCGGCAACTGCTACCCTGACCGTCGCGACGGGGGTGTAGCTCAGTCCGGTAGAGCACTGCGTTCGCAACGCAGGGGTCAGGGGTTCAAGTCCCCTCACCTCCACCGATCTCGGATCGACCGGGAGGTCCGCCGTGGAGCAGCGCATCAGCCTCGTCACGCTCGGCGTCGCCGACCTCGCGCGGGCCCGTGCGTTCTACGAAGCCCTCGGGTGGTCGAGCGCCTCGACGCCCGAGGAGGGGGTCGTCTTCTTCCAGACCGGCGGCATGGTCGTCGCGCTGTGGGACCGGGGATCCCTCGCCGAAGACTCGATGGTCACCGACGACGGCGGCTGGGGTGGGGTCACGATGGCGCACAACGTGGGGTCGCCGGCCGCGGTCGATGCCGTCCTCGCCGAGGCCGAAGCCGCCGGGGCCACCATCGGCAGGCCGGGCGCCGAGACCTTCTGGGGTGGGTACTCGGGTGTCTTCATCGACCCCGACGGCCATCCGTGGGAGGTCGCCCACAACCCGTTCTGGACCCTCGGGCCCGACGGGTCGATCACGCTGTAGCGCGGCGGTCGTTGCATCGGCCCTCCGCGCGGGGGAGCATCCGGGCAACGACCGAACCGGAGGGGTTCCCCGTCATGGACAAGGCCAAGATCAGCTATGCGGGCGTCGGCGCCGCCGTCGCCGGCGTCATCGGGATCCTGGGCATCTACTCCGCCTGGTGGGAGACCGACTTCAGCAACTACAACGGCACCGTCGACATCTCGGGTCAGCTCGCGCTGGCGATGTCGATCGGGCTGTTCGCGTTCGGCGCCGCGTACGTCCTGATGAGCGACCCACGCATCCGACGGGCGATGGGGGCGCTCGCGACGTTGTGCGCGGTGGTCCTGACGCTCGCCTGCGTGTGGGGGCTGCTGCGGACGGACAACGTCGCGCCCGGCGCGGAGGTCTCGACGGGCCTGTTCGTCTCCACGCTCGGGGGCGTGCTCGGGATCGCGGCCGGGTTCCTCGTGCTGCGCGACACGGCGGCCATGGAGGCCGCCGGCAGCCCGGACGACCAGCCCTCGGACGCGCCCATCGCGTGACCGATCTGCCCGTCGCACACCCCTGGTTCCTGGCCGAGGACGCCGGGGGCGGCGTGACGCGACTCTTCGAGCCCTACGTGGACGACATGTTGGTCTCCAACGTCTGGCACGTGCCGGGTCGCGACGCGGACCTGCTGGTGGACTCCGCGAACGGGGTCGGTGCGCTCAAGCCCCATGTCGACCCGTTCACCCACGGCAAGCCGGTGATCGCGTTCGTGACGCACGGGCACTTCGATCACGTCGGCGGGCTGCATGAATTCGACGACCGGCGCGTGCACGCCGGCGATGCGGACATGACCCGATCGCCCTATCCGATGCGCCTTCGCCGTGAGGACTTCCCGCCCGATGCGCACGAGATGTACGAGTACTACGGGATCCCGATGCCCGACATCGCGGTGACGGCGATCCCGTCTTCAGGCTTCGATCTGGCGGCCTGGGTGACGCCCGGCGCCGAGCCGACCACCCTGCTCGCCGACGGCGACCGGATCGATCTGGGCGACCGCACGTTCACCGTGCTGCACACCCCCGGCCACACGGCGGGCTCGGCGAGCCTGTTCGACGAGCACGACGGCACGCTGTTCACGGGGGACGCGGTGTACGTGGACGCGCCGATCGATTGGGTCGATGCCGACGCGATGGCCGCTTCGTTGCGGCGTCTGCGCGGCGTGGACGCGCGGATCGTGCACGCGGGCCACGAGCGGTCCTTCGATGGTGAGGAGCTGCGCGCCACGGCCGACACATGGATAGCGCGGCTCGGCGCCTGACGGCGCCGAGCCGCGCAGTCGCGATGCCGGTTCCCGCTCCGGGAGCCTCAAGACCCATCCCCGGTCAATCCGCCGAAGCGGTGGGACCGAAGCGGTCTCCGGCATCACGAGCTGGAGACACCCTGGTTGGGCGGTGGCAGCCTCGGGCTGGAGAGGTGAGCCTCGACTACCACATTTCAGGTATCGGCCCCGGGCGCACGATCCTGGAGTGGAAAAACCGACGGTTCACGCGGCCGCGCGAGGGGCGCCGACGCCGCGGGTATCCTCGCCGCCATGGTTGAACGCATCGCAGTGCTCCCCGATCGGATCGTCGACACCGTGCAGGGCGAGGTCGTCCCGGATCGCGCGGTCCTGGTCGAGGGCGATCGCATCGTCGACGTCGTTGCGACGGCCGACGTGCCCGACGGTCCGCGCCGGATCGAGCTCGCCGGGCACACCCTGCTGCCGGGGTTGCTGGACATGCATTCGCACCTCGCCGGGGAGGAGGAGACCGGTCAGGGCTACGCCTCCCTCGTGATGCGCAGCGGCGCGCAGGACGCGATCGTCGGCGTGCGCAACGCTCGCCTCGTGCTGGAGGCGGGCTTCACGACGGTGCGCGACGTCGGGTCGTTCCGCGCGTTCACCGACGTCGCGATCCGCGAGGGCATCGAGCAGGGTTGGTTCCCCGGTCCGCGGATGTTGTGTTCCGGCGCCTACGTCACCGTGCCCGGCGGTTCGGGCGACATCACCGGGCTGGCGGTCGACGTCGATGCGGTCCTCCCGGCAGAGCTGCGGTTCGGCGTGACGGTCGGTGCCGACCAGATGCGCGCCAACGTCCGGCGGATCCTCGCGAGGGGCGCGGACTTCATCAAGGTGCTCGCCACCGGCGCGGTCTTGACGAGCGGCACGAACCCGGGCGCGCCGGAGTTCACCGAGGAGGAGCTCACGGCGGCCGTCGAAACGTGTGAGGACTACGGATCGTTCGTCGCCGCCCACGCACACGGCCCGGTCGGCATCCGGCGAGCGGTGCGGGCGGGTGTGCGCTCGATCGAGCACGCATCGCTGATCGACGACGAGACGCTCGCCCTGGCGATCGAGCACGGGACGTACCTCGTGATCGACATCTCCGACGGCGATCACATGGTCGAGCAGGGGCCGGCCCTGGGCTACACCGACGAGGTCATGCGCAAGGTGATCTGGACCAACGAGGTCAGCCGCGCGATGTTCGGCAAGGCGGTCGCGGCCGGGGCGAAGATCGCGAACGGGTCCGACACGGGGATCGCTCCGTTCGGCACGGAGGCCAAGAACCTGACGTGCTACGTGCGTTTCGGCATGACGCCGATGCAGGCGATCCGCTCGGCCACGGTCGTCGCCGCCGAGCTGATCCATTGGGAGGACCGGGTCGGCGCGATCGCGGACGGGTTGTTCGCCGATCTGATCGCGGTTCCCGGCGATCCGACGACCGACATCACGCTGCTCGAGTCGGTGCCCTTCGTCATGAAGGGCGGCGAGGTGGTCAAGGACACGCGGTAGGGGCCGGCGAACCGGCCCCCGGCGCGCGTTCGATCAGCCGTTCCAGCCGGTGTCGGGGGCCCGATCGATCAGATCGTTCAGACGGCCCGCGACCCGCCAGCGCGCGTCCTTCGTCATCTTGAGGTCGTGACGCGGCAGACCGCACACCACACGGGTGTGGGTCGCCGTCACCGGCACGTACGCCTTGTAGATGATGTCGGGGTTCTTCGACTTCACCAGACAGAAGACGGGCTCCGCCGGCACGGCGTCGGGGTCGCCGAACACTTTCACGACGTAGTCGACGGCGCCGTCGCCGTAGGAGTCGATCTGCCAGAAGAACGAGCCCTTGCCGTTCGACAGGTCGAAGGCCTTGTACGTCGAGACCGCCAGGCGCGTCCGATAGGCGCCACCGTCGATCGGGACGATCCGGATCGAGGAGGACGCGATGTCGAGCCCTCCCGGTGTGTCCTTCGGGTCGCTCGCGCTGAGTCCCCACGCGTTCTGCACGCCGATCAACAGCATCGTGGCCACGGCCACGGTCGCGAAACGTCGCATCTGTCCCTCCCAGGTTCCCCGGTCTGACCTTCTCGTGCCTCGGCACGGTCGCATCCGTGCAACGGCGCGGTCAAGCTGGACCTTCGGTCCCGGCTGGGACCGAAGGGCGGATGGCCTTCTGGGAGGATGCGACGTGGGACTCCCGGAAGGACGTGAGAACGATGACCTTGTCGGCCGATGAGATCGTCCAGCTGTCGAAGCGCTACACCCTCTACGACTGGTCCGCGCAATCCAAGGTCGCGCCGATGGCCGTCGATCGCGCCGAGGGCGTCTACTTCTACGCGGTCGACGGCACGCGCTATCTCGACTTCAACTCGCAGCTGATGGGCGTCAACATCGGCCACGGCGACAAGCGCGTGATCGACGCGATCGCCAAGCAGGGGGAGACGCTCGCCTACATCACGCCCTTCGCCGCGTACGAGACCCGGGCGCTCCTCGGCCAGAAGCTCGCCACGCTGTGGCCGGGCGACATGGAGAAGTCCTTCTTCACCCTGGGCGGGGCCGAGGCGAACGAGAACGCGATCCGGATCGCCAAGGCCTACACGGGGCGCGAGAAGGTCATGGTGCGGTACCGGGCGTATCACGGCGCCACGTACCTGACGGCCAACCTCACCGGTGATCCGCGACGATGGGCCAACGAGAACCCTCCCGTGGCGGGGATCGTGCGCGTCTTCGACCCCTACCGCGGGTCGGATCGGCCCGAGGACACCGCCGAGCAGGCGCTCGATCGGCTCGAGGAGCAGATCATGCTCGAGGGCCCCGAGACGATCGCCGCGTTCATCCTCGAGACGGTGACCGGCACGAACGGCATCCTGATCCCGCCGGACGGCTACCTGCAGGGTGTGCGCGAGCTCTGCACCCGGCACGGGATCGTGCTGATCGCCGACGAGATCATGTGCGGGTTCGGGCGCACGGGCGAGTGGTTCGCGGTGAACCACTGGGGGGTCGTGCCGGACCTGATGTCGACCGCGAAGGGGCTGACCTCCTCCTACCTGCCGCTCGGCGCCCTCGCGATCTCGCCCGCGATCGCCCGGCACTTCGAGGACAACGTGTTCTACGGAGGCCTCACCTACAACTCGCACCCGCTGTCGTGTGCGGCCGCGCTCGCCGCGATCCAGGTGATGGAGGACGACGACCTGGTGGGCAACGCGCACCGTCTGGAGCCCGTCATGCGCCGGCATCACGAGGAGCTCGCCGATCGCCACCCGAGCGTCGGGCTGCATCGCAACATCGGGCTGTTCGGCATCCTCGAGCTGGTCGAGGACCGCGACACGATGAAGCCGCTGTCGCCCTACAACGTCAACAACGAGACGATGGTGGCGATCAATCGCGCGCTGCTGGAGCGCGGGGTGTTCACGATGATCCGTTGGAACGGCATCATGACGAACCCACCGCTGTGCATCACCGAGGAGCAGCTCCAAGAAGGGTTCGAGGCGATCGACGCGGCGCTCGAGATCGCCGACCGCGCGATCGGCGCCTGACTCAGGTCCGTCACCCGTGCACGCCGATGCTTCTGGGATGCATCACTCCTACCGTGCCCTGCTGTGGCGGCTGCTGCCGATCGCGCTCCTCGTCGCGTTCGTCGCCGTCGCCCCGCGCGCCCACGGCGCGACGCTGCATTGCACGATCCGCGGGACGGCCGGCGCCGACACGCTGCAGGGCACGGCCGGGCGCGATGTGATCTGTGGCAAGGGCGGGTCCGACACCCTGTACGGCATGGGCGGCGACGATCTGTTGATCGGGGGGTACGGCAACGACACCCTCGACGGCGGTTCCGGCAACGATGTCATGAAGGGGTCGCAGGGTGGGGATCACTTCGTCGATCTGCACGGCAAGGACCACATCTACGGAGGCGACGGCAACGACCCCTGCATGAACGGCTCCGACGGCGCGGGCGGAGACGTGCTCAACGGCGGTCCCGGCAAGGACGGCTACAACGTGGACCCGGGAGACAAGGTCGCGCGCGAGCCGAACGACTACTGGGTGGACGGCCAGTTCTGCGGAGGCTGGGACGGGCACGGGCCCGTGTAGGTCAGGCCCGAACGGCCTCGCGAGACCAGCGTTCCGCCCACACCTGCAGTTCCCCGAGGACCGCCGCGAGCTGCTCGCCGCGCGGCGTCAGGGCGTACTGGATGCGCACGGGGGTCGAGGGCTCGACGGTCCGGCGCACGATCGAGGACGCCTCCAACTCCTTCAGCCGGTCCGACAGCACCGCGTCGGAGATGTTCGGGATCGCCGCCTTGAGCTCCCCGTACCGCAGCGGCCCCGGCCGCATCGCGTAGATCACCTGCGGCACCCATCGACGCGCGATCAGCTCGGCCGCGCGCTGGAAGTGCTGGCAGATGACGCCTTCGCCGTGGGGGGACATGCTCATACCGTATGCAACGCCATGGGGCGGGTCAAGATTCCCTAGTACCTCTGGAATACAGAGTAACTCTGCTGGGTTGAGCAGGTTGAAGGATCACCCAAGGGGGTGGTCCGAGAGCCCAGGAGGGTGCACATGTCCAGCATCGTCGAGAACCGCAGCATCAACGGGATCGCTCTCCCGCCCGCGGGCGCCTACGCGTTCGACAAGAGCCACACCACGCTCGGGTTCGAGGCCCGGCACATGCTCTCGAAGGTCCACGGCCGCTTCACGGAGTTCGACGGCGAGGTCACGGTCGGCGACGCCATCGAGGATTCCTCGGTGACGCTCGAGATCAAGACGTCGTCGGTCAACACCGACAGCGAGCAGCGCGACGGGCACCTGCGGAGCGATGACTTCCTCGACGTCGAGAACTATCCGAACCTGACCTTCGCCTCGACCGGGATCCGCGTCGGCGAGGGCAGCTCCTTCGAGCTGGACGGTCGGCTCACGATCCGGGACGTGACCCGCCCGGTCACGCTGCAGGGCGAGTTCCTCGGCTCCGGGCCGGGTATGCAGGGCGGCACGCTCGCGGCCTTCTCGGCGCACACGACGATCGAGCGCGAGGACTGGGACCTCACCTGGAACGTCGCGGTCGAGACCGGCGGCTTCCTCGTCGGCAAGAAGGTCGACATCGTGTTGGACGTCGAGCTCCAGCTGCAGGAGGGCTGAGGCTCCACGGTGGTGCCGCGGGGGGCGGCGCGCGGATGCGCGCCGCCCCCCGCTACGCTTGGCCCATGCGGGCCGCGATCATCCAGCTGAACGCCGGGGGACGCGACGTCGACGGCAACGTCGACGTCGCGCTGCGCCTGGTGGGGGAGGCGGCCGAGGGCGGCGCCGATCTGGCCGTGCTCCCCGAGCTGTTCGCCTACTACGGCTCGCAGCGACGGATGCGCGAGCTGGCCGAGCCGCTCGGCGGTCCGATCACCGCGCGGCTCGCCGACGTGGCCCGCGCGCGCTCGATGTGGGTGCTCGGAGGCTCCGTGTGCGAGCTCGCCGCGGACGGCCACGTGTACAACACGTCGTTCCTGTTCGACCGCACCGGCGAGGCGGTCGCCTCGTATCGCAAGATCCACCGCTACGACGTCGACCTGCCGGGCCAGCCGCCGATCCGCGAGTCCGCGTTGTTCGCCGCCGGCGAGGAGCTCGTCACGCAGCAGGTCGAGGAGTTCCGTCTCGGGTTGTCGATCTGCTACGACCTCCGGTTCCCCGAGCTGTATCGGGGTCTGATGACCTCCGGCGCGAACGTGCTCGCCGTCCCGTCGGCGTTCCAGCAGGTGACCGGTGAGGCGCACTGGGAGGTCCTGCTGCGTGCCCGCGCGATCGAGGAGCAGGCCTACGTCCTGGCGGCGGCGCAGTGGGGCCCGTGGGGTCCTCCCGACGCCGGCCACCGCACCTACGGAAACGCGATGATCGTCGACCCGTGGGGCCGCGTCCTCGTGCGAGCTCCCGCCGAGGGCGACGGCGTGTGGTTCGCGGAGCTCGACGGCGACGTACTGCGATCGGTCCGCGCGACCCTGCCGGCGCTGGCGCACCGCCGTCTCGGGACGGTGTGCTAGGGCGTCGTCGTCGGGCGAAGCGAGAAACGCGCGGTGTACGCATCTCCCGGTGCGACGGATGGACATGAGCCCGTGCCGAGCGCGTTCGTCGGCGCCGTCATCGGCTCGAGGCACACGAACCGCGACCGTGGCGGCGCATACACCTGCAGGTACGGATAGCCCTCGTCGAAGTCGACGCGAAGCCCATGTCGCGCTCCTCGGATCTCCGTTCGGCACGGCGTCGAAACGGCATAGGCATCGTCGAAGGTGCGCGCACCGATCGGGTCGGCTTCCGCGGGCTCCCGGGCCCGTTTGCCGGTCGGGATCCCGCCGGCGTTCAGCTCCAGATGCGCACGCGCCGGCAACACGAGCCGCCAGTCCGCTGCGGGCGCCGGCCGGGAGCCGGAGGTACGGGTGATAGCCGAAGGAGACGGGCACGGCGCGGTCCGAGATCGGCCGGACGCACGTCTCGATCGCGAGCGCCGTGCCATCCACGCTCGCCGTGACCTCGATCCTGTGCGGGAACGGGAAGGCGGCGAGCTGATCCGGGCGATCGTAGAGAAGGTGCGCACGCAGTCGCGCGATGCGCGCGCCGGTGGTCACCCCGGTGATCCCCCAAGCCTCGCGCCAGGTCGTGCCGTGGATCGGCAGCCCGTTCCCGTCGGTGGTGAGGTCGAGGCCGTCGAGATCGACCCGGACGCGCCCGACGCGGTAGGTCGTTCCGTCGAGGCGGTTCGCCCACGGCGCCAGCAGCGGCAGTCCGGTGGCATGGCGATCCCGATACGCGGCAACGCCGCCGGGCAACGCCAGGAACTCTTCGCCCGCCAGCCGGAGGCTGACGCCCGAGGAGGTTCAGCTCGGGGAGGAACGTCGCCGACATCGCACCCGACGCGAGGGTGATCGCGGCTTCGCCGCGCCACCGGTGGACGAGCGCCGAGGCGGTGGTCTCTGCCCGACTGGCCACGGGCGTGCCTTCAGCGCAGCCGTTCGAGCAGGTGATCGCCGACGCGGAGCGCGTTCGCCATGGCGGTGAGCGCCGGGTTCACGGCGCCGATGCTCGGGAAGACGCTCGTGTCGGCGACGTACAGGTTGTCGAGCTCGTGGGCCTTGCAGTTCGGATCGAGCACCGACGTCGCCGGATCGTCGCCGAACCGGCACGTGCCGGCCTGGTGCGCGACCCCCGCGATGGGGATGTCGGTCTTCATGTAGAGCTGCCGCGAGATCAGGTGTTCCTCGTGCATGCCCAACCGGCCGAGCTTGGACTTGAGCATGTGGTACAGGCGCTTGGCGGCCTCGTGGTTCGAGGTCTGGTAGGTCAGCTTGACGTTCCCGTCGCGTTCCAGCGTGACGCGGTTGTCGGGCGAGGGCAGGTCCTCGGTCGAGAGCCAGAAGTCGACGGCGTGCTCGGCGACCTCTCGCAGCGAGAACATCGGTGCGAGCTTCGTCTCGATCGGCTTCTCGCCCTTGAACATCTCCGCCTGTGACTTGCCGATCATCTGGATGTTGCCCATCGGGAAGGCGAAATCGTCGGAGCCGAAGTAGAAGTCGTTCAGGCCGAGCGTCTTCTGGAACCGCGTCGGGTTGGGCTCCTTGGAGAGCGCGAGGACCGCCTGGCTGTTGTGGAACATGTAGTTGCGCCCCACCTGGTCGGAGCCGTTCGCCAACCCGTTCGGGTGTGCGTCGTTCGCCGAGGCGAGCAGCAGCTTCGCCGAGTTGGCCGCACCGCATGCCACGACGACGATGTCGGCGGTCACCGTCTCGGTCGCGCCCTCGCGCTCGACGACGACCCCGGTGACGGTCCCGCCGGCGGCGTCGGTCTCCAGCTTCACCGCGCGGGCGCCGCGCCACAGCGTGACGTTGTCGTGCTCGAGCGCGGGCCGCACCCCGAAGACCTCGGCATCGGACTTCGCGTGCAGCGGACACGGGAACCCGTCGCAGCTGCCGCACCGCACACAGACGCTGTACGCCATGTTCGACTCGTTCAGGCGAACGCCGGCCGGCGCGTGGAACGGGTGGTAGCCGGCCGCGGCGAAGTCGTCGGCCAGCTGCTGGATCCGCGGCTCGTGCTCGAGCGCGGGGAACGGATACGGACCGCTGGCGGGCGGTTCGGTGGGATCCTCGCCGCGCGCGCCACGGACCTCGTACATCTGCTCGGCGGCGGTGTAGTACGGCTCCAGGTCCTCGTAGCGGATCGGCCACGCCGGTGAGATGCCGTCGTGGTGGGCGACCTCCTCGAAGTCGCGCGCGCGCAGTCGGTACAACGCGGCGCCGTAGAGCTTGGTGGCGCCACCGACGAAGTAGTGGATCTGCGGCTGGAACGGTTTGCCCTTGGCGTCGTACCAGGTGTCGGCCGAGATGTAGCGACCGTCGACGAACACCTCGGCGGTGTCCCAGTTCTCGGGTTCGCGCGGCAACCAATCGCCGCGCTCGAGGAGCAGGACGCGCTTGCCCGAGGGCGCCAGGTGGCGTGCCAGCGTGCCTCCGCCGGCTCCGGTGCCGATGATGATCACGTCGTAGTCGCTCATGAGAGCTCCTCCATGCCGCTCCGCCAGGATGATGCGGGCGGCCGCCTCGATCAGTGCGAGGTGCGAGAACGCCTGCGGGACGTTGCCGAGGTGGTGTCCGGTCTCGACGTCGAACTCCTCGGCGAAGAGCCCGAGCGGCGATGCGACGCGCAGGAGCCGCTCCATCAGATCCCGGGCTCGCTGCATCTCGCCGATGATCGCCGAGCGCCGAGACGAGCCAGAACGAGCAGATCAGGAAGGTTCCCTCCTTCCCGGAGAGTCCGTCGTCGGTCTCGTCGGTCCGATAGCGCAGCACGAACCCGTTCTCGGTGAGCTCGTCGGAGATCGCGAGCACCGTGGCCCGCAGGCGCTCGTCGTCGTGCGGCAGGAACCCGAAGATGGCCGCGAGCAGCACCGACGCGTCGAGCGAATCCGTGTCGTAGTGCTGGCGGAGCACACCTCTCTTGTCGACGCCGTTGGCCAGGATATCGGCCTTGATCTCTTCGGCGGTGGCTCCCCAGCTGGTCGCAAGCTCCTTGTCGCCGCGGATCTCGGCGAGCTTCGCCGCGCGGTCCATCGCGACCCAGCACATCAGCTTCGAGGAGACATAGTGCTGGGGGGCCCCGCGGGCCTCCCAGATGCCCTGGTCGGGATCTCCCCACGCCTTCGTCGCGCACTCCGCCTGTGCCTGCACGATCGGCCACAGGCGCCGGGGAAGGCGCTTACTGCGACGCGTGTGCAGCAGGATCGAATCCAGGACCGAGCCGAACACGTCGTTCTGCCGCTGATCGAATGCCCCGTTCCCGATCCGCACCGGTCGGGCACCCGCGTAGCCCGACAGGTGGTCGAGGGTGGACTCGGTCAGGTCGCGGCGCCCATCGATGCCGTACATGATCTGCATCGAACCGTCGGGGTTCGCCTCGATGTCGGCGAGGAACTGCATGAACTCGTCCGCCTCCCAATCGAGGTTCAGATAGTGCAGTGCCTGCAGGGTGAACGTGGCATCCCGCATCCAGGTGTACCGGTAGTCCCAGTTGCGCTCGCCGCCGGGCGTCTCGGGCAACGATGTGGTCAGCGCGGCGACGATCGAGCCCGTCGGCATGTAGGTCAGGCCTTTGATCGCGAGGGCGGACCGCTCGATCGGCACGCGCCACCGGTGGTCGGGGAGGCGCGCGCGTCCGAGCCACGAACGCCAGAAGCGGGTGGTGGCGTCGAGCCGAGCCGACGCGTCGGCGATGTCCACCGGCGTCTTCAGTTCAGCGGCCCAGGACAGTGCGCAAAACGCCTGGTCCCCCGCCCGAAGGATGTGGCGCGCGCGCACACGGTTGCCCTCGATCCCGAGCGCCATGTCGGTGCGAAGCCGCACCGTGACGCCCTCGGCCGAGGCGTCGGCCGCGTGCCGGTCCTCACCGACCATGGTCCAGGTCGCCGGCGTGTTCCCGTAGTTGAAACCGGGCGAGCACACCAGTTCGATCTCCATCTCGCCGTCGATGCAGGTCACGGTTCGCACGAGCATGTGATCGGCGTCGTCGTCGGCGGGTGGGCGCGTATGCGGGGTGATCGTGTCGTCTCCATCGCGGGGCCCCAACGTCAGGGCGTCACGCACGACCGCCCATCCGCCGGGCGTGTGCCACGTGGTCACGAGGGTGTTCGTTCCCGCCTCGTACGCGCGTGCCGTCGGCACGTTGATCGCGAACGGCCCGAATCGGAACTGGCCTGCCTGGCGGTCCAGGAGCGAGCCGAAGATGCTCGGCGAGTCGAACTTCGGCACGCAGAGCCAGTCGATCGCGCCATCGGGGGCGACCAGCGCGCCGGTGTGGCAGTCGGAGAGGAACGCGTAGTCCGCGATCGGCGTGAACGGCGACGGCATCGCCGCGCTCTGCGCGGCGTCGCTCCGGACTCACGATGCCACCCACGGTCCGAGCCAGCGTCCCCGGCCGGCGAGCAGTGTGTCGGCCTCGCCGGGGCCCCACGATCCGGGCGCATAGGTGTGGATCGGCGAGGGCGCATCGATCAGTGGCAGCAGCACGCGCCAGGCTTCCTCGACGCCGTCCTGTCGTGTGAACCGAGAGGCGTCGCCCATCATCGCCGCGTGCAGCAATACCTCGTAGGGGGTCGCGCCCTCACCGCCTTCCTGCGCGAACTCCATGTCGAGCGTGACCTGCTCCGGCTGCCGCGCATCGCCACGCTGCGCCTCGACGAGCAGCTGCATGCCCGTCGTCGGATCGAGCTTGATCACCAGCTGATCGGGCTCGGGCTTGCGGGTGCTCTGCTGGAAACCGATCCGCGGCGGACGCCGGAAGACCAGCCGCACCTCGGTCTGCGTGACCGGCAGGCGTTTCCCGGTGCGGATGAAGAACGGCACACCTTCCCATCGCCAGTTGTCGATCTCGAGGCGCAGGGCCGCGAACGTCTCGGTCGTCGAATCGTCGGCGACCCCGTCGATCGCCCGGTACCCCTCGTACTGACCCCGGATGTAATGCGCCGGGTCGGCGTCGCCCGTCGCCCGGAAGACATCGAAGATATGACTCTTGAGCACGGTCGGGTCCCCCACGACCGGGGCTTCCATCGCGGTCGCCGCGACCACCTGCATCAGATGGTTCACGACCACGTCGCGGAGCGCGCCGACGGGGTCGTAGAAGTGGCCGCGGTCCTCCACCCCGAAGTCCTCGGCCATCGTGATCTCCACGGACTCCAGGAAGTTCCGGTTCCAGACGGGTTCCAACATCGTGTTGGCGAACCGGAGGTAGAGGATCTCGGCGGTGCCCATCTTCCCGAGGAAGTGGTCGATCCGGTAGAGCTGCGACTCGTCGATGTAGGCGTGCATCTGTTCGCTCAGGGCACGGGCCGACGCCAGGTCGTGGCCGAAGGGCTTCTCCACGACCACGCGCGCGTTCGCGGTCAGCCCGGCCTCGGAGAGCCCCTGGACGACCGTGCCGAACAGGAACGGCGGGATCTCGAGATAGAAGACGGGCGCCTTCGCGGCGCCGATCGCCGCCGCGACCTGCTTGTAGGTTCCCGCGTCGGAGAAGTCGCCCTGCACGTACGACAGGCGGGCGGCGAACCGTTCGAAGACCGTCTCGTCGAGCTCCTCCCCGGTCCCGACGATCGAGTCACGGGCGCGCTGCCGCAGCTGATCGACGTCCCAGTCGTCCACCGCGACGCCGACGATCGGGCAATCGAGCAGCTTCCGACGCTCGAGCCGGTACAAGCGACCGGAAGGTCATCACCTTCGCGAGGTCGCCGGTGATCCCGAAGACGACGAGGACATCTGCAGGTTGTTGCTTCGTCATCACACCCCTCCCGGTTCGAAGCTTCTCACGCGATCCATCTACTCAGCTGGTGCCCTCTACGGCGCGCATCTCGTCGAGCGTTTCGAGTTGATCCGCAAGCCACGTCGAGGGCGTGTGGCCGGCGATCGTTCGCACCAGCCCCCGATTCCGGCGCGTCCGGTCCTGCTCGCTCATCTCGAGCCCTTGGAGGATCGCGTCCGCCGTCTCGTCGATGTCGGTCGGATCGACGCCGAGCGCGTAGCGGTGGAAGCGCGCGTACGCACCGGCGCCCTTCGACAGCACGAGCACACCCGAACGCTCGTTCAAGACGGGGCCTTCCAGCGCCGCGAGGTTCATCCCGTCGTGGAGCGGGTTCGCGAGCATCACGTCGTAGCGGCCGTAGGCCGCCAGCGTGGACGCGGGGTCCTGGCTCGCTCGCATCGTGATGGGCCGCCAGCCCTCGGATCCGAACCGGGCGTTGATGCGCTCGACCTCCGACAGGCAGACGTCGCCATACCCGCCATCGACATCGCGTTCCTGTCGCGACGGTGTCAGCAGCGCGAGATATCGGGCGCGCCCCCGCCACGAAGGGGAACGCAGCAGCACCTGTTCGAAGGCCTGGAACCCCCGAAGGATGTTCTTCGACGGCTCGAGGCGATCCACGCGCAGGATCAACCGTTGGTCGGTCTGCGTGCGCGCGATGCTGCGCCGGACGGCCACCGCCGCCGGATCCATCGCCGCCGCGCGCAGTTGATCGACGTCCACGGAGACGGGGAACGTCCGGACGCGCACCTCGTGGCCGTCTGTCGAAAGCCGGCCGGCGCGAATGTCGACCTTCGCATCCGTGTAGGCGCGGACGGTCGCGAGGAAGTTCGTCGCCCAGGTGCGCGATTGGAATCCGAGCACGTCGCTGGCGCACATGCCTCGGAGCACGCCCTCGCGGATCCACGGGGGCGCGGAGCGCCATGCGTCGGGCCCGGCGAAGGGGGTGTGGGTGAAGTGCACGATCCGCGCGTGCGGGCGTAGCTCGCGGAGGTAGCGAGGGACGAGTGGGAGCTGGTAGTCCTGCACGAGGAACACGGCATCGCGCGGAGCCTCGTCCAGGACATCGGCGAAGGCGCGGTTCGTCGCTTCGAACGCCTCCCAGTCGTCACGCGATCGTTCGTCGGAAACCGGCCCCGTCTCGGACATGGAATGGTGGATCCGCCACAGCACGCCGTTGGCGACCCGATCGAAGAAGCGCTCGTAGGTGTCGGGGTCGACCACGACGAAGCGCAGCTGGAGATCGCCGGGGCCCGACAGATCGGGCTCCTTGGCGAGCACGCGGTCGCCATCGCTCATCGCCGAGGACACCCACGTGCCACCTTCCTCCGCGCTGAACACGCCCGCGAGCGGTTTGACGATGCCGCCGGTGTTCCGCCGAGGCTCCAGCTGCCCCGCCTCGTCGGACAGGAAGGTCACCGGGCCGCGGTTGGACGCCACGACCAGGGGTGATTCGATCGCGCGGCGGATCGGCGGCGGATGCATCCTCAGAGTTTCACACGGGTCGCGAGATCGTGTTTGGCCGTTTCGCCTACCCTAGGCGTCGAGGCGGCATCGCTGGACGGAT
>CAWAAO010000008.1:0-31103 GCA_963780015.1 uncultured Actinomycetes bacterium
CCAGCACGCCCGCCGCAGCCACCACCGCCACGATCTCCGCGATCCAGTCGGCGAGCTCCGCCTCGCGCCCGACGAACGACTGCACGATCTCGACCGCCCGCCGGCCAGCACCATGCCGCGAGCACCCACCACCAGCGCGCCAAGCACCCCGTCGCCGCGGCCGGGACGCCACACGGCCGCGAGCAGCACCAGCAGCGTCGTCACAGAAGTAGGCGAACGCGTGTTCCACCTTGTCGGCTCCGCCGAACGCCGATGTGCCCGGGGGCACCTCCACGAGCGACAGCCAAAGCGTCACTGCGACGCACAGACCCGCTGCGACCCAAAGGACTACGGTCGATCCGTCCGCCGCGCCGCCAGGTCCACAACCACCCCTCGACGCTACCAGCGCCCCGGCGACGCCCCGCGCCTAAAGACCACCCCCCATCGGACGAAAGCCTTATGCGTACGGGGGATGCATCGCACACGCAGCGCCGACGGGGAGAACTGCATGAGCAACGACATGGACGAGATCGTCCAAGAGTTCCTGGTTGAGAGCTACGAGTCGCTCGACCGCCTGGATGGCGACCTGCTCGCCCTCGAACGCGATCCCCATTCCAAGGACACCCTCGCGAGCATCTTCCGCGTGATGCACACGATCAAAGGCACGTGCGGGTTCCTCGGCTTCTCCCGGCTGGAGCGCGTCGCACACGCCGCGGAATCGCTGCTCGGCGGCCTCCGCGACGGCTCCCTCGAGGTCAATCCCCCGATCGCGAGCGCCCTGCTCGCCACGGGCGATGCCCTGCGCCAGATGCTGAGCAACATCGAGCGAGCCGGCAACGACGGCGAGGAGGACTTCCTGCACCTCGTGGCCACGCTCGAGCGGCTCCGCGCCTCGGGCGGCGTCTCGGCCAACCAGCGCATCCCCGTCACGCCACCGACCCCGCGCAAGGCCGCCGACGCGCCCGCCCGTCCCGCGCCCTCCGCGCGCCCCCGAGCCCGAGCACGCACCCGAGGTCGCGCGCGCCTCGGTCGCCGACGCCAACATCCGCGTGGACGTCGGCATCCTGGACAACCTGATGACGCTCGTCGGCGAGCTCGTGCTCACCCGCAACCACATCAGCGAGCTCACCGCCGGCACCGAGCACGACCCCGTCCTGGCCGCGGCCGCCCAGCATCTCAACTCGATCACCGCCGACCTGCAGGACGGCGTGATGCGCACCCGTCTGCAACCGATCAACACCGCCTGGGCCCGCTTCCCCCGCGTGGTCCGCGACCTCGGCATGGCGCTCGGCAAGCAGGTGCGCGTCGAGACCGAGGGCGACGACACCGAGCTCGACCGCTCGATCATCGAGGCGATCAAGGACCCGCTGATGCACCTCGTCCGCAACGCCGTCGACCACGGGATCGAGCTGCCCGCCGATCGCGAGGCCGCCGGGCAAGCCCGTCGAGGGCGTCGTGCACCTGCGCGCGTCGCACGAGGGCGGCCAGGTCACGATCGTGATGCGCGACGACGGCCACGGCATCGACCTCGACAAGGTGCGCGCCCGCGCCGTGGAGCGCGGCCTGCTGACCGCCGCGCAGGCCAAGAAGCTCTCGCGCGCACGACACGATCGAGCTGATCTTCCAGCCGGGCTTCTCGACGGCCGATCAGGTGACGAACCTGTCGGGCCGCGGCGTCGGCATGGACGTCGTCAAGACGAACCTCGGGCGGATCGGCGGCAGCGTCGAGGTCGCCACGACGCTCGGCAAGGGCACGACCTACACCCTGAAGATCCCGCTCACGCTCGCGATCATCCCGGCGCTGCTCGTGACGTGCGGCGACCAGCGCTACGCGATCCCGCAGGTCAACCTGATCGAGCTCGTGCGAGCGACCCCCGAGCAGATCGAGCAGGTGCACGGCGCCCCCGTCCTGCGCCTGCGCGGCCGGCTGTTGCCCCTCGTGTACCTGGCGAGCGAGCTCGGCGGCGAGGTCACCGAGGCCCGCTTCGCATCACGTCGTCGTGCTGCAGGCCGACGACCGCCGGTTCGGGCTCGTGGTCGACGGCGTCACCGACTCGGCCGAGATCGTCGTCAAGCCGGTCGGCGCCTACCTCAAGGGCGTCGACACGTTCGCCGGCGCCACGATCCTGGGCGACGGCAGCGTGGGGCTGATCCTGGACGTGCTCGGGCTCGCTCGGCGCGCCCACGTGCTCACGAAGGCGCAGGAGCGCGAGCTCGCGACGCTCGTACGACCGACGAGGACGAGCCGGCGATCGACGGCGTGTCGCTGCTGGTGTTCTCCGACCACGAGGGCGGGCGGATGGCGATCCCGCTGGAGCTCGTCACCCGGCTGGAGGAGTTCCCCCGCGACGAGCTCGAGAGCTCCGGGCCGTTCCCGGTCGTGCAGTACGGCGAGGAGATCCTGCACCTGGTCGACATCTCGCGGCTGATGCTCGATCGCCGCCGCGCCTCGCGCACCGACGGGCTGTCGACCGTCGGCGAGACGCTGCCGGTGATCGTCTACCTGCACGAGGGCAGGCGCGTCGGCGTCGTCGTCGGGCGGATCCTCGACGTCGTCCGTCACGACCTGGTCGAGCTGCAGCCCGGCTCGCGTCCCGGCGTGGCCGGCACGATGATCGCGCAGGACCGCGTGACCGAGGTGCTCGACCTGCCGCAGATCCTGTCGGACTGGGACGAGGACGCGCTGGCCGCGCTGACCGGCGTCCAGGAGCTGAGCGCATGAGCGCCGGCCTGTACTCGACCTTCACCGTGGCCGACCGCTACCTCGGCGTGCCCGTCGAGCGCGTCCAGGAGGTGCTGCGCGCCCAGCCGATCACGCCGGTGCCGCTGGCCCACGAGCACATCGAGGGCCTGCTGAACATGCGCGGTCAGATCGTGACCGCCCTCAACCTGCGCGCCCGGCTCGGGCTGCCGCCGCGCGAGCCCGACGCGCCGAGCGCCAACGTGATCGTGATGACCGAGGACGGCCCGCTGTCGTTCGTCGTCGACACGCTCGGCGACGTGGTGCCCGTGCACGACGGCGCTGTTCGAGCCGCCGCCGGACACGCTGCAGAGCGATACCCGGCATCTGATCAAGGGCGCCTACAAGCTCGACGATGCCTTGCTGCTGGACCTTGACCTCGACCGAACGCTCGACTTCACGACCTAACGGGGGAAACGATGGACGACACGGACCTGCACGAGACGCACGACGCCCACGAGACAGGGAGGCCGCTGGCACATCCACTGGACGGTGGGCCGCAAGGTCGCCGCGCTGGGCGGCGCCGGGCTGCTCGCCACCCTGCTCGTGATGGCGACCGGGCAGTACGCGATCCAGTCGCTGAAGACCGCGAACGATCGCCAGGCGCTCACCGCCGAGCGCGGTCCGCGACGGGATGCAGGCCGACATGCTGCACGACGCGCTGCGCGCCGACGTCTATCGAGGCGTTGCTCGCGCTCGACCACAACGAGCTGCAGGCCGCCGCCGAGGAGACGAAGCAGGACGCCAAGGACCTCCGCCAGGCGGTCGAGGACGCGAGCGGGAAGCTCGACGGGACCCAGATCTCGATGCTCGGCCAGGCGCTGAACCAGGTCGACACCTACGCGCAGAGCGCGATCTCGCTGGTGGACATCGCCGCGCAGGATCGCGCGACGGCGCTGGCGCAGCGCGCCAGCTTCCAGAGCGCGTTCGAGGAGCTCCGGACCACGCTCGACACGCTCAACGACGAGATCCTCGGCGCCTCCGACGACGCGGGCTCCAGCGCGCACGACGCGGCCTCCAAGGCCCAGGCGCTGCTGATCCTGCTGAGCGCCGTCGCGATCGCCGGCGTGTTCGTCGCGGCGCGGCTGGTCGTGCGCGGGCATCGTGAGCCCGCTCGAGCAGGCCGTGGCCGGGCTCGACCGACTCGCCGAGGCCGACCTCACGGGCCACGTCGAGGTCAAGGGCGAGGACGAGGTCGCGCGGCTCGCGACGTCGTTCAACACCGCGGTCGACGACCTCTCCGGTCTGGTCCTGACGCTCCGCGAGTCGGCGACCACCCTGGCCTCCAGCTCCGAGGAGCTGTCGGCCACGAGCACCCAGATGGGCGCCTCGGCCGAGGAGACCTCGGTGCAGGCCAACGCCGTCTCGGCGGCCGCCGAGCAGGTGAGCGCCAACGTGAACACCGTGGCGGCAAGCGCCGAGGAGATGTCGGCGTCGATCCGCGAGATCGCCGCCAACGCCACCGAGGCCGCGGGCGTCGCGAGCCACGCCGTCACCACCGCCGAGAGCGCGACCACGACCGTCGTCGAAGCTCGGCTCGAGCTCGGCGCGAGATCGGCGAGGTCCTCAAGGTGATCACCGCGATCGCGGAGCAGACGAACCTGCTCGCGCTCAACGCCACGATCGAGGCCGCGCGCGCCGGCGAGGCCGGCAAGGGCTTCGCGGTCGTCGCCAACGAGGTCAAGGAGCTCGCCAAGGAGACCGCGACGGCGACCGAGGACATCGGTCAGAAGATCGTCGCGATCCAGGGCGACGCGCAGGCCGCGGTCGGTGCGATCGACGAGATCAGCACCGTGATCGCCCGGATCTCCGACATCCAGAACACGATCGCCTCGGCGGTCGAGGAGCAGACCGCCACCACGAACGAGATCACGCGCCACGTGACCGAGGCCGCCACGGGCGCCAACGAGATCGCGGCGAGCATCACGGGCGTGGCCCAGGCGGCCCACGACACGTCGTCGGGCGCAGCCTCCACCCAGGTCTCTGCACGCGACCTGGCGGAGCTCGCCGACGAGCTGAACCGAAGCGTCATGCGCTTCGTGGTCAAGTCCAACGGCACACGGCCACGCCACTCCCCGTGCGATGGCCGACGCCCCCGCGTACGAACCCAACCTGACCGCAGCGGTCACGAACTGAAACCGGAGGTGAGAACGAGATGCGAGCACTGGTCGTAGACGACTCGCGCGCGATGCGCATGCTGCTCAAGCGCGAGCTGGTCGCGCTCGGCTTCGATGTGGATGAGGCCGGCGACGGGAACGAGGCCCTGGAGCAAGCTCCGGGACTCCGGCGCCGTCGACGTGGTCTTGGTCGACTGGACGATGCCGGGCATGGATGGCATGTCCTTCGTCCACGAGGTCCGCGCCGACGCGGCGTTCGAGGAGATGCGCGTCGTGATGGTGACGTCGGAGGGCGATCCCGCCCAGATCTTCCACGCCCTCATGGCCGGCGTCGACGAGTACGCGACGAAGCCGATCACGAAGGAAGCGCTGGCCGAGAAGCTCGGTCTCGTGGGTCTGGTCGAGCAGGACTGATGCACCGACCGCGGGTCCTGGTCGTCGACGACTCCGTCGTCGTGCGCAGGCTCGTGTCCAAGGCGCTCGAGGCCGAGGGCGAGGTCGAGGTGGTCGGCGTGGCCGCCGACGGCAAGATCGCGCTGGTCAACATCGAGCGGCTGCACCCCGACGTCGTGATCCTCGACGTCGCGATGCCGGTGATGGACGGCCTGACGGCGCTGGCGGAGATCCGCCAGCGGTGGCCCGGGCTGCCCGTGATCATGTTCTCCACGCTGACCACCCGCGGGGCGGAGGTCACGCTGGACGCGCTCGCGCTCGGCGCCTCGGACTACGTGTTGAAGCCCTCGGGCGGCGACGCCGCGTCCTCGATGGCGAAGATCCGCGCGGAGCTGCTGCCGCGGATCGCCGCGCTGCTGCCCGCCGCCCGCGAGGCGAAGGAACGCGCGCCCGCCCGCATCCCCCAACGCCCCTCGCGCGCCACCGGCACCGTCGCGCGCGCGACCGGCCCCGCGCAGCGGGTGGACCTCGATCGCGATCGGCGTGTCGACCGGCGGCCCCACCGCCCTGGCCGAGCTGATCCCGTCGCTGCCGGGAACCCTGCCCGTGCCCGTCGTGATCGTGCAGCACATGCCCCCGATGTTCACGAAGATCCTGCCGAGCGGCTCGACCACAAGAGCGCCCTGCGCGTCCTCGAGGCCGCCGACGGCGACCGGCTCAAGCCGGGCTCGGTCTACATCGCGCCCGGCGACCTGCACCTGGCGATCGCCGCGCGCGACCGCGAGGTGCTGCACGTCTACGACGGCCCGCACGAGAACTCCTGCCGCCCCTCGGTCGACCCGCTGTTCCGCACCGTCGCCGAGCGCTACGGCGCCCACGCGCTCGGCATCGTCATGACCGGGATGGGCTCCGACGGTCTGCGCGGCGCGGAGCACCTGGCCGCCGCCGGCGCGCGGATCATCGTGCAGGACGAGGACACGAGCGTCGTGTGGGGCATGCCCGGGTTCGTCTCGCGCGCCGGTCTCGCCGACGTCGCGGTGCCGCTGGCGGGCCTGCGAGCCGAGATCCTGCGTCGCGTGGCGGTCGGCCGCGATCCGGCGCTCGCCGATGGGGGCCGCCTCGTGAGCCAGCCCGTCGCGACGCTGCCGGCCGACGACTTCTCCTACCTGAGCCGACTGATGCACGAGCGCGCCGCGATCGTGCTCGAGCCCGGCAAGGAGTACCTCGCGCTGTCCCGGCTGGACCCGGTCGCCCGCGAGATGGGCGTCGGGTCGGTCGCCGCGCTCGTCGAGGTCCTCCGCCGCGAGGAGGCGTCCTCGCAGCTGCACGAGCAGGTGATCGACGCGCTCACCACGAACGAGACCACCTTCTTCCGCGACTTCAACCCGTTCGAATCGATGCGCTCCGACGTGCTGCCCGAGGTGATCGAGCGCAAGCAGCGCACGCCGCACCCTCGCCATCTGGTCGGCGGGGTGTTCCACGGGACAGGAGCCCTACAGCATCGCGATGGCGATCCGCGAGCACTTCCCCGAGCTGCTCACGTGGCAGCTGACGATCCTGGGCACCGACATCTCCGCGTCGGTGCTCGACCGTGCGCGCCGCGGGCGGTACGGTCAGCTCGAGGTGAACCGGGGGCTCCCGGCGAACCTGCTGGTGCGGCACTTCACGCGGGCGGGCATGGAGTGGGAGATCGAAGAACCGATCCGGCGGATGGTCCGGTTCCAGCGACACAACCTCGTCGACGAGTGGCCGGTCGATGCCGCCCTTCGACCTGGTGTTCATGCGCAACGTGATGATCTACTTCGACGTCGAGACGAAGCGGCAGGTGCTGAGCCGGATGCTCGGCCAGCTCGCGCCGCGCGGCTACCTGCTGCTCGGCGCCTCGGAGACCACCTTCAACATCAGCGATGACTACGATCGGCAACTGGTCGGCCGGACCGCTTGGTACCGGCCCCAACGCAACGACCCCGTCGGCGGGGCAGGCAGATAGGAGGCACTACCCATGGAGTTCAACACGGAGGCGCTCGGTCAGATCGTGACCGACATCTGGACGTCGATGCTCGGATTCCCCGTGGAGGCACGGGGCGAGCCGCTGGACGTCAACGGCACACGGCACCTGTCGGCATCCGTCCAGATCTCGGGCGGCTGGGAAGGCACGGTGCTGGTGAGTTGCCCGGAGACCCTGGCGCAGCGGGTCGCGGGCGTGATGTTCGACACCGAGACCGCCTCGGACGATGAGATCCGCGACGCGCTCGGCGAGGTGGCGAACATGACGGCGGGCAACGTCAAGGCGTTGGTCGAGAGCTACTGCCGTCTGTCGCTGCCGATGGTGGCGGAAGGACGGGAGCTGGCGATCAGCATCCCGGGCAGCAAGGTGGTGGCGCAGGCCACGTTCGACTGCGGGGAGGACCCGCTGTCCGTGGAGGTGTTCGAGAAGGCCTGAGGGCCTTCTCGATCGAGATCTGCCTGACACCGCCGAGCAGTACGAAGGGGCGGGGGCCTTCGGCCCCCGCCCCTTCGCGTTCCCGAGCTTCAGGGAGCCTGGGTGCCGGGCGATACCTCTAGAGGTATGGCGAGGCTCCGCGCGCCCCGGCTGGGGTTCATCGGTACGTTCGCGCTGCTCAGCGGCGCAGCGATCACCGTGCTCGGACTCGCCCTCGCCCAGATCGAATCCGTCCACGACCGGGCGGATGCGACAGACCACGCCGCAGCATCCGCACAGCTCCTCGTCCAGGTCGGACTCCAGCCGCACGTCGATCGGAGCGACATGGAGAACGGCCTGCCACCGAGCGCCGTGCAGGCCCTCGACGACGCGTTCCAGGCGGGTCTCGCCGACGGGCAGCTCACGCGGATCAAACTCTGGTCCCCCTCCGGCCAGGTGCTCTACTCCGACCAGCACGAGCTGATCGGCCAGACGTTCCCGATCGAGCGACGATCTGCAGGAGGGCCTCGACGGCGAGCTGACGGCCGAGGTGAGCGATCTCAGCAAGGCGGAGAACGTGTCGGAGCGCCAGTTCGGGCAGCTCCTCGAGGTGTACGTGCCGGTGCGAGTTCGGCGACGAGCACGTCGGGTCGTTCGAGTTGTACGTCCCGTGGGCGCCGATCGCCGCCGACATCCATGCGAACACGAACCGGCTGTACCTCGTGCTGGCCGCAGGCTTGCTCCTGCTGTGGGCGGTGCTGTTCCGGATCATCGTCCAGACCTCGGCTCGGATGCGCCGAGATCGGGAGGAGCTCGCGCGTCGCGCCGATGAGAACCGGCGCCTCGCGATGTATGACCATCTGACGGGGCTGCCGAACCGATTGCTGTTCCAGGATCGGGCCACGCAGGCGATCGCCGCGGCGGGTCGCGACGGGACCGGCGTCGGGGTGATGATCCTCGACCTGCACCGGTTCAAGGAGGTCAACGACACCCTCGGCCACGACCGGGGCGACGAGTTGTTGCAGCAGGTGGGGTCGAGGCTCCAGGGAGCGCTTCGCGCCGCGGACACGGTGGCTCGGCTCGGCGGCGACGAGTTCGGGATCCTGATCACCGGGCTCGGCCACGAGCCGGAAGCCCAGGAGGTCGCTCGCAAGCTGACGGGCGAGCTCGATGCGTCCTTCGAGTTGGAGGAGCTCGAGATCGCCCTCGGCGGCAGCATCGGGATCGCGCGCTACCCGGAGGACGGCGCGGAGCCGGAGACGCTGCTGCGTCACGCGGAGGTCGCCATGTACGTGGCCAAGGCCGCGCGCGACCCGTTCCAGCTGTACACGGCCGAGCAGGACACCTACTCGACCGACCGCCTCGCGCTGGTCGCGGAGCTCCGCCGCGCGATCGATCAGGGCGAGCTCAGCCTGTCCTTCCAGCCGAAGGTGGACCTCGAGCGATCGGCGTTGATCGGGATGGAGGCGCTGGCTCGTTGGGACCATCCGACCCGTGGCCAGGTCTTCCCCGACACCTTCATCCCCGTCGCGGAGCACAGCGGGCTGATCCGCCGTCTGACGTCCTACGTGCTGAAGGTGGCGATCCAGCAGCTCGCCGTCTGGCGTTCGGCGGGACTCGACCTGCCGGTCTCGGTCAACCTGTCGGTGCGCGATCTCCTCGATCCGAGCATCGTGACGGAGATCCGGGAGCTGCTCGAGGCCGCGGACGTGCCGCCCGACCGCCTCCAACTCGAGATCACCGAGAGCTCGATGATGGATCAGCCCGAGCGAGCGCTCGCCACGCTGGGCGCGCTCGCCGACGTCGGCGTGGGACTGTCGATCGACGACTTCGGCACCGGGTATTCGTCGCTCGCCTACCTGCAGCGCCTGCCGGTGCGCGAGCTCAAGATCGACCGGTCGTTCGTGATGCACGTCATGACGAACAGCGGCGATGCCGAGATCGTGCGATCGACGATCGATCTGGGCCACAACCTGGGGCTCTCGATCGTGGCCGAGGGCGTCGAGGACGAGGCCGCGATGACGTTCCTCATCGACGTCGGCTGCGACATCGCGCAGGGCTACTACATCGCCAAGCCGATGCGCGCCGCCGACGTCCCGTCCTGGGTGCGCGCCTCGGCGTGGCCCATGCTGGTCGAAGCCCGAGCGATCCGATCAGCTCGGAACGCGCTCCAGTTCCCTGGGCTTGGTCGGATCGATCCGCACGCCCGGGCCCATCGTCGAGGACACGACGAGCGAGTGGATGTAGCGACCCTTCGCGCTGGACGGCTTGGCCTTCAGCACCTCGTCGACCACGGCCGCGTAGTTGTCCAGCAGCGCGCGCTCCTCGAAGGACTTCTTGCCGATGATCATGTGCACGATGCCGGTGCGGTCCGCGCGGTACTCGATGCGTCCGCCCTTGACGTCGGCCACGGCCTTGGCGATGTCGTTGGTCACGGTGCCGGTCTTCGGGTTCGGCATCAGGCCGCGCGGCCCGAGCACGCGTCCGGCCTTGCCGACCTCGGCCATCATGTCCGGCGTCGCGATCGCGGCGTCGAAGTCGATCTCGCCCTTGATCACCGTCTCGACCAACTCGGCCGCACCGACCACGTCGGCGCCCGCGTCGCGGGCCTCGCGCGCCTTCTCGCCCTGCGCGAACACGGCGACCCGGACCGACTTGCCGGTGCCGTGGGGCAGCGAGACCGTGCCGCGGAGCGCCTGATCCTGCTTGCGGGTGTCGATCCCCAGCCGGAACGCGACCTCGATGGTCTCGTCGAACTTGGCGTCGGGCCAGGCCTTCAGGATCTTGATCGCCTGGGCCGGCGTGTGCTCGGCCTCGCGGTCGAACCCGGCGGCGGCCTGGTCGAAGCGCTTGCCCTGCCCGCTCATGCCTCCACCTCCACGCCCATGCTGCGTGCGGTGCCGGCGACGATGCGCATCGCCATGTCGACGTCGTTCGCGTTCAGGTCGGGCATCTTGCGCTCGGCGATCCGGCGGAGCTGGTCGCTGTTGAGCGTCGCAACCTTGTCGCGGTTGGGCTCGCCGGAGCCCTTCTCGATGCCGGCCTCCTGCTTGATCAGCTCGGCCATCGGCGGCTGCTTGAGGATGAACGAGAACGTGCGGTCCTCGAAGATCGTCAGCACGGCCGGGATCACCTGCCCCGCGTACTGCTGCGTGGCGGCGTTGTACTGGTTGACGAACTCCATGATGTTGACGCCGTGCTGCCCGAGGGCGGTACCCACCGGTGGCGCGGGCGTCGCGGCCGCTGCCTTGATCTGCAGGGTCACGACGGCCATGACCTTCTTCTTCGGTGCCATGTCGCTTCTCCTCCTGCGGTTCCAACGGCCCGAAGGGCCTCCCGCCGTAGGGTGGTTCCTGAGTGGGTTAGACCTTCGCCACTTGGTCGAAGGACAGCTCGACCGGTGTTTCGCGGTCGAAGATGTTGACCAGCACCTTGAGCTTGGCCTGGTCGGCGTTGATCTCGCTGATCGTGCCGTTGAAGTCGGCGAAGGGGCCCGAGGTGATGCGCACCACGTCGCCCTCGTCGAAGCCGAGGCGCACGGTGGGCTTGGCCTCTTCCTTCTTCACGACGAGGATCTTCTCGATCTCGCGCTTGGACAGCGGGGTCGGCTTCTGCCCGGTGCCCGCCGACACGAACCCGGTCACGCCCGGCGTGTTGCGCACGACGTACCAGGAGTCGTTGTCGTACTCCATCTTCACGAGCAGATAGCCCGGGAAGACCTTCTTCTGCACGATCTGCTTCTTGCCGTTCTTGATCTCCATCACGTCTTCCATCGGGATGTGGACGCGGAAGATCTTGCCTTCCATCTGCATCGTGTGGATGCGCGACTCGAGGTTGGCCTTCACCTTGTTCTCGTAGCCGGCGTAGGTGTGCACGACGTACCAGTCGCCGGGACCGCGGAACGGATCGTCGGCGCGCTCCTCCTCGACGATGACCGCTTCCTTGACGGCGGCCTCGGCCACGAGCTCCTCGGCGATCTCGTCGGCGGTCTCCTCCATCACCGCGGCCTCGATCGCGGCCTCGACGAGCACCTCGTCGGCGCCCTCGGTGTCGCCGGCGTCGGCCAGCGCGACGGCCTCGTCGGCGGCTGCGGCAAGCGTCACCTCGGCGGCCTCGTCGGCCAGGTCGTGCACCTCGGCGCTCGCCTCGAGCGCCTCGAGCAGGGGGACCTCGTCGGTGCCGGCTTCGGTCGCCACCGCGGCCTCCACGGCCAGCTCCTCGGCGATCGCGAGCTCCTCGGCGGCTTCGACGACGAGCTCGGTCATCACGTCGGCCGCCTCGGAGGCGATCGCCTCGGCCTCGGCCTGATCGCCCTCGGCCACCGCTTCGGACGCGGCCTCGTCGGCCGCCTCGGCGACCAGCTCGGCCGTGGCGAGCCGGTCGGCGGCGTCGTCGGTCAGCACTTCGGCGGTCACCAAGGCTTCGGTGACCTCATCGGTGGTTCGTTCGTCGCTCACGATGGTCCTTCGCTCGTGGTTCACGGGATGCGGGTCGAACCGCAAAGAGGGCAGCGGGAGGAACCCTCGCAACCCAGTGTTCGCCCAGTATAGGAGCGCTGCGGGACGCCCGGCAAAAGCCGCTCGGATGCTCGGCGTCAGTTGAAGATCGGGAACAGGAACTTCGTGAAGACGTAGTCCACGCCGAAGACGAAGGCCGTCATGAACGTGATCGTGACGAGCACCACGGTGGAGTAGGTGATCAGCTCGGTGCGGGTGGGCCAGTCCACCTTCTTCATCTCGAGGCGGACTTCCTTCAGGAACTGGCGCGCCCCGGTACGCTTCCGCTTTTCCTGCGTTGCAGCCCTTTTCGTTGCCGTTGCCGGCGCGGCCGTGCGCTTGTCCCCGCCGGCGGCCTTCTGCTGCCGCTCGGCCTTGGCCTGGGCTCGTTTCATCTCACGATTCATGCTGCTCCTTGCAGGCGCGGAGGGACTTGAACCCCCAACCCCCGGTTTTGGAGACCGGTGCTCTGCCAAATTGAGCTACGCGCCTTCGACGCCGGTCCCCGAGATCGGAGCCTCGGGCGACCCAGTATAGCCCGCCCGAGGGGTCTCCCAGACCCCCCGGACATTCGTTGCATTTCCCCACGTCAGATACGTGAGTCCGCCTATATGGGGCCCTATGCTGCCCCGGACGACCACGCGCGGCCCCCTGGACAAGCGAGGCGTCGATATGGACACCAGCGATACGACCCACACCCCGGAGGAGTCCGGACTCCTCCGCCGTGGGCTCTTCCCCCGTCGCGAGCAGGCCCAGGCCGACCCGATGACGGAGACCGAAACACGGCTCGACGAGACCGTGCGCCGCGCGGTCGACGATCGGGTCGAGGCCGGCATGCGCCAGATCGAGGACCAGGCCACCGGCCTGCTCCGCGAGGTGGCCACCGAGGTCTGGCGTACCTCCGCCAAGGACGTGCGCCCCGAGCAGGAGCGCATCATGTCGCTCCTCGCCCGGGATCAGGCGATCCGTTCCCTGATCACCACCAGCGACGAGCGCTTCCAAGCGATCGCCATGCGCACCGCGCGGCTCGAGGACAACCTGGCCGACCTGGCCGAGTCCGAGCGCCGCACGCGTGAGGCGATGGAGGCGGCGTCGGACTCGATCCGCGAGATCTCCCAGTCCCCCACGCTGCACGGCGTCGAGATGGTGCGCACGCAGCTCGAGCAGGTCGAGCAGCACCTCGCCGAGACGCTCACGCACTTCGACGAGCGCGACCGCGAGATCGCCGAGCAACTCGAGAAGCAGGTGCGCGAGCACGGCGAGTTGATCACGAACGAGACCGCGCGCATCGTCGAGTCGATGCAGTCCTACGTGCAGGGCGGCGCCGAGGCGATCGGCCGGCTCGCACAGCGGATCGAGGAGCACGCCAAGCTCTTCGTGCTGCAGGACCACAACATCACCCAGCACGTGATCGAGGCCGTCAACATCACCGGCGACGACGTGATGGGCCAGCTCGAGCTGATCAAGGAGAAGGTCGGCCTGCACGGCCGCGATCAGGAGCAGCTCCAGGCGGCGATCGAGCGCATGATCGACGCACGCATGCGGGGCATGGCCGAGCTGGTTCGCTCGGACTCGCTGGCGCTGCAGAAGCTGGTCGATGAGCGCCTCGCCGCCCCCTCGTTCGTGGTCGGTGAGGACGGGCAGGTCGCCTTTGACGAGGCGTCGCTCACCCGCACGATCGACCAGCGCATGGGCGCGTTGGCCCAGGTCGTCGAGGAGCGGATGGATCTGCTGGAGCGCACGATGGCCGAGCAGGTGCTCGCGCTGTCGAACGCGACCTCGGCGTCGATGGAGCGCAACATGGAGCGGATGGCCACGGCCGCCGGCGCGGTGGACGGGCTCGACGAGATGGTCGCCGAGGGTCAGCAGGCGTTCGAGGAGCGCATGCTGGGCCACATCGACGAGCGCATGGCCCAGATCGCGCGGCTGGTGCGCTCCGACAACCAGGCGCTCGCCGCCAAGGTCGAGGCGCTCAGCATCGCCGAGACCTCACAGACCGAGAACCTGGACGCGGAGCTGCTCCGGTCGGTGTTGCGCTCGATCAAGGAGCTGCAGGCCGGTATGGCCTCCGACATGCTGGGAACCATCGACGTGCGGTTCCAGCAGGTGGCCGACCAGCTGCACCGCGAGGGCCAGGGGCAGGCCGAGTCCATGCTCAAGGTCGCCGAGGTGCTCGGCCAGAAGATCGACCGGCTGTCGATCCGCGTCGACGAGGGCGTCGGCAACGACCTGCAGATCGTGGTCGATCGGATGTCCGACGCGATCCGGGCGATGTCGGGGGTTCGCCGCGACATCGCATAAACCCACTGCGTTCCCGCAGTGACGAAGGGCGGCCTCGCGGCCGCCCTTCTCATTGGGCCAGGCGGACGGTCGCTCGGCCCTTCTTGATCGGCCACTCGATCGCGCCGTCTCGCTCCACGCGCACCCACAGGTCCACCGTCGCGGTGCCGGCGTCCGCATCCACCGCGGTGACCCGGCCCCCCGCCACGATCTCCTCGCCCATGAACACGACGGCCCGGAACTGGGCCGAGACCGACGAGACGCTCTCGGCGTCGCCCGCCCAGGCGACGACGGCCGCGGCCATGTGGCCCATCGTGAACATGCCGTGCGCGACGATGCCCGGGAATCCCACGCCGCGCGCGAACGCCTCGTCCTGGTGCAGCGGGTTCTGATCGCCGCCGGCGTCCGCGTAGGCCCGCACGTCGGCGGCGGTGACGACGCGAGCACGCTCCGGCAGTTCCTCGCCGACGCGGACCTCCGCGATCGACCTCACGCGGGACCCCGCTCCACCATCTGGGAGCGCGCGGTGCACACGAGCGCCCCGTCGGCGTCGAACAGTTCCATCACGACGGTGAGGAATCCGCTGGCGCCCTTGGTGCGGACGCTGTCGATGCGCGCCCGAACCGACAACGTCTCGCCCTCCCGAAGCGGCCGCTCGAAGCGGTAGTCCTGCGACCCGTGCACGACCCGCGTGAAGTCCAGCGCCAGGCGGGGATCCCCGAGCACCTGCGGGAACACCGTGAACTCGGCGGCGGTGACGAACGTGGGCGGCACGCCCTCGGTCTGGCCGAAGACCTCGCGGAAGGCCGCGACCCGGGCGGGATCCACGACGAAGGCGACGTCGGGATAGACGGTGCCCTCCGCGGCTGGGTTCATCGGGCGGGCACGGTAGGCGGGCCCCCACAGCCTGTCAACGCGGTTGACGCACGACTCCTTGAGCTGGGACTATTTCCGATACGCGACGTCTCGTATCTGAAGGGGCGGGCACGCCGCGTTCCCAAGGAGGTCTCATGTTGCAGGACACCCATGGTCCGGGGCGCCCGCGCGATCCCCGGCTCGACATCGCGATCACCGAGGCGGCGATCGCCGTGCTGCGCGATCGCGGCTGGATCGGATTCACGATGGACGAGGTGGCGACCCGGGCCGGCGTCAGCAAGGCCTCGGTCTACCGGCGCTATCCCTCCAAGATCGCGCTCGCGTTCGACGCGTGGGTCGGCGATCGCGACATCCGGTTCCCCGGAACGGACACCGGCTCGATCTGGGGCGACCTGACCGCCTACGTCATGGGGACGATCCGCATGACCGACAACGCGGTGTGGAGCGCCATCCTGCCCGCGCTGATCGCGGAGGCGCGCACCGATCCCACCGTGGAGGACGCCTTGCGCTCGGTCTGGGCCTGGCGCCTCGGGGTCCTCACCGAGATCCTCGACCGGGCCAAGGCCCGTCGCGAGATCGCCGCCGACACCGACGTGCAGCACGTGCGCGAGGTGCTCGACGGGCCGATCCTGCTCCGGATCACCGTCACCGGGGAGCCGATGGACCTCGTTTTCGCCGATCGCCTCGTCGAAGACGCGATGGCGGTCATCGCTCGCGGCTAGCGGATGCGCTTTCTACTGTCCCCTTATCGGGGGACAAGCAAAATGGGTTGTCCGCCTACTCGGAACCGACCACCTTCGGGCCTACCATCGCCGCCATGGAGCGCACCCCACCTATCACCGTCGTGATCGCCGACGACCATCGGTCCTTCGCCGAGGCCATGCAGATCGCGTTGGACAAGGAAAACGACCTGACGGTGATCGAGGTGGTCGACGACGGCGAGATGGCGATCACCGAGACGCTGGAGCGTCAGCCCGACGTCGTGCTGATGGACCTGCGCATGCCGGGCACCGACGGCATCGAGGCGACGCGGCGCATCCGCACCGAGGGCGGCCGCTCCGCGATCGTCATCCTGACGGGCGAGGACACCGACAGTGTCGCTCGCCCGCGCGATCCAGGCGGGGGCGCGCGGCATGCTCCCGAAGACCTCCGCGATCGGCGACGTGGTCACCGCGGTCCGCCGGGCCTCCCGGGGCGAGCCGCTGCACAAGCCCGAGGAGATCAACCGGGTCCTGCGCGTCGAGCGCGCCCGCTCGGAGAAGGACCGCGACCTCCAACGTCGGATCGAGCGGCTCACCCCCCGTGAGCTCGAGATCCTGCAGGCGATGACCGACGGCCTCTCCCCCGAGGAGATCGCCGACCAGCTCGGCATGGCCCGGCACACCCTGCGGACCCACACCCAGAACATCCTGACGAAGCTCGGCGTCCACTCGAAGACGGATGCCGTCGTGGCAGCGATCCGTTTCGGCAAGACCACCCCTCCCGGTCTCGCCCCGTCGGATCGTGACGCGCTCGAGGCCGACAACGACGGCCTCGAGCGCGTCGTCTAGCCCCCCGGGTCCAACACGAAGGCCGGCCCTTCGGGCCGGCCTTCGTCGCGTCTGGTCTCGCTCGCGTCAGCGCGTTTCGCGGTGCAGCGTGTGCTTGCGGCACCAGCGGCAGTACTTCTTGAACTCGATGCGGTCCCGGTCGTTGACCCGGTTCTTCACCGTGTTGTAGTTGCGCCGCTTGCAGTCGGTGCACGCGAGCGTGATCTTGGGGCGGTTGCCCTCTTTCTTGGCCATAAGTCTGTCCCTTTGTATTGGCCTATCGCTTCGCTACTTCAGGCCTACTTGACGATCTTGATGACGCGGCCGGCGCCCACGGTGCGGCCACCCTCACGGATGGCAAAGCGCAGCCCGTCTTCCATGGCGATCGGGTTGATCAGCTCCACGGTCATCTCGACGTTGTCTCCGGGCATCACCATCTCCACCCCGGTGGGCAGGTTCGCGGTGCCGGTGACATCGGTGGTGCGGAAGTAGAACTGGGGGCGGTAGCCGTTGAAGAACGGGGTGTGGCGGCCTCCCTCTTCCTTGCTCAGGATGTAGACCTGGGCCTCGAAGTTGGTGTGCGGGGTCACCGATCCGGGCTTTGCCAGCACCTGGCCGCGCTCGACCTCTTCCTTGTCGATGCCTCGAAGCAGCACCCCGACGTTGTCCCCTGCCTGGACCTCATCCAGGAGCTTGCGGAACATCTCCAGGTCGGTGGCGGTGGTCTTTCTCGTGTCGGTGATCCCGACGATCTCGATCTCTTCCATCTTCTTGAGCACGCCGCGCTCGACTCGTCCGGTCACGACCGTGCCACGACCGGTGATCGAGAACACATCCTCGATGGCCATCAGGAAGGGCTTGTCGACGTCACGCTCGGGCTGGGGGATGTAGGAATCCACCGAGGCAAGCAGCTCATCGATCGATCGCTCCCCAGGTCTCATCGCCCTCCAGGGCCTTGAGGGCAGAGACCTTGATCACCGGGACGTCGTCGCCGGGGAACTCATAGCTGGAAAGCAGCTCGCGGACCTCGAGCTCGACCAGGTCCAGCAGCTCCGGGTCATCGACCATGTCGCACTTGTTGAGCGCAACCACGATGTAGGGGACCCCGACCTGGCGGGCCAGCAGCACGTGCTCACGGGTCTGGGGCATGGGGCCATCGGCTGCAGAGACCACCAGGATCGCCCCGTCCATCTGGGCGGCACCGGTGATCATGTTCTTGACGTAGTCGGCATGGCCGGGGCAGTCCACGTGGGCGTAGTGGCGGTTGTCGGTCTGGTATTCGACGTGGGCGATCGCGATCGTGATGCCGCGCTCGCGCTCTTCCGGGGCCTTGTCGATCTGGTCGAACGGGGTGTAGTCGGCAAGGCCCTTGTCGGCCTGACGCTTGGTGATCGCCGCGGTCAAGGTGGTCTTGCCGTGGTCGATGTGCCCGATCGTGCCGATGTTCACGTGGGGCTTGGTGCGCTCGAACTTCTGCTTGGCCATCTGCCCTGCTCCTTGCGATATCTCGTGAGTCCTACAGGTTCGTAGCGGGGGCGGGACTCGAACCCGCGACACAGCGATTATGAGCCGCTTGCTCTACCTCTGAGCTACCCCGCCCCGGGTCGCGACCGCACAGTTTACCTGCGGGAACGGGCCAAGACACGGTGAACGGTTGCAAGCATAGGCCGTTGGTCGAGGCCGGATTCAGCCCGTGAACGTCGAGAGCAGGTGGCTGAAGTCCCAGGTGCCCTGGGCGATGCCGGAGCAGTCGTTCGCGGCCCCGCCACCGGCGCAGTTCCCGTTGTCGCGCTGGATCGCCCAGATGGACAGGGCGCTCATCCCGTTGGCCTTGGCGAAGTCCAGGAGCTGCTGCGCGTCGCCGAGGTCGGTGACTTCGGTTCGCTTGGGGTAGTCGTCGACGCCGTTCATCATCGTCGCGCCCTGCATCGCCCAGATCGCCGCGTCCGTCTTGGCCGGGAACATCGTCTTCAGCTGGGCGTGCAGCCCCTGCGACGCGCTGACCGCGGCCCCGCCCATCTCGGTGGTCACGTGGTCGTAGTAGTCGAAGACCATCGGGTTGACGATGTCGATCCGGACGCCGTTGGCGACGGCGTTCTGGAGCACGGCGAGCCCGCTGGCCTCGAGCCCATCGGCCGACGTCGGCAGGGTGTACTGCACCTGCACGGTCCGACCGTTCCGGTCGCCCACGTCTGGAGCATCGCGATCGCCTTGTTGCGACGGTCGATGCCCGCGGTCCGCGTGAGGGACCTGCCCTCGATGTCCAGGTCGATCCGGGTCACGCCGTAGGTCGTGACGAGCTGCTCGTATGCCGCGGCGATCGAGTTCGACGTCGCTGCACGAGTCGCCGATCTCCGTTCCGCCCTGGTCGGCGCTCCATCCGCCGAACGACGGGATCACGTCGCCGCCGGCCGCACGCAGCGTTGCGATGTCCGACAGGTACCGGCCCGAGGCCACCGTCTGGGTCTTCACGCCGTTCCACGCGAGCGTGCAGGAGCGCTTGCCCGTGGTCTCGAGGAACGCGAGCGTGAAGTACTTGACGCCCGATGCGGTCGAGGTCGCGCTGATCGAGTCGGTCGTCCAGGTCTCGAAGTACGGGGCGTAGACATGGGCGGGCAACGGAGCCGGGGTTGCGGCGTGGGCGCCGCCGGCAGTGGCTATCGTCGCGAAGCTCACCGCGATCGCGATCGCGGCGGCGCGGATAGAAGACGAACGCATTCGTTCCCCCCTCGGTCAGCAGACTCGACCCTTTCACCCTGCCGCAGTTGGGCGCGAAGGCGCAAGTCGTCGAAGGTCCGATATCGCTCGAGCGGAGTCAACGGCTAGGGTGACGGTCTCGAGCCTCTGGGGAGGGGTCATGAAGGCCAACCGTCCGAACCACGCCGCCCGATACATCGCGGCGGTGCTCGGCGTCGCGCTCGCGTCGCTCTCGCCGGCCGCGCATGCGGCCGCGGGAGACCTCGATCCGGGCTTCGGGGTCGGCGGCGTCCAGACCCTGCCGTTCCGGGACGCCTACGCCTACGCCGACGAGGTCGCCCGGCAGGCGGACGGCAAGATCGTCGTCCTCGGGACCGCGCACTCGTCCGTCGGGATCCTCTCGGACTTCGCGCTCGTCCGGCTCCTTTCGGACGGCTCCCTCGACACGACCTTCGGCGACGAGGGTCGCGTCACGACGGACTTCGACGGGCGCTACGACGAAGGCCTGGCGCTCGCGCTGCAGCCGGACGGGAAGATCGTCGCGGCGGGCTCGTCGACCGGAGTCGTCGCGGTCGCCCGCTACCTGCCCGACGGCTCGCTCGACCGGTCCTTCAACAACGACGGTCGGTTGCTGCTGGATCTCGGTGTCGAGGCGCGGGCTCGCGACCTCGCGATCCAGGGCAACGGGAAGATCGTCGTCGCGATCGACGACGGCTGGACCTTCTCGGTCGCCCGGCTCAGCCGAACCGGCACGTTGAACAAGGCGTTCGGGGACCGGCGGCATCGCGAGCGAGGACTTCTCGGCCGACAGCAGCGACGGGGTTCGAGCCGTTGCACTCGACGGCGCCGGTGGCATCCTGCTCGGCGGACTCGTCGTCCCGGTCGGTGGCGCCACCCACGACGATTGGGGTCTCGCACGATTCAATCGCCGAGGCAACGCTCGACACCGGATTCGGAGACGGCGGTCTGACGACCACCGACTTCGCGGGCTCGGGTCCCGATGTGCTCGAGGATCTGGTGGTGCAGCCGGATGGCATGATCGTGGCGGCCGGTCAGTCCTCGACGGAACCCGGCGACTTCGATCAGCTCTCCGACGTGACCGTCGCGCGCTACGACGCGCAGGGCGTGCTCGATCCCGACTTCGGCGAGAACGGCTGGGTCCGCACCGACCTGGGGTCCGTCTTCGACACGGGACGTTCGGTGGCGCTGGGACCCGACGGTGTGATCCTCGTCGCGTCCGATGTCTACGAGGATGCGAACGCGCAGGCGGCCGCGGTCCGCTACACGGCGGGCGGCGTGCTGGACACGACGTTCGGTGGCGGCGACGGCGTGGCGGTCGTCGACACGCCCAGCTCGTCGGATCAAGCGTTCGGCGTCATCGTCCAGCCGAACGGTCGGGTCGTCATCGCCGGCAGCCACGCCACCGTCGATCAGAACGGCACGAGCTTCGAGTTCCTCGTCGCGCGTTTCCGAGGCTGAGGCGGCGCGGGCGACGCGAAGAGCCGGAGAGGGGAATCGAAGACCAAGCCTCATCGCCATCGGACACGCGGCTCACGGGACGGGTGTGCGGCGGTCACGTGCGGGAGGCCGCCGTCCTGATCGCGTCGATGGCGGATGGATCTTCGAGGGTTGAGAGGTCGCCGGGATCCTCGCCGGTGACGGCCGCCCGCACGGCTCGCCGGACGATCTTGGCGCTCCGTGTCTTGGGCAGTGCGGCGGCGACCACGACACGCGATGGCGCGAAGGACCCGCCGAGGTGCTCACGGACGAGGGTTCGGATCTCCGCCTCGAGATCCTCGAAGTCGTCGACCGAGGGTTTCGGAACGACGATCACCCACACGCTCTCGCCCTTCACGGGGTCGGGGATGCCCACCGCCGCGCACTCGGCGACGGAGGCATGCATGCCGACCACCGACTCGACCTCGGCGGGGCCGATCCGCTTGCCGGCGATGTTCAGTGTGTCGTCGCTGCGTCCGTGCAGGTACCAGTAGCCGTCGGCGTCCCGGCTGGCCCAGTCGCCGTGCACCCACACGTCGGGGAACCGACGCCAGTACGCGTCGAGGTAGCGCTCCGGATCGCCCCAGATCCCGCGGGTCATCGACGGCCACGGCTGCCGGCACACGAGCTCTCCCACCGCTCCGACGGGGATCGACGTTCCCTCTCCATCGACGATGTCGAGATCCATGCCGAGCGCGGGGCCGCCCAGGGACAACAGCTTCGTCGGGACGACCGGATGCGGTGAGAGGAAGCACGCGCCGACCTCCGTCCCGCCCGAGAGGTTCACGATCGGCAGCCGCTCGTCGCCGACCTCGCGGTGCAGCCAGAGGTAGGCGTCGGGGTTCCACGGCTCGCCGGTGGAGGCCAGCACGCGCAGCGTTTCCCGGTTGTGCCGACGAGGCTGCGACCCCGCCGCGATCAGGGCCCGCACGAGCGTGGGCGAGACGCCGAGCGTCGTGACGCCGTGGCGCTCGACCTGTTCCCACAGCCGGTCGGGCCCCGGATGCGTCGGCGCTCCCTCGGTCAACAACACGGTGGCGCCGAGCGCGAGGGCGCCCACGATCTCCCACGGACCCATGATCCAGCCGAGGTCGGTCGACCAGTGCAGGACCTCACCCGGATGCAGGTCGACCTGGTAGGCCACCTCCTCGGCGATCTTCACCAGGAACCCGCCGTGGACGTGGACCGCGCCCTTCGGTCGACCTGTGGTGCCGCTCGTGTAGGCGATGAACAGCGGGTGTTCGGCGTCGAGCGGTATCGCGTCGACCGGCTCGCTGCCCAGAAGCACGACGTCGCTCCAGCGGTGGTCCCGGCCCGGCTGTAGCTCGCCGTAGGAAGGCAGGCGTTCCCAGACGAGCACATGGTCGACGACGCCGGCCATCTCGATCGCTCGATCCGCGATGGCCTTCATCGGCACCGGAGCGCCCTTGCGGAGGGATCCGTTCGCCGTGACCAGGACCCGGCACCCCGCGTCCGTCAGTCGCGCGGCGACCGCATCGGGCCCGAAGCCGCTGAAGATCGGCACCCAGATGGCGCCCAGCTTCGAGCACGCCATCACCGTCGCGACCGTCTCGATCGCCATCGGCAAGAAGATCCCGACGGTGTCGCCGCCGACCACGCCGAATGAGAGGAGCGCCCGCGCGACGGCGTCGGTCAGTTCGCGGAGCTCCCGATACGTCGCGGTGCGGACCTCGGCGTCCTCCCCTTCCCACACGACGGCGGTGGCCGTGGGCGTGCGCTCCGCCCACCGGTCGACGCACTGCCGGGCGACGTTGGTGCTGCCACCGACGAACCACGTCGCCCAGGCGGGACCGCGGGACAGGTCGACGATCTGGCCGTAGGGCGTCGAGAACTCGAGATCGAGGTCGTGCTACGACGGCATCCCAGAACCACGCCGGATCGTCGATGGATCGGCGCACCAGGTCGTCGAAGCGCTCGATGCCGTGCGCGCGCATGAGCCTGGTGACGTTCGCCGCCTCGACCTGCTCGTCCGTGGGGCGCCAGACCTCGTTCTGCGAACCGCTCATCGATCGAGGCCGGTCAGCTCCCGCCCGATCAGCATCCGGCGGATCTCGTTCGTCCCGGCACCGATCGTGTAGAGCTTCGCGTCGCGCAACAGACGACCGGCGTCGCTTTCGTTCAGATACCCCGCGCCGCCGAGCGCCTGGATCGCCTCGAGCGCGACATCGACCGCGCGCTCGGATGCGTGCAGCAATGCCGCGGCCGCCTCCGCGGAGCGATACGTGACCTGCTCGTGGTCGACCGCCGACGCGACCCGATACGCGAACGCGCGCGACGATTCGAGGGCGACGTACATGTCGGCGAGTTTGCCCTGCATCAGCTCGAAGGACCCGATCGGCACGCCGAACTGTCGCCGTTCCCGCACGTATGGCAACACCAGGTCGAGCGCGGCCTGCATGATCCCGATCGGGCCGCCGCAGAGCACGAGCCGTTCGGTGTTCAGGCCGGACATCAGCACGCGCACGCCGTCACCCGGCTGGCCGAGCACATGGTCCTCGGGGATCAGACAGTCCTCGAAGAGCAGTTCGCACGTGCCGGAGCCGCGCATCCCGAGCTTGTCCAGGTGCTGGGCCGCGCTGAACCCGGGCATGCCGCGTTCGATCACGAAGGCGGTGATCGGCGACTGGCCGCCGGCATCCTCCGTCCGCATGTAGACGACCACCACGTCGGCCTGCGGCCCGTTCGTGATCCACATCTTCGAGCCGTTCGCGACCCAGCCGCCCTCGACGCGCCGCGCACGACAGCGCATCGACCCGAGGACGTCGGAGCCCGCCTCGGCCTCGCTCATCGCGAGCGCGCCGACGTGCTCGCCGGAGAGCAGCGGTGGAAGCCATCGGGCCCGTTGTTCGGGGGCTGCCGTTCGCCCACAGGTTGTGGACGCACAGGTTCGAGTGGGCCGCATACGACAATCCCACCGACGCCGATGCGCGCGACACCTCCTCGACGATCACGAGGTGCTCGAGGAAGCCGAGACCTGCGCCGCCGTCGGCGCCGGCCACCGTCGGACCGAGCACGCCGAGGTCGCCGAGCATCGGCCAGAGCTGCCGGGGGAACGAGTCCGAGGCGTCGATGTCGGCCGCCAGCGGGGCGATCTCACGCTCGGCGAACAGGCGGACAGCCGCCCGCAGCTCGTCGAGCGCGATCCCATCCGTGGCAGTCTCCGACGCATCCATCCCCAGGTCGTTCCCACCCTACGCCGCAGTGAACCTTGCCGCTCGCGCCGCGGTAAGGTGGCCGAACGGCGCTCGTCCGACGGGCGTCGCGGAGGAGCGATGCCCCGACTGTCCACACACGTCGACACCGGCGCGCAGACCTTCCGTGACAACGCGGCGTCGATGCAGGCGCTGGTGGAGGATCTGCAGGTCCGCCTCGATCGAGTACGCCGCGGCGGCGGCGAGGACGCGGTCGCGAAGCATGAGGCACGGGGCAAGCTCACGGCCCGCGCGCGCATCGAACGGCTGATCGACCCCGGCGCGACGTTCCTCGAGCTCTCCCCCTTGGCCGCGGAGGATCTCTACGACGGCGTCGCCCCCGGCGCCGGCATCGTCACCGGCATCGGCCCGGTGCACGGCGAGCCGTGCGTCGTGATCGCGAACGACGCCACCGTGAAGGGCGGGACGTATTTCCCGATGACGGTGAAGAAGCACCTGCGCGCGCAGGAGATCGCCGCGGACAACCATCTGCCGTGCATCTACTTGGTCGATTCGGGCGGCGCGTTCCTGCCGTTGCAGGCCGACGTGTTCCCCGATCGGGAGCATTTCGGGCGGATCTTCTACAACCAGGCGCAGATGTCGGCCGCCGGCATCCCGCAGATCGCCGCGGTGATGGGCTCGTGCACGGCGGGCGGCGCGTACGTGCCGGCGATGTCGGACGAAACGGTGATCGTGCGTGGCACGGGCACGATCTTCCTCGGCGGACCGCCGCTCGTGAAGGCGGCGACCGGCGAGGACGTGACCGCGGAGGAACTCGGCGGCGCGGACGTGCACGCACGGGTGAGCGGGGTGGCCGACCACGAGGCGCGCGACGACGATCACGCCCTGCGGCTCGTTCGTGAGATCGCCGCGAACCTGAACCGGTCCTCGACGCGAGCCTGGCACGTCGCCGATCCGGCCGATCCCGTGGTGGACCCTGCCGACCTGTACGGCGTCATCCCCCAGGACCTGCGCGAGCCCTACGACATCCGCGAGGTGATCGCCCGGCTGGTCGACGGCTCGGTGCTGCACGAGTTCAAGGCGCTCTACGGCGACACGCTCGTCTGTGGCTTCGCGCGCATCTTCGGTCATCCGGTCGCGATCCTCGCGAACAACGGGATCCTGTTCTCCGAGTCCGCGCTGAAAGGGGCGCACTTCGTCCAACTGGCCTGCGAACGGGGCGTGCCCCTGCTCTTCCTGCAGAACATCACGGGCTTCATGGTCGGTCGCGACTACGAGGCCGGCGGGATCGCGAAGGACGGCGCCAAGCTCGTGACCGCCGTGGCGTGCGCACAGGTGCCGAAGTTCACCGTGATCGTCGGCGGGTCGTTCGGGGCCGGCAACTACGCGATGTGCGGGCGCGCGTATGGACCCCGGCAGCTCTGGATGTGGCCCAACGCGCGGATCTCGGTGATGGGCGGCGTGCAGGCCGCAAAGGTGCTCACGACGGTCGGCGGGGACCCCGCGCTCGAGGACGAGACCGTCGAGCGTTATGAGCTGGAGGGGAATCCATACCACTCGACCGCGCGGCTGTGGGACGACGGCGTGATCGACCCGGCCGACACGCGGAAGGTGCTCGCGCTCGGTCTCGACGCGGCGTCGCGCACCCCGTATCGAACCGACGCGGTTCGGGGTCTTCCGGATGTGAGCGCGCTCGAGGTTGTCCGAGAGGGCGCGGTCGCGACCGTGACCCTGAACCGTCCCGATCGCCGGAACGCGCTGGATCCTGCGCTCCTCGAGGCGCTGACCGATGCCTTCGGCGACCTGGCAACCGACCCGGTCATCCGGGTCGTGGTCCTGCGCGGGGCCGGGCCCGCGTTCTGCGCCGGTGCCGATCTCGACTGGATGGCGGCGAGTCGCGAGCTGTCTCGGGAGGAGAACGTCGCGGACGCGGAACGGATGGCGGCCGCCTTCGAAGCCGTCGATGCATGCCCGAAGGCGGTGGTGGCGGCGGTCCACGGCGCGGCGTTCGGCGGGGGTGCCGGCCTCGTCGCGTGCGCCGACGTGGCGATCGCCGCCGAGGGCACGACGTTCGCGTTCTCCGAGGTGCGGCTCGGCCTGTTGCCGGCGACGATCTCGCCCTACGTGTTGCGGGCGATCGGTCCCGGAGCGACCCGCGCCCTGTTCACCACCGGGCGGCGCTTCGACGCCGACGAGGCGCTTCGGCTGGGCCTCGTGCACGATGTGACATCGGAGAACGGCCTGGAGGACGCACTGGGCGAGGTCGTTCGCTCGCTGCTCGCGTCAGGGCCCGAGGCGGTGGCCGCCTGCAAGCGGTTGGTGCGCGAGGCAGCGGCATGGACGCTGGACGACCTGCCGGAGCGGATCGCGCTCGCCCGCACGGGGGCGGAGGGCCGCGAGGGTGTCACGGCCTTCCTCGAGCGGCGGAGCCCATCGTGGTCCGTCGACTCCTGATCGCGAACCGCGGCGAGATCGCGGTCCGGCTGATCCATGCCGCTCGCGAACTGGGGATCGAAACGGTCGTGGCCTGCACGGAGGGCGAGCAAGGCTCGATGGCCGCCGAGATGGCCGACGTCGTCGCGCCGGTCACCTCCTACCTGGACGTGTCGGCGCTCGTCGCGGCCGGCGTCGAGGCCGGTGCCGACGCTCATCCATCCCGGCTACGGGTTCCTGTCCGAGGATGCGCGCTTCGCGGAGGCGACGCTCGCCGCCGGCCTCGTGTGGGTCGGGCCGCCGCCGGAGGCGATGCGCGCGCTCGGCGACAAGGAGCGAGCTCGCGTGCTCGCCGAGCAGGCCGGCGTGCCGGTCGTCCCTGGCGCGACCGGCGACGACGACTCGCTGCTCGCGGCGGCGGTCGAGCTCGGGGTCCCGTTGCTCGTGAAAGCGGCGGCGGGTGGCGGGGGGCGAGGGATGCGCGCCGTCGACCACCTCGACGACCTGCCGACGGCGATCGCCGCCGCGCATCGGGAGGCGGCCGCCGCGTTCGGCGACGATCGGGTGTTCCTCGAGCGGCGGCTCGACGGGGCGCGGCACGTCGAGGTCCAGATCCTCGCCGATGCCCACGGCGACGTGATCAGCCTCGGCGAGCGGGACTGCTCGCTGCAGCGCCGCCACCAGAAGGTGGTCGAGGAATCGCCCGCGCCCGCGGTGTCCCCCGACCTTCGGTCCCGTCTCGGAGAGGCGGCCTGCTCGATCGCGCTGGCGGCCGGCTACGTGGGTGCGGGGACCGTCGAGTTCCTGCTGCTCCCCGACGGCTCGTTCCGATTCCTGGAGATGAACGCGCGACTCCAGGTGGAGCATCCCGTCACGGAGGCCGTCACGGGCGTCGACATCGTCCACGCCCAGCTCGCGATCGCGGCCGGCGATCGCGTGCCTGCCGACGTGGCGCTGCGCGGACACGCGATCGAGGCACGCGTCTACGCGGAGGACCCCGCGAACGGCTTCCTCCCGACGGGCGGACGCGTGGAGCGACTGGTGCTCCCGCGCTGGCCCGGCGTCAGGATCGACACGGCGCTGCGAGAGGGGGACGTGATCACGATCGACTTCGATCCGCTCCTCGCAAAGGTGATCGCGTTCGCGTCGGACCGACCGACGTGCCTGCGTCGACTTCGCGCCGCACTTGCGGCGACGACGTTGATCGGCGTGCCGACGAACCTCGGGTTCCTCCTCGAGGTCCTCGGCCACCCCGACGTGGTCGAGGCACGGGCGGACACCGACTGGATCGAGCGGACGTGGCGCGGTCGGCCGCCGCCGTTGCCGGAGGGCGTGAGCGCGCAGGACCCAGCGCGGGATGATCCATGGCATGCCTTCGGGACGGCCCCGTCGCCACCCCTCGACGTCGCCGTTGCCGGCAGGTGGGCGCAGTACCGCGGCTGGGGCTACCGGCTGGCCGACGACGAGCTCGACCCGGTGAGCCTCGCGCCACCCGGCGGATCCCTGACGGCACCGATGCCCGCGAGCGTGCGGACGGTGCATGTCGCCGAAGGGCGACCGAGTCGTCGTCGGGGATGCGATGGTGGTGTTGGAAGCGATGAAGATGCAGATGAGCGTCCGCACGCCGACGGCCGGCACGGTCGCGACGGTTCGCGTGCGCGAGGGCGACGTCGTTGCGGCCGGTCAGGTCCTGGTGGACATCGAGGAGGACGGCGCGTGAGCGCGACGGCGGCGGACCGTGCCGTTCGCATCGTCGAGGTCGGTCCGCGCGACGGTCTGCAGAACGAGGAGGCGGTCGTGCCGGCCGATGCGAAGGTCGCGTTCATCGAGGCGCTCGCCGACACCGGCCTCCAGGTCGTGGAGGCGACATCGTTCGTCTCGCCGCGCGCCATCCCGCAGCTCGCCGACGCCGACGAGGTGCTCCCACGCGTGCGGCGACGACCCGGCGTCCGCTACCCGGTGCTGGTGCCGAACGTCCGCGGTCTCGAGCGCGCGGAGGCGGCCGGAGCCGATGCGGTTGCCGTCTTCACGGCCGCCTCGGAAGCCTTCACCCAGGCGAACATCGGCATGACGATCGAGGGGTCGCTCGCCGCCTTCACAGCCGGTGCTCGAGCGAGCCGGCTCGGCGGGGTGGTGGCGACGAGGCTACGTCTCGACGGCGTTCGGATGTCCCTACAGCGGCGACGTCGCGACGGAGCAGGTTGTCCGCGTCTCGCTCGCGCTCCTCGAACTCGGCTGTGATGAGATCTCGATCGGCGACACGATCGGGGTCGCCCATCCGGAGGACGTACGTCGGGTCGTCACCGCGCTGCTGGAGCGGATCGCCGTGGAGCGGCTGGCGCTCCATTTCCACGACACGTACGGACGCGCGCTCGCGGATGTCGAGGCCGGGACTCGAGCTCGGCGTTCGGACGTTCGATTCGTCGGCGGGCGGCACCGGGGGCTGCCCGTACGCACCGGGCGCGCCCGGCAACCTCGCCACCGAGGCGTTGTGCGGACTCCTGGACGAGCTGGGCTTCGAACACGGGGTCGACGCAGCGGGTGTCGCGCGCGCCGCGAGTTCGGTCCGAGCTTCATGGAGCTGAAGCTTCGTAAGGCTGCCCGCACCGTGCCCGCTACCTGCGGCTTTCGAGCGAACCAGCAGGTCAGTGACCGTTTCGAGTTGACCTGAGTACCGTCGACTCCTGTCTGTTCTCGTCACACCGTGTTAGACGGGAGCGGGCGGCGAAGACTCGGTTGGCTCGGCGAACAGCGCGGCGATCGGGCGGTCAGTCAGGTCGTCAACGTCGGACGCAACGGGGCAGCCGTCGGTCGGCTGCTCGGCAGGCTCGTTACGCACCACGGGCGGATCGTCGGCACGATAAAGGGCGGGTGGATCACTCGTCACGTCGACGTTGGCGGGGTCAGGCCTTCGCTTGCTGGCTGGTTGGTTGTTGCGGGAGTGTCCGATGGTGAAGCAGCGCGCCTCCACATCAGGACGAATAGCAGAACGGTCACGAGGCCGATGGTGTTGAGGATCGTGATCGACACCGTGACCAGCGGGTCGGCTCCAAAGGGAAAGATCATCATCAGGAGCATCGGAGCGATGTTGCGTATCGCCGTGGTCACCTCGGTCGAATGCCTGATTCCCACGTCTTTGACTCGAAGACTGGAAACGAGAAGGTAGCCACACCCGAGGCCGATGAATGGTCCGGCAAAGGCCGCGATGTAGCTCTCGGTGCCCCAGGCCTGCACGAACAGATTCCAATACGCAACCAGCGTGAAGTTGAGGTTAAAGAGCAGACACAGGATCGCAACTCGGACAACCCACTGTGCCAATGGCGGCGTCAGGTCGGGCCACCAGACCCTGAAGCCGCACCCGAGAGCCAGCGGCAGGAGCAAGAAGAGCAGCAGCGGCCAAGCGATATCCCAGACAGAGACCGTGAGTTGCACGTCAACCGCATCGATGGCGAGGGGCAGCCCCAGCGGGAGGGCGATAAGGGTCGCGACAGTCAAGATCACTAACAGCGTGGTGGTGATGCTGACATCCGCCTTGGCTAACCGGGCGAGGATGGGAGCGAAAGGCATACCCGCACACAAGGCTGCGATACAGAACCCGACTTTGATCTCGTCAGGAACGGACGAGGCAATCGTCAGCAAATAGCCGATGAACACGAGCGGGATGATGACGAAGTTGATCACCAACACCCACACGGCGATCTTCCGATGGGCAAAGGCCTGTCCCAGCAGCTTGCCGACCGGAAGCCTGAGGCCCAACCCGAACGAGTTCAGTATCACGAAGAGCACCCCGAACCCGTTGATCAGGACGCTCGCGCTGGACTGAGTCATATCGCTCCCCTCTCACGAGCAGCGGATCGGTCCATGTGCCCCTCAGCCGTGACCGGGACCGCGCATGCGGCAAAGCCTTCCTCAGATCTCGGCCGTCGGCAACCCGGGAGGCGTCTACAGCAGCAGATCGCGAAGACCGTCCACGTTCGGCACGTTCGCCGCTCAGGCCGCGCTGGTGACACTCTCGCTTCGTCTCATACGGGACCAAGCCCACAGAGCCACGAGTGCAACGATGTCCGCCAGCACGGCTCCAAGGAGAGCGGCGGTACCGATCAGCCAGGCATCGGCGTGAGGGCCTTGCATGAACTGCGGAAGCCGATGATCGGCCCCCAGCAGCGTGACGTACAGCCCGCTGCATCTATCGACGCGAGCCAGGGCGGGCGAAGTCGCAGATCACGGAGTACGTCCGGCCCAAGAGCATGAGCACCCCCGCGACTGCCCCGACGAGGGCCGCGACGACCAGCACCAGGACCGGGCGAGGAAGTCGGGAGAGCAGAAGGATGACGAGGGCGAGGACGATCGAGATCACCGCGAGCGTCCACTGGCTCGTGTCCACACAGCCATCCTCGGTCCCACGAACTCCCGAGTAAAGGAACCGGTTTCGCGACAGGAGACGATGAAAGCTGCTCTACAAGGGTCTGGG